>JBOIAR010000018.1:0-94009 GCA_050739095.1 Steroidobacteraceae bacterium | reverse complement strand
TGCGCCGAGGCGGGGCTGACCAAGGGAAGCTTCTTTCATCACTTCAAGAGCAAGGAGGACCTGGCCCTGGCCGCGGCGGCGCTGTGGGATGCCCGGACGGTAGAGACTTTCGCCGCGGCGCCCTATCACCGCGGCGCCGAGCCGGTCAGCCGGCTAATCGCCTACATCGAGTTTCGTAAAGCGATCCTGACGGGCGACTTGCCCGATTTCACCTGCTTTGCCGGCACGATCATCCAGGAGGCGTATCGGACCCATGCGGATGTGAGTCGCGCCTGCGCGCGCAGCATCACCGGCCAGGCCAAGTGGCTGGAAGCCGAGATCCGCGAAGCGATGCGCGAGCGCGGTATTCGCGGAACCTGGACAGCGGAAAGCCTTGCGCAGCACATCCTGGCGGTGCTTCAAGGCGGCTTCATCCTGGCGAAAGCAGATGGAAGCGCTGCGGTCGCAGCCGCATGTCTCGATCATCTGCGCCGGTACATCGAGCTGTTGTTCGGCCAGGGACCCAGGCGTCGAACTGGCCGCCCCCCTTCCCAAAAGCACTGACGGCGTAACCCTGAGAAAAGAAGAGTCGAGCCCCCTGAAGGGCCGACTCGAGGGATATCCGCGGGAGGAGAGCCCGCGGTATCAAAATTCGTATGTCACCGCGACGATGAAGAATCGGCCCATCGCTCCGTCCTGATGCATTGCGGCGTCATACGGGTAGATGTTGGTGCACGCTCCGTAAGTGCTGACATCCACCGTGTGCAGTCTGACGCCCGAAGGGCGGCAGGTCTGAAGAGCAAACCTACCTGTTCGTCATGCGGGGCAGCCGGACATGGTCAGGCCATATTCTCTAGGCTTAAGGCAGAAGATGCTGGAGCGGCTCACCGACAAGAGCTTTCGATGGTTAAACGAACCCGTGTGGCGTGCCGTTCATCACGCCTCACGGGTTCGTGTTCCAGGCCGTGCGTGCCATTGCGTCTGCGGAGTCAAGCCGAGCAGAGATCAGGGCCATGCACAGGGGGGAGCGAAATGGCTTTATTGCCTGAACCGGCCGAGTGAGAATCGATGCAAAAGCTGTTTGGCAGCATTCGCGGGCAAATTGGACTTCGGGCGCGTAGGTGCGACGTCTGAAACTGATTTACCCGTCCTTTCCCCGCTAGGCGTTGCCAGAAAGGCGTGGATGCTGCCCTCATCCGGCCCGCTGCGTACGATTGCCATGCCCGAGATTTGTCCGCGGTCGTTGATCTTGTTAGCCATGACCGCAAAGAGGTTTGAGTTGGCTGGAAGCAGCTTGTTGAGGTCGGTCACCACATTTCCCTGCCAGATGAAGGCGTGGGACCACATGAAGTTGGAGTCATAGTTGCTTCCCACCACCTGGCCCTTGTCGTTGATGCCGGTGGCTAATCCGCCAAAATCTCCCGGCAGAAGGCTGAAACTTGTGAGTCTGCCATTCTGCCAGATCGCGCCAGATTGGGTTGTGCCGTCGGCACTGCCGACTGCCCCAACAATTTGTCCTCGGTTGTTAATTCCATAGGCGATGCCACCAGTTCCGAGGTCAGGAAGCACGGTGGGAGTGTCATGTTTCCATGATACGACGTGAAGCGCTGTGGTGCACGTTCCCGAGTAGCCTACGGCTTCGCCTTGATCGTTGATCCAATATGCGACCCCGTCTGGATTGTTATCTACCGTAGGGAGAGCCTGAGCCTTGCCGTTTTCCCACAACACCGGCAGGTCAGTCATATCGTTAGTTGTGTTAGCCGGGCAAGTTGAATCCACGGTACCGTTTTCCGCAAATCCTACGATTTGTCCACGGTTATTGATCGCGCTCGCCTGCCCGTTATTTCCACCGAGCGTCGGCAGAGCGCTCATTTTGCCGAGCGCCGGGCGAGCGCTGAATTTGAAGGGTTGCCAAAGAAACGGGCGACACGTAAGGTGTGTACCGAAGCCGCAAACGTCTTCGCCGTTCGGATCCGGGGCAGCCGTTTCGGAATCGCCTACTACCTGCCCCCAGTCGTTGATCTCACCCCACATCATCCAACTGTTCGGTCCTCCGAGCGTGCCGAGGTCGGTCTTGACTCCGTCGACATCTATCAGTGCGCGTCCGCTTAGAATTTGCCCAAACAAATAATTGACCTGCGCTGGTGCAAGCACCCCAGCCATGATCTCCGTCCAGCCTTGATTGTTGAGGGACATCGCACAACCCAGATCGTCGTTCCCCTCACTGCCCAAGTCGGTAACGCTGTACCTGACTTGAGCGACCGCAGCGCCGGCGGAAGCCAGAGCCACCGTCGTAAGCAGGGGTATCCAGAGATTTCGCGCGTGTTTAAGTGTATTCATATTTCCTCCCGTGAACGTTTGTAGCACCGAGAGCGAAAAGGCAATCCTTGTGCCCTTGCAAATGTCGGCGAATAGAGCGCCGAGCAGTCGCTAGGGGCCGGATCAAGTCGCAGCATGGGCTCCCACATGAGTAGGATACCAACCGGTGGGTATGTTGTCAACTTCGCCTGGACAAAGGGCTTGCTGCTGTCCATCGAGCGCGTATCCGCTGGAGGGGAGGCTCTTTCGGCCGCTCTTGGCGCTCGAACCGGATCGAATTTGATCGGCAGGGCGCGGCAGTCGCGAACCGCGGGCGGTTAGCGGGCAAGATTGAGCCCGGAGCCGACGCTGATCTCGAGAACACGCCCCTCGGCGGCGCCCATCACGCGCTCCCGGTACGGCCCGAAATGCTCATTGCGCATCGCAAGGTCGGTGCGGCGCGTATGTCCGCTGTTTCGAGAATGACTGACCGCTAAAGCTATTCGTCCGTTGAGGGTAGAAAGTGTGAGTAGCGGCCCAAGCAGCGAGTGACCGGTGCGGACATTCGACCGGACCTGCGACTCCCACGCCGTGGCGGCAATCCGGCAATCTGTTCCGCCCGAGCGAATTGGACTACCAGCCGTAGTGGGTACGTGGAAGGACGTCACCGAGTCCTTGGGCAGAGCAATCGAACAGTCAAATCGCGCGGCGGTGATCAACCGCGGCCGGCCTCATCGGAGGTTGGCGTTCGGGGATGCTGTTCGGGGTTAGTTGTAGGGAGTTGGTGGGAAAGCGAAGTGTCCGCGTTTGCAGCACGCCATGTCAGCGTCATTGCCGAGCCGCTCCGACACCGAGATTCCCGCTTTAATTTCTTCGTATCGGTTACGCCGGAGATCAGGGAAGTCTGGATCGCTGAGAGCATGGGTCAGGTGCGAGCGCCATCCGGCTCGAGACTTACCTAAACGCTTCCGAAGGCGCCGCCCTGGCGCGTTGAGCGGGAGCAACGATTTAATGGCGCTCCCTACGTTGATCGATCGGGGGTTCCCCGACCATCCGGGCGAGTTCGTCGGCCCATTTCTGCATGGCTTCGACGCGCTCGAATTCGTACTCGGCGCGATTGTAGATAGCCATGACGCCCTCCATCGTGTGATTCAGAATCTTCTCGACGACATGCGGCATGACGCCGAATGTATTGAGGCGCGTTGCGAACGTTCTTCGCAGGTCGTGCGGCCTGAAAGCAGGAGTGATCGTCTCCCGATCGCACCAGCGCCGCACCCACGCCTGGACGCCAGTATCCGTGGCAGTGCCGAAGATGAGCTCGCGGCTGGCACTCCTCCTACTCTCGAGCAGTCGCAGCGCTTGGCGGGAAAGCGCAACCCAATGCTCGCGTCCATTCTTCGCGTGCTCGGCCGGGATGATCCAACGATCTCCCTGTATGTGCGCCCAATTCGCCCGCTGCGCCTCGCCGATTCGTTGCCCGGTCAGGAGCAGGAAGCGCAGAAGCGGCAGGTGCTGAGACTTTGCCTGCCAGACGCGCTGGATTTCACGATCGGTCAGAACACGATGCCGTGCCTGCTCTCGACCGCCGACGAGCTCAGGTGAGAGGCCATCGATCGGTGATGCTTCGAGGTAGCCGGCATCGCGCGCGAAGCGCAGCGCCGTTTTGAGGATTGACAGGAGGCGATTGGCGCCGACGGGTCCGCGCTGCTCCGCATAACGGCGCAGCGAATGCCGAATGTTCACACGCTCAAGGTCGCGCAGCTTCGTCGCTAGCAGGGTGGGTTCCATCCGGGCAAAGTAGGCCGCGACCTCGGCAGGCCGGCGGTACCTCTTTTGCACTATATCAGCATGCCACTCCTCAAGAAGCTCCGTCAGGGTAAAATTGCGCAGCACCTTGCCAGTGAAGCCACCGGCCTTAATGCGTGCCTGGGCGAGGCTCATGGCTGGCCAGTGTCCTAGCGTGACGTTACCACCTTCTTCCTTGCGTCGGCGAAGCACCCAAGCTCGGCCTCCGGCTGTGCGAACCCGCAGGTACAGTTTGTTGCCGTCGCTGATCCAGCGGTCCCGGTCTGGAGGTTTGAGGCTTCGTATTCGGAGATCGCTTAACATTTGCCGATTTTCTGGATACAGCTGGATACATTTTGGGCCGTCATGCGGGTGGACACACCCGGATACATGTAGACACAAACTTTATCCATATCAATACCTTATCACATGTAGGTAGCTGAGTGAAAATACTTTTTGTCTGTCTCGGCAACATCTGCCGTTCGCCGACGGCCGAGGTCGTGTTTCGCGCCGTAGCCGCGCGCGAGGCGTCGGACATGGTGTTGGAAGTCGATTCCGCCGGCACCGCGGGCTACCATGTCGGCGAGCTTCCGGACCGGCGCACGCGTCAGGCCGCTGCCCGGCGCGGCTATGACATGTCGGCGCTGCGCGCGCGGGTGGTGGAGCCGCACGACTTCGAGCACTTCGACCTCATCCTCGCCATGGACCGGGAGAATCTGCGCGCCCTGGAGCGCCGCGCGCCGGCGCACATGCGCGAGCGCCTGCGCCTTTTCCTCGAGTACGCGCCGGAGGCGGGTATCAGTGAAGTGCCTGACCCGTACTACGGCGGACCCAATGGCTTCGAAGATGTGTTGGACCTGATAGAGGCCGCCTCCAGGGGGCTCGTCGAGCACTTGCGGCGCTCGTACCGGGCCGCCTGATCCGGGATGCGGCTACTCCTCCGGACCCCGGCCGCCGCCGCCGCCCGGCGCCGCTGTGTCGGGCGGAGCTGACGACCACACCACGTAGGGCTTGCTTTCGCGTGACGTGTTGGTTTCCGTCGGCGCCGAAGGCTCGAAATGCGCAACCGGCGCCGCAGGCGGTTCGTGGCGCGCGGCCGCTTCTGCGGGCTCGCGTGGCTCTCCCCTTTCCGGCGCAGCGGCTGCCTCCCGCATCGCCTCCGGCTCCTGATGCTGCTCGTGCCCACCGTTTGAATGGGCGCCCGCGGAGGGCTCGGCTGCACCACCGCCACTTTCATAGCTTGCGGGCCGCGCCGCCGCCGGGTTGGCTGAGTCGCGCAAGCCGCCTTCCCGGCCGGAGCCGCCTCCGCCGCCATGTCGCCCGCCGCGGCGCCCTCTGCGGCGTCCGCGTCGCTCGCCGCGCTCCGGGCGGTCAGCTGGCGATGCAGTGCCGGCCTCGATGCCGGTGCGTGGCTCGGCTGCTGAGGCGCTCACAGCGGTCGCCGTGGGTTCTGCAGGACGTGGAGCAACATCCCGGTCGCGCTGGCGCCGCTCGGGATCTCGGTCGTGCTCGCGCCGGTCGCGGTCCCGATCGCGTCCATCACGGCCGCGCCCGTCGGCGCGGCGCGCATCCCCCTGCCCCCGACGCTGACCGCCTTCCGCACGGCGGGGTTGACGGGAATGCTCCCGCCGTCCATCACGATGTCGCTCGCCACCGCTCGTCGAGCGGTGCGTCGTGCCTTCTGGCGGCGTTGCGACAGGCGGCACCGCCCCGGCAGGCGCGGACTCAGCAGCCTCGGGCTCGCCCGCGAAAAGCTTCCTGAACCATCCGCGAAGCCCGCCATTCGCACGAGGCTCGCCAGCGCCACTTTCCGCGGCGGGCGCGGCAGCCGCTGCCGCCGGATGCGACATGATCGGAGCCGGCGTGCTCGGCAACAGCGCCGCCACGGCGGGGACCTCCGCGGCCGGCCGCTTGTCGCGGGCGCTGCCGGGCTCGGCGGGCTCGGGCGCCGTCGGCATGAGATAGCTCGTCTGCCGGTTCTCCGGCAGGTCGTCCTCATCGTCCCTGATACGCTTGATGGAGTACTCAGGAGTCTGGGTGTTGGGGTTCGGGACGATGATGAGCTCGGCGGAGCTGCGGTCTTCCAGCGTGCGCAGCCACTCGCGCTTCTCATTGAAGAGATAAGTCGCCACTTCCACCGGAAGCTGGGCGATGACGCGCGACGTGCGGTCCTTGCGCAGCTCCTCGTCGATCAGGCGAAGCACCGCGAGCGTCATCGACTCGACGCTGCGGATGCTGCCGATGCCGACGCAGCGCGGGCAGACGATGTGGCTCGACTCGCCGAGCGAGGGCCGCAGCCGCTGGCGCGACATCTCGAGCAGGCCGAAACGCGACAGCTTCCCGATCTGGATCCGCGCGCGGTCCATCCTTACCGCATCGCGCAGCCGGTCTTCGACCTCGCGCTGGTTCTTGCTCGACTCCATGTCGATGAAGTCGATGACGATGAGGCCGCCGATGTCGCGGATGCGCAGCTGGCGCGCGATCTCATCGGCCGCCTCGAGATTGGTGTTGAGCGCGGTGGTCTCGATGTCGCTGCCCTTCGTCGCGCGCGCGGAGTTGATGTCGATCGACACCAGCGCCTCGGTGTAGTCGATGACGATGCTGCCGCCGGAGGGGAGCTGCACCTTGTGCGCGTAGGCGGACTCGATCTGGCTCTCGATCTGATAGCGCGTGAAGAGCGCAATGTCGTCGGTGTAGAGCTTCAGCCGCCGCTGCGTGTCCGCCGGCATGAAGCGCTGCATGTATTCCTGCGCCTTCTGGAAGGCCGCCGGATCGTCGACCAGCACCTCGCCGATGTCATCGGAGAGATAGTCGCGCATGGCGCGCGTTACCGCATCGCTCTCCCGGTACACGAGGAAGGGGGCGGAGCGGTCCTTGGCCGCGACGGAGATCTGCTCCCATTGGGCGTTCAGGTTATCGAGGTCCCATTGCAGCTCCTCGACGCTGCGGCCGACGCCGGCCGTGCGCACGATGGCCCCCATGCCGTCGGGAATCCGCAGCTGATTCATCACTTCGCGCATCTGGTCGCGCTCCTCGCCCTCGATGCGGCGCGAGACTCCGCCGGCGCGTGGATTGTTCGGCATGAGCACGAGAAACCGTCCGGCGAGGCTGAGAAAGGTCGTGAGCGCCGCCCCTTTGTTGCCGCGCTCCTCTTTCTCCACCTGCACGATGAGCTCCTGGCCCTCGGCGAGGAGCTCGCGGATGTTCATCCGCCCACCCTGCGGCTGCTGCCGGAAAAAGTCCCGGGAGACTTCCTTCAGCGGCAGGAAGCCGTGGCGCGTGGCGCCGTAGTCGACGAAGCAGGCCTCGAGGGAGGGCTCGATGCGCGATATTCGCGCCTTGTAGACGTTCGCCTTCTTCTGTTCGCGGGAGGGTATTTCGATACTGAGGTCAAAGAGCTTCTGTCCGTCGACCAGTGCGACCCGCAACTCCTCCTGCTGAGTCGCATTCACGAGCATTCTTTTCATGTGCCCCTACTATCAGATGAGGGGCCGGCAAGCAGGCGGGAGGCCGCAACGCCAGAGCGTCGCGGCGGCGAAGATTCCCCACACTCGGCGCACGCTGACGTTGCGCGCGAGTCTCGATATAGGCGTCGATGCCCGCCTCACACAGGGCGGGGTGCCGGAAAAGCTTCGATGCTCTCAACCGATGCCGCGGCCCGCGGAACCCAGACTGAGGAGGTTCGACGCTGGCGGCGCGATCTTGTCGGCCCAATACGATGGCCTCTTAAGCCGAGGTCCAACTAACATGCGGCGCGGTGCGCCGCCAACCATTGGCGCGTCCGAACTTGTGGACGGCGGCGGGAGTATACTGCAAAGATTATTGTAGAAACAGCGTCTTACGCCGAGGTCGACGTGCCAGAGGGCGATTCCCAGGCTCCCCGGGGTCAAAGGACCCACCCAAGCCGCGACCTCGCCCAGGAGAGCCGGGCTCGGGCTCATGGGGTCCGGCACTTCGAGGTCGAGGAAGCGGAAGCCGGGCAGCGCCTGGACAAATATCTTGCGCGGCGCCTGGGCGACCTGCCGCGAACACGGATATTTCGCATCATCCGCAGGGGGGAAGTGCGCGTGAATGGTCACCGCGTCGGGCCGGAGGCGCGCCTCAATGCCAAGGACCGGGTGCGGGTACCTCCCGTCCGGGAACAAGCCGAGGAGGGTGGGGCGCGGCCGCAGCGCGGGCCTCCCGCGGCGATGATCGAGGCAGTCGGGCGGGCCATCGTCCAAGAGAGCGAGCGGCTGATCGTCCTCGACAAGCCGGCCGGCATCGCGGTCCACGGCGGCAGCGGCATCAGCTTTGGGGTCATCGAGGCGCTGCGGGCGCTCAAGCCGGCTGAGCCGCTCGAGCTCGTGCACCGCTTGGACCGGGATACGAGCGGCTGCCTTCTGATCGCGCGCGATGCGGCGACGCTGCGAACCGTCCATGCGCTGCTGCGGGAAGGGCGGTGCGAGAAGCGCTACCTGGTCCTCGTGGCCGGAAAATGGACCCTCGGCCACAAACGGATCGACGTCCCATTGCGCACCGATACCCGTGTGGGCGGTGAGCGGACCGTGCGCGCGGACGCTGCGGGCAAACCCTCGGTAAGTGAGTTCCGGCCGGTACAGTTCTTCGGGAAACTGGCAACCCTGCTCGAGGTGGCCCTGCACACCGGCCGCACGCACCAGATCCGCGTGCACGCCAGCTATGCCGGTCACCCCGCGGCAGGCGATGAGAAGTACGGCGATGCGGAATTCAATGCGCGCATGCGCGAACTCGGGCTCACGCGGATGTTCCTCCACGCGCACAGCATGGGCTTCGAGTGGCCTCAGGGCGGCCCATTCAGCGTGAGCGCACCACTACCCTCCGAGCTCGCCGCCGTCCTCGATCGTCTGCCGTCCAAGGCTAAGTGAGTGAGCGCCCCGGGGCTGCCGTGGTGGGCCGTCTCTTGGGGCCCGGTCGAAAGAGTCATTGGGCTGGCCGCTAAAAGCGCCGCAGGCGACTTTTAGCCAATAAACTATGGAATAACAAACCCTGCGCGCCTCAGCGCAGAGGCGAGCCATATCAGCGGAAGACCAATAATGGCCGTGGGATCGCGGCTCTCGATGCTTTCGAAGAGCGAGATCCCCAGGCCCTCGACCCGGAAACCGCCGGCGCAGTCGAGCGGCCGCTCGCGCTCGACATAGCGCTCGATCTCCGGGTCGGTGAGGCTGCGGAAATAGACCGTCGTCGTGTCGATGTGCACCATGCGGATGCCGGCCTGAGGAGCGATCACCGCGCAGGCGGTATGGAAGCGGGCGCTCGAGCCGCTGGCGGCGGTGAGTTGGGCGCGGCAGCGGACGACATCGTCTGGCTTATCGAGAATCTTGCTGCCCACCGCGGCGACTTGGTCACTACCGATCACGACAGCGTCCGGCCGGCGCGTCGCGATGGCTTGGGCTTTCGCGATGGAGAGCCGCAACGCCCGATCCGGGGGCAGCTCCGCGGAGACCGTCTCCTCCGCTGTCCCGGGGGGGAGCGCGGTGAAAGGGATACCCAGGCGCTCAAGCAGCGCGCGGCGATAGGGGGAGGTCGAGGCGAGAATGAGCTCAGGCATCTCGAAGCATCCGGCGGTGAAATCGCCCGCGCGAAACAACCACTTAACGTGCGCAGCCGATTTTGACTTGCCGACAGGCGATACCTATTATACCCGGCTCCATGTCGCCGCCCTGGTTCCAGCCGCTCGAAGTCGATCGGCTCGCCCGAGGCGAGGCCGAGATCGACTTTGACGTTCCGTTGGCCGAGCTGCCGCGGTTGAAATCGCGGATCGCGGGCATCGGTGGGAGCGTGCGGGGCGCCGTGCGCTTCGGGCAGCAGTCGGGCTTCGCCGTGGTGGAGCTGTCGCTCGCGGGCAAAGCTACGCTGCAATGCCAGCGCTGTATGCGGGTGATGGAGCTTCCCATCGACAGCACGACGCGCGTGGCGCTGATCGCCGCGGAGGCGCACGCCCCCGAGGTGCCCGCGGAGCTCGAGCCGGTGCTCGCGCGCGAGGGCCGCATCAGTGCCGGGGAGCTGGTCGAGGAGGAGCTGCTGCTCGCGCTGCCGATCGTGCCGCTGCACGAGGAGCTGCGCGATTGCGCCGTGCCGCCCGCCGCCCCGCGGGTCGCCGCGGCGGAGCCGGAGCATGTGACCCAGCGGCCCTTCGCAGGGCTTGCCGAGCTGTTGAGACGCAAGTAGAAGGTTGGTTTTAAGTTAGCGCGCGCTTCGGGCGCACGAGGACACTATGCCTGTTCAGAAAAGTCGCAAGACGCCCTCGCGGCGCGGCATGCATCGCTCCCACGACGGACTCGCCCCGCCGGCGCTGTCCACCGATCCGCAGTCCGGGGAGACGCACCTGCGTCATCGCATCACGCCGGATGGCTTCTACCGCGGCCGCCGCGTGATCGAGAAGCCCGCCGAGGCGGACGAGCAGGAATAGCTTCGCCCCGCTGACGAGCGGCCGCGCCGCGCCGACCGTGCTGCCCATCGCCATCGACGTGATGAGCGGCGATCATGCGCCGCCCGAGTACATAGCCGGCGCACTCGGCGCCCTGCGCGAGGACGAGAGCCTGCGCGTGCTGCTCGTCGGCGATGCGGATCTCATCGGAGCGCACCTGTCATCGTTCTCGCGGGCGCTACGGGCGCGCATCGAGGTGGTAGCCGCCAGCCAGGTCGTCGCGATGAGTGAGAGCCCGCGCGAGGCGATCCGCCGCAAGAAGGATTCCTCGATGCGCGTCGCCATCGAACTCGTCAAGGGCGGACGCGCCGCGGCTTGCGTGAGCGCCGGCAATACCGGCGCGCTGACTGCCATCGCGCACTTCGTGCTGAAGACACTGCCGGGCGTCGAGCGGGCCGCCATCATCTCGGCCATTCCGGCCGCCCACGGCCACACGCACATGCTCGATCTCGGCGCCAACACCAAAGCGACGCCGGAGCAGCTGCGCCAGTTCGCCGCCATGGGCGCGATCATCTCGCGCGACATCTACGGGCTCGCCGCACCCAGGATTGGTCTTCTGAATATCGGCGAGGAGGACATCAAGGGGCATGAGGTGGTGCAGGCGGCGCACGTGCTGCTCGCCACGAGCCGCCTCAACTATGTCGGATTCGTCGAGGGCGATGACATATTCTCGGGCGACGTCGATGTGGTGGTCACCGACGGGTTCACCGGCAACGTCGCCCTCAAAACCATGGAGGGGGCCGCGGCCCTGATCGCCGATCGCATGCGGCGGGAATTCCGCGCCTCCTGGCTCGATCGGCTGGCAGGGCTGGCCGCCCGCCCGGTGCTGAGAAGGGTGGCCGCCAGCCTCGATCCTCGAAAATACAACGGCGCGTGCATGGTCGGCCTGACCGGCATCGTGGTAAAAAGCCACGGCAGAGCCGAGGGTGTGGCCTTCGCCAGGGCCATCATCACCGCGGCGCTCGCCGCGCGTCGCGGACTGACCGCGCACATTGCACAGGCGCTCGAAGCCCAGGGAGCCGAGACAGCACAGGGTTAGACAACTTGAATCATTCGCGTATCGCGGGGACTGGCTCGTACCTTCCAGAGAGAGTTCTCACGAACTTCGACCTAGAGAAAATGATGGACACCAGCGACGAATGGATTCGGGAGCGGACCGGGATCGAGCGGCGGCACATCGCCGCGGCGGGCGAGACCACGGTCGATCTCGGGGAGCGCGCTGCGCGGGCCGCGCTGGATGCGGCCGGCCTGAAGCCGGCCGATGTCGACTTCATCGCCTTCGGCACGACCACGCCCGACATGGTGTTCCCTAATTGCGGCGCGCTGCTGCAGGCGCGGCTCGGCTGCCGGGGAGCCGCAGCCTTCAGCTTGGAGACTGCCTGCAGCGGCTTCATGTATGCGCTCTCGATCGCGGACAAGTTCGTGCGGTTTGGCGAGGCCCGCCGCGCGCTCGTCATCGGCGCCGAGACGCTCTCGCGCATCACCGACTGGAGCGACCGCTCGACAGCCGTTTTGTTCGCCGACGGAGCCGGAGCCGTGGTGCTCGAGGCGGCGGATGAGCCAGGCATCCTGTCGACTCACCTGCACGCCGACGGCTCGTACAAGGACCTTCTCTACTGCGGCGGCGGAGTCTCCGCCGACGGCGATCCGGCCAAGGCGCGCCGAATGATCACCATGACCGGGAGCGAGGTTTTCAAGATCGCGGTGACCACGCTCGGCCGCGCGATCGACGAGGCGCTCGAGGCCAATGCGCTCGACCGCAAGGCCATCGACTGGCTGGTGCCGCATCAGGCCAATCTGCGCATCATCCAAGCCACGGCGCGCAAGCTCGACATGCCCATGGACCGGGTCATCACGACGGTGCAGGACCACGGCAATACCTCCGCGGCTTCCGTCCCCCTCGCCCTCGATGTCGGGGTGCGCGACGGGCGGATCAAGCGCGGCGATCTGCTGCTCCTCGAGGCCTTCGGCGGCGGAGTCACCTGGGCCTCCGCGTTAATTCGCTACTAGATTGGCTCAAAGTCGCCTGGCGGCGCTTTGAGCGGCCAGCCCTGTGACTCATTCCACCCCGCAGGCCAAAGGCGGCTTTGGCCTGCTCATTCACTTGCTTTCGCACGGAGGCTCAGGAAGTGCCTTCTTTCGGTTAGCTCGAAAGCAAATGAGGAAGCGGCCCAGGGCCGCTCCCAGATCGTGCGCCGTCCGAAAGCGAGTCACCAAGCGGCCCGAGGCCGCCCTCGGGCCGCGAGGGCGAAAAGGTCACTGGGCTGGCCGCTCAAAGCGCCGCCAGGCGACTTTTAGCCAATCTACCAAGAAAAACGCCGCGCGAACGCGCGGCGTTCTTTAAAGAAGCGGGAAACCGCCCTTTACTTCGAGATCGACCGCTTGAACATGCGGTTGATCTTCTCGTTGGTCGCATCGACCGCTGACTGAGCGGCCTGAGCGGCAGCCAACGCCTGGTTTGCAGTGCTCTGCGCACCGCTGGCCGCCTGGCTGGCCGACTGAGCGGCGCTATTCGCCTGGTCCGCCGAGCTCTTCGCGGCCGCCACCTGCGATTGCAGCTGGGCAACCTGTGACTTCAGATCCGCGATATCAGACTGCATCGGCTTGAGGTCCTGGCAACCTACAAGACCGATCACCAATACCGCGGCGGCAGTCACCTTCACAACACTCGCGCACTTCATACAAGTCCCCTTCTGGGTTGTTGATTCGGGAGGTCCTGAGACACGCAATGCGAAGGCGGCGGGCAAGCGCTCCGCCGCCTTCGCAGCACGCAACTGCACCAAATTTGCGGCGGAAATGCAACTCGAGACGCACTTGCTGTCTTTGGCTCGCGACAGTTGTGCGTAAAGCTGGGAGCGTGTACTGGTTCGAGCGGAATGGGCCGTGCCACTGACCGTCCTTGGCGGCAGGGCCCCCGACCCGCGCGTTTTGCGCGGGGGCGCGACGAATGCGTCGCGCCCGGACGGGCGGAGAAAATGGGGCTGTCAGGTCGACGCTGACCGGACTGTTGCATATTCACCACGGACGCGGCGGCCGGGCGAACCCTCTTGCCATCAGCCTTCATCTGGATATAATTGCAGTGGTGTATAAATGAACAGGCAGCGCAAGATGTCCGACCTTACCCCCCGCCAGACGCAAATTTTACGCCTCGTCCAGCGCTTCATTACCGATACCGGCATGCCTCCTACCCGCGCGGAGATCGCGCGCGAGCTTGGCTTCAGGTCCCCCAATGCCGCCGAGGACCATCTGCGCGCCCTCGCCCGCAAGGGTGTCATCGCGCTAGTGCCGGGCGCTTCACGCGGCATCCAGCTGAAAGACACCATCCGCGAGCAGATAGGCCTGCCGCTCATCGGGCGTGTCGCCGCCGGCAAGCCGATCTTCTCGGAAGAGAACTTCGAAGCCCGCCTGCAGATCGACCCGGGTCTCTTTCAGCCACGGCCGCATTACCTTCTCAAGGTCACCGGCATGAGCATGAAAGATGCCGGCATCCTCGATGGCGACTTGGTTGCGGTCCACCGTACGGCGGAGGTACGCAGCCGCCAGATCGTCGTGGCGCGCCTGGAGAACGAGGTCACTGTGAAGCGCTACCGTCAGGAAGGCTCCGTCGTCTGGCTGCTGCCGGAGAACAGTGACTTCGAGCCCATCAAGGTGGACCTCAAGGAGCAGCCGCTGCTCATCGAGGGCATCGTGGTCGGCGTGCTGCGCCGCGGGAAGACGCACGGCCTCATGTAATGCCCAGGTCCTGCCATGTCCCGGGAGCTTTCCCGCCTGCTCGAGCATCCCGCCATCTGGCGCGGCCGCAGCGCCGCCCGGATGCGGACACTGCCGACCGGCTTTCCGATCCTCGATGAATGCCTGCCCGGGGGAGGCTGGCCGCACGCCGGGCTGATCGAGATCCTTCCGACCTGCTTCGGGGCCGGGGAGCTGTCGCTCCTATTGCCGGTTCTTGCCGCCGTGACGCAGCGACCGGAGGCGCGTTGGTGCGCGTGGGTTGCGCCGCCCCTGCAGCCTTTCGCCCCGGCACTCGCGGAGTGCGGCGTGGTGTTGGATCGCATGCTCGTGGTACAGGGTTGCCTGGAGCGCTCGAGCCAGCGAAGGCGGGTCTCAGAGCCAGGGAAAGCGAGTCTGGGTAGTGAAGGAAAATCCGCGCTCTGGGCCTTCGAGCAGGCGCTTCGCTCCGGTGCCTGCGATATCGCACTGGCTTGGCTGCGGAGCGCGCTGCCGCGGCAAATCCGGCGGTTGCATCTCGCGGCGGAGCGGGGCGCCACGCTCGGGGTGTTGTTTCGGCCGCGAGAGGCGGCGCGAGACTCCTCGCCGGTGGCTTTGCGGGTTGCCGTGGAGCCTGCCGCCCAGGGTGCGAGGGTCACGCTGCTGAAGAGCCGGGGCGGCGCGCGGCACACCATCGAGCTCTCCTTGCGTTGAGGCGCCATGCGACACCGCAGAGCCCTCGAGCTGCCCTTACAGGAGAGCTCATCCGCACCGGCGCCGCAGCAGGCGCCTTCACTACGGTCTGGCGATCTACTCCGCCCGGTCATCGGTCGCGTCGATGCATCGGCGCTGGCTCCTGCGGAGCTGTGGTTGGCCGTGCATCTCGCGGCATCGTCTTCCCAACCTGCACCACAGGACCTCGAACGTCTGGGCGCTCGGGCTCAACGGCTCACTCCACGGATCAGTCTCGATCCGCCCGACGGCTTGCTGCTTGAGGTGAAGGGAAGCCTGCATCTTTTCGGTGGCGTTGAGGGATTGAGTCGGCAGATGGCGGGCGAGTGCTCGCGTCTCGGGATGCCTTGCACGCTGGCGATTGCACCGACACCCCTGGCCGCGTTGGCCTTGGCGCGCTCCGGCCGGAGGCTCGTCATCACGGACCCGGCGCAGCTCGTCGGGAAGCTCTCGCCCCTGCCGCTCGCGGTGCTGCGTTGGCCGCAGGACACGCTGGACCGTCTGGCGCGTGTTGGCGTGCGAACTATCGGTGAGGCGCTGCGCCTGCCGCGGACGGGATTCGCACAGCGCTTCGGAACCGCGCAGCTTCAAATACTCGACCGGCTGACCGGGCGGACGAGCGATCTCAAGGATCGCTTCGAGGTGCGTGCGCGCTTCCGCCGCCGCCGCGAGCTGACCTATGAGCTGGAAAGTCAGGCGGCTCTCCTTGCGGTGCTCGAGCCGCTGCTCGAGGAACTCGGTGAATTCCTCGAGGCTCGCCAGTGCGGGGTGTTGGCGCTCGAGTGCCGTCTGCAGCATCGCGCCGTTCCACCGACCCGCTGCGTGCTGCGACTTGCCGCGCCGCTTGCCGATCCGGCGCAGCTTGCTGCGCTGCTCGGGGAGCGGCTGAGCGCGCTCGTACTGCCGGAGCCGGTGCGCGCCTGTGAGCTGCGCTCGGGGCCGCTGGTGGCGCGCGTGCTGGCCTCGGGAGGGCTATGGCAGCCAGGGGAGCAGGGCGGCGGCGCTGCTGCGCGCGCGCCGGAGCTCATCGAGCGGCTGCGGGTGCGGTTGGGGGCGGAGGCGGTGCATGGCCTTGGCCTCGTTGGGGATCATCGGCCGGAGGCGGCGTGGAAGAGGAGGGAGCCTGTGATTACTACGTCGGGGATTCAGAGCGGCTTACAAAATGACCCTGTCCGGAACGCCGTGAATCCGTCCCTGGAGACTCGCGGATCGCCATCCTGGCGATCAGCGTCCGGCCAGGATCATTTTGTAAGCCGCTCTGAAGTTGACGATTCGGAGCCCTTTGGCCGCCGTCCTTTGTGGCTGTTGCCCTCGCCGCGGCAGCTTAGCGAGCGCGATGGGCTGCCGCGGCGCCGGGGGAGGTTGCGGTTGCTCGGCGAGGCGGAGCGGATCGAGACCGGATGGTGGGATGGGGCGGAGGTCGGGCGCGATTACTACACCGCGGTGGATATCCGCGGTGCACGCCTGTGGGTGTTTCGCGAGCGCGAGCCGCCGCATCGATGGTTCCTTCATGGAGTGTTTGGTTGAAGGAGGTTCCCTACGCTGAGCTCCATTGCCTGACCAACTTCACCTTCCTGCGGGGGGCTTCGCATCCGCACGAGCTCGTGGGGCAGGCGGTCGAGTTGGGGTACGAGGCGCTGGCCATTACGGACGAGTGCTCCGTCGCGGGTGTCGTGCGCGCTCACGTGGCGGCGAAAGGGCAGCAGCTGAAGCTCATCATCGGCTCGGAGCTGCGCCTCACCTGCGGACTGAAGCTCGTGGCGCTCGCCACCGATCGGCGCGGCCACGGCCGGCTTTGCCGGCTCATCACCCGCGGCCGGCGGGCTGCCGAGAAGGGTGCATACTCTCTGACGCGTGCGGACCTGGAGGAGAATGGGCTCGAGCACTGTCTCATCCTCTGGCTGCCTGAGCGTCCATCCTCCGAAGAGGCGCGCTGGCTCAAGGAGCGCTTCGCTGACAGGCTGTGGGTTACCGTCGAGTTGCTTCGCGACGGAATGGATCGCGAGCGCCTCGAGACGCTGCAACGAGTAGGCCGGGAGTTTGCGCTCCCGCTGGTGGCGAGCGGTGATGTCCATATGCACGTGCGCGCTCGCCGCAGGCTGCAGGATGCGGTCACGGCGATCCGGCACAACGTGCCGATCCGGGAAGCCGGCAGGAAGCTCTATCCCAATGGCGAGCGGTATCTGCGGGAGCGCGGACGGCTGGCGAAGCTCTATCCGCGCGAGCTGCTCGAGGAGACGGTGGCCATTGCCAGGCGATGCACCTTCTCGCTGGAGGAGCTGCGGTATGAGTATCCGCATGAGCTGGTGCCTCCCGGTGAGACTCCGGCGAGCCATTTGCGCAAGCTGACGGAAGCAGGTGCGCGCCGGCGCTGGCCAAAGGGCGTGCCGGACAGTGAGCGGACCGCCATCGAGCATGAGCTCGCGCTCATCTCGGAGCTGCGTTACGAGCCCTACTTCCTGACCGTGCACGATATCGTCGCCTTCGCGCGCAGCAAGGGAATTCTGTGTCAGGGCAGGGGCTCCGCCGCCAACTCCCGCGTCTGCTACTGCCTGGGGGTGACTTCCGTCGACCCGCTGCGCGGCGCCTCGCTCCTTTTCGAGCGCTTCATCTCCCGCGAGCGCAACGAGCCGCCCGACATCGACATTGACTTCGAGCACGAGCGGCGCGAGGAGGTCATTCAATACGTCTACGGGAAGTACGGCCGCGAGCGGGCGGCGATCGCGGCGACCGTGATCATGTACCGGCCGAGAAGCGCGCTGCGCGATGTCGGCAAGGTCTTCGGCCTGAATCCCGAGGAATGCGGGCGGCTCACCAAAGTCATGCAGTGGTGGGACGGGGGCGAGGTGATGGGTGAGCGGCTGCGCGAGGCGGGCTTCGATCCCGATGGCTCGAGGCTTGCGCGGCTGCTGCCTCTTGTGCAGGAGCTGGTCGCCTTTCCGGGATTTCCGCGGCACCTTTCCCAACACGTCGGCGGATTCGTGATCTCGGAAGGGGCGCTCGAGGAGCTGGTGCCCATCGAGAACGCGACCATGGAGGGCCGCACCGTGGTGCAGTGGGACAAGGACGATCTCAACGATCTCGGCCTCCTCAAGGTCGATCTGCTGGCGTTGGGGATGCTGACCGCGCTGCGCAAGTCCTTCGACCTGGTGAACGACTTCCGCGGCACCCAACACGCCCTCGGCGGCCTGCCGGCGGAGGCGCCGGAGGTCTACGAGATGATCTCGCACGCCGACACCATCGGCGTCTTCCAGATCGAGTCGCGCGCGCAGATGGCGATGCTGCCGCGCCTACAGCCGCGCTGCTACTACGATCTCGTCATCGAGATCGCCATCGTCCGTCCCGGCCCCATCCAGGGTGACATGGTGCATCCGTACCTGAAGCGCCGGAAGTCCGGTGAGCCGGTGAGCTATCCCAGACAGGAGGTCGAGGCGGTGCTGAAGCGCACACTCGGCGTGCCGATCTTCCAGGAGCAGGTGATGCAGCTCGCCATCGCCGCGGCGGGCTTCACGCCGGGGGAGGCGGATGCGCTGCGCCGCGCCATGGGCGCCTGGAAGAGAAGCGGGGGGATCGAGCACTTCCGGGAGAAGCTGATCGGCGGGATGAGGGCCCGCGGCTACGCGGAGGAATTCGCGCAGCGGCTGTACCAACAGATGTTGGGGTTTGGTGAGTACGGCTTTCCTGAGTGTGTCGTGGGTGAGACTCGGGTCATGGATGCCGACACGGGGAAATGGCTGACCATTGATGAAATTGTCTCCGGACAGGCGAGAATCAGGGCCACGCTCGCATGCGATGAGGAGTTGCGCTTGCGCAAGCGCGTGGTTGTGGGGGTAAGGGCGAGCGGCAAAAAGCCGGTATGGTGTTTGAAGACCGCGCTGGGCCACTCGATTGTGGCTACCGCTGAGCATCCGTTTATGACTATGGGGGGCTGGTGTCATCTCGGCAAATTGCGGGCCGGCGATCACGTTGCTGTCGCACGAGAGCTGGTTGAGCCTTTGCAGCTGGTGGGCTCCGAGATCTGTTGGGACAGAGTCGTGGAAATCGAGTCGGTTGGGGAACGGGACACATTCGATCTGCAAATAGAGGGAAACCATAATTTCCTGGCGAACAATCTCATCGTCCATAATTCGCATTCCGCAAGCTTCGCGCTTTTGGCTTACGACTCCGCATGGCTCAAATGTCATGAGCCGGCGGCGTTCACGGCGGCGCTGCTCAACAGCCAGCCGATGGGCTTTTACGCGCCGGCGCAGCTCGTCCGTGATGCACGAACGCACGGGGCGGAGGTGCGGCCGGTCGACGTCTGTGTGAGTGTCTGGGACTGCACGCTGGAGCGGAGGGAAGATGGTCAACCGGCGTTACGGTTGGGATTGCGCCTAGTCAAAGCGTTGTCGCGCAGCGGCGCGGATCGTCTCGTCGATGCTCGCTGGCGGCAACCGTTCGCAAGCGTACAGGACCTCGCCGCGCGCGCGGCGCTCGATCGCGGCGACCTCGAAGCCTTGGCCGCCGCCGGCGCATTCGCCTCGTTGAGCGGCAACCGTCACCTGGCTTTCTGGGAGGTCGCGGGGACGGAGCGGCCGCTGCCGCTGGAGACGGCTTTAGTTGATGCACCACACGAAGCAGCTCATGAGCCTACTCCGTTGCTGAGGACTCCTACGGAAGGGGAACGCATCGTCGCTGACTATGCTTCCATAGGCCTTACCTTGGGCCGCCATCCATTGGCGCTGTTGCGTGATTCGCTGCAATCCAGACGCCTGCTGAGCGCGCGGGATCTGGATGGCATTGCGCATGGCAAACCGGTACGCACGGCAGGCATCGTTCTGATGCGTCAGCGTCCGGGTACCGCGAGCGGCGTGACATTCCTCACCCTGGAGGACGAGACAGGGCAGGTGAACATCATCGTTTGGGAGAGGATAGGCGATGAGTATCGCCGCCCTTTGCTGGAATCGCGATTGCTCGAAGTCCATGGCGAGCTGCAGCGGCAGGAAGGCGTCGTGCACGTGGTGGCCCGCCGGCTGATTGACCGCTCACCGTTACTTGGAGAGCTGATCACCCGATCGCGCGATTTTCACTGAGGCGGGCACTCGCTCTTTCAGCGCGCGCCATGACGACAGGCCGTACCCACTTGACGAGCTGCGCGAGGAAGGCCTTTCGAGCGGTAAAAATCGCCAGGTGGCCTACGCGCGGGAGCACGATGAACTTTTTCAGCGGCGCGTGGATCTGGTCGAAATACGTGCGAGCCAGGGCCGTTACCGCCAATTCATCCTCCGCGCCTTGAATGAAAAATATCGGGACCTTGAAGTCCAAGCCGAGCTTCGGCAGGTCATCGTGCATGATGGAACTCCACATCAGTCCCTGCGAGAACTCCGCGCCCTCCTCAATATCGGCAGGAGCGCGTTTTCCGTCCCGAAGGGTCGCCCATACTCCTGGCGGCTGCGGATCCAGCGCGTTGGCCCACCGAATCCACACCCACTTCTTCGGCGAGTCGGGATACGGCGGAGGTCCGACCCTCTCGAGTTGCTTTACCGCAACCGTGTTATGCAACGCCTTGGCACGCTCGAGCAGCAGCGGATACGCGGCTTCTGCGTCCCGCTCCAGATCAACGATCTGCCCCGTTCCGACGTAGGCCGAGAAGAGATCCGGACGCAGCTTGATCATGTGAATGCCCAGGATCGAACCCCACGAGTGACCGAGCAGGATGATCTTCGTCTTGCGAAGATGCCGGCACAGGTACTCGACAAGCTCGATGCCGTCCTCTGCCATCCGCTCTATCGTCATGGTCGGCGCGACGGACGTTCCCGACCGCTCGAGTGTCTTTCCCTCCCCGCGCTGGTCCCACATCACTACCGTGAAGTACTGTTCCCATTGTCGATAACCGGGTGTATCCGGAATGGTCGAATATCCCGGTCCTCCGTTCAGCCACAGCAGGGCCGGGTTGTCTCGGTCGTCACCCCGAATCTGGACCCATTGCTCGATGCCGCCGATCGGCACGTAGCGCGCCTCGGCGATCGGGCGCCCGCGCGCCCAGGAACACAGGGGATACAAGGTCGCGCCGCTGACAGCGATGCGTATGAGGTCCCGGCGCGAGGTCATTCGATCAGGCTCGCTCGAGCGGATGAAGGTGCGGCATTCTCGTCCTGAATCACGCTAACGACAACGACGCGATATCGAGCGGCACGCCGCAGACATCCGCTGCGTGAGAGCTCGCCGCGCCGGCGAGAACGGCTCGACGCAGATAGCCCGGATTGCGTGAACGCCGGCCTCAGCCCTTCCTCTTGGGCCGCGGCCTTCCCGGCTCCTCGCCGTCTTCGCCGACGTCGTAGTCTTCGAAGTCGCTGGTGAGCTCAGCCGTGCGCTTCTCCTCGAGCAGGCGCTCGAGGCGACGCCAGGCGGGGTCGCCGACGCGCTGGCCGCGCCGCTTGGCGAGGTCCAGGTCCTTGATGACCTGATCGAGATCGACGTCGCCTTCCTCAACGACCGGCTCGTCGTCTTCCTCGCTTTCGAACTCGTCCGATTCGGATTTCTCGCTCATGCGGGACACCGAAGTCCTGCAGGGATCGCGCGGAAGTTAAATCAGATTCCGCGACATCTGCAATGGTGGAATCAGTGAATCAGGTCATTCATCTGAAAGATCGGCAGCAGCATGGCAAAGACGATGCCCATGACGAAAAGCCCCATCACCACGATGAGAAGGGGGCCGAGGAGCCCCACCATGGCCGCCAGGATGCCATCGAGCTCCCGCTCCTGGCTCACGGCGGCCTGCTCCAGCATGGAGTCGAGCTCGCCGCTCGATTCGCCGCTCGAGATGAGGTGGACGGTCATCGGCGGGAAGAGCTTGCTCGTGGAAAGCGACCGCCCGATGGGCGCGCCCTCGCGCACCCGCTCCGCGGCATCCACCACGGCATCCCGCATAGGCAGATTGGTTACGACTTCCCCGCAGATGCGCATGGCCTCGAGCACCGGCACGGAGCTCGCCGAGAGAATGCTGAAGGTACGTGTGAAGCGCGCCGTGTTGAAGCCGCGTGTGAGCTTGCCGACGAGCGGCAGGCGAAGCAGCAGGCGGTGGTATCGGCGCCGGGCGTCGGGGTTGCGCAGCCAGCGCTTGAAGATCACCAGTGCGATGATCACGAGGATGACGAGCCAGATGCCGTACGACTTGAGAAACCCGCTGGTGCCGATGAGCACGCGGGTGAGGAAGGGCAGCTCGGCCTTGCTCGCCTCGAAAACGGAGACGACCTTCGGGACCACGAACACCAGCAGGGCCGATACGATGACGAAGCACATCACCGTGAGCACGATGGGGTAGAGCATCGCCGCCAGGATCTTCTGCCTGATCTCCTCGCGGCTCTCGGTGTACGTGGCGAGGCGCGCGAGCACATTGTCGAGGTGCCCGGCCTGCTCGCCGGCGGAGACCGTGGCGCGATAGATCTCTGGAAAAACCCGCGGGAACTCCGCGAACCCGTCGGCCAGCGTATGTCCTTCCATGACCTTCGAGCGCACGCCGAGGATGATGCTCTGCACGCGCGGCCTTTCCGTCTGCTGCGAGACCGCGAGCAGCGACTCCTCGAGCGGCAGCCCCGCCCGCACCAGGGTGGCGAGCTGGCGCGTGAAGAGCGACAGGTCAGCGGGCGAGACGCGGCGCGTGAAGCTGAACGATCGCTGCCGGCTGGCCTCCTTCTGCGCAACCTCGCTCACCGTCACCGGCAGGAGCTGGCGCTCGCGCAGGAGCTGGCGGATGTGGCGCGGCGTGTCGCCTTCCAGGATCCCCTTTCGCTCCTTGCCGGCGTTGTCGAGAGCGATGTATTCGAAGGCCCCCATCAGGCCCCTCCTAGCAATCTATCGCTCGCGACGCCCGATTGCGGTACTGAGCAGCCGGCAAAAGTCGCGCCTTTTGCCGGCGGAAAGGCAGGCACGGTCCGACAAACGCGCAGGAGCGCGTTTGGACGACCGGAGGTCGGCCCGCGGGGTGCCGTCCAGGGATGGACAGGCACAAAAAGCGCCGCAGGCGACTTTTTCCCATGAACTAGTCCTCGCGGGTGACCCGCAGCACTTCCTCGATGGTGGTCTCGCCGCGAAGGATTCTGGCGCGGCCGTCGTCGCGGATGGAGGGGGTCGTCAGGCGGGCGTGGCGCTCGAGCTCCTGCTCACTTGCACCATCGTGGATCATGGTACGCATGGCGTCGTCCACCACGATCAGCTCGTAGATGCCGGAGCGGCCGCGATAGCCCCCCATGGCATCGCGCCCCGGACGGTACAGCACGGGCGAGGGATCCCCGGCGCCGAGATTGAGGAACCGCCGCTCGTACTCGCCGGCCTGGAAGGGCTGCTTGCTCTCTGGGTTGAGCACCCGGACCAGGCGCTGCGCGAGCACGCCGATCAGGCTCGAGGAGAGCAGGAATGGCTCGATGCCCATGTCTCGCAGGCGCGTGAGCGCGCCCGCGGCGGTGTTGGTATGCAGGGTCGAGAGGACCAGGTGTCCGGTGAGGCTCGCCTGCACGGCGATCTGCGCGGTCTCGAGGTCGCGGATCTCACCGATCATGACGACGTCGGGGTCCTGGCGCAGGATGGCCCTCAGGCCCCGCGCGAAGGTCATCTCGACCTTGGTATTGACCTGGGTCTGGCCGATGCCGTCGATGTAGTACTCGATCGGGTCCTCGACCGTCATGATGTTCTGGGTGTTGTCGTTCAGCCGCTCGAGAGCCGCATAGAGGGTCGTCGTCTTGCCGGAGCCGGTCGGCCCCGTGACGAGGAGGATCCCGTGGGGCTTGTGGATCAGCTCATCGATCAGCGACTCGGTCTTCGGGTCCATGCCGAGGGCGCTCAAGTCGAGCCGTCCCGCCTGCTTGTCGAGGATACGCAGCACCACGCGCTCGCCGTGGCCCGAAGGGATGGTCGAGACGCGCACGTCCACCGCGCGGCCGGCGATCTTCAGCCCGATGCGCCCGTCCTGCGGCAGTCGCTTCTCCGCGATGTCGAGCTTCGACATCACCTTGATGCGGGAGACGACCAGCGGCGCCACGGCCCGCTTCGACTGCAGCACCTCGCGCAGCACGCCGTCGACGCGGAAGCGCACCACCAGGCGGTTCTCGAACGGCTCCACGTGGATGTCGGAGGCGTTCTCCTTGACCGCCTGCGTGAGCACGGCGTTGATCAGCCGGATGATCGGCGCATCGTCGTCGCTGTCGAGCAGGTCCGCCTGCTCGGGCAGCTCTTGTGCAAGATGCGCCAGGTCGGTGGTCTCGTCCAACCCCTCGACCGCCTGCATGGCGTCGGAGCCGGCCTCATAGACCTGGCGCAGCAGCAGATCGAACTGCGCTTCCGGCACGCGCTCGAGCCTCATCGGCCGGCCGACGAACCGGCGGACCTCGGCGAGGGCGAGCGGGGAGGCATGCTCGCGGCAAACGCATTCGGCCTCGCCGTCCGTCACCTGTTTGACGAGCACGCCGTGGCGCTTCGCAAAGGCGAACGACAGCCGCCGCTGCGGTACGACGGCCTGGAGCTGCTGCGGCTCGTCCATGACCTCGGCGACGCTCAAGGGCTGCCTCCGTTCTGCGGCGCGGCGCGGGCCGCAGACTGTCCTGCCGCGCCCGGTTGCGCCGGCTTGCCGGCCGGCGAGTTCTGTCCACTTTGAGGGGGCGCCTTGGCCTTCGGCTTTTGGCCGGGTCCGCTCGGCACGTTGTTCGGGACAGGCGTCCTGAGCGTGCCGGGCGGCGGTGGCGGCGGCGGCGGCGGCATTACCGGTGCCGGCTCGCCCCTCAGCAGCCGCGGCCACGGCTCGGGCACCACCGATTTCTCCTGGTGCATCATGTAGTCGTAGATGCGACCGGTCTGGCGGGCGGACTGGAACTGATCGCTCAGGATGGTCGGCTTGATGAAGATCATCAAATCGTCGCGGTTGGCGCTGTCGTTCCTTGCCTTGAACAGGTTTCCGAGCAGCGGGATGCTTTCGAGGAAAGGTATGCCGTTATCCGCTCGATTCTGGGTGTTCGAGATCAGTCCGCCGAGCACCACGATGCCGCCGTTCTCGATCAATACGTTGGTCTGGACGCTGCGCTTTTCCGTGGTGGGATTGACCGCGGAGGTCGAGGTCGGCAACACGCTCGAGCTCTCGACGGAGAGCTTCAGCATGAGAGCACTGCCATCGGGCGAGATCGTCGGCGTCACCTTGAGTATGGTGCCGACCTCCACCTGCTGGTAGGTCTGGAATGGCGTGACCGCGCCCGTGGTCGTGGTAGTGGGGGTGGTGTAGCTGCCGGAGACGAACGGCACCTCTTCCACGTCCTTGAGAGTGGCCGACTGGTTGTCCAGGGTGACCGCGGAAGGGGTGGCCACGACGTTGGTGGTGCTGTTTTCCTTGACGGCGCGCAGCATCGCCGCGAACGACTCCCCACTGGCGGAGATCGTGCCGATTCCCAGGGTGGTGCCCTCGAGGATCGAGTCGCTGAGCCCGGTCACGCCGCTCGCACCCGCGGCGACGAGATCGACGATGCTCGTGTTGCCGACCGGCTCGACGAAGCCGCCGAGCGGCACCTTGTTGCTCTGCGAGTAGGCTGCCCAGTTGACGCCGAGATCGTCCGTCTTGGTGACCTGCACCTCGGCGATGATCGCCTGCACCAACACCTGCGGGACGCGGATGTCCAGCTTGTCGACGATGTCGAGAATGGTGCGCATGACCTTGGGCGGTGCGGTGATGACCAGCGCATTGTTCTGTTTGTCGGCCCAGACGAGCGCATTCTTCTCGGCCTCGGCCTGCGGAGTGCCTTTGGCGCCCGTGGTTTCCCCGGCTCCCAGCTGCGCCAGTTCCTGCATCTGCTGCTTGAGCAGAGGGGCGAGCTTGGAGGCGTCGGCGTAATGAAGATAGACCACGCGCGTGTTGCCACCCGATTGCAGCGGGGTGTCGAGCTCCGCGACCAGGGCGCGGATGCGCAGCCGCTGCGCCGGATCCCCGCTGATCAGCACGCTGTTGGTACGATCGTCAGCCACCACCTTCAGGGTCCGGCCCTCCTCCAGGTTGCCCTGACCCTCATAGAGAGAGTCGATCGTCCGCACCACCTCCGAGGCGGAAGCATTCTGCAGCGGCATCACATCGACATCCTGGTTGCCGACCCGGTCGATGCGCTCGATGATCGCCATCATTCGATGCACGTTGCTCGCCCGATCGGAGATGATGAGGATGTTGGAGGGCGGATAGGCGGCCAGGTCGCCGTACTGCGGGATCATGGGTCGCAGGATCGGCACCAGCTCCGCCGCGCTCACGTTCTTGACCGGAATGACCTGGGTCACGATCTCATCCGAGCTCGAGCTCACGGTGGCCGGCAGGTCGCTCGAGGGCATCTGCCGCGCGTCCGCGTCCGGCACGATCTTCACGACGTTGTTGCCTGCCGGCACGGCGATGAAGCCGTAGACCGCGAGAATGGAGAGGAACGCCTGATAGAAGGCGGGGGGGGTCATCGGCGCCGAGGAGTACATCGTCACCTGCGCGCGTACGCGGGGATCGACGATGAAGCTCTTCCCGGTCACCCTCTGGACCATGTCGATGATCCGCGTGATGTCCGCGTCCTTGAAATTCGGCGTGATGCTCACGGCGTCCTGCACGGATCCCTGCGCCCGGCAGGCGAGCGGCGGCGCGAGCAGAGCCAAGCAACACAAACAACAGGCGAATGTGCGAAAGCCTTTCACTAACCTCAACCCCCGTTGGTGGGTCCCGCCTTACGGGACACTCTGCGGCGGAGCGAACGGCATCGAGCGCTGCGGCGGCGGCGGCGCGGATGCTCCATTTTGCGGCCCGGCGAGCGATTCCGCCTCCTGTTCGACCGTCGCCAGATCGAGAGTGAGATCCTGTTGCTGTCCATTGCGCAGAATCGTGACGTGCGCCTCACTGGAGGCGCCGAGCGTCTGCAGGATCTGCTCGCCGCGCGCGGGATCATCGAGCGGCGTGCCGTCGATCGCCGTCACCAGATCGCCGGGCCTGAGGCCCAATTGCAGGAACATCTGCGGGTCGCGCCCGGGATAGACCCGGAAGCCCCGCTGCTTACCGCCCGCGAACACCGGCTCCGGGCGCATGATGTCGCCGATGATGCCAGGGTCACGGCTCACGAGCTGGCGCATCTGCTCGAACGCCGGCTGCGCGGGCGCGGCGGAAAGGTCCGGCGACAGGGCGCTGCCGGCAAGCTGGCGCGGCAACGCCAGCGCTTCGATCCGCCCGTCGCGCTCGAGCAGCACGTGATCGGTGAGCACCGCGTGCAACCGCGCGCCGCCCGGAATGTTGTCTCCCACCGCATACACCTGGGTCGCCGCGACGCTCGGCCCAAGTATTGCGAGCCCTTCGCGCGGATCATTGGCGGCGATCACACCCGTGAGTACCAGCGGCATGCTCGTCTGTGGTGCATTGACGTCACCCGCGCCCGCGGCGGTGGGCGATACCCCAAAAAGATGCGTATTGGTGATGGCGGCGATGTCAACTGATGAGCGCTGCACCCGGGACGCCGCGGCGATCATGCCCGGCGACGGTGCGCGATCGGCGCCTGCGAGGTCGGTGACGATCATCGCAGCCTGCACGCCGATGGCCAAGGCCAGCAGCCACGTCGCCACCCGCGGGCCGCGGGTGAAGAACAGGGCGCGCCATTTCTCGGATACCGGGATGGCTTGGAGCCAGGACGCGGCGCTCATTGAGGTGGCAAGGACATGGATTGGCTGGCAAACATCCGGTAGACCGCGATCGGCCCAATCCGTGCGGACCCGCTCGGGCCGGCGCAATCATACGGCGCTCCCGGTTGTGCTCTCAAGCGATTGTTTCTCAAAGAGTAAGAGCGGTCCATCATCACAGGCTTGTGTTGCAGATTCGCGACCCCTATAAAGACAGCATGCCCGAGCCGCATCCGACCCGTCCCGATACCGGCATTCTCGTCGAGGAGGCGCGGCCCGAGGTCAAGCAGCCACCCCTCTATCAGGTGGTGCTGCTCAATGACGATTACACCCCCATGGAGTTCGTAGTCGATGTGCTGGAGAAGTTCTTCAGCCTCGATCGGCCCACGGCCACTCGCATCATGCTCGAAGTTCATACGAAGGGTAAGGGTGTCTGTGGGGTCTTTACGTTCGAGATCGCGGAAACTAAGGTGGCGCAGGTGACCACGTATGCGCGAGACCACCAGCATCCGCTCATGTGCACCCTGGAAGAGGCTTGAAAGTGCTGTCCAACGAGCTTGAATACTGTCTCAACGACGCCTTCCACCAGGCCCGTGAAGCGCGTCACGAATATCTGACGGTCGAGCATCTGCTGCTCACCATCCTCGATACGCCCAGGGTGCGCGAGATCCTGCGTGCCTGCGGCGCCGAGCTCGGCAAGCTCAAGCAGGAGCTTAAGGATCATATCGAGCAGTCGACGCCGCGAGTGGAGGAGGGCGAGGAACGGGAAGTGCAGCCGACGCTCGGCTTCCAGCGCGTGTTGCAGCGCGCGCTCTTTCACGTGCAGTCGAGCGGCAAGAAGGAAGTGGGTGTCGCGAACGTGCTGGTCGCGATCTTCAGCGAGAAGCAAAGCCACGCCGTCTTCCTGCTCAACCGCCAGCACGTGGCGCGGCTCGATGTCGTCAACTACATCTCCCACGGGCTCTCGAAGATCGCGGAGGAGAAGACCGACAAGGACGATACGCAGGCGGATGTCGAGCGCGATCCGGAGGGCGGGAGCGCCCTCGAGAAGTACACCACCAACTTGAACCGCCTCGCCCAGGAGGGGCGCATCGATCCGCTCATCGGTCGCAAGCTCGAGGTCGAGCGCACGATCGAGATCCTCTGCCGCCGCCGCAAGAACAACCCCCTCTACGTCGGTGAAGCCGGCGTCGGCAAGACCGCGATCGCCGAAGGGCTCGCGCGCCTCATCATCGAGGGCAAGGTGCCGGAGGTGTTGGCGGAGTGCACGATCTACGCGCTCGACATGGGCGCGCTCATCGCCGGGACCAAGTATCGCGGCGATTTCGAGAAGCGCCTGAAAGGCGTCATCACGGAGCTGAAGAAACAGCCCGGCGCCATTCTCTTCATCGACGAGGTTCACACCGTGATCGGCGCCGGCGCTGCCTCGGGCGGTGTCATGGACGCTTCCAACCTCATCAAGCCGGTGCTGACCAACGGCGAGATCCGCTGTATCGGCTCGACGACCTATCAGGAGTATCGGGGGATCTTCGAGAAGGATCATGCGCTCGCGCGCCGCTTCCAGAAGATCGATGTCACCGAGCCTTCGGTGGCGGAGACCGTGGAGATCCTGATGGGGCTCAAGGCGCGCTTCGAGGAGCACCACGGCATCACCTACGCGGCCGAGGCGTTGCAGGCGGCGGCGGAGCTCGCCGCGCGTCACATCAACGAGCGGCACCTGCCCGACAAGGCCATCGATGTGGTCGATGAGGCCGGGGCGCGACAACGCCTGAAGCCGATCTCCGAGCGCGAGCCGGTCGTCCAGGTCCGCCACGTCGAGGACGTCGTCGCGCGCATGGCGCGCATCCCGGCAAAGAGCGTATCGACGTCCGACCGGGAGGTCCTGAAGAACCTGGAACGCAACCTCAAGCTCGTCATCTTCGGCCAGGACCGCGCCATCGAGGCGCTGGCCGCCGCGATCAAGATGGCGCGCTCAGGTCTCGGCGATCAGCGCAAGCCTGTCGGCAGCTTCCTCTTCTCGGGTCCCACCGGCGTCGGCAAAACCGAGGTCACCCGCCAACTCGCCATCACCATGGGCGTCGAGTTCCTGCGCTTCGACATGTCCGAATACATGGAGCGGCATACGGTCTCGCGCCTGATCGGCGCGCCGCCGGGCTACGTCGGCTTCGATCAGGGAGGGCTGCTCACCGAGGCGATCGCGAAGCATCCGCATTGCGTGCTGCTGCTCGACGAGATCGAGAAAGCGCACCCGGACGTTTTCAACCTGCTGCTGCAGGTGATGGACCACGGCACGCTGACGGACAACAACGGCCGCAAGGCTGACTTCCGCCACGTCATCATCATCATGACGACCAACGCGGGCGCCCAGGAGATGGCACGGCCGTCGATCGGGTTCACGCACGCGGATCACGCGAGCGATGGCATGGAAGCGATCCGCCGCTCCTTCACGCCGGAGTTTCGTAACCGGCTGGATGCGATCATCCAGTTCGCGAGCCTTGATCCCGTCACGATCGAGCGGGTGGTCGACAAGCTGGTCCTCGAAGTGGAGATGCAGCTCGAGCAGAAGGGAGTCACGATCTCCCTGGACGATGCGGCGCGCCGCTGGATCGCCGAGAAGGGCTACGACCCGAAGATGGGCGCGCGGCCCATGGCGCGCACGATCCAGGAGCACATCAAGCGGCCTCTGGCCGAGGAGCTGTTATTCGGCCAGTTGGCCGGCGGCGGACACGTACGGGTCTCGGTGGCGGCGGATGGCTCGAAACTCGAGCTCGAATTCACCCCGAATAAGACGCCTGAGGTTACGCCGGCGCATTAACGGCCGCGGTAGATGATTCTGCCCTTGGTCAGGTCGTAGGGCGTCATTTCCACCGTGACCTGATCGCCCGTGAGGATGCGGATGTAGTTTTTCCGCATCTTGCCGGATATGTGCGCGGTCACCACGTGGCCGTTTTTCAGCTTCACGCGGAAGGTGGTATTGGGCAGCGTTTCCACCACCTCACCCTCCATCTGGATCGCGTCTTCTTTGGACATAATGCCCTTATCGTCTCGGGGGCGCGCATTGGAGCATAAAGGCCGCGGGTCCGCAATTTGCCCGCCTAAGTTGATTGGCTAAAAGGCGCCTACGGCGCTTTTAGCGGCCAAACCTATTGCTTTTTCGACCTCGCCGGCGCCCTGAGATCCGCCAACGCGAACAGGCCGGCGCCCCAGGAAACGGGCGGCCTTTGCCGGCTTATTCATTTGCTTTCGATCGGCTCACCGGGATCGAGCGAGACCCACTTCCTGAGCAGCGCTTGGAACTGCGGCCGCGGAATGCTGCGGGCACCGAGGCTCGCGAGGTGCCGGGAGGCGAGCTGGCAGTCGATCACGGCGATGCTGTGGCGACGGCACACCGCCACCAGGTGCGCGAGCGCTGCTTTGGAGGCATCCCGGGCGCGGCTGAACATCGACTCGCCGAAGAACACCCCCCCGAGCCTCACGCCGTAGAGGCCGCCGACGACCTCGCCGCCGAGCCGTGCCTCGATGCTGTGCGCCCTCCCCAAGCGATGGAGCTCGACGTAGGCCTCGCGCATCTCCGGGGTGATCCAGGTGCCGAGACTATGGGGCCGCGGGGCGGCGCAGCCGTCGATGACCCCTGGGAAGTCCTCGTCCAATGTAAAGCTGAACCCGCCATTGCGCAGCGTCTTCGCCAGGCTCCGGCTCACCCGGAATTCCTCCGGGAAGAGCACGGTGCGCGGATCCGGAGCCCACCAGAGGACCGGCTGGCCGGGCGAGTACCAGGGGAAGATGCCGCGCCGGTAGGCGGCGAGCAGCCTGGCAGGCGAGAGATCACCACCCGCCGCCAGGAGGCCTGCGGGATCATCGAGCGCCTGCTCCGGCGGCGGAAACCACTCCGGAGCATCCTTGGGCGAAAGCCAGGTGATCGTCTTCACGGCTCTTCAGGCGGGTGCCTTGCGGTAGGGGACGTGCTGCCCGACTTCGGCGGCGTAATCATCGATCGCCGCACCTTCGCGCGCGAGGTAATCGCCGATCGCCCCGCGGAAGGGGGCATCGGCAATGTAGTGCGCCGACCATGTCAGAGTCGGCTCGAACCCGCGACTCACCTTGTGCTCGCCCTGGGTGCCAGGCTCGAAGCGCCTGACGCCCCGCTCGATGCAGAACTCGATCCCCTGGTGATAACAGGTCTCGAAATGCAGGCTGTGGTACTCGGCAGCCGCGCCCCAATAGCGCCCGTAGAGCGCCTCGGGTGACCAGAAGAATATGGCGGCGGCGACGGGTGTCTCGCGTTGCCGTGACCGGTGCATCGCGATCTTCACCATGAGCGCCTGCCCGAGCGTGCGCGCCACCTCGCTGAAGAATTCCCGGGTGAGATACGGCTCGTTCCCGTGCCGCAAAAAGGTTTCCCGGTGAAAAGCGTAGACGCTGTCGAGCAGGCCCTTATCGAGATCGCCACCGAAGCGCGTCTCGAAGCGGATCCCGGCCTCGGCCACCCGGCGGCGCTCGCGGCGCGCCTTCTTGCGCTTCTCGGCGGTGAAGGTCTCGAGATAGCCCTCGAAGCTCTGATAGCCGCGGTTGCTCCAATGGAACTGGCAGTCGCGGCGCAGCAGCCAGCCCGCTCGCTCGCAGGCCGCGCGTGCCGGCTCATCGAGAAAGAGGGCGTGGACCGAGGACAGTCGGCGGCTCGCCGCTTCGGTCTCGAGCGCATCGAGCAGCCGCTTCGCCATGCCGGCCGGGTCGAGCCCGGGGCGCACGAGCAGGCGCGGCCCCGTGGCCGGCGTGAAAGGCACCGCGACGATGAGCTTGGGGTAATAGCGCCGTGCGTACCGCGCATACGCCTGCGCCCAGGCGAAATCGAACACGAACTCCCCGTAGGAGTGCGTTTTGAGGTAGGCCGGCGCGGCCGCCGCGAGTCCCGACTCGTCCACCAGGGTAATGGGGCAGGGCGCCCAGCCCGTGCCCGCCCCCACACAGCCGGTGTGCTCGAGCGCCGCCAGGAACTCGTGGCGCAGGAGCGGAGAGTCCGCTCCCGCCAGGGCATTCCATTGGCCGGAGTCGATATCATCGATACTGGGGTGGATTGTCGCCCGCACCGTGGTCCTCGCCCTGGTCGCCGTCATCCTCGCGCCGATGCTCGCCTGGGCGCGCTAGCGCGCTTGCGTCTCCAGGCGCTCGAGATAGCGGTCGGCATCGAGGGCGGCCATGCAGCCCGCGCCGGCCGAGGTGATCGCCTGGCGGTAAACGTGATCCGCCACATCGCCCGCTGCAAACACGCCCGGAACGCTGGTCGCAGTCGCATCCCCTTCGGTGCCGCCGCGCACGCGGATGTAGCCGTTGTGCATCTCGAGCTGGCCGGCGAAGATGCCGGTATTCGGCTCGTGGCCGATCGCGACGAAGAGGCCGGAGACCGACAGCCGCCGCATCTCGCCGTCCTTCACGGACTTCAGCCGTACGCCGTTCACGCCCTGCTCATCTCCCAACACCTCATCCACGGTGTGGTTCCAGACGATCGAGGCCTTGCCGGCGTCAACCTCGCGAAACAACCGGTCCTGCAGGATCTTTTCCGAGCGCAAGCGATCCCGTCGATGCACCAGCGTCACGTGCGTGGCGATGTGCGAGAGGTAAAGCGCTTCCTCGACGGCGGTGTTGCCTCCGCCGATCACCGCGACACGCTGGCCGCGGAAGAAGAACCCGTCGCAGGTGGCGCAGGCCGACACGCCGCGGCCGCGGAACTTCTCCTCCGACGGCAGCCCCAGATACTTGGCGGTCGCGCCGGTGGCGATGATGAGGGCATCGCAGGTATACGTGCGCGAATCGCCTTTCAGGCGCAAGGGCCGCGCGGACAGTTCTGCCGAGTGCACGTGATCGCTCACGATCTCGGTATTGAACCGCTCCGCGTGCCGCCGCATGCGCTCCATCAGCGCCGGCCCCTGCAGCCCTTGGACATCGCCCGGCCAGTTGTCGACGTCCGTGGTGGTCATGAGCTGGCCACCGGTCTCGACGCCGGTGACGAGCAGGGGCGCGCGATTGGCGCGCGCGGCGTAGACCGCTGCGCTGTAGCCTGCGGGGCCTGAGCCCAGGATGATGAGTCGGCTGTGCCGGGGCGTGGTCATCGGAATCTTCGGGTCCTGCCGGTATTTATGGTCCGGCGGTCATAGTAGCAAGGGCGAGCCGGTGCCTTTAAGCGAGGACACTTAAAGTGTCCTCGCTCCGGCGAGCGCCCGCGCACGGGCTCGTCGCGAAGCGACGAGCGGGCGGACATGGAGTCCGCCCCGGGCTTTCGCGGAGCAGGGACAGCGCAGCGAAATGCGCGGGCCGGGGGCCCTGCCGCCACGGATGGCCAGTGGCACTGCCGTCGGCTTAATATCGTAGTCCGTCTTCATCTGTTCACCGGAGCCGTAGGAATTGGCCCAATCACCGGCGCAGGCGCGCCCCATCCGTCTCACGGCCGCCGTTGCACGCGGTCTGCGCGAGAGTGCCGTCATCGCGATCGGCGTGGCGGCGATCGTGTTGCTCATCGCGCTCGCCACGTATAGTGCGTGCGACCCCGGCTTCTCGATCGCGGGTGCCTGCCCGGGCCCGAACAACCTGGGCGTGCACAATCGTATCGGACTGTGGGGGGCCTACCTCGCCGACGCGCTTTATTTCCTGTTCGGCCGTCCAGCCTACCTGCTGCCGCTCATGCTGGGCGCGAGCGCCTGGATGGTGCATCGGCGCGTGCCGGCAGAGTCCGTTTCTCGAATCAACTCCGTGGTGCGCGCTGGCGGGTTCCTGCTGCTGCTTGCCGCGAGCTGCGGGCTCACGACCCTCCACTGGCATGCGGGCGCGCTGCGGTATACGGCTGGAGGTGTCGTCGGTAGCGAGATCGGCGATGGGCTCGAGTACGGCCTGGGATTCCTCGGGGCGACACTCCTCCTGTTGGCCGGCTGGATGGCGGGGTTGTCGCTCTCGTTCGAGGTCTCATGGTTCACGGCGATGGATCGGCTGGGGAGCTGGACTTGGGCCGCCATCAGCTGGGTGCGCGAGCGGCGCGCGAGCGCGAAGGATCTCGCGGTCGGCAAGGAGCGCCGCGCGGCGCGGCGGGACTCCGTGGTGATCGAGCAGAAGCGAGTGGCCGCCCGCCCGCCGCCCAAGATCGAGCCGCCGGCGGCCATGGTGCAGAAGAGTGAGCGTGTGGAGAAGGAGCGGCAGGTGCCGCTCTTCGATCCACCCAAAGCCGGCGAGCTGCCGCCGCTCTCGCTGCTCGATGATCCGCCGAGCCGCGAGCCGCTCTATTCCGCCGAGGCGCTCGAGGCGCTCTCGCGGCTGGTGGAAATGAAGCTGAAGGACTTCGCCATCGATGCGGAGGTCGTCGCCGTGCAGCCCGGCCCCGTGGTGACGCGATTCGAGCTGCGGCCGGCGCCCGGTGTGAAGGCGAGCCAGATCACGACTCTCTCGAAGGACCTGGCGCGCGCGCTTTCGGTGCTGAGCGTGCGTGTGGTGGAGGTGATCCCGGGCAAGAGCGTCATGGGGCTCGAGATCGCGAACGAGAAGCGCGAGATCGTGACCCTGGGGGAGATCATTCGCTCCAAGGCCTACGACGACTTGCACTCGCCGATCGCGCTCGCCCTCGGCAAGGACATCGGCGGGCAGCCGTACGTCGCCGACCTCCAGCGCATGCCGCACCTTCTCATCGCGGGCACCACCGGCTCGGGCAAATCGGTCGCGATCAACGCGATGGTGCTCTCGCTCCTCTACAAGTCGACCGCCGAGCACGTGCGGCTGATCATGATCGACCCGAAGATGCTGGAGCTCTCGGTGTACGAGGGGATCCCGCATCTGCTCGCCCCGGTGGTCACTGACATGAAGCAGGCGGCGAATGCCTTGCGCTGGTGCGTGGCGGAAATGGAGCGGCGCTACCAGCTCATGGCGGCGCTCGGCGTGCGCAACATCGCGGGCTTCAATCGCCGCGTGAAGGAGGCGACCGAGGCGGGCAAGCCCATTCTCGATCCGGTGATGCTGCAGCGCGCCGCGAACGATCCGACCATCGACCAGCGGGAGATCCAGCCGCTCGTGCCGTTGCCCTATGTGGTCGTGGTGATCGACGAGCTGGCCGATCTCATGATGATCGTCGGCAAGAAGGTCGAGGAGCTGATCGCAAGGCTTGCGCAGAAGGCGCGCGCCTCCGGCATTCACCTCGTGCTCGCCACGCAGCGGCCGTCGGTGGATGTCATCACCGGTCTCATCAAGGCCAACATCCCCTGCCGCATCGCCTTCCAGGTGTCGGCCAGGGTGGATTCGCGCACCATTCTCGACCAGATGGGGGCGGAGACCCTGCTCGGCCACGGCGACATGCTCTACCTGCCGTCGGGTACCTCCGTGCCGACACGGGTGCATGGCGCTTTCGTGTCGGATCAGGAGGTCCACCGCGTCGTCGAGGCGTTGAAAACCGCCACGCCGCCCGACTACATCGAGGAGGTGCTGAGCGGGCCCAGGGCGCCGATACCCGGACTGCCCGGCGAGGAAGGCGAGGACGGCAGCGTGATCGAGGATCCGGAGCAGGATGCGCTCTACGACGAGGCCGTCAGGATCGTCATCACGGAGCGCAAGCCGTCGATCTCCTATGTGCAGCGGCGGCTCAAGATCGGCTACAACCGCGCGGCCCGGCTCCTCGAGGCGATGGAGATCGCGGGCCTCGTCGGGCCGCTGCAGGCGAACGGCTCACGCGAAGTGCTGGCGCCCGCGCCGGCGGAAGAATGAAAGATAAAGATCAGAGCATGTTGAAAAGAGCATCGAGCGTGGCGATCGCGGCCGGGTTGTGCATCATAGCGGCGCTCGCGGGCGCGGCGGCCCACACTCCGCAGGCTTCCGCTGCAACGCAGGCGCAGCCCGGCACCCCGGCGCCAACCTCGGCGCCGACGCCCCTCGACCGGTACCTGAAGAACCTGAAGAGCCTGCGGGTTACGTTTCTGCAGACGATCGCGAACGCCCAGGGCGCGGAGGTCGGCCGGTCCACCGGCACGCTCACCGTCGAGCGGCCCGGCAAGTTCCGCTGGGACATCCACCCGCAGAGCATCCCCCAGGCCGCGCCTGCCGGACAGAGCGGGGCGCCAGCGCAGGCGAGCTCCCCCGGGAGCGGTCAGCTGATGGTTTCCGATGGCCGCAATCTCTGGTACTTCGACCGCGATCTCGAGCAGGTCACCGTGCGGCCGGTCACCGCCGCGCTCTCCGCCACCCCGGCGATGTTGCTTTCCGGGACGGTCGATGTGCGCACGCACTTCACGGAGAGCCTGGTGGGGAACCGGGAGGGCCTCAACTGGGTGTACGTGGAGCCGCGCAGCACCGACGCCGACTTCAAGAGCGCGCTCTTCGGCTTCGACCTCAAGGGCACACTGCAGCGGATGATTCTCGAGGACAAGCTCGGTCAGATCGTCACCATCATCTTTCAGGACGTCGAGGTCAATCATCCCGTGCCGGCCAAGGATTTCACCTTCACCCCGCCGTCCGGGGCGGACGTGATCGGAACTCCGGCGAAGTGAGTGCCGGCACCAGCACGCCCGATCCTTTGCGCCCTCTCGCCGATCGCATGCGGCCGCGCTCCCTCGAGGAAGTCGTCGGCCAACAGCAGCTGCTCGGTTCCGGCAAGCCGCTGCGCCGCGCCATCGAGTCGGGGCAGCTGCACTCGCTCATCCTCTGGGGTCCTCCGGGCACCGGCAAGACGACGCTGGCGCGGCTCATCGCGAGGCGCGCCAACGCGCAGTTCATCCAACTCTCGGCGGTGATGGCGGGCGTCAAGGACATTCGTGCCGCGGTGCAGACCGCGCGCGAGGCGCGCGCCGCGAGCGGGCGGCCGACGCTGCTCTTTCTCGACGAGGTGCACCGATTCAACAAGGCGCAGCAGGACACCTTCCTGCCGTATCTCGAGGACGGCACGCTGACTTTTGTCGGCGCGACGACGGAGAACCCGTCATTCGAGGTCGTGAGCGCTTTGCTCTCGCGGGCGCGGGTCTACGTACTGCGCCCGCTCACGGTGACGGACATCGAGTCGCTGCTTCGCGCCGCGCTCGCGGATCGCGAGAGGGGCCTCGGCGACGCGGGGATCGCAGCCGAGCCGGCGGCGCTCGAGCTGATCGCGAAGGCGGCCGACGGCGACGGCCGGCGCGGCCTCAACATGCTCGAGCTCGCGGCGGGCCTCGCCGACGCGGCCGCGACCGGCTCACGGCTCATCACTCTCAATCTTGCGCAGGAGGTCGCCAGCGGCGGCCGCCGGCGCTTCGACAAGGGGGGGGATCAGTTCTACGATCAGATCTCGGCGCTGCACAAGGCGGTGCGCGGCACCGATCCGGATGCGGCGCTCTACTGGCTCTGCCGCATGCTCGATGGCGGCTGCGATCCGCTTTACATCGCGAGGCGCGTGGTCCGCATGGCGGTGGAGGACGTCGGGATCGCCGACCCCCGGGCCTTCGCGCTCACGCTGGATGCCTGGGAAGCCTACGACCGTCTGGGCTCGCCCGAAGGGGAGTTGGCGATCGCGAATGCGGTGGTCTACCTCGCCTGTGCGCCGAAAAGCAATGCGGTGTACGTCGGGATGGGCGAGGCTATGGCCGACGTCGAGCAGTTCGGCACGCTGGACGTGCCGCTGCGACTGCGCAACGCACCGACGCGGCTGATGAAGGGTCTGGGCTATAGCGAAGGGTACCGCTATGCGCACGATGAGCCGGAAGCCTACGCGGCCGGCGAGCGCTACCTGCCTGACGAGATGCCGGATAGACGATACTACCGCCCCGTGCCGCGCGGGCTCGAGATCAAGATCGGTGAAGCGCTGGCGCGACTGAGGAACAAGAGTAAATGATCGATCCGAAGCTGCTGCGCTCCGACCCCGAGGCCGTCGCCCGTAACCTGGCGCGCCGGGGGTTTACGCTCGATGTGAGCGCCCTGCGCACTATCGAGGAGAAGCGCAAGGCCATGCAGATCGACGTTGATCGCCTCCGTGCCGAACGGAACGCGAACGCCAAGGCCGTCGGGATGGCAAAGGGGCGGGGCGAAGACCTGGCGCCGATGCTCAAACATGGGGAAATGCTGGCCGTCGAAGTGGCATCGAGCGACGCCATATTGGCTGACCTGCAGCGGTTGCTCGAGAACTTTCAGCTCGACCTGCCGAACCTGTTGCATGAGTCGGTGCCGGATGGGCGCAGCGAGGCTGATAATCGTGAGGTGCGCCGGTGGGGCGAGCCGCGCCGATTCGAGTTCGAGCCCAAAGACCACGTGCAGGTGGGGGAGAAGCTCGGTGGTCTGGACTTCGAGGCCGCCGTGCGCATCTCCGGGGCGCGTTTCGTAGTCATGCGCGGCCAGGCGTCGCGACTGCATCGTGCGCTCGCGCAATTCATGCTGGATTTGCATACCCGCGAGCATGGCTACACGGAAGTCTACGTTCCCTATCTCGTGCAGCCGCAGGCGCTGTTCGGCACTGGACAGCTGCCGAAGTTCGCGGATGACCTGTTCAACGTAGGCGGGAAGAGCGAGCACCGCGTCGTGGAGGCAGTGAACTCGTCGCTAGCGAGTGCACAACCTGCGCAACACGCTTTCTACCTGATTCCGACGGCCGAAGTCCCCGTCACCAACCTCGTGCGCGAGCAGATCGTGCCGGCCGAGGCCCTGCCGCTCAAGTTCGTCTGCCACACTCCCTGCTTCCGCTCCGAGGCGGGAGCCGCCGGCAAGGACACGCGCGGCATGATCCGCAATCACCAGTTCGACAAGGTGGAACTGGTGCAGATCGTACGCCCATCGGATTCCTATGCAGCGCTCGAGGAGCTGACGGGCCACGCGGAGGAGGTATTGCGGCGCCTGCAGTTGCCCTACCGAACCGTCGCGCTCTGCGCCGCCGACGTCAGCGCGAGCAGCGCCAAGACCTATGACCTCGAGGTGTGGCTGCCCTCGCAGCGCCGTTACCGCGAGATCTCCTCGTGCAGCAACTTCGAAGCTTTCCAGGCGCGGCGGATGCAAGCGCGCTGGCGCAATCCCGACGGCGGCAAGCCTGAGCCGGTACACACACTCAACGGCTCCGGGCTCGCGGTGGGTCGGGCGCTGGTCGCGGTGCTCGAGAATTACCAAAACGCCGACGGCACGGTCAGCGTGCCGCAGGCGCTACGGCCCTACATGGGCGGTCTCGAGAAGCTGACGGCGAGGAGCGCCTGACATGGCCACCGCGGAGCTCAGCCGATCGCTCAAGCCGAGGCACCTTACGATGATCTCGATCGGCGGGATCATCGGTGCCGGCCTTTTCGTCGGCAGCAGCACCTCGATCGCCACCATAGGGCCGGCCATCGTGGTGAGCTATCTCATCACCGGCACCCTGGTGCTGCTGGTCATGCGCATGCTCGGGGAGATGGCGATGAGCCTGCCCGGCGTACACTCCTTTGCGGATTTCCCGCGCGCCGGACTCGGGCCGTGGGCGGGATTCGTGACCGGCTGGCTCTACTGGTATTTCTGGATGATCGTGGTGCCGTTCGAGGCGATCGCTGGCGCCAACATCCTGCACGAGTACATCCCGCTGCCCGCGGGCGTGCTCGGTTTGATCCTGATGGCGGCCATGACGGCCGTCAATCTGATGTCGGCGCGCTCCTACGGCGAGTTCGAGTTCTGGTTCTCCTCGATCAAGGTATCCGCGATCATCGCCTTCATCGTGATCGGGGCGGCGTACGCCTTCGGCTGGACCTCGCCGCATGGACCGACATTCGCCAACCTGACGAACCATGGCGGCTTCATGCCGCACGGCGCAGTGTCGGTGCTCGCGGGTGCCGTGACCGTTTTCTTCCAGCTCACTGGGGCCGAGATCATCACCGTAGCGGCCGTCGAGTCGGCGGAGCCGGCACGCGCGGTGGCACAGCTCACGAGCTCCATCATCGTGCGCGTCCTGACCTTCTACGTGGGCTCGATTTTCTTCATAGTCGCCGTCGTGCCCTGGAACAGCATCGAGGTCGGCAAGTCACCCTTCACCCGTGCCCTGCTGCAGATGCATTTCGCCTGGGCTGGGGCGGCGATGGACGTCATCATCCTGACGGCGGTGCTCTCCTGTCTGAACTCCGCCTTCTACGTCTGCTCGCGTGTGCTCTTCGTGCTGGCTGGACACGGCGATGCCCCGCAGGCGCTGATCCAACTCAACCGGCGGAAGGTGCCGGTGAAATCGGTGCTCCTCTGCGCGCTCGCAGGCGTCGTGGGCATTCTGGCGGACGTTGTCGCGCCGCACCGCGTTTTCTCCTTCCTCCTCGCCGCCGCCGGCGCGCTCATGGTATTCATCTACATGATCGTCGCCATCGCCCAGGTGAGATTGCGCCGGAGGCGCGAGCGCACCGGTGCCCCGCCCCCCGCCTTGACCATGTGGCTGTTCCCCTGGGCGAGTTATGCCGCCATCGCCGGCATGGCCGCGGTCCTCATCGCCATGGCTTTGACGGCGACCCTCACCGAAGAGCTGAAAGCCAGCGTGATCTCGCTCGCCGTGGCGGTCATCGCGTATTTCATCCTCCGCGCCCGCCGCCGCTCGCTGGCCGACGCGCGCGCCTCGGCCGATTGAGCGGCCCGATCCGGCGCAGCCCGGTTCACGGCAACCCCCTGGGCAGACCCCTTTGCGGGCACCGCTCCCGGACAATAGAGTTGAGTGTCGATTGCGTCACAGTTGCCACGCGGGCAACTGAGAGGCAGGCACTGCTTCCTGCGGAGCGTCTCGGGCAATTTTCCGGGGATGCACGCCACTTACAATCCCTGGCTGGTAGCGCTTTCCGTTGTGGTGGCGATCCTGGTCTCCTACACGGCCCTGCGGCTCGCCGGCAGGGTGGGGGGAGCCGAGCGCCGCGCGGCGCGGCTCTGGCTCCTCGGCGGGGCGGTCTCGATGGGCGTCGGCATCTGGTCGATGCACTTCATCGGCATGCTCGCCTTCTCGGTTCCCATCCAGCTGCGCTACAACGTCCTGACCACCCTCGCATCGCTCATCATCGCGATATTCACCTCCGGCTTTGCACTCTCGATCTCGAGCCATCGCGACCTCTCGCTGCCGCGCCTTGCGACCGGCTCCATCCTGATGGGCGCCGGCATCTGCGCCATGCACTACACCGGCATGGCCGCCATCCAGATCATGCCGGTGATCCGCTACAACCCGCTTCTCGTGGCCGCCTCGATCGCCATCGCCGTCACCGCCTCCTTTGTCGCGCTGTGGCTCTTCTTCCGCCTGCGCAGCGGCCAGTCGACGCTCATGAGGTTGGCCCGCGGCGGCGCGGCGGTCGTGATGGGATTTGCCATTGCCGGCATGCACTACACGGCTATGGCCGCCGCGATGCTCGCTCCGGGCTCGTACTGCTATGGAGGGGCGGCGGTCGCCAACAGCTGGCTCGCGGTGATGATCGGCATGATCGCCATGGGAGTGCTCGCGATTACACTGATCACCACCGTGTACGATGCGCACCTCGAGTCGCGCGCACGGCGCGATGCCGTGCGCCTCGCCGAGCTCAACGCCAGCCTGCAGCACGGCAAGAGCCTGCTCACGCTCGCCACCGAAGCTGCGGGAATCGCCTGTTGGGAATACGACCTCGCGCACCGCCGCATCATCTGGACGGAAAACGAGATTCCCTCGATCAAGGCCGCCGGGCTCGACCCGCGCGAGCATACGGACACGCTCCTCGCGAGCTTCTACCCTGAGGATCTGGCGGCTCTGAGAGGCGCGGTCCGCGCCGCAGTGAGGGAGAGGCGGGAGACCTGCGCGTTGCGCGTACGGGTGTCGGCGCCCGACGGCGCGACCATTCATCTTCAGACCCACGGGCGGCTCTCTCGCGACGACAGGGGGCGGCTGCGGCGGCTTCTCGGAGTTTCATGGGATGTCACGCCGCAGGTGCGGCACGAGGAGCGGCGACACGAGCTGCAGTTGCAGCTTCAGGAAGCGTCTCGCCATGCAGGTATGGCGGAGGTCGCGACCGGGGTGTTGCATAGCGTCGGCAATGTCCTCAACAGCCTCGGTGTCTCCGCGGTAATGCTGCAGTCGCGCCTGCGCGAGTCACGCGCGGGCAACATCGAGCGTGTGGCGAAGCTGATCGGCGGGCAGGGCTCGCGGCTCGGGGAATTCTTCGAGCACGACCCGCGGGGCCGGGAGCTGCCCGGCTACCTGCGGCAGCTCGGTGAGCATCTCGTCGCGGAAAATCGCGAGCTCTGCGATGAGGCGCAGGCCGTCGTCACTCACGTCGAGCACATCGGCAAGATCGTCGCCGCCCAGCAGACCTACGCGCGCCGCGGCGGCAGCCTCGAGCAGCTCGATCTGGCGGAGCTCATCGAGCACGCCCTGGTCATGCACTTCTCGACCAGCACCGAGGTGGCGGTCCGGCGCGACTATCGCGCCGTCGGCCGCGCGCTCGTCGACCGGCACAAGCTGCTGCAGATCCTCGGAAATCTTCTGAGCAACGCGCGCCACGCCCTGCGTGAGAGAACACAAGCACAAGGGCCGCGCGAGCTCATCGTGCGGCTTCGCTCCATGTCACCCGGGTTCTTCACCATCGATGTGGAGGACACGGGCACGGGCATCAGCGAGGAGTCGATGAGGCGGCTGTTCGAGTTCGGGTTCACGACCAAGAAGGAGGGTCACGGGTTCGGGCTGCACGCGAGCGCGATCCTCGCCAAGGAAATGGGCGGCGAGCTCACTGCGCGCAGCGAGGGCGAGAACCGGGGAGCGTGCTTTACCGTGCGGCTGCCCCTCGCGGCGGCCGAGGTCGAGCCGCATAGGAGGAGTGCTTGACAAAATCGTCTGGAACGATTTTGGACGGCGGCAGCCGGCCCGACGGGCGAGGCGCAGGGACGGAGCCTCGCAACGCGGAGATGGCGGGCCTCGAGACGACCCGGATTCTCATCGTCGATGACAATCCGGCCATTCATCGGGATTTCGACAAGATACTGGGCGCGGGCCGTGCGGAGCCGGGGGCGGCTCTGGCCAGCGTCGAGTCATTGCTCTTCGGAGACGCTCCCGCGGCGGAGGGGGAGCGCGCACGTTACGTGTTGGAATTCGCCTCGCAGGGCCAGGAGGGGGTCGAGCGCGCGAAGCGCGCCGCCGCCGCGGGACGGCCGTTCGCGACTGCGTTCATCGACATGCGCATGCCTCCAGGCTGGGACGGGCTCGAGACCATCGAGCAGCTCTGGGCAGTCGACCCGGACGTGCAGGTCGTGATCTGCTCGGCGCACTCCGACTATGGCTGGAGCGATGTGGTCGCGCGCCTCGGACAGACCGACCGGCTGCTGGTGCTGAAGAAGCCCTTCGAGCCGATCGAGGTGCTGCAATGCGCGAGCGCGCTGGCTCGCAAGTGGCAGCACGAGCGCGCGCTGCGCGTGCAGGTGGAGACGCTGGAGAACGTAGTGGCGGCGCGCACGGAGAAGCTCGAAGCGGCCAACCGCCAGCTCCGCCACCTGGCGACGCATGATGCCCTGACCGGTCTACCCAATCGGGTGTTGCTCGATGACCGGCTCGCGCAGGGGTTGGCGCACGCCAACCGAGACGGGCAGCCGTTTGCCGTGCTGGCCATCGACCTCGATCGGTTCAAGCTGATCAACGATTCGCTCGGACATCGCGCGGGAGACTTCGTGCTGAACGAGGTGTCGCGCCGCCTGAGCTCCGTGGTCCGCGATATCGACACCGTGGCACGCATCGGCGGCGACGAGTTCATCGTCGTGATCAGCCCTTCCGGCATCCGGGAGGATGCGGTCGCCGTCGCTCATCGGGCAAGAGAAGCGCTGCGGGCACCGATGTCCGTCTCTGGTGTCGAGCTGCACGTCACCTGCAGCATTGGTGTCGCTTATTATCCTACCAACGCGAACTCGGTTGACAGTCTGCTCGCCCGCGCCGATGCCGCGATGTACTGCGCCAAGCAGCGAGGACGCAACAACGTCCAGTGCTTCGCCGAGGGAATGGACGCGATCACGGTGGCGCGCGTGAGTCTCGAGAGCGACCTGCACACGGCGATCGAGGCCGGGCAGTTCGAGCTGTATTACCAGCCGAAGGCCGACATGCAAAGCGGGGATGTCTACAGCGCCGAGGCGCTCATTCGCTGGCGCCATCCGCAGCGCGGGCTCATCCTTCCCGAGGAATTCATCCCGCTGGCCGAGGAGTGCGGGCTCATCAACGAGATCGGCGCCTGGGTACTGCGGGAAGCCTCAAGGCAATGTGCCGAGTGGCAACACAGTGGCCTGCCCGTGCTGCGGGTGGCCGTCAATGTGGCGCCGACTCAATTCCGACGGGGGGATCTGCTCGAGGTGATTCGGGGCGCGTTACAGGCCGCCGGGCTCGAGCCGCGCTTCCTGGAGATCGAGCTCACCGAGACCGCGGTGATGACCAACCCGGAGGAGTCCGCGGCCGTCCTCGAGCAGCTGAGCCGCATGGGCGTGCTCGTTTCCATCGATGACTTCGGCACCGGCTACTCGAGCATCAACTACCTGCGCCGCTTTCCGATCGACAAGCTGAAGATCGATCGCTCGTTCGTCAAGGACCTGGGCAGCGAGGTCGACACCTCGATCGTGCAGGCCATCATCTCGCTCGCGCACAGTCTGCGGCTGAAAGTGGTCGCGGAAGGCGTCGAGACGCCCGATCAGCTGCAGTTCCTGCGCTCGCTCGGCTGCGATCAGTACCAGGGCTTTCATTTCAGCGCGCCGCTGCCGGCGGGCGAGTTCGCGAAGCTGCTGCGCGACTGGCAGAGGCCCGAGGACGCGGAGTCACGCTCCGAGGCCGTCCGCACGCACAGCAAGCTCGCGGGCTATCGCTAGACTTTGACAGCTTACAACAGCTGCTACCTGGCGCCGTTCGTCACCAGCGTCGCGAGCAACTCGTTGACCGGGAGGCCGGCGAGCCGCCCGGGAGCGGCGAACAGGGCCTTGATGCGCTCGGCTTGGCGCAGCGGGAAGTACCGGTTGACGGCGGACTGGAATCTGACGGTGAGCCGCGTAACGTCCTGCGGACTTCTGCGACCGGCAAGCCGCTCGATGACCTCGGTGCCGAAGGGCTGACCGCGAGTCGGGGTCCTCGCGCTCAACAACCTGCCGGCGAGGTCCACGGTCTCGAGGTCGATCGCCGTTGGACGGCTCGAGCGGGCGGAGGCCATTGCGTAGCACGCGTGTCGTACCGCGTGGCTGATCGCCTCTGCCGTGGCCCAGTCTCTGCGTGCGATGTCGCTGGGCTCGTCTGCCTCGACCAACATTCCGCCATCGAGCGACGCATAACTCAGGGCGCTGACGATTTGTCCCGGCGTGCCGCCGAGCTGCGCGGTGGCCACCGCAGTGGCGGCCAGCCGAGCGAGGCGGAGGGTCGCAATCCACGCGCGCTGCGAGCCGTTCCCGGGCGCGGGTACGTCCTGGATTTCCAGCGCCTTGACGATTGCGGCGAGTACGTCGCGCACCGTCGGAGGCGACTTGCCCTCCATGGTGGCCCTGCGCGCCACGTAATCGGCCGTCGCGAGGACGGCTCCGAGCGAGGCGGCGCAAGCGGGCGGCAAATCGGGGCACGGCTCGCCGCTCGGCAACCGGCAGAGCATCACGCCCAGGCAGAAAGCGGCCTGCGCGGGATCGAGCTCCAGGGAAGTGCCGGGGATGCGCGCTCCGCCCGGCATCAGAGCTCCCGGCACGAGAGGACCCATGAGGCATGCGCACTCCGGATCGCGGAGTGCCTCGAAGCCGCGCGCGAGGGCGTCGATCAGACATTGGCGCGCCGTCTCGAGGGCCGAGTCGCTCTCGATCGCAAAGCTTGCGGTGTAATCGGCAACGGCGGCAATCAGGGACACCGAGGGATTGTCTCAGCTCTGGGAAGCCGCAACCAGCCGTACCCGGGCAATCTCGGACGGCACTCCCAACCGTTTGGGCGGTCCCCAGTAGCCGCTGCCACGACTCGTGTAGACCCAGAGTCTCCCCAGCCGGTTGAGTCCGGCGGTGAAGGGCTGCTGCAGCCGCACGAAGAGGTTCCAGGGCCAGAATTGGCCGCCATGGGTATGGCCGGAAAGCTGCAGGTCGAAGCCCGCGTCGGCAGCCGCGGCAGCCGTCCGGGGCTGATGCGCAAGCAGGATCCGCGGTCGGATGTCAGGGGGTGCGCCAGCCAGGGCCGTCGCCGGGTCGCTGCGGTGCTCGGGGTCGAAACGGTGCGCACTGTAGTCCGTCACTCCGGCGAGGAGGAGCGAAGCGCCTCCATGACTCAACACGACGTGCTCGTTGAGGAGGATGTGGAGCCCGAGGCGGCGCAGCTCCACGAGCCACGCCGCGACGCCCGAATAGTACTCGTGGTTGCCCGTGACGAAGTAGGCGCCGTGGCGCGCGCGCAGGCGCGAGAGCGGCTCGACGTGCTCGGCGAGCTGCTCGACCGAGCCGTCCACCAGGTCGCCGGTGATGGCGACGAGATCGACTTCGAGCGAATTGACGATCTCAACGATGCTTCGCAGGAAGTCCCGCTTGATGGTGGGGCCGACATGCACATCGCTGATCTGCGCGATCGTGAACCCCTGCAGCGCGGGCGACAGGCCGGGTAGCGGCACCGCCACGTCGACCACCCGCGGCCGCCGCCGTGCGTCGATGAATCCCACGATCGTGGCGAGTACGGCGAGGAGCGGCACGACTATGGCCGAGGCCGTCTCGAGCGTGGCGGCCGCGCCGGGAGAGGCCAGGAGCACGGCGGGCCCGAGGAAGAGATCGCGAGTCACCGTAAGGACGGCGAGCGAGGAAAAGAAGCCGCCGTTGAGCGAGCCCAGCCAGGCGAGGTTCGCCGCAAAGCTGCTGTTCTGCATCCCGCGTGCGCGCGCCCCCACGATGATGAGCGCAAAGGAGGCGCAGAGCGCAAGCGCGCCGAGCCCGCGCCCGAGCAGCCCGATCGGCAGGGCAGGCAGCAGCCGCACGCCCACGTACACGTGCAGCAGTGCGATCAGCGTGACGATGTTGCGGACGAAGCGCGATGGTCGCCGGCGCCTTCTGGCCGGGCTGGAGAAGGGCAAGGGGGCGGAGTGGGCGGCAGCGCTTTCGGTCGGCATGAAACTCTCGACGGCCTGGGTCTGTGAATATTGCCTGCGCGAGGCAAGGCGCGCGAGTCCGGGGCCGGCCGCGGTCAGGTCGAGGTCCGGCGCCCGGCGGGTTTTGATAGCATCTCGCCGCCCGATTGCCGCGTGCCGGAGAGGTGGCGGAGCGGTTGAACGCACCGGTCTTGAAAACCGGCAGGGGCGCAAGCCCCTCGGGAGTTCGAATCTCCCCCTCTCCGCCAAAAACGAGCGCACCGGTGGCGCGCGGCGAATCAATTGACGAGCGGCCATCGGCGGTCCAATGTCGATGATCATGCAAGCGGTACAACGGTCACCGGAGGCCGGGCGGGCGAGCTTGCCCGACTGGGCCACCGATCTCTCGGTTGCGCTGGAAAGCGGGGCCTGCGGGCAATTCGTGCTCTACGGGAACGTCCACGACCGCTTTGCGATCGGGGACCGGTTCGTCGGCATTGATCGGTTCGTCGAGGACGAGATGCTCGGTGCGACGGATGTCATCCTGTCGTATGACCTCGGTAATGGCTTGACCGTCGAGCGCGGGGAGAAGCGGCTCGCGCAGTGGGCGCCACCCGTCATGCGCGCACTCCCGCAGCAGCCGCTCGAAGCGGTGCGCTTCGTCAACCGGTACATGCGGTATCTAGGGAACCTGAGCGCCGTCGGCAATGCCGACATTCCGCGCGTGGCCGTCATCATGCGCGGCATCGATCAGCTCCTGCCGGCCGATGGGCGGGGATTCGAGCATGAGAGCCTCACGTACCTCGTGCGCGATTGGGCGCTCGGCAGCCCCTTCGTTCAGCTCCCATTCGCCAGCCTGCTCATCGCCGATAATCTCACCGACGTAGAGCCCCTGATCGTGTTCTCCCCGCAGGTCAAGCTGGTGCGCATTCCGCTGCCCTCGGTGAGCGAGCTGCAGGCCGCGCTCAGCTTGCTTCAGCGGGAGCATCCCGAGACGATTCCTCGTGCGACGGATGTGTCGGCGCTCGCAGCGGCGGTGAGCGGCGCATCGGTGAATACACTTCAGCAGATCACGAAACTCCGCGCTCACAACGGACGAAGACTGCAGGCCGAGGACTTCGCGGCCCTCAAGAAGGAGATGGTCGAGCGCGATGCGCCGGGCCTCATCGAGTTCGTCGAGTCCACGCGCACTCTGGAGGACTATCACGGTCAGGACTCGCTCAAGAGCTGGCTCCGGCAGGACATCGCGCTCTGGCGTGTCAACGACGTGCGCGCGCTCCCCATGGGCTACCTGCTCTGCGGGCCGATCGGTACCGGGAAAACCTTCCTCGTTGAGTGCCTCGCCGGCGAGGCCGGCGTTCCGGTGCTGAAGCTGAAGAACTTCCGCGACAAATGGATCGGATCGAGCGAGGCGAATCTCGAGAAGATCTTTCGGCTCATCCGCGCGCTGGGGCGCTGCATCGTCTTCATCGACGAGGCGGACCAGACGCTCGGCCGGCGCGATTCCGGCCCGGGGGACGGCGGGCTCTCCGGACGGCTCTACTCGATGATCGCCCAGGAGATGGCGAATACCGCGAACCGCGGCAAGGTCATCTGGGTGTTCGCCTCGTCGCGACCCGATCTCATCGAGGCGGACCTCAAGCGGCCGGGCCGGATCGATGTCAAAATTCCCATTCTGCCCGCCGCAACAGCGGCGCAGGCCTGCGCACTCGTCGCGGCGCTCGCGGGGCGCTTCGGGCTCGCGCTCTCACCGACAGAGCTCGCAGAGCTTCCCACGCCGTTACCGCAGCTGCTGACGCCGGGTGCGGCCGAAGCGCTGGTCGTGAAAGCCTATCGCGTGGCGCGGACCGAGAATGTATCGCCCGCGCAGGCGCTCGCCCGCAGCCTCCAGGGATATCAAAGCGCCGTTCCGCAAGACGTACTCGAGCTGCAGATGCGTCTTGCCGTCCGTGAGGCAACCGATCTGGCTTTCGTGCCGAAGGAGCTGGAGCACTTCGCCGTCGAGAGCGCGCCCGAGCGCTGAAGTCAGGTGCCGCTCTCCCAGGAGAGCCGCGAACGCACGCTCTCCTCGGTGAGTGTTTGTCCAAACTCCTCGTCCGGCTCGATCACCAGCATCTGGAGCGGCTCGAGGAGAATCCGTTGGTGCATTCTCGAGCTCAAAATACGCTCATTGCGGGCTTCGGGCGGCCTCCGTGGAGGAGGCGGAAACACTATGACCGTCCCCTCGAGCACGGTGAGACTCAATCTGTCCGGCGCGGCGAGGCGAACGTCGAAGGTGGCGGAGGCGGTTTCGAAGTCTCGACCCGCCGCATGAACGTAGAAGGGACGGTCCGGCTCGCTCGCGACCGTAAAGAGCGCTTCACCCCGCGCGACCTGCACACTGCGAGCGCGCACCGCGTAGATGACGGTGATCTGCGTTCCGCGGTTCAGCGCAACGCGGGTTCCGTCCTCGAGGGCCAGCCGCTGGGTGGCTTCAGGCGCAGTCGCATACACGTGGCCATGCGCTCCCGTCCACAGGATGATGGCGGTGGGAATCACTACGGTGATGCAAGCACCGGCGAAAGCCCCGGCGGCGAGCCAGGTTGGATGCGGTCTGCGCGGCGGCTCGAGGATCGCCGGAGGGATGGGAAAGATTTCCGCGAGGACGGCCAGCACCTCGGGCCCGTGCCATTCGACGGCGGCCTTGGCGATGGCGTTGCGGTGAGAGCGCCGCTTGAGCCACGCCAGGAGCTCCGGCCCTTCATCCTGGCGAAGCCCACGCTTCAGCCGGGCCAGCCACACCAGGGCTTCCTCGCGGGCGCGGCTTGGTCGCTTGCCGAAAAGAACTCGCATGCGGTGTGAGCGCTGCCGTGACGTCGGGACTGAGGCCGTGGACCCAGCTTAATCTCGGGTTCGATGCCGATCCAGCGAATCCGCAGGCCGCGGCAATGTGCTGCCGATCACAGAACCGGCCCGCGGAGGGCGAGTTTTGCCCGTCGCGGCCGAAAACCATAGACCGCCCGGAGCTACGCGCAGCTTCGAAAGTCTGTGGGCGATAGAGTGATCTGGTTGCTGTCATTGCTGCTGATTGCAGGCTGCGGATACCTCGCGCGGCCCGCTCTACGCCTGGCTTTCGGCTTCGGCACCGCGCTCCTGGGCGGGTCGTCCGAGATCGAGACGCAGACCCCGTTCGACCTGCGGCATGCGCCGGAGCCGCCCGTGCTGCAGGCAGCCTCGGGGCATTTCCTCGATCGCGCGGAGATCTTCGGCAGGCTGCGAGAACTCGAGCTGGGAGTCCCGGGAGGCGGTCAGCAGGACCCTGCGCATGAGCGCATCGTGGCAGCCGCGCTCGCTGCCATCGGCGATCCGGCAACCCAGCGGCATTACTTCCCGCGGCGCCCGAATCTTCTCCCGCAGCTGATTCGCGCCATCAACGACGAGAACGCCTCGGTGCGCCAGTTGGTTGCCATCGTCGCACGCGACCCGGCGCTGGTCGGGAGCCTGCTTCGGGTCGCGAACAGCTCCTTCTATCGTGTCACCGCGCAGCCGATCGAGACCATCGAGCGGGCGATCGTGATGCTCGGGAACGATGGCCTTCGCTCGGTCATGGCGGCGGCGCTGATGCAGCCGATCTTCCAGACTTCCAGCGCGGGAGGAGCCTCACGGTTTCCGGAGCTCGTCTGGGAGCACGCCGTGCGCTCGGCTCACGCCGCCATCCCTCACGCGGCTCTGGTGGAGCGGGCGAATCCGTTCGCGGCCGAGTTGCTGAGCCTCGTCAGCGGACTGGCCGAGATCGTCCTCTTTCGCGCAGCGCTCGAGTACTGCGCACCGTCGCCGCCGCGGGAGCGAGTCGATCCGCTCGTAATTGCTTCCATACTCGATGCGCAATCGGCCGCCTTCGCCTGGCACATCGGCGCCGACTGGCGGCTCTCGGAGGAGATGCTCGCGGCTCTGGAGGAGCAGATGACATTCTCCGAGCCGGCGACGCCCCTCGGCCGCTCCCTGCGCTTCGGCCGCTGCGCGGGCGCGCTGGCGGTACTACATACCAACTCCATCATCGACGAGGGCAGCGTCAGAATCTCCCTGCCTCCGTCCGGTCTCTCACCCTCGCATCTCGAATGCATGTTGGCGCGTCTGCTGCGTCCGCATGAGGATCCCCGTCACCGCACGTCGACCGTCCGGTCACCCTCGTAGTGCATGATGTGGTAGTAACCCTCCCAGCCGTCATAGAGAACGGGTGGCGGCAGGGGCGTCATCGGATCCTGGAGGTAGCGGATGAAGGTTTCCACCAGGGCGCGTGTATGGAGGATGTTGTCGATCCATTCGCCGCGGTACCAGTTGCGCCACTTGCCATACTCGGCCGCCGATTCCATGCGCTGAATCTCATCGAAGGCGGGCAGGGTCTCTTTCGCGTCCGCGAGCGCCCTGGCGGTGTGGCCGGCGTGGAAGCCTCTCACCGCTGATGCGACCAGGTAGAGAATCCGGTTGCTGTCGCGGTTGATCGCGATCATGGTCAGCATCTCGGCCTCGTAGTACCGGCGCCGCGCGGGGGCGACCAACGGCTCCGCCGCAAGGGCCGCATGCCATACGGCATTCCAGCGCGCTTGCGCGGCGCCGCAGATCGATAGCTCGCGCTGTACCGTGGTATTCACCCAGTCCGGCCCCATGTGCAGGAAGAACGGTTTGCTCGAGGTGAGGCCCAGAATGGGGACGGGTGTCCATGTGGGACTCTGGGAGGGCACGTAGTAATAGGGCGGGCTCACCATCGTGGCGAGGAGCAGCTGCTGCGCTTCCTGGTGGTAGAGCTGATCGCCGTACTGCTCGCCGGCGCCGGGCTCTCCGGCCGGGAGGTGCGAGAAGGCGTTGAAGTAGTCCTGATATAGCTTCGCAACCGTGTCGGCCGCCTTCGCGCCAAACTCCCGCGCGGCCCATCGCCTGTAGTAGCTCGCGGCGCCTCCAGCGGGCACGCCGCCCCAGGCGACCTCCATCGCGGCTTTGGCGGTCATCGCCACCTGCCGGGTGTTGCTCGTGTTCAGCAGCAGATAGCCGGTCGCGCCCGCCTTGATGTAGCGCCCGAGCTCCGCATAGATGCGGCTGACCGGCACCATCTCCGTCAGATGATTGGCGCGGCCATTCAACATGGCGACGTGATAGTAGACGCCTTCGCCGGGCGCCAGATCCCCGCCGTCCTGCGGAATGCCGTAGCCGTCATCGGCCCACACCGGGGTCACGCCCGGCGGGATCCTGAGGTAACCGTCATGCACGAGGCGTGCGCCTTCCTGCCAGAAATCGGTGACGAACCGCGCCTCGGGATGCACCGCGCGCACGATCCTCATCTCGGTCGCGATGGCGCTGCTGATGAGCATGCCGAGCCGCTTGTCGTTGCCGACGACGCTCGGGTCCATGGAGGCGTAGGAGGTGTCGGAAAGGCCGCGCAGTCCCACCGACCAGAGGATCTCCTGGTGCGGGTCGTAGGAAGCCACCGCGTCCTTCCAGGCGCGCTCGAGGATCTCGGGATGCGTCGAATAGTTGTACGGCACGTTGGCCGGCCAGCGCGCGACGTTCACTCCGAGGGGCATGGCGTGATGCTGAGTCAGGATCAGCCCGCGCTCGCCGGCGAGCTTGACCTGCGGATCACTTGGAAAGATCCACGTTCCCGGCACCACCATGTTGCCTTTGAGCCTGAGGATGGTCTCGTAGATCCTGCTCATCACCGCGAGCGAGATGCCGGAGTGGTCGGTCCTCTCACCCGGCGCCCAGCCGGTGAGGAGGTCCTCGTCGTTGATGAAGAATCCCCGGTACTTGAATACGGGCGGCGGGAAGGTCCGCGCGAGAGCTCCCGGCAATACGATGCGGCTGCGCCGGGGCGGCGCCTCGCCGGTCCAGTAGTACAGCGGATCGACGCCGAGATAGTCCTGCGAGAACTGGTAGATCGCGTAGATCGTGCCGCGGACGTCGGGACCGGTTAGAACCACAAGACGCGTTGCGCCGGACCAGGGGGCCGAGCGCACGGAGATCGAGAAGCTTTCGGGCGCAGTGGCGCCGGCGGGACGCAGGGCGGCCGGAAGCTCCGATTCCTGCGCCACCAGGATGGCGAGCCGGCCGGCGCCCTCGCGGCGCGTGACGATGCGCGGCTCAACGCCGAAGACGCGTGTGAGATCGCTCTGAAGGTCTTTCGCGGCGAGGCGCACTGCGAGCGCCTCGTGAGGATTCTCGAGGAGGGGCACCTTCGAAGTGAGGACCAGGCCGGACTCACGGGCGACCGCGGCGCTGCTCCCGCCCGCGGCCAGCAGCAGCAGGGTAAGAGACGCCGCTGCGAGCCTCGAGGCCATCAGATCGTGAGCGTCAGGCTGATGGGGCAGTGATCGCTGCCTATCACATCGGCATGAATCTGCGCCGCCTTCACGGCCCTTTTGAGGCTGCGGGAAACGAGGAAGTAATCGATTCTCCACCCGACGTTGCGCGCGCGCGAGTTGGCGAAGCGGCTCCACCAGGTATAGTGGCCGCTGCCCGGCTTGAAGAGGCGCAGGGTGTCGACGAATCCCGCGTCGACGAAGCTCTGGAAGCCCGCGCGCTCCTCGTCCGTGAAGCCCTTCTTGCCGCGGTTGGGTTTGGGGTTGGCGAGGTCGAGCTCCGTGTGCGCGACATTGAGGTCGCCGCAGAAGACGACGGGCTTTTTCTTCTCGAGCTGCCGGCAATAGGCGAGGAACGCCGGGTCCCAGTGCTTGTGCCGCAGCGCGAGACGACTCAAATCGTCCTTGGCATTCGGGGTGTACACGGTCACCACGTACAGCTTGGGAAACTCCGCGGTGATGACCCGGCCTTCCTCACTGCTGTCGCGCTCGAGCTCATCGGCGAACCGGAAGCGCCTGGCGAACGCCTTCGGGAAGCCGTTGACGACCGAGAGCGGCTCTTTCCTCGAGAAGAGGGCGGTGCCCGAATAGCCCTTCTTCACGGCGGAGTTCCAGTACTCGTGATAATCCGGCAGGTCGATCTCGATCTGCCCCCGCTCGGCCTTGGTTTCCTGGAGACACAGGATGTCTGGCTTGTGCGCCTTGATGAAGCTCTGAAGGTGGCCCCTGTTGATGACGGCGCGAGCACCATTCACGTTCCACGAGTAGAGTCGCATCATGGCTGGATGACTATACAGTCCAAGGTCGAGCCGGCGGCCGAGTGTAATCCGCCCGCCCGAGCGGCGCGAGCGCGGTAGGATGGCGGTGGCCGCTCGCTCGATCCCTTGGAGGTTGTCCTTGGCTCTTTCCCCCCTCGCCGGTAAGCCGGCGCCGAAGGCGTTGCTGATCGACCCGGCGCGGCTCGAGCGCGAGTTCTACAGCCGCAGACCCGATCCAGCCGATCCGGGCCAGCTCGTCAGCTTCGGCACCAGCGGTCATCGGGGCTCGCCGCTCAAGGGATCCTTCAATGAGGCGCATATCCACGCCATCACTCAGGCGATCTGCGAGTACCGCAAGGGGCAGGCCATCACCGGGCCGCTTTACATGGGCCGCGATACCCACGCCGTCTCGGGTCCCGCCCAGCGGGCGGCGCTCGAGGTGCTCGCCGCCAATGACGTCGAGACGGTGATCCAACCCGAGGACGGTGTGACCCCGACCCCGGCCGTGTCGCGAGCGATCCTGGCGCACAACCGCGGACGCACCGAACGCCTCGCCGACGGCATCGTCGTCACGCCTTCGCACAACCCGCCCGAGGACGGAGGCTTCAAATACAACCCGCCCAACGGCGGACCTGCCGACAGTGATGTGACAGGCTGGATACAGGCGCGAGCGAACGCGCTCCTGCGAGACGGCAACGCCGGCGTCCGGCGGATACCTGCTGAGACTGCCTTGCGTAGCGCAACGACCCGGGCGGAAGATTTCATCGCGCCCTACGTGGAAGATCTGGCCAATGTCATAGACATGGAGGCCATCCGAGGGGCGCGAGTTTCCGTAGGGGTCGATCCGTTGGGGGGCGCCGCGGTGCATTACTGGGAGCCCATCAACAGGAAGTACCGGCTCGATCTCGACATCGTCAATCCGAAGGTGGACCCGACCTTTGCCTTCATGACGGTGGATCACGACGGCAAGATCCGCATGGACTGCTCGAGTCCCTACGCCATGGCGGGTCTGTTGCAGCTGAAGGACCGCTATCGTGTCGCCTTCGCCAATGACACCGACGCCGATCGCCACGGCATCGTTACTCCGTCAGCGGGTCTGCTCAACCCCAACCATTACCTTGCGGTGGCCATCCGTTACCTCCTCACCCACCGTCCGGGTTGGAGCGGTGCCGCGGCGGTCGGCAAGACACTCGTCTCGAGCGGGTTGATCGATCGCGTGGTGGCACGCCTCGAGCGGCCGCTGCGCGAGGTACCGGTTGGGTTCAAGTGGTTCGCGCCGGGCTTGCTCGAGGGCTCGATCTGCTTCGGCGGCGAGGAGAGCGCCGGCGCGAGTTTCCTCAGGCGCGATGGCTCGGTTTGGACCACCGACAAGGACGGGCTCATCATGGGCCTGCTCGCGGCGGAGATCACCGCGCGCACCGGTCGCGACCCCGGCGAGCACTACCGTGAGCTGACCGCGGAGCTCGGCACGCCCTGGTATACGCGCATCGATGCACCGGCGACAGCCGATGAGAAGGCGCGAATTGCGAGCCTCTCCCCGGAATCCGTTCGCGCCGCGACGCTCGCCGGCGAGCCGATCACGAGCAAGCTGACTCGCGCGCCCGGCAATGGCGCCCCGATCGGCGGCCTGAAGATCGTCGCCGCGAACGGCTGGTTCGCGGCCCGCCCGTCCGGAACCGAGAGTCTCTACAAGATTTATGCCGAGAGTTTCCGCAGCGAGCGTCACCTCGCGACCGTCGTCGAGGAGGCGCAGCGGATCGTCGGCGATGCGCTGAAATCTGCCTGAGGAGTTGCATGATGACTAATTCGTCCGGAACGAATTTGGACGGCAAAAGCCGGCCCGAAGGGCGCGGCACAGGGACGGGGCCGCGCAAAGCGACATTCGAGCTCAATCGTGCCGGCCAGAGCCTCTGGTTGGACAACATCACGCGCGAGCTGCTCTCGAGCGGCACCCTGAAGCGCTACATCGATGAGCTCACCGTAACCGGGCTCACCTCCAACCCGACGATCTTCGATCACGCGATGAAGCACGGCTCGGCCTACGACGAGGACATCCGCAAGCTCGCCTCCTCGGGCCTCGAGGAGGAGAAGCTCTTCTTCGAGCTCGCGCTCGAGGACCTGACGCGCGCCGCCGATCTCTTCCGGCCGGTGCACGAGCGCACGGCGGGCGTCGACGGCTGGGTATCGCTCGAGGTCTCGCCTCGCCTGGCCTACGACACCGGCTCCACGCTCACCGAGGCGCGGGACCTGCATGCCCGCGCCGGGCGTCCCAACCTCTTCATCAAGATACCGGGGACGACGGAAGGCCTGCCCGCGATCGAGTCGGCCATCTTCGCCGGCGTGCCGATCAACGTGACGCTGCTCTTCTCGCCGGAGCAATACGTTGCCGCGGCAGGCGCGTGGCTGCGCGGGATCGAGCGCCGCATCGCCGCGGGCCTCGATCCCAACGTCGCCTCGGTGGCTTCCATTTTCCTCAGCCGCTGGGACGTCGCCAGCGCCGACAAGGTGCCGGCGGCGCTGCGCAACCGGCTGGGGCTTGCGGTCGGCCGCCGCGCCTACCGCTCCTACTGCGAGCTCCTCACCTCGCCACGCTGGCTGCGAGCGCTCAATGCCGGGGCAAGACCGCAGCGGCTGCTCTTTGCCAGCACGGGGACCAAGGACCCGAAGGCTCCCGATGTCTTCTATGTCGAGGGCCTCGTTGCGCCGCTCACCATCAACACCATGCCGGAGAACACACTCAAGGCCTTTGCCGACCACGGCAAGGTCGGCGATGCGATCGGCGCGGACGGCGGCGACAGTGAGGCGGTGCTCGCGGATTTCACCAAGGCGGGCGTGGACCTCACGGCCCTCGCGGCCAAGCTGCAGAAGGACGGCGCGGATGCCTTCGTCAGCTCCTGGGACAGTCTGATGGGGGTCATCGGCTCCAAGGCGACGGCGTTGAAGCAGGCCGCGGGCGCGCGCTGAGCGCCGGCAGCGGCGGCGGGCAGGATGGGTGCTGGCGCAACAAGCAGGAGCACCACGACTGTGGTTGGAAATCGCATCGCGGAAGACTCGGGTCAGCCGGCGAGCAGCCGGCGCAGGTCGGAGGCAACCTGCTGCGCCGTATTATCCGAGTCGCCGAGCAGGCGCGCGCGGCCGTCGCCGTCGAAGACGAATATCGCGCTGCTGTGGTCGACCTCGTAGTTGCCGTACTTGTCCGGCTGCTCGTAGTGATAGGCGACGCGGTAGCGCTTGCTGAGGTCGGTGAGCTCCGCCTGGTCGCCGCGGAGGCCTACGAATTCCGGGCCGAAGTTGCTGACGTAACGCTTGAGCACCGCGGTCGTATCGCGGCGCGGATCGACGCTGACGAAGAGCACTCGCACCTCGGAGGCTTCGGGTCCCAGGGTGTGAAGGGCATTGGCGAGCATGGCGAGTGTCGTCGGGCACTCGTCGGGGCACCGGGTGTACCCGAAGTAAAGCAGGACCAGGTCGTGGCGATAGTCGGCGGCCGTGACCGCCTGGTCGTCCTGGTTGGTCAAATGGAAGTCGAGCGGCGCCACGAGGCCCGTGACGTTCTCGAGAGCGTAGGGCGAGTCGCGGTGCGTACAGGCCGTGAGTGCGGCGGTCAGAATGAGGGCCGCCGCCACGAGCATGGCGGCCGGCCGGCCGCGCATGACGCCTGAGGAGATTGCCGTCACACCGAAGTCTCCTGACTCAACCGCCGCGGAGGCTGCACGGAACTCGCGCGGCGCCCGCGCGGCGCCATTGCCTCGGGATCGTGCAGCAGGTGATGCAGTACGACCAGTATGCCAACCAGGGACATCATCGCAGCGGGGATCCAGGTGAGGAGGCCGCCGATCTGCTGGTCATCGAGCGGACTGATGGCCCAGGCGCGGCCGCAGACGGCATAGACGTCGTAGAGGGTGGTGCCGTGGAGGGCGATGTAGGCGCCGAGCAGGATCTGCGGCACGGCGATGATCGTAAGGATCGCGATGCGTGTGCCGTAGCCGATCGCGGCGCTCCCCTGCGCCTGCCGCCGTGCGAGCATCAGCCACCAGAAGAGAATGCCATCGGCCAGCATGCTCCAGTTCATGAGCAGGTAGCGTCGCGCGTCGATCATCGCCGTGAAGTGAATCGACGGCATCAGCCAGAAGTAAATCAGTCCCACGAACAGCGTCGGCGCGATGAGCGGATGCTGAATGAAGCGGAAGGAGACCCGAACCGGCCCGAGAATCCACGGGGCGATCCGCACCCGCCGCGCCAGGCCGGCGGGAATGCCGGCGCGCAGGACCCGCTCCGGGGCCGCAAGGACGATGAGCGCCGGCCCGATATGATGCAGGATGAGGTGCTGGAACCTGTGGATCCAGAACATGTGCTGTGCCAGAAAGTCGACGTAGGTCTGCAGCACCGCATAATTGATCGCCACACCTAAAAGGAACGTGAACGCCCTCCCAAATCCGACCCGATCGGCGCCGCGGCCGAGCGTCCTGATCCCGCGCACGTAAAGCGCGACGACAACTACGCAGGTGATGAAGAGGGTCGGGGAGAACTGCCAGGGAAGGAGATATCGCAGGTCCATCACGAACGCTGGCATCAAGCGATGATACCACGGGCGAAGTCACGCCCGGCCGGCCGGGGGCGACGGCGACATCGCTCGAGCCCACGTCAGCGGCAGCAAAACCCGCGCCGCGGCGCGGGGCAGGCATTCGGGTTGCTGGATGCCGGTATGACATCCCAAACACACGATTCCGCTCGAGGCCAAAGCGCGGCGATGCGCGCCGAGTACGCCCATTTCGAGCACAAGCTCCGGGACAGATGGTCCGAGTTGCGGGACGAGACGCGCGAGGCGCTGGCGCGGTCCGACAGTGAGGCCTACGCCGACATCGCAGGCCGCGTCGGCGATCTCGAAGACCAATCCCTTGCCGACCTCCTGGTCGACGTCAACCTTGCGGAAGTGACGCGCGACATTCAGGAGATCCGCGCAATCGAGCGCGCGCTCAGGCGGATTGCGCTCGGCACCTACGGCATCTGCGTGAGCTGCGGGCAGCCGATCGAGCGTGAGCGCCTGCAAGCCCATCCCACAGCGAATCGGTGCGCGGTGTGCCAGCGTGCCTATGAGCACGAGCACGCCACGACACCGACTCCGCGGCTGTAGTCAGGCCTGGTGGATCGCCTTGGTGACGAGACAGTCCTCCAGTCCCTCCGGGCCGTCCTCGGCCCCGTGGCCGCTCTCCTTCACGCCGCCGAACGGTGCATCCGCGAAGGCCATGCCGACCGAGTTGATGCCGACCATTCCGGCTTCCAGGGCATCGCCGATCAGCATGGAGCGCTTGGCGGATTCCGTGAAGGCGTAAGCGGCGAGCCCGTAGGGCAGGCGGTTTGCGTGCTCGACGACCTCTTCGAACGTGGCGAAGGGTGCGAACACCGCCACCGGACCGAACGGCTCCTCGCTCATGATGCGCGATTCCACGGGCACATCCGAGAGCACGGTCGGCTGATAGAAGAATCCCTCCTTGCCGTGGCGCTCGCCGCCGGTGCGCAGGCTCGCGCCGCGGCTCACGGCATCGCCGATCAGCGCCTCCATGGCCTGCGGACGGCGGGGGTTGGCCATCGGCCCCATGTGATGGCGCTCGACGAGGCCGTCACCGACCTCGACCTTGCGCGTGCGTTGGGTGAAGGCGGCGACGAATCGATCGTAAATGCCCTGCTGCACGTAAAAGCGCGTCGGGGAGACACACACCTGGCCGGCGTTGCGGAATTTCGCCGTGGCGAGCAGCTCCACCGTGCGATCGAGATCGGCATCGTCGAAAACGATCACGGGCGCGTGGCCGCCGAGCTCCATGGTCGTGCGCTTGACGGTCGCGGCCGCGAGCGCGAGCAGATGCTTGCCGACGGCCGTCGAGCCCGTGAACGAGAGCTTGCGGATGATGGGAGAGGCGAGGAGGTGGCGCGATACCTCGTCGGGGACTCCGAAGACGAGCTGCAGCACGCCGGCGGGCAGCCCCGCATCGATGAGCGTGCGCGCCACTTCGATCGCGGAGGCCGGCGATTCCTCGGCCGGCTTCATGATCACCGGGCAGCCCGCGGCGATCGGCGCACCGAGCTTGCGGCCCGGATTGATGATGGGGAAGTTCCACGGTGCAAAGGCGGCGACGGGACCGACGGGCTCCTTGACGACCAGAGAGCGCGTTCCGGTCGGTCGCACCAGCACCCTGCCGTAGGCTCTGCGGCATTCCTCCCCGTAGAACTCGAAGAGATTCGCGACGGCGTTGGCCTCGGCGCGCGCTTCGCGCAACGGCTTGCCTTCCTCCAGCGTGGCCACCCGGGCGATGTGCTCCAGGCGCTCGCGCATGAGGTGCGCGGCACCCTTGAGCACGCGGGCGCGCTCCTCGGAAGTCGAGCGCCTCCATTGGCGGAAGGCGCGCTCGGCGGCGTTGAGCGCGCGATCCAGGTCCGCGCCATCGACGAGCGGCAGCTCACCGAGCGACGCGCCCGTCGCGGGATTGACGACCCGGTGCGCGCGGCGTTTCTCGGTGCCGATCCACTCACCATCGATGTACAGCTTCAGCTCGGTGTATCCGGTCATTGTGCCTCGGGCCGCTCGTGCGGCAGTTTGTACTCGCAGGTTTACCGCCAATTCTACCGCGCCGTGGCGTCTTCGCGCGGGTGCGACCGAGCAAGGGTCGCGAGTATTCCGGGGTCATGAGCTTGACCCCACTTGCGAGGCGAGCGCGGCTGCCTCTCGGGGTTGCGCTCGCGCTCGCCATTCTCTGGACGCCCCTTGGGATAGCACGGCAGGGGATAGCACGGCAGGCGCCCGCCAAAGCCTCGGCCAGCGCCAAGACCCCCAGCGGCACCGCAGGCCCTCACGGCGGTTCACCTGGCGTTCGAGCTCGGCAAGGCCGTCGAGGGCATCCTTGGCCGGGAGGCCCAGACGCAGCGCACCGGCGCCGCAAATGGGGGTGGCGGTACGGCTTGCGCGTGGGCGATCGCGTCACGATCTCAGGCGTGACGCGGCGCGGTGCGCTATCCCGTGGTGCCGGAGAAATCCGCCCGCATCGACCAGCAGATGCTCGAGGCGCTGCGCAAGGCGGTGGAGAGCGACGAGCTGTTGAAGCTCGTCGCCTCAGGCGGCATGCTGCTGAAGTCGTCGGAGACCTGACGCTCCAACTCGACTAACGCAACACCGCGAGTCGCGCCAGGTTCGCCTGCACCACCGCATCGTGACAGGCGCTTTGCGCGTACCAGCGGCGTGCGGCGTGGACGAGAGTCGTGCAGATCCGCGCTGAATCGGCCGCTTCCGGGTTCAACAGCTCGAGCGGACCCGACTTGAAGCCGCGGTGCCGGGTACGCTGCAACCGATGGAGCCGCAGACGGCGTAATGCCAGGGCGGGCACCGACTCGTTGGCCAGACTCGCGCGCTCGGCCCGCTCGCAGACGAGCTGAATGATCCGCCCGACCTCAGGGTCGGCCGCCGCCGGCGCCTCCCCGTCGTGCTTCAGCCACTGCTCACACCACGCCTGCACGCGATCGCCGGTGACCTGCTTGCGCGGGTCGCTCAACGCTGCGGCGATCTGGGGCAGATCGAATGCTTCGCGCAGCGCCGGCTCCCAGCGCTGCTCCTCGAGGAGCAGCTCGATGTCGGAAAGATAGCTCGCGAGCATGCGCGAGCTCGAGGGGGGGATTGATGCGGACTCACTCCCCCGCGGAGGTGTGGTCTGGTGCGCGTGCTGGTCTTGCATGCATCAGCTCTGAGGTGGAGTGGTTACGGGAGCAACAGTGCTTGCGTGGCTCGTCCTCGCTCGGCTCGCTCCGCGCCCCCGGCGCGCGTTCTTGCGCCTGGCCCGGGAAGCGGTCGTCCGCTTGCCGGCCGACGCGGCCGGAGCGAAATCCGCACGATGCGCTTTGCGCGCTTTCTTCCACGCCTTGCGAGCCGCTGCAGAGAGCTTCCGAGCTCGCTTGGCCTCGCGTTTGGCTTCCTTCACGCGCTTGCGAGCGCGCTTGAGCTCCTCTTTGGCGATTCGCAGGCGCTGCTTCGCGACCTCGGCCTGCAGCCTCGCGCGCTCGAGAGGCTCGGCTGGCTCTCCTGTCGCGGGCGCTTCGCGGCTCGCGCCGGGAGCCGCCGCATTCGCGCCGTCACCCGCACCGGACAATGGCGCGCCGGCGGATCGCTTTTCGCGGACAGATTTCCCCATGCAGATGGCGAGTCGCGGGAGAGATGTTACCAGTCTCACACAATGGGGGCGGCCTTGCCACCTTGATCTTATCCGCCTGAGGGGCTGCTGGGGCAAAAGCCCTTTCCGCGCAAGGGCTTGCTTCGGGCGGGGGCGTCGATCCCATCCCGCTCAGCGCGCGCGCGCGGGCAGCATCGTGGCCGTGACCCGGTTGCGGCCTGAATTCTTGCTGCGGTAGAGCGCGGCGTCGGCGACTTTCAGCACGTGCTCCGCGAGCTTTCGCTCGCCGACCGGGACGTGATCGAGACCGCAGAGACCGAAGCTCGCCGTAACATCGACTTTGCGCCCCTGCGCCTTGAAGGACTTGTTGGCGACGCACGCGCGCAACTTGCGCGCGACATCGAGCGCCTGGTCATAGGACGTCTCGGGCAGCACGATGGCGAATTCCTCGCCGCCGATGCGCGCTACCCAGTCGATGCCGCGGCGCAGCGATTCCTGCAGGCGGGTGCCGAACTGCTTGAGAATCTCATCGCCCCCGGCGTGACCCAGCGTGTCGTTGGCGTTCTTGAAGTAATCGATGTCGCAGAGGATGAGCGACAGCGGCCGGCCATACCGAGACGCACGCTCCACCTCACGGGGAAAGTGCTTGCTGAAGAACCGTCTGCTTGCGACGCGGGTCAGGTCGTCCGTCGTTGAGAGCTTGCGATTCTCGACGAGCGTAATGCGCAGAACACCTTCGAGCTCTGCAATCCGGCGCGCCGCGCCAAGCCGCACGTGCAGCTCACGATCCGAGACACGACGGCCCACACAGTCATCCGCGCCAGCTACGAGTCCTGACTCTCTCTCACGAGGCTCGTCGAGTGGCGCGACGTATACGATGTAGGGCGCGCGCGCGGACTGTTGGGAACGTATCCTGCGGATGAGCTCCAGGCTGTCGGTCACGACGACGGGACGGAACTCCGTTACCACGCTGACGAGCGCCTGCTCCTCATCCTCGGTCGCTTCGACATCAAGCATGTCCGGGGGAATCCGCCTCTCGAAATCCGCGCGTATTCCGGCGTCGGCAATCGCGACGAGCGCGCGCGGCGGTGGCAGCACGCGCAGCATGATTGCGATCGTGGCGGTGGTGTCTTCCTGAATCGCCGAAGGCCGCTGCGCGCGACGCTCCAGGACTCGCTTGATGACGGTGGTCTGGCCACCCGTGCGCATTTCGGCCCCCCGAGGGCTCTCCGGTCTGGCGATCCAGGTCAATGTTACAGATGCCACCGGGCAAAAACTGTGGAGCCGGGCGCAACGGCAGGGCACGGTGGGGTCGGGGAATTGTGATGGCGTCCACGTTTCCCCTGAGAGGTGGCACGTCGCTACCATACGCGACTCGGAGCATCCTACGCGTCACACCGGAACGCCTCCCCCATGGTCCCTCCCGCCATTAGCCGCCGCCGCCGCCCTTTTCTAGCCCCGGTCTGGATGATTCTGCTGGCCGCGCTGGTGGTGATCGGTGTGGCCCTGTGGCTGCAAAAGTCGGCCACGAACACCATCGTGGTCATCGTACCGCCCGCGAGCAGGGTGCTGGGCACCATCGACGATCCCCCGCTCTCAGCCGTCGGCGAGCAGCAGGCGCAGCAGCTGGCACAGCAGTTCGCCGAGGGCAACGCGCCGGACGGGCTCGCCGCCATCTACGTAAGCGCCACGCGGCGGGCGAAGCAGACCGCGGCGCCACTGGCGCAAGCGCTCGGCAAGCAGCCGGTGACGCTCGTGAGCAGCGACGCCGGCGCAATCGCGGGACAGATCATGGCCGCGCATGCGGGAGACAACGTGCTCGTGGTCTGCCCGGCGGCGACCATTCCGGGTCTCATCCGGGTGCTGAGCGGACAGGTCATCCAGCTGTCCGCAGGGCAGCGCGCCGTGTGGGTCGTGACCGTCCCCAGCTACAGTCCGGCGAGCGTGCTGCGCATCGGCTACTGATCGAGGCCCGTCCTAGCGGGAACGCGCGCTCAGCGCGACGGCCTTGCGCACAAACGCTTCGTGCTGAGCGATGCGAAAGTCGGCCAGAACCGCATCCTGGATGTGTCTTGCCTGGTCAATGAGAAACGTCGCGCGACGCACCCCCAGCCCGAACGGTCCCTGCACGTCGTACATCTTGATGACGAAGCGGTCGATGTCCGCAAGCAGGGTGAAGGGGAGCTTGTACTTCTCGCGGAAGGCGCGGTGGCTCTGAGGGCTCTGAGGGCTGACGCCCGCGACTGTCAGTCCCGCGCTCTCCACGTCCAGGTGCATGTCGCGAAGCTGGCAGGCCTCGCGGGTGCAGCCGGGGGTGAAATCGGCCGGGTAGAAGTAGAGGACGAGCGGCCCAGCCCGCAGCAGATTGCTGAGCGAGGTCGCCTCGCCGTCCGCGTCCGGCAGGGTGAACTCGGGCGCCCGCGCGCCGATGGACAGCATGGATCTCTCCGGAGGCTTTCGCAGTGATCCAGGAAGGGTGGTGGAGCGGAAGGGGATCGAACCCTCGACCTTCGCATTGCGAACGCGACGCTCTCCCAGCTGAGCTACCGCCCCACGCAAGGCGCGCGATTCTAGCACCCAGGGACAGGCCGTCCAACCGCAATGCCGCGCCTACGATGGGGTCACGCGGCCATCCGCCGGGGTGTAGAGCGACCTGATCGCAACGCTCGCGCAGCGGCGCCTGTGGCCAGGGGCGGCTCGGCGGGGGGCGCTCGGGGTATGATGCCCGGCTTCCAGTATGATTCCTTCGCGAGCCAACACCGCCGTCGTCGCGCAGCAGAAGATCAAGTGGGCGACCGTCCGCCGCACACTGGCGGTCGCGACGCCGCATTCTGCCCTGCTGCTCGTGTTTCTCGTAGTGGTGGTCGTCAGCTCCTCCATTGGGATCGCCTATCCCCTCATCTATCGCGAGATCATCGATGAGGGGATCCTGAAGCAGAACGCAGCGCTCATCGTGCGACTCGCGGCCCTGATCGCCGGCCTGGGGGTGGTCGATGCTGCGCTCGGGCTCGGTCAGACGTATCTGGCGACGCGCATCGGTGCCGAGATCGTGGTGTCGCTGCGAACGAGGTTGTTCGAGCACATCCAGCGGATGCCGCTGGCATTTTTCTCGCGGGCGCAAACCGGCGCCCTGGTGACCCGGCTCGTGACCGATGCCGCCGGCGCCCGCAGGGCCTTCACGGATGTGCTCTCGAACGTGGCCGGCAATTCGGTGACCGTGGTGCTGGCCTTCGGTGCCCTGTTTGCGCTCTCGTGGCGGATCACGCTCATCATCCTGGTTCTCGTGCCGGCTTTCGTGCTTCCGGCCCGCCATTGGGGCCGGCGAATCCGCGAGGTCACGCGGGAAGCCTTCGCGGCAACGGCTGCCATGGCGAGCGCCATGGTGGAGCGCTTCAATGTGGCGGGAGCCCTGCTCAGCAAGCTGTTTGGCCGTCCCGGGGAGGACGTTCGCGCATTCGAGCTCAAGGCGAGGACTCTGTCGCGAACGCAAATCAAGGCGACGTTGTACGGCCGCTTGAACGCCTCGGGATTGATTCTCACCGCAACACTCGCAACCGCGCTGGCTTATGGGTGGGGAGGCGTGCTTGTCATTCAGCACCTGCTCGACCTGGGTACCGTCGTGGCGATCGCCTCGCTGCTCAGCCGCTTGTATGCGCCACTCATGGGTCTTTCCAACGTGCAGGTCAACGTCATGACCGCACTCGTGTCGTTCGAGAGGATCTTCGAGGTCCTGGATCTCGAACCGACGATTCGCGAGCGCCAAAACGCCTTAACGATCTCCCCAGGGCCGATTCGCCTGGCTTTCGATGACGTTTCCTTTCACTACCCATTGGCCGCTGAAGTTTCCTTGGCCTCGCTGGAATCCATCGCCGTTCCCGAAAGGCGCGTACAGCGGACGGTACTTCATGACATCAGTTTCAACGTGGAGCCGGGGCAACTGGTGGCGCTCGTTGGCCCTTCGGGATCCGGAAAGACCACCATTACGCATCTCATTCCACGGCTATACGACCCGGAAGCCGGGTCCGTGCGCCTGAACGGTATCGACATTCGCGATGCGGCGCTCGAGTCTCTGCGAGCGCGCATCGGTGTGGTGACGCAGGATGCACACCTGTTCCATGACACGCTGCGTGCGAATCTCCTTTATGCGCGACCGGACGCGAGCGATGAGGAGATCCGTGCAGCCCTCGGCGATGCCCAGATCCTCGAAGTGGTGGAGGCACTGCCGGACGGGCTCGACACGATGGTCGGCGAGCGCGGCTACCGATTCTCCGGTGGCGAGAAGCAGCGTCTGGCGATAGCACGGCTGCTGCTCAAGGCGCCGGATCTGGTCATCCTGGACGAAGCGACCGCTCATCTCGATTCGGCCTCCGAGACAGCCATCCAACGGGCTTTGGAGCAGGCACTCGCCGGCCGCACGTCGATCGTGATCGCCCACCGCCTGTCCACCGTTGTCCGGGCCGATCAGATTCTCGTTCTAAAGGCGGGTCGGATCGCGGAGAGAGGGACTCACGCACAGCTGTTGGCTGAAGCCGGCGTCTATGCGGAGCTGTACCGGCGGCAGTTCGCGGCGGCGGCGCCGGGATCCACGGCGGATGCAAGTGACCCGCCGGCACCCGGGGCCGTCGGGGCCTGACGAGGCACGTCCACCCCGGGCCTTGACCTTCCAGTGACGGGAGGGCTTATATAGCTTCCAGAACACTGGAAGGAGATACCCATGGCGGCGCAGATGTCCGATAAGCCCCCCGGGCCCGTAGTGCTCGCGGTGTTCGGCATGACCTGTGGGGGTTGCGCCAGCAGCGTGACTCGCATACTCGCGCACGTGCCGGGCGTGACAGAGGCTCAAGTCGACCTCCCCAACGGCCGCGCTACCGTCAAGGGCGCGGCGCGACCTGACGACTTGATCCACGCCCTCGAGGCTGGAGGGTTCTCCGGCCAGGTGCTCTGAGGAGCGAGGACGGCGCGATGGGTCGCGCATCGCCAGAGCGCATCACGCCGCGAGAGTCCGCGGCGCGCGAGCCTGCGGACTTCGCCCGGCGACACCTCGTCATGCCGATTGGCGGCATGACCTGCGCCACTTGCGCCGGCCGGGTGGAAAAAGCCTTGAACGCGCTCTCCGGTGTTCACGCGGTGGTCAATCTCGCGAGCGAGAAGGCGGACATCCGCTACGAGCCGGGGCGCGTCGCCGCGATGGATCTCGTTGCGGCCGTGCGGCACGCCGGCTACGAGGCGGACCTGCCGACGAGCGATCCTGCTCCAGACTCCCAGCGCTCGGTTGCCGCGCAGCGGCGCTTGCGGGCCGAAGGCCTACGGCTCGTAGCCGCGGTCGTCCTCAGCGCACCGCTTCTCGCTCCGATGCTCGGGGTAGGCGTGCCCGGCTGGTTGCAACTCGCGCTGGCGACACCCGTGCAGTTCGTCATTGGGGCTCGATTCCAGGTCGGCGCGTGGAAAGCCTTGCGGGCGAGGGTCGGGAACATGGACCTGCTCGTGGCTCTCGGCACGTCCGCAGCGTACTTCTACAGTGTTTTCCTCCTCCTCGCGCGCCCGGCCGGGACCCCGCTTTACTTCGATTCCGCCGCCGTGGTGATTGCGCTCGTGACCGTCGGCAAATGGCTCGAGGCCCGCGCCAAACGATCGACGACGGCGCAGGTTCGAGCGCTGCTGTCGTTGCGTCCGGAGCGCGCGCGTATCGAGCGCAACGGTAGGGAAGTCGAGGTTCCAATCGGCGCGGTTGCGGTCGGCGACCTCGCCGTTGTGCGGCCGGGCGAGCGACTACCCGTCGACGGTGTCGTCATGGGCGGACGCAGCGAAGTCGACGAGAGTCTGCTGACCGGTGAGAGTCTGCCCGTCCCGAAGGCGACCGGCGATCGTGTGAGCGGAGGGTCGATCAATGGCAGCGGCCTGCTGCGCCTCGAGGCGACCGCGATCGGCGAGGAATCGACGCTGTCGCGCATCATCGCGCTGATCGAGGGCGCGCAGGCCAGGAAGGCACCCGTGCAGAGGCTCGTCGATCGGGTGGCGTCGATTTTCGTGCCGCTCGTGGTGTTGCTTGCGCTCGGAGCGTTCCTCGGCTGGTGGCTCATCGCCGGCAACTTCACGGCGGGCGTCATTTCGGCTGTCTCGGTGCTCGTCATCGCCTGTCCCTGCGCGCTCGGTCTCGCGACACCCGCGGCGCTCATGGTGGGAACCGGTGTTGCGGCGAAGGCCGGCATCCTGATTCAGGATGCGGAGGCGCTCGAGCGCACACATCGGATCGACACGATCGTTCTCGACAAGACAGGGACGGTCACGGAGGGAAAGCCTGCGGTAACGGACGTGTTCTCGAATGGCATCACGGAGGAGGAACTACTCAGCCTTGCCGCAGCGGCACAGGCGGGCAGCGAGCACCCACTCTCGCGCGCAGTGTTGGCGAAGGCTCGCGAGCGGGAGGCCACCGGGAGCGCCGCGCCCGTCATCTGCGCGCCCGAGGAGTTTCACAGTCATCCTGGCAGGGGACTGACCGCCCGAGTGGGCGCACGCCGCCTTGCGATAGGTAACCGCCGGCTGATGAACGAGCACGGCGTGATCACCGCGGGCGCGGAGGCGCAGGCCGGGGAGATGGAGCGGGACGGGAAGACCGTGATGTGGATCGCGGCGCTCGATCCGCAGCCCACCTGGCTGGGACTCATCGCCGTCGCTGACCCCGTCAAGCCTTCGGCGGCCGCCGCCGTTCGCACGCTACAGGCGATGGGCATCGAGACGACTCTCCTCACCGGCGACAACGAACGAACCGCGGCGGCAGTGGCCGCGCAGCTCGGCATCCGGCGGGTGCTCGCGGGCGTGTTGCCCGAGGACAAGGTGGTCGAGATTCGGCGTCTGAAGGAGCAGGGCCGGCACGTCGGCATGGTCGGTGATGGCGTCAACGACGCGCCGGCGCTCGCCGCGGCCGATGTCGGTATCGCGATGGGTACCGGCGCTGATGTTACGATCCAGACGGCGGGAGTGACGCTCATGCGCGGGGATCCGCGACTCATCCGCGATGCGATCGCCGTGAGCCGCGCTACCTATCGCAAGATCCAACAGGGGCTGTTCTGGGCCTTCATATACAACGTGGTCGGTCTTCCGGCGGCGGCGCTGGGTTATCTGAGCCCGGTCATTGCCGGGGCGGCGATGGCGCTGTCCTCGGTGAGCGTCGTGTCGAACGCGCTGCTGCTGCGGCGCTGGCGGCCCACGGCCGCGCATCCGAGTGGGGAGTCGTTGAATGAAGGGTAGTGCGGTAATGACCATAGGTCAGGCGTCAGAGCGTTCCGCCGTACCGTCGAAAACCATTCGTTTCTACGAGGAGGTAGGGCTCATCACGCCGGTCGAGCGCCTGGCGAATCGGTATCGGGCGTACGACGAGAGCAACGTGCAGACCCTTCGCTTCATTCATCGTGCGCGCAGCCTCGGTTTTTCCTTGAAGGAAGTGGATGAGTTGCTCGCGCTCTATCGCGACCGCAAGCGGGCGAGCCGCGACGTCAAGCGCCTCGCGCTCGCGCACGTTGCGGGCCTCGACCGCAAGATCGCCGAGCTGATGAAGATCCGCGACACGATCGCCGGGCTCGCTCATCGTTGCCACGGCGATGAGCGTCCGAGCTGCCCGATCCTGGAGGACCTCGAGACGGTGGGGCCCCAACCTCAACATCCGGGGAAGTGACACGATGCAAGCGACGATGGCCATCATCGGACTCGATCACGTACAACTCGCGATGCCGCCGGGTGGCGAAGACCAGGCGCGCGCAGTCCATTGCGAGGTATCGGAGGCTCACGCTACGGAAACTTCGCCATCGCGACGGCGCTCCATTTGGCCTCGGCTTGCGGACAGGCGGTCCGGCCGCGCTGCGCCCAGGTGGTTTTCGCGATATAGGCGAGATCGTAATGTGTGCGCAGTACGCGACTACCTTGGGGTCTACATCGCCCGAGGTCCGATCAAACATGGGCTCGGGAAGGCCATCGGGGCCACGCGGTGAAAAGACCCAGTCAAAGGAGGCCATCTGCCCGCCATAGGGACCGAGCACCTGCTCGAGCTTGGCGAACTGTTCGAACGTCGCAATCACTTTCCCCTGCATGCGCACGAGCGGGTAGGGCGTCCCGTCTGGCCGGTCCCGATCCTCCGGGGTGAGCTTGAACTGCGTGCCGGGTGGAACGGTGGTGCTCAAGGCGAGCTCCGGTTCGGCCCCTTGGCCGGGGGTCCAATTTTTCAGCGTGAGGACCGGGCTGATGAGATCGCCGGGGGTGAGACTGCTGTAGTTGTAGGTGTGAAGCTCGGGCCGATGTTTCCGCGATTCAGGGCACGCCGTGCGTTGCGCGCAAACCGGCTCAATGCGTAGACTTCCAACGGGCACAGTGGCGCATCCGAAGGGGATCGAAACATGAAAATCGGTGCCGTTTACCCTCAGATCGAGCTTCGCGGTGATCCGGAGGCCGTACGCCGCATCGGGACCACGCTCGAGGCGCTCGGCTACGACTACCTCCTCAGCTACGATCACGTCCTCGGTGCGGTGCACGAAGGTCGCGAGCCGAAGCTCACGGGGCCTTACACCGAGAAGCATCCCTTCCACGATCCGCTCGTGATGTTCGCCCATCTCGCGGCGCTCACGCATCGCCTCGAGCTGGTTACCGGCATCCTGATCCTGCCGCAACGGCAGACGGCGCTCGTCGCGCGCCAAGCGGCGGACATCGACCTGCTTTCCGGTGGGCGCTTCCGGCTCGGCGTCGGCATCGGCTGGAATTACGTGGAGTACCAGGCGCTCGGGCAGGATTTCAAGACGCGCGGCCGACGCCTGGACGAGCAGGTGGAGCTCCTGCGCAAGCTCTGGAGCGAGCCGCTGGTGAGCTTCGACGGCAAGTTCGATCACGTCGATCGCGCCTGCATCAACCCGCGCCCGAAGCGCCGCATTCCGATCTGGTTCGGCGGCTTCGTCGAGGCTGCCTTTCGACGCGCGGCGCGCATCGGAGATGGGTTCATCTTCTCCGCCGGAGCGACTGACCGCGTGATCGACGGCTGGAAGCAGCTCGAGAGCGCCTTGCGCGAGGCGGGGCGCGATCCGGCGACGTTCGGCAGGGAGATGGTCATCGGCAGGACGGACAAGACGCCGCAGGACATCGCCAAGCGCCTCAAATGGTGTCGGGAGTGGGGTTGTACGTACGCCGCCATCGATACGATGGGCAAAGGGTTCGCCACTGCCGAAGCTCATCTCGAATTTCTGTCCGAGGTACGTCGGCACATCAAGTGACCCGGCCAGGGCCGCCAAGGTGAGTCAGTTTGGTGAACGCTGAAACCGATCGCTGACAGGCAGTGAGCCACACCCCCTTGCAATCGCCGAGGCGAAAGCAAGGGGGGTGTTCAGCGCAGAATGCCCTACGAGCCGGCGTGAGGCGCCATGATCTTCGCCAGCATGTCCTCGGTGCCCGGGATGCGCACCAGGTGCGGATAGAGCTCGCCGCCGAAATAACTGACCGAGATCGTCCGGAACCAGCCGTCCTGCGAGACCGTAAACTGAGTCGGCTGTTGGTGGTCCTTGGCCTGTTTCATGGAGTAGCTGAGCACCTTCGGCGTGAAGCTTTGACCGCCGACCGCCTCGATCTTCATTCCCGGAGACATCCCCGCTTCCCAGGCGGGCGAGCCGTCGCGCACGTCGGTGAGCACCCCCATCTTGTTGATGTTGAAGCCGTAGGTCAGCCACTGACTGTCGAGGTGGAACATCGATTCCGCGGCCTGCACGAACGGGTTGGGCTTGGAGGTGTACACGAGGCGCCAGCCCGCGCGCTTCAGGTCATTCGTTGGCGGAAGCTTGGCGATTTCATACACGTGCCGCTGGAAGAACGCATGCCAGTCGTATGGCACCACCTCGTTCAGCAGGTGCTCGATATCGGCGCGGGTGTAGGTCTTGGTAATCGGCCCCGTGAGCGCCGGCGCGCTGTACAGATGCAGGAACGTGTCGAGGGATTTTTGGCCGTGGGTCTTCTCGCGGATGATGGTGTCGACATCGAGCCACAGCAGCTCGCCCTCGGTGTAGAAATCCCCGGCGTTACGGCGCAGTGAATTGTATTGCCCGCGCCCGGTTTCGTAGAAATACGGCGCACCGGTGGTCAGGTCGATCAGCGGCTCGGTGTCGCGGCCCGGCTCGGTCGCCATATCGGTATAGATCATCGCCAGGTACTGCGGGTAGAGGCTCGGCTTGCGGATACCGGCGCGGAACGAGAGCAGATCGCCCAGGTATTGGTTCATGCCCTCGTATACCCACAGCAGGTCGGTGCGCTGCGGGATCTGGTAGTTGTTCGTGGTCAGATCCCACGGCCGGCGATACTTGCCGTTCCAGGAGTGCGAGAACTCGTGTGTGACCAAATCGCCGCCGGTGAGCTGCGCTTTCGGGTTGGTCATGAAGTCGGCCGGCGCCCGGTTGTCGCTCGACTGGTGGTGCTCGACGCCCTCGAAGTTGATCGCGTCCGAAAGTGACAGCAGCGCGTGATAGTCATGCCAGTGACGCGAGCCGTAGAGCGCCAGCGCCTCCTTCGGCACGTTCTTGTACGCGTCGAGGATCTTGGCCGGCACGTCAAGCTCCTGCGGCGCGTCGGCGAACATGTCGAGCCACATGTGGGCATCGCCCTGCTGCCAGAGCAGGACATTCTTGTAATAGCGGCCTATGAACAGCGGCGAGTCTCCCACATAGGTGAGCGGCTCCTCTTCGAAGTCGACGCGTTGGCCCACGTTGCTCGCGGTCGTGAGTGCGGTGCTGTAGCCCCAGCCCGCCGGCAGGATGATGCTCGCCTTGAGGTAGTAATGGTGATAATTGATGTCATTCTGATAGAAGAACACCCGGGTCCAGCTGATCACCGCGACATTGGGCGATGCCCTCCGGCTCGTCCCCCCGTTCAACAGCACGGTGAACTGCACCTGGATCGAGTGGACGCCCCGGGGCACCATGACGTGGAAGGCGTACATGTCCACCTTGTCGCGATGCCAGTCGAGCGGCTGGCCGTTGGCGCTCACCTTCAGCTCCGAGACATCCGCCAGCGGATTGTGCGGCGCGTGATAGCCCGGGATCCACTGCGGATACACTAACGTGAACGGCCCGGGCCGGACCGGAATCTGCATGGTCGAGGTCGCAAGGCCCCGCCCTGCGGCGCTCAGATCCAACACCAGGGTCTCGGGATTCGCTTGGGTAGCGTACGGCACGGCATTGGCGTTGGGCTCGGCGGCGATCGAGGCACAGGGCGCGCAGAGAGCGAGCGCCAGCAGGCCCACTCCGTACAGGGGTAGCAGTCGCTTCACGGTAGAGTTCCTCCAGATTCTTGTTGCGCGGAGGCATGGGCGCGCTCTGCGCGGGTGGTTGCGGAGTATGCCACGAACGCGGCCTTACGGGCGGCGCCGCGACCCCTGGGGAGTCGATGAGCGGTGAGGCCTGGGAGAGGAGGCTCTACCGGTCCGACCAGGAACTGCCCGCCCTCATGCGGTTCTCGTGCCCTATCCTGGGTCGCAGAGCTTTCGCAGAGCTTGGTCCGATCGAGTCGCGCGAGAACGTCCCCGTGAGGCTCGAATCCCAGGCGGTCGTAGAATGGCCTCACATTGGCGTCGACCACGAGCAGGATCCGCCACACTGACCAAAGCTTTGGCGGTGAGCGCTGCCTGCAGTCCGTTAGAGGCTGCACTGCGCCCGTAGTATCTTTGCGGGGGGCTCGGTCTTCGGGAGGACGCCTTGAAGCTGGAACTGAATGATGTCGGTAAGCGCTACGGCGGGGGGCTGTGGGCGCTGCGCAATTTCAGCCTGGCGGTGGGACCGGGGGTGCTCGGGCTGCTCGGGCCGAATGGGGCCGGCAAGACGACGCTGATGAACATCGTTGCCACGATCACGCGCGCGAGCGAGGGCAGCGTGAAGTGGAATGGCGCCGATCTTCGCCGCCAGCCTGATGCGCTGCGCTCGGTGCTGGGCTACCTGCCGCAGGATTTTGGCGTCTATCCGAATCTGAATGCGACGGAATTTCTGCAATACCTGGCTGCGGTGAAGGGACTGGACGCGGCGAGCAGCCGGCGACGCATCGAGGAGCTGTTGGTTTTGCTGAACCTGGCTGACGTGCGCAAGCGGCCGCTGGGGCAGTACTCGGGAGGGATGCGGCAACGCATCGGAATCGCCCAGGCACTTCTGAACGATCCCCAACTGCTGATCGTCGACGAACCCACCGTCGGGCTGGACCCGGAGGAGCGGGTGCGCTTCCGGAATCTGCTGGCGGAATTATCCGCTGACCGGATCGTGATCCTCTCGACCCATATCGTGTCCGACATCGAAGCAGCGGCGACCGACATCGTCTTGATCCATCAGGGCACCCTGGTTGTCCACGCCGCGCCGGAGGAGCTGCTGGGCAAGGCGGAAGGCAAGGTTTGGGAGTGGGTGGTGCCGAGCACATCGCTGGAGGGGATCAGGAAAAATCATGTGATCAGCAGCGCGATCCGCCGCAGTGACGGCATCCATGTACGGCTGGTGGCCGAGGCGGATTCCGCGCCTGCGGGTGCCCAACGGGCCGCGCCCACCCTCGAAGACGCCTATCTGTATCAGCTCGCCTGTCAGCGAGCGGGGCGGGGCGCATGAGGTCCTGGCGCACGCTCTATCAGATGGGGCGAGCCGATTTTCTGGAACGGGCTCGCCGAAACAGCTTCCTGCTCACGTTGGGGCTCGCCGCGCTCATTGCCTACGAGGCCTCGACCGGTGGAATCGTATTGCAAGTCGGCGGCTACCGCGGCGTCTACAATTCGGCCTGGGTGGGTGGGATGATGACGCTGGTCAGCACCACGTTCCTCACGCTGGCCGGTTTCTACATCGTCAAGAACAGCGTGCAGCGCGATGAACGCACACGGGTGGGCCGGGTGCTCGCGACCACGCCGATGAGCAAACTCTTCTATGCGACAGCCAAGGCGCTGAGCAATTTCGTTGTGCTCGCCGCGATGCTGGCCGTGCTCGTGGCGGGCGGGATTGTTCTGGAGCTGCTGCACCTCGAGGAAGGGCAGTTCGCGCTAGGGCGGCTGCTGGCGCCGTTCATCTGGGTGGGACTGCCGGCGATGGCCGTGGTCGCGGCCCTGGCGGTCCTCTTCGAGATGCTTCCCGTACTTCGGACCGGGGTGGGCAATGTGATCTATTTCTTCGTTTGGATAGCTATTCTCAGCACCGCCAGTTCCTCGCCCCGATTCGACGATCTGGTCGGGTTCAACCTGATCGGCGGGGACATGATGCACGCGCTCAAGGCTTCCGTGCCCGGTTACAAAGGAGGTTTCTCGCTGACAATCTCTGGTCCGCGGGCGCCGACGAAGACGTTCGTCTGGAATGGCGTGCACTGGACGAGCGGCATCATCCTGCATCGGCTGATCTGGGTAGGGCTGGCGGTGGCCCTGACGCTGCTCGCGGCGTTGGCTTTCCATCGTTTCGATCCTGCGCGGGAGGCACGGCGGAAAGCGGGGGATGAGCCAGCGTCCGCGCGCGTCGACCGTGATGGCGGCGTACCGGTCTTGAACCCAGCGGCGGCGATGAGGTTGCCGGGTCCGGCCGCCATCGCGCGCGGACAAGGCCTGGCACGGCTGGTAGCCGCCGAATTGATCCTCATGCTCAGGGGGCAGCGCTGGTGGTGGCTGGCGGCGGCGGCCGGAATGATTGCCGCCAGCCTGTTGGTTCCGAGCGAGCCTGTGCGGGACGGTTTCACTCTTGCGGCCTGGCTATGGCCCGTACTGCTATGGGCGCAGATGGGCGCGCGCGAGAGTCGTCACGACACGGGATCGCTGATTTTCTCCTGCCGCCGATCGCTCTATCGTCAGTTGCCGGCGCTCTGGATAGCGGGAGTCGTAGTCGCCGCGGCGGTCGGCGCAGGCGTGGGAGTTCACCTTTTGCTGCGGGGATCCTGGAGCGAGCTGCCGGCGTGGGTCGCGGGGATTCTGTTCGTGCCGGCCCTGGCTCTCGCGCTGGGTGTTTGGAGCGGAACGAGCAAGCCGTTTGAGGTGCTCTATACCGTTTGGTGGTACGTCGGGCCGTTGCACCGCGTGCGCGGCCTCGATTTCACCGGCATGACACCCCCCACCCCAAACAGCACCTGGCTGTACCTGCTTGCGACGGCCGCGTTGCTCGGCGCCTGCTATCTGGGGCGCCGCAGGAAGATGGCCTACGCCTGACTTACCCGCGCGAAGCGAGGCCCATACCATGCGCCCGGGTCCGTCGCTGTTCCCGAAGCCGCGTCGAAACACGTATTGCGTCACGGTGACCGCAAAACAGCCGGGTGATTAAGTAAAACCAGGCCCACAATCGCCAACAACATGCGATGACGGTCACTGTCCCCTCCAGCGCGATCTGTCAGGGTCGCGCCAACAGGTAGTGAGGGCATCGTCATGATCAGAAGTCCGCATTATCAGGAGACCGGCGATCGAGCCTTGGCGGAATTCAGCGAGCAATACCTGCTTGATCGATTGTTGGCCGCCGGCATCGGATGCCTCGATGACTGGTGCGCTCTTTCCCCACGGGCGAGACGCAACATCTTTGGTATTACCGCCGGCATGGCGCGGGCCATTGACGGGATGGCGAAAGCACGGCCGAAGTGATGCCGCCTGATGCCGCGCGCGTTTCAGACTGCGATCTTCAGCGCTCGCGGATCAACGTTCAGCGGTAACCGCAGGGGCGCGAGCGCGTACCAGACGAGCGCCAGCGCCGGCGGGACTACCATCATGCTGATGCCGGCCGCCAATCGGTGGCTTAGAACCGGTCCGCCGAACAGGATCGTGACCACGCCCGCGGCGACGACCAGCACCAGGACGATCCTGGAGAGATGCCACTCGCGTATCCGAGGCTGCGCCAGCACTGCCCAGGCTGCGCCGCTGAAAGCGCATGATGTTCCGAGCAGCGCGATAACGCCGTCCACGAGCTCCGTCCTGTTGATCCAGCCGAGAAGGGCCGTCGTCGCCGAAGAGGCCGCCCAAACGGCAATGCTCCCTCGTTGAACCATCAGGGTGCTCGCGAGAACCGCTCGCTTGATCGAGCGAGGTTCGGGCCAGCGGGGTGTGAGGCGAAGGAGGGCCTGCTCGGTGGTCGTTCGCATCCATCGCAGCAGAACCGTTTGCAATCGCGCCACCAGAGCGAAACAACATATGGCGGTGACCAGGCCGTACGCCAGAACGGCTGGCCTCCAGCCATGTAACACCTGCCACGCCGCGAGGGCGGCGATCGCGACACCAGTACCGTAAAGCACCCCGCGCCAGCCGATCGCCACGGAGTAGCCAAACCCGAGAGCCAGCACAGCGGCGAGCTGCCGGCCGGCTTCCAGCTCGGTAGACAGGGAATCGATGAGCGCATCGTTCGAGGCACTGGCGGCCGGCTTGTCACGTCGCGCCGATTCGTCGGGCCGTCTGGACCGGTCGGCCCGCTCGTGCCTGGCATCAGCCAGGGGAGCGGGTGACGCTGCGCAGCGCTGCTCCAGGTTCGAGGGCAGATCAAACCATCGCCAGATCAGGTAGGCGCTTGCGGCCGCGGCCAGCGCTTGAACGGACGGCAGCTCGACCCAGCTCTCGAGCGGAAGCACCCTGCCAAGAAGCGGTACCAGGAACAGCCACACCGCGCCGTAGGTGGCGAGAACTATCCCCGCCGCCGTTGAAGCCGCCAACGCGGCAAGTGCGGCCAGTGGCCTCGCCCCGAGAAGCCAAGCGAGCGCAGCGGGTGTCGCCACAAAGAGCGCCAGAAAGCTGCTCTGAACCCGTCGCATGACCCGCGAGTGATCGGGCAGTCCGATGGCGCTCGCCTGAAGTGAGTGCCGTGTGATGCGCTCCGTTAGAACCGCCGACAGGCCGGCGGTAGCAAACGCCGCGATCACCGCGATAGCGACTCCTCTATGGGGAGAGTCGACCGTGAACAGGAGAAGTGCCGCGGCCGAATAAACGAGCAACAATAGTACAAGGATCAGTGGCCTATAGAACAGGAGACGCCACAGCACGAGCAACGTGCCGGTCACTGCATCCACTCCGAGGTTAGCGTCTCGACGTCCCGCTCTTCGGTGGTCACGCGTATCGTCGACGGCAGCGCGGAAGACAGGGACGCAACCCCGGCGCGCGCGATGACCGCGATGCGTCGTCCGTCTGCGACCTTGCGGATCAAGGCTGCATTCGGGACAGGTAACTGGCTCAGTGTGGGCTCATCGCCGTCCAGGGTCACACGCGCAAGGCTCCTGAACCACGCCACGCTCTCCATCACCGCAATCTTGCCGCGTGCAAGTACGGCGAACTTCGAACACAGGCGCTCGAGGTCTCCAATGAGGTGCGATGAGAAGAGGACCGTGACTGTGCGTCGCGCCCGCTCGCTCATCACCTCTTCGATCACTGCGATTCGGGTCACGGGATCCAGGCTCGCAATAGGCTCATCGAGTACCAGCACTTCGGGCCGGGTGGAAAGAGCGCGGACGATGGACAGGCGCTGCTGTTGACCGGGCGAGAGCAGTCCGATCGGGGTTCGCAGCGCCAGCTTCCAGCGCACCGCAAGGTCGCGCACGTAGCTCCAGTCGAAAGCAGGATAGAACGCCGAGACGTAGCGAAGCATCGCGTGGCCGGTGAGCCATGGGAATTGCCCCGGGGCCTGCGGCACGTACGCAATGCGCGCCCGCGTGGTCGGCGAGAGCGAGGAGGAGGGCTCACCCAGAACGGCACAACGTCCCGCGTCCACGGGAAGAAGGCCGAGCAGTGATTTCAGGAGGGTGGTCTTGCCGGCGCCGTTGGCTCCCAGCAGTCCGATCGCCTCGCCACGCTCTACCGTCAGATCGAGCAGGTCGAGCACGGGGCGCCGACCAAAGAGTTTCTTCAGTCCGCGTGCGGTTACCACGGCAGTATCGGTCACCCAGTGTCCCCCGCTGCTGGCGGACCATCACTCACACAGATCAACCGCATCGGCGTGAGTATTGCAGGTTTCGGGCCCTATTTGCCGACGACGCACGAAGGCGCGCGAACGCTAGTCTCGCCTCTTCGGATCAGCCGCAGAGTGTTCGGTTTCACAGTTGGCGAGAGGAACCCGCGCCGGCCGCGCAGGTCATCGGCTACGCAGTCGGTCGACCCATGGCCCCCTGGGTGGCCGAGGTTTCTGCGGAGGTGGTGGTCGAGGTGCCTTCAGAGGCGGCGCCCTGCGCGGCCGGGCCGCGAATACAGGTTGCGGGGCGTATTCCAGCCGTCTCTCGAAGATGTCGACGTATGCAACGTAGTTGAAGACTCCGATAAAGACAAGGAGCGCAGCCGCGACAATCTCACCCGCACGCGCGGCCCGCGCAAACACGTCCGCGGCCAGCGACAGCGCCGCGACGAACGTCACGATCATCCACTCGCCATTCCGGCGTGAGGCCTTCTTGGAGAGCTGACACGCCTCGATTACCGTGAGACCGGGAGCAAGAGCCATCAAAGGGAAGTAACAGACTCCGAGTGGTACCACCAGAAGCGAGCAACTCCAGGTGTTGGAGCCGACGAGGTTGGCGATGTCCGGACTCGCCCCCAAGGCCCAGTGCACGAGCCAGCTCACGCTCGCGAGCAGACAGCCCGGCAGCAGGCCTCCACCCCACACGCTTGTGGAGGCCGCGAGCTGCAGCAGCGCGGAACGGTCGACAGGCCGATCAGACTGTCGCGAAAGCAGACTCACGAGGATCCAGAAAGCGGGAAGCAGCAATGCGCCCACGACCAGCGTCAGGCCAGCTTTTATGAGACGCGCAGGGACTATGTCGGTGCAGAGCAGATCAAAGAGTGCCAGCAAGGCAACGGCTGCACCGAAGCTCACGGGAGATCTTACGAGCAGCGCGAAGGTCGTTACTACCCAACGACCGAGGAATGGTTTGTCAACCTGCTTTGGCTCGAGGGTCTCACTCATGGACGATGACCGCGTTCAGGAGTCCGGCCCCTGATGCCGCCTTCTTCGTCCATCTTGCCAGATTACAGCCTACCGGTTGCCCAGCGCCCGCCGTGTGTGATCAACGACCAGCCGCAGCTTCGGCCGTGCCGTCAATGCCTCGAGCCAGTCGGCGCAGTAGGTGCGCACTCCTGGGAGCATGCCGGCGAATGATCGGGATTGCGTGAAGTACGACAGCTCGAGCATTCTGCGACGCCCGGGAGCCGCCTTGCTTTCCACATAGAGTATGGTGCCGCGCGGGTCATGCTCGTATCGCCCGTACGGCGCGGCCGCAAGCCTGTCGCGGGAGATGCACCCGAGGGTTATCAGGGACTCCTTGTGTCCTCGATACTTGATTCGCAGACCCGGAGCATGGGTTGCGCCCCGGCCGAACATCTCAACGCCTCCGGCCATCTGCTCAATCGACAGCAGGACGGGGTAGGGAGGGCCGTCCGCCAGCTGTACCTCACGGCAGCGGCCCTGCGCGCAGAGGAACTCTTGGACTGCCCTGATCATTGCAGTATTCCCCCTTCTGCCCCTGCGGGTTCGTGACCCGGGACCCCTTCGTTTGGCGGTAGCGGTGATCCCGGCGCACATCACGGGTGCGAATCGCTGCGTGCGCCGGAGTTCGGGTCGATGCCCGAGTTTCTATGTGGGCCTGCCCTCGTGCGGTCTGCGGTGCGAACGACCACCGGGGCGTGCGGCGGCAATCCTGCCTGAGCGCGAGGTCTGCGAATGAGAACGCCGTCACGAGATGAAGCATTGGGCGCGTGGATTGACGAGCAGGGCGGGCGCGAGCGCCAGCGGAGCCGGCGCGTTGGCGCCGCCCCCGCACATGAACGATCATGGCGCGACTATCAGTGACATCCCGCCTACGGTGGCTCTGCGTCCACTGGCCGTCGTCAACGTGGCCCCCAAGGTCGCCGTCGATCCCGGCTGTGCTCAGGTAGACGAAGTGGGGCTCTCTCGCCATGCGATGGCGCGGGATACCGGCCGCGACCGAATCAGCGAGGGCAAATCCCTTCGATCGTGGAAATCCCGAGCGTCCAGGTCTGAACGACCAGGTGGTCAACCCGCTGGTGGTCGTAAATATTCACGATATGCCACTGTCCCGCTTCATCGCGCACCATGTCTGCGCGACAGTCTCTGCGCTTTCCAAATAGTCCATTTGACAGATACGTGACGACCAGGGCTGCCTTGCCCGCCGTTGAGTCGATGGACCCGCGCAGAACAATGGCCTCGTGCTTCGCATCGCCATCGAGCACCGCGCCAGTTTTCATGTCGTCGATCGAAAAATCGCTTTGATGAGGATCGCTGCCGTTGATCGTGTCAAACCGCAGGCCGACAACCTGTCCCGCGTCCAAGAGGACGCCGAGGCTTTGCAAATCCGCATTGCGGTCGTTCGTGATGCTGGCGAGGGGTTGAAAAGTGACGTTCGTAGCCGTGGCCGCTCTTGCCTGGGCCAGGGCCAAGGCTAACAGCGCACAGATCAATAAGTATCGCATTCCAGGTGCCTGCGGCGATCCGCACTTTCGGATCAAGAGAGCTCCGGTGGAGCTACACCACACTGTATAAAGGTGGGGTGGAAGGAAACAAGCGCCCGCGGATTGATGCTGTGTTTCGCGGCGGTAAATGTCGCGAGTGCGGCGTCGAGCAACGGATCAGCCGCGCACGGCGTGCGGGACTACGGACTGCTTAAGGATGTACAGCGCATTGTGGTCCTCAAGCGCATAGAAGACCAGCATGGCGGTCACCGCGAGTAGCCCGAAGAGGGTCAGCAGATTCATCGGCTACCGGGGGCGCCCATGCCAATCCGCGAATTTCTCCGCACCCCGCCGCAGAGTGTCAGGGTCGGCTGCAAAACACCATCTGAGCCAGCCTTCTCCTTCGGGACCGAACGCCGCGCCCGGCGCGAGTCCCAGTCCCGCTTCGGCGATAAGCCGCCTCGCAAGCGAAACGGAATCGCGCTCTCCGCATCGGCGAAAGAAGAGATACATGCCGCCTTCCGGTACCGGCACGTCCAGTCCCTGGATGCCGGAGAGCCGGGACACGAGAACGTCACGACACGCCGTCAGGTCGGCGCGCAGCGCTGCGATGTGCGGTTCGCCCTGTTCGACCGCCGCGAGGCCCGCTCTCTGGATGAATTCCGGCGCGCAGGATGTGTTGAACTCGATCAGCTTGGCCAAGTCCTCCTCGAGCTCTGCGGGCGCGACGAGCCAGCCCAGTCTCCAGCCGGTCATGAGCCACGCTTTCGAGAAGCTGTTGACACCGATGACCCGGTCGTGCGGGTCGGCGATAGCAACGAACGACGGGGCAGGCGCGGCGGCATTGCCGAGCATCAGTCGCTCATAGACGTCGTCGGTGAAAAGCCAGACGCCATGATTGCGGCAATGCTCGAGGATCGGCAGGCGATCTTCTTCCGGCAGGACCCATCCCGTCGGATTGTTCGGCGAATTGACAACCAGCAGGCGCGTCGCGGCGGTCACGCTTGCGAGCAGCCGCTCAAGATCGAGTGCCCATTTCCCTCCCTGATAATCGAGAGCGACGCGCTTCACGCTCGCGCCGAGGCTCTGCGGTATCGCCGCGACATTCGGCCAGACGGGCGTCACAACGACCGCTTCGTCGCCAGGCTCGAGAACCGCCTGCATGGCGATATTGAGAGCTGAGACGCCCGAACTCGTCACGGAAACGCGGGCGTCCGCGATATGCTTCCCGTGCAAACGCGTCAGGTAGGTCGCTAGGGCGCTTCTCAATTCCGCGATGCCGCTATTGTGGGTGTAGAACGTGCGGCCCGCCTCAAGCGCGCGGATCGCCTCCCGCGTTATATAGTCGGGCGTCGGACGCGAGCTTTCGCCGAACCAGAACCGGAGAACATCGCTCCGCCCTGAGCCGGCATTTGCTATCGCGCGTACCTTGGAAAGCGGAAGGGCGTGCACGGCGCTGCGCGCCTCCGGCGGGCGCGTAGGGCCGGCGGACCGTACTCGCGAGGTCGAACTCTGTGTCATGTACTTCATTTCCGGGGTCGCTATTGTGCGGCTGCTGAGCGGTGTCTTGCACGTTTTTATTGCTGCGCCTCGGCCTCGGGCGAATGATCCCGATATGCAACTGCGGCCCGATCGGCCCGGGGATTGTTTGTACGAACGATATACATCAGAATGCTCTCCGCGCGGACACAGATACGGCCTGAAGGTGTGAGAGCATGGGGCAACTCATACGGTATCTTCTCGTTCAAGTCCTGCGATGAACGAGCGAATGTCGTTGGCGAGCAATTCCGGCTCTTCGGCGGCAGCAAAGTGACCGCCGCGCGGGTAGTCGGTCCAGCGTGTTACGTTGTAACCGCGCTCGACGTAATGCCTCGGCGGAATGGGGAGTTCTCGCGGAAAACGCGCGATGGCCGTCGGGACGGTGATTCTCTGGTCCTTGCCGAGCCGGATCGGTGCGCGCCGGCCTTCCCAGTAAAGGCGAATTGCGGAAGGCATGGACTGGGTGAGCCAATAAATCGATATCGTCGTCAGGAGATCCGTCTTGGTAAATCGACGTTCGACGTCGCCGTCGCAATCGCTCCAGGTCCTGAACTTATCAACCATCCACGCCGCCAGCCCGACCGGCGAGTCGTTCAGGGCAGGTCCCAAAGTATCGGGTTTCGTTCCTTGGACATGGGCATAACCTCCCTCCGCATCCGCCCACTCGCGTCGACGAGCGAGGAATTCCGATTCCTCGCGCGAGAGCTGCTTCGGATCCTGCACGTATGGCTCGTAGGAGCCTGGAATGTAGTTGAGATGAAGGCCCGAGAGCGCCTGGGGGTGGCGCAACGCGATGGCTGTCGAGACGCCCGCCCCAAGATCACCGCCGTGCGCAAGGAAACGCTCGTAACCTAGCGTTCGCATGAGCTCGACCCACGCGTCGGCGATCACCCACACGCTGGTGCCAGGCCTATGCGGAGGAGGGGAGAACCCGTATCCTGGGAGCGATGGGATGATGACATCGAATCCCGAGTCCGCTGAATCAACGGGACCTGCGAGCAGCTCCCCCAGGCGTAGAAACTCCGCGAATGTGCTCGGCCAGCCGTGCGTGAGGACGATCGATGTCAAGCGTCGCGCACGGCTCGTGATGCGTACGAAATGAATCGGACCGACCGAGGTGTCCGCGATAAAGTGCCGATGAGCATTGAGGCGGCCCTCGATCGCGCGCCAGTCGAAGGTCTCGGACCAGAAATCCGCCAGCGCATGCAGATAACCAGGATCGAGCCCCATCGACCATCCGGCGCCCGGCACCGACGTCGGCCATCGGGTCTTGCGGATTCGCTGCCTGAGGTCCGAAACGTCGGACTCCGGAACGGCGATGTGAAAGGGTCTCGTGGACATACTGCGGCCATTGCTCGGCGTTGCTTCCTAGACCTGGAGTCCGTCCCATGACCAATGGGGGATTCCTAGGCCGCGCGGTACGTCATCGGCAGACTGATGATAGCGTGCCATCGTTGTCGTGGTTGCCCAACTGAAGTAGTCGTGGAGCACTTGCCTCAGGACGGTGTCGCGGGCGAGCCCGACATCGACAAGAGCCTGGTCAAAGCAGGCAACTGCGCGGCGATCCATTTCATCGTGCTCCCCGTTGCCGCTGTGCATCCTGACGACCGTCGTCCCGTCACCATAGGACTCCGAGTACGTGCTGGGGCCGCCCAGCGCCTCAGCCCAGTAAGCGGCGAGTCGCTCGACATGCTGAGAGTGGAAGCCGTGGCTGAAGGCATGACTGACCACGTCGTCGGCCATTACGCGACTATGCCAGGCCCTGGCGAGGCGGCGTAGGCCTTCGGTGCCGCCTGCTGCTTCGAAGACAGTACGCATGTTTCGATGATGACCATCGTCTCGCAGCAATGCAAGATGATGGCGAGCGATGAAGGCCCATACGGGAATGCCGTTGGTCACCGGCCTCTACACCGCCCTTCTGATGGCTGATCGCGCCGGCGCCCGTAGTCAGCTCGCTCAAGTCGTGTTTGCCGTTGCGTGTTCGTCGTCCTGGCTGCGCTCACTGGCCCTCTGCAGTACCTGGCGCGCTGCGTGCTGGCGGCGATCATCGGCGTGGAGCAGGGGTGCTGCTCGCGATTGTGCTTTCGCTTCTGAGACAGGTGCGCCAAAGCTATCGGCCGCACACGGCGGTGCTGCAATTCGATCCGGCGCACGGATGGCCCACACTGCCCGCAACGCCAGGGCATCAAACCGAGCCCGGCACGCTCGCCGCCCGATAATAGGTTCTGCCGTCAATGCCCCAGCGGAGAATCCACGCCCTCCTGGAGCCGAATGCCGTGTCGATTCGGGATTTCGTACCGGATCTGGCAGAATCGGCCTCTGGATCCGCGACCGACGCCGCGGGATGCTTGCCGGGTGGCCCATGAACATAACAGCCAAAATCCTTGCGATCCTGGCAGTGCTCGTATGCCTGCCCGCGCTGGCGGGCGCTCCCAAGGGCAGCCCGCGCAAGGGCAAGGACACACCGTCCGTCACGCAGATTCTCTCCGAATCCAAGCCCTGGGAATGGCGCAGGCCGGATCCCGAAGATCTACTGGTGATGCGTCTTCCCTCGGGGCGCGTCGTCATGGAGCTCGACCCGGCCTACGCGCCACTACATGTGGCCAATATCAGGACTTTGGTCAGAGAACGTTACTTCGACGGTCTGGCGGTCGTCCGGGTGCAGGACGACTTCGTCGCGCAGTGGGATGACCCTGAGGGGGATGACGGGGGCGATCCGCACAAGGTCCGGTCCCTCGGAGGGGCAAAGGCCACTCTGCCCCCGGAGTTTAGCCGGCCCATTGCGCGCTCGCTTCCGTGGGTGCGGCTTCCAGACGGCGATGTCTACGCCCCTGAAGTGGGATACTCGGACGACTTTCCCGCTGCGCGCGATCCGGCCGGAAATGAGACCTGGCTGGTCCACTGCTATGGAACACTAGCCGTCGCCCGGGACAATGCGCCTGACTCGGGCAACGGGAGCGCCCTCTACGTCGCCATCGGCCAGCCGCCCCGTCGGCTCGATCGGAATCTAACCGTGGTCGGACGGATCGTCGAGGGTATGGACAAACTCTCAGCTCTGCCTCGTGGGCACGGCCCGCTGGGTTTTTATGCCCACCCGAAGGATCGCACCCCCATCCTGGATATTAGAGTCGCCGCCGACCTGCCGCCGGCGCAGCGACCCAACATTGAGGTTCTCCGGACCCGCAGCCCCACGTTCCAAAGATTGCTGGAGGCCACCCGCAACCGGCATGACGCGTTCTATGTCACGCCCCCCGGCAAGGTCGACATTTGCGCCGTGCCGGTGCCCGTGCGCGATCTGTCCAAGCCCTGACCGCGTATCCGACATCCGGAGACATTGACCCATGAGCCCGCAGCCGAATCGCGCGATCTGGTACAAAGGGGCACCCACACGGCTTGCCGATCAGACGCTCGAGCGCACGGTGCGCGCGGGACCACGGGTGCTCGATGATGAGATGATGCTGCCGGTGGCGCTGCTTCGTGCCTCCGCACTTGAGGCGAATGCGCGCTGGATGTCGGCGTTTTTGGCTCACTCCGGCGTCGAAATCGCTCCTCATGGCAAGACCACCATGAGTCCGGAGCTCATTGCGCGGCAATTGCAGGCCGGGGCATGGGCCATTACGGCGGCGACTGCGCATCATGTGCGGCTTTATGCCGAATGGGGCGTGCCTCGCATCCTCCTGGCCAATCAACTGATCGGGCGCGCGAACATCGAAGCCGTCGTTGGGATACTTGCCGCGAGGCCGGCGCTCGATTTCTACTGTCTTATCGATAGTGTCGAGGGCGCAGTCATGTTGGCTGACGCGGCCAAACGATTGCACCTCGGGCATCCGATGCAAGTGCTGGTGGAGCTCGGCGGCGCGGGTGAGCGGGCCGGCGTCCGGGAGCTGCCGGAGGCGGTTGCGGTCGCACGCGCGATTGCAGCGCAAAGTCCCTATCTCGCACTTCGCGGCATCGAATGCTTCGAAGGGGTCTATTCGGATGTTGTGAAAGCCAAATCGCTGCTGATCAAGATGGCCGAGGCCGCGCGGGCGCTGGCGGCCGCGAACGTCTTCACCGGCGATGAGGTGATCGTTACGGCGGGGGGGACGGCTCTGTTCGACGAAGCGGCCCGGACGCTCCTCTCCACGGCGCTCGGCCGGCCGGTGCGGCGCGTCCTTCGCAGTGGTTGCTATCTGACGCATGACAGCCGCCATTATGAGCACGCATTCGAGGCGGCGGTGGCGCGTTCACCCGAGCTTGCGCGGATCGGCCGTCCCCGAGCCGCAATCGAAGTCTGGGCGCACATTCAGTCGCGCCCGGAGCCGGTTCGCGCGATCGCTTCCCTGGGCAAGCGCGACGTCGGGTTTGACATCGACTTGCCGGTGCCTTTGTGGGTTCACCGTCCCGGGGGCGGCGCCAGGCCACGGCCGGCCAATACCGGTATTGCGGTCGCGAAGCTCTACGATCAACATACCTGTCTTGACGTCAAGGCCGATGCCGATCTCAGAGTCGGCGATCTCATTGGCTTCGGCATCTCGCATCCGTGCACGACATTTGATAAGTGGCGAGCGCTCTTCGTCGTGGACGATGAATACCGCGTCATCGATGTCGTGAGGACCTTTTTCTAGTCCAATTGCCCCTGACTTGTCGAAACCCGGCCCGGCCGTTCGTCCATATCGCGCAACCACCCACCCGGAGTTTTCTATGACCCCCACCATTACTGCCTTTGAGCGGTCGCCCGATCGGGGCAGGGGACTGTCGCGTGACATGCGCGTTCGCTGGGCGCTCGAGGAAGTGGGCCAGCCTTACGAGGTTCGTCTTCTTTCGTTCAAAGCGATGAAAGAGCCGGCGCATCTTGCGCTTCATCCATTCGGGCAGATTCCGACCTATGAAGAAGGCGATCTCGCCCTGTTCGAGTCCGCGGCGATTGTGTTCCATATCGCGGAGCACCATGCGGGTCTGCTGCCAAGCGCCGTGAATGCCCGGGCGCGCGCGATCACATGGATGTTTGCCGCCCTTAATACGATTGAGCCCCCTATCCTGGATCTCCAAGTCGCCAAGTTCCTGGAGGGCGACAAGCCCTGGTCCGAGCAGCGTCTGGCTCTCGTGCAGGAGCGCATTCGTAGACGGCTGGGCGAGCTCTCCAATCGCTTTGGCGAGGCCGACTGGCTCGACGGTGAGTTCAGCGCCGGTGACCTGCTGATGGTGGCGGTGCTGCTCAGATTGAAGGTATCGGGCATGCTGGAAGAATATCCGAAGCTCTCCGCCTACGTAGCCCGCGGCGAAGCGCGGCCAGCCTACAAGCGTGCTTTCGACGCTCAATTGGCAGTTTTCACCGCCGCATCGACCGGCTGACAAAGGTCCGCCCGGGGCCCGTTTCAGCACTACAGCGCGGCCATGATGCGCTGCGACGGAACTCACCATGCAGGCGCGGTGCTCTTCAGTGCGCGGCTCGATGAGCAACAGCCACTCGGAACTGAGCGGCACTACCGCAACCTGCTCACATCGACATCCGGACTTCACCCGCATTAGGATCGCCGTGTACTGCAGAGGAGACGTATACAGATGAGTATATCGCTTCTGATCGCCAATCCTGTGTGCCACACCGGCAGCGCTGATCGCAGAGGACACCGCAGATCGACGCTCTTCTGTGCAGGCGTACGCCGCTTCGGGCAACTCGTGCGCGTGGTCTTTGGCGCGTATTTCCTCGTCCTCCTCGCAGGCCCGCCCACCTTGGCGGCGCAGGCGCCACCTGAGGCAGGCGGCCGTATCCAGGATGGATTCAAGCTGTTCGTCGTGGGCGACCTCATCGAAGCCATTCCCATCGCCAACACGATCAAACGACTTTCCCCGTCGCTGGTCAGCCTCCTCGAATCAACCGATGTGGGCTATGGCAACTTCGAGGGAACGGCCATCGATTGGCACCGCTATCACGGGGCTCCCCAGGCGCAGTCGGGCGGCAATTGGCTGATCTCGACGCCCGCGGTTCCGGCCGATCTCAGGTCGCTGGGGTTCGACCTCGTTTCGCGCGCCAACAACCACGGTACCGATTGGGGGGTAGCGGGGATGCTTCTGACCGACAGGCTGCTCGACGAGGCGGGCATCGCCCACGCGGGCTCGGGGGTGAGGGAAAGTGCAGCACGGGCACCAGCATTTTTCGACAGCCCCAAGGGGCGGATAGCGCTGGTATCGACGGCATCAAGCTTCGTGCCGATGTCGCGACCTGCAGACGGGCGGGGGGTGATTCCGCCGCGGCCCGGGGTGAGCGTGCTGGATACGCGGGAGACAGTGTTCGTCTCGCCCGCGCGGCTGGCCGAGCTCAGGAATTTGAGCGAGATGCTGGCACGAGCGGTGGGTATGCCACCGCCGAAGGCGGCAGCAAGAATCTCGCTCGGCGGCAACATGCGCTTTGCGGCGGACCCGAAGCTCTCCAACCAGGTGCGCATCAGCTACCAGATGGGCCAGACCGATCTCAACGCCATCCTGCTCGCAATCCGGCAGGCCAAGGAGACGGCCGGGCTGGTAATCGTTGCGCTACACGCCCATCAACCCTCGAACTACAGCAACATCCCGCCTGACTTCCTGCCTATCTTCGCTCACGACTGCATTGACGCCGGCGCCGACGTGATCGCGGTTAGCGGCCCGCATCGGCTTCGCGGCATCGAAATTTATAAGGGCAAGCCCATCTTCTATTCGCTGGGGAATTTCGTGTTCACGGAAGGCGAGATGCAGCCGGAGCCGTTGGATGAGTTTCGTACGGCCAAGCTGAGCCCCGCGACAGCCACCGATTTCGAAGCGTTGGAGAAGAAGCGGCTCAAATACTTCGACCACGGACGGATCTGGTACGAAAGTGTGCTGCCGATCATTACCTACAGGAACGGCCGCGCACGCGAGATCAAGCTCTATCCGTTGCAGCTCGGTTTCCAGGATTCCGCCGTTCGGCGTGGTGTGCCGAGGCTTGCCGACCGTGATAGCGGCACGCGCATCCTGGCACGGCTGGCCCAATTGTCCAAGCCTTTCGGCACGATGATCGAAAGTCGCGACGGCGTGGGGCTGATCGATTTACCGTGATGAGTCAACACGAGATCTCGGCGCGGTGAGCGTCGTAGAGCGTGGATGGTCGACCGAAGCGCTTCGGGTATGTTACCTTGATGCCTCTGAAACTTACGGGCGTGAATTTCATGGCTAATCTACACCTACGCCGGGTCAACTGCATTCCGATGGTACTGTCGGCTACCATGTTATTTCTGGTCTCGCTGACTGCCGCTGCCGCCGCGGTCCCGGCCACAGAGCTCACTGGCGCACTGCACTGGCGCAGTGTGGGTCCCTACTTGGGAGGCCGCGTGACCTCCCTAGCCGGCGTGGCGGGCGAACCCAGTCTCTTTTACATGGCGACTGCGGGCGGTGGTGTATGGAAGACGAAGGATTACGGCCACAATTGGGAAAATATCTCCGACAGGTATTTCCGGACCGGCAGCATCGGCGCAATCGCACTAGCACCGTCCAATCCGAAGATCATCTACGCCGGTACGGGAGACCCCGCCATCCGCAACACGTTTCTAACGGGCGATGGCATGTACAAATCCACGGATGCCGGGAAAACCTGGAGTCGCATTGGACTGGAAGACACCGGAGTCATCGGCGGGATCATCGTGGATCCGAACGATCCGGACGTGGTGTACGTGGCGGCGATGGGTCACGTATGGGCGCCCAACCCGGAGCGTGGCGTATTCAAGACCACCGATGGGGGCAGGACCTGGAAGAAGATTCTATACGTCAACGAGCATACCGGCGCCATCACTCTGGCGATGGACCCGAAGAATTCACAGGTGCTGTACGCCGCCATGTGGCAGGCCTACCGCCGGCACTGGACGTTCTCGAGCGGCGGACCGGGCAGCGGCATCTACAAGACTACGGACGGCGGAACACACTGGAGCAATATCAGCCACAACCCGGGATTGCCGAGCGGCATCTTCGGGAAAGTGGGCCTGGCCGTGGCGCCGTCCGACTCCAGCGTCGTGTATGCCTTGGTTCAAGCGAAATACATGCCCGGTCATCCGGGCGGATTGTTCCGCTCCGACGACGGGGGACAGAGCTGGCAGTTGATGAACGACAGTCTGGAGATCACGCAGCGCGCGTTTTATTACAACACTGTGTATGTCGACCCGAAGGATCCAAAGACGATTTATCTGCCGAATGCCGACGTGTTCGTGTCTCACGATTCCGGCAAGACGCTCACCAAACTTCATCCGCCACACGGTGACAATCATGTCTTCTGGATCAACCCGAATGATCCGCAGACGCTGATCGAAGGCAATGATGGCGGCGCAACGGTTTCGCTTGACGGCGGCAAGACCTGGAGTGCCGAAGACAACCAGCCGACCGGCCAGTTCTATCACGCCAATCTCGATGAGCAGTTTCCGTTTCATATTTACGGCGCGCAGCAGGACCGTGGCTCGGTGGAGGCATCGAGCGCGGAGCCGGCTGCGTGGACGAGCGTTAGCGGTGGGGAGATGAGCTGGGTAGTACCGACGCCCGGCACACCCTGGGTGACGTACGGCAGCGGGTACTATAGCCAGGAATGGAGGGAAAACCGGCGAACGCGTGTGTCCACCGAGGTAAATACGTGGGGAGAATGGCAGTTTGGCTCGGCGGGAGACAAGGTGGATTACCGTTATGGCTGGATGCATCACCCGAAGGTATTTGCGCCTCACAACCCGAAAGAGCTGCTGGTTGGGGCGAACGTCTTATTCGAGACCCTTGATGAGGGTGTTCACTGGAAGGTAATCAGCCCCGATCTGACGCGCAATGACAAGAGCAAGCAGCAGCGGCCAGGCGGTCCGATCAGCGCCGATGTAACCGGCGAGGAGGAGTTCGACACGATTTCTTCGATCGCGTTCTCACCGGTGAACGATAACGTTATCTGGACCGGATCGGATGACGGCCTGGTGTACGTGACCATGGACAGCGGCGCCCATTGGCAGGAGGTGCGCCCGCCGACGCTGCCGACCTGGTCGACGATCACCTGCGTAGAACCTTCGCATACGCAGCCCGGCACGGCGTATGTGTCAGCGAGCCGCTATGACTGGGATGATTTCCATCCCTACCTTTACAAAACCACCGACTACGGCAGGCACTGGACCGAGATCACGGGAGGGCTGCCGGAGAATCAATATATTGAAAGCGTGCGCGAGGATCCGGATGACCCGACCCTGCTGCTTGCGGGGACCAGCAGCACGGTGTACATGAGCCTGGACGCCGGAGTGCAATGGCAACCTCTCACACGCAACTTGCCGGCTGTGCGGGTGAGCGATGTGGAGATCCAACCCGAACAACATGCGGTCGTGATCGCGACCTTTGGCCGCGCATTCTGGGTGCTGGACGACCTGCAGTTTCTGGAACAACTGACTTCGGCGCGGGTAGCGGGCGATGCTCCATACCTCTTCAAGCCGCAACAGACCTGGCTGGTCACACGCCGCATTTTCGGCGGTCCCGGCAGCCGCAACGAAGGCAAAAGTCTGCCCCCCGGCGTCACGGTGTTCTTTCAGCTGCCGGCCGATTACGACGGCAAGGTGCCGGTCAAATTGGACTTTACGGACGCTTCCGGCAAGGAGATACGCCGCTTTACCCTACCGATCTTGAACAAGAAGACCGGAAAGCCAAAACAGAAGCTGCACCCGGGTATGAACCGTTTCCTGTGGGATCTGCACTACCCGAACGCCGTGGACGTAAAGGGCATCTATGAGAGCCCGCACAGCCAGGGACCGAAGCCCCCGGTCGGCCCGGCGGTGGTACCGGGCACGTATTACGCGGTGCTGAGCTATGACAATAGGACGCAGAAACGCTCGTTCTTGGTCGAGCTTGACGCGCGGCTTCCCACGACGCAGGCTGAACTGCAACAGCGCTTTGATCTGCTGATGCAGATTCGTGATGCGATCGGCCGGCTGGATACGGCGCTGAACCAGGCGATTGATGCACGCGGTGCGCTGGAGAAAGCCATTGCGGACAGGAAAGTCTCTGGCACTCAGGCGCAACGAGCGCTGGCCGGTCTGAACCACGACATTGACGATCTGGTGGATCTCAGGATTCAGTCAGACGAGGGCTCGCTCGTTTATGCCGGTAAGCTGCGCGCCTGGCTATCCTGGCTGGCGAGCGAGGTCAGCGCATCTTTCCTACCGCCAACTCCCGCGATGCTGAGCGCCGCGAACGCGTACGTTGGTCAGGAACGCGAGGGCGTCGCGCGTTTGCGTGCTGACGCCAAGCGTGCCGAGCAGGTACTGCATTGACCGCATTACAGGCGTGGTCCCGCGCTTTGGCTGCGGG
>JBOIAR010000017.1:0-95874 GCA_050739095.1 Steroidobacteraceae bacterium | reverse complement strand
CGACATAGCGACCCAGGCACAGGGACGTGCCCGGCCGCCGCAGGTGGCCGAGTCTCCGGCAAAAACCACGCTTTTTGCCCGAGACGGCGCTGGGCCGGGCAGGATGCCCGGATCCAGCGCTTCATACTAGAATCCAACCATCATCCCGCAGAGTTTCATCGACGAGCTGATCGCCCGCGCGGACATCGTGGAGGTGATCGGCTCGCGCCTGCAGCTGAAGAAGGCCGGCCGCGAGTACAAGGCCTGCTGCCCGTTCCACACCGAGAAAACCGCCTCCTTTTGGGTGAGTCCGGAGAAGCAGTTCTATCACTGCTTCGGCTGCGGCGCGCACGGCACCGTGCTGCGTTTCCTGATGGAATACGACCGCATGGCCTTCCCCGAGGCCGTCGAGGAGCTGGCGAGCCGCCTCGGAATCGAGGTACCGCACGAAGGTGGCGGCGGCACCGGCGCCTCGCGGGATTCCGAGGCGCTCTACGAGCTCATGTCGCGCGTGGCGAAGTTCTACGCCGAGGCGCTGTCGTCTGACCCGCGCGCACGCGAGTACCTGACACGCCGCGGCCTGACCCCCGACACGGTGACGCAGTTCGGTATCGGTTACGCGCCGGACTCCTGGAATGCGGTGCTCAAGCGCTTCGGCACGGACGAGGTAGAGCGCCGGGCGCTCGCCGACCTCGGCGTCATCATCGGGCGCGATACGCCCCGGGCCCGGGTGGGCGCAGCGGGGGACAGCGACCGCCACTACGACCGCTTCCGGGACCGGGTCATGTTCCCGATCCGGGACGCCCGCGGCCGGGTGATCGCCTTCGGCGGCCGTGTCATCGACCGCGGCGAGCCGAAGTATCTCAACTCCCCGGAGACCGTGCTCTTTCACAAGGGGCGCGAGCTCTACGGCCTTTACGAGACGCGCCGCTCGCGCGCGAGCCTCAGGCGCCTGTTGGTCGTCGAGGGCTACATGGATGCCGTTCGCCTGCACCAGTCGGGGATCACCTACGCGGTGGCGACGCTCGGCACGGCAACGACGCCCGAGCACCTGCGGCGCATCTTCCGGCTGGTGAGCGAGGTCGTGTTTGCTTTCGACGGCGACCGGGCCGGACGCGCCGCGGCGTGGCGTGCCCTGCAGCACGCTCTGCCGGAGGCGCGCGAAGGGCGCGAGTTCCGCTTTCTCTTTCTACCCGAGGGCCACGATCCGGACACCCTCGTGGGTGAGGAAGGGCGCGAGGTCTTCGAGAAGCGTCTCGAGTCGAGCCTGCCCCTCTCGGAATACCTGGTACGGGAATTGTCCGAGCAAACCGATCTGACCCACGCCGACGGACGCGCGCGCCTCGCCGAGAACGCCCGGCCGCTCGTCGCCAAGGTGCCCGAGGGCGTTTACCGGGAACTTCTGACCGCCAGAGTTGCCGAGGTCGTGGGATTGGCCGCGGATCGGCTGCGGGCACTTTGGGGCGGGAGCGGTGCCTCTGGGGCGCCGCGGGCGGACAGCGAGCGACAGGAGCCGCCCGCTGAAAAGCCACGTACGCGCACGAGCGCCGGGCGCGGCAGTCTCGTGCGCCAGGCCATCGCCCGCCTGGTGAGGTTTCCGTCCATCGCCGCCTCGGTCAGCGAGGCGGAGCGGGCGGGCCTCGATACGTGCAAAGAGGCGGGGATCGAGCTGCTGCGCGAGCTGTTGGATGACCTGCGTGTGCATTCGCTCGCAATCTCGGCTCAAGTCCTGGAGCGTTGGGCCGACAGGAGCGGGGGAGAGCATCTCGGACGATTGCTCGAGAAGGAAGAGATCCTGGGCGACGCCCACGCCGCCGCTCTGGAGCTCAAGGCGGCGCTCGTCAAGCTCGCGGATCAGGCGGCCGGACGGCGCCTGGAGGCGCTCGAGGCCAAGAGCCGCACGGCGAAGCTCGATGAACTGGAACTGAAGGAATTTCAGCTACTTATGCGCAGGAGGGCGGGTCACCCTTGAGAACTGTAAAACGGCTTGGTATTTCGAATGCACTCCCCTAGAATTGCACGCTTTACTTTGGCGCCCCTTGAGTTGGCCCGCCGCCGCCAGCAGATAGGGGATCGACGACAGCACCACCGCCAAACTCCCCGGTACTCATGAAACCCAAGCAGAAGCCCGCTTCCGCCAGCAGGAAACGTCCCGCCGCGCATGCGGCCAAGCCCGCCAAGGCGGCTTCCGCCGAGAAGGCGGCGCCCGCTGCCGCCGCGGCGCGCGACACTGCGGGGGTCCGACCCCGCTTGGCCCACACGAAGCCGGCTCCGGCCCCGAGGAAGGCGGCCGGTACGACCGCCGCGCACACGCGCGCCCCCGAGGCGGGTAACCGGCACGCCGCCCACAAGGGCGAGCCGCATGCGGCGAGCGACCACGCAAGGATGCGTGGGCCGGAAGCGCGTCCAGGGAGGGACAAGAGCGAGGGTCCGACTCATGCTGCCCATGCGGCGGAGAAGCGCCCCCTGGGTCTCGAGCGTCGTGCGCCCGTCATGCCCGAAGATCGTCAGTCGCAGTTGAAGCTGCTCATTGCCCGCGGCAAGGAGCAGGGCTATCTCACCTACGCGCAGGTCAACGACCATCTGCCGTCGGAGATCGTCGATCCGGAGCAGATCGAGGACATCGTCAACACCATCAACGACATGGGCATTCCGGTGTACGAGAAGGCACCGGATACCGAGTCGTTGCTCGCGAGCGAGCCTTCCGCCCCCGCCGACGAGGAGGCGATCGAGGAGGCCGCCGCCGCGCTCGCGGCGCTCGATGCGGAGCTCGGACGCACCACCGATCCGGTGCGCATGTACATGCGGGAGATGGGCACGGTGGAGCTTCTCACCCGCGAGGGTGAGATCCGCATTGCCCGGCGCATCGAGGAAGGCCTCGAGGCGGTGCGGCGCGCGCTGTCGCTGTATCCGCCGACCCACGATTTCCTCCTCAAGGCCTACGAGCCGGTCAAGGCCGGCCAGGCACGCCTCGTCGATGTCATCGTCGGCTTCGTTGATCCCAATGCGCCGGATGTCATCGCCCAGCCGCAGAACCCGACCAAGATGGAGTTGGCCTCGCAAGAGGAGAAGTCGGAGGACGAGGAGGAGGGAGACGATGGCGTCGAGAGCGAGGAAGAGGCCGTCGATACCGGTCCCGATCCGCAGGAGGCAGCCGCGCGATTCGCAGGCATCGCGAAGTCCTTCGCGCATGTGCTCTCGGCCATCGACAAGCACGGCGCGCGCGACTCCAAGACCCTCAAGACCCGCAGGAAGCTTGCCGACGAATTCATGGAGCTGAAGCTCTCGCCGCGGATGTTCGATGCGCTGATCCTGAATCTGCGCACCCACGTCGCCGAGATCCGCCAGCTCGAGAAGGAGATCATGATCATCGCCGTGCGCGATGCCGGCATGCCGCGCAAGGATTTCATCTCCACCTTCCCCAAGAACGAGACCAGCCCCCGCTGGCTCGCCAAGCACGTGAAGGCGGGCAAGAAGTACTCGGTGCCGCTCGCGAAGTTCAAGGACGAGATCGAGCGGCGGCAGAAGAAGCTCGAGCAGCTGGCGACGGAGTTCCATCTCTCCATCAACGAGATCAAGGAGGTCAACCGCGAGGTGTCGATCGGCGAAGCCAAGGCGCGGCGTGCCAAGAAGGAGATGGTCGAGGCCAACCTGCGCCTGGTCATCTCGATCGCCAAGAAGTACACCAACCGGGGACTGCAGTTCCTCGACCTCATCCAGGAAGGCAACATCGGCCTGATGAAGGCGGTGGACAAGTTCGAATACCGCCGCGGCTACAAATTCAGCACCTACGCGACGTGGTGGATCCGCCAGGCCATCACCCGCTCGATCGCCGATCAGGCGCGCACCATCCGCATCCCGGTGCACATGATCGAGACCATCAACAAGCTGAACCGCATTTCGCGGCAGATGCTGCAGGAGATGGGCCGGGAGCCGACGCCGGAGGAGCTCGCCGTGCGCATGGAGATGCCCGAGGACAAGGTGCGCAAGGTCCTGAAGATCGCCAAGGAGCCGATCTCCATGGAGACCCCGATCGGGGATGACGAGGACTCGCACCTGGGAGATTTCATCGAGGATACCTCGGTGGCCTCTCCCATCGATCAGGCGACGATGGAATCGCTCCGTGAGACCACGCACGCGGTGCTCGCGCAGCTCACTCCGCGGGAGGCCAAGGTGCTGCGCATGCGTTTCGGCATCGACATGAACACCGACCACACCCTGGAGGAGGTCGGCAAGCAGTTCGATGTGACGCGCGAGCGGATCCGTCAGATCGAGGCGAAGGCGTTGCGCAAGCTCCGGCATCCGAGCCGCAGCGAGCAGTTGCGCAGCTTCCTGATGGAAGATTAGAGGCTAAACCCCGCCCCGCACCAGCGCGTCGATCACCTCGCGGATGACCTCGGCGAGTGCGGGGTGCTCCACCTCGAACCGCACGGCGAGGGATTCGAGCCTCGGTGCGTGTGCGCCAGCCGCACCGGCGGCAGCGGGTGCGCCGTCTTTCCCCAGTGCGCGGTCGATGTCCTGCACCACCCCGGTAAGGACCTTCCGCGAGTCCGCGTCCACCGATTTCGCGCGGCCCAGCCGCTCACGCACGCGCGCAAGCAGCTCGCGCAGCCTCTCTTCACTCGCGCGCCGTTTACTCATTGCCTGCGCCAGGCCGCCGTTCGGACCACGGCCTTGCCCGCGGCTTACTCTTCCGCGCCGGTCCCGGCCTCCATTGGCCCGCCCGCCGCGCTCGGCGCCGCGGCCTGGCCGTTCAACAGGCCCTTCCAGCTGAGCTCCTGTCCCTTGCGCCTGCCCTTCTCGGTGAGCTTCAGACCCTCAGGGGAGATGGCCAGCATGTAGGCTTTGCCGTCCACGTCGATCTCGCGCTTCAGGGTCTTCTCGAGCTTCGTAGCCATGTCATTCCTCAGCTGATTTTTCGTTTGCGAGTTCCCCTGAGGGAAACCCATGGATGGCCAGTGACGCTGATTGTGCGCCACTGCCCCGACCGAAGGCCAGCGTTGCCGACTAGCTGCCGGTCAAGCCAGTTCGCCGGCCTGGCTGCCGGCGCGGCCGGGCGGCCGCCGCACGCCACAGCAGCGCCTCCAGGCTGTTGGGGTCAAAGGGCTTCGTCAGGTGGTGATCGAAACCCGCCTCCAGTGCCTGGCGCTTGTCCTGCTCCTGACCCCACCCGGTGATGGCGATCAGGGTGGCCGCCCGGCCCCAGTCCGTGCCGCGGATGCGCTGCGCGAGCTGATAGCCATTGAGCCCCGGCATACCGATGTCCAGGAGAAGCACATCGGGCTTCAGCCCGCAGGCCAGCTCGAACGCCTCCCGCCCGCCATGGGCGACCCTCACCTCGTGCCCGGAGCTCTCGAGCAGAGCGGCGCAGCTTGCGGCGCTGTCGCGGTTATCGTCCGCGACCAACACCCGAAGCGGCCTCGCCCGCGAGCTTGCCGGTACGCCCAGCGACGCGCGTCCCGGCTTGATGGCCGTTGGGTTGCCGATCGGCAGACGCACTATGAACTCGCTCCCATGGCCGAGACCTTTGCTGTGCACGGTTATGGTGCCGCCGTGCAGCTCGACCAGCCCACGCACCAGCGCGAGGCCGATGCCGAGCCCGCCTTCGGAGCGCTCGAGAGCCGGCGAAGCCTGGGCGAAGAGCGTGAACAGCCGCGGCATCATCCCGGCGGAGATGCCGATGCCGTTGTCGCGAACCGCGACCACGAGCTCGCCATCCTCCTGCCGCGCCTCGATCTCTATGTGGCCGCCGGTGTCGGTGTACTTGGCGGCATTGACCAGCAGGTTGGCGAGCACCTGCGCGAGTCGCACCGGGTCGGCCACGAGCCGGATCGGCTCCTCGGGTACCTTCAGCACCAGGGTATGGCCCCTGGCCTCGAGCAGCGGCCGTGCCGATTCCTGCGCCGCGGCGAGCGCCGCGGACAGCTCGAGGGACGATCGTCGCAGGAGGAGCGTGCCGCGCGTGATGCGCGAAACGTCGAGCAGGTCATCGAGCAGGCGGCTCATGTGCTCGACCTGACGCTCGATGATGGCCTGCGCCTGGAACCGCGTGGTCTCGCCCCTCTCCTCCTTTTTCGCCAGGGCGACCGCGTAACGGATCGGTGCCAGCGGGTTGCGCAGCTCGTGCGCCAACACGGCGAGGAATTCGTCCTTGCGCCGGTCCGCTTCGCGCAGCGCCTCCTCGGCGCGCTTGAGCTCGCCGATGGTCTGCTGTTGGGCCTGCTCGCACGCCTTTCTCTCGCTGATGTCGCGGGCGATCTTCGACGCGCCGACGATCACACCGTCGGCATTGCGGATCGGAGAGATGGTGAGCGCGACATCGATGCGGCGCCCGTCCTTCGCGACCCGCACGGTCTCGAAGTGATCGATATGCTCCCCGCGGCGCAGCCTCTCCAGGATCTGCTGCTCCTCCGGCACGCGCTCCGCAGGGATGATGAGGGTGATGGGCTGCCCAACCGCCTCTTCCGCGGTGTAGCCGAACAGCCGCTCCGCGGCTCGGTTCCAGGAGCGCACGAAGCCCTCCAGGGTCTTGCTCACGATGGCGTCATCGGAGGACTGTACGAGGGCGGCGAGATGGGCGCGGGCGTTTTCCGCCAGCCGCTCGGAGGTGTCGTCGCGCACGAACCAGCGACTGTGGATCAGCCTGCCCGCATCCCACTGGGCGTTGGCGGCGATCCGCACGTAGCGGACCGACCCGTCGCCGCGGCGCAGCGCGGTTGCATGATCGTGCAACGTCTCGCCGGTGAGCAGTCGCCGCAGCGTCTCCCTGGCATCGCGCGGGTCGAGATGAAAGTCCTCGATGGACCGGCCCACGCACTGCGCAGCGCTGCAACCCAACAGCTCGAGGCCCGCGCCATTGAGCCAGAACACCGTACCGTCGGGGCCGATCTTGAGGAGGCCCTCGAGCGCGTTGTCGAGGAAATCGCTGAGCTCGCGATCCCGCTCGGCCAGGGCGCGCTCCAACATGATGCGCCGCTGCACTTCCCACTCGAGCGCGTGCGCCTTCTGCTGCAGCTGCGCGACGAGCTTGAGGCTCGCCTGCGAAGCGCAGACGGCGCCGCTCTCCGCAGATATCACGTGATCGTGCAGCGAGCACACCCGCTCGAGGTCGCGCCGATCCGCCGCGCCGGTCCCCTTCGGCACCGGGTACGCGCAGTAGAGCGAGAAGCTCTCGCGCTGCGCGAGCTCGTGCCACAGCTCCTCGAGCTGCACGGCCGCGACGTGCTTTCCCTCCCGCCACAGCAGGGCGACCATATCGCTGAAGGCGATCACGCGCGGGTACTGCTGCCGCAGCTGCGCGAGCACCGGGCCCACGACCTCGACGAACCGACCCCATTGCGGCGCGCCGTCATGCATGCTCCTGGAGAGCGCCGCGCCCGCATCGAGAGCCACCAGCTGCTGACGATCCCGTACGGCGGCGACATCCACGCCGCGCGCGCGCAAATCACGCTGCAACTGCTCGAGCAGCGCGCCCGTCACGATGACAATGACTCCTGCGCCGGTGTCGAGCCCATGTTGGAGATACTCGGCGAGAGGTTGGAGCAGCTCCGATTCGGACTCGTACAGCTGAACGAAGTGACCGCACTCGCCGGTATCCCGCCAGCTCGTGGCCGGCGGAAAGCCGCGATTCACATCGAGCGGATTCATTGCGGCCGCCTTTCCAACGTTGCCGGCCGCCGCCGGGCCGCAGGCGCGCCGGTCGTGAGGCGATTCGCCGCTCCACGCGCCACACCGCCCGCAAGCTTCTCGATGGCCGGCAGGAGGGGCCGCGCAGCCTCGGGGTACTCCTCCCAGGCGCCGCTGCGAGCCAATAGCGCGCGTGCCGTGCGGATCGTGAACTTCCCCGGATCGAGCCCCGTCCGAGCCTGCGCCCAGGTGAGTGGCATCGAGACCCGCGCCCCCGCGCGCGCGCGCGGCGAGAGCGGCGCGACCGCGGTCGCGGTGCGATCGTTGCGCAGATAATCGAGAAAGATGTGCCCGCTGCGCACCCGCTTGGTCATGTTGATGACGTAGTCCCGCGGACTGTCGGCCGCCATGCGCGTGCAGAGCTCGCGCGCGAACGATTTCACGAGCGGCCAGTCGAGCGCCGCCCCGCGGGGCTGGGTGAAGGGCACGACGACATGCAGCCCCTTGCCGCCGGTCGTCTTGAGAAAGCTCTCGAGCCCGAGCGCTTCGAGCCGCTCGCGTATCTCGCGCGCGGCCTCGATCACGGCCTCGAGCCCGACATCGGGGGCGGGGTCGAGATCGAACACCAGCCGCCCCGGCACCTCCGGCCGATGGGGAACGCAGTTCCACGGATGTAGCTCGAGTGCGGCCATCTGCGCGAGTGCCGCCAAGCCTTCGATGCGGTCGACCTGGACGTAGGGATTGCGGTCGCCGGCGACGCGGGCGAGGCTGATGAGGCTCGACAGGCCCCGCATGGCGTGGCGTTGGAAGAATCGCTGTCCGCCGATGCCGTCGGGGCAGCGCACGAGGGAGCAGGGTCTGCCCTCGATATGCGGCAGCATCCACTCGCCCGCGGCGGCGAGATATTCGGCGAATTGGCGCTTGGTGACGGGACGGCCGTCGCCGGCATCCGGCCACAGCACCTTGTCGGGGTTGGAGATCGCGACACCGAGAATCGGTCCGGCCGCCTGCGCCCGCAACCTGCGCGCCGCGTGCTTCTGCGCGACGATTCGCCGCCGCGCGCACGCCGCCACGGTCCCGCTGGCCGAAGGCTCGGCGGTCTGGCTGAAATCACGCTTGGCGCGGTAGGTAGAAAGTCTCCGGCTGGCCATGGCTCCCCTGTCGATAAGCGCGACCGGACGGAGGCAAGCCCCCGCGCCGGATCACTGCAAGCCCAGCGCCCGGCGCCGACCTGCGGCGAGGCGCCAGCCATAAACGTGCCTGGGCAGCCGGCTGCTACACTCGGCCCCCTTGGCCGGTTCCCAAAATGAATAGAATCGTCTTCGGAACCCTGCGCCGGCGATGGTTGCGCACCTTGCTCACGGGGTTGTCCACCCTCGTCGCATTCATGCTGCTCGGCTTCTTCCTCGCGATTCGTCACGCCTTCGCCGTCGGTCCGGTGCAGGTCGGTGCCGACTTGCTGTTGATCCAGCCGGTGGGGGGGACATCCGAGCTGCCGATCGCGGTGTTGCCTACGGTGACGGCATTCCCCGGGGTGCGCGCGGCCATTGCGCTGGGTGGCACCGCAATGCGCTTTGGCGCTGGCCGGCATCCGGTGGCGGTGGAGGGGCTGTCCTCGCATGCCTTCCTGCAGATCTCCGGCGTGGTCGAGTCCGGACTCCTGCCCCCCGCACAAGCCCAAGCGTGGCTTGCAGACCCGACCGGAGCGCTGGTGGCCGCGGATGTCGCGCGCAAGAACGGCTGGCGGATCGGCGAGACCCTCATCCTGCACAGCATGCCGGGTGTGCCGCCACAGGATCTCACGGTCCAGGTCGACGGCGTGCTCGCCAAGCACAATGGCGTGAGCTTCACCAGCGACGTCAACGTGCACCTCGGATATTTCCGCCGCTGGTCGCACACCGACTCCGTGAACGCAATCCTGGCCCAGGTGAGGCAGGCGCCGCAGGTGGATGCGGTGGCCCGCGCCATCGAGCTGCGCTTCGCCAACAGCACGACGCCGGTAAGTACGCAGAGCTTCAAAGCGCTGCTGCAGGGAATCATGCAGCGATTCGGCGATGTCAACACCCTGACCTCCGTGGTCATCGTGGCGAGCCTGTTCGGCCTCTTCCTGATCTGTTTCAACACCCTGATCCATTCGGTGTCGGAACGGCTCGGAGAGTTTGCGCTGCTGAAGGCGATCGGGTTTGCACCGCCGCGGCTGCTGTCGCTCCTCTTTCTCGAAGCATGCCTGGCGATCATTCCCGCCGCCGCCATCGGCATGCTCTGTGCCCTGCTCGTCATCCGGCCGCTCGCGGGGGCAAACTTCAACCTCCCGGGCATCACCCTGACACCCGCCGCGCTGATGCAGAGCGCGCTCATCGCGCTCGGGCTCGCCATCCTCTCTTCGGTCCTGCCGGTTCTGCGCATCGTGCGCCTGAACTGCGCCCAGGTCCTGCGCAAGGGGTGAGCATGCGACTGGCGAACACTCTGCGGGCCGTCTTGCGTCTGGTGCTCGCCGCGATCCGCGAGTGGCCCTCACGGCCGATCGACACCCTGGTGACGGTGCTGGGGTTTGCCACCGTGGCTGGAATTCTCGCGGCCGTGCTTGCCATGGCCGCCGGCTATCGGCACATCTTTGATGTCGCGGCACAGGCCAGCACCGCCATCGTGTTGAGCCAGGACAGCAAGAGCGAATGGGGGAGCAGCGTTGCGACCGGCGTGGTCGCGGACGCGACTCAGGCTGCGGGAGTGGCACGCGCGGACGGCGTACCGCTCATTGCGCCGAACCTCCTGGGCAGCTTGCCGGTGCAATACCGGCAGCGGGACCTCGCCGCGCGGATCACCTTGCGCGGCGTCTCGCCCACCATGTTCACCATCGCCAAGGGCTTGCGCATCGTGCAGGGCCGGTGGTTTCGGCCCGGCCTCAACGAGATCGTGGTGGGTGCGGCGGCGGCGGGCAGTTTCCGCGGTCTCAGCCCGGGCGATAAGGTGTTGGCGGAAGGCAGGCTCTGGAGCGTGACGGGAGTGTTCTCCGCCGGCCCCCAGTTCTTCTCCTCCGAGGCCTGGACCAGCTTGGGCTCGCTGCAGGCCGCCGAAAAGAAGCGCAGCACCTACTCCTCGCTCTACGTGCAGCTGACATCGCCCGGCGTCTTCGACGAATTCGCCGGAGCGCTCGCTCGCGACCCGCAATTCGCACTCAACGTGATGCGCGAGCGCGCCTATTACGCGTACCAGGCGTCCGGGATGAGCAGGCTGATCACCCGGGTCGGCGGCTTTTTCACGGCGATGATGGCCGCGGCGGCCGTGTTCGGCGCCATGAGTACCCTCCTGGTCATGGTGGAGAGCCGCCGCTTCGAGGTGGCGATGCTGCGCGCCTTGGGTTACCCCCATGGCATCGTGTTCGCCGCGACGCTTCTCGAAGGATCTCTGCTGGGCGCGGCCGGCGGCCTGGTGGGGGCCGCGGTGGTTTACGTGACCTTGAACGGCTATGCGGCGAGCACCCTCGGCGTGGGGGGACAGATGCTCGTGAGCTCTACCACGCCGCAGGTTTTCTTCCACTTCCTGGTCAGCGCCTCGATCATGCTCGAGGCGGTCCTGTGGGCGCTCGGCATGGGGCTGCTCGGCGGAATCTATCCGGCGCTGCGGGCAGCGCGCATGCCGATCGCGGCGGCTCTGAGAGACATCTGACGTCGGCCGGCTACGGCGCGATGCGCCTGGTCATCGATACTTCCATATCGATCAACTGAATTCGGCTCGACTGGCTCGTGTTATAGAGCGAGTAGATCAATGCCCGATCCCACGGCGTCAACCCGTCCGGAGGGTTCGGAGCGTCAAAAAGCCGAAGTATCGTCGGCGCCCCGCCCCCGTCGGTGCCCGGCTGGACGTCGACGAGCCCGACGAGGCTGACATAGTCCGCGAGCTGCCCAAGATTGACGTGCTTCTGCGACAGCTGGTTCGTGTCGACGACGACGATCGCATAAGAGAGGGAGCGAACATCGCCATAGGTCAGGTGCGTATCGATGCTGTTGTCGCAGTACGTCGGGCCCATGCCGCCCGCGGGAGCGGCCGCTACATGCTTGCTGTCGTATGGCATACCGATGGCGCTGGCCGCGGCAGTCGAGCTGGGGCTGGGGACGCCGCCGGCGCAGCTCGGCTGCGGGTTGTACCACTCCCGGACCGGGAGTGTGGATTTGAGAAAGGCCTGCAGAGGTGCAAGGCCGTAGCGCGTGTCAACCTTCGGATCCCGCGCCATCCATTGCCGCAGCACTGAATCGGGGTGCGCGCTCACCACCACGAACAGGTTCGGTCGACACTTCGTCCCGGCGAGCGGCGCGTGGGCGTCGCGGGCAGCTTGTGAGATGTGCGCGAGGATGAGGTTGCCCCAGTCGCGCGGCAGCCCGACGACGAGCGGACAGATCGGCGTGTTCCAGCGCAGGAGGCTGCGGTGCAAAGGAGGCGGAGCAACCACCGCCGTGACGAAGTGGTGCACCTGGCGCCGCAGCGCCCGGGCGGCTTCGATGGTGACCCCCGGCAGCCCCGCATTCGCGGCCGGGTGCTGTGGGGCGCCCTGAGGCGTGAAGGCGAGCGCGGCCGCTGGCGGAAAGAGAAGTGCTGCCAAAACCCCGACGAGGGCGTGCCTGCGCCTCGGGCGAGGATCCGTTACAGCCGACTCACTCAAGTAGCTCCAAGACATAGGCTTTCTCCCGGCGCTGCTTGCGGTCGCAGCAGACACGACTCGCTACGGCGCGATGCGTCTGACCATGGTCATTTCCATTTCCGGCAGCTGCAGCCTGTCCACTTGACTCGTATTATACAGGGAGTAAAGCAGGGCGCGATCCCATCGGCGCCAGAGCGGCGTGGGAGGCGCCGCCGTTCGATGGTGGCGGCGCCGACGGCACCGGCGGCGCAGCGGCGACACGCAGCGGATGAGGCAATGCCGGCTGCGCTTGGCGCGCGACCGGCTCGATGGCTATACCGCTGTCCGCCACCGTGTAAAAGGTCAGTCCGGTCCCGCGTAATACTTGAGTCAGCGCCTCGTCGACCGTCAGATCGCCTGATGCGCCGCGCGTCCGGCGACGGCCGACGTTCAGAAACGTAAACGACTTGAAACCCGCGTTCCTTGGCGGGAGTGCGGATCGCCAACCCCAGGGGCTCGGCAGGTATGCGGGTGGGCTCACGCTAAAAGCGCGACCATCAATACCTCGAGCCGCTGTTTGATGCAGTACGGTCTCATGGGGAAAGGAGCGAGTTATGTGACGACCGATGCTTGGCGGGACTGCGGGCGATGTCGATTTCAGAATCGGTCTCCGTCACCACGATATCCGGGCGGCCGCGCAGGTAGCGCATGAGGAAGCCGGGATTCGTCGAGAATACGCCACTCAGCCGCAGCGGCTTCTTCCCCAGATCCTGCGCGACGAGCCTGCGCGTGCTGTAGCGATTGAATACCTGCGCGACTTCGGCCAGTGTCGCGGACTCGAGCACGACCTCTCCATGTGTCCAGGCCATTTCGGAGCTTATGTCGACGTGGATGGGCCGCGGGGAGAAATCCCCGAGGTGTAGGTCCAACTGCTCGCCGGCCGAGAGATATATCGGCTGCGACGGCGTCGCGACAGCCACGCGCCCCTCCACGACTGTGACGACCGTGCCATCTCCGAGCCGGTCCACGTCGAACGCCGTTCCAACGTCGCGAACAACCGTGTGACCGGCGTGCACCACGAAGGGCCGTCGCGGATTCTTCGCTACATCAAACAGAGCTTGTCCCTGGAGCAGTTCCACGGTCCGCGTGGCTGCCGTGTAGGAGACCCGCAACCGAGACTTCGAATCGAGCAGCACTTTCGAGCCGTCAGGAAGCATGATCGATCGACGCGCACGCACGGCGGTGGCATAAGTCGCCGGACTCGAGATGCCAAAGTGCAGTATCAGTGCCGTCGCGAGTACTACCACCAACAGGCTTGCGGCAACTGCCAACCGGGCGACTCGATCTCGCGGGCGCCTCACCTTCTCTCGGACCGCATGAGCCGCCGAGGGCCGTAGGGGGAATTCGACCGGCGGCGTGGAAACGGTGGCTTCGCCGGCGACGATCGCCTCGACATCGAGCTGGCGCCGCGGGTCGATCGCGCCGCCCTCGTGCCAGAGAGCGGCCATTCCGATGAATGCCCGGATGTGCTCGGGTGAGGCCCGCAGCCAGGCATCGAAGTCCCGGCGGCCGGCGGGATCGACATCGCCGGCGCGAAATTCGACCAGCCACTGCGCGGCTTCCTGAGAGATCTGGTCATTGAGACCGAAGTCTCTTTCAAGGCTCATACGCCACCCTTACTCGCCTTCTTTCAGGCGCTTGCGGAACTGCACGAGCGCCTTGACCAGGTACTTCTTTGCCATGGGCCGCGAGATGCCGAGCCGCTCGCTCACCTGATCTATGGTGAGTCCGTCCCGGCGGTGCAGCAGAAATGTCGCTTGCACCTTGGGCGCCATATGCTGCAGGGTCTCCTCCAACGCGTCGCGGCACTGCTCGGCGGTCACTTCCAGAGCCGGGTCTGCACCGCTGCAGGACCGCAGGTCCGCCAGGGCATCCTCCAGGTTCAGGGAATTCTTCGGGTCCGCCTGCAGCCTGTGCTGCTGAGCCACATGCCTTGCGATCGTCATGAGGTACGCTTCCGGGCTCCGAATGGACTCGTGGCGCGGAACGCGCAGCAGCCTGAGGAACACCTCCTGCACGAGGTCCGGAATGTCCGCGGCGTTGCGGACCCGCCGGCCCAGAAACTGACGCAGCCGCCTGCCTTGCCCGGCGGCAAGCCGCGCAACCATCCGGTTTCTGTCCTCGACACCCACCCTTCGCCTCGAATGGCGACGCTACCCTATGCTAGAGCGAGTTCGGGGGAAGTCGATACCCCTTCTTGCTGCCTGCGGCAGCGCTGACCCGCGGTTGCCTGAGGAGCCTCACCATGTCCAATTCGATCTCCCGCGAGCCGCCGACCGTGTCGTATAGGGAATAAATCAGCGCGCGATCCCATTGGGTCAGTCCCTGCGGCGGCGCGCCATGGTGGAACAACTGCAGAATGCTGGGCACGGGGCCCGGATTGGCCCCGAATCGCACGTCGGCCAAGCTGACCAGAGCGATATAGTCCGCCAGCTGTCGAGCGGTGGTGCTCCTGATGCGGCGCAGGTCGATCACGACGATCGCGGAAGTGATGTTCGACCATGGGTGCCCATAAGTTGGCTGCGCAAGCGCGGTCTTACTGCCACTAACCATGCAAACAGGCAGGTCGAAGCCGAGCCGACCGGAAGCATCGATGGCGCCCGGAAGGTTTCTCCAGCCGACCGGCGCACCGCCCGTGCACCACAGCCCCGTGTTGTACCAGGCTCGGATGGGCCGCCCGGAATCGATGAAGCCCTGAACAGGCGGCATCCCGAACCTGGTCACGTACATGAGCCGATCGCGCGCCCACCATTTCTCGAGGAGACGGGTGGGACGATCGCTCGCCACGACGTAGAGGTTGGGGTGGCATGCCCTGCCGGCGACTTGGAAGTGTGCATAGGTGGCAGTGACCGCGTAGGTGGCAAGGTCCGAGATTCTCTTGAGGGCGAGCTCACCCGCGGCTTTCGGCAGCCCTGCCACGACCGGACAGATGGGCCCGATCCAGCGATCGGGTACGTTCCAGGGGTGGAGCGGACCGCCTCTGGGTCGAGCGAGCACCGCGGCGACGAAGTGATGCGCCTTCCCTCGCAGCGCTTGCTGCGCCTCGGTTGCTTGGATCGTGACTCGATACAGTCGCGGCGGCGCGCTATGTGCGAGGCTGACATTCGATGCCGCCGCTACCGGCTGCGTCGCTGCGCTCAGCGATGGGTGATGAGTCGCTTCCGGGTCCGTTCGGCCCGGGACAGGCTCGATGACCACGCCGGCGTCCGACGCCTTGTAAAAGGTGAAGCCAGTCCCCCGTAGTATTTGCGTCAGCGCTTCCTCGATCGTCAGATCGCCTGATGCGCCGCGCGTGCTCTGATGGTCAAGCTGTCCGGCATCGTAAACGACTTGGAAACCGCGCTCCTTTGCGAGAGTGCGAATCGCCAACCCCAGGGATTCCTGAGGTATGCGGGTGGGCTCGCGTACGGCCGGTGCATTGGCCGCGGCTGCGAGCACGACACTGCCGAGAAGCGCGGCAGCTACGGCTGACGAGAATGCCAAGCGCACACAGATACCCTCCACCGTCTCAATGCCCTGCGCCACGCGCTGTTCCGATACAGCGCGGTCTCATGGGGATAGGAGCGCATGATTGGTCGACCGATACCCGGTGGGGCCCGGCCGGCTCGAACATTTCATCGTGGAACCGTTGTCGGTGGATTGCGCCGCGTGGCCGCCAGGACTCGCACCACCGCTGGAGATCTCTGAGTCATAGACGGTACTGCAAGGCTACGGCGCGATACGCCCGACCATCATTGTCTCCATTTCCGACATCTCCAGGCTGCTGCTCCTATGACTCGTGTTGTAGAGTGAGTAAAGCAGCGCCCGATCCCACCGGGTGAGCCCCTGAGGCGGCACCCCATGGCCGAACAACTGCAGAATGCTCGGCACGGGAGTGGAATCAGCATCCAGCCGCAGATCAGCGAGCCCGACCATGGCGATGTAGTCCGCCATCTGCCCAAGATTGACGTTCTTCATCTGGCGGCCATCTACCACGATGATCGCAGATGAGATGTCCGAGCCGGTGCTCATGCTGACAATGCGGGAACGGAGAATATCCTCACATGCCACCGGACCTTCGCCGGGTTCACCCCCAAGGCCACCGATGAGGGTAGCTAACGTCGAAGTCGCCGCCACACCGCCGGCACAGCCCTCGTAGGTGTTGTACCAGACCCGGATGGGTCGTGTGGAATGGATGAAGGTCTCAACAGCCTCGAATCCCACAGTTTGGAAGTTGTACATCTGCCGATCACGCGCCCACCACGCTTTAAGCAGAGCATCGGGATCATTATCGGTTGCGACCACGAAGAGGTTCGGGCTGCACACCCTGCCCGCGAGCGGGGCGTGTGCATCGATGGCAGCCTTGGAGATCCGTGCCAGGACGAATTCACCCTGTGCTTTCGGCAGCCCGGCCACCAAGGGACAGACCGGTTTGGTCCAGCGGAAAAGCGCATCGCCCCAGGGTTGAATGGCCACCGAGGTGACGAAATGGTCCACCTTGAGCCGCAGCGCGTGGTCCCGCGCGGCTTGGATGGTTACCTTCGGAAGCTTGGAACCCGTATCGTTGGTTGATTGTGCGGCCGATACCAAATGCGTGGCCGTGGAGCCGTGATCAGTGGCTTGAGCTGCGACGGCGCGGGTAGCCGATGGAAGCAGGAGCAGAAGGAGCAGCGCTACCAAAAACCCCGCGAGACCGTGCCTGCGCTCCGGGCGGACGGCCGCGACAATTGACAGACTTGAAGAAATCCAGGTCACCGTATTCCCCCGGCCGACCGGGCCGGTGGTAGAGCTCTGGAGACTTCCGAGCCGGAACCCGAGGCGTATTTGGCTGTTTCGCACAAGGAGGTATTTCGTCGGCTTCGCGCGAGGAAGCATATTTTGTCGCTTCGTGAAAGGAAGCATATCGTGTCGCAAGCGACAAAATATGGGTAACGGCACATTTGCCGGGGCTCGCATCCTTCTGGAAAAAATGGGCCCGGTAGGATTCGAACCTACGACCAAGGGATTATGAGTCCCCTGCACTAACCGCTGTGCTACAGGCCCAATGCGTACTATTGTATCAATCGCGCCTAAGTTCGCGGTAGCAGGGTAGTCCAGGTACCATGCGCCGCTAATGACCGCTTACGTCGCCCTGCTCCGCGCAGTCAATGTCGGGGGCACCGGCAAGCTGCCGATGTCCACGCTGGTGAAGATGTGCGAGAGCTCCGGCTTCGAGCAGGTGAGGACCTACATCGCATCGGGTAATGTGGTGTTCAGCAGCAGACTGAAGGAGCGCAAGGTCAAGGCGCTCCTCGAGGAACGCCTGGCATCTTACGCCGGCAAGCCCGTGGGCGTTCTCGTTCGTACCGCTGAGGAGATGGCCGCGGTGCTCGCCGCAAATCCCTTCCGCACCGCACTGCCCAATCGCACCGTCGCCATCTTCCTCGACGATCCGCCACCGGCAAGTGCGCTCACTGAAGTCAGAGGAAGAAACGCGGAGAAGCTGGCTCTCGGTGGGCGCGAAATCTACGTGGTGTACGAAGACGGGATCGCCGGCTCCAGACTGGTGATCCCCGCCGCCAGAACCGGCACCGCGCGCAACATGAATACCATTGCAAAGCTTGCGGCCCTGGCGGCCGCGGAACTCTGACGCGACGAGTCAGAACACCATGTTGACGGCGGCAACAGGAGTCACCGTCGCGGCGGTGTTGCGCCCCAGGGCGGCGATGCGCACTCCGGCGATCACGCCCACCCTGGCGCTCCAGTTGTACTCGATCGCCGGCGCCAGATAGAGCAGGTCGTCCGACCCGGAATTCTCCACCAGGTACGATGGCAGGGCTGAAGTGAGGGACGGTACATAGTCTCCCACCAGCCGCGTGTTGCCGTCGTGCTCCCACCAGATGTCCGAGGCGAGCACCCAATTTTGCGTGACGCTGTACTCGAACGCCAGATCGGTAACAAAGCTCTGGCCGGGATGAGCCCGTCCCGTGAAGCCGCCGAAGGTGCCATATACGCTCATGCCGTGCACCGACGCCCACCGTGACACTTCATAGGATAAGTCGAGGCGCGTGCGCAGGATACGGCCGCTGGGCATCCAGAAATAGGTCTGCGAGTAGAGCGAGAGCGTGGTCGAGTAGGCGCCGCTCCCGAGAGCACCATCGGTCTGGCCGTCGAGCCGATCGTACTTCCCGGTCGGAAACGTCTCCCCGATCACGAGCGAAGTCGATGGGATCCAGCTTCCTGGCCGAAACTGCGTCAGCCCGTACGCCCCTTGCAAGGTAATGTCGCCCACCGTGAATCCCGATGACTCCTGTTCCGCGCTCGATTCGTGGAAGCCGAGACGCGGTATGAGCCCCAGCGTGAACCTATCGACCACGCCGTACTCGATGTAGCCCTGCGAGCCGATCGTGTGCGCCGCTCCGGTGCTGCGCAGCGTTCCGTTCGAGTCGAATTGACCGTAGGTCATCAGGTCGAAAACATATGGCTCGAGCAGCCAATGACCCTGCGGCAGCGTCGCCGCGTTGGCTGCGAGCAAGGGACCCGTCCACCATGCCTGATCCATGGCTTCCTGCGGCGCGGCGCCGCTCTCCGATGTTGCCCCTGCGACCGCGCTCGCGCCGATGCTGAGCGCGCAGAGCGTGCTCAGGTAAGAGAACGCCCGGATGCGCTGGGCCAGCGTGTATGTGCGTTGCGGATTCATGCGGCGGCCTACCCTAACATCTCGCGCCTGCGGATGATTCGAGCGGGATCGTACCATTCGTCTCGAATGGCCTACATTTCCATTTCCTCGCTCCGGATATGACCACTCCGGCGCACCCTGCGCCAGGTGCTATTGCGGCGGAATCTGGTCCTCGAGACGCAAAGCGATTGATCGAGTCGTTCCATGACGCAGGATCCGCAGGATCACAGCCGTTCCCGGCGACCCATCGCGCAATCGCTTCCTCAGGTCCGACAGCCGGATTGCGCTCGAGGGCACGCCGCCAACCGCAAGGACGAGATCGCCGGGCTCGAGCCCCGCGGAGTCCGCCGGGCCTCCGGCCGTGACGTCCGCGATACGGAAATTCGGGCCCGCCCGATTGATCCAGGTTCCGGATCGGTCGTAGGTACCGGCATCCGCGCTGGGCGGCTCCCGCCGCTCGAGATAGAGCATCCGATTCCGGTAATCAAGAGTGACGGCGAACATCTTCAGGAGTCCGCTGCCGACGTTGCCCTGGTAGGAGGGGTCTGCAAAGGCGCCGCCTGACTGAGTCGTCAAATCTGCCACCACGTTCGGGATCGTGACCGAGCCGAGCTGGAGAGCGCTGGCGCGCACCACATAGGCTCGTACGGGCCCGCCGACGCCCCATCCCGTTACGGCAATGACTCCATCAGGGTATCGCTCGCGCAGAGCGTACGCGTTGACGAAGGGCTTCGTCAGATCCAGTTCCGATCGCGACCCGGTATCGATGTTGAACCGGCCGGGAATGCCGGCGAACGCGCCATTCACCTCCGGCATGGAGTTGTAGAAAACGAACGGCACCGCCACCGCCACCGCCCCGCGGGGCGGATGGAAGCGAGCAGGATCAAACAGCGTGAGCTCGCGTCTGCCATAGTCGATCCGCACGATGAAGCGCCAGAACATCTGGAAGCCGAGCATGCCGCCGACCGGAAACCCCTCCACGTCATTCGGCTCGAAGCGCAGGACGGCGAACGCCTGATCCTCGAGCCGAGCACCGGCAATGCGCGTTTCCTTGATCCGGACATAGCCACCTTGCACAGTGGCGGTGCCGGCGCCGGTGCTTTCCATGCGGCCCACCCGGCGCAGGCCCAATCGCCGCGCCAGCGCCGGAGTCACGATGTCGTGACCGCCGGTATCCAGCAGGAAACGAAAGGGTCCCCGGCCGTCGATCCAGACACGTGCAATCACATGATCGTTGAGCAGCTCGATGGGAGCCGAAGTGCTCGCCGCACCACCCGCGATCCGGTAATCGCTCAAGCGGACCAGCGGTGGGCCGTAGCTCGCAAGCGGCCTGCGCGGCAGGAGGTGCGCGTAGACCAGCGTGAACTTCTGCAGGCCGGCGGGGCCGCTGCCGTCGTCAATGGTGAAGGTGCGAGGGAGCAACATTGCGGATTCCGGCTCGTAGCGCCCGAACTCAGTCGTGATCGTCTGAAAGGCCTGCTGCTCCACCGTGCGTGCGAGCAAGTGCGAGGCGACAGCGAACCAGGCCTCGAAGCGCTTGCCGCCGCGAGGCGTTATGGCGAGAACCTCGTAGGTCAGCCCCTTGACCTGCCTGCAGCCCTCAGTCTCGATCGCGGCGCCCCCGCGGTCCGGACGCCACCAGAGATTGGCATCCCGATAGGCCTCGTTGACCGCGAGTTGACGTGTGTCACCGCCATCCTCCGGCACGACCACACCCGAGGTGTCCTGCTGCCAAGCGGTCGTTCCATCGAAACCATCGGCCCCGGCCGTAGGCCCGATCGCGTAGTGCTCGACGAAGGCGGCGGCCCGTGTGTCGATGAAGGTCGTCAGCTCTCCCGTCATGCCTTCGGCGACATATCGATATCTCAACACCAGAGTGGCCTTCCTGCCCCATCCTCCATTCCCGGCAGCCGCTGCGCGGTAGCCGCTCAGAACCCGTGACGGGGCGGCGCAGGTCTGCGCCCGAACGCGGCCAACGGGCGCCAGCGAGAATCCCAGGGCGATGAGAGTCGGGAGCAGGCAAGAACGAGCCGCCCGTCGCCGGAAATGGACGGAAGCGAAGCCATTCGTCCTGCAATCGGCCGACCCCAGCGAAGGCGCGGCGCGCCTACTCAGGCAACGTGATCCCTGTGCCGCCCATCTCCTTCGGGAAGTCCTTCAGCTTCGGCAAGCCATCCTTGATGCTGACGACCTTCTCCCCGTAAGAGACATGCACCGCAGGTCTGAAGGCCAGCGAGGGCAACACCGCGGCATACACGTCGATGAGCTTCATCGACGGATGGTCGGTGAAGACATGACCGCCGCAGTTCTTGCACCACTTGCGCGAGCTGTTGGCTGTCTTGTTGAAGGTCCCGATCTGATCGGCTCCCTTCAGGATTTTCAGCGAATCGGGTTGCCACAGGGTAAAGGCGTTGACCGGGCCCGCCGACCAATGCCGGCAGGACTCGCAATGACAGTAGCCCATCGCCGCCGGCTCGCCGGAGACCTCGAACTCAACCGCGCCGCAGAAGCACTTGCCACGATGCTGGCTCATAGGGGATCTCCCTGGGGATTGGCCTGACGCATCATGGGCCAAGGTCGCGCATCCGGCAAATTCGCCGGGGTGTGGCGGTAGAATTCGCCGGTCGAAAGAGCCTGAGCAAGGGTGAGCTGCATGGATACCGTGTTGATTACCGGCGCATCGCGAGGTATCGGGCGCGCCACGGCCCTGCTCGCAGCGGACCGTGGGTGGCCGGTCGCCATCAACTACCGCAGCGACGCCCGAGCTGCGGCGGACACCGCGGCGCAAGTGCAGAGACGCGGAGCGCGCGCAACGACCGTGCCGGGCGACGTCTCGGTGGAAGCCGACGTGATTGCGGTGTTCAACAAGGCGCAGGCCGACCTGGGCCCCTTGGGGGGCGTCGTGATCAACGCCGGCATCGTCGCTCCGGCCATGCACCTGGCGGATATGAGCGCGCAGCGCCTGGAGCGAATGTTTCGAGTCAATGTTCTCGGTACTTACCTTTGTGCCCGCGAGGCAGCGCGTGTGCTCTCGCGAAGCCGGGGCGGCAAGGGCGGCTCGGTGGTGCTCGTATCATCCGCGGCGACGCGGCTCGGCTCACCGGGCGAATACGTCGATTACGCCGGCTCGAAAGCTGCGCTCGACACGCTCGCCATCGGACTGGCGAAGGAGCTCGGGACGGAAGGCGTGCGCGTCAACGCCGTCAGACCTGGCCTCATCGAAACGGAGATTCACGCGACATCGGGCGATCCGGATCGGGCGCGAAGGCTCGGAGCCGCCACCCCGGTGGGAAGGGCCGGCAAGCCCGAGGAGATTGCCGAGGCCATCGTGTGGCTGCTGAGCGATGCCGCCTCTTACGTCACCGCCTCCGTGCTGGACGTGGCCGGCGGACGGTAGGAGTTGGGGTTGCGACCCGGAAGCCCAAGCGGCTACAGTGCCGGCCCTTTTTGGATCGGGTGGATAGAGATGATGACGGAGCGACAGCTGCGCATTTCGGCGGAGCTCAGGGAGCGGACCAGCACAGACGAGGCGATGATCGCTTCCAGCGCCCCTGACCGGCGACAGCCCGCCTGATCCGCTACCGAAGCGCAGCGAGCGGCCCCAAGGGCAATCATCGCCGTAGAGGGCAGCCCGGACCGCCCGGGGTTCCGCTCACGGCCGCAGCCGGGGGCCTGGCGGCCCCGGTAACCCCCGGCCGAGCCTACGCCCGCCTGCGGGGCGCGGGCTCATTACATAAGGTAGCCTTAGCCGCGTTCCGCGGCTCATTCCGCGGCGGCGTCTCATGGCTGTAACTTTCCGGCGCCCGCCGTGTTCTTGCCTCAAACGATGACACACCCGTGCACCTGGCAAGCTCCCGGCCCATCGACCCGAATGAGTTCACAGCGTTCATGCGCGCCTATCAGGACATGGTCTTCTCGACTGCCGTCCGCCTGACGGCCAATCCAGCCCAGGCCGAGGACATCAGCCAGGAGGTGTTCCTGCGCGCCTATGAGAGCTTCGATAACCTGCGCTCGAGTCCGAAGGCCGGCGGGTGGCTGAAGACCGTCGCCACGAACCTGACGCTCAACCACCTGACCCGCCACCGCAAGCGCTGGCGTCTCTTCTCAGAGGTATTTTCCGAAGACGCCCGCGAGGAGGAGCTCGAATCGGCCGCCGCCGCTTTCGACACCGTCGTCGCGGAGTTGGAGACGGACGAGCGGCGCGCGCTGATCGAGCAGGCCCTGGAGCGCCTGCCCGATCATCAGCGCATTCCACTGGTGCTGTACCATTATGAGGAGATGCCCTACCAGGACATCGCGGACCGGCTCGGCATCTCCCTCGCCAAGGTCAAGACCGACATTCTCCGGGGAAGGGTCGCCATGGCGGGCCTCCTTACCCCAAGCGGTGTCGGCGCGCCGAATGATCGGCGTCGATACCCCTCACCGACCCGCGGTGCACAGTCATGAGCTCACGCGACCGGATTGACGAGAAGCTCGAGCGCCTGGTGGGCCAAGTGCTGCGGGAACAGCCCCTGCACCGGGCGCCGGCCTCGCTCGAGGCGCGCGTACTGGGCGAGATCGCCGCACGTGCTCGGCTGCCATGGTGGCGGCGGGGCATCGCCTCCTGGCCCGTCACGGTGCGCGTCCCGGTGATAGCGGGATGTGCCATCTGCGTCCCACTCGTATGGATCGCCTCGGTGTGGCTGGCGACACGACTGATCTCCGTGGTGACCCATCCCGGCGTCGCCGGCCCGCTCGCCACCGTCCGGAACACCGGGCGCGCGATCGTCTCCCTGGGGACCGTCACCGCCCACATCGTACAGAGCATCCCGCGCGAGTGGGTTATCGGCGGACTCCTCGCCACGGCACTCCTTTACGCGGCCCTCTTCGCGCTCGTCGCGCTCGGCTACTCGCTGCTCTACCCCAGGCCCGAATACTCCAAGGCTACTTGAGTCAACGTCTTTCCTCTATGAACAAACTCTCCCGCTGCATGTTGCTCTGCACCCTGCTCGCATGTCTGTGCGGCGGCTTCCTACCCGCGCAGGCCCAGGATAGCGACAGCGGGACGTTCCATTTCCAGAGCGACCGCGACATCGTCAATATCGGACACGAGTCCGTCCTGCCTGCGGGCCAAAGCGCGGAGGATGTGGTTTCCGTGTTCGGCTCGGCAACCGCGGACGGCGATGTGTCCGAGGACGCCGTGGCCATCCTGGGGGACGTCACTGTCAATGGAAGCGTTGGTGAAGACGCAACCGCCGTGCTGGGAGACGTGTACATCAACGGTAAGGTCGACGGCGATGTCACCGCGGTGATGGGCAGCGTGACCTTGGGACCACAGGCGGTGATCAACGGCCAAGTGACCGAGATCATGGGCACGCTGCATCAGAGTCCCACCGCGCTGGTGCAGGGCGGCACCGTCCATGTGCTCTCGGGCATCATCGGCAGCGTCGCGGGCCTGCACTCCTGGATCGAGCAGTGCTTCCTCTATGGCCGGCCGCTCGCCCCCACGCTCGATGTCGCTTGGGCGTGGTGGTTGGCGCTCATCGCCCTGGGGTTCTATATCCTGCTTGCGGCGGTGTTTCGCGACGGCGTCGTACGCTGCGTCCAGACGCTCGATGCGCACCCCGGGCCGTCGATCCTCGCCACGATCATCGTGACGTTGCTCGTGCCGGTCGTGTTGCTCGCGCTCACGATCACCGTGGTCGGCATTGCCATCATTCCCATCTTCTGGATCGCGCTGCTCTGCGCCGGCGTCTTCGGCCGGGTGGTTGCGATCGCCTGGCTCGGCAGCAGGTGCCTGAGGATCGCCAACACCAGGACTGCTTCCCGACCCGCGCTCGATGTGCTCGTGGGAGGCCTGCTGGTGTTGCTGCTCTACATGGCCCCGGTTCTCGGACTCTTCGTCTACATGTTGGTCGGCGTGTTTGGCTTCGGAGCCGTAGTGTACACGGTGCTGCTCGCGACGCGCCCGGCGCCGGCGGGACCCGGCAGACGCCCGACGGCGACAGCCGGCGGGCCTGCTGGCGGCGCATCTGCTGCGGGTGCGTCTACTACAAGCGCATTCAATACCGGCGCGTCGGCTGCGAGCGCCGCCGCGAGCACGCCGCCGCCATCGATGGCCAGTGATACGGCGGGCGAGCCGCAGAGCGGCGAGCGCCCGGACACGATGTCCGGGCCGGGCGCCCCGCCGCCATGGACAGCCGGTGGCGCGGCATCGCCGCCGCCCGGCGGCGCGGCGGCTGTCCACGCGAATACCGACGTGATTGATTTGACGGCGCTGCCGCGCGCGGGGTTCTGGATCAGGATGCTGGCCCTCCTGATCGATCTGGTCATCATCGGCGTCGCGCTGAGTTGGGTCCACCACGGCGACAGCGGGATGTTGGTGCTGCTCGCGACTTACGCAGCCATCATGTGGAAGTACAAAGGCACCACCGTCGGCGGGATCGTCTGCGACCTCAAAGTGGTGCGCATCGGCGGCGGCCCGCTCGATTGGGGCACCGCCATCATCCGTGCCCTCGGCTGCTTCCTCTCTCTCGTGGTCGCCGGCCTCGGCTTCATCTGGATTGCAGTCGATCGCGAGCATCAGGCCTGGCACGACAAGATCGCGGGCACCGTGGTCGTGCGCGTGCCGAAGGGCGTCGGGTTGGTATAGGAGGTCTCATGGGAGCTCAGCTGAAAGAAGAGCCTGAAGCCAGGATGCTGGCGCCACAACGGGAGCCGGACGCCAAGGTGGTGGTCTTGGAGCCGGTCCGCGCCGGCCGCCGCCGCAAATGGCTGCTCGGCGCTGCGGGGATCGTCGTGGCCGTCGCTGTTGCCGTCGCCCTCTGGGTGAGTCACGCGTCCGCGCCCAAAGCCATCGTGCCGCTCGCGGACCGCACCTCCGCTCCGCTCGTCAGCGTCATGACGCCCGGCGTACAGCCAGTCGCGACGCAGGTGACTTTCACCGGGGCGATCCAGGCCCGCCATGAGCTTCCCATCGGCAACTCCGGCGACACGGGCAGAATCGTCGCGGTGTATGTGCAGGTGGGCGACCATGTGAGGCAAGGTCAGTTGCTCGCGAAGCTCGACGACTCGGTGCTCGCCCCGCAGGTCGCTCAGTTGACCGCGGCGCTCGAGCAGGCTCGCGCCCAGGCTGCTCTGTCGGCCGCGGAATATCGGCGCGGCGTCGCGGTTGGCCCCGCGGGCGGGTTGTCGGCCCAGGATATCGAGAAGCTCCAGGCCGCTTCCATCATGGACGCGGCCAACATCAAAGTCGTGGCTGCCGAGCTCGCGGTCATGCGTGCCAAGCTCGCGTTGACCCGGATCGTCGCGCCCGTGAACGGCCTCATCCTGACCCGCAATGCGGAGGTCGGGCAGATCGCGGGCTCCGGCGGTCCGGCACTATTCGAGATCGAGGACGCCGGCCAGGTCGAGATGATCGGCCAGGTTGCGGAGCAGGACATGCCGGATCTGAAGGTAGGCCAGGCCGCGGACGTCTACCTGATCGGCAATTCGCGCCCGTTCCAGGGTCACATCTGGCTGCTCGGCGCCGTGATCGATCCGCAGAATCGCCTCGGGGAGGTGCGCATCGCGCTCGATCCCGATCCGGCGCTGCGCCCGGGCGCCTTCGCGCGCGGCAACGTCACGCTCGCCCGGGCGAAGCGACCGGTATTGCCGCAGACCGCGGTCATGGCCGACGACCAGGGATCGTATGTATACGTCGTGGGCCCCGGCGGTCAGGTAGAGCGCCGTGCCGTGCATGTCGGCAGCGTCACTCCCTCCGGCGTCGTCATTGCGAGCGGGCTGTCGGGAACCGAGCGCGTCGTGAGCATGGACGGCGGTTTTCTGCACAGCGGTGAGAAGGTGAGCATCGCGTCGACGGCAGGCCCGCACGCATGAAAAACATCTCCGCCTGGGCGATCCGGCATCCGGCGCTGCCGATGGTGCTGTTCGCGGTGCTGCTCTTCACCGGAGTCGTGGCCTTCATCAGGCTGCCGGTGACGCTGAACCCGCCCATCGATTACCCGATGGTGTCGGTGAACATCAGCCAGCCCGGTGCGGCTCCCGAGGAGGTCGAGACGCAGATCGTCCGCCGGGTCGAGGCCGCCGTGGCGAGCGTCAACGACATCAATCACATCAACTCGGTCGCCACGCAAGGCTCGGCGGAAACGGACATCGAATTCCGCATCGGCACGCCCATCGACCGCGCGGTGGCCGACGTGCGCAACGCCGTGGATCAGGTGCAGGTAGACCTGCCGCCGGACATCCAGCCGCCGATCGTGCAGCAGATTCGGGTCGGCGGCGGCCCGGTCGTCTACTACGACGTCAGCGCCGCCGGCATGACACCGCAAGCCGTCTCCTGGTTCATCGACAACAACATCAGCAAGCGGCTGTTGACCGTGCCGGGCGTCGCCCAGGTCAGCCGCGACGGCGGCGTCGATCGGCAGATCAACGTGGAGCTCGACCCGGCGCGCATGCAGGCGCTCGGCATCACCGCGGCGCAGGTCAACGATCAGCTGCGCGATCTCAACATCGACATGCCGGGCGGTACCGCGGATCTCGGCAACGGCGAGCAGCTGATCCGGGTGCTGGGCGGCGCCGATACGGTGCGCCAGCTCGCCAACACCCAGATCGTGCTGCCGGGCGGGCGGTTCGCCCGGCTTGGTGACATCGCAAACGTGCGCGACGGCGCGGCGCAGATCCGCAGCTACGATCTTTTCGACGGCCGTCCGGCTATCTCGTTTTCGGTCTCCCGGGCCCCGAACGTGTCGGACGTCTCGGTGCTGAAGGGGGTGGAGAAAGCGCTCGATCAGATCCGCAAGCAGTACCCCGCCGTCAGGATCAATCAGATTTTCACCACGGCGACGTACACCGAGGAGAACTACCACTCCGCGATGAGCGCGCTCATCGAGGGCTCGATCCTCGCCGTGCTGATGGTGTGGCTCTTCCTGCGCGACGTGCGCGCCACTCTGATCTCGGCCCTTGCCATTCCGCTCTCGGCCATTCCCACCTTCGCCTTCATGCAGTGGATCGGTTTTTCGCTCAACCAGGTGAGCCTGCTCGCGCTGTCGCTGGTCTCGGGCGTCCTCGTGGACGATGCCATCGTCGAGATCGAGAACATCGTGCGCCACAAGCGCATGGGCAAGAGTGCCTACCAGGCCGCACTCGATGCCGCCGATCAGATCGGCCTCGCCGTCATCGCGACTTCGGCGACCATCATCGCGGTATTCATGCCGGTGAGCTTCATGGGCGGCATCATCGGCCAGTACTTCAAGCAGTTCGGGCTCGTGGTCGCCGCCGCCGTCTTCTTCTCGCTGCTGGTGGCGCGATTGCTCACTCCGGTGATCGCCGCCTACGCGCTCAAGTCCGGCGGCGGCCACCACAGCGCGGGGCACGACGGGCCGATCATGACCGCCTACCTCAAAGTGCTGCGCTGGTGCGTGCGACACCGCTGGAAGACGATCGCCTGCGGCACGCTCTTCTTCGCCGCCTCGGTCGCGGGTCTCATGCTCATGCCCAAGTCCTTCATTCCGGATTCCGACTCCGGCAACACGGCGCTGCACATCGAGCTGCCTCCCGGGGTTTCGCTCGATGATACCCGGACGGTCGCCGATGCCGCCTACCACATCATCGCGCGGCAACCCGAAGTGGCCAGCGTGGACGAGTCGGTCGGCGACAACGGCTCCCTGAACGATGCCGATCTCTTCATCACGCTGGTGCCGCGCAACCGGCGCAAGGTGGGCCAGGTGGCCTGGCAGGACCGCGTTCTCGCCCTGCTGAAGACGATTCCCGACGCGAGGATGTTCTTCCAGACGCAGAACGGCGATTCGGACGGCCATGCCATCACGATCGACCTGACTGGCGACAACCTGAGCCTGCTTGGCAGCACGGCCCGCAAGGTCATGGGGCAGATGCGCGCGCTCCCCGGCGTCGTCGACGTCGGGTCCGACGATGATCTGCCGCAGCCGGAGATTCTGATCCGCCCGAGATTCGACCTCGCCGCGCAACTGGGTGTGACGGTGGCGGACATCAGCGACACCATCCGCATCGCTACTCTCGGCGATCTGGTGCAGAACGACGCCAAGTTCACCCTGCCCGACCGCCAGGTGCCCATTCTCGTCAGCCTGCCACCTTCGGCGCGGCAGAACCTCAACGCTCTCGAGAACCTGCCGGTGCCCACTTCGAGCGGCGGCACGGTGCCCTTGAAGGCCGTCGCCGACTTCAACTTCGGTCAAGGACCGACGACCATCAACAGCTACGACCAGAGTCTGCGCGTCGCCATCGACGCCGACCTGAACGGCATCCAGCTCGGTACGGCGCTCAAGGAGATCTATGCCCTGCCGATCCTGAAGCACCTGCCGCAAGGGGTGCGGTTGGTCGAGACCGGCAACGCGGAGCTCATGAGCCAGCTGTTCACGGACTTCGGCATCGCGATGATGACCGGCATTCTCATGGTGTTCGCGGTGCTGGTGCTGCTCTTCGTTCGGGTGCTGCAGCCGCTCACCATTCTCTCCTCGCTCCCCCTCTCACTCGGCGGGGCGGTGATCGCTCTGTGGGTGACTCATAACCCACTCTCCCTTGGCGTCATGATCGGCTTTCTGATGCTGATGGGCATCGTCGCCAAGAACTCCATTCTCCTCGTCGACTTCGCGATCGAAGAGATGCGGGCGGGCAAGGATCGTCTGACGGCTCTCCTGGAGTCCGGCCACAAGCGCGCCCGTCCCATCGTCATGACCACCGTTGCCATGGTCGCGGGCATGCTGCCCGTCGCGCTCGCCATTGGCGACGCATTCCGCGCCCCCATGGCGATCGCGGTGATCGGTGGGCTCCTCACCTCCACGGCTCTCACTCTGATCGTGGTGCCGGCAGGCTTTACCGTCATCGATGACATCGAGCGCTGGGTCGGCCCGAAGTTGACTCGCGTGATCATCGCCGACCCGGAACCGCAGCACCCGGCAGCACCCGAGGTCATCGGCTGACGTCGGGGCTGTCCGCCTGCCATCCGTCGCGCCGCCATCCCACGATATGCCGGGATATGCCACAATGGCTTTTTCCCTGCCGCGAGTCTCGCCGATGACCCCGAGCAAACCCTCGCCAACACAGCCGGCGCCCCTCCTCACGCGCATCCACGAGCTGGCCGCGGACCTGCGCGAGGTGCGCCGCGACCTGCACCGGCATCCGGAGCTTGCGTACGAGGAGAAGCGCACCGCGTCGGTGGTCGCGAAGCTCCTCAGGGACTGGGGCATCGAGGTGCACGAGGGCATCGGCAAGACCGGCGTGGTCGGTGTGATCGCGGCAGGCAACTCCGGCAGGGCGATCGGGCTGCGCGCGGACATGGACGCGCTGCCGATCCAGGAGACATCCGGCGCACCGCACGCGAGCGTCCACGCGGGCACTGCCCACAGCTGCGGACACGACGGGCATACCGCGATGTTGCTTTGCGCCGCGCGCTACCTCTCGGAAACCCGGCGATTCAACGGCCGCGTGCACCTGCTCTTCCAGCCCGCGGAGGAAGGGCTTGCCGGTGCCAGGGCCATGATCGAGGACGGCCTGTTCAAGAGGTTTCCGTGCGCGGAAGTCTACGCGCTGCACAACTGGCCGACTCTGCCGGCCGGGACGATTGCCACCCGGGCGGGGCCAATCATGGGAGCCTCCGATCGCTTCACGATCACGGTGCGCGGAGCGGGGGGGCACGCCGCAATGCCGCATCTCGCTTCGGACACCGTGCTGTGCGCCGCGCAGATCGTAACGGGCGCCCACACACTCATCTCACGCCGCATCGATCCCACGGCGATCGCAGTGCTGTCGATCGCCCGCATCCAGGGGGGCAACTCATTCAACGCCCTGCCGGCCGAGGTTCAGCTCTTCGGTACCGTGCGCACCTTCGATCGGGCGGTGCAGGACAAGCTGGAATCGACGCTGCGCGAGTGGGTGGACCTCACCGCGAAGGCGGCCGGGTGCAGCGCTTCGATCGACTACGTTCGTATCTATCCCGCGACGGTCAACGACGCGGCTTGCGCGCAGCACGCGCTCGATGCGGCGAGCGCGCTGTTCGGTCAGGCGTTACGTGTTGAGTCGCCGGCGGCGACCGGGGAGGACTTCTCGTTCATGCTCCAGCAGGTGCCGGGCGCCTATGTCTGGCTCGGCAGCCGCAAGGGCGCCTCCAGCCCCTCCCTGCACCATCCGGCGTTCGACTTCAACGACGAGGCGCTGCCCGCGGGCGCCGCGCTGTTGGCAAGCTTGGCCGAGCGCCGTCTGGCGACTAGTTGAAGCGCTGGATCCGGGCTTTGCGCTACGCAGTCCCTGCTACGCGCAAAGCTCCGGGGTGGCCTCCATGACCACCCGTGCGACGCATGCGTCGCACCCTGCCCGGCCCAGCGCGGTCGCGAGCAAAAGCGCGGTTTTTGCCCGCGACCTCCGCCACCTGTGGCGGCGGGGCACCTCCATGTGCCTTGGCTAAACCCTCAATGGGCGTCGTGGGCGCTGCCCGGAAACAGCCGGCAGTAGATGCAATGCGGCGCGTCCGGCGGCGATTCCACCCAGAGGGTGCGCACCCACGGCAGACTGCGCGGTGCGGCCGCAAATTCCCACGACTGATCCTCGAGGTCACGCTCCAGCAGCTCGTCGGGGCTGGCGTGTCCGAGCAGCTGGGCGGCGCGCCTCACCTCGATATCTCCGCGGGGCAGGACGGTGATCGCGGCGGCGCCGAGCTCGATCCTGTCGGCGAGCCGATGGGCGTGCTGCGCCCCATCGGCATGCGCGAACAGGGCACGGAAGTACTGCACGAATCGCTCGTGACGCGAGGGAGCCGGCTCACTGGCCGCGCGCCCCGGCTCGTCGCGTGCGGTGAGCTCGATGCGATCGGTCGGGAAGCCATCGCGAAAGAGCGCCAGGCGGGCACGCTCCGCCGTATCGAAGTCATTGAACACGGCCAGCAGGACTGCGCTCATGTCTCTCTCTCCTTGCGGTAAAGCCGGTTGTGGAGCAGGGAGTGCTTCGTCTTGAGCGGGATTCTACGCCTGCGCTCTGCGGCGGGGGTAATGGCCAGTGCGGCCGGTTAATATGTTCACGGAACCCGAGCCGCCGGGCGGTGGTCAACCCGGCGCGGGGCGAAGCTGGATCGGAGCTGCGATCCGCCGGCATCCGCGGCAACCGCCCCGCGGCGCCGAAAGGCCCCGGGCATGCTACCGCGCCACAAGAGTTTTAAAGTGAGGAAACCGACGATGACTGCTGGCTTGAGCCCCCTCGCCGTGAAGACTCCCCGCACGGGCAGCGCCGCCCACACTGCCTTGCTGCGGCTGCGGGACTATCTCACCAGCCAGATCATCGGGCAGGCGTCGTTGGTCGAGCGGCTGCTGGTCGCGCTCCTCGCCGACGGCCATCTGCTCGTCGAGGGCCCCCCGGGACTCGCCAAGACGCGCGCCGTGAAGGCGCTCGCGCATGGGCTCGATGCCGACTTCCAGCGCCTGCAGTTCACCCCCGACCTGCTGCCCGCCGACCTGACAGGGTCCGACGTCTACCGGCCGGAAGAAGGTGTGTTCCGCTTCCAGCGCGGGCCGCTCTTCCACAACCTGATCCTCGCGGACGAGGTCAACCGCGCTCCGGCCAAGGTGCAATCCGCGCTGCTCGAGGCCATGGCCGAAGGACAGATCAGCGTCGGGGCGGCGACCTACCCACTGCCGCAGCTCTTCCTGGTGATGGCGACTCAGAACCCGATCGAGCAGGAAGGCACCTATCCCCTGCCCGAGGCGCAGCTCGACCGCTTCATGCTGCACACCCGGGTCGATTACCCCGACCGTGCCACCACGCTCGAGATCATGGCGCTCGCGCGCCGCGAGGCGCTCGCGCGCCGGGAGCTGCCACCACCCGAGCATCGCGTCTCGCAGGAGACCGTCCTCGTGGCGCGCCGCGAGGTGCTCGGCCTCACGCTGTCCGAGCCGGTCGCCGACTACATCGCGGCGCTCGTCGATGCGACACGGCGGCCCGAGCCCTACAGCGCACAGCTGCGCGAGTGGCTGCGCTGGGGCGCGAGCCCGCGCGCCGCCATCGCGATCGAGCGCGGCGCCCGGGCGCTCGCGTGGCTCGATGCGCGCGAGTTCGTCACGCCGGAGGACGTGCAGGCCATCGCTCCCGATGCGCTGCGCCACCGGCTGTTGCTCGACTACACCGCGCAGGCGCGCGGCGTGTCGGCGCAAGCCTGCATCGAGGAGCTGTTGAGCCGAGTCCCCGCGCCATGATCGTTCCGGAGCTCGAGGAGCTGTTGGCGCTGCGCGGCGCCGCGCACGGGCTGTCGCTGCACGGCCGCAGGGCCGCACACGCCACCCTGCTCGGAACGCACGCCAGCGCGCAGCGAGGCCGGGGGCTGGAGTTCCAGGAGGTGCGCCCCTACGTCGCCGGCGATGATCCGCGCAATATCGACTGGCGCGTCACGGCGCGTCGCGGGCGGCCGCACACCAAGCTCTTTCGCGAGGAGCGCGAGCGGCCGGTCTGGTTGCTGGTGGATCTGCAGCCCGGACTCTTCTTCGGCACGCGGCGGCAGCTGAAGTCGGCGGTCGTCGTGCGCGCCGCGGCGCTCCTCGCCTGGATCGCCTCGCTCGGCGGCGACCGCGTCGGGTCGGTGATCGCGAATGGCGCCGGACAGCCCCGCATCCTGCCCGCGCGCGCCCGTCAGGCCGGCGTGTTGCCTTTGCTCGAGGCACTGTTGGAATCACAGCCGAAGGCGCCCGCGGAGCCCGCGCCGCTCGCGCTCGAGGGCGCGCTGCAGGCGCTCCTGCCGCTCGCGCGCCCCGGAAGTCAGATCCTCGCCGTCAGCGACTTCGTCGGCCTGCGCGAGGAGGCGGGGAGCCTCTGGACCGCGCTCGCCGCGCGTGGCGACCTGCGGCTCTTCTGGATCACCGACCCGCTGGAGGAACAGGGCCTGCCCAACGGCCGTTTCCGCGCCGGCTGGCCCGGCCGCCTGCGCATCCTGGATGGCGCGCGCGTGCGCGAGCGCTGGCGGCAGGCTTGGCGGGAACGTGAGGCGCGCATCGCCGCGCTGTCGCAGCGCAGCGCGGCCCCGGTCGTGAGGCTCGACACCCGCGAGTCCGTCGAGCGCGTCCTGCAGCCGCTGCTGCGAGCCCGGCGATCCGCGGCATGACTCCGGCCTGGCTTTCCCAACTCGCTCCGGCGCACGCACCGCCGCCGCCGGGCTGGTGGCCGCCCGCTTCGGGCTGGTGGCTGTTGGCGGCGCTGCTGTTGGCGGTGATCGCGGCCGATGTCTGGTGGTGGCGTGACCCCTACCGCAGGAACCGGCGCATCGCGCTGCGCGAGCTGCGCGCCATCCGCGCGGCAGAGCCCGATGTCGTCGCGAGCGCCCGCGCGATCGAGAGCCTGCTGCGTCGCTTCGCGATCGCGGTGTTCGGGGGGGCGCGGGTCGCCCGCCTGACGGGCGATGCCTGGCTGGAATTCGTCGCCGCGACGGGCGGCGCGCCACTTGCGGGGGACGCGGGACATTCGTTGCTCGCGGCGGCATTCGGCGGTGTGGCGACCGACGATCGGGAGCGTTGGATTGCGGGCGCGGACGCGTTCGTGCGACAGGCACGCCACACGACTCAGGCGTCGCGCGCGGAGAGGCGCTGATGTTTCATCTGGCGTGGCCGTGGATGGCGCTGCTGCTGCCGCTGCCTTGGATATCGCTCAGGGTGCGCGGCGCCGCCGAGCCGGGCGGCTCGGCCCTGTACCTGCCGCTCGCCGGCAGCGTTGTCTCCCCCCGCCCGGCGACCGCAACGCTGCCGCGCAGCGTGCTCGCACTGTTGGCTGCCGCCTGGGTGCTCCTCGTGCTGGCCGCCATGCGGCCGCAGTGGCTCGGACAGCCGCTGCCCGCGCCGACCAGCGGCCGGCAGATCATGCTGGCGATCGACTGCTCGGGCTCCATGGCCTCCGATGACATGGCAGGGGGCGAGAGTCGCCTGCAGGTGGTCCAGGAGGTGGCCGGGCGCTTCATCGACCAGCGGCGCGGCGATCAGATCGGGCTGATCCTTTTCGGCACGCGTCCCTATCTCCAGGCGCCGCTCACGACCGACATATCGACGGTCCATCAGTTTCTGGACCAGGCCGTGGTCGGCATCGCGGGCCCGCAGACGGCGATCGGCGATGCGATCGGACTCGCGATCAAGGAGTTGCGGCAGCGTGAGAGAACGGGTGGCGCTCCCATGCACCAGTCGGTGTTGATTCTTCTGACCGACGGTGGCAACGATGCCGGCGTCATGCCGCCGATCGAAGCAGCGCGGCTCGCGGCGCAGACCGGGCTGCGCATCTTCACCATCGGTGTGGGCGCGGCCGAAGAGCAGTCGCTGTTCGGGCTCACCGTCGGCAACAGCGACCTCGACGTGGCCCTGTTGAAGAAAATCGCGAGCATCACCGGGGGGGAGTATTTCCGCGCCACCGATGCCGACGCGCTGCGCGCCGTGTATCGCAAGATCGATGAGCTCGACCCCGCGCCCGGCGAGCGGCAGTGGCTGCGACCGGCGGCCGAATGGTTCACGTGGCCACTGGCGCTCGCCCTGCTCCTCAGCCTACCGGCCGCCTGGCTGATCGCGGCGCGGACCTGAAGGATGAGCGACTTCCATTTTCTGCATCCTTACTGGCTGCTGGCTTTACCGCTGCTGCTGGCGCTCGCCGTCTGGCTGCCCAGGCGCCGCGGGCGTGATGGCGGCTGGCCGCGGCTCGTCGACGGCGAGTTGCTCTCGCTCCTACGCCTCGGCGAGGGCGGTGCGGGGCGCTCGCCCTGGCCTCTCTTCGGGCTCGCGTGGACGATTGCGGTGCTGGCGCTGGCCGGGCCCACATGGCAGCGCCGGCTCACTCCGGCCTACCGTGCGCCCGCCGGCTGGGTGGTGGCCCTGGAGCTCTCGCCTTCGATGGATGCCGCGGATGTTCCGCCAAGCCGCGTGACGCGGGCGCACTACGCCATCGACGATCTGCTGTCCGCCGCGCACGACGCTCGGGTAGGGCTCGTCGCCTTCGCCGGAGACGCCTACACCGTTGCCCCCCTGACGAGTGATGTCGCTACGGTGGGCAACCTCGCCGAACCGCTGGCGCCGAGCCTCATGCCGGAGTCGGGTGACCGCCTCGCGCCGGCCCTCGATGAGTCCGCACGCCTGCTGCGTGCGTCACCGGGAAAGGATCGCCAGGTGATCGTCTTCACCGATGGCTTCACCGACCAGGCGCGCGCCCTGATCACGGCTCAACGGCTGAGGCGGGCGGGGATCGCCGTGAACGTCGTTGGCGTCGGCACGGCCGGCGGCGCTCCGCAGCCCGACGGCAACGGAGGGTTTGTTCGCAATGCGCAGGGGAAGGTTGTGTTGACACGGCTCGACTCCAGCCTGCTCGAGGAGCTCGCCGCGGCGGGCGGCGGCCGGTATGTGCCGCTCGAGGGTCTGCCGGCGCTGATTGCGCAGCTGCATGCCGCCGGCTCGCGGGAATTGAGCTCCGGCGTTGCCGCGCCGGATGTCAGGCTTGCGAGTTGGCTCAATGACGGCGTGTGGCTGCTGCCGCCGCTCCTCCTCCTGTCGGCGCTGCTCGCGCGGCGCGGGTGGTTATGAGAGCCTCGAGATTCGTGCTGCCGGCGGCCGCCCTGCTTGGCTGCGTATGCCTGGCGAGCGGTACCGCGCGTGCCGCCGATGCGCAGAGAGCCTGGTCCGATCTCTGGCACACGCCCGACCAGCAGGGGCAGGCGCTCCTCGATGCCGGCGAGCCGGCGCAGGCCGCCGCACGCTTCCACGATCCACGCCGGCGCGCCTACGCCGATCTCGAGGCCGGCCGCTACCAGGACGCGGCACAGCTACTCGCTCCCTTCACCGATGCCGAGTCCGAATACAACCGCGGCAACGCGCTCGCCAAATCCGGTCAGCTGCAGGCGGCACTCGCGGCCTACGATGCCGCACTGAAGCAGGCGCCGGCCGACAGGGACATCCGTCACAACCGCGACCTGGTCGAGCGCGCGCTGCGGCAGGCGCGCCAGTCGCCCCGATCGTCCGCGCGCAACGGCCGCCGGAACGGCCAGCAGTCGGGCTCCTCCGGCGGGCAGCGCCAGCCGTCCGCCGCCGGGCAGCAGAACGGATCAGGCTCGCAACAGTCAGGTGGCAACTCACGGCAGTCCGGCGCGCTGGGCCCGCAATCGGCCAGCGGCAGCCAGTCAGCATCCAATGGCCCGCAGGCCGGCGCGACGAACCCCGGCCACCGTGCGGGCCAACAGGCACAACGCGACGCGGCCGAGGCCGTAGCCCTGGCGCGCATGCAGCGACAGCGCGGCAAGACGGGCAACACGAGCCAGGCGCGGAGCTCAGGAAGCAGCGGTGCGTCCCCATCCGCCTCGACGAGCGCAGGGGCGAGACCCAACACCGGGGACCTCCTCGCGGGGGGTACGCAGACTCCCAGGCAGAAACCCGAGACCGAGAAGCAACTGGCGCTCGATCAGTGGCTGCGGCAGATCCCGGACAGCCCCGCCGGCCTCCTGCGGCGCAAGTTCCTCATCGAGCACATGATGCGCCAGCAGGAAAGCGGCGAGCAGGAGCCCAATCAGTGAGAGCGCGGGCGCCGGGGACCCTGCTGCTGCTCGTGGTTTGCGCGGCACCCGTGCAGGCTCTCGCGAATGTCAGGGCCTCGCTCGACACTCCTCAGATCGCCGTTGGCAACACCGTGCAGTTGACTCTGGAGCACGACGGGCGGACGAGCGGCCAGCCCGACCTGACGCCGCTCGTGCAGGATTTCGACATTCTCGGCACCACCAGCAGCATAAGCTACGACATCACCAACGGCAGCGCCTCCGAGAAATCGGAGGTCGTCCTGACACTGGCGCCGAAGGTGACCGGGCAGCTCACGATCCCCGCTCTCTCCTGGGGTGGCGAGCAGAGTCAGCCGCTCTCCCTCACTGTGACCGGCCCGGGCTCCACCGGCCAGGCGGGCGTCCCGGGCGCGGCGTCCGCGGCAAAGGTATTCATCGAGACCAGCACCTCACCGCAGCAGCCCTACGTGGAGGCCGCCGTCCACCTGACCGTGCGTCTCTTCACGGCCGAAACCCTGTACCACGCCGATCTCGAGCTGCCCGACAACGGCAACGTCCTCGTGAAGCAGATCGGCCCGGATGAGAACAGCCAGACCGAGCGCAACGGCCGAACGTACCAGGTCTTCACCCGTCAATACCTGCTCTTTGCGCTGCGCAGCGGCAAGCTGGTCCTCAAGGGTCCGGTGCTCGATGCGGACGTCGCCACCAGTCAGCGGTCGCCGCTTGATCCGTTCGGCGGCGCCTTCTTCGGCGGCCCGCTGTTGGCTCGACCCATGCGCGTCTACGGCAACCCCATCGCGCTCGCGGTGCGTCCGCGTCCCGCCGGCACCGTCGGCAGCTACTGGCTACCGGCCCGCGACGTCACATTCAGCGCCGCCTGGAACCCCGCGAAGCTCACCGCCCAGACGGGCGATCCGGTGACCTTGGACCTCGATCTGCAGGCGACCGGGCTCACCGCGGCTCAGCTCCCCGACGTCGCCTCGCTGTTGAGTCTCCCGTCCGGGCTCAAGGCGTATCCGGACCAACCGAAGCTCGCTGACTCGACGCAGGGCGAGACGCTCATCGGCAGCCGCGACCAGACCATTGCCCTGATGGCGGACTCGCCCGGGCATTACACGATTCCGGCGCTGACGATCAGCTGGTGGGACACGCAAACCAACCAGGCGCGCGCGGCGACGTTGCCGGGGCGCACGCTGACCATCCTGCCGGCGCCCGGCAGCGCGCCAACGGCCGCCGCAGCGCCGCCGCCGGTGCCCGTGACACAACCGGGGGCGGCGCCGTCGGCATTTCCCCATACCCGATCGGTTGCTGCGCCGCAGAAAGCGGCGCCGCTACGCTCGCCGTCGGAGTGGGAGTGGATCAGCCTCGGGCTGGCCGTCGTGTGGCTCTCTACACTCACCGGGTGGCTCTGGTCCCGCCGTAAGCGGGCCGTGCCACTGGCCATCCATGGCGGCAGGTCCCCCAGCCCGGACATCCTGTCCGGTCGCTCGTCGCTTCGCGACTCGCCCCCTCCTGACCCATCGAAGGAGCGCGCCGCCTTTCGCGCGGCCTGCGAAACCAACGATGCCCATGCCGCCAGGGCGCATCTGCTTGCGTGGGCGAGCGCGCGCTGGGGCGCGACTCCGACAGGCGTCAATGCCGTCGCCGCGAGAGTCGGCGACGCCACTGTGGCCGAACTGCTCCGCGACCTCGACCGCGCCTGCTATGCAGGTGGGGAGTGGCAGGGCCGGCCGCTTGCCGCGGCGCTCGCGGAGCTGCCTGCCCAGCCCGTCAAGACGGCGCGCGCGCGCGACGGCCTCGCCCCGCTTTACCGCTGAGGCGGCCACCCCCCAGGCGGGCTCACACCGCCTTGCCGAATCCGCCGCCCCCGGGGGTCTCGATCACGAAGACATCACCCGCTCCCATCTCGACCGCCTGAGTCGCCGCCAGACTCTCGACGGCCCCCGCGGCGCGCCGGATCCAGTTTCTACCGACCTGACCCGGACCGCCGCCGCTCAAGCCAAAGGGCGGAACCCGGCGCCGATTCGAGAGAATCGCGGCTGTCATGGGCGCTCTGAAGCGGATCTGCCGCACGACACCGTCGCCGCCGTGATGCCGGCCCTTCCCGCCCGATCCCCTGCGGATGGCGAAACGCTCGAGCAGAACCGGGAACCGCCATTCCAGCACCTCCGGGTCCGTCAGCAGACTGTTGGTTGCGTGGGTCTGGACCGCGTCCGTGCCGTCGAAATCGGGCCCGGCCCCGGAGCCGCCGCAGACCGTCTCGTAGTACTGGTGGTCGCCGTCACCGAAGGTGAAGTTGTTCATCGTGCCCTGCGCCCCCGCAAGGACACCCAACGCCCCATACAAGGCGTCGATGATCGTCTGGCTGGTCTCGACATTGCCGGCCACGACCGCCGCCGGATAGCGGGGCCGCAGCATCGAGCCTTCCGGGATGACGAGCTCGAGCGGGATCAGGCAGCCGTCGTTCATCGGGATGTCGTCCTCGACGAGGGTACGGAACACGTAGAGCACCGCTGCGCGGGAGATGGCGGGCGGCGCATTGAAGTTGTTGGGTCGCTGGGGACTCGTGCCGCTGAAGTCGATGCGGGCGCGGCGTGCCGCGCGATCGATAGTGATCCGCACGCGGATGATGGAGCCGTCGTCCATTTCGTATGCGAATTCTCCGTCGTGCAGAACGTCGAGGACGCGTCGGACCGCTTCCGCCGCATGATCCTGAACGTGCTGCATGTACGCATTCACGACCGGCAGCCCGAAATGACGCACCATCCGCCGCAATTCCTCGGCGCCCTTCGCGCAAGCGGCAACCTGCGCCTTGAGATCGGCGAGGTTCTGGCCCGGATTGCGCGAGGGATACGGCCCGCCTCGAAGCCGAGCGAGCGTCTCCTCTTCCCGAAACCGCCCCGCGTCGAGCAGCAGGAAGTTGTCAATCAGCACGCCCTCTTCCGTGATCGTGCGGCTGCCCGGCGGCATCGAGCCGGGAGTGATGCCGCCGATGTCGGCATGATGCCCGCGCGATGCGACGTAAAAGAGCGGCGGCGCGCCACCCACGGCTGCCGGTGCCTCGGCGCCGAACACCGGCATGATGACGGTGATGTCCGGTAGATGGGTACCGCCATTGTAGGGGGCGTTGAGCGCGTACACATCGCCCGGGAGCATGCCGCGCCGATCGGCCTCACGATCCCGTGCCGCAATGACGACTTTCACGCTCTCACCCATCGAGCCCAGGTGAATCGGCATGTGGGGCGCGTTCGCGATCAGCGCGCCACTGCGATCGAACACCGCGCAGGAATAATCCAGCCGCTCCTTGATGTTGACCGAGCGGGAAGTGCTCTGCAGGGCGACTCCCATCTGCTCTGCGACCGACATGTAGAGATTGCCGAACACTTCCAGCATGACGGGGTCGGCATTCGTTCCGATGGCCGCGCGTTTCGGCGGCGCCTCGACACGCTCCAGGACGAGATTCTCCAGGGCGTCGACGGTCGCGCGCCAACCCGGCTCCACGACGGTGGTGGCCGACGCCTCGATGATGACCGCCGGGGCGGCGATCACCTGGCCGAACTTGAGATCGTCCCGCGAGTAGATTGGCGCCTCGACCGCCGCCGCGCCGAACCATACCGGCCGCTGCGCGCGCATCGGCGGCGGTGAGGTGGCCTCGACGGGCGAGTGGCTCGGGCGGTTCTGTGCCTCGCCGCCGCCGACGACCTCGACCGAAGCCGCCTCCACGATCAGGGGCCGGCCCGGCACATCGAAGCCGAACCGGGCCCGATGCGCCGCCGCGAACGCCTCGGTGACCACACCGGTCTCGGCGAAGGGAATGACCAGCGCCAGATCCGTGCCTTCGTACTTCAGATGCAGGCGCCGCAACACCGTGATGTTGCTCGCGGCGACACCCTGCGCGGCCATGTCTGCGACGCCTTCGCGCTCGAGCTCGGCCAGCAGGCGCCGCAGCTGCGGCGTCAGCGCACCGTCGAGCGGCGCCTCCACGGCCCTTTGCTTGAGCACTCGCAGGTCCGCGAGGCCCATGCCATACGCCGACAACACGCCGGCCAGCCGGTGGATGAGGATCCGGCGCATCCCAAGCGAATCCGCCACCAGACAGGCGTGCTGTCCGCCCGCGCCGCCAAAGCACGCCAGCGTATACGTCGTGACGTCGTGGCCGCGCTGGATGGAGATCTGCTTGATGGCATTCGCCATGTTCTCCACGGCGATGCGCAGAAAGCCCTGCGCCAGCTCATGGCGGGACCTTCGCGCCCCTGTCGTCCGCGCCACTTCCTCCGCCATCGCACCGAACCGATCCTCGACCGCCCCGACATCGATCGGGGCATCAGCGTGCGGCCCGAACACGCGCGGAAAGTACTCGGCCTGAAGCCGGCCCAACATGACATTGCAGTCGGTGACGGTGAGCGGTCCGCCGCGCCGGTAGCACGCAGGCCCCGGGATTGCGCCCGCGGACTGCGGGCCGACGCGAAGGCGGATGCCATCGAAGCGGCAGATCGAGCCGCCGCCGGCCGCCACCGTATGAATATGCATCATCGGCGCGCGGATCCTCACGCCCGCGACCAGAGTCTCGAAGGTGCGCTCGAGCTCACCGGCATAGTGGGACACGTCGGTCGAGGTGCCTCCCATGTCGAACCCGATGACCCTCTTCGCCCCCGCCTCGGTCGCGGTGCGCACCATGCCGACGATTCCGCCGGCGGGGCCCGAAAGAATCGCGTCCTTGCCGTGAAACCTGCGAGCCTGCGCGAGACCGCCGTTGGACTGCATGAAAAGCAGGCGCACGCCCTCTCCGAGCTCGCCGGCCACCTGGTCCACGTACTTGCGCAGCACGGGCGAGAGGTAGGCATCGACCACCGTGGTGTCGCCTCGCCCCACGAGCTTGACGAGCGGGCTGACCTCGTGACTCACTGACACCTGGGTGAAGCCGATCTCGCGTGCGAGCTGCGCAAAGGCGCGCTCGTGCTGCGGGTAACGGTAACCATGCACAAAGACGACGGCGACCGCGCGAATGCCGTCCTCGAAAGCGCGCTGCAACTCCTCACGCGGCCGCTCCAAGTCGATCGGGACCAGGACCTCACCCTCGGCGCTCACGCGCTCCGTCACCTCGACCACGCGCTCATACAGCAGCTGCGGCAGCACGATGTGCCGGTCGAAGAGCCGCGGTCGGTTCTGATAGCCGATGCGCAGCGCATCGGCGAATCCGCTCGTGATGGCGAGCAGGGTGCGCTCGCCGCGGCGCTCGAGCAGCGCGTTCGTGGCGACGGTCGTTCCCATCTTGACCGCCGCGATCGCGGCGGATGGGATCGGCGCGTCGCTTGCCAGGCCGAGGATACGGCGGATGCCTTCGACCGCCGCGTCGGCGTACTGGTCCGGATTCTCCGACAGGAGCTTGCGGGTGCGAAGACCGCCGTCGGGCGCGCGCGCGACGATATCCGTGAAGGTCCCGCCCCGGTCGATCCAGAACTGCCAGCCGGCGGGGCTCATCGGTTACATCGCGCGGCCGCCGAACGATTCGGCCTGGAGTCTGTCGAGGAACGACTCGAGCTCCGCCGCGCGCTCGGCGCCGATTCGCCGCGCGGTCCTGGTGATGAGCCGCGGCGGGATGTCCTTGAGGAACCCGCGCAGCGTCTTCACCGCGGGCGCGAAGCTTGGCGCCTTGGCGCCGGTGAGGGCGATGAGACGCGCCGCGCCGATGTCCCCCAGGAAGTCGAGCGAGTCGGCGTCGTGCAGCACGATGGCGGTGGGGTCACTGCCGGGATTGCTGTAGAACATGTGGCCGCGCTCGGCGGCCTGCACGGCCGCGAGCTTAGCTCTCGGGAAGCCGGTGCCCTGCAGCATCGCCCGCGCCTGTCGCGCCGCGCACTCGCCGTGCTCGATCTTTGGTCCGGGGCAAGGCATGAAGGCCGCCATGTCATGCAGGAACGCCGCGGCGAACAACACGTCCGTATCGATGTGCAGACCGTCTCCCCGGGCGAGTCGCATCGCCAGGAGGTAATCACGCTCGGAATGCTGCCAGCCCCAGGCGGGATGCAGGAACCTGGAATGGGCGAGCTCGTAGATCCTGACCTTCCAGGGCGCATCGAGCGGAACTCCCGCCGCGGTGACGGCCGGCACGCCGGCGGGGAACGCCGGTCTCACCCAGGCCAGCAGGACGAGCACGGTGGCCGCTACCGCCAGACTCGTGCGCCTCGGTCGATTGAGTAATGGCATGACTCACCCGAAGATGGGAGTGCGGTCGACTGAGCGCGGGCTCAGGCCCGCGCCTTCTCCGGCAGCGCGACGCTGAGCTCGAGCACCTCGTGACCCTTCTCCCGCCCGAGGTTGATCTGCACCGCCTCCGGATCGACATTGACGTACTTGTGGATCACCTGCAGGATCTCCCGCCGCAGCAGGGGCAGGTAATCCGGGCCGCCGCGCGCGCTGCGTTCCTGCGCGACGATGATGCGCAGGCGCTCCTTGGCGACGCTGGCCGAGGTGGGCGTGCGGCGAAAGAGACCGAGCAGCCCCATGTCAGCCCCCGAACATGCGGGCGAAGAAGCCTCTCTTCGGCTCCTCGAGAAAGCGCAGCGGCAGATCCTCACCGAGCAGTCGGGCCACCGCATCGTCGTAGGCGCGCGAGGCGTCGCTCTCGCCGTTGAAAATCACCGGCACGCCGGCATTGGAGGCGGCCAGGATATCCGGCGACTCCGGCACGACGCCGATCACATCGAGCCCCAGGATCTCTTTCACATCATCGACACTCATCATCTCTCCGCTCGCGACTCGCCTCGGGTTGTATCGCGTCAGCAGAAGATGTTCCTTGACACCGCCGTTGCCCTTCTCGGCGCGCTGCGTCTTGCTGGCGAGGAGCCCCAGGATGCGGTCGGAGTCGCGGACCGAGGAGACTTCGGGATTGACGACCACCACTGCCCGATCGGCGTAGTACATCGCAAGGTGCGCGCCCTTCTCGATGCCGGCCGGAGAGTCACACAGGATGTAATCGAAGCCTTCCGCGATCAGCGCATCGAGCACGCGCCGCACGCCGTCCGCGGTCAGCGCCTCCTTGTCGCGCGTCTGCGAGGCGGCGAGCACGTGCAGGGTCTCGAGCCGCTTGTCCTTTATCAGCGCCTGTCTGAGGGTGCACTCACCCTGGATGACGTTGACGAAGTCGTACACGACCCGGCGCTCGCAGCCCATGATGAGGTCGAGATTGCGCAGCCCGATGTCGAAGTCGATCACCACTACGCGCTTGCCGCGCCGGGCGAGACCGCATGCCACACTGGCCGAGGTGGTCGTCTTGCCGACGCCGCCCTTGCCTGAAGTCACTACAATGATCTCGGTCAAATTTGGGCTCCCAATTCAACAACCCAGAGGCGCGAAGCGCAAATCGCCGCCGTCCAGCCACGCCTGCACGGGCTTGCCGGTGAGCTCCGGTGGCAACGTCTCGAATACGCGGAACACACCGGCGACGGATACCAGCTCGGCGTGAAACTCCCGACAGAACACCCGCGCGCTCGTCTCGCCGCGCGCGCCGGCCACGGCGCGCCCGCGGAGCGAGCCGTAGACGTGCACACACCCGTCCGCTATCGCCTCCGCCCCGGCGCCGACCGTGGAAGTGACCACGAGGTCGCGGTTGCGTGCATAGAGACGCTGCCCCGAGCGGACCGGCTGGTGTTGCATCAGCGCCGGGATGACGGGCTCGGTGCGCTCCGCCGCCTGCACCACGGGCACCGACTGGGCCTGTGGCCGAAAAGGCGCGAGCACGGGCAGCTCGAGCGCCGCCGACAGCGCCTCCACCGCGACCGAGCCGCCGACGAGTCCCACCGGCAGCATGCCCGCGCGGCGCACGGCATCCATCACCGCGCGCATCTCCTGGACCTCCGCATCCCTGCCGAGCACGGTCAGGTCTAGACACACGCCCGTGCGCTGAAAGAAAAGCGGCGCGCTCACCACACGGCCGGTCAGCTCATCGAGAATCGCGCCCGGATCGGTCGAGCGGATACGCACCTGGATCAGACCCACCTGTGCGAAACGAATATCGATGGCCGGCGCTGATGCGGCGGCCGCCACTGGTTTCGTCATCATCGGTATTGACGATCCGACGCCTTGTGAAATTCTCTACTGCGCGAGCAACCGCAAAGCCTTCCGTTTCCCAGTACCCTGTCCGTCCACGTCAGCGGGTCTCAGGGGGCGCGTGCCGCGCGCCCGAGTGCAATACGGGATGCCGCGCAGTGTACCGGCTTACTTTCGCCGCCGCACGCCTCTCACGGGCTTGGCCTCGAGAGGATTCTCGGGCCAGTAATGCTTCGGATAGCGGCCGCGCAAATCCTTGCGCACCTCGGCGTACGCGCCGCGCCAGAAGCTGGCGAGATCCCGGGTCACCTGCACCGGGCGCTGCGCGGGCGAGAGGAGCTTGAAGGTGATCGGCACCCGAGCGCCGCCGATCCGCGGCGTCGCCTCGAGCCCGAAGACCTCCTGCAGGCGCACCGATACGGCGGGTGCGTTCTCGTCGAGGTAATCGATACGCACACGCGAGCCGCTCGGCACCGCGAGCTGGCTCGGCGCCAGCGCATCGAGCTCGCGACGCTCGTCCCAACTCAGCCGCGCGAGCAGCGCATCGAGCAGCGGGATGCGCGCGAGATGCTCGCGACGAGTGATCCGCTCGAGCCACGGCGCGAGCCAGTCACTGGTCGATGCGGCGAGCGCCGCGTCGGAGAGATCCGGCCAGCGCTCGAGCTCGCCACCCAGCCGTCGCACGAAGGCGACGCGCGCCTGAAGATCGCGTGCCTCGCGGCTCCAGGGAAGCGACTCGATGCCGAGCTGGCGGATGCCCTCCAGCATGGCGACAAGCGCTTCCTGCCGTGGCACTTCGGGCAGAGCGCTCTCCTCGAGCACCAGACCATCGAGTCGCAGAACGCGGCGTGCGAGGACCGCTTCTTCACGCGCATTCCACTCGACCGAGTCGGCGCGCTCGAGATGCGAGGCCATCAGCTCATCGATATCCTCGCGGCTCAATGGCGCGGCGAGCCGGATGCGCGCATCGCGCTCGCGATCATCCAGGTCCAGCGCGACGATGAGCTCCTGGCGCGCGAGGCTCTGCGGCTCGGCAAAGTGCGCGCCGCGACCGTTGGTCAGCGTAAAGCGCCCCTCGCCGCCCACGCGCTGCCGGCCGATGCGATCCGGAAACGCCAGCGCGAGCAGCCCCCCGACGGAGCCGCTGCCCGCTGAAGTCTCCGATTCCGATTCAGGCTCACCGCCGAGGTGGCGCAGGAGATCACGCGCGGAGCGTCGAGCCCTCTGCAGCGCAGAGCGGTCGATGCCGCCGGGCTCGCCATCGCCACGCAGGGCCTCGATTCGGCCGCGAATGTCCGAGTCACGCACACCCGCGGTCCCTCGCAGGAGATCGCGCTCTGACAGCAGCGCCGCGAGATCCGTGGCGAGCGGCAGGCATCGGAGCCCTCGCGCGCGCAGCAACATGTGCGCGAGGCGCGGATGCACGCCGAGGCGTACCATCTCACGCCCGTGGGCCGTGATGCGTCCGCCGCCATCCAGAGCGCCGAGGCGCTCGAGCAGATCGCGGGCGCTCGAGAGCATCGCGGCGGGCGGCGGATCGAGCCACTTGAGCGCGTCCGTCGCGCGCACACCCCAGCTCGCAAGCTCGAGCGCCAGCGGCGTCAGGTCCGCCTCGACGATCTCCGGCGGATTGAAGGGGGCGAGGCTCCGCTGTGCGCCCTCGCTCCAGGCGCGATAGCACACACCCGGCTCCACCCGCCCCGCTCTCCCCTGCCGCTGCTCCGCCGAAGCGCGCGAGATGCGCTCCGTCTCGAGGCGGCTCATGCCCGTCGCCGGATCGAAGCGCAGCCGGCGCACGAGCCCGGAATCCACGACCACGCGCACCCCCGGAATGGTGAGGCTGGTCTCGGCGATGTTGGTGGCGAGAACGATGCGGCGAGTCCCTGGGCCGCCAGGCGTGAGCGCCGCCTCCTGCTCCTCACCTGAGAGCTCACCATAGAGGGGCAGGATTTGCATCCGCACCATGGCGCTGGATGCCGGCGCTCCCTCGAGCAGCGCGCGCGCGCGATGGATCTCGCGCGCGCCGGGAAGAAACACGAGCACATCGCCCTGCTCCTCTTCCAATGCGCGCCGGACGATTCTTGCCGTGAGCGTCGCCGGCGTCTCTTGTATCCCGAGTGCGGCCCCCGCGTCCACCAGCGACGGCAGCCCCTTGCCTGCATAACGTGTCTCGACGGGGTACGACCGGCCGTGCGCCGTGACGACCGGCGCATCGCCGAGCAGCCGCGATACGGCCGCTCCCTCCAGTGTCGCCGACATCACCAGGATCCTGAGTTCCGGGGTTACGTTCTCGCGCGCATCCAGCGCAAGCGCCAACCCGAGATCCGCCTGCAGACTTCGCTCGTGGTATTCGTCGAATATGACGGCCGCGACTCCCTCGAGCGCCGGGTCCGTCTGCAGCATCCGAGTCAGCACTCCTTCCGTGACGACTTCGATGCGCGTGTCCCTCGACACCTTCGTATCGAGACGCATGCGATATCCGACGGTGCGCCCGACCGCCTCCCCCAACGTTTGCGCCATCCGCAGCGCCACGGCGCGGGCCGCCAGCCGCCGCGGCTCCAGCATCAAAATACGCTTGCTCGCCGCCCACGGCTCCTCGAGCAAGACAAGCGGCACGACAGTGCTCTTGCCCGCGCCCGGCGGCGCGGTGAGCACCGCAGAGGAATGCTTCTGCAGCGTCCGCCGCAGCTGCGGCAGCGCCTCATCGATTGGTAACCCCGAACGTTCTAGAGAGCGCCTAGTCAAAGCGCCACATGTAGTATGCGAGGAACAGCCAGCCCAGGATGAGCAGTGCGCCGCCACAGGGTGTCAGGATCCCAACCCACGGCGGCGCACCGAGGCTGAGTGCGTAGAGGCTGCCGCAGAAAAGCACGATGCCGACGAACAGCACCCGCGGCGCATTCACGCAGCTCTCGAGCGCCCACCGCCTGCCCGATGTCAGGTTGTCCGGCTGGAGCCACTTGATCCTGAGCAGCACGCCCGTCCCCAGAAGGCCGAGCCCCTGGTAGAACTGATACCGCACCGCCGTGTTGTAGACATTCAGCCTGTTCGTGCTCCAATGCCCCGCGAACGCATGCGCGCCCAAGGCGCCCGCGATGGTCGCCAAGGCGAGCAAGACTCCCGAGGTCGGGAGCACCCATCGCCCATGGAACCCCGTCATCGCGCCTGCGCCCTACGAGCCCGACTGGCCGCTCCTTTCCAGCGCCCCCATCAGCGGGCGGATGAGATCGAGGGGCAAGGGGAAGATGATGAGTGAGGACTTGTCGTGCGAGATGTCCGCCAGAGTCTGAAGATACCGCAGCTGCAGCGCGCTCGCATGCTGCCCCAGAATCTGCGCCGCTTCGGTCAGCGTCTGCGCGGCCTGCTTCTCGCCCTCGGCGTTGATCACCTTGGCTCGGCGATTGCGCTCGGCCTCCGCCTGTCGGGCCATCGCGCGGACCATGCTCTCATCGAGATCCACGTCCTTGAGCTCCACGTTCGCGACCTTGATACCCCAGGCCTCGGTGCTCTGATCGAGGATGCGCTGGATGTCACCGTTCAGCTTGTCGCGCTGCGAGAGCAGATCATCCATCTCGTGCTGGCCCAAAACCGAGCGCAGCGTGGTCTGCGCCACCTGGCTGGTGGCCTCCCAGGCGTTCGCCACCTGGATGATCGCCCGGCCGGCATCGACGATGCGGAAGTAGACCACGGCATTCACCTTGACCGATACGTTGTCGCGGGTGATGACGTCCTGCTTCGGCACGTTGAGCACGATGACCCGCAGGTCCACCTTGATCATCTTCTGCATGACGGGCCAAAGCAGGATGATTCCCGGCCCACGGATGCCGGTGAAGCGCCCGAGGGTGAACATCACGGCGCGCTCGTACTCGTTCAGCACTTTGATGGCGCTGAACACCAGCAGGGCGATGATGATGACGATGACGACGATAGCGTAGGGCATGAGCATCTCCGGGCGAAGTCGGCCGTTTATCGCAACGGCTCAACCCACAATGTTAGACCTTCGACCTTCACGACGCGCGCGGCCTGTCCCTCCTTCAGGGGCACCGCGCTGTAGGCGTTCCACAGCTCCCCGCCGAAACGAACTCGCCCGCGCGCCGCGAAATCCTCCGCCGCCTCGACCACGGCACCGAGCATCGCGCGCGTGCCGGTCACGACCGGACTGCGCGCCGCGCGGGTGGCAAGATACACGATCCCGAGAATGACGAGCCCCCCGACCGTTGCGAGACCCCCGATGAGCGGCAGCGCCACCCGGATGCCGGGGGCCCCCGAGAAGAGGATGAGCGAGCCGACGATGAACGCGATGAGGCCGCCGATGCCGAGGGAGCCATAGGTCGGGAAGAAGAACTCCGCGGCCATCATGCCGGCGCCGATGATGAGCAGCGCGAGCCCCGCGAAATTGGTCGGCAGGAGCTGGAAGGCGAAGAGCGCCACGAGAAGGCAGATGACGCCGACCACTCCGGGCAACACTCCACCGGGGTGATAGCCTTCGAAGATCAGTCCCCAGATGCCGATCAGCAGCAGTCCGTAGGCGATCTCCGGATTGGTGATGACGGCGAGGAGCTGCGTGCGCCAGCCGGGCTTCATCCACGCGACCTGCACTCCACGGGTGTCGAGGCGCACCGTGCGCTCGCCCACTTTGACCTCGCGGCCATTCAACTGCGTCAGCAGGCTGGGCAGGTCCGGCGCGATGAGATCGATGACGTGCTGCTGCAGGGCCTGGGTGGCGGGCAGGCTCGCCGCGCCGCGCACGGCCTGCTCTGCCCAGTCGGCATTGCGGCCGCGCAGCTGCGCGAGACCGCGGATGTAGGCGATCGAGTCGTTGAGGACCTTCTGCTGCTCCGCGCTCATCGGCGGCCCCGGTTGTGGGGCGGCAGCCGTCTTGCCGGATTTGGCGGGACTTTTGGCCGGTGGCGCCGGCTCGGAGCCGCCGATCGACACCGGCGTGGCGGCGCCGAGATTGGTCGCCGGCGCCATCGCCGCGACGTGACAGGCGTACAAAATGTATGTCCCCGCGCTCGCGGCCCGCGCGCCCGGCGGAGCGACATAGGCCACGACCGGCACGGAAGAAGCCAGGATGGCGCTGATGATCTCGCGCATGGAGCTCGCGAGCCCTCCCGGCGTGTCGATCTCGAGGATGACGAAGGGGCTCCCGCGCCGCTGCGCGGCCTCGAGGCCGTGCTCGATGTACTGCGCCGTCGCGGGCCCGATCGCCCCGCGCATCTCGAGGCCGAGCGCCGGCGTCGGCGACTGGCCGACCTTCTGCGGCGCTGATGTCGGGTCCTCGCCGACCGACCCGCCCGCCACGCGCGCGAGGCCCATCGACACCGCGAGGGTGAATGCCATCAGGCCCGCGAGGACGCTCGGGGCACGAATCGATGTCGGCCTCCTCATTGGGCAACCCTCGGGTTACTTCCGGCGCACGCCCTGCGGATGGCGCGGCAAGCCGGTGTGTTGGGTACGGAATGTCTGGCGCGCGTCGCGCGCGCGGCCCTCATCAGCGGCGCTTGCGGCGGGCTGGTACGCCGGAACGAGCTGCTGCCTGCCGTTGCCGATGAGATCGGCGCGACCCATGCGCCGCAGCGCCTCCCGCAGCGTCGGCCAGTTGTTGGGGTCGTGATAGCGGAGGAACGCCTTGTGCAGGCGGCGCACCTTGTGCCCTTTGGGTACCCGCACCTCGCCGCCCGCGCGGCTCAGCCGCTTCAGGGGGTTCTTCCCCGAGTGATACATCGCGGTCGCCGTGGCCATGGGTGAGGGCAGGAAGGCCTGCACCTGGTCGGCGCGGAAGGCGTTCCGCTTCAGCCACAAAGCGAGCTCGAGCATGTCCTCATCGCTCGTACCCGGGTGGGCCGCGATGAAGTAGGGAATCAGATACTGCTCCTTGCCGGCCTCGCGCGAGTAGCGGTCGAAGAGCGCCTTGAAGCGGTCGTAGGCGCCGATCCCCGGCTTCATCATCATCGACAGCGGCCCGTCGGCGATCGCCTCCGGGGCGATCTTGAGGTAGCCGCCCGTATGATGTTGGGCCAGCTCCTGCACGTACTGGGGCGACTCGACGGCGAGGTCATATCGCACACCGGAGGCGATGAGCACCCTGCGGATGCCGGGGAGCTCGCGGACCTTCCGGTACAGATTGATGAGCGGCGCGTGATCGGTGTCGAGGTTGGGGCAGATGCCCGGGTAGACACAGGAGGGGCGGCGGCAGGCGCTCTCGATCTCCCGGCTGCGGCAGGCGAGCCGGTACATGTTGGCCGTCGGGCCGCCGAGGTCGGAGATGACACCGGTGAATCCCGGCACCTCGTCCCGCACGGCCTCCACCTCGCGGATGACGGAGGCTTCCGAGCGGCTCTGGATGATGCGCCCCTCATGCTCGGTGATCGAGCAGAAGGTGCAGCCGCCGAAGCAGCCGCGCTGGATCGCCACCGAGAAGCGGATCATCTTGTAGGCCGGGATGTTGCAATTGCCGTAGCTCGGATGCGGGCGGCGGCGGTAGCTCCGCTCGTACACCCAGTCCATCTCCGCCGTGGTCAGCGGGATGGGCGGTGGATTGAGCCACACCTCGAGATCACCGTGGCGCTGCATCAGCGCGCGGGCGTTGCCGGGATTCGACTCGAGATGGAGAATGCGGGAGGCGTGCGCATACAACACCGGGTCCGATGCCACCTGCTCGTAGGAAGGCATGCGGATGACGCTGCGTCCCCGGTCGGCGTTCTTCACCCGCCGCACGAAGCGCACCACCTTTTCCTCGCTCCGCGGCGGCTCCCCGGGCCCGGGACGCGCCGCTGCGCGCTCAGCCTCCGTTGCGTAAGGATCGGGAGGCGGAGCGACCGGCCCTGGCGCATCGAGATGCGTCGAGTCGATCTCGATCCAACCCTCCGGGACCGACTTGCGCGCGAAAGCGGTGCCGCGCACGTCCGTCACCTCGCGAATGGAATCACCGGCTGCGAGCCGATGGGCGATCTCGCAGATCTGCCGCTCGCCGTTGCCGTAGATCAGAAGATCCGCCTTGGCATCGAGGAGGATCGAGCGGCGCACCTTCTCCGACCAGTAATCGAAATGCGCGATGCGCCGCAGCGACGCCTCGATCCCGCCGATGATGATCGGTACTTCCCTGAAGGCTTCGCGCGCCCGCTGGGCATAGACGATCACCGAGCGATCCGGCCGCTTGCCGCCGACTCCTCCCGGCGTGTAGGCGTCATCGCTCCGCACCCGCCGATCAGCGGTGTAGCGGTTGACCATGGAGTCCATGTTCCCGGCGGTAATGCCGAAGAAGAGGTTGGGCCGGCCGAGCGCCGCGAACGCCTGCGCGCTCTGCCAGTCAGGCTGCGCGATCATCCCGACCCGGAAGCCCTGCGCCTCGAGCACGCGCCCGACGATGGCCATGCCGAAGCTCGGATGGTCGACATAGGCATCGCCGGTCACGATGATGACATCGCAGCTGTCCCAGCCGAGCGCATCCATCTCTGCCCGCGACATGGGCAGGAACGGCGCCGTGCCGAAACGCTCGGCCCAGTGCTTGCGGTAGGCAGTGATGTCGCGAGCGGTCTGCATACGGGCTCAATATAAAAGGTATGCCTGCCGCTCCTCGCTCCAGGCGGCCTCGTCCTTCAGGCACAGCGCATCGAGGTCGCCCGGTGCGGCCGCCGGATCGTCCACCCAACGGCGGAGCCCCTCGCCGCCGTTGATCACATCGATCGCGAGCCGGTCGCGCTCGTACTCGTAGACGAAGTTCCGCCACAGCGGATAGTCGGGGCTCAGGCGCCGCAGCGCCTTGAAGACGAGCGCCATCAGCCGCCACGGCCGGAACGCCTCGTGCTCGTAGTAGACGTCGTCCTCGACGTGGATCTGCGCCCCGGCGCAGAGCTTGCCCACGTGCTTGTAGAAGGTCGGCTCGAACCAGCAGGGCCGCAGGCGGCAGCCGCGCATCCAGGCAGGCGCGAGCTCCCGCATCGTCGCCAGGAGCGCCCGCGCATCGAGGTCCGGCGCGCCAAAGAGCTCGAGAGGCCGGGTGGTGCCGCGGCCTTCCGACAGCGTCGTTCCCTCGACCATGACCGTGCCGGGATAGCAGCGCGCCATCCACAGGGTCGGCGCGTTGGGACTCGGATTCACCCAGGTGCGCCGGCCGAGCGGCCAGCCGTAACCCGGCTGCGCGTGCGGCTCCCAGCCGTCGAGCGCAACGACCTGACAGTCGACGTCGAGCTTCAATCTGAAGACCAGCCAACGCGCGAGCTCACCGAGTGTCAGGCCGTGACGCATCGGCATGGGGCCCGGGCCGACGAAACTCTCACCGCCGGGCTGGAGTGACAGCCCCTCGACCGGGCGCCCGATGGGATTCGGCCGGTCGAGCACCCACACGGTCTTGCGATGCTTGGCAGCCTCCTCGAGCACATAGCGCAACGTCGTCACGAACGTGTAGACGCGGCAACCGACATCCTGCAGGTCGACGAGCAGTACATCGAAGCTGTCCATCATCCGCTCCGTGGGGCGCCGTACCTCCCCATACAGACTGAAGACCGGAATCCCGTGCACCGGATCGACGAAATCGGACGACTCCATCATGTTGTACTGCTTGTCGCCCCGCAGCCCGTGCTGAGGCCCGAAGGCGGCCGTCAAGCGCACGTCCCCGAGCGCCGCGAGGGCATCGAGCGAGTGCAGCAGGTCGCGCGTGACGGAAGCCGGATGCGCCAGCAGCGCCACGCGCTGCCCGGCGAGCGGCTTGCGCAGCTGCGGCTCCTCGAGCAGGCGGTCGATGCCGAACTTCATGGGAGCTGTTTCCTGGGAAACTCGAGGGAGAAGGTGTGGGGGTGGTGGAAGTCCGGCCGCCCGGGCGGGTGTCGCAGCGCCCAGTATGACAGTCTGCCCTGCCGGTCCTCCACTACCGTGGCGAGCGCAATCCGCAATCGTCCGTCTCGGGATGCTGTTGCGCCAGGGCCCATCGAGAGCAGGGCCCTCGCTTGCACCTCCGCCTGTAGCTCGAGCTCATTCCCGCTACTGCGCAGCGCGAGCCGCGGTGCCGCATCCATCACCGCCGGCACCATGCCATGCCGGTAAGACTCGAACCGGTAGGCCGCCCATTGGCCGGACGGCGAGAAATTGAGCTCCAGATATTGGGGCGATTCATCGAGGCCGACGAACGCCTCGAAGCAGGTGTGTGCCCAGAGCCCATCCGCCCTACCCCCGTCCACCACCGGCGGCGGGATCCGGACGTGCCGCGCGTCCGCCTCGAGCACATACTGAAGCCGTAGCGAATCCGGACTTATCAGCTTCGCGCAGGCGGCAACGCGCCGCACCCCTTCGCCCGGGGTATGCGGATGCGCCGACAGGGGCAAAAGAAAAGTAGCGCGCTCGGCCATAGCCCCATCATAAGCCCCCGCGCGGCGGCGTCAGGCCGCGTGCGATCATGAATCCCGTCAACGCCTGCGAGGCGCGCGCTTGCGCGGCGGCAAAGCAACCTCCTCGGGCCGCCATCATCCAAGGCATCCTGACGGCAATCAGCGGCGCGCCGCGCGAAGACGCTAAAGCGCCCTGAGCACGTCCCATAGGCCTTCGAGCACGCCGCGCACGACGCCCACAACGATCGTCACCCCGGTAGTCGTGATGTCGACGACGCCGCGTATTGCCACATGCCCCGCCTCCGCGAGGATCGCGTGCGGATGGCCGCGCGCATAGGTGACCGCGCTCTGCTCATCGGCACGCGCAGCCTGCCGTTGGGCCGCGGTGAGCTCGGCAACCGGCACTTCCATCACTCGCACACGCGCCGTACCGGTGCCGTAGAAGCCCAGGCGCTGCGCGACGGCGGGCGTGGCATCGATGACACGGCCGCCATAGAAAGGGCCGCGGTCGTCGACCATCGCTACCGCTTCGCGGCCATTGCCCAGATTGCGAATCCGCACCCAAGTGCCGAACGGCAGCGTCTTGTGGGCGATCCGCATCGCGCCCGGATCGAAGGGCGCGCCGCTCGCGGTCGGCCTGCCGGTATCCCCCCGGCCGTACCAGGAGGCGGTGCCGTTCGCCTGGTACCCGGCGCCAGAGGCGAGCACGCGGTAGCAACCGCGGCCGGCCACGCAGTATCCGCGGCCGGGCGCCTGCGCTCTCGGCGGCCCAGAGGCGCAGCCGGCGAGTCCGAGCGCGACTGCCGCGAGCGCCAGGCCGACTTTCTGCCCTGATCTGCCTCGCATCGCACCTCCAGCGCCGCCGGTTCCGAAGACAATATATCTTGTGCGGACTGCGATTGCGGAGCATCGAACATGGCAGAACCCTCGGGAAACACCGCGACGGCGGTCGAACAGAGCGCGAGCGTCTCGCAGGCGAATCTCTTCTCGCAGCTCGACATGATGATCCGTGCGCTGTGGGCCTCTCCGGCCCGCAGCGCCATCGTCGGGCTCACGGGGGCGGCGGTCGTCGTCGTCGTCGCGACCGCGTATGGGCAGGTGCGCCTCAACCGCTGGAACCGGCCCTTCTACGATGCCTTGTCGCGGCGGAACCTCCACGGCTTCGCGATTCAGCTCGTGGTGTTCGCCGTCATTGCCGGCGCGCTCCTCCTGCTCAACGTCGGGCAGCGCTGGCTCGGGGAGATGTTGAAACTGAAGCTGCGCGAAGGGCTGATGCATGATCTCGTGGAAGGGTGGCTGCAGCCGCACCGCGCGTTTCAACTGGAGAGCGCCGGCCCGATCGGGGTGAACCCCGATCAGCGCCTGCACGAGGATACTCGCCATCTCACCGAGCTCTCGAGCGAACTCGCGCTCGGGCTGGTGCAGGCTTCCGCCCTGCTCGTCAGCTTCGTCGGAGTCCTGTGGTCGATCTCGCGCGGCTTCGTGCTGAAGATCGGCGGCCTCACGTGGTCGCTCCCGGGCTACATGGTGTGGGCTGCCATCCTGTATGCGTTCTCCGCGTCACTCCTTACATACTGGACCGGCCGGCGTCTCATTCCCTACAACGCTTCCCGTTACGCCCGCGAGGCTGACCTGCGCTATACCCTGGTGCGCGTCAACGAGCACATCGATGCCATCACGCTCGCCGGCGGCGAGGCCGACGAGGCGCGCCGCATCGAGCTCGACCTGGCGGCAGTGCTCACCGCCATGCGGCGCCTGGTGACGGGACTCACTCGCCTGACCTGGGTGACCGCCGGATACGGTTGGGTGACGCTGGTCGTGCCGATCCTGGTCGCGGCCCCGCTTTATTTCGCCGGTAACCTGTCCTTCGGCGGCCTCATGATGGCGGCGGCGGCCTTCACCCAGCTGCAATCCTCACTCCGCTGGTTCGTCGACAACTTCAGCACCATTGCCGACTGGCGAGCGACGCTGCTGCGGGTCGCGATGTTTCGGCGGGCAGTGGTGGCGACCGAAGTCCTCCACCGCAAGGAAAGCCAGATCCAGTTCGGCGTCCGCGAGCCGGAGCGCAACGGCGAGGCTGCGGAGGCGCTGGTGATCGATCACCTGGAGATCGCCTCACCCTCGGGCTGCATCCGGCTCCAGGGCGAGCGCCTCGAGATCAAGCCCGGCGAGCGCGTGCTCATGGTCGGGGAGCCCGGCGTGGGCAAGACGCTGCTCTTTCGTGCGCTCGCCGGACTCTGGCCCTGGGGCGCGGGGCGCATCGTCCACCCGCGGGGAGAGGATCTCTACTGCATTCCGCGCACACCCTACCTGCCGCCGGGCACGCTCAAGGAAGCGCTGGCCTACCCCTCGCCCGTCGACCGATTCAAGGGCGAGGACTACTCGCAGGCGTTGCACCGGCTGGGCCTCGCGCGTCTCGTGCCGCTGTTGGATGGGGTACGCCGTTGGGATCATCAGTTGAACGAAGACGAGCAGCAGGCGGTCGCTTTCGCACGTTTGATGTTGCATTCACCCCACTGGATACTCGTCGACGAGGCGCTCGATTCCATCGATGTGGGCACCCGCGAGCGGATCGTGGACATGTTCAAGCGGGAGCTCGCCCAATCCGGCCTCATCTATATCGGCCGCGCCGATCCGAAGGACGGCTTCTTCTCACGCGTCCTGCATGTCGTCAATGACCCGACGAAGCGCCGTCTCGCCCGGCACCAGGCCGGGCAGCCGCGGGCGGCGGCGTATCCGCCTGCCGCGGCGGCGACCTGACATCGTAGCGAAACCAGTCGACGCCGCCGTAGGCTGCCGCGGCCTGCGGACGCGGCTTCAGTGCAGCAACGTCTCCCGCAGTACAACCGCCTGATTGTGCATCTCGTCATGAGCGGAGTAGACGAGCGTCAGCGGACCTTGCCAGGCGAGCTCGCGTAACTGACCGACGAGCTCCCGTTTTTTCGTGAGCTCCGCCTTGTAGCGGCGGCGAAACTCCTCCCAGCGCGCAGGATCGTGCCCGAACCATTTGCGCAGCTCGTTGCTGGGCGCGATCTCCTTCATCCAATGCGAGATGCCGGCCCGGGCCTTCTTCACGCCCCGCGGCCACAACCGGTCGACGAGAATCCGGGTGCCGTCGTGGGGCGAAGGCGGCTCGTAAGCACGCTTGATCCTGACTCCCGCTGCGGCTTTGAAATGGTTCATCCCGACCTCCGGTATCACGACTGTCCGCGCTCCATGGCGAGCTCCGCCTCCAGGCTCTCCCGAGCCCGGAAGATAGTCGCTAGCGCCAGCGTGCGGCCGCTCTTGCGGAAGCGAAGCGCCACGTCGCGATCAACCGGGTTTCCCCGCTGCTGGATTTCGTCCCAACTCACCGCATGACCGACATAGTCCATCGACACGTCGTACTGCTGTGTCCAGAAGAATGGCACGGCAGCAAAGCGTTCACCGCATCCAAGCATGTTGCGGGCCGCGGTCTGGCCCTGCCGCTCGGCGACCACCCAATGCTCGATGCGCAGCCGCTCGCCGTTGCGCGGGTCGGGCCAGCGAGCGATATCCCCAGCGGCGAAGATGCCGGGCGCGCTCGTCTCCAGGTACTCGTTAACGAGCACACCGCGGTCCATTGCCAGTCCCGCGCCTTCCGCCAGCGCCAGCCGCGGGCGCACCCCGATCCCGACGAGCACGAGGTCGGCTTCGAGCCGTGAGCTGTCATCGAGTTGGACGCCGTGCTCATCGATCAGCGTGACCGTGCGGCCGAGGCGAAAGGCGACGCCGTGAGACTCGTGCAGCGAGCGGACGAAGTCGCCCATCGCAGGGCCCAGGACTCGCTCCATGGGTCGCGCCTCCGGCGCGACGACCTGGACCTGCACCTGGCGCTGGTGCAATGCCGCGGCCGCTTCCAGGCCGATGAAGCTCGCACCCACGATGACGGCGCGCGCGCCGGGCTTGGCCTGATCCCGTATCGAGCGGCAGTCGGTGAGTGAGCGCAACGTACGCACGTGCGGCAGGCCGGCGCCCGGGCATTGCAGGCGGATCGGCTCCGCTCCCGTGGCGAGGAGCAACTTGGTAAACGGGATGACCTCGCCGCTCGCGAGCGTTACGCGGCGGGCACCCGTCTCGATGCGCTTCACTTCAGTGCCGAGGCGCAGATCGATGTCGTTGTCCCGGTAAAACTCCCCTGGGCGCAGCGGCATCCACTCCTCCGGGGCCGTGCCCGCCAGATAGTCCTTCGAGAGGTTGGGCCGGTCGTAGGGTGCGGAATCGTCCGCGCTGATGAGGGTGAGCGCACGCTCGAAGCCTTCGCGGCGCAACATCTCGGCGGCCGCGAACCCGGCCGCCCCGCCGCCGATGATCACGATGCGCTCCGGAGTGTCCGACTTCAGGCGCGACCTGGGGGCGCCGCTCGGCATGCCCTCTCCGATCTTCTCGCGCACCAGCAGGCGACCCTCCTTGCGCTCAACGCGCCAACAGGAGAGCGGCGCCAGCGCCGGCGCCGCCAGGGCCTCGCCGGTGCGCAGGCTGAAACACGCGTGATGCAACGGGCAGCGCACCGTCTCGCCCACCATCAGCCCCTCGGCGAGCGGCCCGCCATAATGAGTGCAGGTTGCCCCGATCGCAAACAGCTCATCTCCCCGACGGGCGATCAGAACAGACGCGTCCCCTACATGCCCAGCCAACATGCCGCCATCAGCAAGTGCGCTCTCCGGGATCCCGGCCCGAAGGTCCGGACCGCTCGACGGTGCTGCATCAGTCATGGAATTTCTCCGAGCTCACGCCTGCCACTTTCCCCCTCCCGCGCGAAATATTCCAGCGCAGCGCCGGCCGGCCGCGAAAATCCCGCCCTGACCCCGGGCTCGGCAGTTCTCCCCCGGGGCTCCTCACCAACGGTCGATTTTGCGCGCTCAGGCCCCCGGATAGACGAGCCCGCCATCGGTCAAACGCCGGGCGCCCGGAGTGAGCGTCGCGGGCGTCAGCTTGTCGGGCCCGAGGATATGCACCACCTCGAATCCCGCCGCCAACAGGTAGTCCGCGATGATCCGTCTATGACAGCGCCACCACAGCACCTCGGCGCACATGACGGCGCAGCGGTGCTCGCCCGCCAGCGCACACAGCTCCTCGAGCCCGGCGCGGAATTCGCCGGTGCCCGCGTAGTCGGCATAGGCGCGAAACGACTCGTTCTGCCACAGCGTGTTGGGCGATGCCGCCTTGCGGCCGTGACGCCGGCCGCCGAGAGCGGGCAGGTAACGGTACGCGATTCCCACCCGTGAAAGCGTTTTCTCGAGCGTCGGCCCGTTGAATTGTGGGTTGGTTCTCGAGCGGGGGAACGCACGGACGTCGGCGACCAGATCGGCCTCAGCCCCGCGCAGCAGAGCGATGAGCTCCGTCGCCGGGCGCGTCGAGTGTCCGATGGTGAAGAGCGGATTCACGGCCCTACAGGTAAGGCGAGAGCAGCCAGAAGAGACTGTCGCGAATCCGGGCGGCGAAAGGCTGCTTCATGCGGGCTCCCGCAGCGAGCCGGATGGCATGGTCGCGGGCGGAGAGGACGTACTGCTCGAGCTGCGCGCACATCGTCTCATCGTACACCTCCATGGCGATCTCGAAATTCAACCGCAGGCTCCTCGGGTCGATGTTGGCTGACCCGATCTGGGCGTAGCTGCCGTCGATGACGAGGAGCTTGGTGTGGGAAAACGGTGGCCGCTGCAGGTAGATCTCAATGCCACGTTCGAGGAGCGGCGGCAGCCAGCGTCGCGTGGCCCAGTCCACATAGCGCAAATTGCTGCGCCCGGGAAGCACCAGACACACCTCTACGCCGCGCAGCGCCGCCGTTTGCAGCGCCGCGGTGAGCTCAGCCGGCGGGATGAAGTAAGGCGTCATGATGAGCACCTGACGGTGCGCGACGGCGATGGCGCCGAGAATGACGAACAGCAGCCTGTCGCTGCCCTCGTCCGGCCCCTCGGTGATCACACGGCAGATGCTCTTACCCGCGGCCGGCTTCGGCGCCGGCGCGGGCGCCAGCGCCTCGCCCGCCGCGAACAGCCAGTCGGCGGCGAAGCATTCCGCGAGCTGCGACACCACAGGTCCCCTCACCCGGAAGTGAAGGTCGGCCATGCGCCGGTGGCGAGCCTTGCCGACCTCGCGGCCGCCGATGTTCATGCCGCCGACGAAGCCGGTCTCGCCGTCGACGATGAGGAGCTTGCGATGGTTGCGCAGGTTGAGTGAAAACACCGGCATTGCCAGGCGCGGCGGTAGGAAGCGTGCGGCGCGCACACCGGCGTGCCGCAGCAGGCGCACGGCGTGCGGCCAGCTGTACCACTCTCCGATTCCATCGACCAGCACGTGGACCTGCACACCGCGCGCGACGGCGGCAGCGAGAGCGGCAATGAATTCGCGCCCGACCGCATCGGTCTCGAAGATGTAGGTCGAGAGCCAGATCGAATGCCGCGCGCCCCCGATGGCTTCCAGCATGCCGGGAAACGCGTTCTCGCCGTTCTCGAGCGCGACCACCTGATTGCGTGCCAGCCGCGGTCGCAGTGTCACGGCATCGCCGATGCGCGTCAGTTCCGTCGCGAAGCCATCGCGCGGACGAGGGGCGGCTGCGCCCCCTAAGGAGCTCACCCGGGCGCGCAATCGGCGGGCGCGCGTACGCACCCGGTTGACGCCGAAGAGGAGATATAGGATGGTGCCGGCGAACGGCAACAGCCAGCACGTGGCGATCCAACCGAGGGCGCTGCGCGGGTCGGGCTCGGTCAGAAGGGCGTGCGTAGCGCCGAACGCGGCGCAGATCACGTACAGCGCAACGACCAGCGGCTCGAGGAGGGCCTCAGCATGCACGGGCATGGATGCATCGCTCGTGTGATCCCGAGTACATACATTATCCTATCGAGATGCAAGCGAGGCCACGGATCATCGTCATCGGCGGCGGCTTCGGCGGGCTCTCCGCCGTGCGCGCCCTTCGTTCCGCCGCCGCCGACGTCCTGTTGATCGATCGCTGCAATCACCATACGTTTCAGCCGCTGCTTTACCAGGTAGCGACCGCCGGTCTCGCCGCGCCCTCGATCTGCGCTCCGCTGCGGCACATCCTGCGCCGCCAGCGCAATGTCACCGTACTGCTCGGGGCGGCACGCAGGATAGATATAGAGGGCAGAAGCGTCGATGTCGATGGAGTTTCGCATCCCTACGATTTCCTCATCGTTGCAACGGGAAGCACGCATGCGTATTTCGGTCACGAGGAGTGGGCGAGATACGCGCCCGGCTTGAAGACGCTCGACGACGCGTTGCGCATCCGGGCGCGGGTCCTCACGGCGTTCGAGCGAGCCGAGGCAACCAACGATCGAGCCGCGCAGATGGAGTGGCTCACGTTCCTGATCGTCGGGGCGGGCGCCACCGGCGTGGAGCTGGCAGGTACGCTCGCCGAAATCGCCCACCATACCTTCAAGCGCGAATTTCGCCACATCGATCCGGCCTCGGCGAGAGTCCTGCTGGTCGAGGCCGGCCCGCGCGTGCTGCCGACCTTTCCCCCATCGCTCTCCGCCAAGGCGCGGCGCCAACTCGAGCGGCTCGGTGTCCTCGTGCGCACCGACCACCCGGTCACGGGCCTCGACGAGCACGGTGTCTGGATCGGGCAGGAGCGCATCGCGGCGCGCACCGTCTTGTGGGCCGCCGGTGTCGCCGCCTCACCGCTCGGCGCGACGTTGGGTGTTGCCCTCGACCGCGCAGGCCGCGTGTCCGTCACCGCAGAGCTTGCCATCCCCGGACATCCGGAAGTCTTCATCGCCGGTGATCTGGCGGCCGTACCGGAACCCATCGGGCCCGTGCCCGCGATCGCGCCGGCGGCGAAGCAGATGGGGCGGTACGCCGCAACGGCCATTCTCGCGAGGCGGTCCAGCCGGCGGATGGGCCGGTTCCGCTACCGGCATTTCGGCTCGCTCGCCACCATCGGTCGGATGGCCGCGGTCGTCGATTTCGGCCGGATTCGCCTCTGCGGCCTCCTCGCCTGGTGGATCTGGCTCACGGCCCACATCTACTTTCTGATCGGCTTCCGCAACCGCCTGGTCGTGCTCATCGACTGGGCCGAGGCGTACTGGAGCTATCGACGCGGCGCGCGCATCATCATTCCCGTCGGACGACCGGACGAGTGATCAATGACCGCTGAGCCTCGAGACGTCATCGTGATCGGCGCCGGGGCGGCGGGCCTCGCAGCCGCTGCGACGCTCGGCCGAGCCGGGCATTCCGTGTTGATACTGGAGGCGCGGGATCGCATCGGGGGTCGCATCTGGACCCGGCACGTGCCCGCGCTGCCCGTTCCGGTCGAGCTCGGCGCGGAATTCATCCACGGAGCTGCGGCGGAAACCCGCGAGTGGCTGCGCGGTGCCGCGGGCACTGCGATCGACACTTCAGGGGAGCGCTGGTCATTCGTCGACGGACGACTTCAGCCGCGCACGGGGAGCCTTCTCGGGGAGGTGCGCGCGGCGCTCGAGGCGGGCAAGGTCCTCTCCAGGGCCGACACATCCCTCGAGGCCTTCCTCACGGGTGATGGCGGCCGGACTCTTTCAGAAGAGGCACGGTCCATGGCCCGTGCCTTCGTTTCGGGCTTCGACGCCGCCGACCCCGAGCTGGTCAGCATCCAATCGATCGCGGAAGAGTGGAGCACCGGCGGCATGTTGGACTCCTCGCAGTGCCGACCCTCCGGAGGCTATGGCACCGCTCTTCTCGCGCTGCGCGCCGCTCTCGACCCAGCGCACGTAGGCCTACAGCTTCAGACGGTCGTTACCGACGTCCGTTGGAGCAGCCGCTCGGTGGAGGTGGCGGGTCAGTGGCTGGGCGAGCCTTTCCGCACGACCGCGCGCGCGGCGATCGTCACCGTGCCCCTCGATGTGCTCAAACTCTCCCCGGGAGAGCCGGGAGCGATCCGATTCACGCCGCCGCTCGAGGCGAAGCGGACGGCCCTCGATCAGCTTCTCGCCGGCCCGGTGCTCAAGGTCATGTTGCATTTCCGGCGGCCGTTCTGGGAGGAGCAAGAGGGCAGCCGTTACATGGATGCCTCTTTCTTTCACGCGCCCGGCAAGGCCTTCCCCACGTTCTGGACCACACTCCCGGCGCGAACCTCCCTGCTCAACGCCTGGGTGGGAGGACCTTCCGCCGCACGGCTTTGTGATCTCGCCGATGAGCAGATCATCCGACACGCTCTGGAGTGCGTCGCGGCCGTGTTCTCCGTGGGCAAGCAGGAGTTGGAGCTGGAGTCCGCGTATGTCCACAACTGGCGCCGTGATCCCTTCGCGCGGTGTGCCTATAGCTACGTCGCCGTGGGCGGTGCCCGTGCGCGCGAAATCCTGGCGACGCCGCTCGAAGGCACCCTCTTCTTCGCCGGCGAGGCGACGGACACGACGGGTGATGCCACAACGGTCACCGGCGCGCTGCGCAGCGGGACCCGCGCGGCGCTGGAGGCCGTTGCTCGCAGTCGGTCGTGAGGTACGCCCGATACCCACTTGCTGCACGCGGTGCGCCCAGACCGATCGGCTCGAGTCACTGTCACCGGCGCAACATCGCTGGCGTCAGGTACCCGCCCGGCCGTGAATTTCCTTCGGCCCCAGCCGGCCGAGGAGCGATTTCAACAGCGGCGCGACGCGCCGCAGCTCCCGGCGATGGGCAGCGGACAGCCTCGCGAGCGCCTGCTCGCCGGAGGCGGTGAGGGAAAGGAAAGTCCGGCGCCGGTCGTGGGGGTCCTCGCGGCGGACGAGATACCCCCGACTCACCAGCCGGTCGACGAGCCCCACCGTGCTGTGATGGCGGATGCCGAGCCGCTCGGCCAGAGCGCCGATGGTGACCTGCCCTCTCCCCGGAAACCCCTTGATGGCAAGCAGCGCCTGGTGCTGCCGCGGGGCCACGCCCGCCGCCTGCGCCGCCTGCTCGCTGAATGCTGCGAAACGCATCAACAAGTAGCGAAATTCCGCCAGGATCTCGTAATCGTGCGGAGCCAGCTCGTGGCGCGCGGTGACAGGTGGGCTCTGCCTTTTGGGGGTGGCGGACATCGAATATCTCCTGGAGAATAATATCGTATTACGATATATAGTGCGCGCCTGCTCAGGCCCTGCAATCCCGCCGGAGAACCATGAAGAGCTCTGTTTCCACCCTCAGGGTGCACGACACCCTGCGTGACTTCACCGCCGACCGGCGCCTCCTCGTGCTGTCGGCGATGGCGGTCGTTACCGGCAGCTTCGGTGCCGGCTCAGCGTGGGTGCTCCTGAAGCTGATCGCGCTCGTCACGAATCTCGCCTACTTCCATGTTCTCTCCACGGCGACCTCCTATCTCAGCCACGCCAAGCTCGGGCCGAGCTCCATCCTCATACCGGTCGTCGGCGGCATCATCGTCGGAATCATGGCGCGCTACGGCTCACCGAAGATCCGCGGACACGGCATTCCCGAGGCGCTCGAGGCCATCCTCATCGGACAGAGCCGGATTGAGCCTAAGGTTGCCGCGTTGAAACCGCTCTCGTCGGCGATCGCGATCGGCACCGGCGGCCCGTTCGGCGCCGAGGGCCCCATCATCATGACGGGCGGTGCGCTGGGCTCGCTCTTCGCGCAGTTCTTTCACCTGAGCTCGGCGGAGCGCAAGACGCTGCTGGTCGCCGGCGCGGCCGCCGGCATGACGGCGATCTTCGGCACACCGGTGGCCGCTGTGCTGCTCGCCATCGAGGTGATGCTCTTCGAGTGGAAGCCCCGCAGCTTCGTGCCGGTGGTCGTCTCCGCCGTCGTCGCCATGGCCTGGCGGCCCTGGTTGGTCGGCGTGTGGCCGCTCTTCCCGCACACCGGCATACCACCGATGCCGTGGTGGGGGCTTGCGCTCTGCGCCGGCGTTGGCGTCGTGGCGGGCCTGCAATCCGTCATCACCACCGGCGGGCTCTACTGGTTCGAGGAGTTATTCGAGAAGCTGCCGATCCACTGGATGTGGTGGCCGGCCCTCGCCGGCATCGTCGTCGGCATCGGCGGCCTCTTCGATCCGGCAGCCCTGGGAGTCGGGTACGACAACATTCAGGCGCTGATCAACGGCACGGTGTTGATACACGCGGCCATAGCGCTACTGGTCGTAAAGGCCGTCATCTGGGTCATCGCGCTCTCCTCGGGGACCTCGGGCGGCACCCTGGCGCCCCTTCTCATGATGGGTGGCGCGGTCGGCGTGTTGGAGGCCCACATCTTTCCTTTCGGCAATGCCGGCTTCTGGGCGCTCATTGCCATGGCGGCGGTGCTCGGCGGAACTCTGCGCTGCCCGCTGACCGCCACCGTGTTCGCCATCGAGCTCACGGGCGATACGCGCGTGATGCCGGCGGTGCTCGTTGCGTGCGTCGCCTCATTCGCCGTGACGGTGCTGATCATGCGGCGCTCCATCCTGACGGAGCGGCTCGCCCGGCGAGGTCGGCATCTGACGTACGAATATACCGTCGACCCGTTCGAGGTAATGCGCGTAAGCGAGATCATGACGCACCCGGTGCATACGCTTCCGGCGCGCATGTCGACGGAAGATGCGCTCGCATTCTTTGACACCGAGAATGGTCTCAAGCGCCACAAGAGCTATCCCGTCGTCGATGAGGCCGGGCAGGTCCTCGGCATGGTGTCGCGCGCCGACGTGCTGCGCTGGTCACGGGAGGGTTGGCCCGAGGGCCAGACGCTGGAGGAGAGCACGGACGAGGGCGAGGTTTTCGTTGGTTACGCGGATGAGCTGGTAGGCCACCTGGCCGATCGTATGGCCTCAGCCGATGTCGGCCGGGTGCCGGTCGTCGATCGCGCCAGCAGCAAGCTCGTCGGCCTTCTCGCAAGACGCGACCTGTTGCGAGTACGCGCCCACGCCGCCCGACTGGAGCGCGAGCGCGCGGCACCCCTGACTATGTGAGCCATTGCTCAGTTCGGCCGGCCTTCGCCGGGCCGGCTGCTGATTCTGTTAAGTCTCGCACGCCTAAGCCGCGGCCCCCGGTGAGACAAGCAGCGTGAGTGCGAGCGTCGGGCTCGCCAGGTCATCTCACGGCGGCACGCATGCCGCAACCTGTTTCCCGGGGGTCGAGTCGTTGTCGCTGTTCAGTCGAGCGCAGACCAACTGTTGGCGGGTCGGCTTCATGCCGACAGACCGCGAGACCGCGCTCGCCATCGTGCGGACGGCGAGATCCGCCCGGCCGCTGCTGCGGCACTGCGCGGTACATCCCTCGCTCGAGATCCGCGCCGAGCACGTCCTGGCGCCCATCGCCCACAGTCGCGACCTCGCGCATGCGGCGGTGAGCGCGGTGTTGAGCACGGACGAGTATCAGCTGGTGCAGATCGAAGCCCCTGAGGTGCAGCCCGAGGAGCTGCGTAACGCCGTCCGTTGGAAGCTGAAAGACATCATCAACTTCCCGCCGAGCGAGGCAGTCGTCGACGTGTTCGAGATCCCCGAGCAGGCTCGCTATGTCGAGTCCCGGATGATCTACGCGGTCGCCGCGCGCGCCGATGCGGTGCAGCGGATAGTGAGCCTGGTCAAGCCGCGGGTGCGCGGCTTCGATTGCGTAGACATCCCGGAGATGTGTCTGCGCAACGTGGCCGCTCTGCTGCCGCAGGACGAGCACGGCGTTGCCCTGATCGCACTCGGCGACACATTCGCGCAACTGACGCTGACCTGCCAGGGCGTGCTTTATCTCGCGCGACGCATCGATCTCGGCCGCCGCGCCGCGGGCACTGAAGGCGAAGCCGCGGGCGATATCGATGGGGCATCCCTGGCGCTCGAGCTGCAGCGCTCCCTCGACTACTACGAAAGTCACTTCGACCGCCCTGCAATCGCGGACGTCGTCATTACCTCCGGCGATGCGCGAGCCGAGAGCCTGTGCGCCACCCTGAGCGCCTCGAGCGGCCAATCCGTCTCGCTGTTCGAAGTAGAGGAGCTGCTCGACGTCGTTGACGACATCGAGCCCGATACGCGCTGGCCGGGCCTCCTGGCGCTCGGCGCCGCCTTGCGCAGCGAGCGGATCCGGCCGTGACTCCGCTGCGCCAGCAGGTCAATCTCTACCAGAACACCACGCCGGCCTGGCGTCCGTTCGGCTCCGCCACGCTCGCTCTGGCGGTCGGCGCCGTCAGCTGTTGTCTGGCAGTCATCTTTGGCTTCGCAACGTTACAGGTCGATCGCCTGCAGCGCTCCGTCGGCGCCCTGCAGCGCCAACAGGTCGCGCAGCAGGCGGCGCTGACCGCGCTCGGCTCATTGCCGCTCGACGGCGCCAACCCGGCGGACCTGCAGGGACGCATCCAGGCGCTCGGCGCGGATCTCGCCGCACGCGAGCGTGCGCTCGCGCTGTTGCAGGAGGGTGCAGTCGGCAACACGAGCGGCTTCTCGGGAAAGCTCGCGGCCCTGGCGCGACATCCGGTGCCGGGCCTGTGGCTGCGGCAGATCACCCTCTCAGATCTGACCGACTCGATGAGTCTCACGGGCGAGGTGCTGGATCCCGACAATGTGCCGCGCTATCTGCACGCTCTCGCCGCCGAGCGCGCGCTCGCCGGCATGCGGTTCGATCGTCTCGTGATCGAGCGTCCGAAAGCATCATTGCCGGCCTCAGGGCCCACTCGCCCGCGGCCGTACCAGGCGGCGTTTGAATTCCGTGCCGAGGGCACGACCGCGGCGCCCGCCCAGCTCGCCGCCACGCAGGAGCCGCATCCGTGAAGGCCAAGGAAGCAGGGCCGGCTCTTGCCGGGCGGTTCGACCGCTTGAGCCTGCGCGAGCGGGTCCTCACGACCGCCGCAACTCTCGCCGTGCTGATCGCCCTCGTCAACATGCTCGTATTCCAGCGGCTCGAGGCGCGCCGCAAGCAACTCGCGCAACAGTTGACGGCGATCGCCGCCGCCTTCGACGGCGGCGCCCCGACAGCAGACGGAGCCGATTCGCCCGACGCGACTCTGCAGCGCACCAACGCGCTCGCTGCGAGCTTGAGCCAGGCGACGGCGCGTCTTGACTCGCAGTCCGCCGGACTCATCCCGCCCCAACAGATGCTGCAAGTGATCCATGACGTGTTGAGCCGGCAGCAGGGCGTGACACTGGTCAGCCTGCGAAGTTTGCCGCCCTACGCGCTGATCGACGGCCCTCCCAGCGAGAACGCCGATGCATCGACCCCGGCCGCGGCGAACGTCGACGCTGCCGAAGGTCCGTACGTCCATTCCGTGCAGCTGGTGCTGCAGGGGCGCTATCTCGATGTGTTGGCATATCTGCGGGCTCTCGAAGGCCTGCCCTGGCACTTTTATTGGCAGAGCCTCTCCCTCGACGCGACTCAATATCCCATGACCCGAGCGACCGTGAAGCTCGGCACGGTGAGCATGAGCCGCGAGTGGATCGCATTATGAGCCGCAGAATCGCAGTCACCCTCGTTGGACTCCTATTGGTATGCGCCGTGACCGGCCGCGCACGCTCCGACGGCTTGAGCGACCCGACCCGGCCGTCTACGCTCGACTTTCAGGCCCGGGACGCAGGCGGAATCCGCCTCGAGGGGGTTTTGTGTCACGCCGGCGTGTATGTCGGTATTGCCGACGACCGGCTCGTACATGCGGGTGACCGCATCGATGGCGTACTGATCCGCGGCATCTCGCCGGCGGGCATGAGCTACTCCCGCGGCCGGCACAAACGGTTCGCGTACGCTCCCGAGCCGCAGCTCGAGGGCTGCACGGGGGCCGCTGCCGCCTCGAGCTCCGGCGGCGAGCCGCTCTTCGGGATCGACGTGGCGGGCGCGCCGGCGGGCGTGTTCTTCGACGGTCTGGTCGAGGGCACGCCGTACAACGTCCTCGTGCGCCCCGATGTCACGAGCCGGGTCACGATGTCGCTCAAGGGCGTCACGCTGCAACAGGCCCTCGACGCGACACGCGAGCTCTACGGTTTCGACTACCGGCGCACCGCCGCCGGCTACCTGATCCTGCCCGCGGCCCTGCAGACGCGCATCTTCCATATCAGCTACCTCGACCTGCAGCGCTATGGCGTGTCGAACACCCGCATCAGCTCCGGACAGGTCACGCAGGGCGACTACAACTCCCAGTACGGCAACGCCCTGGCGACTCCCACTCAACCCGCGACCACGGCCACGGTCGGCAATGCGAATGACAAGACGACGATCGACACGACCGGCACCTCGGTGATGACGCGGGACGATTCGGACTTCTGGGGCAACCTCGAAGCAAACCTGCACGCCATGATTGGCAGCGGCTCCGGACGCAAGGTCATCGTCGACCCGCAGTCAGGAATCATCGTGGTGCGGGCGCTACCGGCGCAGCTCGCCGAGGTGAGCGACTACCTGCGCAGCACCGAGGCGATCGTGACCCGGCAGGTGCTGCTCGAGGCGAAGATCGTCGAGGTGGACCTCGATCACGCCTACCAGGCGGGAATCGACTGGGCCAAGGTCCTGCAGCTCGGGGGCAGCCACTACTTCATCGGCCAGAGCACCCCGCAGAACGGCTTCGGCACGGCCAACGCCCTCACGCCCACCAACACCCCGGTGACCGTGGGGCCGGGAAACCCGATCACCAGCTTCACGACCAACAGCCTCGGCGGCGCTTTCACATTGGCGGCCGACTTCACCAATTTCGACGCCTTCATCCAGCTCCTGAGCACCGAGGGCAACACGCATGTGCTGTCGAGTCCGCGGGTATCCACGATCGACAACCAGAAGGCCATCATCAAGGCCGGCACCGACCAGTTCTACGTCACTGGAATCCAGAGCAACACCGTGACGGGAACCGCGACGTCGCAATCGAACAACGTGATCCTGACGCCGTTCTTCTCCGGCGTGGCCCTCGATGTGACGCCGCAGATCGCTGCGGACGGAGATGTGCTGCTGCACATCCACCCCATCGTGAGCGTGGTGACCAATCAGACCGTGACGCTCGAGGTACAGGGCACTGCCGATGTACTGCCCCTCGCTCAGAGCTCCGTGCGCGAGTCCGACAGCATCGTGCGCGCGCGAAGCGGCCAGGTCATCGTGATCGGCGGCCTGATGCAGCAGACGGTCGACAAGCAGCAGTACAAGACGCCGCTCCTTGGTGACATTCCGGGTGTTGGTCGGCTCTTTCGCAGCGAGCAGGATACCAAGAGCAAGGTGGAGCTCGTGATCCTGCTGCGGGCGCTGGTCGTGAGCGGCGGCGACTGGCCGAAGCTCATCGACGAGACGCCGGGAATGAAGGGCAAATCGCCGTGAGCGATGCACCGCGGCGCAGGCGGGTGCGCGTCGGGGAGGTCCTGCTCGAGCAGAAGCTCATCAACGAGCAACAGCTGAAGACCGCGCTCGCGGAGCAGGCCCGCAGCGGACGGCGGCTCGGCCGGGTGCTGACCGACCTCGGCATGGTGAGCGAGCAGGCATTTCACGAGGCGTTGGCCAAGCACCTGAAGATCCCTTTCATGGACCTGCGCCAGGCGCAGCTCACCCCGGAGACGGTACGGCTGCTGCCGGAGGCGCTGGCGCGCCGCTCCCGTGCCCTGGTGTTGAAGGCGGACGCGGCGAGTGCGCTCGTCGCAATGTCGGATCCCACCGACCTGTTTGCCTACGACGAGCTCGCGGCCCTCCTCAAGCGCCCGATCCGGCTGGCGCTGGTCAAGGAGGCCGATTTACTCAGGACGATGGATGCCGTATATCGCCGCACTGACGAGATCGCCTCGATCGCGCACGAAGTCGGCGAGGAGCTGCGCGAGACGGATGTCGACATCGAGCAGCTGGCGGCCGAGGAAGGCTCGCCTGACGCTCCCGTCATCCGCCTTATCCAGACGGTGTTTCACGATGCCATGCAGGTTGGTGCATCGGACGTGCATATCGAGCCCGGCGACAACGCCTTGCGAGTGCGCCAGCGCGTCGACGGCCATCTCCAGGAGCAGGTGATCGAGGGCGGGCGCCGGGTGGCCGGCGCGCTCACCACCAGGCTGAAGCTGCTGAGCGGGCTCGACATCGCCGAGAAGCGTCTGCCGCAGGACGGGCGCTTCTCCGTTAAGGTCGGCGGCAAGGCCATCGACGTGCGCCTCTCGACCATGCCCACTCAACACGGCGAGTCGGTGGTGATGCGGCTGCTCGATCAGTCCTCGAGCCTGATGAGGCTCGATATGCTCGGCATGCCGCCGGCGATGCTCGAGCGCTTTCGCGCGCTCATCGGGCGCAGCGCGGGCATGGTGCTCGTGACCGGCCCCACGGGCAGCGGCAAGACCACAACTCTTTACTCGGCGCTGCAGCACCTCAACCAGCCCGATACCAAAATCATCACGGCCGAGGATCCGGTGGAGTACCGCCTCGATCGCGTCAATCAGGTGCAGGTCAATCCGAAGATCGGGCTGGATTTCGCACGCGTGCTGCGCACGACGCTGCGTCAGGATCCCGACATCATCCTGGTCGGCGAGATGCGCGACAGCGAGACGGTCGAGATCGGGCTGCGCGCGGCGATCACGGGCCATCTCGTGTTCTCGACCCTGCATACCATGAGCGCGGTCGCCACCGTGCATCGGCTGCTCGACATGGGCGCCCCGGGCTACATGATCGCCGCGGCGGTCCACGGGATCGTCGCGCAGCGTCTGGTGCGGCGCGTCTGCGAGAACTGCGCACATCCGGCGCAGGCGAGTCCGCACGAAGCGGCGCTGCTCAAGGCGCAATTCGGGTCGGAGGCGGCCGCCACCTCATTTCGCTCCGGCTCCGGCTGCACGTACTGCAACCTGACCGGTTATCGCGGGCGCATCGCCGTGTACGAGCTGCTCGAGGTCGATCGAACCATCACCGATGCGATCCGGCGCGGCGATCTCGGGCGGCTCGAGGAAGCCGCGCGTGCACGCGCCGACTTCGTATCGCTCGCAAGAAGCGCCCTGGGGCTCGCGATCCAGGGAGTCACCAGTGTTTCCGAGGCGCTCGGCGTGATCAGTGGCGCAGACGCAGACGATGACTCTGCCGCTGCACGGGAGGCCGCCGACCCGCTCCTGGAGGAGGCCCTCCAGGCCGATGTGACGGGTACTAGGGACAGGTAGCGCGGCAGCGCGCTTACACCGCGAGCCTCCGTGAGCCAATACCTCTACAGTGGACGATCGGCCCGTGGCGAGTTGGTGCGCGGGAGCCTCGCCGGCGATTCCGAGGAAGCGGTGGCCACCCGGCTCCAGCAGGATGGCGTCACACCAATCAGCATCGCCGTTTGCGCCGACGGCTCGGTAGGGTCGGAAACGCTCACGCGAATTGCCCGACGCATGGGCCTGGGGAGACCTAAGACGGCGGACCTGGTGCTGTTCACGCGTCAGATGTACACGATCGTCAAGTCGGGTATTCCGCTGCTGCGCGGGCTGCGAGGACTCGTCGGCTCCACTCACAACATCGTGCTGCGGCGAGCCCTCGAGGACGTGTTGCGCAGCCTCGAGGCCGGCCGGAATCTGGCGACGAGCTTCGGACGCCACCCGGAGCTCTTTCCGGAGCTTTATCTCAGCATCATCTCGGTCGGTGAGGCGACCGGAACGCTGGAGGCCGCCTTCATGCGCCTTAGCGAATACCTGCGCCAGGAGCGGGACCTCCAGGACCGCGTCAAGGGCGCGCTGCGCTATCCGCTCATCGTCATCCTGGCCATCGCCGTGGCGATCGGCGTCATCACGACCTTCGTGATTCCGCGGTTTGCGCCGCTCTTTCGCGTGCTCGGCAACGACATTCCCCTGCCGACCCGCATCATCATGGGGGCGTCCGAAATCGCTCGCAGGGATTGGTATTGGGTGCTCGCCGTGGTGGCGGCTCTCATCGGCGCGGCGCGCGCCTACGTGCGCACGGTAGATGGGCGGCTGCGCTGGCACAAACTCCTCCTCGCGCTGCCGGTCGTCGGGCCGCTGGCCCACCAGGCCATTCTGGCGCGCCTGAGTCGCACGCTTTCCATTGCCATCACGGCGGGCATGCCCATGCTCGAGACGCTCGCCATCATCGCGCGCGTCTGCGGTAACGACTATCTGACCCGTAAGATGTTGCGGCTGCGGGACCGGGTGGAGCGCGGCGAGCCGCTGAGCCGTGCGGCGGCCGGAGTTGGCATGTTTCCGCCGCTCGTGCTGCAGATGATCGCCGTGGGTGAGGAAACCGGCGAGCTGGCGGAGCTTCTCGATGAGGTCGCGGGATTCTACGAGCGGGAGGTGGAGTTCGCCCTGAGCACCCTGAGCGCGGCCATCGAGCCCCTCCTCATCGTGATGGTCGGCGCCATAGTGCTGATCCTTGCGCTCGGGGTCTTCCTGCCCATGTGGAACATGATCGCCAAGGTGGGTTCCGGCCACTGATCGAGGGGCGGGCGACCCGTGAGGGCGATCACATCCCAGACAGTCGTCCATGAGCCGTATCACATTTTGTTGAGTGTCTTCAACAAGTTGCGTGGGCGACCCCTATGATGACAGTCGTGTGACCCTTGCCGGTCCCCCTTCGGAGTCACGTCCATGATCCGTTTCTCACAGCGCGGCTTCACGCTCATCGAGCTGGTGGTCGTGATCGTCATCCTGGGGATACTCGCGGCGTTCGCGGTCCCCAAGTTCATGGGCCTCGAGGATCAGGCGCGGATCGCCGCCCTCAACGGCATGGCCGGGAGCCTGCGCAGCGCCGCGACCATGGCACACGGCGTGTGGGAAGCACAGCAGAGCGGCTCGAGCACGCCCGTGACTCAGATCACCGTCCCCGGAGTGGCCACTCCCGTCACGATCACCAACGGTTATCCGAACAACGCCGGCGCTCAGCTGCTGCTTCAGGACACCACCGGCTTCACGCTCAACGCCGGCGGCAACCGCTTCACGCCCAACGGCGCCAAGACGGCGAACTGCTGGGTGCAATACAACCAGGCCGCCAACGCCAACACGCCTTTCACCCTCAGCTTCGCCGGCCTGCCCGCCACCGACACCCCGGCGCAGGTCCAGACCGCCCTGCAGACCGACTGCTAGAGGCGCGGATTTGCTGCCAACCGGCCGCCGGAGACGCGTTGACCCATGCGGCCCAAGCGCTCAATCCGCGGCTTCACGCTGGTAGAGATCTGCTGCGTGCTGGTGATCTCCGGCGTCCTGATGGCGATCGCCGGTCCGAAGTTTCTCGACACGCCGGCCTTCGATCAGCGGGGATATACCGATGAGCTTGCTGCGGCCATCCGCTCCTCCGAGGCGGCAGCGATGGCGAGCGGCTGCGACGTGCAGCTCACCATTGCCCCCGACACCGGCTACAGCGCCGAGCTGCAACCCGGCGCCGCGACGTGCTCCGGCGCAAGCATCGTCCCGGTGCCGCGAGCCGATGGCACGGCTCTGGCCGGAACGCCCCCGTCAGATGCCGATGTATCCACGGCGGTCCTCCTCACCTTCGGACCCGACGGCTCGGTCGTGGGTCCCGCGCCCGTCGCGAACCCCACGACCATCACCGTGGTCGGCTCGCCAGCGGGCCAGACCCGATCGCTGACGCTTCAGATCGATGCGCTCAGCGGATTTGTGACCGCGTCATAGAGAGCGGGCGCCCCATGTCATCGCCCGCGCGCTGCCGTGGCGTCACGTTGGTGGAGCTGATCGTGACGATCGTCGTGGTCGCCGTCGCGGTCTCAGCGGTGCTTGCCGTGGTGTCCGCGACCGCCGCGCGCAGCGCCGACAATCTGCTGCAGGTCCAGGGAGTGGTGATCGGCGAGTCCTATCTGAATGAGATCCTGCGCAAGCCCATCGGCACCGATTGCGCGCCCGGCTGCACTCGATCGCAGATGGATGAAGTCGGCGATTACAACGGGCTCGTGGATGTCGGCGTGCATGACCAGACCGCTGCTCCCGTGGCGGATCTCGGCGCTTACACCGTGCAGGTGAGTGTCGCCAACACCACGCTCGGCGCGGCGCCAGCGGTACCCGCCGACCGCGTCACCGTCACCGTGACCTCCCCCAATGGCCAGACCATCGTGCTCAGCGGCTACCGGATGCAGTACCCGTGAGCCGCCAATCCCGCAAGGCCCGCGGTTTCACGCTGGTCGAGCTCGTCGTGGTGATCGTCCTCACGGCGATCGTGGCTTCCTTCATCGTGCTGTTCCTGGATGCGCCGCTCGAGTCGTACTTCGCGCAAACGCGCCGCTCGGACCTGGTCGATTCCGCGAACCGGATCATCGATACCGTCACGCCCGATGTCCACACCGCGCTTCCCAACAGCCTGCGGATCAGAGCCGTCGGCGCCCGCACGGCGCTGGAATTGCTCGCCACGGAAGGGGTGGCGCGATACTACGGCCAGGGAGACAAGAACGCCGCCAACGGCGGCCAGCCCGGAGAGGAGCTGACCGTAGGCAACCCGGCCGCGAGCTTCGGCACCCTCGACTCCTTCACTACCCAGGCGCTTCCCTATCGGCCGTATCTTTCCGTCGGAAACCTCGGCACTGCGACATACACCGCCTACAACAGCGCGACGGGAGTCATGACGCCCGCGAGCACTGTGGTCACGGTGAGTCCCAACCCGAGCGCGGCGCCGCCGCCGCCATTCGTAGCGGAAGAGAATCAGGTGACTTTGAGTCCCCAGATGACTTTCAAGGCGCTCGGGGCGCCGGCCACGCAGCCGTCAGTGCACAACGCCTACCTGGTATCCGGTCCCGTGAGCTACGTCTGCAATCCGAATCCGGTAAATCCGGCGGCGGGAACTCTCATGCGCTACTCGGGTTATGCGGTCACGACCGCCCAGCGCGTGCCGCCGGGTGGCACGAGCGCCCTCATCGCTCACGATGTCTCGCGGTGCACGCTGTCGATCGTGAGCGCTCCTGCGAGTTACTCGTACGGTGAGCTCGCCATCCTCACGGTGACCCTCTCGAGCAGCGGCGAAACCCTGCAGGTGTTCCTCGAGGCTCCCGTGGAGTACATCCAGTGAGTCGGTTCGCCGCAGGCCTCGGCAGGCGCGCCGGGAGACAGGCCGGCTTCTCTCTGGTCGCGGCCATCTTCCTCATCGTGGTCCTCGCGGCGCTGGGGGCTTTCGCGGTCCGGGTTGCCATGGCGCAATACCAGAGTGCCAACGTGGAGCTCCTCGAGGCGGGCGCGCAGGCCGCGGCGGCGGCAGGCATCGGGTACGGAGCCACGGTGGCCCGCACGAGCTCTGCCTGCCCGAGCAGCAACCCCACCGACCTGACGCTCGCAGGGTTCGTCGTAAGGGTGATCTGCAAGCAGACGGCGCATCAGATCTATTCCGGCTCGCCGCCCACCGCTACGAGCTACGAGGTCTACGCGCTCGCGGCTACCGCCACATTTGGCACTTACGGCAAGCCGGACTATGTGGCGCGCACCGTCACGCAGAACGTGACCAACGCGCCGCCTTGAGCGGGGCTCGCGGGTCGCGCCCGCGGCGTTCGGGCGTGCGTCTCAGCCGAGCGCCTGCTTCAGCTCATCGATCAGGTCCTGCGCATCCTCGATCCCGACCGACAGTCGGATGAGTCCATCGCCGATGCCGAGCGAGGCGCGCATGGCGGCCGGCAGCGAGGCATGCGTCATGAGGCCCGGATGCTCGATGAGGCTCTCGACTCCGCCCAGGCTCTCGGCGAGCGAGAAGAGGTGACAGCGCTCGAGCATGCGGCGCGCATCATCGATGGACCCCTTCAACACCGCAGTCACGATTCCGCCATAGCCACCGGTCATCTGCCGGCGCGCGAGTGCATGTTGAGGATGGCTCGGCAGACCCGGATAGTGGACCCGCTCGACCCTCGGATGGCTCGCGAGAAACTGTGCGACGGCGAGAGCGTTGGCGCAGTGCCGCTCCATCCGCAGCGCCAGTGTCTTCATGCCGCGCAGCGTCAGGAAGGAGTCGAACGGGCTCGATACCGCCCCGAGCGCGTTCTGCAGGTACGCAATCCGATCCGTAAGCGCGCTGTCCACGCGCACGATCGCCGCGCCGCCCAGGCAATCGGAGTGGCCGTTCAGATACTTCGTGGTCGAGTGCACGACGATATCGAAGCCATGCTCGAACGGGCGCTGCACGAAAGGTGTCGCGAACGTGTTGTCACAGACGCTGATGAGCCCCCTGCGGCGTGCGATCTCCGCTACTGCCGAGAGGTCAACGAGCTGCAGCAATGGATTGCTGGGCGTCTCCACCCAGACGAGGCGCGTGTTGGGACGGATCGCCTCCTCCAGGGCCTTGGGTAGCGTCAGATCGACGAACGAGACCTGGTGTCCTGCGGAGCGCTTGCGGACGTTCTCGAGCAGCCGGTAACTGCCGCCATACAGATCGTGCATGGCAATGATGTGCGAGCCCGCATCGAGCAGCTCGAGCACCGTCGAGCTTGCAGCCATCCCCGATGCGAAAGCGAACGCCGCACCGCCGCCCTCCAGGTCGGCCAGAGCAGCCTGCAGCGCGTCGCGCGTGGGATTGCGGGTGCGCGAGTAGTCATAACCCTTGTGCACCCCCGGGCTCGACTGCACGTAAGTCGAGGTGGCATAGATTGGCGGCATCACGGCGCCGGTGAGCGGATCGGGACGCTGGCCCCCGTGGATGGCGCGAGTGGCAAAGCGGTTTCGCTTGTCGGTCATCAGACTCTCACATTCGGCGGCGCAACCAGTTGAGCAGGTCAATGCGCGTGACCAGTCCCTGGAACTCTCCGTCACTCATCACGATCGCCACCATGCCGCGATTGAAGATCTCCATGAGCTGCTGCACGGGAGCATCCACCGGCACGGTGACCAGATGGCTCTCCATGGCGGCGGTGACCGGCTCGTTGAAGTGCTTGGGATTGGCGAACACCTCGAGCAGGATGTCCTCCTCATCGACGATGCCGATGATACGGCCGTTCTGCATCACGGGCAGCTGCGAGACGTCGTAGAGCTTCATGCGCCGGTACGCGGCCATGACGGGCTCCGAAGCGTTCACCGTCACCGCCGCGCGCTCCGAGTAGGGCCGCGCGATCAGGTCGCGCAGGTCGCCGAAGTGCTCGCGCTCGAGGAAGCCGTGATCCAGCATCCAGTAATCGTTGTAGACCTTGGAAAGATACTTGTTGCCGCTGTCGCATACGAAGGTGACCACGCGCTTGGGTTGCTTCTGCTCGCGGCAGTAGCGCACCGCCGCGGCGATCAACGTGCCGGTGGAGGTCCCCGCGATGATGCCCTCCTTCGCCAGAAGCTCGCGACAGGCCTTGAAGGCTTCCGCATCGGGGATGGTGTAGGCTGACTTGACCCGGCCGAGATCCGCCACCGGCGGCACATAATCCCCGCCGATGCCCTCGACCAGCCACGTGCCGTGCTCCTGCGGCATCTTGCCGGTCCTGACATACTCGGCCAGCACCGATCCCGCCGGATCGGCCAACACGACTTCGACGTTCGGCGCCACGCGCGCAAAATATCTCGATAACCCGGTAAGGGTGCCGCCCGTCCCGACGCCGCAGACGACGGCATCGAGGTTGTGATCCATCTGCTCCCAGATCTCCGGCGCAGTGGTCTCCTCGTGCGCGCGCGGATTGGCAGGGTTGCCGAACTGATTGACGAGGAAGGAGTTGGGCGTCTCGCGCGCCAGACGCTCCGCCAGGTCGCGGTAGTATTCGGGGTGGCCCTTGGTGACGTCGGAGCGGGTGAGCACCACGTCGGCGCCCATGGCCTTGAGGTGAAAGATCTTCTCCCGGCTCATCTTGTCGGGAATGACGAGGAGCAGCCGATACCCCTTCTGCGCCGCCACCAGCGCGAGGCCGAGCCCGGTGTTGCCCGCCGTCGCCTCGATCAGCGTGCCGCCCGGAGACAGCCGCCCGTCACGCTCGGCCGCCTCGATGAGGTAGAGGCCGATGCGATCCTTGATCGAGCCGCCCGGGTTCTGGTTCTCGAGCTTGAGAAACAGCCGGCAGGGGCCGGTGTCGAGTCGCGGGACGGCGACGAGCGGCGTGTGGCCGATCATCTGCAGAACATTGCTGTAGGACTGCGCCGACATGGAATTCCTCGTTTACCGGCCAACCGCCTTACTCTGCCGAGCTCGCGGGCCAAAGGCGGCGTTGCTCGGCCCCGTCCTGGGCGTCGCCCTTTCGGGCCGCAAGCGCGTCCAAAATCGCTCCCGGCGATTTTGTGGCCCGCTCATTGGCTTGCTTTCGGTCGACGCTCGATTGTACGCCACACGAGCCCGAGGCTATCCAGTCGCGATCGACGGGTCTTACTGTATTGAAGGCACGCCGCGGCGGAGCGCCTCGAGCGTCGCCGCCGAGGCCGGATTTCCGCTAGAATCGGCTCCTCCCGCGAGCGGGTCCCGCTCGCCTTTATCATCCCCATTTTGGCCATTTTTGGCTGGTGACGGAATGCCCGACGTCCCTCATGATGCCATTCTCGTGCGCGGCGCGCGCCAGAACAATCTGAAGAATCTCGACCTCGACATTCCGCTCAACGAGCTCGTCGTGGTGACGGGCGTGTCGGGGTCGGGCAAGTCCTCGCTCGTCTTCGACACGCTCTACGCCGAAGGCCAGCGCCGTTATGTCGAGACCTTCTCTCCCTACGCGCGGCAGTTTCTCGATCGCATGGACAAGCCGCAGGTGGATGCGATCACGGGCATTCCACCGGCCATTGCGATCGACCAGACCAACCCGGTGCGCACGTCGCGCTCGACCGTGGGCACGATGACGGAGCTCAACGACCACCTGAAGCTGCTGTTCGCGCGCGCGGCGACGCTCCATTGCGAGTGTTGCGGCCGCCCCGTGCGGCGCGACAGCGCCGAGAGCATCTACACGGATCTGCGACAGCGCGCCGACAGCTGGGGTCGGACTGCGGGTGCTGCGGCCGAGCCGCGGCTGCTGCTCACATTCCCCGTGCGCGTGCCCGATAGCTTCCAGGAAGGCGAAGTCCGCGCACTGCTCGAGAAGCAGGGCTATACGAGATATTTCGAGCGGCCGGGCGGCCCATCCGGCAGCGAAGATCAGCAGGCACGCTCGCCTGATGGCGCTGGTGGCGCACAGTCATCTGCCGCACGGCGCGGCGCACGCCGCAAACGAGCCCAAGCGGGACGCTCCGGGGCGCGGGGCGGAGTCGTCCTCGAGGTCGTGCAGGATCGCTTCCGCGCGGGCCAAGCGGACCGCGGGCGCGTCCTGGAATCGCTCGAGGCCGCACTGCGTGTCGGCCGCGGCCGCGTCAACGTGCAGGTCGTCGACGACAGCGATCCGCCGCGGCCGCTCGCGACGTGGCGCTACTCGAGCACGCTGCACTGCGCGGAATGCGACCGCTCGTACCAGGAGCCCACCCCGAGCCTCTTCTCGTTCAACTCACCGCTCGGCGCGTGCGCGACCTGCCGCGGTTTCGGCCGCACCATCGGCATCGACTACGGTCTCGTGATTCCCGACGAGACCCGCTCCTTGCGCGGCGGCGCGCTGAAGCCCTGGCAGACCAAGTCATACGCGGAATGCCAGCAGGACATGGAGAAATTCGCGAAGAAGCGCGGCATACCGCTCGATGTCCCCTGGCGCGAGCTCGGCGCCGAGCAGCGCCGCTGGGTCATCGAGGGCGAAGGCGACTGGAGCAAGGGTGTCTGGTACGGCGCGAAGCGCTTCTTTGCCTGGCTCGAGAGCCGTTCCTACAAGATGCACGTGCGGGTGCTCCTTTCCCGCTACCGTGCCTACACGCCCTGCGAGGCCTGCGGCGGCGCGCGCCTGAAGACCCAGGGTCTTCTCTGGCGCGTCGGCGACAAGGCTCTCGCCGATGCCGTACTCGGCGCCACGCCGCGCTTCCGTCCCCGCGGAGTCGAATGGAGCGACGAGACCCTGCAGAGCCTCCCCGGCCTTTCCATTCATGATGTGATGCTGCTGCCCGCCGAGCGCGCGTGCGGGTTCTTCCGGCGACTCGAGCTGCCGCGGCCGCTCGATGAGGCGACGGACCTGTTGCTCGGAGAGATCCGCGGCCGCTTCGGCTACCTCACCGACGTCGGGCTCGGCTACCTCACCCTCGACCGCCAGTCGCGCACGCTCTCCGGCGGCGAGGTGCAGCGCATCAACCTGACGACGGCGCTCGGCACCTCTCTCGTCAACACGCTCTTCGTGCTCGATGAGCCCTCGATCGGGCTGCATCCGCGCGACATGCAGCGGGTCATCACGGTGATGAAGCGCCTGCGCGATGCGGGCAATTCGCTGCTCGTCGTGGAGCACGATCCGCAGATCATGCTCGAGGCCGACCGCATCCTCGACATGGGACCGGGCGCCGGGGAACGCGGCGGCGAGATTGTCTTCTTCGGCACGCCGCGAGAGATCCGCCGCAACGGCCGCTCGCTCACCGGAGAGTATTTGAGCGGCAAGAAGCGCGTAAGTGCGGATCGCCCGGCCAATCCCACCGCGCCAGCCCGCAGCGAAGTCGTGGCCGAGGCCCGCTCCAATCGCTGGCTCGAGCTGCGCGGCGCGCGCCAACATAACCTCAAGGACGTCGACGTGCGTATCCCGTTGAAACGCCTGGTCTGCGTCACCGGCGTCTCCGGCTCGGGCAAGTCCACGCTGATCGAGGATGTGCTCTACCCGGAGCTCCTCAAGTATCACGGCAAGCCGACCGAGGCCCCCGGTGAGTTCTCCGGGCTTGCCGGCGCGGAGCTCATCGACGACGTCGTCATGGTCGATCAGAGTCCCATCGGGCGCACCACCCGCTCCAATCCGGCAAGCTATGTCGGTGCATTCGATGCCATCCGCGGCCTGTTCGCGACAGAGCCGGCCGCGCAGGAGCGCAAGTACACCGCCGGCACGTTCAGCTTCAACTCGGGCAACGGCCGCTGCCCGACGTGCAGCGGCAATGGCTTCGAGCACGTCGAGATGCAATTCCTCTCCGACGTCTACCTGCGCTGCCCGGACTGCAACGGCCGCCGCTATCGCGACGAGGTGCTCGACATCAAGCGCGAAGGCGCCAACCGCCGTCGCGCCAGCATCGCTGACGTACTGGCGATGACGGTCACCGAGGCGCTCGAGTTCTTCCGCGACTCACGCGAAGTCGTAGCGCGGCTCGCTCCGCTCTCCGATGTAGGCCTGGAGTACGTGACGCTCGGTCAGCCGGTGCCCACGCTCTCGGGCGGTGAGGCGCAGCGCCTGAAGCTGGCCGGACATCTCGCCGAGGCGGGCTCGGTGCTCTCGAGCACAACACACAAGGGCAAGCTCTTCCTCTTCGATGAGCCGACCACGGGCTTGCATTTCCAGGACGTCGCGAAGCTCCTGGCGGCATTCCGCAAGCTCCTCGCGGCGGGACACTCGCTGCTCGTCATCGAGCACAACCTCGATGTGGTCCGCGCCGCCGACTGGATCATCGACCTCGGGCCCGAGGGTGGCGAGCGCGGCGGACGAGTCGTCTGCACCGGCACCCCGGAGGAGATCCGCGCCCATCCGGACTCGCACACCGGCCGGGCGCTCGCGGACTACGCCCGGGCTCTTTCCGGCCCGGAGCCGAATTCAGAGGCGATCGGCGCGGCGTGCGAAAGCAAGTCACTAAACGGCCCAGGGCCGCTCCCCTCTGAGATCCGCCAGCGCGAGACTGAGTGCCCCGGGAAACGGCCGCGAGATCAAAAGCAGTCAAGGGGCTGGCCGGCCGAAGCGCCGCAGGCGACTTCGGCCCCATTCAAGACAGGCAACGGCCGCGCGGCCAACTCGGTGATGATCCATAACGCGCGCGAGCACAATCTGAAGAGTATCGACGTGCAGATCCCGAGGGACCGGCTCACTGTCATCACCGGCGTATCGGGCTCCGGCAAATCGACGCTGGCTTTCGACATCCTTTTCAACGAAGGGCAGCGCCGATACCTGGAATCGCTGAATGCCTATGCGCGCCAGTTCGTCCAGCCCGCCGCCCGGCCCGATGTGGATGCGATATTCGGCATTCCGCCGACGGTCGCCATCGAGCAGCGCACCAGTCGTGGCGGTCGCAAGAGCACCGTTGCCACGCTGACGGAGATCCATCACTTCCTCCGGCTCCTTTACGTGAAGCTGGGCACCCAGTACTGCCCCGATTGCGACCTCGCGATCGAATCGCAGAGCGCCGCCTCGATCGCCGCCCGTCTGCTGCGCGAGCACCGCGGCTCGCGCATCGCGTTGCTGGCTCCGCTCGTCGTCGCACGCAAGGGCTACTACACGGATCTCGCCAAGTGGGCCGCCAAGAAAGGCTTCAAGACCCTGCGCGTCGATGGCGCCAACCTTTCCACGGCGCAGTGGCCGCGGCTGTCGCGCTTCAAGGAGCACACCATCGAGCTCCCCGTCGCGCAAATCGATGTCGGCGCGAAGACCGATACCGCGCTGCATCAGGCGCTCGCCCGCGCGCTCGACTTCGGCAAGGGCCTGGTCCACGTGTTGGGCCCAAAAAGCGACAAGCCGACGGTCTTCTCGACCAAGCGCGCCTGTCCCTCCTGCGGGCGCAGCTTCGCCGAGCTCGATCCGCGTCTCTTCTCCTACAACTCCAAGCACGGGTGGTGCGAGAGCTGTTACGGGACCGGACTGGAAATACCGGAGGCGGAGGACGAGGCGACTGCGGCCCTGGAGGCGCAGGCAGCCGACTCGGGCGACGGGCCGCCCCAGGTCTGCGCCGGTTGCGGCGGCAGGCGCCTGAACCCCATCGCCCTGAATGTGCGCTTTCGCGACCGCTCCATCGCCGAGCTCGCGGCCGATTCCGTGGCGCAGGCGGCGCAGTTCTTCCGCCGGCTGAAGCTCAACGAGCGCGAGCGGCAGATCGCGCGCGACCTGCTGGGGGAGATCCGCGCGCGGCTCAAATTCCTCGACCGGGTGGGTCTCGGCTATCTGCAGCTCGATCGCTCCGCGCCCACGCTCTCGGGCGGCGAGGCGCAGCGCATCCGGCTCGCCGCGCAGCTCGGCTCGAACCTCCAGGGAGTGTGTTATGTCCTCGATGAGCCGACGATCGGACTGCACCCCCGCGACAATGCCGTGCTGCTCGACTCGCTCGCGGAGCTCTCGAGCCATCGCAACACGCTCGTGGTCGTGGAGCATGACGAGGAAACCATACGCCGGGCCGACCACGTGCTCGACCTCGGCCCGGGCGCCGGCGTGCGCGGTGGCGAAGTGGTGGGTGAGGGCACGGTGAAGGATCTGATCGACAACGCGCGATCCACCACCGGCCGGTTCCTTCGCCAGCCGCTGCGCCATCCGGCGCAGCCCCACCGGCCCGTCAACGAGCGCACGCCGTACCTCAAGCTCGAGCGGGTTTCCCTGCACAACGTCAGGGGCGCCGATGTGCGCATTCCGCTGGGGAGGCTGGTCGTGATCACCGGCGTCTCCGGCTCCGGAAAATCCACCGTGGCGCGCGATGTGCTCTACGCCAACCTCCGCCGGCTGCTCGGTGAGGCGGGCCGGGATCTGCGCAATGGGGCGCGGCCGGCCGGCGCGCGCGATATCCGTGCGGCGCGCCGTCGCGGCAACGGCCCGAAGCTCATCGGCTGTCTGGGTCTGCACGGTCTGGAGCAGGTGGACCGCGTGCTGGAGGTGGACCAGACGCCGATCGGCAAGACGCCTCGCTCCTGTCCCGCCACCTACATCGGGCTGTGGGACGAGATCCGGCGCATCTTCGCGGCCACCACCGAGGCGCGCCTGCGCGGTTATACCGCGAGCCGCTTCTCATTCAACACCGCGGGCGGCCGCTGCGAGGCCTGCGAGGGCCAGGGCGTGAAGACCATCGAGATGAGCTTCCTGCCCGATGTGAAGGTGCTCTGCGACGTGTGCGGGGGACGCCGATTCAACACGGAGACGCTGTCGGTTCTCTGGCGGGAGAAGAGCATAGGTGACGTCCTCGCCATGAACGTGGACGAGGCGGTGGAATTCTTCCGCGCGCACTCACGCGTGCATCACGCGCTGCAGCTCCTGCAGGACGTCGGTCTCGGCTATCTCACCCTCGGCCAACAGAGCCCGACGCTCTCGGGTGGCGAGGCGCAGCGCATCAAGCTGGTGACGGAGCTCGCCAAAGTGCGCCCCGGCGAGGGTGACCTTTTTGGCGGCAGCGCCGGCGCGCCGAGTGCCGGCCCGCGTACAGGCCCGGGCCCGAAGCACACCCTGTACGTGCTCGACGAGCCGACGGTCGGCCTGCACATGGCGGATGTCGAGAAGCTCATCCACGTGCTGCACCGGCTGGTGTCCGCGGGCAATACGGCGGTCGTGGTCGAGCACAACCTCGACATCATGGCGGAGGCGGACTGGATCGTGGACATGGGTCCGGAGGCCGGCGAGGCCGGCGGCCGCGTCGTCGCGCAGGGCGCCCCGGCCGAAGTGGCGCGGCGCAAGCGCGACTCGCACACCGGTCGTGCGCTCGAAGCGTTTCTCAAGGAGCGTATCTTTATTGGCCCGAAGTCGCCTGGCAGCGCTTCGGGCGGCCAGCCCTCTTAGGGCATTTGACCTCGCGGCCGTTTCCCGGGCACTCAGTCTCGCGCTGGCGGATCTCAGAGGGGAGCGGCGCCCCTGGGCCGCTTAATGACTTGCTGTCGAACGGCGCATAATGTAGACGCCATGCCGCCCCCAAGCGCCAGAGCCGCCGAGCTCGTCTGCTGGAAATGCGGCGCCTCGCTCGCCGATCTCACGCTGCCGCTGCGGCGGCTGGAGGAGTGCCGGAAGTGCGGAGCGGAGCTGCACGTGTGCCGGATGTGCGTCGATTACGATACCAGCGTAGCCAAGCATTGCCTCGAGCCGACGGCCGAGGAAGTGCGCGAGAAAACGCGGGCCAACTTCTGCGATTTCTTCCAGCCCCGGCCGGGCGCCTACGCAGCACCCAACACGACCGAGGCCGATCGGGCGCGCGCCGAGCTCGAGAAGCTCTTCCGGAAGTAGATTAAGCCTTCCTGACGCGCTCGCTCAGCCGCTCGAGCAGCCGCGAGAAGGGCGTGTTCTTCTGGACCTCGACGCGCAGATGCCGTACGCCGGTGTCGCTGAGCGAGTCGCCGCTGTTGCCGTCGATGGCAAGCTGGTTCGCGCCCAGGATCTCGAGAGTTTCCTCCAGCGTCTGCGGAGTGCGGCGCTCGTGCGCGGCGACTTTGCCCGCACCTTTGCGCGCGTCGCGAGTCGCAGCCGCTTGCGGCGCGCCGGATTGCGATGCCGCCGGCGCCCGTGAAGCAGCGGCGGCCGGCGCAGCGCGCGGCGCCTCTGCAGCCGTCGTATCCGAATCGATGAGCTTGAACTCGTTGTCGACGCTCTCGCTGCGTTTCCGGGGCGAGCCCACACCGGCAGATCGCTGGTTGTCCTCGGTCGCGCGCTCGCGCTCCCGCGCGCTCACGGGCACCACGGCGACGGAAGCGAACTCCGACCGGACATAGTAGGCGACCTGCTTCGCCGAGATCGCATCATTGAAGAAGCCGAGCCGCAGCCCATACCACTTGCGCCCCTCGCGGCTCCCCTCGACGGAGTAGAGCGTGTAGGCGCTGAAGATCGCGAGCGGCGGCACTGTGTCGAGCTCCACCGGCTGGACCGACCACTGCAGCTGCACGGCGAAGGAAACCGGCTCGTCGCGCGTTACGGCTTCTTTCAGCGCGCGCCGTGTCCCCGTGTCATCGGGCTTGAGCAGTGAGATGCCGGACTCGGCTGCGGGGTCGACCCCGCCCGCGCCACTTTCCTCGCGACGGGTCTCGAGGAATCGCAACACCTGGGTATCGGTGAGTGTGCTGTCGTCCGCGCGCGCTTCGTGCGCCACCGCCGGCGTTGGCATGCGGCGCGTTTCGCCCGTGGCGCCGTCCCGGGTATCGAGGGCCGCCAGGACTTCCTTCACGTTGGAATGCGCGAAGATCGGCTTCTTCGCCGGCTGTTGAATTCGGGGAGCTTGGGGCGCCGGTCTCGCAGCCACCGCTGCCGGCGATGGCTTCGCGGGCGCCGGCCGCGCCGGGGGTCGCGGGCTACCTGCCGAAACGGTACCGGGGCGCGGCTGTTGCGGTCGGGGCGCGGGAGCTGACGGAGCCGGGCGTGGCGCTGCCTTGACGGGCGCCGTCGCCTGCCGCGGCGCAGATGGGGCTGCCGCGGGCCGTGGTGCAGCGGCGGGCGGATGCAGTGTCGGTACCCGCGCGAGCACATTGGGCGGCGCTGCCGGCTGCGCGCTTTGGCGTTTCGCCGCCGCAGGCGGGGGCAGCTTTTGCGCCGGTGGTGCCGCCGGAGCCACCGCGCTCGGCTGCGGTCCGACAGCATGCCTGGCTTGCGCCGCCGCGGCCTCCGCCGCGCGAGCGCGCAGCTTCTTCCCCGGCGCCTCGCCAGCCCACGCGCCGGGATAGATCTCACGCACCAGGCCGAGCCATTCCTCGGCTTCGGCCTGGCTCGCAAAGAAGCCCATGTGCAGCCGGAAGCGCTCACGGCCTTCTTCGAAACGGCGACTCACGAAGAAAGTGAAGCGCTTGAGCTCCGGCAGTTCCGTCTGCGCGAGAGCCATCGGCGTCGTTGACGAGCACAAATTGAGGACGAACGGTCCTGCCTCAGCGCCAGGCGCTGCCAGATGGTCCACGCCCGCCTCGGCAGACGCGAGATTTGCCGTTGATGTCATAAATTCCCCGGGACAGTCCGTCGGCCACAGGCCCTCGGAACCGGCTCTAGACGCCCAAGGGGAATGCGAGCGTTCGCGCGGGCGCGCGATCGAGGCAGCCCCGCCGTCATAGGAACCGTCCTTTAGACCGGTGGCTTTGCGTCCCCGCCTTTCAACGGGTTTGCCCTTGTCAGTAGCACCAAGTGTCGAAGTCTCGCCGCATGGAGTCAAGAGCCGCGAGTGTGGCGCGGCTCTCAAGTAGTGCGCGTAGCGAGCCAGGCCGCCAGCCCCGGTCCCGCTTATGTATCGAGGAGCGTGATATGTAATGGAGCCCTGCGCCGCGCGCCGGCGCCGGTGCTGCGCCGCTATGAGGTCGCCGCGACCAGGGCCGCAGGCCTTCGCGGCTTCAGTTGCGCGAGCGCGCAGATTCCTGCGTACGTGTATCGCTGCGCGCCGCGGCGGCCCGAGCGCAGCGTCCCCAGCATGGCGGCCGCCGCGGTGCGGACGGGAATACCGCGGTACAGCGCACGCGGGCCGACGAGAAACGGATTGACGAGCGGCATCACCGCGCGTCTCACGAGGTCCGCGGCCGGCGCCTCACGCGGCCAGCCGAGAATGATTGCGGGCTGCAGGATATCGAGCGAGCCGAACCCGAGGCCGGCCAACATCTGCTCGAGCTCGCCCTTCACCCGCAGATACCCGCTCTTGGCCGCGACATCGGCGCCGGCCGCCGAAGTCACGACGAAGCGCGTCGCTCCCGCGGCTTTCGCCGCGCGCGCGAACGCCAGCGTGTAGCCGAGATCGACGCGGCGAAGCGACTCTGCCGCCGCCGCGACGCGCCCACCGGCCCCTGTCCCGAGACAGCAGAATGCGACCTGACATTTCACGCCCGAGAGCTGCCGCTCCAGGTGATCGAACTGAACGATTCGGTTGGCGAGGCGCGGATGCTCGCGCCCGAGCGGACGGCGCGTCACGGCAAACACGCGCGCCACCTCCGGCGCATCGAGCAGCGCATCGAGGACTCGGGCGCCTACGAAGCCGCTCGCGCCGGCGAGCAGCGCTATCACGGAGTCGGTGTTGGCCATCAGAGCTTATTAGTCCGCGCAAGCCTCCGGCGCAAGCTACCACCAACATCTCATGCAAACACCGTGAGGCCGATCACGGCCCAAGCAGGGCTGATTGTGACGCCAGACACAGGCGTTCGCCGCAGGCGGCGAACGGGTGGCCAAGGATGGTCACCCTGGGCTTGCGCGGAGCAGGGACTGCGCAGCGCAATGTGTCCGCCGCCGGGCCGGGCAGGAGCTCGGCTCCAGCGCCATTCAAATAGGCTCCTGGCAGGCCACCGTGATGGTCACGGATCCCTGGCCCGGCTCCACCGTGAACTCCTGGTGCACCGCGCGATAGCCGGCGCGCGTACCGATCACGGTGTAGGTCCCGGGTTTCAGCCGTATCTCCCTGCGGCCGAAGGTTCCGAACACACCGATGCTCGGAATCGTCACCTGCGTGGCGTTGTCGGAAATCATGTTGAGCAACACCGGCCGGTCCAGCTGCGGCAGAAGTTGGGCGAGTTGCTCCGTCTGCGATTGCAGCACCGGACCCGAAGGTGTCGTCTCCCGTGCCTGCTGCAGCAGCTCCACGGCTTCCTCCCGCACGGACGGAACGGACAGCCGCTCCGGATGGTCGATGATCTCCTGCAGGGCATCGCCCAGCGCGGCCCGCGCCTCATCCCGCGCCTTGCCGCTCTTGGCGAGGGCCAGCGAAGGATCCGCGCGCAAGGCGGTGTCATAGACCGCTACCGCCTGCCGCCAGTGCTCCTGCTCTTCGAGCGAGACCGCCTGCTGGCGCAGCGCCGCGAGCTGGCTCGCCTGCATCGCCGCGCCGACCCGTTGCAGTCCCTCGGTAGCCTCCCTGCCCTGCGGAAGGAACCCGAGCGCCCGTTGGAAGTCGGTCTGCGCCTCCGTGAGCTGCCCCGCGCCGAGCGCGGCGAAGCCGGCGCCCACCGCGCGGGCATAGCCGTCATTCCCGAATGCGGCGTTGGCCCTTGCCAGACCTGCCTTCGCCGTGGGGTTGCCCGGATCGAGCGCGAGCGCCTGACTGAAGTCCTGGGCCGCGCGCGAATAGTTTTGTGCCAACTCCGCCTTGCTGGCGTCGGCCAGCAGCGGCAACACCCCGCTCAGGAGGCGCGCGTGCCGCGCGCCTTCGATGGCGCGCCGGCTGTTGGGATCGATGCGCCGGGCGAGAGCGTATGCCTGAGTCGCCAGCTGCTGATTGCCGGCCGCGAGCGCCGCATCCCCCGCTTTCAACTCCGCGGCCAGCGCTTGCGGCGCCTTCCGCGCGACGTCGACCAGAAACTCCTCCGCCTGCTTCAGATGCTGCAGCGCGATCGCAACACCGCCCGCGGCGGCAGCGCCGCTGGACTCGGCGGCCTGCATCTGCGCCGCCGCGAGGTCGGCCGCGTCCCAGGCGGCGGCCCCGCGCGACTCGAGAGCGGCCTCCCCCTTGCCGAAGTCCGCGCGCTCGCTGTTGAATCGGGCGAGCGCCGCGGGATCGATCTTCGGCTTCGCTGCCGGAGTCGACGATGCCGGCCCCGCCGGCGGTTTCTGGGGAGCTGGCGCGGGCGGCGCCGCCAACTTGGGCGATGCAACCGAAGCAATGCTCCCCAACAGCTGCTGCAGGCCCGCGACATCACGGCGCGGCAGCCAGAAGAGCGCGGCCGCGGTCGCGCCGGCAATCAGCACCGCCCCGCAAAGCAGACCCGATACGAGATACGGCCAGTGACGGGCGCGTGCGCCGCCCGACCGCGCGGTCGCTCGGCGCGGCGTTTCGGGCGGGGACGCACTCCGAAGTCGGGGCTGCATGAGCCCCAGGTCGAACGGATCGCCTGGCGAGACGGGCTCGATCGGCGGCGCGAAGCCGTGCGTCGGCTGTTGCGGAGAGCCGTGCGTCGGCTGTTGCGCGGCGCGCGTAGCGGACGCGGGCCGGTATGGCGCGCGCAATCCTGCAGGCGAGCCCGGCGGAGCGGCTCTTTCGCCGCGGTCTGCGACCATCAGCGGCGCCCTGGTTGGCGCCGGCCGTGCTGGGGACGGCCGGGTTGGGGGCGGTCGGGTTGGCGCCGGTGTCGGCTCGCTGCGTTGGCGCCGGAGGTCCGGACCCACCGGCATGGGCGCCGGGGGCGGCGGCCGCTTCTCAGGCCCGCCGCCCACCTTTTTCCAATCGACAGGCGTGCGGCTCTCGGGCGGCGCCGCCCGTTCGGCCGCGCCTGCCGCCGGCGATGGAGCGGTTCGGGGCTCCGGGATCTTTCGCTCCGGGACCGCAACGGCGTCGGGCAGCGGACCGCCAGTGTCGTCCGTCTCCGCTCCCTCCGGCGCAAAGCACAGCGTAGCGTTCAGTGTTGCATCGAGCTCGTCCATGACCTGGTGCATGGAGCCAGGCCGCTCCGCGGCGCTCTTGGCGAGCATGCGCATCACGAGCTGGCCGAGCTCCGGCGGGATCTGCCGGGTGGGCACGAGCTCCGGAACCGGCTGAGTCTGGGCTCGTCCGAGATCGAAGTTGGGATGGTACGGCGGGTGCCCCGACAGCAACTCGTACGCGAGTGCGCCGAGGCCGTAGATGTCATCGGCCGCGCTTGGCGGCTCGCCGCGAAGCTGCTCGGGACTCGCCGAAAACGGCGAGTGCCCCGCGCTGACCTGGGCCGCCGCGCCGGCACCGGCGGAGGGTAACAGTCCCGCGATGCCGAAGTCGGCGAGCTTCGCCCGGCCGCGGCTGTCGAAGACCACGTTCCCGGGCTTCAGATCCCGGTGTACGACCCCGCGGGCGTGGGCGTATTCGAGGGCTTCGGCCACCTCGAGCAGCACCGGCACGATCTCCAGATACCCCGCGCGGCGGAGCCGGCGCAGATCCCCCCCCGAGGCGAGCTCCATCGGCAGCACCAGCACATCTTCGAGTCGCTCCGGAGGCAGCACCTGGAGGATTCCGGGATGCTGCAGGCGGCTGGAGATGTCGTGCTCGTGCTCGAGCGCTTCCCAAGCGGCCGGATTGCGCGCCGCCGAGGGCGCGAGAACCTTCAGGGCGATGTCGACGCCGCGCGATTCGTCGTGCGCCCGCCACACCTCGCCCTGTCCCCCGGTACCGAGGCGTTGGATGAGGGTATACCGGCCGAGCGCGGTCGGCTGAGCGGTTGGACGAACCTGTGGCATGACCTCCACCTGAAAATCGGGTCTCGCTCGGTTTCCCATCTGGAGAGTACTTTACTCGGACGCGTCCCCGAGCGCCCCCCTCGCAAGGCCCAGTCCCCCCCGGCACCTTGGCCGCAGACTCGGGAGCGAGCTTTGCCCGTTACGGAGCAAGAATCCTGCCCGGCCGCGCCGGCGGTATCAAAGATCGAGCGCGAGCTGCGGCCCCGAGCTTGCCACCCGAGGGGGCCTGAAAAGCGCGCTGTCCGGCGGCTGATGCCTTCCGGTCCCGAGACCCAGCCGCCGGCAGGCGACCTGGAAGCGGCTGCGCAGCAGCTCCGCCAGCGGGCCCACGCCGCGCATGCGTGTGCCGAAGCTCGAGTCGTAGTCCTTGCCGCCGCGCGTTTGCCGCACGAGCGACATCACGTGCTCGGCGCGCTCCGGGTAGTGCGCCGCCAGCCACTCCCGAAAGAGATCCTTCACCTCGTAGGGAAGCCGCAGCAGCACATAGCCGGCCCAGCGCGCGCTCGCGGCCGCGGCGGCTTCCAGAATGGCTTCCATTTCGTGATCGGTGAGCGCGGGAATGACCGGCGCTACCATCACCCCTGTTGGAACGCCGGCCTCGCTCAACCGTCTCACTGCCTCCAGCCTGGCGTGAGGTGAAGCCGCCTGCGGCTCCATGACGCGCTTGAGCTCCACATCCAGCGTCGTGATGCTGACCCCAACGTCCGCGAGCCCGTCCTTGGCAAGATCCGCCAGCAGATCGAGGTCACGCAACACGAGCGCGCTCTTCGTGATGACCGTCACCGGATGCCGGCAGCGGGCCAGCACCTCCAGGATATCGCGCGTCACCCGCATCCGCCGCTCGATCGGCTGATACGGATCGGTGTTGGCGCCGAGGGTGATCGGCTTGCACACGTATCCCGGCTTCGCCAGCTCTTCCTCCAACAGCTTGCCCGCGTCCTTCTTATAGAACAGCCTTGTCTCGAAATCCAATCCTGGAGATAACCCAACATAACTATGACTGGGCCTCGCGTAACAATAACTGCAGCCTTGGCTGCAGCCCCTGTAGGGATTGATTGACTGCTCGAACGGAATGTCGGGTGAGTCGTTGCGTGTTATGACGGACTTGGCACGATCGGGCTCGAGGGAAGTCGGGATGACGTTGGGGACCTCCTCCTGGTACCAGCCGTCATCGACGGCCTCGCGCCGGTGGCGCTCGAAACGCCCCGTGGGGTTCGAGAGCGCACCGCGACCTTTGAGCGGCTGGTTCCTTACGGGCTGAGGGGCCATGTCCCGTACTGTACATCCATCCAGTCATGCGGTAAAGTGCCGGGCGCAGGGCCATAATGACAAAAAGTGCGGGCTCGACCCGCCGGGGAGGAGCATGTGAGCGAACCAGGAGAGCCGATGAGCTACGACGCAGCCACCAGCAAAGACGAGCGAAATGTGGCGATGTTCGCGCACCTGTCCGCGTTCGCCGGGCTCATCGTGCCGCTCGGCAACGTCCTCGCGCCGCTGATCGTCTGGCTGGTACAGCGCGAGAAATCCGCCTTCGTCGCCGAGCAGGCGCTCGAGGCGCTCAATTTCAACATCACGATAGTGCTCGCGGGAATCGCATGCACGGTGCTCGTGTTCATCGGCATCGGCATACTGCTCTGGCTCGTGCTCGGCATCGCCTGGCTCGTCGGCACCATCCTCGGCGCGGTCCGCGCGTCCGAGGGGCAGCGGTTCCGGCACCGGTTCACGCTACGGTTGGTGCAGTAGGCCCTACGCCGTATTCTTCAACGGCACCGCGACGTCGGCCAGCTTGTCGGGGTTCGGCCGTGCGCGCGCGGCGATCAGCTTGCGCGCCGCCATCTGGTCCTTGGGACTGTTGACGGTATCGACGGCGATCAGCTCCCCGTCGCGCAGATAGCACGCGCTGAAGACGTGGGCGGCAGGGTCGCCGCGCATCACGAGGGTGTCATATCCCTGGCCGACGCCGATGATGATCAGCTTGAGGTCGTACTGATCCGACCAGAACCACGGCACCTTGTCGTGCACGGTCTCGAGGCCGAGCATGTTGTGAGCCGCGCTCACGCCCTGCTCGAAGGCGTTGTCGACCGACTCCAGCCTGAGCCGTCTGCTGTAGTGCAGGCTGGGGTGGCTGGTGCAGTCCCCGGCCGCATAGATCACCGGGTCGGAGGTGCGGCAGCGCTCGTCCACCACCACGCCGTTCTCGCACGCCAGCCCGGACGCAACGGCAAGCTCATCGGCCGGGAGAACTCCGCAGCCCACGACGACACAGTCCGCGGCATGCTCCTCGCCGTCCTCGGTAACGACCGCCCGCACCCTGCCTGAGCCCGGGACCGAAGCCAGAGCCTGCACTTTCGAGTTGCACAGGATCCGCACGCCGTGTCGTGCGTGCTCGGCCTCGTAAAACGCTGAGATCTGCGGGCACACCACGCGGCTCATGACCCGGTCCGCCATCTCCAGCACGGTCACGTCCAGCCCAAGCTCGCGCGCGATGGCCGCGACCTCGAGTCCAATGTAGCCACCACCCACGATGACCAGGCGCCTGCCCGGCACCCATCCGGCGCGGATTCGCTCGACATCGGCAATCGTCCGCAGGAAATGCACGCCTTCGAGATCGATCCCAGGCGCGGCGAGCGGCCTCGGACGGCTACCCGTGGCGATCAGAAGCGCGTCATAGGCTATGGTTGAGCCATCGTCGAGTCGCAAACGCTGCTCGCGCCGCGAGATCTCCTCCACGCGGCGTCCCAGCAGAGTCTCGATCGAATGTGACTCGTAGAAATGCGGTGGCCGCAGCAGCAGCCGCTCGCGCTCCAGCGCACCGGCGAGATACTTCTTCGAAAGCGGGGGGCGCTGATAGGGCAGCCATGGCTCATCGCCGATCAGTACGATTTTGCCGGTGAACGCCTTGCGCCGCAGCGTATCGATGGCCTGGACCGCCGCCTGCCCGCCGCCCGCGATGGCTATTCTTTCGTACACCGCCCCGAGCTTAGCGTATGGGCTGCGCGTGCTGCACCACCGTGAGCGCCGGCGCGAGACAATTGCGCCATAATGGTGCGCCAAGGCTCCCCGGCGCGCCGAGAGCCGCCGTAGCTCAGGCAGTTACCCGTATTCCCCTGCGTGGCATGAAAGCTGCAAAATCGCCCCCGCCGCGAACCCGGCAGCCCGCCCTCGCAAGACCAAGCACAGACACCCGACGGAGAGCCCGCACATGAAACTGGTCACCGCCATCATCAAACCGTTCAAGCTCGACGACGTGCGCGCTGCGCTGTCCGACATCGGCGTCTCGGGAATGACGGTGACGGAGGTCAAGGGGTTCGGGCGCCAACGCGGTCACACGGAGTTGTATCGCGGCGCCGAGTACGTGGTGGACTTCGTGCCGAAGACGCGTATCGAGGTGGCCGTGCGCGCCGACTTGGTCGATCAGGTCGTTGAAGCCATCCTGAAGGCGGCCAAGACCGGCAAGGTGGGCGACGGCAAGATCTTCATCACCGACATCCAGCGTGTCATCCGCATCCGTACCGGCGAGACGGATGACGCTGCGTTGTAGATTGGCGCAAATCGCTCC
>JBOIAR010000016.1:0-99071 GCA_050739095.1 Steroidobacteraceae bacterium | reverse complement strand
AGGTCACGCGGCTTGCGCTGCAGAACGCCGCATCCGTCGCGGGCCTGTTGCTCACGACCGAGGTGATGGTTGCCGAGGCTGCGAAGGGCGACGAGCATGCCCATGGGGGCATGCCGGGCGGCGGCGGAATGGGTGGGATGGATATGTAAAGATGTCCGCGCGCTTTGCAGGCGTGTTTTGCCACGCCTCCAGCGCGATCAACGCGAACGGGGCTCTCTATGACGGGGGGGCATCGGCAGGCCCGTCTTCGGCTATCAGACATTCAGAAGTCCAGCATTGATCTGCTTGAGCGACTTGAACGAGATCTTGCATCTGGAATGGCGGCGCGTGGACTTTGGTCTGCGCGTGGCCTGGTTGGATCCTGGGACGACGAAGAATGGCGAAGGTCGCGGCATTCTGTTGAACAATGACGCGGTGCTTGCCCTCCGAGACGTTGAAGGGATTGACGCGAAATAGTGCTTCACGTATCAGGGACAGCGCATGGAGGCGGTGGGCCGCTATAAACGGGTGGACAAGGCACGCAAAGTGGTTGGATCTTACTGGGTACACCACTGCAGCCCGCACACCAGACGACCGCGAGTTCGTGGCAGACCCTTTCGCTTACGGTAGGGCTCGCGTGCGGGAAAATCCGCCCGTGAGGGGTCCCGGCAACGCTTAGCGGCCGTGCGCGAGGGCACATAGGTCGTGCGGTTGTGCGGCGGGGTTTAAAGGATCGGTGGGAAATTCGCGCCGGTATGAGGCTCGCCGTGCTACTGTCGCGTTCACGGAACGGTCAACCGCGATTTCCGATCTATGTTCGCGGCCGCACCCACCTCACCGACGTCTGCGACCACACTGCGGCATAGGTCGGTATACACATCGACCACGCCTTTAGCTTGGCCCGGTCATGAAGGGATGGCGATTCGTGGCATCGTCCACAGAGCGGCGTCGCTGGGCGTCATATGGCCATCCCAGCGCTGGGATCGAAGGAACCTTACATGGCGATCGAACAGACCTGTACGCAGATGGTGCCCAAGCCGTGGGGGAGCACCGATTTACGGCCCTGGAGTGCGCATCACGGTGATAGCGTCGCGATCGGCGAGATCTGGTTTCGGCGGCCCGAAGCGAAGATGCCCGCCGCCGCGTTGCGTCTGAAGCTCTTGTTCACCAGCGAGCCGCTCTCGATTCAGGTGCATCCGAACGATGCCTTCGCGCGCTCCATCGGTCTGGCCCACGGTAAGTGCGAAGCCTGGTACATCCTCTCGGCCACGCCCGACGCCAAAGTCGCCCTCGGCTTGAAGCGCCAGTTGAGCCCGGCGCAACTGCGGATGGCGATTGATGAAGGCTCGATTGCGGAGCTGATTCAATGGCGCAGTGTCCGGTTGGACGAGGTAATCTATGTACCCGCGGGTACGATCCATACCATCGGGCCAGGACTCGTCATCATGGAAATCCAGCAATGGAGCGACGCAACCTTCCGGCTCTTCGACTATGGCAGGCAGCGCGAGCTTCACACCGACAACGCGGTCGCCGCTGCGAGCGCCGAGCAGACTGAACATCAGGCTCCTCTGCGCCACCTGACTACCGCAAGAACACTGCTGGTCGCGAGCCCGCATTTCGTGCTCGAGCGTGTCGAACTTGCGCCTGGTTCGGCTTGGGAGCTCGCTGCGGCGGGCGAGACATGGCTGTTCACGCTCGATGGCCGCGCTCGGGCTGGCGCGCTCGATGCTCGAATCGGTGAGGTCATCTTCCTCGAAACGGTCCGCACGCGCATCGAAGTTGGATCTGACGGCTTCAAGGGCCTCGTGGCTTATGCGGGTTCCGACTCCAATCCAAGCCTGCTGCGCAAACTCGATGACGACCCCGCCTGCGTTGCGCGGGGCGACCGAGAGAGTACCCCTCTGCAGCCAAAGACAATGCCAGTCTCTGCAGCCGTACGGGCGCACGCATGAGGACGCTCAGCCGTGTGGCCTTCATCGGCAATTCGCTCCCACGCCGCTGCGGCATCGCCACTTTCACGACCGACCTGCAGCAGGCGGTCGCGGCGTCACCGATCCCCGTGGATACCTGTATCGTGGCCATGAACGATGCGGGCGAGTCCTATGATTACCCCGCCGCCGTTCGCCTTCAGCTTCACGCCGACAGACTGGATGACTATGAGCGTGCGGCCGACACCCTGAACGCGGGTCGCTTCGAAGTGGTTTCGCTGCAGCATGAGTTCGGCATTTTCGGCGGCGAGGCCGGTGGTCACATCGTGGCGCTCGTTTCGCGGCTGGCCATGCCGTTGGTGACGACCCTCCATACCGTACTCTCGCAGCCCACACGAGTGCAGCGCAGCGTCCTTGATCAGATCATCGCTGCCTCCTCGCGGGTCATTGTCATGGCCGAGAAGGCCGGGGAACTGCTAAACACCATCTATCGGCTACCGAGCGAAAAGATCAATGTCATCCCGCATGGCGTTCCCGACGTTGCGTTCGTCGAACCCGACGCGGCGAAGACCGCCCTCGGCTTCGCTGGCCGATCCGTCATCCTGACTTTCGGTCTTCTGTCACCCAGCAAGGGCGTCGAAGTCGTGATCGATGCCATGCCGGCGATCCTGAGGAGTCGGCCGGATGCGGTGTACGTCGTGCTCGGAGCGACGCACCCCAATCTGCTGCGTGATCAGGGCGAGGTCTATCGCGAAGGCCTCGTGGCCAGAGTGCGCGCACTCGGAATCGTGGACCATGTCGTCTTTCTCAATCAATTCGTCGATCAGGCGACACTGCTGCGCTTCATTTCGATGTGTGATGTTTACGTCACGCCTTATCTCAATGAAGCGCAGATGACCTCGGGCACCTTGGCCTACAGCTTCGGCCTGGGCAAGGCGATCGTCTCGACCCCCTATTGGCACGCCCGCGAATTGCTGGCCAATGGGCGGGGCATCCTGGTTCCCTTCGGCGACACCGTTGCCGTCGGCCGCGAGATCGCGACATTGCTCACTGATGAGGTGCGGCGATTTAACCTGCGCAAGCGCGCCTATGCCAGCAGTCGCTCGATGATCTGGCCACACATAGCGGAGCGCTATCTCGGCGCTTTTGGTAGCGCACGCCATGCCCATCGACCGGAGCCGATTGCGCGGCCCAGCATGAGGGGGCTTGCTCTCGACGGTCAGGATCAGCCGGCGATGCAAATCGGGCATTTTCTGTCGCTGTGCGATGACACCGGGCTGTTCCAGCATGCACTCTACAGCGTGCCGGACCGGTCGCACGGCTATTGCACCGACGATAACGCCCGGGCGCTGCTGCTGGCGTGTGCCCTCGGCAAGCCTGGGGAGCAGCGCCTATCCGAACCCCTGACGAACAGATTCGCCGCCTTCGTACAGCACGCCTGGAATCCCGACACCAAGCGGTTTCGCAACTTCATGGGCTTCGACCGGCACTGGCTCGAGGACCTAGGCTCGGAGGACAGCCACGGGCGGGCGCTCTGGGCCCTGGGCCAGTGCGCGCACAGCGATCACAGCCCCTCGCGGCGGCAGTGGGCCGCATCGCTGTTCGCTCAGGCGCTACCGACTGTGGAGGGCTTTTGCTCGCCGCGCGCATGGAGTTTCACCCTACTCGGGTTGGACGCTTATTGCGCCGCGGTTGCCGAGGACTCAGGGGCGAGGCGCGTCCGAGGGGTGCTCGCCAAGAGACTGATCGATATCCTGACAGCGGTCGAGACCAAGGATTGGGAGTGGTTCGAGGAAGGGCTTGCCTATGACAACACGCGTCTATCGCAGGCGTTGATCGTCACCGGATGCTCAACCGGAACGCGCTCCTACGTGAACGCCGGCTTACGATCCTTGCGCTGGCTGATGACGCTGCAGAGGACTCCGACAGGTTGCTTCAGACCGATCGGCTCGCGCACTTTTGGCGCCAAGCGCACGCATCCTCTGGCCTTCGACCAGCAACCCCTGGAAGCCACCGCAACGATCTCGGCCTGCCTGGCGGCGTGGCGTGCCGACGGTGATCTCAGCTGGAGAGCCGACGCAAACCGGGCGTTCGCCTGGTTCCTCGGCAGGAACGATCTGTCCTTGCCGTTGGTCGATCTAGAAACAGGCGGCTGCCGCGATGGACTGCATCCCGATCGCCCCAACGAGAACCAAGGCGCTGAGTCGGTCGTCTCCTACCTCCTCAGTCTTGCGGAGATGCGGCAGCTTGCCCGCATCAGCAGCGAGCGCCCAACACTTCCGCCACACCTGGCCGTCAGCGCCTGATCGCCCCGCATGACACTCAATCCAAGCGCAGGACGCCCCTCATCGGGCACGTTCCTGACGCGGCAGAGTCTCTCGCTGCGTCCCAACCCTGCAAGAGTGGTGGTGCGCCCTTTCAAGCCTGCCGCCGAGCCGCGCGAACTCGCCCCCACGGACAAATCGCGGGCAAACCACATCGTCGCTCGGATCCTAGGGCTTGATCCAAAGGCAGCCGACCGCCAGCTGGCCGAGGTCCTGGAGAACTTCCAGAACCGCCACCGCAACCTTTTGGCGACTTTCGAGGCGCGCGCGAGCGACATGGAAGATGCGCTGTCCGTTCACGGCCCCTTCACTCAAACTCAGCACCAACTCATCGGTGCGTACTTCATGCACGAGTATTCCTTCGAGGCGGCCGCCTTGTTCAATCCGAGTATCGTCGCTCATCCCGAGCAATCGGGTGTACCAGCGGGCGAGCGCCGCTTCATCCTGTGTCTGCGTGCGGTCGGTGAAGGGCACGTGTCCTCGCTGACGTTCCGATCGGGATTCATCGCGGCCGATGGCAGCGTGAAAGTGGACAGGGCTGCGCCCCTCGCATCCCTTCCACGCCTGCAACCGCGCAGTGCGGGTGCGCCCGCGGACTGCATTGACGTGGTCTTTAAAGCCGATGAGGAACTCAGCGAGCGGGTGATCTTCCCGATCACCGCAGCACAATCGAATGGCCTCGAGGACGCCCGTTTCGTCGAGTTCGGCGGCGACAACGGCCCAAATACGTTCTATGCCACCTACACAGCCTATAGCGGCAGGGCGATCCGGTCCGAGTTGCTCGAAACCGCGGACTTCATATCCTTCCGCATGACCCCCCTGAAGGGCCCTGCGGCGCGCAATAAGGGCATGGCGCTCTTTCCTCGAAGGATCAATGGCAAATACGCCATGATCGGTCGACAGGACAATGAGAATCTCTATCTCATCTACTCGGACGATCTGTATTCCTGGGGCGAGGGCGTGCTCTTTCTCAAGCCTCAATTCCCCTGGGAATTCGTGCAGATTGGCAATTGCGGCTCGCCGATCGAGCTTGACGAGGGCTGGTTGCTGCTGACCCACGGCGTCGGACCGGTCAGAAGATACTCGATCGGCGCGGTGCTTCTCGATAAGACAGACCCCTCAAAAGTTCTCGCGCGCTTTCCTGAACCACTGCTGCGGCCAGAACTGCCTGAGCGGCAGGGCTACGTCCCGAACGTGGTTTACACATGCGGAGCTATGCATCACAACGGCCGGATCATCCTGCCGTATGCGGTGTCCGATACCTATTGCAACTTCGCAACTATCAAGACTTCCACGCTGCTGGGTGCGATGCAGGGATAAACGGATGTGTTGTGGGGATGGAAATCCCGACAGACCGAGCTCACGTACTTACATGGCTGATCAAAGCCCGAATAGCGCTCGGTCCCACGCCGTCTTCATCGTGTGACGGCGCTGATCGCGCGCGCGACCCTGAGTGAATTGTCGCTTCCGAATGCGGTGCGCGAGCTCGACTCTAGTAATCGTCACGGCAGCCCGGTCGAACGCCTTCAGGCCGTGCATGGCCGAGCATGGCCGAGCATGGCCGAGCATGGCCGAGCATGGCCGAGCATGGCTGCGTTTTCCGGACCATTCTGACCGCTGATTCCGGCTGAACGTGACCGGCCGTTCCGGCCGAACGTGACCGCTCATTCCGCTCGAAGGTGACCGATTTTGGGCTTGTGCTCGGAATGGCCGGTCACGATCCCGGAATCCTCGGTCACGTTCCCCCGGAATGATCCCGCCGGATCTGCGCTGGACCTGTGGGGTGCGAATTGATAATCAAGCGGCGACCGGCACCTCGAACGCGCCTCGGCAATGCCGCTCCCACAAGTAACTGGTGAGTTTGGCGCGCGGAGTCGGCGGTCCGTGGGCGCGTTCTGCGGGTGTCGTGCCGTGCAGTGCGCGGTGACAACGAGCCCGATTGTAATAATTCTGGAAGTCGGTCAGCTTCTGATGAAGATCAACGGAATTCCAGAAGAACGTGCGATCGAGGCATTCGCGCCGGATTGTCCCGATCAGTCGTTCGATGAATGGATGGGACATCGGGAAATACGGCACGGACTTGATTTCCTCGACCTCGAGGATCCGCAGATTGGCGAGCCACCGGTGAAACCGAAAGAGAGGATCGTGGTCGGTGCTTATCCGCGTCGGAGGTCTCTTACCGGCAATGGCCTGGTTGAACATGCGGCATAGAGACGGGCCGTCAACGTATTCACCGGCGATGCCGAATCCGACGATGCGGCGGGTGAACACATCCATGACCTCGAGCACCCAATGGCTGCGAAGAAGAATCGACTCGCACCGAAACAGATCCACGCTCCACAGGCTATCCTTGGCCTGCGCGAGGAAGGTCAGCCAAGAGGGGCCCATGGAGCCCGGATGATGTGGGCCGTAGTTTGTGGCAAGCACGCGGCGCACGACGTCCCTATCAATCTGCACCCCGAAGGCGTGAGCGATCTGCTGGGCGATGCGCTGATAGCCGAAGGAAGGGTTGCGACGCTTCATTTCGATGATCGCCGCGATGAGTTCCTCCGCGGGACCTTTCGGACCGGGTTTGGCTCGCGCCCCTGCGGAAGAAAACAGGCGGCGATACCTTCTATCGACCAGCGCCTTGTGGAATCGTAACAACGTAGAGGGCTTCACAACCGCGGCGACCTTGGCGATTCGTCGGGGACTGACGAACAGCGCGATCAGTCCGAGCACGAATCGATCGATAGTGCTCAGAGGTGGGGCGCGCCGACTGGAACGGCGGCTGATGATCAGTTGATGCTTCAGGAGCAGGGACTCGGCGATCACGGAGTGAGCACCTCCGGGGCGCATGAGCTTGGCAAGGATGACGAGCAGGTGAACCGCGAGGAGAAGCAAGGCACGCATCATCACGGGAGGCTACCACGGCCGTATTGCCGCGCAAGACTGCTCGTTAAGCGCCGATCACGCTAAGATTTGGGAATTCGCACCCCACACGCACCAAAACCTAGAAAGTCCAAGCCGCAGGAAAGGAACCCGTGCTTCGTCATGAAATCCTTCCACGAGTCATCGCCCTTGAACTCAAAACCTGCTGCAAGCATTGTGGGAAAGCTGGAACCGTGAATGAACAGCACCCCCTTACCAGTACTTTCTTTGGGTTCAACGCAGTGAAGCGCGATGTGCTGCGTTGACCTCGACGAGATCGGAAGATTGATCGTTTTGACAGGGGACTTATAATTGAACGAAGCGGCCAGCAGAGCCATTTCGAGATGAATCATAAGCTCTCCTAACTACCCGGCGAGATGACCGCGCCAGTTGTCGTAGGTCACCGCCGGGTGCGGACAGGAGTTAACGCGAGGCGGAGTGAGATTCTGTTCAACGCCGAAATGCACGCTGTAGAGCCAACACTGCTCGAATACCGAGCAATAGCAGTAGCGAAAGCTGAGATCGCCGAGATGGGTCCTGAGGGTATCCCAGCTTGCCGCGTCTTCGGCATTTCGCCGGTATGACAGAAACGAGTAGCTGACTCCGGGACGAACCACGAGTCCCCGCGTTGTGCTGGTGCTGGCGATGCCACTGTATAGGCCGGCGAGCGCGGCGGAATCGCCCGCTGCGCCGACGGGCGCGCTGCAGCAGGTCCGCAGCAGCTGCCACGGCGAGCGCTGGGGTTTTCCGTTCCAGAAGAGCTCGAAGGTTTCGAGCTTGGCCGGTCCGATCCCCTCATTCCAGAAGACCAGGTTCATCGTACCCAGAGACGTACCCAGAGCGGAATCGGACTCGGACACCTGCATGAAGGGCCAGGATTCCGAGGCCACGAGCTCACGATTCGTCCGGTTGGCATCGTAGGCCACCCACAGCGACACGGCAGCGATGATCACCGCGCCAATTGCAAGGGCGCTCTCGGCCCAGTGTCTCTCGAGCAAAGACGGCAAGTGCTTATCAGTCATCGTCGGGTCCTTTCCTACAAAGATTGCACCCTCCGAGAGACGTGCCGATGCGGTGTCGGTCGGAGGCACGCTGTCCATTGGGATTATAGCAGCGTGTATGCCGCATGGGCTGTGGTCCGCAAGTATTCGATCACGCGCAGGTTGGCGCCATGGAATACTCATGATGTAGTCCACCAAGGATGGGATCGGCACGGACGGTGTACGATTCTCCGCGGCGATGGCGCGAAACGGGTTGTAGGTGATCGACGTCAGCGGGTGAATCGGGTAGCCCGGGACCCAGCGCCATGTGCGGACGCCCAGTGTTGTAATGCGTAATCCACGATTTCAGAATGGATCGCAGATGCGACTCGGATAAAGGAATCAGCCAACCCAAGCACTCCCGGCGGATCGTGCCGATAACGCGTTCGCAAATTGAATTTGCTGTTGGTGAGCGAGGTGGCGATTTCAATACGCGAACCCCGAGCCTTGTTATCGACTCATCCAGGTGCTCAGCGAAAATGCTGTCGCGATCATGAAGTACGTATTGATAGCGATTATCCAACCCGATGGTTTGACGCAATTGCTGCAGAGTCCAGGCGGAAGTCGGATGCGCGGTGACGTTGTAATGAACCAAGCGGCGACTCCCGTGCTCGATCACCACGAACACATACAGCGAGCGGAAGGTAGCGGTCACGACGACCACGAAATCGCAAGCGGGGAGGCCCTTGGCGTGCAGACGCAGGAAGGTCGACCAACGCAGGTCCCCTCTTGGTCGGCCCGGTGCCCGATGGGGCATGTACTTTCGGACCGTTCGCGGAGACACCCGGATATCCAGCTTCAGCAAGAGCTCCTCAAACTCCCGCGTCCCGAGCGGCGTCGAAGGAAAGATCGCGCTCGATGGGCAGGCCGAGCTTGCCGCGAACGCTCTGCAGCTCAGTGAGACTCGTGGCACCGCGATTACGAGCTGGCCCGAGCCCCGATGGCTAAGCTATCGCAACGTTTGCGGGAGAGTGCTGATGCGTCCCGGGGCCGCGGGTGCGAAGGGAGGCAATGAGGCGACCTCCGGGGTGCTGTTCTTGCCGGTCAGTACCGGTGTCTCCCCGTGCAGTGTCGTCGCCCAGAAAGTGTTCCGTATGATTTCGGTACGGCGGCGGGATTGCTTTGTTAGGTTCTTGATTTCTGGTGGGCGGTACTGGGATCGAGATCCAGCTACAACTATTTAAAAGCAAAGGGATTTCTAGGTGCCGAGTCGGATTCTACCCCCGGCGCTACCCCTTGCCTCGAGCAGCCGATTCACCGGATGGCCGCTCAATTGGTGCCACTCTCTACGCACTCCGTGGACGGCCAGAGATGTCTGGCGGAAAGGGCTATCGTCCGAGGCGGCTTTGAGTTTTCCTAAGTCGGGCCCGCGATCAGACCCGGTCCTAGCGGCGCCACGCAAGCCTCGCGTAGATGCTGCGGTCGATCTCGATCCGCGTGGGTTCCGGAAACCCGTACTCGGGATGGCTCGGATGCAGCAGGTTTTCCCCCACGATCGACAGCTCGATCGTCGGGCTCGCCTGCCAGGCGATGCGCGAGTTGAGCTCGAAGTAGGCGGGGACCGTTCCCGGCGTGGGCCCGCTGTTGGTGTGCAGCGTATCGACCCAGCGCAGCTCGGAATCGAACTTGAGCCGCCAGGGGAGATTCGCTGACGATCGAACGGAGAACTGGTGCTGCGGGTCGGCAGTCTCGTTCCGAGCATCGTTGATGTCCGCCTGCCCGGGCTTGACGCGCAGATGCTCCTTGAGCAGGGTGTATCCCGCGTGCAGCGACCAGTTCCGCGACACCTGGTAATCACTCGAGAATTCCAGCCCGTACGTGTCACCCTCGAGATTGTTGGCGAAATAGAATGGCAGCACGGTCCCGGGCGTATAGCTGGTGCTCCGCAGATCGCTGTAAACGTTGTAGTAGGTCGACACCGAGGAGCCGAAGCGCGGGCCGATCTGTCCGCGATAGCCGAGCTCGTAGGCGATCAGCTTCTCGGAGACGAAGTCCGAGCTGCCTCGCAGGAGCAGTGGACCGGGCGGTGCCGCCTCGTACAGGTCGCGATCCAGGCGGGAGGGTGTACGCACGGCGCGCGAGACTGCTCCCCAGAGCGACTCCTCGGGTGCAAAGCTCCACTGCAGCCGCGCGTTGGGCTGCAACTCCCATCCCGTATAGTCATTGTGCTCGAGCTTCGTGCCCAGGATGAACGATAGGTTGGATTCGAGCGCGATCTCATCCTGAAGGAATGTGCTGTACAGATTCTGATTCAGCACGTTAGGCAGGAATGCGACTCCCGGTGCATCGACCACGGCGTCGTGGGTGCGGCGAAATCCGAGACCCCACACGATGCGATGGTAGGCTCCGGCGGCGATCCGGTCCTGGAAGTCCATGTCGTACGTCGTGAGGTCGTCCTGCAGCGTGCCGGGCGCGGCGAGCTGCAGCGTCCCGAGCGTCAGCGCCGGTTCCGGATCGAGCAGATGTGTGTAGTCGATGTACGACTGCAGGCTCATGTCCGAGTCATCCGAGAAACGGCTGCTCCACCGGCCCAGCAGATTGCCGCCGCTGGTCGTGGCTTGCCCGCCGGTCGGCTCGTACTCGTAGCCGTCGTACACGTCCCCCTGCACCGTGAGCGCGTCGCGGCTCGAGGGGTCCGAGTCGATTCGGAACCCGGCGCGCCCCTGGTGCCAGGCATCCGATCCGGGCGCGCCGTCGGTCATGACCTCGTCGGCGCGATCCACATACTTGGTGTAGATGCGAAACCACGTGTCCGGAGAGATAGTGCCCCCGTACCGAGCGCCGACGAGCGCATCGAGCTGAGTGCCGCCGCCGGTCTCGACGTACGTACCCTGGGTATCTTTCGCGCTCTTGGTGATGATGTTGATCACGCCATTCACGGCGTTCGCGCCCCACAGCGTGCCGCCCGGACCGCTGATCACCTCGATCCGATCGATATCTTGCAGGAGGTAGTCCTGGACATCCCAGAACACCCCGGAGAACAGGGGCGTATACACCGTGCGGCCGTCGATCATGACCAGCAATTTGTTGGCGAGGGCGGTGTTGAATCCGCGCGCACTGATCGCCCAGTCGTGAGAGTTCTTCTGCGCCACCTCGAGATTGTCGGCGAGCCGAAGGACCTCCGCGATACTGGTGGCTCCCGAGCGCCGGATGTCCTCCTGGGTGATGACCTGAATGGCGGAGGCGGCGTGGAGCAGTTTCTCGGGATATCTCGCGACCGACGTCACTTCGATGTTCATCAGCTGCTCGACACTGAGGCTTCGGAGTCGATCGACTGTCATGGTGTCCGTGTCCGCCACGGCCGGGGGCGCTGCGGTCATGGAAGCGGCCAGCAGCACCACCAGTGGACCGGCAGGCGTCAACAGGTGCGGTTTCATGGGCAGGACTCGGGTTTTGCGGCAGGAAGGGTGAAATGGAAGGTCGCACCCTCGTTCAGGCGGCTCTCTGCCCAGACGTGGCCGCCGTGGCGCTCGATGATCCGCTGCACGATCGACAGGCCGATTCCGGTTCCGGGAAAGCTCTCCTGCGAGTGCAGGCGCTGGAAGACCCCGAAGAGCTTGTGCGCGTGCGCCTCGTCGAATCCGACGCCGTTGTCTGCGATGCGGTAGACGTGCTGACCGTCGAGCTCGGTGCTCGTCACCTCGATCCGGGCGACGGGCCGGCTGCCCGTGAACTTCACGGCATTCGCGAGCAGATTGACGAGCACCTGCCGGATGAGCGCAGGGTCTCCCCAGCTGTCCGGTAGCTCCGCTACGCCGGCTTCTATCGCACGCGCGGGGCACTGCTCGCACAGCTCGGCCATCACGGCCCTGACGAGCTCGCTCATCGCGATCCGGCCCGGCTCGAGCGTGCTGCGCCCGACCCGCGAGAAATTGAGCAGATCCTCGATCAGATCGCTCATCCGGTGGGCGCCGTCCTCGACCCGCTGCAACAGCGAGCGTCCCTCCTCCGGTACGCTCCACCCGAAGTCCTCGATGAATGCCTCACAGAACCCTTCGATGATCCGCAGCGGCGCGCGCAGGTCGTGTGATACGGAGAACGAGAACGCCTCCAGATCGCGATTGGCGATCTCGAGCTCGCGCGTGCGCTCGAGTACACGCCGCTCGAGCTCACGGTTGATGCGCCGCAGACGGCGCGTCTCGAGCGCGCGCGAGATGACGGGCATCATTTGATTGAGGCGGAAGGGCTTGACGATGTAGTCGAGCGCTCCGGCCTGCATCGCCTTCACGGCGGTATCGATCGTGCCGTGTCCCGTCATGACGATCCCCGCTAGATCGCGGTCGACACCCTGGGCGGCGCGCAGCAGCTCGATGCCGTTCATCTCCGGCATCATCAGGTCGGTGAGCAGGAGGTCAAACGCGTCCGGCCGCAGCCTCGACAGCGCCTCGCGCGGGGACGAGAACCCGCTGGGTGCATAACCTTCCAGCTCGAGTGTGTCGCACAGGGCGCGCAGCTGCGCGGCCTCGTCATCGACGATGAGGAGTCTCGCTCGGGGGGCCGCGGCCGCCTGCGGTTCTGGCTGCTCGATCATGCGGCTTGCGGGTTGGCCGTGAGCTCCGCCAGCGCTGTGCGCAGCTCGATGAGCTTGGGCGGCTTGCCGAGCACTCGGTCCACGTGCGGCGGGATGTCGTTCTCGGCGAGCAGACGCCTGCCCCAGCCGGTCAAGAGAATGACGGGTGTGGCCGGAGAGGCCGCGCGTACGGAAGCCGCGACCTTGCGGCCGTCCACATACGGCATGCCGAGATCGGTGATGACGAGGGCAAACGGCGCGCCCCGCTTCTGTGCGGCCGTGAACTCATCGATCCCGCGCTGGCCGCCGTCCGCCGCCGTTACCAGGTGGCCGTCCCCCTCCAGGATATCGCGCAGCGACTTGATGAGCAGCGGATCGTCGTCGACCAGCAGAATCGAGAGTCGCCGGCTCGGCTGCGCGCCGGCGGTGGAGTGGGCCGTGCTTTGCGCCGCCGCGCTCGTCACCGCGAAGGACAGCCGCAGTGTGGTACCGCGCCCGGGTTTGCTGTCGATCTCGAGCTCGGCGCTGTGACGCTGGATCATGCCGTAGACCATCGCGAGCCCAAGGCCGGTGCCGCGCTCGCCCTTGGTCGTGTAGAAGGGCTCGAGGCAGCGCCGGCGCGTCTCATCGTCCATGCCGATGCCTGTGTCGGTCACTTCGACGTACACGCGCGGCTCCGCTTCGCTAGAGTCGCACGCCCCCGCCTGGCCCGATCCGTCCGGCGCGCCCGAGAGCCGGGTCCGCAGGGACAGCGTTCCGCCCTCGGGCATCGCATCGACGGCATTGAAGACGAGGTTGGTGAGCGCATCGCGGATCTCGCCCTCGGCGCCCATGATCTCCGGCAGCTCCGGCGCCAGCTCCTTGTGCAGCTGGATGACGATGCCGCGCTGCTGCGGCAGATCGCTCCAGCGCGCACGGGTCAGCTCGACCACGTGCTCGATCGTGCGGTTGAGCGCGACGTGCGCGAGCACCAGCTGCGGCTCGCGCGGCCGGTAGAACTCGCGCATACGGGCGACGGTATCGGCGACATCCTCTATGGCGAGCTGAATGGTCACGAGGCAGCCGCGTGTCCGCTCACTCAGGTTGGGCTCCCGCTCGAGGAGCGATTCGGTGTACAGCGCAACCGGCGAGATGGCGTTGTTGATGTCGTGCGCGATGCCGCTCGCCATCTGGCCGAGCGCCCGCAGCCGCTCCTGCTGCATGACTGCCTGCTGCGACTGTCGCAGATCGTCGTACGCCCCTTGCAGCGCTCCGTGTAGCTGCGCTTGCCGCGCCGCGAGCGCGACGTGATCGCACAGATGGCGCAAAAACTCGCAATCCGCGCTGCTGAAGGCTTCCTCGGCGTGCCGGGCTGCAACCAGGATGCCGAACACGCTCCGCTCCACCATCATCGGCGCGATGACGAGCGAGCGGAGCCCCGCTCGCGCGAAGCGCTGCGGAAACGCGAAGGGCAGGCTCGAAGTATCCGGCTCGTACACCAGTTCGCCCTCGACGCAGCGCGAAAGGCCGTTCTGATCGATGGGAACCGTCGTGCCTTCAGCGATCGCAAGAGCGTCCGCCAGTGTCACGCTGCGTGTGCCGATTGACTGCAGAGAAATGGCCTGTGCCCCGGGCTCGTATGTGCATACGCAGCCAAAGTCGATCGGAAGGTCTGCCTCCAGCGTGCCGAGCACAACCTGGAAGATGCTCGCCAGATCGAGCCGGTCGCCGATCGCGCGCGTGATCCGGTGTAGCAGATCGAGCCGCACGAGCTGGCTTTGCAGTCGGCTCTGGCCTTCCTCGATCCGCGTCAGCATGTGATTGAAGGCTCCGGTGAGCAGCCCGAGCTCGTACCCATGCGGCTGTGCGGCGCGTACGGAATAGTCGCGGTGCTGGGAGACCGCCTTCGCGGTCTCCGCGAGCGCCAGGATGGGATCCGAGATCTTGCGCTGCAGATGCGCGGCAATGAGGTAGGCGGTCACGGCGCCCACTGCGAGGATGATGCCGGCGATCAGAGCGTAGAGGCGCAAGCGCTCGTAAATGGCTCCCAGGTCGGACTTCAGATACACCGTCCCCAGGCGGAGGCTGCCCTGATATACGCCCTGCACGACGATGAGCTGCGAGGGCTCGAAGCGGTGCCCCGGCGCGGGTGCGCGGACGGGAAGCGATGCAGCGATACCGTCCGGATACGTCGCGAAGAGCTTCCCATCCAGCGAGTACAGTGCCGCAGCGGTGACGTGTGGCTCGACCTTGATCGCTGCGAGCGTCCTACGAGCGTCATCCGGGTTATCGAAAGCCAACGCCGCGGTACTGTTGGCGGCGATCACCTTGCCGAGCATCGCGAGATTGCCCGAGGCCAGCTGACGAGCGGTGACAAACTCGTAGGCGCTGAAGGCCACCGTGGTGAGCACGACCACCGTGCCGGTCGTCAAGAGCAGCATCAGAATGAGCGACTGCCGGATTTTCGTCGTGCGCACGATCATGCTAGCTGGCCCCGGGCCCGACGATCTGAGCAGGCTGCAGGAGCTGCGAGCTGATCGTGAGATCGCTTGCGCGCGCGGCCGCAACGTTGATCCGCATGCGGATGTGGTTGCTCTGAGTGACCAGATCGATCATCACGCCGCTCCTTGCCGACCCGTCGATATCGCTCACCGTGAGAATGTAGTGTCCGCGCAGCGCCTGCAGGATCTGGGGCAGGTAAGCGCTCTCGGATCGATCGATGAACAGGATGTGGCAGCGGCCGACTTCGGAGACGTCGTGATAGCGGCGCACGATCAGCGGATGCGGGCCGACGTGCTCGCCGCTGACCATTGCATCGAGGTCCGTCCCGAATGGATCGTGGCCAAGAACTCCGATGATGAGCGGGGCATTCGCGGAGCTGAACGCCTGCGGCGGCCAGGAGACGAACTCTGAGAAGTTGAAGAGAAACGCCGCCTTCACTTGATACTCTGGAGTCGGACTCGCGAATGCACAGGGCATCGCGCAACACAACGCGAAGCAGAGAACGAGCCGGGGTGTGGCCGACAGCATGAGCGCACGATGCTCGCTCGCCAGGTTAAGTGAAAAGCGTCGAGGCTGGAAATTGTGAGTCAAGCGAGCCTTCGCAGAGCTGTTTTGTGCGCCAAATCACGCTTCGCGGCGGCCAGCGACATGACTCATAGGTCAGATCGCTCGAGTCTGCTAACGTAAGGTCTCGACTCGACAGGTGCGAGCGACTGAGCAATGACCGTGCATAGGCGAGAGAGTCCTCCCGGCGGCAGCGCTGCCGCCGGTTTGCGCGCGCCGGCGGCTCCTGGCGCGCCCGCGATCCGGGTTCTGCTGGTGGAGGACGTCCCGGCCGAGGGGGAGCTCACGATCCGTCAGCTGCGCAAAGGCGGCCGCAGCTGCGAATGCCTGCGGGTCGACACCCAGGAGGGCTTCACCGCAGCTCTGGTGGAATTTCGCCCGGATGTCATTCTCTCCGACTTCACGCTGCCGCAGTTCAGCGGCCTGTCGGCGTTGAAGCTCGCCAAGGAGCTGGCGCGGGATATTCCGTTCATCTTCGTCTCCGGCACCATCGGCGAGGAGCGAGCCGTCGAGGCGCTTCGCTGCGGTGCCGTGGATTACGTTCTGAAGGGCAATCTGACGCGGCTCGTGCCGGCGGTCACCCGAGCCATGGAGGAGGCTGCCGCGCGTACGCAGCGGCGGCGGCAAGAGGCGCAGATCGCGCGCCTGACGCGGGTGCTTCGGATGCTGAGCGGCGTCAACGCGGTGATGCTGCGCGTGCGGCAGCGGGAGGAAATGCTCAAGGAAGCGTGCCGGCTCGCTGTTTCGATTGGCGGCTATGCAGTCGCGATCATTACCTTGAAGCAGCCGGGTGCTCGGACCGCCCAGACCGTGGCGACGGGGACGGACCCGAGCGTGACGGAGCAGCTGCGAGCGCTCGTCGCGGAATCCGCCGATCGGGACGCGAGCGTGATCGGCCGGGTGCTGAAGAGCGGCAAGGCATTCATCTGCAACGACACTGCCGATCTGGCGAGCACGGCGAGTACGAGCGTCATCATGGTGCGGGCCGGCTTACGCTCGGTCGTGGTATTGCCGATCTTTCTCGACAAGACCCCGGTCGGAGTGCTTGTACTGGCGGCCTCCGATGCCGGTGCGCTCAGCAAGGAAGAGCTCGCGATGCTGCGCGAGGTCGCCTCGAACCTGTCGTTCGCGCTGCAGTACCTGCAGAAGGACAGCCGCGTTCGGTTTCTGTCCCATTTCGATCCTCACACGGGGCTTGCAAAGCGTTCGCTGTTTTGCGAGCGGGTCGGCCGCAAGCTGGCGCAGGGCGGTCCGGGCGAGGCCCACCGCGCGATCGCCGTCATCGATATCGAGCATCTGAGCGTCATCAATGACTCGTTCGGCCGGCACACCGGAGATCTGCTGCTGCAGCATGTCGCCGATCGCCTGCGCCGGCACTTCCAGGATAGCCAGCTGCTTGCGCAGCTCGAAGGCGGCACATTCGTCGTGGCGCTCGATGTCCAGGGCAGTCCGAGCGATGCGCTCAACACATTACGGGGCCACATCCGCGCCGTCTTCGCGGATTACTTCGAGATCGACGAGCGCAAGATTCCGGTAACGGTGAAATCGGGGCTCGCGATCTATCCGGACAATGGCAAGGACGCGGACGCTCTCGTGCAAAACGCCGAAGCCGCATTACGTAGTGCGAAAGAGAAGGGCGAGCGGCACCTGCACTACAGCGCCGAGGCGCATTCGGAGGCCATGGCGAGACTCGCGCTCGAGCACAAATTGCGTACTGCGATAGAGAAGGGGCAATTCGAGCTGCATTATCAGCCCAAGGTGAATGTGAAGACGCGTGCGATCGAGGGGGTCGAGGCGCTGATCCGCTGGCGCGACCCGGAGGTAGGGCTGGTCTCGCCTGCCGCATTCCTGCCCCTGCTCGAATCGACCGGGCTGATCGTGGAGGTTGGCGATTGGGTGTTGCGACAGGCCGGCTCGGACTGCCAGCGCTGGCGCGACGCCGGACTCCCTGCAATCCGCGTCGCCGTCAATATCTCCCCCCAGCAGCTGGATCACCCTGACTTCTTACAGCGCTTTTTCGATCTGACGCAGTCGTGGGCGGATCCAAACTGCGGCCTCGATGTGGAAATCATCGAGGGAATGCTGCTCGGCGACTCGAGCGCCGCCGTGCACAGACTCGAGCGCCTGCGTGCCGCCGGTGTTCGTATTGCCGTGGACGATTTTGGCACCGGGTACTCGTCGTTGAGCCGGCTCTCGGAGCTGCCGATCGATACGCTCAAGATCGATCGCTGCTTCATCAGCCGCCTGCCGGATGATCGTTCTGGCCGCACGCTCATCTCGACCATCATCTCGCTCGCGCGTGCCTTCAACATGACCGTCGTCGCGGAAGGAGTCGAGACCGAGGAGCAGATCGGAGCGCTGTGGAACATGGGGTGCGATGAGGCGCAGGGCTACCTCTTCAGCCGTCCCGTGCCCTGCGACGAACTGGCTCAGCTTCTCGAGCATGGCAAGGGACGCATCATGGCCCCGGTCGCCGGCCGCGCGGAATCGCCGGGCGAAGCCGTCGTGAAGGATCACCGCCGCCGGCGTTGATGGCGGCGCACGGTGATCTGGTCGGCAGCTTCTCTCCGCGGAAACGCGAGGCGGTGCTGCGCTTGAGATGGCGACACAAACGAAAGTAGAGGCGGCGATACCTTCTATCGACCAGCGCCTTGTGGAATCGTAACAACGTAGAGGGCTTCACAACCGCGGCGACCTTGGCGATTCGTCGGGGACTGACGAACAGCGCGATCAGTCCGAGCATGAATCGATCGATAGTGCTCAGAGGTGGGGCGCGCCGACTGTTTTCTTCCGCAGGGGTGCGAGCCAAACCCGGTCCGAAAGGTCCCGCGGAGGAACTCATCGCGGCGATCATCGAAATGAAGCGTCGCAACCCTTCCTTCGGCTATCAGCGCATCGCCCAGCAGATCGCTCACGCCTTCGGGGTGCAGATTGATAGGGACGTCGTGCGCCGCGTGCTTGCCACAAACTACGGCCCACATCATCCGGGCTCCATGGGCCCCTCTTGGCTGACCTTCCTCGCGCAGGCCAAGGATAGCCTGTGGAGCGTGGATCTGTTTCGGTGCGAGTCGATTCTTCTTCGCAGCCATTGGGTGCTCGAGGTCATGGATGTGTTCACCCGCCGCATCGTCGGATTCGGCATCGCCGGTGAATACGTTGACGGCCCGTCTCTATGCCGCATGTTCAACCAGGCCATTGCCGGTAAGAGACCTCCGACGCGGATAAGCACCGACCACGATCCTCTCTTTCGGTTTCACCGGTGGCTCGCCAATCTGCGGATCCTCGAGGTCGAGGAAATCAAGTCCGTGCCGTATTTCCCGATGTCCCATCCATTCATCGAACGACTGATCGGGACAATCCGGCGCGAATACCTCGATCGCGCGTTCTTCTGGAATTCCGTTGATCTTCTTCAGAAGCTGACGGATTTCCAGAATTATTACAATCGGGCTCGTTGTCACCGCGCACTGGACGGCACGACACCCGCAGAACGCGCCCACGGACCGCCGACTCCGCGCGCCAAACTCACCAGTTACTTGTGGGAGCGGCATTGCCGAGGCTTATTCGAGGTGCCGGTAGCCGCTTGATCATCAATTCGCACCCCACAGGCATAGAGTACGTGCTAACCATGACAGCTATCTCCTTGGGATAGTGGGCTGTGGCCAGGCGCCGGACGGTGCGTAAACGCAGTTGGGATTAGACGAAAAACGCCCGCGAAGGCGGGCGTTTCATACCTCAGCGGATGAAACGGGCGTCACCCCGAGCGTCGCCGCCGGGCAAGCCACAGGCCCGCAAGACCGGCCATCAGCAGCGCCAGCGTGCCGGGCTCGGGCACAGAGGTGGATGCCGGCGTCAGCAGGAACGCGAGATCCTCGCTGAGCTGCGAGTCATAGCCCACGGCCACGATCTGACCACTGTCGTTGATTCCAAATCCTTCTTCCAAAGTCACATACTGATCCGCATTACCAATGAGGCTGTTGAGGTCCTGCATCGTCCCGTTGCTGTACAAAAAGGCGTCCTCGAAGCCGCCCGAGGTGAGCGAATACCCCGTCACCTCGCCCGAGTCGTTGATGCCGAAGCCCTCGCTGCCGCTTCCGCCCAGGGTGCCGAGGTCCGTCATCGACGACCCGTTGTACAAAAAGGCGTCATCAGCCAAGTCGCCCGAGGTGGTCGAATCCCCGTCACCTCGCCCGAGTCGTTGATGCCGAGGCCCCCGCTGGTGTCTCCGCCCAGGGTGCCGAGGTCCGTCATCGACGACCCGTTGTACAAAAAGGCGTGCTGCAAGCCGCCCGAGGTGGTCGAATACCCCGTCACCTCGCCCGAGTCGTTGATGCCGAGGCCCCCGCTGGTGTCTCCACCCAGGGTGCCGAGGTCCGTGAGCGTGTAGGGGGACGCGGCATACGCGGACAGTGGGGCAAGCAGTGTGGCAGCCACGAGCGCCGCGCGGACGGGAGACCTGCGAAGCATGTTCGTATACCTTGTTTAGTTCTTTTACCTCGTAACAAGCAAATTAAGTCAATTCAACTTCTTGGATCAACTCCATCTGGCCCCCGAGTCATCACTGTCAAATTTTCCGACAGCGCGCCATGCCAGGCACGACCATGCTGAACACACGCGAGCGCGCCCCGCGCACGAGAGCAGAATCATTGTGCGGCTCTTCATACTCAGTCGTGCGACGCAAAAAGGGGGGCCGAAGCCCCCTCAGAGCAGCCCCCTTTCGGCCATGCTGACGACGGTGCCGCCGGCGACGACACAGTGATCCAGGACGCGGACGTCAACGAGCTGCAGGGCGTCGACCAGACGCCGCGTGATCTGCTCGTCGGCGACGCTCGGCTCTGCCACGCCGCTCGGGTGCGGGTGCGCCAGGATCACAGCGGCAGCGTTCCTCCGCATGCACCGACGCGCTGTCGATGGTGCCGCGAAAGAGCTCGACGAACTCGATGACCCGATGCCGGTTGTCGAGGAAGATGACGCAGAAGGACTCAAACTCCCGCGTCCCGAGCGGCGTCGAAGGAAAGATCGCGCTCGATGGGCAGGCCGAGCTTGCCGCGAACGCTCTGCAGCTCAGTGAGACTCGTGGCACCGCGATAACGGCGGAGGGATTGCTTTGTTAGGTTCTTGATTTCTGGTGGGCGGTACTGGGATCGAAAAGGACGCGTAAGACATTGAGCCAGAAGGAGCTCTCAGTTCAACTGATCCGTCCCTACCCCTGCCGCTACCCCCAGAGATCGAGGCATTCCGGGCCCTTCACACCGCTCTGACTCACCATTGCGTCAGTTAATCTTGAATACAGTGCCACATCCACCCTGGCTCACGCAGTACGCGCCGCCGAAATCGGTCGTGCCATAGAGGTTTCCGGCGCTGTCCATCATCAGGCCCACCGGGCCCGATCCGTCGCTTGCGCCACCCGCAAAGGAATACAGGATGCTTTCCGTCCCCGCTCCGCTGATCTTGAACACAGTTCCGCGGTTGTTTGCTCCCCCAGAGCTCGTTATCCCATAGAGATTGCCGGCGCCGTCCGCGACCAGACCTGAATCCGGGATCGCTCCATCGGCCGCGCCGCCCTTGAAGGAATACAGCACGGATTCCGCGCCGGTGGGGCTGATTTTGAACACCGTGCCGTCGTTGCCCGGGCCGCCGACGGAGGTTGTACCATAGAGATTCCCGGCGCTGTCCATGATTAGAGCGCCATAAAGGGGATTTGCCCCGTCGGTGGTGCCGCCTCTGAAGGAATACAGCACGGATTCCGCGCCGGTAGCGCTGATCTTGAACACCGTGCCGCCGTTGTTCGTGCCTCCGAACTCGGTCGTGCCATAGAGATTGCCGGCGCTGTCCATGAGCAGACCCGCTCGCGGCCCATCTCCATCGGTGGTGCCGCCCTTGAAGGAATACAGCACGGTTTCCGTACCGGTTGCGCTGATCTTGAACACCGTGCCGCCGTTGTTCGTGCCACCGTCGAAGGTCGTGCCATAGAGGTTGCCGGCACTGTCCATGATCAACCCCGCAAACGGCCCCCACCCATCGGTGGTGCCGGCTTTGAATTTGAAGGAATACAGCACGGATTCCGTACCGGTAGAGCTGATCTTGAACACCGTGCCGCCGTTGTTCGTGCCGCCGCCGAAGGTCGTGCCGTAGAGGTTGCCGTCACTGTCCATGATCAGCCCCGCAAACGGCCTCAGCCCGTCGGTGGTGCCGCCCGCGAAGGAGTACAGCACGGTTTCCATGCCGGTCGAGCTGATCTTGAACACCGTGCCGACGTCGCTCGGGCCGCCGGCCGAGGTCGTTCCATAGAGGTTGCCGTCACTGTCCATGATCAGCCCCGCCGCCGGACTCAGCCCGTCGGTGGTGCCGCCCAGAAAGGAGTAGAAGACGCTTTCCGTGCCGGAGGCGCAGGCTACGGCGATACCTGTCACATCGGAGGTGCCGACCGTGCCACTCCCATTGGCGACTGAGCACTCGATTCCGGGCGTGTGGAATTTGACGGTAACGTCGTAGGTACTGCCCTGGACCTGAGAGTTCGAAAACGTGAACCCGCCATCACCGCTGACCATCAGCGCCTCGCCGCCGTTGTTCACGAGTGCCACGCTCTCGTTGGTCTGTAGCCCGGAAACCATTCCCCCCACCGTGCAAGACGTGCAGGGGGAGGAGCCGCCACCGCAGCCCGTCAGCGCCAGCAATGTCACCCAGACGAGAAACGCCAGGACTCTGCGCCCGATGTTCATCAGGTTCCTTTGTACGGTAGTCCCAGTCATCAGGGAGCCCGCTCGACTGCGGCTGGCACCGAATTTATGAACTCCTCGCCCCTGCCGAGTCGCGAGACCCATTGTGATCCACCCGATGCCAGCTCGCAACATCAACAATCACCACCGGACCCATCGTTCCACAGGGACTTTGCGATCGGTGCTTGGTGTCGAACCGTTCTGGATCGTGGACCACCTCCGCCCCTGCATTGTTCAGGTCCAAGGGAGCGGCACGCCAGCTACCCCGCGCCAACTGCCCGAGGGTTGTTGCCCAATGGGACACCACTGTGGCTTTCCGCATAACACCATGAAGCCTGCACGAGGAGTTCACCGCAGGCTACAGCGCGATGATCTACATCAAAAGCGCCCTGCAGGTGCTCGCCCGACGGCAGGCGTTCCTGCGCAAGCGGAGCCTGCGCTGTACCTGGACGACTCCGGCGAGCGGCTGCGCGAGAACTTCAGGCGACGCATCAAGACGCAGTGCGTGCTGCACACGGCCTGCTAAGCTCACGATCGACGGCTGGCAGACACGTTATTCAGCAGAACACCGTTGACGTCGCAGCTGAGCATGGCGTATAAGTCGCCATGTCTGGAGAACCAACAAGTAACGTATGCCGGGTTCCGGACACGACCGCAGTCGGGCGCGAGAAAAAGGGAAAATCGAATGGGTGCGAAACCTCGGCTCAAAAGACTATCAACAGCATGCTTCGCGCTAACTGTTGTAACCGTACTGGGCTTCATTGGCCAATGCGCAGAAGCACAGAATCAGCAGGTCGAGAATCCGTATTCCCCAGCGTACGGGCACCCCTATCGGCACGGCGCGTTCCCCACGCGTGAGGCGTGGCAGAAGATGAAGCAATGGTGGGCCGCACATCCCGCGAGCGGGGCGGTTGCCCCGGCCACCCCGGGCTCAGGTGGCATCATGACTTTCCAGGGTGGCGTCAACGGAATTGGCGTGGTCAGCGGCATTCCCAAGGTCTATCTGGTCTTCTGGGGGAGCCAGTGGGTCAACGGTGGAGATCCAAACGGCGCAGCCACATACTTGCAGCACTTCTATGCGGGTGTCGGTACCGGTGGTGAAATGTGGTCGGGAACCATGACGCAGTACTGCGACGGGCCCAACGTGGCCAAGGGTGCGAGTTCCTGCCCGAGTACGGCGCCGCACGTAGGCTATCCAAGTAGCGGATCCCTGTCGAACGTCTGGTTCGACGATTCGGCTCCGGTGCCGACTGATGCCACGCAAGCACAAATTGCAGCGGAAGCCGTTGCAGCGGCCGTGCACTTCGGCAATACCTCGGCGGCCTCTAACCGATACGCGCAATACGTCATCGCATTTCCGTCCGGAGCGGCTCCGGACGGATTTCCTACTGGGTTCTGTGCATGGCACGCCTATACTGGTTCGTCGTATGGTGACATCGCCTATACTAACTTGCCCTACCAGACCGATGCTGGAAGCAGCTGTCCCAATGGGTACGTAAACAAGCCGGGCCTCCTTGACGCTTTCTCCATCGTCGGAGGTCACGAGTACGCCGAGACTCTTACGGACGAGCTCCCCACCGGAGGATGGTGCGACTCCGCATTGGGCTGTAACAGCCATGAGGACGGCGACGAGTGCGCCTGGAAGCCCCCTGGCTCACTGGGTGGCGCTGCGAACGTGAGCATGGGCAACGGTGCATATGCGATGCAGAGCACGTGGTCGAACGACGACGATGGCTGCGACATCTCCCATGCCATCTATGCCCCCCCTCCTCTTGGGACGCCGCAGTTCACCTCACACACTGTTGAGAGCTGCAACGGGGCGTATTCGGTCACGTGGTCGGCAGTGACAAACGCCACGTCGTATCAGATTTTGGCGAACTATCCTCCATACACAGGCTATGAGCTACTCAAGACGGTCGGTGGCACAAGCACGACGCTCAATGCCGCGAATGACAGCCGGCTCTCGTATTTTGAGGTACAGGCGTGCGACGCAAACGGCTGTGGCCTCGCAAGCAATCCTCTCGGTCTTCGGTACTATTCCGGCTGTCTCATTCCATCGAAGCCATGAGTTCGGAGGAGGCCAAGCCGCTGACGAACCTGACCGTGCAGCGCACGGCGCCGACGGCGGCGACGAGGTTCGCGAGCGATCACGGCGCCGGAATTTCGCGAGTTCGCCCAGGTGCCGCCGGCGACTGAATGGTTCGCGAACATTGACAACGAGAACACCTGTCGCGCCTACTGCAACGACCTGCAGGAGTTCATGAGGTTCGTCGTGATCTCGGCACCGGAAGAGCTCCGGCTCGTCACGCGGGCCCACATCCTGCCCTGGCGCAGCAAGACCTCGAGCGCCGCGAACTCGCCGGCAGCACGATCCGCCGCTCGCTCGCCCCCCTCTCCTCCCTGAGCGCCGATGGACTCCATGGCCGCTTCTTCGGAAATTAGAGCGATTTGAGCTGTTCCTGCAATTCCCGAAGGCATCCGCGCAGGGTATTTTCTGGTTGCCGAGAAGGGCGCTCGCCTTGGTTCAACCCGACGAGCGCTTCAGCCAGCAGATCCTTACTGGAGGTCCGAGATGGCCGCGCGCAATTCTGGTCGCGCGACGAGGCGGCATGACCGCATCGGTGGCAATCGTCACCGTATCCGCTCGCGCAGGCAGTTCACGAAAGGCGAGAGCGGTGCAGTCTCCCAGAGAGAACGTCGCCGGCGCAGCAAAAGTCTTCCTGACTGGCTCGCGATTTCTCGGTGGGCATCAGTGATGCGGTGTCGGTGATCATTCTCGCATACTGGACGATCGATGATCGAGCGTCGGATCCTGAGTGGCGCAGGGTATCGCGGCGCTGCACGGCATCTACAACGAAATCGACATCGCCGAGGGACGGCTTTACAGGGCAGGGCTGGCGGGTGGTCGTTAATGCTGACGCTGGTAGTCGCGTGATGAAGGCTGGAAGACAGCCGGCTTCTTCGTGATGTGGTGACCGTACGTCAGTCCAGACTGCGCCAGCGTGAGCTGCCTCAGTCAACTGGCCGGCTGCTGCAGCGGTTTCCGCAACAGGGAGGCCGTCACTGCACACCGCAGTGACGGCCGGAGCTGCAGCAACAATCCGGGTTGACGCAAGTAGGCTGCATGCTGGAACTTGCGCGATGCCGGCGCGTCAGAGTACTGTTCCAGTACGAGAGCCGGTGTGAATGAACAACATCGGTTAGCCTGGCGCAGGGCATCAGCGCCAGATCGAGCGAAGTCGTTACTTCGCCGATGCCGTACCCACACGGCTGCCCAGGGCGCAGGTTCCTGAAAGCGCTCATCCCGATGAGGGAGGAACCATCCCAGACGCGCTCCGGTTCCCTAGCGCGCGTCGCCCCGATACCGGGGTGGAACCTGAATAGTCATCGGCAGGACCATCACTGCCACCGCGACGCCTCTTCACGCCGGCAATCCCCAGGCCGCAGCGCTCGGCTGCGGCCTGCCTGCGATTTTTTCATTCCCATCCTCATCTTCCCACCTGAACGGAGGTATTCGTCCCCAGCAATCCGCTTCTGTCGTCTCTCGCGTTCCTGTCCGCCCCCGTGTCTCCCCACAGGGAGACCGGCGGACGCCTCATATGAGGCAACAGGTGATCTGAGCACCTGGCCCTTGTCCCTTCGGGGAATCTCGCTTCGGTGAGTTGGCAATAACACTGACCCGATTCCGCTCAGAGCCGAGAAGACAACAGGAGCTTTCGATGGACGATTTGAGTTACACGTTGCGGCTGCTTTGCCAGCGCAACCGCGACGGCAGCCACGCCACACAGGCGGACCGGCTGCGAACGCTGACGCTGGCAAGCCGTCAGTTGCGCGAAGCGGGCTTCAGGCAGATGCGTGCCGGCTCGCTCAAGGGCAAGCACGTCGAGGTGCTCCTTGGGCGTTGGCAGGCCGAAGGGCTGTCCGCCGGGACGCTCAAGAACCGCCTGGCGCACCTGCGCTGGTGGGCGGAGAAGGTGGGCAAGGCCGGGATGATCCCGGCCGAGAACGCCTCCCTTGCCATCCCTGACCGGCGATTCGTGACGAACGAGGATAAGGCTCGCGAACTCGGGGACAGCCTCGCGCGCATAGGCGACCCATACGTCCGCATGAGCCTCGCGCTACAGCAAGAGTTCGGTCTGCGGCGGGAGGAGGCCATCAAGTTCCAGCCGAGCTACGCCGATGAGGGCGACCGCGTCGTGCTCAAAGGCTCGTGGACGAAGGGGGGTCGCCCCCGAGTAGTGCCGATCACTACGCCCGATCAGCGCGCGGTGCTCGATGAGGCGCACCGGCTCGCGGGGGCCGGTTCACTCATTCCGGCCCACAAGAGCTACATCCAGCAGCGGCATACGTATGACGGGCAGTGCAAGACGGCTGGCCTCAGCCATATGCATGGGCTACGGCACCATTATGCGCAAGCCCGATACCAGGCGCTGACGGGCTGGAAAGCGCCCGCCGCCGGCGGTCCGGTTGCGCGGGTGCTCACGAGCGCGCAACGCTTGCAGGATTCCCTCGCTCGCCAAACCATCAGCCGCGAATTGGGCCACGAGCGCCCGCAAATCACGGCGGTGTATCTCGGGCGGTAAGACGGCGGGCAAGTGGGCTATCCGCCGCACCTGCTGGATGAGCTCGTCCGCGTGTTTGCGCGTGCCGCCTTCGATCGGCTCTTCAAAGAGTCGGCGGCGCGGGAACCGCGCCAAGAACCCGCAAAGGGTGACTCGGGGGAAAGGCGGTACCGCGAGCTGGCGACGACTTGGCGGGCGGGAACGCTGCTTTCAAGCAGCGGCAGCGATGGGCGCCGCGCTCCCCAAGCAGTTCGCCCGCAAGCGGTCCAGGTAATCGGCCCACGCTTGCATCATCTGTCGACGCTCCCTGAGCCGCTGGGCGCGGTTGTAGGCACTGCGGACCTTGTTTCGCTCCGCGTGAGCGAGCTGCAATTCGATCAGGTCCGGGTGCCAGCCCTGCTCGTTAAGGGCTGTCGATGCCATCGAGCGGAAACCGTGGCCGGTCATTTCCTCGGCGGAATAGCCAAGCCGGCGCAGCGCGGCATTGATGGTGTTATCGCTGATCGGACGCGTGGCGCTGCGAAGGGAGGGGAACAAATACCGGCCGTGCCCTGTGATGGGCTGCAGCCCCCGGAGGATGTCAAGAGCCTGTCTCGAAAGTGGCACCAGGTGCGACTCAGCGGCCTTTATCTTCATGCGCTCTCCGGGGATGCGCCACTCACCGACCTTCAGGTCGAACTCGCTCCAGGTTGCTTGTCGAAGCTCGCCAGGTCGGACGAACACATAGGGGGCTAGGCGCAGCGCATACGTGGTGCTCGGTTGGCCGACGTATCCGTCGATGGCGCGAAGGAGTTCACCGATCTTTGCCGGCTCCGTAATCGCGGCGAAGTGACCCCCGGTGACCGCCGGTAGCGCTCCGCGCAGATCCGCCGTGCAGTCCCGCTCAGCGCGGCCGGTGGCCACGGCATACCGTAGGACCCTTGAACAGATCGAGCGTGTCCGGTGAGCAGAATCATTGGTGCCGCGCAACTCGATGCGCCTGAGCACGGCTAGGAATTCGGGCGGGGTGATCTGAGCGATCGGGCGGCCGCCGAGGTGCGGGAAGATGAAACGCTCGAGGCGGCTGCGCTCTCGACTGAGGGTGCTATCCGATAGCGTCCTCTCCTGCAGCGAGAGCCACTCGCGAGCGACTGCTTCAAACGTGTTGGCTTGGGCTACCTTCTCGAGCTTGCGGCGCGAACTCGGGTCGACGCCGGTGCCGAGGAGCTTGCGAGCTTCCTCACGGGCATCTCGCGCGCCCTTGAGCCCGACGTCGGGATAAGCGCCGAGCGAGAGCAGCTTCTCGCGGCCCGAGAAGCGATACTTGAGGCGCCAAAGTTTTGAGCCGTTTGCACACACGAGCAGATACAGCCCACGCTCGTCGAACAGCTTCGTATCCTTGGTGTCCGGCTTTGCGCCGCGCACCGCGAATTCGGTGAGAGCCATGGGGGTAGAACTCCTGAGGGATCGATTCCTACCCCCATTCCTACCCCCAAACATGTGCGGCTGTCAATGCCCGACAGCAGACGGCCATGGCATCTAATCGCTGGAATTTTTAGGGGATTTTGGCTTCCAGCAGCCCCTGTTGGCTTTCGCTGGAACCTCAGTTGGTGGGCGATACTGGGATCGAACCAGTGACCCCTGCCGTGTGAAGGCACTCCAATCCATGGCCAACCAGGGGCGTTCACTCGTGTCCGCAGGTATCCGGAGCCATCAATTTGAAAATGATGAGCGCCGAGTCGCGGACAACGCGACAAAGCTGCCATTCGCATCGACTACCGGCTACTCACCCTGTCGGCCAGAGCAGTCGGTCGATCGCAGGATGAAGAACTCCCGAAATCGGTCATTCATTCCTTGGATCAGTGCGAACTGCGCGGATGACTATGAGCACGAGAGGATTTTCCCTGCACCGATCGCGGCATCGTCTTTCTCCGCGCCAGCCCCATAAGGACCGGAGCGTTGCGCTCGGTGTTCTTGCAAAGAAGGCGCGGGCTTTAAAACAACGCTCCTCGCAGTGCAGCTCCGTAGGCACGGAACGATGCACGACCTTCTTCGTCAGGCGGCAGACTGTCATCGGAATCTTGCCGCGATAAGTCTTCTCAATCTCCACGTATCCGGCCTCTTCAAGCTTGGCCAGATGGCTCGAGAGATTTCCCTTCGTTAAATCCGTTTCGGACTGCAGGTACAGGAAGTCGGCCTCATTGACTAGGTACAGTATGGCCGCAATCATGAGACGCGCTGGCTCGTGAATCACACGGTCGAGATCTGCAATCTGACGAAGGCGGCTGTTCATACCTCGTCCGCAGAAGGCGGCGCCGTACGCAGATAGTTCCACATCGTCACTCTTCCGGAGCACAGCCACGCGCAGCCGACGCCAACGAGAAAGAGACCGGTCGCCAGCCTCCAGGGACACTCGATACTCACCGCAACACCTAGGATGATGGCGAATACACCCACGACGAGAATTCGTGGTAAACCCTGGCGCACATACACGTAAACCGACACCGCGGCCATCGCGATCCCGCACACCGCTGGCGCCCACTGAACCGAACGATCAAGATTCAGGCCGGCGCGGCCTCCGTAGCGGACGGTCAGCCAAATGGCGCCGACAATAACGGGCGCCAGGACCAGCGCGCGTACGCGTTTGCGCCACGATTTGCCCTGGTCCACATACCCGCTGCGCGGGTAGGTGATGCGCTCACGCATAGCAGTCTTGATGCGCGGCACAAAAATCGTAAACGCGACAAGCAGCAGGATGTAGATCAGAGTTCCGGGCCAAAACCACGATGCTTTGCTTGTGGCTAGGCTCCAGCCGCCCATCAGTAAGGAGATAACACCGAGAGTGATCTCCTCTAGGCCGTCACGCCACCAGTAGCGCTGCGTCCGAATGCGTGCTTCCGACAGTGGGTAAGGCATACCATGGCTCCTAGAGAGTTTGCCGTACAAACCGGTTGGCAGGATTCTGGAGTAGCGACGCATATGTCAAGGTGGACTTTGTGAGGAAGGGCTTAAATGTCGGCTGCGAGTGCTTGATGACCGCTATTGCGGAGTTCAACGTCCCTGAAGGGCACGTTCGAGCCGCTTGAGACGGTTCGCGGACCGGCTTGCGCAGGTAGCATGATCACGCCTGAACTCGGGGGTTCGCGAAGCCGACAGCAGCCCAGATTGACAAGCGTAGGGGTCTGGTCACAATCTCCGAGCGGTGCCGATCCATTACTATCACTCATGAAAAAGGCCGGCAAATGAGGCTGCGTGGACGCGCGCCAATCTGGATGATGGGCATGGCGAACGCGACGTTCGGCATGTACTTCGGAATGATCGTCGTGACGCTACCGCAGTTGCTGGCAGCGCAGCACGTGCCTGAGAACGAGATTGCGGCGATGACCGCGGCGGCGATGTCACCGTCGTTCTGGGCATTCCTGTTGTGCCCCGTCCTGGATGTGCGATTTCCGCGGCGGACTTACGCGTTTGCCGCGGCATCCGCCGCAGCCGTGTTGCTTGTGGCCGCGCTGATGAGTCTGCACCATCTGGCACTGCTGGAGGACCTGCTCATCGCAGGGGCGGTCGCCGTCGTCATAATGACCAACGCGCTGGGCGGCTGGTTCTCGAGCGTGATTCCTCCCGAGGACAAGAGTCGCTTGAGCGCGTGGTTTAATGTTGCCAACATCGGCGGTGGCGGACTGACCGCGATGGTTGCGAGCGAGATGGTTCGCCACCTGCCGCTGCCGCTTGCCGCATGCCTGCTGGGTGCGGCGGTGCTGCTGCCCGTCGCGATTTACCCGTTCATTCCGGTCACGCTGCCCGACGCGCAGCTTGCGCGCGACAGTTTCGGGCGATTCTTCCGGGAGGTGGCGTTGTTGTTCAAGCGCCGCGAAGTGCTGATCGCGCTGGCGCTCTTCGTACTACCTTCGGCGTCGTTTACGCTGACCAACGTCCTGAGCGGGCTGGGCAACGATTTCCAGGCATCGATGCAGGTCGTGAGTATCGCCGGCGGCGCGGGAATCACGGTGGCGGGGATCGTGGGTAGTCTTTTGCTTCCACTGCTGGCAAAACGCATGTCGCTACGGCCGCTGTACCTGACCATCGGAATCGTGGGCGGGCTGTTCACCCTAAGCCTGCTGCTGTTACCACGTGCGCCGGACACCTTTGTGGTGGCGATGCTTGGGGAGAACATTTTCCAGTCGCTGGCGCTTACCGCGGGTTTCGCGATCACGTTCGAGACGATCGGACCAAACAACCCGTTGGCGGCGACGACTTTCAGCGTCTTGACTGCGGCGATGGCATTTTCCATCGTTTATATGCAGGTCGTGGACGGGCACGCATACCTGTGGCATGGCCTGGCAGGAAGCCTGATTGTCGATGCCGGGCTGGGCATCGCCGCGTGCCTGTTGCTGGCGTTGATGCTCGGGATAGTCCGACCCAAGGCGGCGAAGGTGCTCGAGCCGGTCTAGCAGGGGATCTGATTACCTTCAATTCTCAGCCACCATTCGTGATGCCTTTGGACAGCCCATCGGCGCTCCAGCCGACGTACTACTCACAGACGTCGGCCGAGCTTTGGCGACGGGCCCTACCAGCCATCCCGAAAGTGGACCCCCGTGACCGGCTCCTTCGGGCACGAACTGTGAGTAGCTTTGGCGACGCTGAACGGCTGCTGTGGAGCGCGCATACGACCTTTTCAGTGTTTCATCGGCCGTCGGTGCGCGGCGCGAGCGTCGGGAGCGACGGCTCTTGGTGCGACCCCTATTGGTGCTCGCGTGAGCGTCACCCTGCTTCACGCAGTGTGCGACGCAAGCAGTTCCCTGGCGAGCTTGTCGGGGAAGCCGAGGTCACCCGACCTAAGACCGATTGCCGACATCGGCGTCTCGGCAAGACGGCGCGCGACCGCGAGCAGATCACCTTCCCGTGGAGCAACATGGATCCTCGCTTGGGACGCAAAATCATTCATCGATCCGAGGACCCTCCGGTTTTCCGCACGCCCGAAGGCGTCAGCATGCTACAGCCTTGCGCGCGATTCAGGAGGAGTTGGAAAGCGCCTACCCGGAACTGGCCGAAAACTGCCCGAAGGCCCTACGGTCATGTCGCGCGTATTCGTAACTATTTGATTTAATGGCGCTCCCTACCGGATTCGAACCGGTGTTACAGCCTTGAGAGGGCTATGTCCTGGGCCTCTAGACGAAGGGAGCGATGCAGCATCGGGGCCGGCTTCAGGAGCGCGGTATTATAGGGTGGAATGCCAAACTCGCAAGGTCCTTTGATTTCAAAGACATAGACGCGCTGCGCGAGGGGAGGGCGCAGGCTTTCGGCGGTGTGCGTACGCGCGTCCAGGTTTCGGTCCGCCCGGTCATGATCCAAACGCAGGCCTTTGCGCCGCACGGGCAACGCGAATCACCGACCCTCCCGGCTCACGCCAGTAGCCGAGAATTGTGGGGGCTCGAGCCTGCGCGCTCGCGGCCGCGAGCATCGAGCAGAGCACCACGAACGCACCGCCGAAATCACGGCGACTCAACACCGGACCGGCCGGTGCGGGCTCAGGGAGCGGGTTCGAGCTGCGGCGCCTCACCGCCCGATTCGGTGCCGCACGACGCGAGGGTCTTCACGCGTGCGGCGCATTGCTGCACGGCCTGCGCGTCCTGCCCTGCCAGGACAGCGAGCCAGAGGATGACGAGACTGAATCCCGCGATGATCCACATGCCGGTGAAGAAGTCGATCACACCTCTCCCTCCCATTGCGCCGGCCGGGCCGAGGTAGCTCACTACCCACATGCCGGCGAGATATGGAAACACCCACCAGGCTTCGCGCAAGCCGATCTCCCGCAACGGCCGCCGGCGCACGGCGCACCAGGCCAGATACACCACGATGTAGGCGAAAACTGCGCCGAACATCCACTCGGCCACGGCGTAACCCGTCCAGTAGATGATCCAGTTGGAGGAGATGAAGGCGATGGGAGCGACGATGCCGGCCGCGCGCAGCCGAAACGGGCGCTCGGCGCTCGGCATGACCTTGCGCAGGTACAGCAGAATCACCGGTCCGATGCTGTAGGAGAGCACCGTGATGAGGGAAACGGCCGAGACCAGCTTCTGCCAGGAGGGGAAGGGGAAGAAGAACACCACGCCGACGACGTAGGTGACGATGAGTCCCGGCCACGGCACGCCATGGCGGTTGAGCAGCACCATGTGTCGGGGCGCGTTGCCCATCTCACCCGCGGCCATGATGATGCGCGGGCTGCCGGTGACGTAGATGAATGCGGTTCCGAGCGGCGAGATGATGGCATCCACATAGAGCACAATCGCCCACCACAGGGCGCCTACCGTCACCGCGATGGCCGCAAGAGGGCCAAACATACCCGTGAAGCGCAGGTGTCCCCAGCCGTTGCTGATGTCGCTCGGATTGAGTGCCGTGATGAACGCGATCTGCAGACCCACGTAGATCAGCATGCCGATCAACACGGAGCTGATCACCGCGATGGGCACGTAGCGGCTGGGGTTGCGCGTCTCACCCGCGAGGGCGATGGCCTGTTGAAAGCCGAGAAAGCTGAACACGATGCCGGCCGTGGCGACCGCCGTGAAGATGCCGCTTTTCGGCGTGCTTGCGACCTGCGCCGTCATGTTGGAGGGATGATACGAGTACGCCAAGAGGATGCCGATGGTCACGATCGGAATGACGAGCTTCCACCACGTCGTCGCGCTGTTGATGGCGAGAACCCAGCGCACCGCCAGAAAATTGAGCGCCACCACTCCTGCAAGCAGCAGCGCCGCCCACGTCATGCCGACGCCCGTCATCAGGCCGTTCTGCGGATCGATCAGGCCGGGTATATAACTGTTGGCGTAAGTGAGCACGGCGCTCACCTCCACCGGCGGCACGGACACGAACGCAAGAAACAGGATCCAGCTCCAGATCTTGCCGACGAAGTCGCCGTGGCTGACATGAGTCATGTGCACCAGGGCTCCGGAGTTCGGAAACATGGTCGACAGCTCGGCGAACACGAATGCGACGAACAGAGTGGCAACCGCGCCGATGATCCAGGAGAAGACGCTCCACGGCCCGGCCTGGACCGCGGCATGCAGCGCGCCGAACAACCAGCCCGAGCCGATGATGCTGCCGAGACTTGCGTAGAGGAGCCCGATGACTCCCGCATCGCGCCTGAGCTTCGCCGGACCTGCCATTTGTCACCCCCCCGAGATATTGCCTGCGCCCATGCAGGCTCGTTGGCAGCAAGCCTAGGTGACATCGGCCGGAATGTCTAAGGTCCGACGCGGTGCCCGCCCACCCTTGAAGCGCCTAATGTGTTGAGCGGCAGCCGGAAACCGGCGTTTGCCCCGGTATAATGAGAGACTGTGTCCCATGCTCAAGCCGAAAGCCACGAATTGAATTCCCCCCAAGCGCACCTAGTGGCGCCTGCGGCCAAGCCCCGGGTCATTCCCCGGGGGGAGCACACGGTCTCCCGCTCCCATATCTCGCCGAACGCCCTGCGCGTGCTGTATCGGCTGAAAGACGCCGGATTCCATGCGTTCCTGGTGGGGGGCTGCGTTCGGGATCTGCTGCTCGGCATGGAACCGAAGGACTTCGACGTGGCGACGGACGCCCTGCCGGAGCAGGTAAAGCGGCTTTTCCGCAATTGCCGGCTGGTCGGCCGACGCTTCCGCCTCGCCCACGTTTTTTTCGGGCAGGAGATCATCGAGGTCGCAACCTTCCGTGCGGCGAGCGCCCCGTCTCAGGGCGAGGAGCCGCTCGCGGATGCCGACCCTGAGGACGGTGAGGCGCCCGAGCTCGATGACCCCGCTCAGGACGAGCAGACGATGTCGCCGGCGGCAGCCGATGAGCTCGGGGCCGCAGCAACCCGGGAGAACGACGCGGCCCGTCGGCTGCTCGGGGAGAGCGACGACACCGAGCGCATGTTCGATGAGACCGGCCGCATCCTGCGGGATAACGTCTACGGCACTATCGACGAGGACGTCTGGCGCCGCGATTTCACGGCCAACTCGCTCTACTACAACATCGCGGACTTCTCCATCTGGGACTATGTTTGTGGGGTGGAGGATATCGCCGCCAGGCGCCTGCGCCTCATCGGCGATCCGGAGACGCGCTTTCGCGAGGACCCGGTGCGCATGCTGCGCGCGGCGCGCTTCGAGGCGAAGCTAGGCTTCGAGATCGATCCCGAGACCGCGGAGCCCATCGGGCGGCTGCGGGAGCTTCTGGTCGGCGTGCCGCCGGCGCGCCTGTTCGATGAGATGTTGAAGCTCTTTCTGACCGGGCATGGCGCGAGGAGCCTGGAGGTGCTGCGCCGGCGCGGGCTTCTGGCGCAGCTTCTGCCCGGCGTGGACGCGTATCTCAGCGCGCACGCCGGCGGCCTCGTCGAGCGGCTGCTGATGAAAGGTCTCGCCAACACGGATGCGCGCGCCTCGGCGGGTCGTGCGGTGACCCCTACATTTCTGCTCGCGCTCCTGCTCTACGGCCCGGTCGCGCAGCTCATCGAGTCGATGCCGCCCGAGAAGTGGCATGAGCTCTCGGCCATCGGGGACGCCTGCGACCGTGCGGTGCGCCAGGCACAGGCCCATCTCGCCATTCCGAGGCGCTTCTCGCTCGGCCTGAGCGAGATGTTCTCGCTGCAGCCGCGCCTCGAGCATCCGACCGGGCGGCGGGCGCTGCGCCTGCTCACCCACCCGCGATTCCGGGCAGCCTACGACCTGTTGCTGCTGCGCGCGGAGCTCGGGCTGGCCTCTCCCGAGATGGCCGGGTGGTGGACCCAGGTACAGGAGGTCGCGCACGAGGAGCAGGGGCGCATGGCGGATGCGCTCGCCCAGGCTGCGGGACCCAGGGCCCAGCATCCCCGGTCCGGCCGCCGCCGGCGCCGCGGGGCCCGGCGCGGGCCCCGCGCCTCGTGACCGGCAGGTCGATGGAGATCTGGCAGCCGGCGTACATCGGGATCGGCAGCAATCTCCAGGATCCGAGGTCCCAGGTGCTGCGGGCGTGCGAGGGTTTGAGGACCCTGGCTTCTACGCGCGCGCTGCGTGTCTCCCCGCTCTACCGCTCCAAGCCCCTTGGCCCCGTGCCGCAGCCCGATTTCATCAACGCGGTGGCGGCAGTGCTGACGCAGCTCGACTCCCGCGCACTGCTCGGGGAGCTGCTGGCGCTCGAGAGGACGTTGGGCAGGCCGGCGCAGCGGGAGCACTGGGGACCCCGCATCATTGACCTGGACCTCCTGGTCTACGGCCGGGAGCGACGGAAGGAGCCGGGCCTCAGCCTCCCCCATCCTGGGATAGTGGAGCGGAACTTCGTTCTGTATCCTCTTGCCGACCTCGCCCCGGACCTCGACGTGCCCGGGCTCGGCCTGGTGGCCGAGCTCAGAGGGCGCCTTACGTCCAAGGGCTTAGAGCGCCTGGGCGAGCCGTGAATCCGACTGGACACTGTGCGTGAGAGCATGACCGGCGCCGAGCACCAGTTCATCGTCGTCGAAGGGCCGATCGGGGTCGGCAAGACGAGCCTCGCTCGCCGCCTGGCCGAGAGCCTCTCGGCGCAGCCGGTGTTGGAGGATGCGGCGCAGAACCCGTTCCTCGAGCGCTTCTACAGGAACCCGCGGGCGGGCGCGTTGCCCGCGCAGCTGCATTTCCTCTTCCAGCGCTGCCAGCAGCTCGGCGCCCTGAACCAGCAGGATCTCTTCGCCCCGGTGCGCGTGGCGGACTACCTGTTGGAGAAGGATCGGCTGTTCGCGCGGGTGACCCTCGATGATGCGGAGTTCGCCCTCTACGAGCAGATCTATGCCAAGCTCGACGTGCAGCCGCCCAAGCCCGATCTCGTGGTGTATCTGCAGGCCCCGGTCGATGTCCTTCTCGAGCGCATCGCGAGGCGCGGCATCGGCTACGAGCAGTATATCGAGCGCGACTACCTGGTGCGGCTCAACGAGGCGTATGCGCGTTTCTTCCACGAGTTCGCGGCGGCACCCCTCCTCATCGTCAATGCGGCCGCGATCGATCCCATCAACAACGTGTCGGATTATGACGAGTTGCTGTCAGCGATCCGGCGCATGAAGCGGGGGCGCCTCTACTACAATCCCATGCGCAGCCGGGCGCCCCTTCAGTAGACCCCTCCATAGACGATAGTAGACTGCCGCCATGTATACCCAACTGCAGCATCGGGGTTCCGACCACCCGCCCGTGACGCTGAGCACACTGGCGCGTATGAAGGCGGAGCGGAAGAAGATTGCGAGCCTCACCTGCTACGACGCGAGTTTCGCGCTGCTGCTCGATGAGGCGGATGTCGATGTCGTGCTGGTAGGCGACTCGATGGGCATGGTCATCCAGGGGCACGACACGACAGTGCCGGTCACCGTGGATGACATCGTGTACCACTGCCGTGCGGTTGCGCGGGGCCTGCACCGACCTTTCCTCATGGCCGACCTGCCCTTCATGAGCTATCCCTCGAAGGAGCGGGCGCTGGAGAATTCCGTGCGCCTGATGCAGGAAGGCGGCGCCAAGATGGTGAAGCTCGAAAGCGGCGCCAGCCAGGCCGAGATCGTCGAGTGGCTCGCGCGTCACGACATCGCCGTGTGCGCACACTTGGGGCTCAGGCCCCAGTCGGTGCACAAGACCGGCGGCTTTCGGGTGCAGGGGCGGGAGCAGGGCGCGGCGGCGCAGATGATCGACAGCGCCAAGCGGCTGGAGTCCGCGGGCGCGGACATCGTGCTCCTCGAATGCATCCCCGCCGAGCTCGGCAAGGCGGTCACGGAGGCGGCGCATGTGCCCGTCATCGGGATCGGCGCCGGACCCGATACGGACGGACAGATCCTCGTCCTCTACGACATGCTCGACATCACCACGGGTCGCAAGCCCAAATTCGTGCAGAACTTCATGCAGGGCGCCGGCGACAACCGCGAGGCGCTGAAGCGGTACGTGGAAGCGGTCCGCAGCGGGGCCTATCCCGCGCCGGAGCACTGCTTCTGAAAAACATGGACACGGCCACCAGCATCGCAGCGGTGCGCGAGCACGTGCGCCGCTGGCGCGGCCAGGGGCTGCGCGTCGCTTTCGTGCCCACGATGGGCAACCTCCACGCCGGTCACGTGAGCCTCATCGAGGCCGCGCGCCGGCACAGCGACCGCTTCCTGGCCAGCATCTTCGTCAATCCGATGCAGTTCGGGCCGAACGAGGACTTCGCGCACTATCCACGCACGCCGGCACAGGATGCACGCATGCTCGAGGCCGCCGGCTGCGATCTCATGTTCATGCCCGACGTCATCGAGATGTACCCCAACGGGTCGGAGCGGGCGACGCGCGTCGAGGTGCCCGGCCTCTCGAGCATTCTCGACGGCGAGTTCCGTCCCGGGCACTTCGAGGGCGTCGCAACTGTCGTCGCGAAGCTCTTCCACATCGTCGAGCCCGACGTCGCGGTATTTGGGGAAAAGGATTTCCAACAGCTCACCATCATCCGGCGGATGGTGGCCGACCTTTGCTTGGCCGTCAGCATCATCGCGGCGCCGACGGTACGCGACCCGGACGGACTCGCGATGAGCTCGCGCAACCAGTACCTCGCTGACGAGGAGCGGCGCAAGGCGCCTGTCATCCATCAAACGCTGCTCGCGGCGGTAGAGCGCCTGCGCGTCGGTGACCGCGACTTCGCCGCCATCGAGCGCAGCGGCCTCGAAGCGCTCGACACGGCGGGCTTCAGGCCCGACTACTTCGCCGTACGCCGCGCCAACGATCTCAGCAATCCAGACGCCAACACGCGGCACCTGGTCGTGCTGACCGCCGCGCGTCTCGGCCGCGCCCGGCTGATAGATAACCTCCAGATCCGTGTTTGAGGCAAGAGCGCATCGCAAAAAGATCCTGGCCAGAGGCGGATCGCCAGGACGTCGATGCGCCTCTGCGACCCGCCGTCGCAAGACGAAGCGCCCCGGGAAACCCTAGATGGATGTATTCGCGGCGTTCTGGCCAGGGTCTTTTTGAGGTGCGCTCTGGAGATCGAGAGCACGATGGTGATGCCGCGAGAGTGCCCACTCGATATGCTCGCGCACCAGCGCTGACGCGTCCGCCCGCCGCCACTCGAGCGCTTGAATCACGACCTCAGAGGTCGGCGCATTGCCGAGCGCCACCGCGATGTTGCGCGACCATCTCTCATAGCCGATGCGGTAGATCGCCGAGCCCCGCATGCGCTCATCGAACTGCGCCTCCGTCCAGGCGAAGAGCTCCGTGAGCCGCGCCGCATCGAGGCCGTGGCGCACCTTGAAATCGGGATGCGACGCCGCGCGCGCAAACTTGTTCCACGGGCAGACGAGCTGACAGTCATCGCAGCCGTAGATGCGGTTGCCGACCGCCGGCCGCAGCGCCTGCGGTATCGCGCTGTGATGCTCGATGGTGAGGTAGGCGATACAGCGGCGCGCATCCAACCGATAGGGCGCGACGATGGCCGCCGTCGGGCACGCCGTGATGCAGGCCGTGCAGGTGCCGCAGTGCGCGCTCGCCGGCTCGTCCTCGGGCAGCGGCAGGTCCGTCAGGATCTCCCCGAGGAAGAACCACGAGCCTGCCTCCCGCGAGATCAGGTTGGTGTGCTTGCCGATCCAACCGAGGCCCGCATTGCGCGCGTGCGCCTTCTCGAGCACCGGTGCGCTGTCGACGCAGACACGATAGCCGAACGTTCCGATGTCTTCGGCGAAATCCTTCGCGAGACGGGCGAGCGTCCCGCGCAGCACCTTGTGGTAGTCGCGCCCGAGCGCGTAGCGGGAGACGTAGCCGCTCTCGGCATCGCCCAGCGCCGCATCGGCGTCCCGGGCGGCGGCAGGCCAGTAATTCATCCGGGCACTCACTACGCGAACCGTTCCCGGCGCGAGCTCCTGCGGACGGCTGCGCATCACGCCATGGCGGCGCATGTAGTCCATTTCCCCGTGAAAGCCCGCCTCGAGCCAGCGCAGCAGGTGTTGCTCGTCCTCCGGGATGTCGATGCGGGCAACGCCGATGCGGTCGAAGCCGAGCTCCCGGGCGCGCGCCGCGAGCTGGCGCTTGGCCGCTGCGGGGTCGAGAGGCGGCGGTTGGGTCATCGGTCCTCACTCCGGGCAGGCACAGGGACGTGCCCCGCCGCCGCAGGTGGCGGAGCGTCGAGCAAAAACCACGCTTTTTGCTCGACGCGCGCTGGGCCGGGCAGGAGCCCGGATCGAGCGCTTCATACTAGTATAATCGGCCCCATGGCGCTGCCGGTCTCTCTTTACTCTACGACCCAGGTGCGTGCGCTCGATGCCTACGCCATCGAGACGCTCGGCGTTCCCGGCTACACGCTCATGAAGCGCGCCGGTGAGGCCGCGCTCAGGTTCCTGCGCACGCGCTTCCCGGTCGCGCATCGCATCGTCGTGGTCTGCGGAGCGGGCAACAACGCCGGCGATGGCTACGTGCTCGCGCGCTTCGCCCAGGCGGCGGGCCTCACCGTCACCACGCTCGCCGCGACCTCGCCCGATAGGCTGCGCGGCGATGCGGGTCAGGCCTATGAAGATCTGCGCGCGAGCGGCGTTCAGGTCCAACCCTATGCGCCGGAGCGGCTTGCCGGGGGCGAGGTGATCGTCGACGCGCTCCTCGGCACCGGGCTGCGCGGAGCCGCGCGCGCGGAGATCGCGCGCGTCATCCGCGATATCAACAGCTCCGGCCGCCCCGTGCTCGCTGTGGATGTTCCCTCCGGCCTCGACAGCGACACCGGTGTGCCGCTCGGCGACACGGTGCGCGCGGACTGCACGGTCACCTTGGTTGGGTTGAAGACGGGGCTGTTCATCGGCGAGGGGCCGGAGTTCGCCGGCACGGTGTTCTTCGACGACCTTGAGATCAGCCCGGGCCCGGCGGGAGGGCCTGCGCCTCGCATCGAGCGCATCCTGGAGTCGGCGATCCAACACGCGTTGCCGCGGCGGGCGCGCTCGTCGAACAAGGGTGATTTCGGCCGCGTGCTGATCGTGGGGGGCGGGGTGGGGATGCCGGGCGCCGTTCGCCTGGCGGGTGAGGCCTGCCTGCGCGTCGGCGCAGGCCTCGTGACGGTGACCGTGGCGCCGGAGAACGTGCCGGCGATCTCGGCCGGGCGGCCGGAGCTCATCTGTCTGCCGCTCGCGGATGCAGCGGGCCTCGCCGAGCCCGCCGAGCGGGCCGATGTGATCGCCATCGGCCCCGGTCTTGGCCGCACGCCCTGGGCGCGCAGCGCGCTCGATGCGGTGTTGCGCTCCGGCAAGCCGCTGGTGGTCGATGCAGACGCTCTCAACATCATTGCGGAATCCGCCGGACCGGCACGTGGGGATTGGGTGCTGACGCCTCATCCGGGGGAGGCGGCGCGCCTGCTCGGCATGCAGACCCGTGAGATTCAACACGACCGGCTTGCCGCGCTCGACCGGCTGGTCGGGCGTTATCACGGGACTGTCGTGCTCAAGGGCGCGGGCACGCTCGTCGGCGCGCCGGCACGCACGCCGGCCCTTTGCGAGCGAGGCAATCCCGGCATGGCGACGGCGGGTATGGGCGATGTGCTGACCGGGACCATTGCGGGCATCTTCGCGCAGTGCCGGGATGCATGGCTCGCCGCGAGAGTCGGCGTGCTGGTACACGCGATGGCCGGCGATGCGGCAGCGCGCTCGGGGGAGCGGGGGCTCCTCGCCGGTGATGTCGCCCGGGAGCTGCACAACTGCGTGAATCTCTGAAAACGCCGGAAGAGACCGAGGCACTCGGTGCGCGGCTCGCTGACGCCCGGCCGGCCACTCTCGAGCAGCCCGCCATCCTCTATCTGACAGGCGAGCTCGGTGCGGGCAAGACCACCCTGGTGAGGGGATTCGTGCGTGCCTGCGGTGTAGCGGCGCCGGTGCGGAGCCCGACCTACACGCTGGTGAGCCTGCATGAGGCCGGCGCGCTGACGCTGGTGCATCTCGATCTTTACCGGCTGCGCGAGCCCGGGGAGCTCGAGCACCTCGGCCTGCGGGAGTGGGCGCGGCCGGGGAGCCTGTGGCTCATCGAGTGGCCGGAAAGGGCAGGGGGGCTGCTGCCGCCGCCGGATCTGACGGTGCGCTTGGCCGCGGCGCCGGATGCGCATCAGGCGAGCGTTTCCGCGCAAACGGCCACCGGGGGCCGCTGGCTCGAGCGGGCGCAAGCGACAGGGAAAGCAGCGGAGTAGTTGAAACTTTACGGCGCGGCCCGTAGATTACGGGTCAAGTAGCGCCGCAAAGTACATGATAAGAAAGGTCTTTCAGCTAGGGGCGATTGTCCTTCTCGGCATCGGGACGGCGGCGGCGCCCGCAGTCTGGGCGGGAGGCGCGCGCCTCAGTGCCGTGCACCTGGCCGCCTCAGGGGACAGCGCGCGCGTGACCCTCGATCTCTCGCGGGTCACGGGGGAGAAGTTCTTCACGCTCGAGCATCCTTCTCGGGCCGTCATCGATCTGCCGCGGACTCGTGCCAGGCGGGGGCTGCGGCTCCCGGTCGCGCGCGGCCTCGTTGCCGGTATTCACGTAGGTCCCCGTCCCCACGGCGCGTTGCGGTTGGTGCTGGTATTACATGCCGTCACGGGTGTGCATGCCGACTGGAGGTATTCGCGGACGCGGGGTCCCCAGCTCATTCTGACGCTCGGCAATGCAGCGGCGGGCGTCGCCAGGACTGTGGCGCCCGACGCCATTCCAACACCGATTCGTGCGCTGCACGCGCCTGTGGATACCGGACGCGACATCATCGTGGCGGTCGATCCCGGGCATGGCGGCCAGGACCCCGGCACCATCGGCCCCGGCGGCACGGAAGAGAAGAATGTAACGCTCGCCATCGCGCGCCTCCTGGCGCGACGGATCGATGACCAGCGCGGCATGCGCGCCGTCCTGACACGCGACAGCGACATCTTCATTCCCCTTCGGGGGCGCATGCTGATCGCGCGCCGCGCCAAGGCCGACCTCTTCGTCTCCATCCATGCGGACAGCGTGGACGACCGGCAGATCACCGGCGCCTCGGTGTACATCCTCTCCGTTCGCGGCGCTTCGAGCGAGGCGGCGCGCTGGCTCGCGGAGCGCGAGAACGATGCTGATCTCAAGGGCGGCGTACAGCTCGACGATAAATCGAGCACCCTCGCCTCCGTCCTCCTCAATCTCTCCCAGTCCGCCACGATCGGGGAGAGCATGACGGCCGCCCGGCAGGTGCTCGCCTCGCTCGATCACTCCGTTCCCGTGCGCAAGCTCGAGGTGCAGCAAGCCGCCTTCGTCGTGCTGAAGTCGCCGGACATCCCCTCGATGCTGATCGAGACCGGTTACCTTTCCGATCCTGCCGAAGAGCGCAGGCTCCGCAGCCCGAGGCACCAGCTGAAGATCGCCGCTGCAATCTTCCGTGGTATCCGCGGCTATTTCCGCCAGCACCCGCCCGCCGGAACCCTCTTCGCCGAAGAGCGCCGGAAACCCGAAGATCTCTTTGCAGGGAATTAGATGCGGGCGCGATAAACTGCGCCTCATGTCTCCCGGACCCATCCGCATCCTTCCCAGCGAGCTGGTCGATCAAATCGCCGCCGGCGAGGTGATCGAGCGACCGGCCTCGGTCATCAAGGAGCTCGTCGAGAACAGCCTCGATGCCGGCGCGCGCCGCATCGAAGTCGACGTGGAGCGGGGGGGCGTGGGGCTCATGCGAGTGCGCGATGACGGCAGCGGCATCGGCGCAGGCGAGCTGGCGGTCGCGCTCCGCCGCCACGCGACGAGCAAGATCGCTTCTTTCGATGATCTCGCCGCCATCACCACCCTCGGCTTTCGCGGCGAGGCGCTACCGTCGATCGGCTCGGTGTCCCACCTGCGCGTCATCTCGCATCCGCGCGGCGCGGAGCGCGCCGCCGAGATCGGTGTCGATGCCGGCGCCGTGAGCGCCGTGCGCCCCGCCGCGCATCCGCCCGGCACCACGGTCGAGGTGCGCGATCTCTTCTTCAACATCCCCGCGCGGCGCAAATTCGTGCGCAGTGCTCCGACGGAGACGGGTCACATCGTGCGCCTGCTCGAGCGTCTCGCGCTCTCCCGTCCCGACGTCTCATTCCGCCTGCGCAGCGGTGAGCGCGTACTGCTCGATGCACCGGCTCCGAGCCGCGAGCCGGGGGGCGAGGAGCGCCTCTCCCAGGTGTTGGGCAAGGAGCTCATCCCGAGCCTCATTCCGGTCGACCACTCCTCCGGTCCCGTTCGGCTCACGGGTTGGATCGGTCTGCCGACCGCATCGCGCGCGCAACCGGATCAGCAGTACTGGTTCGTCAACGGGCGGAGCGTTCGCGACAAGCTGCTCGCGAGCGCCGCGCGGCTCGGCTACCGGGACGTGCTCTATCACGGCAGGCATGCCGCCTACGTGCTGCATCTGGCGCTCGATCCGCAGCTCGTCGACGTCAACGCGCACCCGGCGAAGCTCGAAGTGCGCTTCCGCGACAGCCATCAGATCCACGAGTTCATCTTCCGGGCAGTCGAGCGGGCGCTCGCGGCCACGCGGCCGGAGGCCGGCGCGACACCGGCTGCGAGCGCGCAGACGGTGTTGGGGAGATCGTACGCGCCATCCCGCAGCCCTTGGGCGTTGGCGCAGACTGTCAGCGAGCCCACGCCGCCGCCGACGCTCTTCGCAAGGGAGACCGGCGAATCGCGAGCGAGTCTGACGGAGCGCACCGGTCGGGACGACGATGCGCCGCCGGGCTATCCGCCGCTCGGCGTGCCGCTCGCGCAGCTGCATGGCATCTACATCCTGGCCCAGAGCCCGGAGGGCCTCATCCTGGTTGACATGCACGCCGCGCATGAGCGGGTGCTCTACGAAAGGCTGAAGGCCGATCGCGGCTCCGGTCCACCGGCCTCGCAGCTCCTCCTCGAGCCCATGGTCGTGACCGTCAAGCCTCATGAGCTGGACGCGGTCCTCGAGAACAGCGCACCCTGGGAGCGGGCGGGCTTTGAGATCGATGCGGTCGGGCCGACCTCGCTCGCGTTGCGAAGGATTCCGGCGCTTCTCGCCGGCGAGCAGGTGATGGATATCGTCAAATCGGTCATCGAAGACCTGGCGCGCGAGGACGGACTCCATCATCTCGATACGGCCGCCGATCGATTTCTCGGGACGCTCGCCTGCCGGACGGCCATCCACGCCCGCCGTCGCCTGACCCTGCCTGAGATGGATGCCCTGCTTCGGCAGATGGAGGCGACCGATCGCGCCAACCAGTGCAACCACGGCCGTCCAACCTGGACCCGCCTCACTCTCGGGGAGCTCGATCAGCTCTTCCTGCGGGGTCGATGATGGGAGACGCACCGCCAGGGACGGCCACGGTAAAGCTTCCGGTACTTCTCCTCTCCGGTCCGACCGGCACCGGCAAGAGCGACTGGGCCATTGGCCTGGCGGAAGCCGCGCCGGTCGAGATCATCAGCGTCGATTCCGCGCTGGTCTATCGCGGCCTCGACATCGGTACCGCCAAGCCCGCCCGGGAGGTGCGCGAGCGGTTGCGGCATCATCTCATCGACATCTGCGATCCGGCGGAGAGCTACTCGGCGGGCCGGTTCGTCACCGAGGCGATGGCGGCGATCGCCGCCGTGCATGCGCGCCGGCGCGTACCGCTGCTGGTCGGCGGCACCATGCTCTACTTGCGCGCGCTGCTCAAAGGCTTGGCGCCGTTGCCACAGGCATCGGCGGAGCTGCGGCGCGACATCGACGATCGCGCGGCGCGCGCCGGCTGGCCGGCGTTGCACCGGGAGCTCGGGCGGCTCGATCCGCAGGCCGCCGCACGCATCAGTCCGAATGACAGCCAGCGAATTCAACGGGCTCTGGAGGTTTGCCAGGCGACCGGCCGGCGGCTGTCGGAGCTGCAACGTGAGACCGTGAGCCCGCTCGCGAACCTGCCACTCAGAGCCTGGGCGCTCGCTCCGCGCAGTCGCCCGCTGTTGCATCAGCGCCTCGCGCGGCGCTTCCGCGACATGATGGATGCGGGTTTCGTCGAGGAGGTGAAGGCGTTGCACCAAAGGGGGGATCTCACCGCCCGTCATTCCTCGATGCGCGCGGTCGGGTACCGGCAGCTCTGGGCGCACCTCGAGGGTGACTACGGCCTCGACGAGGCGGTCGAGCGGGGTATTGCCGCCACGCGCCAGCTCGCCAAGCGCCAGCTGACCTGGATGCGCGCCGAAACCGCCCCGAGCTGGCTCGACCCCGAGGCCGACGAGCTGTCGTGGAATCGCGACGTCCGTCACGAGTTGAGAGAGCTTGGTCTTTGATTCGGCGCGCATGTTAAGATCACAGCCTTCGGTCCCTCTCGTCGGCGAGGCACGCAGCTTGCTGAACGTGCGCAGGGAAGCTCTGCTTGCGATCCCCTACTTACGAACAATTAGAAGCCGTGAAAACAAGGAGAACCCGATGGCCAAAGGCCAATCGCTCCAAGATCCTTTCCTGAACGCACTGCGCAAGGAACGGGTGCCCGTATCCATCTACCTCGTCAACGGCATCAAGTTGCAGGGTCAGATCGATTCGTTCGACCAATTCGTGGTGCTGTTGAAGAACAGCGTCAGCCAGATGGTCTACAAGCACGCCATCTCCACCGTCGTGCCGGCGCGCAATGTGCGCCTGACGGCCGAGGAGGGCGTCGTTGCCGCGGAGTCGCCCGCCGAGTGATGCGCCGCCGCACGGAGGTGCCGAGTGTTCGAGCGCCCGCGTTCCGGTGAGCGCGCGCTCCTGGTGCGCATCGGTCTCGGCGCCCAGGTCGATCCCGAGGATCTCGAGGAGTTCACCCAGCTTGCGGTCTCGGCGGGCGCGGAGCCTGTCGCCACCGTCACGGGCCGCCGCGCGCGGCCGGACCCGCGCTTTTTCGTCGGCAGCGGCAAGGCCGAGGAGCTGAAGCAGACGGCCGAGGCGAGCGCAGCGGAGGTGATCCTGGTGGACCACGCGCTCTCGCCGAGTCAGGAGCGCAATCTCGAGCAGCTGACCGGCCGGCGCGTGCTCGATCGCAACGGCCTGATTCTCGACATTTTCGCCCAGCGGGCGCGCAGCTTCGAGGGCAAGCTCGAAGTCGAGCTCGCGCAGCTCAAGCACATCGGCAGCCGCCTGGTGCGGGGTTGGAGCCACCTCGAGCGCCAGAAGGGCGGTATCGGCCTGCGCGGACCGGGCGAGACGCAGCTCGAGACCGACCGGCGGCTGATCGCGCAGCGCGTGCGCGTGCTCACGCGGCGGCTGGAGAAGATCAAGCAGCAACGTGAGACCGGACGGCAGATGCGCGCGGAGATCCCGGTGCCCTCGCTCGCCCTGGTCGGCTACACCAACGCGGGCAAGTCGACGCTCTTTCGCGCACTGACCGGCGCCGATGCCTACGTCGCGGACCAACTCTTTGCGACGCTCGACCCGACGGTGCGCCGCATAACACTGCCGGGCGGCACGCCGGTCGTCGCCGCGGACACTGTCGGTTTCATCCGGGAGCTGCCCCACGAGTTGGTGGCCGCCTTCCAATCGACCCTGACGGAAGCGCGCGAGGCCACACTGCTGCTGCACGTCATCGATGCCAGCGATCCGCGGCGGGACGAGCACATCGCGCAGGTGAACGAAGTACTGGCGGAGATCGGCGCGGACTCGATTCCGCAGATCATCGTGTACAACAAGATCGATCGCCTGCAGCGCCCCGCGGCCATCGAGCGCGACAATACCGCCATGCCCTCGGCCGCGTGGATCTGCGCGCAGAAGCGCATCGGCCTCGAGCTCCTGACGAGCGCCATCGCCGAGCGCCTGTCACGCTTCGCGCGCCGCGCGCGGCTGCGCCTGCCCGCGGCCGCCGGCGCGCTGCGATCGCGGCTCTATGCGGCGAAGGCGGTGCGTGAGGAACATGTGGCCGAGGACGGCTCGATCGAGCTCGCCGTGGAGCTGCCCGAGATCGAGATCCGTGCCCTCGCGCGCACCGCCGGCGTGCAGATCCTCGAGGCGCCGCAGCCCGATATTCCTTGTGCCTCCGGGGACGCCTACCTAGAATCGCGGACTGCTTGAAGGGCGTCGCGGAGCATAGATTCCTTGGGGAAATTCATCGTCGTCATCGGCACCCAATGGGGAGATGAGGGCAAGGGCAAGGTCGTCGATCTCCTCGCTGCGCGCGCGGCCGCAGTGGCGCGCTTCCAGGGCGGGCACAACGCCGGCCACACTCTGGTTCACGGTGGGCGCAAGACCATCCTCTCGCTCATCCCTTCCGGCATCCTGCACGAGCGGGTCCGCTGCTTCATCGGCAATGGCGTCGTGCTGTCGCTGCAGGCGCTGCTCCGGGAGAGCCGCATGTTGGTCGATCAGGGCGTGCCGGTTTTCGAGCGGCTGCGGATCTCGCCGAGCTGTCCGCTCATCCTGCCCTCGCATGTCGAGTTGGATCAGGCGCGCGAGCTGGCTCGCGGGGCGAATGCGATCGGCACGACCGGCCGGGGCATCGGGCCCGCGTACGAGGACAAGGCGGCCCGGCGCGCGGTGCGTGTGGCGGATCTGTTCCAGCGCGACCGCTTCGCCGCCAAACTGGGTGAAGTGCTCGACTTCCACAATTTCGTCCTGCAGCACTACTTCCGCCGTTCCCCGGTGGACTTTCGGAAGACCCTCGACGAATTGCTGGTCTTGAGTGAGTCCATCGTGCCGCTCGTCGCGGACGTGACGCTCGCGTTGCACCGGCTGAGGCGCGAGGGGGCGAACGTGCTGTTTGAAGGTGCCCAAGCGGCGATGCTCGATGTCGACCTCGGCACCTATCCCTTCGTCACCTCGTCCAACACCACCGCCGGGTTCGCGGGCACGGGCACGGGTCTCGGGCCGCGCGCATTCGATTACGTGCTCGGTATCGTCAAGGCGTACACGACACGGGTTGGCGCGGGCCCCTTCCCGACGGAGCTCTTTGACGGCTACGGCGAGCATCTCTCGCGCGTGGGGCACGAGTTCGGCTCGGTCACCGGACGGCGGCGGCGCTGCGGCTGGTTCGATTCCGTGGCGCTCCGGCGCTCGATCGTTCACTCGAGCGTCTCAGGCCTCTGCATCACCAAGCTGGACGTGCTCGACGGCCTCGACACGATCAGGGTATGCGTCGGCTATCGTGAGGGCGGTCAGGTCGTGGCGGAGCCCCCGCTCAGCATCGAAGGCTATGCGGGCCTCGAGCCCGTCTACGAGGAGCTGCCCGGCTGGGCGGAGTCGACGGTGGGAATCACTGAGTACGCGGCGCTGCCCGCGAATGCCCGCAAGTACCTGGAGCGCCTGCAGGAGCTGGTCGAGGTGCCGCTCGATGTCATCTCGACGGGCCCGGATCGCGAGCAGACGATCGTCCTGCGACACCCGTTCGATCTGAACTGACGGTGAGCCGTCCGGTCTGCGCCTGCGGCTGCGCTGCGACGAAGGGGCGTTTCTGGTCGGGCGGCAGGGCGCAGCGCAGACGAAACGTCAGGCGGCGCCACCAGGCCGGCGGCGAGGGGGAGACGGACTGCGATCCTCATGCGGCGCGCCGCTCTTCCCTGCCGGCCGCCAACAGGCGGCGAAAGCCACCGGTCGCGGCGCCGCAGGCCGACACCGCGGCGCGGACTTTCGGGCTGGTGAGCGCGGCGAGCTCGTCCGCATGCCGGTAGCCGCCCATGGCCGGCGAAATGGCGGCGCCGGACTCGACAGCGGGGTGAAGATAGATTTCGGTGATCCCTTCGGGAAGCCTGCCCAGTATCTCGAGCAGCCGCGGCTCATCCATCGAGCCGCTGTCCGACATACCGAAGACGTAGTCGTTGTGAGCGATGTGCGCCGTCCGCAGCCGCCGCCTCATGAGGGCGAGCCACGGCGAGAGCAGCCCCGTGACGGCGGGTCCCGCGAGCGCGCCGCCCACGCGCCGCGCGGCCCACGCCGGCTCCCGCGGCAGCCTCACGGCCGGCATGCCGAACTCGCCTCCAATCCGCAACAGCATCTCGAGGAGCGTCGGATGGAGGTGAAAGTGCTTGTGGGCGTTCACGTGATCCAACGGCAGTTCGGTAGCGGCGAACGCCTGAAACTGGGCGCGGATTTCCGCCTCGAGCTGGCGACGAACGGCCGGCAGCGCGAAGAAGCGCACGCCGTCTCGCACCATGCTGTTGCCGAAGCGCCCTTGGGCGTCGACGAGTGCCGGGATCGTGGACGGCGGCAACACCGACCAGCCGTCGGCGAGGACGAGATGCAGCCCGACCGAGAGGCCCTGGAGCTCCCGAGCGCGTCGCACGGCGTCCGCGGCTGCCGGCGCACCGACCATGAGGCTCGCCGCGGTCAGAACGCCCGCGTGCGCGGCCCGCTCCACGCCGAGGTTGACCGCTGCGCTCAGTCCGAAGTCGTCCGCGGTGACGATGAGAAACCTCAACGGCTCGATCCGCGGGCCGCTCACGCCTCGTGCGCGTGCAGGAAGCGAAAGAACTCCACCCCCTCGCGCAGCCGTCGCTTGGTCATCTCCCAGCTGCGCAGCATCTCGCCGGTGAGCTCGGCGATCTTGCGCGGCCGGAAGTAGAACCTCTTGTAAAAGGTTTCCACCGCGTGATAGATCTCCTTCGCCGGCAGATGCGGGTAGCTGATGGGCGAGAGCTGCACGCCGCGATCATTGACGAGATTCAGGCTGTCGTTGGCTTTGATCCAGCCGTTGTCGACCGCCTGTTGGTAGAGCTGGGTGCCCGGGTACGGGGCGGCGAGCGACACCTGGATCGTGTGCGGGTTGATGTCGACCGCGAACTGAATCGTCTCGCGGATGGTCTCGGCCGTCTCCCCCGGGAGGCCGAGGATGAAGGTGCCGTGGATGGTGACGCCGAGCTTGCGGCAGTCGCTGGTGAAGCGCCGCGCGATGTCGGTGCGCAGGCCCTTCCTGATGTTGTGCAGGATCTGGTCGTTCCCGGACTCGTAGCCGACGAGGAGCAGGCGCAGGCCATTGTCCTTCATGACCTTCAAGGTCTCATACGGCACGTTGGCCTTGGCGTTGCAGGACCACGTGACGCCGAGCTTGCCGAGGCCGCGGGCAATCTCCTCCGCCCGCGGACGGAAATCGGTGAAAGTGTCATCGTCGAAGAAGATCTCCTTCACGTGCGGCATGTTCTCCTTGATCCACCGCACTTCCTCGACGACGCTCTCGGCGCTGCGTACGCGGTAACGGTGGCCGCCGACGGTCTGCGGCCACAAGCAGAAGGTGCACTTCGAGCGGCAGCCGCGTCCGGTGTAGAAGGACACGTAAGGATGCTGGAGGTACCCGATGAAGTAGTTCTCGATCGTGAGGTCGCGCTTGTACACCGGCGTCACCCACGGCAGCTCGTCCATGTTCTCGATCATGGGCCGGGCGGGGTTGTGCTCGATCGTGCCGTCGGCGCGGCGGAAGGAGAGCCCCGGGATGGTGCCGAGCTCGCGGCCCTCGGCCACCTCCTTGCAGGTGTAGTCGAATTCCTCGCGCGCCACGAAGTCGATCGCGGCCGATGCGCCGAGGGAGCCGGCGGGGTCGACGGCGGCCTTGGCGCCGACCATGCCGATCTTGAGGCGCGGATTCTCCTCCTTCAGCAGCTCCGCGACCTTGGCGTCGGTCGGGAAGGAGGGGGAGCTGGTGTGCATGATGACGAGGTCGTACTGCTTCGCGAGAGGCAGTACTTGCGACATCGTGGTGCCATCGGCCGGCGCATCGAGCAGGCGGCTGCCCGGCACGAGGGCGGCGGGCTGCGCGAGCCACGTCGGAAACCAGAAGGAGCGGATCTCGCGCTTCGCCTGGTAGCGGGCGCCGGCACCGCCGTCGAATCCGTCGAATGAGGGAGCTTGCAGGAACAGCGTTTTCATCATGATTGGAATCCTCGAGAAATCGGCTGCACCGAGCCGTCGCGCGCCACGCGGTAGCGGCCCTGCCGCCACTGCACTTCGCGGGTGACAAAGCCGCCGCACCAGAGCGCAAAACCGAGCGCATCGGCGAGCGGGATGGCCCAGAGTTGGGACCAGGACCGCGCCGGGAATTGCGTGGCCAAATGTAACATCACCCGCAGTACCACCGTCGCGGCAAGCGCGGAGAGCGCGACGGGTGTCCCGCCGGCAATTGCACAGCCGAGCACCGCCACCGGCAGACTGAAGGTGACGGCGGAGAAGGCGTATCCGCCCGGACGCACGACCCGGATGGTGCGCAACCACCTCAGGCCGTGCTGCACGAGCTGGCGGAACGTGCGCTCATCCACGGCGGTATCCACCACCACGTTCGACAAGACCGTCCGTTGACCGCGGCGGCGCGTCAGCTCTCCCAGGCGGTAGTCGTCCGCCAGCTGATCGGCGATCGCGGGGAAACCGCCGATCGCATCGAGCGTATCCCGCCGCAACGCGATCGTCGCGCCGAAAGCGAAGGCGCGCGACCCAAAGAGCGCCGCCACGCGCACCGAGGGGATGAACCAGTCATTGACGAAGAGCGCACCGAGGAACGACCAGAGGCCGGGGCGGGGAATCCCGCGATAGGGACAGGTGACGATGCCGACCTCGGGGTCGGCGAGCGGCGCGGTCACCGCGGCAAGATATCCGCGCGGTACGGCGACATCGCTGTCGGCCAGCACGAGACAGTCATGTCGGGCGGCACGCATCATGTTGATGAGGTTGCTCACCTTCGCGCTCGTGCCGTGGCGGGTCGGATCAACCACCACCGTAAGATCGAGCCGCGGGTATTGCCGCTTCAGGCCCTCGAGCACCGCGAGGGCGGGGTCGGTCGGGTGCTGGACACCGAAGACGATCTGAACGGCGCCGGCATAGTTCTGCTCGCAGAACGAGCGCAGCGAATGGCCAAGCCCAGGCTCTGCGCCGCAGAGGGGCTTAAGGACGCTGACGGGGCGCTGCGAGGCGCGCGTTCCGCCGGCCGGTTCAGACCGACGCTGCCCGCCACTGTTTCGGCAGAGCCGCACGGCGACCCAGGCGGCGGCGGCATAGCCGAGCGCGGCCGCGGCCATTATCGTGCCGAGCGCGCTCATGACTGCCTGGGCAGTTACAGCGACCGTGGAGCCGGTTATCATGGATCGAGGAATGCCTAACCCGCGGATTGCAATGAACGACGAAGTCGGATGGTTTCAAGTCCATGAATTCCGCACATGGTACACGCTTGCTCGCTGGGCGGGGGTGCCCGCGTGACGGTAGCAAACTCCGGGTATGCCGCACCGTGGGCTGGCAGCGACAGTTCGAGCGAGGCCGAATCGCTCGTCCTGGTGGACGAGGCGGATCGCGAGGTGGGCTACCTGAGCAAGGCGCGCTGCCACGAAGGGCGCGGGGTCCTGCACCGCGCGTTCTCGCTGCTGATTTTCAACGAGACCGGCGAGCTGCTGCTGCAGCGTCGCTCGGCGGCGAAGCCGCTTTGGCCGCACTACTGGTCGAACAGTTGCTGCAGCCATCCACGGCGGGCCGAGACCATGGAGGCGGCCATCCACCGGCGCCTGTACGAGGAGCTCGGACTGACTTGCCGGTTGCATTTTCTGTTCAAGTTCCAGTATCAGGCGCAGTTCGACAATGTCGGGGCGGAGCACGAGCTGTGCTCGGTCTTCATCGGGCGAAGCGCCGGGAGGGTACGCATCGATCACAACGAGATCTCGGACTGGCGTTGGGTGAGTCCGGAGCGGCTCGCTGAGGAGATGCGGGATGCAGGCGCAGTGCGCTTCACCCCCTGGTTCAGGATGGAGTGGGAACGGATTTGGCGGGATCACCGGCCGGCGCTGCATGCGTTACAGTCGCGCGGCGCGGTCTTTGCTGAGACCTTGAGCTGAGCTCGGCCCGTTGGTGGGGCCGGATACCGGCCGCACCGTCGGCCGGCACAACAACAGGAGCAGGATTTTGAGTATTCCACTGATTCAAAAGTACCGCGTCGCGCGCTACATCCTCGGCAAGAAACTCCGCGGCGAGAAGCGCTACCCGCTGGTGCTCATGCTCGAGCCCCTGTTCCAGTGCAATCTCGCCTGCGCCGGCTGCGGCAAGATCGATTATCCGAAGGAGACGCTGCAGCGGCGCGTATCCGTCGAGGACGCGCTGCACGCCGTCGATGAGTGCGGTGCCCCGATGGTGTCCATCCCCGGAGGCGAGCCGCTCATTCACCGGGAGATGCCGCAGATCGTCGCGGGCATCGTGGCGCGCAAGCGCTTCGTCTATCTCTGCACCAACGCCATCCTGCTCGCCAAGCACATCGAGGATTACCGGCCTTCGCCCTATCTCACCTTCTCGGTGCACCTCGACGGCAACCGCGAGCGGCACGACGAGTCGGTGTGTCAGGAGGGGGTGTTCGACAAGGCGGTCGCGGCCATCAAGCTCGCGCGCGCCAAGGGATTCCGTGTCACCGTCAACTGCACGCTGTTCCAGAACGAGAAACCGGACGAAGTGGCCGATTTCTTCGACATGGCCCAGTCGCTCGGGGTGGAGGGGATCACCGTCTCCCCCGGGTACAGCTATCAGCACGCGCCGCGGCAGGACGTGTTCCTCGGCCGCGATGCGAGCAAGCAGCTGTTTCGCGAGATCTTCAAGCGCGGCCGCCAGCGCGGCGCCCGTTGGCCGTTCAACCAATCCGCTCTGTTCCTCGACTTCCTCGCCGGCAATCAGACTTATCAGTGCACGCCGTGGAGCAATCCCACCTACAACCTCTTTGGCTGGCAGCGCCCCTGTTATCTCCTCACCGACGAGGGCTATGCCAAGAGCTACCGCTCGCTCATGGAAGACACCGACTGGGAGCGCTACGGCGTCGGCCGCAACCCCAAGTGTGCCAATTGCATGGCCCACTGCGGGTTCGAGGGCACCGCCGTCGATGACACCTTTGCGCATCCGCTCAAGGCGCTGAAGGTGCTGCTGCGCGGACCGCGAGTCGATGGCCCGATGGCGCCCGAGCTGCCGTTCCTCTACGAGGATCAGCCGCCGCCGCCGGTGGCGGCGATCCCGCTCGCCGACGTCAAGCGCGCGAGTCGCCCCGAAGAAAGCCGGCGTGCCAGTCGTGCCTGACTCGTTCGCCACGCAGCTCGAGGCCTGGCGCGCGAGGATGGAGGGGGCGCTGGCGGCGCGGCTGCCGCGCACCGATGAGACGCCCGAGCGACTGCATGCCGCGATGCGCTACAGCGTGCTCGGCGGCGGCAAGCGCGTGCGTCCGATCCTGCTCTTCGCCACGGCGCGTGCGCTCGGGCTGGAGGAGGATTGGGTGGAGGCGGCCGCGTGCGCGCTGGAGCTTGTGCATGTCTACTCGCTGGTGCACGACGACCTCCCGTCGATGGATGACGATGACCTGCGCCGCGGGCGGCCGACGTGTCACAAAGCGTACGATGAGGCGACGGCGCTACTCGTAGGTGACGCGCTTCAATCGCTTGCGTTCGAGCTGCTTGCCCGCGATCCGGCGCTACCGGCCGATCCGGCGATCCGGGTACGGCTCGTGGAGTTGCTCGCGCGTGCGATCGGCAGCGTCGGCATGGCGGGCGGTCAGGCCATAGATCTCGAGGCGCAGGGTCGAAAGCTCGCCATCGGCCAGATCGAGGAGATGCATTCGTTGAAGACCGGCGCTCTGATCCGGGCCAGCGTCATGATGGGCGCGGCCTGCACGCCTGCGCTCGAGCCGGGGTTCGAGCACGCGCTCGCGGGCTTTGCCGCTCCGATCGGGCTTGCGTTCCAGATTCAGGACGACCTCCTCGATGTGCTCTCGGATACCGCGACCCTGGGCAAGGCGGCCGGCGCCGATCGCGAGCGCGGCAAGCCGACGTATCCGGCCGTCCTCGGTGTCAGCGCGTCTCAGGAGCAGGTACGCCGCCTGCACAGTGAGGCCATGGAATCGCTTGCGCCATTCGGCAGCCGCGCGGATGCGCTTCGCGGTGTCACCGACTGGCTGCTGGCCCGGCGCAGTTGAGCGGAGCCCCAAGTGGTGGAACCCGATTCCGGCATGTCCGATGAGGCTTACCAGGACGAGATCCTGCCGCACGTCTCACGCACGTTCGCGCTGACGATCCCGCAGCTTCCCGCCGCGCTTCGCACTGCGGTCACGAGCGCGTATCTGCTTTGCCGCATTGCCGACACCATCGAGGACGAGCCCGCGCTGTCGGCGACCGACACCTACGTCTTTCTCGAGCGCTTCACCGCCGTCGTGAAGGGCGCGGAGGATGCGGTCCGTCTCTCGGGCGACGTGGTGCCGCGCCTTTCCGACCGCACGCTGCCCGCGGAGCGCGAGCTCATCGCCAACATGGACCGGGTCCTGCGCGTGGTCGGCCGGCTCGATGAGCGCCAGCGCGCCGCCATCCGCCGCTGCATCGAAGTGATGAGCCACGGCATGCATCAGTTCCAACGCACCGCGAGCCTCAAGGGCCTTGCCCGCTCGACCGACATGGATTCCTACTGCTACTACGTGGCGGGGATCGTGGGCGAGACCCTGACGGAGCTCTTCTGCGCCTACTCGCCGGCGGTGATGCGTCACCACGCAGCGCTCTACGAGCTCGCGCCCTCCTTCGGCCAGGGCCTGCAGATGACCAACATCCTCAAGGATGTCTGGGAGGACCGCAGCCGAGGCGCCTGCTGGCTGCCGCAAGAGGTGTTCAGCCGTCATGGGGTCGATCTCGCGCAGCTTTCCCCGGAGCGCAGCGACGCGCGTTTCCACGCCGGCATGCTGGAGCTGATCGGCGTCGCGCACCGGCACCTGCGCAACGCGCTCGCCTTCACGCTGCTCATACCGGGCGAGGAGACAGGCATCCGACTCTTTTGTCTGTGGGCGCTCGGTCTCGCGGCGCTGACGTTGCGCAGGATCCAGACGACCCCGGGTTTCACGGCCGGCTCTCAGGTGAAAGTCTCACGATCGGCGGTGATGATGACCCGCACTCTGAGCACCCTCTCGGTGCGCAAGGACCGGATGCTCAAGCAGCTCTTCGAGCGCGCCGCGCGCGGCTTGCCGCTCGCTGACGGACCGGTGCCGATGAAGCCGGCGGCGGTGCGCGCCGCCGCCGTGGGCGCGGATGAGCTCGGCGCCTCGACCCGGCTCGGAGGGTCTTTGCAGTGAATGCGGCGGCGACGGAAAGCGCTCGGTTTCCGAGCAATGTCGACCAGGCGGTCGCGGCGGCGCGCGATGCGCTCATCGGACTGCAAAAGGCCGACGGGCACTGGCTCTTCGAGCTCGAGGCCGACTGCACCATCCCGGCCGAATACATCCTGATGATGCATTATCTGGATGAGATCGACCCGGAGCTCGAGCGCAAGCTCGCAGTCTATCTGCGCGACAAACAGGCCGCCCACGGCGGCTGGCCGCTTTATTTGGGCGGGGAGCTCGACCTGAGTTGCACCGTGAAGGTGTATTACGCGTTGAAGCTCGCCGGCGACGATCCGGACGCGCCGCACATGCGCCGGGCCCGCGAGGCGATCCTGGCGCGGGGCGGGGCCGCGCACGTCAACGTCTTCGCACGGATCGCGCTCGCGCTCTTCGGCGAGATTCCCTGGCGGGCGGTGCCCTACATCCCCGTCGAGATCATGTTGATGCCGAAGTGGTTCCCGTTCCACATCGACAAGGTCTCCTACTGGTCGCGCACGGTGATGGTGCCGCTCTTCGTGCTCTGTACGGTGAAGCCCGAGGCGCGCAATCCGCGCGGCGTGCACGTGCGGGAGCTCTTCACGGAGTCTCCGGAGGAGGAGCGTCACTACTTCCGCCTGCCCGGGCGCGGTAGCCTGCTCGCCCGGGCTTTCTTCGCGCTGGATCGGCTGGCGCGTTATCTCGATCCGCTGATCCCCGCGGTCATGCGTAACGCCGCGCTGCGCCGCGCCGAAGCCTGGGTGCTCGAGCGACTGAACGGCGAGGACGGGCTCGGCGCGATCTTTCCCGCGATGGTGAATGCGCTCGAGATGATGGTGCTGCTCGGTTATCCCGCGGATGACCCCCGCCGGGTCACCGCCCGGCGGGCCATCGACAAACTGCTGGTCGTGGGCCGTGACAGCGCCTACTGCCAGCCCTGCGTCTCGCCCGTGTGGGATACGGCCCTTGCGGTTCTTGCGATGCAGGAAACCGGCGACGCTCATGCCGCCCGATCCGCGGTGCGCGCGCTCGACTGGCTGCTGCCGAGGCAGGTGTTGGAGAAGGTCGGAGACTGGCGCGCGCGCCGGCCGGAGCTTCCCGGCGGCGGCTGGGCTTTCCAGTTCGGCAACGCGCACTATCCCGACCTCGACGATACGGCGGTGGTCGGCTGGGCGATGCACCAGGCGGGCCTGCCGGAGCGCTACAGCGCCTCGATCGACCGGGCGCTCGACTGGCTGGTCGGCATGCAGAGTGAGAACGGTGGCTTCGCGGCCTTCGACGCCGACAACACTCACTACAATCTCAACTACATTCCGTTCGCGGATCACGGCGCGCTGCTCGATCCGCCGACGAGCGACGTGACCGCGCGGGTGATCGCCGTCCTCTCCCGTGCGCGTCGTCCCCAGGACCGTCGCGCCCTGGAGCGCGCGCTCGAATACCTGCGGCGCGAGCAGGAGGCCGACGGCTCCTGGTTCGGCCGCTGGGGCTCGAACTACATCTACGGCACCTGGTCGGTGCTCACGGCGCTCGAGCTCGCGGGCGTTTCGCCCGAGGACCCGGCGGTGCGCCGCGCGGTGGCGTGGTTCCTGTCGCGCCAGAACACCGATGGCGGCTGGGGCGAGAGCAACGACAGCTACGACAGCTACGACCGCGAGAGAGCTCCGAACCGCAGCTTCGGTAGCACGCCGTATCACACCGCCTGGGCGGTGCTCGCGCTCATCGCCGCCGGCGAGCGCGGCTCGGCTGCCGTGAGGCGCGGGGTCGAGTACTTGTTGCGGACCCAGGAGAGAAACGGGCTCTGGTCGCACCCGAGCTTCACCGCTCCCGGGTTCCCGCGGGTGTTCTATCTCAAGTACCACGGCTACTGCGCCTTCTTTCCGCTCTGGGCGCTCGCCGCCTACCGCCGCCGCACCGAGTCTCCCCCGCCTTGAAGCCCGTCGGCATCGTCTCGGCGCTCGCGGCCGAGGCGCGCACTCTCGGACCCGCGACTCGTCAGGGAGCGGAGCTCCTGCGGCTCGCCGATGGTGCGCTGTTGGCGGTGAGCGGCATCGGCCGGTCTGCGGCGACCGCGGCCGCGCGCAGGCTCGTTCTGGCGGGAGCCACCGCGCTTGCGAGCTACGGGATGGCTGGCGGCCTCGATCCGACGTTGATCTGCGGTGCCGTGCTGTTGCCGGAGGCGATCGCGACCGCGGGCGGTGCCGAGTCCCGCGCGGTACTACCGACCTCTCGCCAGTGGCGGGAGCGGCTCCGCGAGGCGCTGCCGGCTTCCTGCATCGTCTGCGGCGGCAGCCTTCTCACCAGCGAGCGGCCGCTCGCGCGGCCCGGCACGAAGGCCGCCACGTGGCGGCAGACGGGCGCTGTCGGCGTCGACATGGAGAGCGCCGCCGTTGCACACGTGGCAGCCCAGGCCGGGCTGCCGTTCATCGCTCTGCGAGTCATCGTCGACACCGCGGCCGACGAGCTGCCCGCGGCGGTGATCGCCGCGAGCGGCGGCGGGCGGCTGCGGATCGGGCGCCTGGCCGCGGGTCTGGCGCGAGCGCCGGGAGATGTCGGGGCTTTGATTCGCCTGTCGGCGCGGTTTCGGATCGCGAGCCGCGTACTGGCGGCCGTGGCCGCTGCCGACTCCCCGGCGCGGCGCGCGCTCGTGGGCGGACCGCACGGCGCGAGCGCGGCCGCGCCCGCGGAGGCCTCATGAGGGCGCTGGTCACGGGCGCCACCGGATTCGTCGGCGCCGCAGTGGCCAGGGCGCTCCTCGCCGAGGGCTGGCAGGTGCGCGCCCTGGTGCGCGGCGGGTCGGATCGCCGCAATGTCGCCGCCCTGGCGGTCGAGCAGATCGTGGGTGATCTCACGGACATCAGTTCCCTGGAGCCGGCGCTCGACGGATGCGAAGGCGTCTTTCACGTGGCGGCCGACTACCGGCTGTGGGCGCCGCAACCCCAGCAGCTCTACCGCACCAACGTCGAGGGTACGGGCAACCTGCTCGATGCGGCCCGGCGTGTGGCAGTGCGGCGCATCGTCTACACCAGCAGTGTCGCGACGGTCGGCTTGCCGCCGGATGGCCGTCCGGGCGCCGAGGACACGGCCGTCGGACTCGCCGACATGATCGGCCACTACAAGCGCTCGAAGTTCCTCGCGGAGGCGCGGGCCCGCGAGGCGGCGGCGGGCGGCGCGCCGGTGGTGATCGTCAATCCATCGACACCCATCGGGCCGGGCGACGTGAAGCCGACACCCACCGGTCAGATCGTGCTCGACGCCGCCCGCGGCCGAACGCCCGCCTACGTCGACACGGGACTCAACATCGTGCACGTCGATGACGTGGCGGCCGGCCACCTGTTGGCATTCCATCGCGGTCGCATCGGCGAGCGTTACATTCTCGGCGGGGAGGATATGACGCTGCGGCAGATCCTGACGCTCATCGCGCAGCTCGTGGGCCGAAAGCCGCCGCGCATCCGGCTGCCGCACGCGGCCGTTCTTCCGGTCGCTCATGTCTCAGAGCTCTACGCGAGGCTCGCGGGCCGGCCGACTCGTGTCACCGTGGAAGGCGTGCGCATGTCGCGCAAGCGCATGTTCTTCTCCAGCGACAAGGCCGCGCGCGAGCTCGGCTACCGCTGGCGCCCCCCAGCAGAGGCATTCGCCGACGCGCTGCGCTGGTTCAAGGAAAACGCCTACCTCCCTGACGGAGTGCCTTCCAACAGCAGGTAACCAAGCGGACCGAGGCCGCCCTCGGTCCGCGGGATCGAATCCCGTCATTGGGCTGGCCGCGCAAAGCGCCGCAGGCGTCTTTGCGCCAATCTAAAAAGGGTAGCCTATGCCAGTGAAGACGGCGATGCCCTCGTGGCCCACGCCGATGTCGACGTAGCCAACGACGGAGGGCGGTGCGATCCCGCGAAATCCCACTCCCATCACGCTGTGCAGGTGGGTGATCGGCCAGGTGGTACCGCTGTGGAAGACGCGGCCGGTGTCGAAGAACGGCGTGACCTGCAGGTCGATGTGCGTGGAGAACGCATCCATCGAGAGCACGGTCTGCCGCAGCTCGAGGTTGGCGGAGAAGGAGTTGCGGTCATAGAAACGACCGGCGCCGTAGCCCCGCAAAGTCTGTGAGCCGCCGATGACGCTCTGGTCGCCCCCGAGGCTGCTCAGCGCCCAGAACGGGTCGTGATGCGCGCTTGGCTCATACCGCAGGTCCACGTGGGTCGCCACCACGAGCGTGCGGTACGGGGACCAGTAGAACCGGCCGTCGCCACCGGCCTCGGTGAAGAGCGAGTCGTCCACGGCGACGTTGCGGCTCGCCACGCCCCCGTAGGCAACGACCTCCATGCCGCTCGTGGGGATGACGATGTCGTTACGGGTGTCGTAGACGAGCGCGACGCGGTTGAGCAGCTCATGGGTGGTGCCGATGCCGAGCGTTCCCTCGAACCGGGAAGTAATTGCCGGAACGCCGGGGAGGGTCGTGCCGAGAACCTTGACCTTCTTCAGGGTGAAGGTGTAGGCGAGCTGCCAGGCCTGGGTGACGTTCCAGCCGAGTGTCGAGTCGAAGCCGATCTGCTGATCGATATAGACGCTCTGATTGATCTTGACGGAGTTGTTGCCGACGCCATAGAAGCGCGGCGTGCCGCTGCGGTCGTAGAGGCCCTCGACCGTCAGCGAGAAGGGCGACTCGCGCAGGAGGCCCGTCTCGTATTGCGCATCGAAGTTGCTCTGGACGTGCTGCTCCCCGCCGCCGACGAGCGACCATTGAGTGTCCTCCGACGGGAAGGCGAGTATCCGGCCGTCCCCGCCCCAGCCGAAGTACGGGTTGTGCGTGATGTCCGGCGCGATTATGTCGGTGATCTCGCTGCTGGCATTGGTCACCAGCATGGTCGGGATCATGCCGAGGGTGAGGCCGCTGTTGGGATCGACCGCCGTGAGCGGCACCGGCAGCACGGGCCAGGTGGTGGGATTCAGCCAGTTGACCTTCTGCCGCGGCTTCGGTTTCGGCGCTGGAATGGGGCCGATGATCTTCGGCGCCGGAGCGGGCGGCGGCGTGGCCGGAGCGCCCGGCGGCACCGCCGCAAGGCAAAGCGAGGCCGATGCGGTCAGCCCGAGCGCTGCGCGGCAGATGCGCCTTGGGCTATGCTTGAGCGACGGTGGCCCGCGCGTGTGTTTCGAGGCAATCAGTACGCTCTCCGCGGCATTGGCCGCGGCCCCCAGGTTTCAGTAAGGAAGGCAGCATGGCGAAGCAGGTCCGCGGATTATATCGGCCTCGCGCGCGCGAACGCATGCCTGCGCGGGGGTTGTGGCGCAGGTGTCGGTTGACGCCGTGACCCTCGCGTATGCCGCCGCGGCGGTGCCGCTCCTCGTCTGGCTCTATCTTCTGCTCGCACGCGGCGGATTCTGGCGCGTCTCGGCAGCGCTGCCGCGCGCCAGTTTCGGGGTCGCCCCCCCGCTGCGCGTGATCGCGGTCGTGCCGGCGCGCAACGAAGCCGCCGGCATCGGCAAAGCGGTCTGCTCCCTCCTTGCGCAGAGACTGAGCGCACCGCTCCAGGTGATTGTTGTCGATGACGGCAGCACGGACGGGACCCCTGCGAAGGCGAGGCAAGCGGCGGAGGCGGCGGGTGGAGGCGGGCGATTGACCGTGCTCGACGGCGCGTCACCCGCGCCCGGCTGGACCGGCAAGCTCTGGGCCATGTCGCAGGGCGTCGCGATTGCCGCCGGGCAGCAGCCGGATTTCCTTCTGCTCACCGACGCCGACATCGAGTACATGCCGGATGAGATCCCGAGGCTCATCCGCATCGCCGAGGCGGAGCATCTCGACCTCGTCTCGCTGATGGTGCGGCTCTCGACGACGACGTTCGCCGAGCGCTGCCTGATTCCGGCCTTCGTCTTTTTCTTCCTGAAGCTCTATCCGCCGGCCTGGATCGCTTCGCCGCGATCTGCCGTCGCGGGCGCGGCGGGCGGCTGCATGCTCATACGCCCGGCGGCGCTCGCGCGCGCGGGAGGCCTGGCCGCGATCCGCGGCCACATCATCGATGACTGCGCGCTCGCGCGGGCGGTGAAATCGAGCGGCGGGCGCATCCGGCTTGGACTGGCAACCGGAACGGGCAGCCTCAGGGTATACGGCTCGTTCCCCGAGATCGGCGCCATGATCTCGCGGACCGCCTTCAGCCAACTGCGCCATTCCTACACGCTGCTTGCCGCGACGCTCCTCGGACTCTTCGTCACCTATCTCGCCCCGCCGCTCCTCCTCCTGACGCGCGTGCCGGTCATGATGGCACTCGGCGCCGCGGCGTGGCTCCTGATGAGCGCATGTTATCTGCCGATGGTGCGGTTCTACCGGGTCTCACCGGGTTATACGGCGCTGCTGCCGGCGGTCGCGCTCTTCTACGCCGGCGCCACCGTCCATTCCGCCGTCCAATACGCGGCGGGGCGCGGTGGAAGATGGAAGGGAAGAGCGCAGGATGTGCGCTCCGCGCGTGAGACCGGTATTTAGTCCCGCCGACGTGGACCTCGTCGCCGACAGCAGCAGAATCGATCTCTGGTGCGCGTACATCAGTGACATCGGTGACGCCGGATTCTGGTCCCGTTACGACGGGCTCCTCAGCGCCGAGGAGCGCAAGAAGCAGTCGCGCTTCCGGTTCGCCCGGGATCAGCGGCGCTATTTGCTCACCCGCGCTCTGGTGCGGACGGTACTGTCACGCTATGTCGCGGTGCGGCCCGCGGACTGGGCGTTCTCGCCCGGTCCGCGGGGACGGCCGCAGATCTCGGCGCCGCGACTGGAGCCTCCCCTCGAATTCAACATCGCCCACTCGGCGGATCTCGTGATGCTGGGAGTGACCTCGGGCCGCACGCTCGGTGTCGACGCCGAGAACATCGCGATGCGTGATGTCGACATCGAAGGGCTCCACCGTTATTTCACGGCCGAGGAGAGCGCAGCCCTGCTCTCGCTTCCTCCTGCCGGGCAACGGCGCCGCTTCTTCGAGCTGTGGACGCTGAAGGAGTCCTACATCAAAGCGAGGGGAATGGGTCTCGCCATCGGCCTCGATGCGTTTCGCTTCGAGCTGACGGGCGATGACGGGCTCACGATGCACATGCGGCCCGAGCTCACCGACTCGCCGCGGCATTGGCGGCTGTGGCAACTCACGCCGCGGCCGGATTATCTGGCGGCCGTCTGCGCGGCCCGAGGGGGCGATGCACCGCCGCGGATCGACGTGCGCGAGATCGTGCCGTTGGCGTGGGAGAAGGCCGTCGACGTCGTGCCGTCGCGCACTACGGGGTAGTGAAGGTCGGATCAAGGCGTGGAGGGCCGTGCCACTGGCCTTCCTTGGCGGCAGGGCCCCCGGCCCGCGCGTCCGTGCGCGGGCGCTCGCCGGAGCGAGGACACGTTAAGTGTCCTCGCTGAAAGGCACCGGCTCGCCCAGTCGGGCCACTGATCGCCATCGGCCAGGTTGCGGCCGAGGAGGTAGAGCGTCTGGATGTCTTCCAGCGTGCCGCTCAGATCCCAGTTGCGATCGAATACATCGCTCGGCGTGTGATAGCGCTGCGCCGTGTAAGCGGCGGCTGCCGCGAGCCCGGCCGCGCGGCCGCCGTCGATCAGGTCGAGCCCGGGGCCCACGGCGAGCGCGGGCACACCCGCCTTCGCGAAGCTGAAATGGTCGGAGCGGAAATAGAGCCCGTACTGCGGTGTCGGCTCCGGAGACAACACCCGGCCCTGCAGCGACAGCAGCTGCTCGAGGTCATTCTCGAGCTGCGATTGCCCGGCGCCGATGACGGTCATGTCGCGGGCGCGGCCGAGGACCGGCCAGGCGTCGATGTTGATATCCGCCACGGTCTTGTCGAGAGGAAACACAGGGTGGGCGACGTAGTATTGCGACCCCAGCATGAGCGCCTCCTCGAGCGTCGGCATGAGGAAAAGGACACTGCGCTCGGGCGGCGTTCTCTGGTGAGCGAAGGCATCGGCGATCTCGAGCAGCGCCGCAAGTCCGCTGCCGTTGTCGATGGCGCCGTGGAAGATCTCTCTTCGGCCCCGCGGGCCGATCAGCGTGCCGAGATGATCCCAGTGCGCGCTGTAGATCACCACCTGGTCGGGGTGCTTGCGGCCCTTGACGAGGGCCACCACGTTGTAGGATCGGCCGTGGCCGATGGCGCTGCGCAGAATGATGGAGGCGGTCGCCTTGAGCGGCACGGGAGTGAAGCCACGCTGTGCCGCCTGCGCGGCCAGGCTGTCGAAATCGAGGCCGGCCGAGCGGAAGAGCCGCTGCGCGGCATCCCGTGTGAGCCAGCCCGCGACCGCGAGCCGTGGGCCCGGCGCGACGCTCGTGGCCAGACTCTGCAGCGCACCGCTGTTGCTGTTCCTGACCACCGTCCACGGGTAGCCGGCCGCATCGTCGCTGGTGTGAACGATGAAACAGGCCGCGGCCCCCATGCGCGCCGCCTCGGCGTACTTGTAAACCCAGCGGCCGTACCAGGTCATCGACTTGCCGTTGAAGAGCTGCGGGTCGCCGGTGGCATAGCCAGGGTCGTTGACGAGCACGATCACCGTCTTGCCTTGCACGTTCATGCCCTGGTAGTCGTTCCACTGCCACTGGGGCGCATCGATCCCGTATCCCATGAATACGATCGGGGAGTTTCGCAGGGCGACCAGGGGGCGAGCGTCCTGGGTGAAGGCCATCATGTCGGAGCCGTAGGCGAAACTCTGGACGACGGCGCCGGCGCGGACTTCGAGCTTCGCCCCGGTGTTGAGCCGCGTGGTCGTCACCACCGGTACGCTCTGCAGCCAATACCCGTGATTGCCCGGTACGAGGTGCATGCGCCGGAATTCATCGACCAGATACCGGACCGTCAGCACCTCGCCGCGCGTGCCGGGCTTGCGTCCGCCGAAGGCATCGGAAGACAGAGTTTTGTCAGATTGTAAAAAATCAGTGTCATTGATCTGCGGCGCCAAGGCCACGGCCATCGGCGGAGGCGTCGCCGAGGTCGCGATGGCGGTCCGGGCGGGGATCATGCGCGCGGCGGGGGCGGACGAATCATCACCCGAGTGGCAGGCGCAGAGCGCGAGCGCGATGAGGCCGAGGCACAGGGGTTTCCTGGGGATTGTCATTACCAGCAGGGGGAACTCGGAGCCGGCAGTGGCTGGCGCCGGCTGTGTTGCCGCGATGATATCGCCGCTCCCGGTCCACGGGCAAAACCGGCCTGCGGCCGTTTTGCGCCAATCCATCCCTGGACGGCGCCCTGCGGGCCGACCTCCGGTCGTCCAGACGCGCTCCCGGCGCGTTTGTGCGGACCGGGCCTTCGTTGCCGGCGGCCAGAGGCGCGACTCTGGCCGCCGGTGCAGAGATAACGCGCAAGCCCGACAGGCGCCTAGCCAAGGTCGATGGCGAGGATATTCCCCGCCCGGGCGAGGCGCTCGAGTACCGCGGCCATGCGTACCCGGACCGCACCGCGGCGGTGCGGATTGGCCTCGGAGGGCAGCAACGGCAACGTGCGACCATTGAGTGCCACATCGTTCACGCCGCAACCCGCGGCCCCGACCCGATAGGTTACCTCGAGCGGATATCCGCGCAGGCACATCGCCACGCGCATTCCGTCGAGGACGCCCGGGATCACCGGATCGATGCAGAGGGCATCGGCCTCGCAGGTGAAGCCCAGAAAGTGCCGGAGGATGAGCCCGAGGGCGATGCCGGCGCCGCTCGAATAGACGCGCCAGCCGCCATCGAGAGGGATGGTGCCGTCGCGGATGCGCGCATAGGCCGCACGCGCCTGGTAGCGATCAGTGAACGCGGCATCGGAGCTCGAGTAATAGCAGTTCGCCTGGCGCAGTGTCGCACTCGGAACGACCGAGCGGATGCCGATGGGGTTGGCCTGACAGAGGGCGCGGAAGAACCCCTCGGCCCGTCCGACGTGCGCCAGCGCCTGCGCGTAGCGCAGGTGCGCGTGCATGTACATGAGGCCGATCTCACGGCCGAAGAAGGTCGCGCTCTCCGCGCGCTGGAAGATGCGCTGCGGGCCGCCGTGGTAAGGCATCGGACAGTCGAACAGGCGCACGCCGTCGGGTCCCGTGAGGTGTTGACCGATGAGCTCGAGGTGCCTGCGTGTCTGGTCTGGAGTCAGCATGTCCTCGAGGATCGCGTGGATCATCGCGAGCGAGCTGTAGTGGACGCCGGTCGTCGCATCCCGCGGATGCAGGAGGTAGCGGGTCTGCGCTGCGGGGTCGAAAATCGCGTAGCCCGTAAGCACGCCGTCCGGGAGCAGGAGGCGTTGGAAATCGCTGTGAACGGCTTTCGCCGTCCGCTCGAGCGGCTCTGCCTGCGCTTCGCGCCCCAGGCTGCGCAACGCACGGGCGAGGGTCGTGAGCGCCTGGAAGTGCAGTGTCACCGTCCAGGCGCTGCACATGTGATCGCGCAGCGCCGGATCGGCCGGCTGCAGCGAGTCATTCCAATCACCGTGGCCGTAGGCGGCGAGCGAGGTGCCTGCAATGTGCCGCCTGCCGATGACACTGAAGGCGCGCTCGACATGCTCCCAGACCGTCGCTCGCTCGCCGGCGTCCGCTCCCCTCTGATCGAAGAACGGCACGCGCGCCTCGAGGATGCCGGCATCGCCGGAGGCGATGAGGTACTGACCCAATGCCGCGAGCGGCCAGAAGACGATATCACCGTGCGAGTCACCTGCACGGATGCCGCGCTCGCGCTCGAAGAACATGAACCACTGCGGCCAGTCGCCGTCAGGGTTCTGGTTGGCCATGACCCGAAGCACCACGTCGCGCAGCGGCTCGGTACGCCCGAGGGCGAGCAGCATCTCGACAGGTCCTTGACAGACATCGCGTGTGCCCCAGCCGCCGCCGGAGTACTGCTCGAGCCCGCGCGGGGAGAGATAGTGAACGAGCGCATTCTGTGCGTACCAGGGGACCATGTCGGCGAGGGCCGCCGCCTGCTCGCCGGCTCGTCCGGACGCCAACGACTCGAGCGCCAGCTTCGGCAGCAGCGGCTCGCCGGACGGCAGGCGCCAGGGGCTCTGAGCTTCTTCCGCGACCAGTTGTCCGCGGATGCTCAGGCCGAGCCTGCGCGCGGGTGCTGTCTCGAGGGTGAGGTAGGGCTCCTGTCGCGAGCGGCCGTCGAGGAACAGCAGCTCATCTCCGCCGACGCGATGGAGGGGCGTTGCCGGCGTCAGGGTGATGCGAAAATCGCCTTTCGGGAACCTGCGTCCGACGTCCGACCCCGGCGCGGGCGTCACGACGATCGTGTCGCCATCGCGCCGCCAGTCGAGCGGCTCAGGAGCGTCGCCATTCAACGCGACGTGATGGCAGAGCAGGAAGGCCGTATCGGGTCCCGCGGTGACCTCGATGTCGAGCGTCATTGCGTGCGGTCCGCTTCGGGCGCCGGCCCGCAGCTGGATCTCGCCTTGTGCGTGGCGATAGATCCAGCGGCAGCTCTCGGGCGCCATCTCGAAAGCCGACGGTACGCCAAGCAGCCGCCACTCGCCGCCGAGCCGCGCAAAGACGCGCAGGCCGTGGGAGTGAAAGAGACCGAGGTAGGTGCGGTTCGTCGACAGGAAGCGGTTGATACTGACATGTCCCTGCGCCAGCATCGAGTGGAACACCCCGCTCATCCACACCGTCGAGACAAGAGCGCTCTCATCCGGAGTCAGATGCCGGCCGGTACGCAGCAACTGGCCATGAGGGCGCAGTGTGCGCAACTCCTTAGCCCGCAGCGCCACGTGGTGGTCGCTGCCGTGAAAGAAAGACAGACGCTCGCCGCGCTCCCCGATCTCCTCGTGCCGCCAGGGAGGCGCGAAGAGCTGTTGGAGTGCCTTCGCGTCGAGATCGATAGCCTGCAGCGGCGTCGTCGATGAGAAGAGCGTGCGGGCGGCAGGACCCGTGGCGGGCGCCGCCGTGGGCTCGTGCGTGGCAGCGGCCGGCGAGGCTTCCGGCAACGCCAGTATTCCGCTCACGCGCGACAGGTCGGATTCCGTGGTGGCGCCCGGATGATCGGCGACGAAGCCGCCGAAGAACCCCGCCCCCACGCGCTCCCCGGGTGCAAGGCGCATGGGCGCGTCGCGCAGCACTGCCATGGCGTGCTCGTGCTGAAGTCGCCGGCCGGGGAGCTCGCCGAGCATGCCCGCGGGCGGCTCGCCCGCGCGGCTCGCGAGCCCATGGAAATCGAGCGCGTCGGTGGCGAAGGAAGTGGCCTTGCGCAGCGACCCGATCAGGCACCAGGGGTTGCGCGCCTGCGCCGCCTGGTTCTGTCGCGAGGCGAGCACGACTCCGCGTTCCGCATGCGAAAGCGGCGTGTGATCGATGTATTGACTGACATAGTACTCGTTCATCCGCACCGCCCCGTAGGGGGCGAGTGCGAGATCCTGGGCGTAGGTGAGATCGAGCTCCTGCGCTGCCGATGACGCGTTCGTCAGCTGCACGTGCCAAAACCAGACCGGTGCGTCCTGCGCGAGCGCGAGCGAGATGCGGTACTCGATGCCCTGCCAGTTGCCTCGGCCTGCGAGGCTTGATGTGCCTTGCGCTGCGAATCGCGTTGGGCCCGATGGACCGAGAAGAGGCGTCCAGCCGGGCGTGCCTGAGCGGCGCCGCAGGAAGAGATTCGCGGGGCCGCACTCGACCTCGTTGCCGATGAAGAGCGTCAGGGTGGTGGGGCCGCAGTCGAGGCGGCGCAGGGTGCCGCTCCCGGTAACCTCGGCCCGCAGGCCGGAGCGACTGGTCAGGGTTTTCGCCGAGGGGCCCACGATCACTATCGTAGCCCGATGCCGCGCGGCGTGCGCGGCGGGCGCTCAGGCCTTAAACTAGCGGGTATGAACAGCATCCCCAAGCCTTCGCAAGAGCCGCGCCCGGCATTTGGAACGGTGATCGCACCCACGCTGACCCGGGCTCTCTTCCAGAACGGAAAATGGGGGCGGTTCGAGGCCCAGCCCTGTGCGCCGATCGAGCTGCACCCGGCGGCACATGTGCTGCACTACGCCAGCACGTGCTTCGAGGGCTTCAAGGCCTACCGCTGGGCCGACGGCAGCATCAACGTGTTTCGGATGGACCGGCACATCGAGCGCATGCGCCGGAGCGCTCGCTCGCTCGTGCTGCCGGAGCCGGACGCGCGGCAACTCGAGGAGATGATCCGCGTCACGATCGATCGCAACCGCGATGTGGTGCCGCAGGCGCCCGGGGCGCTCTACATGCGGCCGATTCTCTTCGGCACCAACGCCAACATCGGCGCCGCCGGCATCGCGGCCACCGAGGCGACGCTCATCGTGCTCGCGAGCCCGGTGTGGGACTACTTCGGCATGAAGCCGCTGCGCATCTATGTCGAGGACGTCAATGCGCGCACCGCCACGCAGACCGGCAAGGTGAAGACGGGCGGCAACTACGCCGCGGCCCTCGGCCCCACGCTCGAGGCGCGGCTCAAATATAACGTCGACCAGGTGTTGTTCTGCCCCGGCGGCTCGGTGCAGGAAACCGGTGCCTCCAACTTCCTGCTGGTCCGCGACGGGCAGGTGCTCACCCGCAGCCTCGATTCGACCTTCCTCCATGGCGTGACTCGCGACTCGGTGCTGACTCTGGCGCGGGAGGAGGGCTACCGGGTGGAGGAGCGCGTGTTCGATGTCGCCGAGATGCTGGAGTGGGCCCGCGATGGCGAGGCCGCGCTCTCCGGGACGGCCGCGGTGCTCGCGGGAGTGGGTACCCTCGTTCACCACGGCCAGGAGCATCGGGTGGGGAGCGGCGAAGTCGGACCCAACACACGCAAGCTCCGCGAGCGGCTCGTGTCCGTCCAGCGCGGCGAGTCCCGGGATACGCACGGCTGGACCCAGCGGGTGTGACGGGGAGCGGTTCCTCAGGCAGCGTGCCCTTCTACGGCCCGCAGGAGGTGCGGGCCGCTCTCGACTACGATGGCTGCATCGCCGCGGTGCGGGCCGCCATGAGTGAATTCACTGCCGACGGCAGGCCGCAGCCGCTGCGCAGCATCGTCGAGATCGCGCCCGCGAAGCGCTTCGGTCTGATGCCGGGCGCGCTCGCCGCGCCGCACGGGTTCGGCGCCAAGGTGCTCTCGGTGTTCGCGGATCCCTCGCAGCCGGGCCGCTCGGCCCATCGCGGTGTCGTGGTGCTGTTCGACCGTGAGAGCGGCCACGTGTCGTGCGTCGCCGATGCCGGCGAAGTGACGGAGATCCGCACGGCGGCCGCGTCAGCTGTCGCAACCGACGCGCTCGCCCGCCGGGACGCCAGGATCCTGGCTCTATTCGGTTGCGGCGCTCAGGCGGCTGCGCACATCCATGCGCTGACTCGCGTTCGGCGGCTGGAGGAAATTCTGGTCTGGGGACGCTCGGCTGAGCGGGCCAGCCGGTTCGCGCAGCGAATGCAGCGCGAAGTTGCAACGCCCATCAGAGCCGTCGCGGAGGGGCGCGAGGCCGCATCTGCCGCGGACATCATCTGTACGGTGACCGCCGCGCAGAGTCCCGTGCTGCTCGGCGAGTGGGTTCGTCCGGGCACACATGTGAATGCCGTCGGCTCGAGCTACCCGGGGCCGGTGGAGGTCGACCATGCACTGGTGCGGTCGAGTCGCTACGTCGCCGACAGCCGCCGCTCGGCGCTGGCTGCGGCGTCGGAGTTCCTGCTCGCCAAGGAGGCGGGGCTCATCGACGACAGCCACATCGTGGCCGAGATCGGCGAAGTGCTGCTCGGCCGCGTCCCCGGCCGCAGGTCGGTGGCGGAGGTCACCCTCTACAAGTCGCTCGGGCACATCGTGCAGGACCTCGCGGCCGTGAGCTATCTGCATTCGCGGGCCGGGCAAGGTGTTGGGTTGCGCTGAGTGTCCCGGCCACTCCACGGTGCGATCGAGGCGGGCGGCACCAAGTTCGTGTGCGCCGCCGGCTACGGGCCCACGGAGCTCATCGAGAGCCTGCGCGCCGAGATTGCGACATCGACGCCTGCGGTTACGTTGGGCGCGGTCGCTGCGTTCTTCGAGCGGGTGCGGCGGGAACGCGGGCCTCTGGCCGGCATCGGCGTCGCCGCTTTCGGCCCCGTCGACATCGATCCGCGCTCGCGCACCCGGGGTCGGATTCTCGCGACACCGAAGCCCGGCTGGTCGGGGGTGAGCCTGGTGGAGCCGCTCGAGCGTTTCGGCTGCCCGATCGTCATCGACACCGACGTCAACGCGGCTGCGCTCGCGGAAGGCTGCCTGGGTGCCGGAATCGGCACGAGGTCGCTCGCCTATGTGACGGTCGGCACCGGTATCGGCGGCGGGATGGTGGTCGATGGACGATCGTTGCAGGGCATGCTGCATCCTGAGATGGGTCACATCCTGGTGCGGCGGGATGCGCGCGATGCGGATTTCGCCGGGACCTGTCCGTTCCACGGTGATTGCCTCGAAGGGCTCGCCAGCGGCCCGGCGCTGGTGGCGCGCTGGCGGGCTCCCGTCGAGTCCTGGCCGGAGGCGCATCCGGGGCTCGAGATTACCGGCGGCTACCTCGGGCAGCTCGCCGCCACGATCGCGCTGATGCTCTCCTGCGAGCGCATCGTGTTTGGCGGCGGTGTGATGCGCAGCGGCCGCCTGCTGCCGTTCGTCAGACAAGCGGCGGATCGTCAGCTCAACGGCTATCTGCCCATCCCGGCGAGGGCCGGCGGGTTCGAGCGTTACATCGCCGCGGCGGCGCTGGGCAATCTCGCCGGGCTGACGGGCGCCATGCTGCTCGCGGGTGCGCGCGATGTCATGCCGATCGGAGGCGCCCTCACTCCGGCAGCGGGATGAACTCCTGATCGTCCCCGGGCACCTTGGGGAAGCGGCCTTCCCGCCAGTCGCGCTTGGCCTGCTCGATCCTCGCCTGCGAGCTCGAGACGAAGTTCCAGAAAATGTGCCGCTCGCCATCGAGCGGCGCGCCGCCGAGGAGCGCCACGCGCGCATCGCTGACCGCGCGCAAGGTGGCTTGGGCGCCTTCTCTCAACACCAGCATGCAGCCGCGCTCCGCGCGCTCGTTGCCGCATTCGATCTTACCGTTGACGATGTAGGCGGCGCGTTCCTCGTGCTCGATGGGCAGCGGCAGCTCGCTGCCCGCCGGCAGCGCCACATCGGCGTAGAAAAGCGACGAGAACGTCCTGACAGGCGACTGCTCACCGAAGATGCTGCCCGCAAGCACGCGGATGCGGATGCCCTCGACGTCGATGGAGGGGAGATCACGGGCGGGGTGATGATGGAATTCGGGCTCGGTTTCCTCGTGCCTGAGCGGCAGCGCAACCCACAGTTGCAGGCCGTTGAGACGCGAACCCGTGGGCCGCAGCCCGGCGCTCGTGCGCTCGGAGTGCACGATGCCGCGGCCCGCGGTCATCCAGTTGACATCCCCCGGCCGGATGGGTTGGTGCGATCCCAGACTGTCACGGTGGACGATCTCGCCCTCGAAGAGATAGGTGACGGTCGCAAGCCCGATGTGCGGATGAGGCCGCACGTCGATGCCGCGACCCACCGGAAAATCCGCCGGTCCCATGTGATCGAAAAAGATGAAGGGGCCGATCATCTTGCGCGCAGCCGCGGGTAGCACGCGGCCAACCGTGAAGCCGCCGAGGTCGCGCGGGCGCGCGTCGATCACGGTGGCGAGCTGCGCAGTCCCGGGACACGCTGCCCAAGTGGGCTCGATGTCGGGCAGTACACTCATGCGAGCACATCCTACGCCGTGAGATCAGCGGGGACTACCGCGGGTGTGCCGCGGCCAGGCCTGCGGATTAGAATCCGTGACGAGGGCAGGCCGGAGGCTGCAGCATGAATGAGAGAACGGCGACCCCGGATTCGCAGCAGAAGTTACCCATCACGCGGCGAGCGTTCCTGGGCAGCGCGGCGGCGGTGAGTTGCACGGCGGCGGTGGCGTGCTTCGCGGGTGAGCGCGGATACGGTCGCTTCTTCGCCGGGCACGACCTGCCGTTGGGCCTTCAGCTCTACACGTTGGGCGAAGCGCCTTACAAGGATCTCGAGGGAACGCTGAAGGCGGTCGCGAATATCGGCTACCGGACGGTGGAAACCGTCGGCTTGATGAACCGCACGGCTTCCGAGCTGCGCGCCGCCCTAGATCGAGCCGGTCTTTCATGCCCGAGCGCGCACGTGCCGATTCAGCCGGGCGGACCCGGCCCGACGCTGTCAGGAGATCTCGGCAAGCTGGCGGCGCAGATGCACCGGATCGGCGCCCGCTGCGTCGTCGTGCCGATACTTCCCGTGCCACCGCGCTTTGGCGGCCCGCGAAAGGGAGAGAATGGCCTCGAGTTCCTGAGCCGTATCGCGAGCGAGATGACCGCCGACGACTGGCGGCGGACGGCGAAGCTGCTCAACGAGAAGGGCGCCGCGTTGCAGCGGGAGGGGCTGAAGCTCGCCTACCACAACCACAACATCGAGTTCGTCAAGTCCGGGTCGAAGACGGGATTCGACCTGCTGCTCGAGAATACCGAACCGGGTGTCGTAGGGTTCGAGATGGATGTCGGCTGGGTCGCTGCCGCGGGTGTCGATCCGATCCGGCTGCTACGCGCTCATCGCGGTCGGTTTCGCCTGATGCACATCAAGGACCTGAAGGCGAGCACAGTCCCCAACAACGCATTCAAGATGGATCCGGCAGAAGTCGGATCAGGTAGCCTCGATTGGAAGGCAATTCTGCCGGTCGGGTATGACGTCGGGGTGAGGTACTACTACGTGGAGCAGGAGCCGCCGTTTGCAGGCCCGCGCCTGGCTGCGGCGCGGGCGGATTATGAGTACCTGGCCCGCCTGACCGTACCGCTTCAGCCGCTGCCGCTCAGCCGCCGGGCTTCACGAACTTGAGCGTCATGCGGTCGGACTCGCCGATCGCGAGCACCTTGGCGCGCTCGCTCGCAGGTCCCCTCAGATCGGGTGGCAGGCGGTGCACGTTTATCGTTTCGTCATCCTTCGGGTTGGCGTTGATCTGCGAGACGGCGGCCAGCCGAAAGCCGGTCTTCAGGCCGAGCTCGATCACGTAGTCCTCGGGGATGCGGTGCAGCGCACGGGAAGCCTCGCGCGCGTTTTCATAGGGGCGTGCGCGGTGAGAGACGACACCGAAAACTCCGCCGGGCTTCAGGACCTGGTAGGCGGCCTGGAACACCGCCGCGAGCGTGGCCGGACTATGGTTGAGCCAATCGTGGAGGTTGCGAAAGGTGAGGACCACGTTGGCCGAGTCCGGCGGTCCGAGTTTCACCTGGCTCGGCGGGGCAAAGGGAATGGTCCTGACGTTGCCGTACACGGCCGGGTCGGCCTTGAGCTTGTTCTCGAACCCCGCGGCCATCCGGTGCATGAATGGGTTGCGCGCATCGAGAGGAGGCGCCGCCTCTATCAGGTGGCCCTGATCGTGCAACACCGGCGCCAGGATCTCCGTATACCAGCCCCCGCCCGGCGAGAGCTCGATCACCGTCATGTCGGGTCGCAGGCCGAAGAACTCGAGCGTCGCGAGCGGATGCCGGTAGCGGTCGCGGGCCTTGTTGGCCGGCGAGCGCCATGAGCCCGCGATGGCGTGCTGCAGCAGCGCGTCGGTTTCACCCGCGGGCGCGGCCAGAGCAGGCACGGCGAAGAATGCGATGAAGGCGACAACGAACGAGGGCCTGAGCATTCTCATGACAAGCGCCTTTTGCCTCCGGGGCGGATCGCCCGGGCTGCATATGATCCGCTGCCGTACCAGCCGGCGCAAGCACCGCGGCTCCCGCTCGCGGGCAACGCGGCGCGCCCGGGCCCTACGAGCGGAGCGCAGGGCCCGGGCAGGCGAGGGGGATGCAGAGCGACGCTATTCCGGAACTTTGATGTCGTTGTGCACGGCGGCGACGCCCTTGACTCTGAGCGCGTCTCTTTCGGCTCTGTCCTTTTCCGCTTCCGACCGGGCAACGCCGCGGAGCGTCACAACGCCGTCGATGGTGGCGACATGAATGTCGCGCGCCTTGGTCTCATGATCGGCGGCGAGCTCGGCTTTCACCTTGGTGGTGATGTACGAGTCCCGCATCGGATGATGGCTGCCGTTATCGGCCCAGGCAACGGCGCTGGTCAGCGTCAAGGCTGCAAGCGCCACGAGATACTTGCGCATGATGACTCCTCAAGGGGCAGGCTCAGCTCGATAACGAGCGCGGGCGCTCTCGGGTTCCGAGCGTCGTCAGGTCTCGCGGGCGGCCACGCCTCAGCTGGCTCTCGTGAGCGCGCGACGTTGGTGTTGCCCGAGCGGGCGGGCGTCACCTGGCGAAGAGCTTCGTGATATCGGTGAAGGCCTTGATCTCCAGCGCGTTGCCTGACGGGTCGAGGAAGAACATCGTCGCCTGCTCGCCGGGCTGCCCCTGGAAGCGGATGTAGGGATCGATCAGGAAGCGCACACTCTTTGCCTGCAGGCGACTGGCCAGCGCTTCCCATTCGGGCATGGGCAGCACGATGCCGAAATGATGCACGGGCACACCGTGGCCATCCACAGTATTGCGCTGTGCCGGGCCGGTCGCCTGCGGCGCCAGGTGGGCGACGATCTGGTGGCCATAGAAATTGAAATCGACCCACTCCGCGGAGCTGCGACCTTCGGCGCAGCCGAGGGTCTCGCCGTAGAACGCGCGCGCGGCCGTCAGGTCATGCACGGGGAACGCGAGATGGAACGGGGAGAGCGGGCCGGGATTCGTGGTCAAAGCGTGCATATCGAAGCTCCTCCAAGTATTAAACAGACAATTCAATGATTGGGTCAAGACACGCGATGGGTGCCCGTGATTCGACCGTCGGTCGCCTGCGTGCTAACATCCTTTCCTTGCCGGGCGAGTGGGGGAAGATGCGGACATGAAATCGCAGCTGGGTATTGCTCTATCGGGCGCCACGCTCGCATTGCTGGGCGCCAGCCTGGTCGTTCACTTCTCCGTGGCCGTCGCAGCCGAATCCCCGGCGCCCAATGCCGCGCGCATTGCCGAGATCATGCATAGTCTGCGCGACGTGCAGCGCTTCGATGCCGTGGCGGTCGCGCCGGACGGCAAGACTGTTGCCTGGACGGTGAGCGAGAAACCCCCTGTCAAGGGCGGTGAGAGCGCAAAGGCGACCAAGGGCGGCATGCCGGGTCAGATCCTACAGATGGCGAAGCCCAATGGGACGCGGGTGCGAACCGTGACCATTGCCGATTCGGTGAAATCGTGCCGCTACGGCGACCTGCATTGGTCGCCCGACAGCCGCACGCTGGCATTCCTCTCCAACTGCAATCACGGTCCAAAGACCGAAGATCAGCTCGATATCTATCAGGTCGCCGCCGGCGGAATTGCGGCACGGCGTATCACCCACCTCACCGGCTTCGTGCACGAGCTCGCGTGGACGCCGAACGGTTCGCAGTTGAGCTTTCTCTTCGTGAAGGGCGATCTGCACCCGATCAGCGCCGTGTCCGCCACCGGGCCGCGCGTGGGCGTGATCGGCCGAACCGGTGTCGAGCGCCAGGGCGTCGCGATGATGCCGGCGAGCGGCGGCGAGGTGAGTCAGGTTACCCCCGCCTCGATATTCGTCTACGAGTACGACTGGTCTCCCACGGGCAATCGGCTGGCCTATGTGGGAGCGCCGCCACCCGGGAGGGACAACTGGTGGGTGGCCAAGCTCTATACGCAGACTCCGGGGTCGGCACCGACAGTCACGTTGGATCCCTCATCGGTCCCAGGCCCGCTGCACGGCTTGCAGATTGCCCTGCCGCGGTGGTCGCCCGACGGGTCGCAGATCGCCCTCATCGGCGGGCTGATGAGCGATCAGGGATCGACGGGCGGGGACATCTACCTCGTGTCGGCGGATGGCGGTGAGCCGGCTGATGTGACGCCCGGTATCCCCTTCACTCCCTCCTGGCTCACCTGGACCGGGAACCATACTCTTCTGGTCTCGTCGGTGGCCGGCGGATCGACGCGATTGTCCGCATTCGAGCTGCACGGAAATCTGCCGGCGACCCATCGTCCGCTGCTCACGGTGGCCTCCGGGATCGGCGACGGCACCTTCGCCCGGGCCGTTTCGGTCTCTGCCCGGCACAATGTGCTTGCCTTCATCGACGGTACGTTCGACAGCCCGCCGGAAGTCTACTCGGCCGTGCTCAGGACCAACTCCACCGCGCAGCCGGTGGGCGTCATCGAGCCGCCGCATGCCATCACGCATGTCAACGAGCGTGTGCAGCTGCTGTGGGGCAAGGCCGTCTCGGTGAGCTGGCACAATGAGGGCTTTCAGGTGCAGGGTTGGCTGTTGTTCCCTGCGAACTTCGATCCCCACAAGCGATACCCGATGGTCGTCTATGTGCACGGCGGGCCCAGCGCGGCCGTGCTCCCGCGCTGGCCGTACGACGGGTACGGGCCGGCGCCGCTGGCGGCCATGGGCTATTTTGTCCTGATGCCGAACCCGCGCGGGAGCTTCGGTCAAGGCGAGCGGTTCGTGAAGGCGGTGCGCTTGAACATGGGCTACGGCGATCTGCGCGACATTCTGGCCGGCGTCGACCGCGTCGAAGCCCGGTATCCGATCGATGACAGCCGGCTCGGCCTCACGGGTTGGAGCTACGGCGGATTCATGTCGATGTTCGCTCCTACGCAGACCCATCGCTTCAAGGCGGCCGTCGTGGGCGCCGGTCTCTCGGACTGGAAGAGCTATTACGGCGAGAATTCCATCGACGAGTGGATGATCCCGTTCTTCGGCGCCTCGGTGTACCAGGACCCGAAGGCCTATGCCAAGAGCTCGGCCATCAACTTCATCGAGAATGACAAGACCCCTTCGCTGATCGTGGTAGGCGAATACGACGGTGAGTGCCCGGCGCCGCAGTCATTCGAGTACTGGCATGCGCTGCGCACGATGGGGGTTCCGGCGCAGCTGGTCGTCTACGCGGGGGAGGGCCACGGGTTCCACAAGCCGAAAGACCAGCGGGACGTGCTCGATCGTGCGCTGCGCTGGTTCGGCAAGTATCTCGGAACCGGGGCGACGACCGGAAGCGGCTGAGCTCGCCGTGACGGAGGCGCTGGTCCTCATGTGCAGCCCCGCGCTTCGCTCGCTCGTACGATGGCCGCGCGTTACCGCGCCGCATAACGCGCTCGTGCTGCTCGCGGCATTGACGCTCACCGCAATGCCGGCGGTGAGCGCCGCCAGATCCGCGCCGAGCAACCCCCGCCGGCCCATCTCGCCGTCGGGCATCCGGCTCACGCCGGCAGCGGCGGCGGGCGCGAGTTTCTCGCGCCTCAATCCCGGGCTGCGCGATTTTCCCGGGCATGTCGCCGGGCAAGCCGTCACGACGGTGACGAGCCCCGACGGGAAGACGCTGCTCATCCTGACGAGCGGCTACAACCGGATGTTCGATCGGGCGGGCAAGGCAATCCCGCCCGATTCCGAAGAGTACGTATTCGTTTACGACATCCGCCACGGCCGGCCCGAGCGCCGTCAGGTCCTTCGGCTGCCAGACACCTACATGGGAATCGCTTTCGCGCCGGACGGCGGGCACTTCTATGTCTCCGGAGGCGTAGACGATGACGTGCACGTTTTCGCCCGCGGGGGTGGCGTCTGGTCCGAGGATACCGCGGCGCTCATCCGCCTCGGACACCATGCCGGCAAGGGCCTCGAGGTCAAGCCGGAAGTTGCGGGACTCGCCGTATCGGCCGACGGCCGGCGGCTCGTAGCGGCGAACTTCTATAACGACTCCGTTTCGATCGTGCCTCTCTCCGGCGGCCTGCCCGAAGGTCCGCCGATCGAGCTCTCGCTGCAGCCGGGCGCGGGGCGCAGCGGCGGCACCTATCCCTACTGGGTCGCGCTCGAAGGGAATCGCACGGCCTACGTGTCCAGCATGCGCGACCGGGAGATCGATGTCATCGATTTCGAGCGCCCGGCGCCGGCCGTGATTGCCCGCATTCCCGTCAAGGGGAATCCCAACCGGATGGTGATGAACCGTGCGGGCTCGCGGCTCTACGTCGCCAGCGATAACGCCGACGTCGTCTCGGTGATCGACACTGCGAGTGACCGCGTCATCGACACCGTTCGAACGATCGCTCCGCTTTCATTGATGGCACCGGGCGCTTACTTCCACGGCGTCGATCCGAACAGCCTGGCGCTGTCCCCGGATGAGAGCCGACTCTACGTTACCAACGGCGGTGAGAACGCCGTCGCAATCCTGTCGCTTCGAACGGGTGCGCCGCGCGTCATCGGCCTGATCCCGACCGGGTACTGGCCGAACTCGGTGAGCGTGAGTGCCGACGGAAGGATGCTCTACATCGTCAACGGCAAGAGCATTCCGGGGCCCAATACCGCGTACTGCGCGGACAACCACTACAGCGCCGCCCGACACGCGCACTGCAGTGCGCCCAACCAGTACATCCTGCAGCTGTCCAAAGCGGGTTTCCTCACCCTGCCCACCCCTGCCGCACACGATCTGGCGGAGCTGACCCGTACGGTGGCCGCCAACGATCACTTGTACGTGAGGGAAAACGCGCAGGATCAACGGCTGATGAGTGCCCTGCACCAGCGCATCAAGCACATCATCTACATCGTTCGCGAGAACCGCACTTACGATCAGCTTCTCGGCGATCTGCCGGTCGGCAACGGCGATCCGCGGCTCGCCGAGTTCGGCCGCGTCATCACGCCCAACGCTCACGCGCTCGCCCTGAATTTCGTGACGCTCGACAACTTCTACGACACCGGTGAGGTGAGCGGCAACGGCTGGCCGTGGAGCACCTCGGCGATGGAGTCGGATGTCGGCGTAAAGAATCTGCCGGTGAACTACGCAGACCGCGGACTCTCTTACGATTGGGAGGGGACCAATCGCAACGTCGATGTCGCCATCGGGTCGCTCGCCGCAAGAAAGAAGGAGGAGCCCGGGTATCCGAACGATCCCGGTCTGCTGCCCGGAACCGCCGATGTGGCGGCGCCGGATGGTCCCCACGGCGAGTACCAACGGGGCTATATCTGGGATGCGGCCATGCGTGCGGGTCTCAGCGTGCGCAATTACGGCTTCATGCTGGACCTCGCGCCTTATGACAATCCGAGCCACCCGACACCCCTGACTCCGCTGCCTTACGCGAGCCGCACCCGCGTAGCCTTTGCCGCGAACCGCCAGCTCGCGCCCGTCACCGATCCGTATTTCCGCGGGTTCGACACGAGGTTTCCGGATTACTACCGGGAGGCCGAGTGGCAGCGGGAGTTCGAGCGGTACGTCGCCCAGGGGAATCTTCCGGCCCTCAGCCTGGTGCGGCTGATGCGCGATCATCTCGGGGATTTCGCCCAATCGATCGACGGGCTGAACACGCCCGAGGCGCAGGTCGCGGACAACGACTATGCCGTCGGCCGCCTGGTCGAGGCGGTGGCGCACAGCCCGTACGCCGACTCCACTCTCATCATCATCATCGAGGACGATGCGCAGGACGGTGCCGACCATGTCGATGCCCATCGGAGCGTCTGCTTCCTTGCGGGCCCCTATCTCAAGCACCACGCTGTGGTGAGCGAGCGGTATTCCACGATCAATGTGCTCGCGACCATCGAAGACATCTTAGGTGTCGGGCATCTGTCCATCTACGACGCGTACCAACGGCCGATGTCGGCGGTGTTCAACCTCGGCCGGAAGCATTGGACTTACCAGGCGATCGAGCCGGCGCCCTTCGCCGCAGCATTCACCGGCGGACCCCGGCCACCCGATCCGGCGGCGTTCCATTTCAAGCGGACCGCCGCCTACTGGGCGAAGGTGACGCGCGGCATGCATTATGGAAAGGAGGACGAAAACCCAGCGCCGCTCATCGAGCGCATCTACTGGGACGGCCTCAATCCCGGCATGCCGTATCCGAGCGCGCGCTCGGACGCGGACTTGAGCCGGGGCCGAGCCAGGCTCCTGGCCGGTGCCGCCGAGAAATAAGAAGCTTAAAGGGGCTTTAAACCCTCCCGCGTGCCGCAGCATCCAATGAGTTGAATGGTCCCGGCTGCACAAAGCGACTGGATCGAGTGGGAGGCAGGCCTCGTGCAGCGGGCTCGCGGTGGGGATGCGCGCGCGTTCGAGCGCCTCTATCGCGATCACATCGGGAGCGTGTACGGGCTGTGCCTGCGGATGACCCGCGATCGGACAGCCGCCGAGGACTGCGCGCAGGAGGCGTTCTTCAAGGCCTGGAGAGCGCTCGCGCGCTTCGAGACGCGGAGCAGTTTCGGGACCTGGCTGCACCGCATCGCGGTAAATGTGGTCCTGAGCCGGCGCCGCAAGGCGGGAGCGCAGGCCGAATTGCCCCCAGCGCCGACGGATGAGGGCGAAGGGCCCGCAGATCCGCCGGGAGAGTGGACGCTTGATACGCCAGTCGAGGTGCAGGAGATCGAGGCCGCCGTCGGCGCCCTGCCCGAAGGCGCGCGAGACGCACTCGTGCTCTGCGGGATTTACGGTTACTCGCACGGCGAAGCATCGCAAATGCTCGGCGTCGCCGAGGGCACCTGCAAGGCCCAATTGCATCGGGCTCGGGCGCTCCTGCGCGCCAAGCTCGAGCCGGAGAGTCATCAGCCATGAACGACCCTGCGCCTCCTAAAGTCAGGCGCCTCAGCGACCTTCCCCGAGACATCCCGCCGCCGCATGACGGCTGGCCGGCGCTCGAGGCGCGGCTGCGCGAGAGCGGGAGGCCGCAGTCGGACGCGGGCTCGCAGCAGGGCAGCGGGGCGCAGCCGGCACGGCGTCGGCGCCCGCAAATGATGCACATCGCGGCGCTCGCCGCCGTGCTCGCCGCGGTCGTGGTGGGCGCCTCCATTGACCGCTGGATCCTTTCTCCCGCTCGCCCGACTCCGCCAACCGCCGCGGTTCCGGTGAGCGGCAGTGCCGGTGGCGTCAAGGTGGCCTATGTCACCGATCCGCGCTATCTGCACGAGCGAGAGGCGCTGCTGCGCTCGCTGAACGCGCGGCTCGCGCGGCTGCCGCCGCCCACCCGGGAAAAAGTCCTGCAGAGCCTGGCCACCATTCATCAGTCGATGAAGCAAATCCAGCAGGCGCTGGGCCGCGAGCCCGGGAACGCGCTGCTGCAGGAGCTGCTGATCGATACCTACCAAGACGAAATGCAAGTGCTGTCGACCGTTCAGGAGGCGAGCGGCGGCGGCGGAGAGACATGAACATGCGCACATCCCTTTGTCACAAGGCAATCCTGGCCGCAGCGCTGGCACTTGCGGTCGGGGCAGCTCACGCCAGCACCTTTCAGCAGCAGGTCGCGGCGGATCCGCGCGGCGAGGTCGATGTCAGCAACATCTCCGGAAGCATCGTGATCAACGGCTGGGATAAATCCACCGTCTCGGTGACCGCCGATCTGCCGGGCGACACGCAGCGAGTCAAGATAACGGGCGGGCACGGCCGCACCAGCGTCTGCGTCGCGTACAACGGCTCGGGCAGCTGCAATTCGCCTGGTTTTTTCAGCGACAGGAGCTCGGTCCGTCTCGAGCTGTATGTGCCGCGGGGCAGCGAGCTCGAGGTGTCTGGGGTGAGCGCCGATATCTCCTCTCGCGGCATCGCGGGCGCTCAACACCTGAATACGGTGAGCGGCGATATCGATGCCGAGCTCGGGTCGGGAGATGATGACGTGCAATCCGTGAGCGGAGACATCCACCTGTACGGCAAGGGCCAGGAGGGTACGCTTCACGTCGCGAGCGTGAGCGGCGATTTGAGCGTCATGAATGTCGCCGGCGAGCTCGACGCGAGGACCGTCAACGGGAGGCTGAGCGCCGGATTGTCGGCCGCCAGCCTCGTGCGCCTCAACACCACCTCAGGCGATATAGACCTCAGCGCCCAGCTCGCGAGCGGCGGCACGGTCGAAACCGAGTCGATCAACGGTGATCAGAAGCTCGAGGTATCCGCTCCGGCAGGGTACGCGTACGAAGTGAGGGCATTCAGCGGCGATATCAGGGACTGCTTCGGCCAGAAGTCGGTGAGGAGTGAGTACGGGCCCGGAAACCACCTCGACGGAACACGAGGAGGGGGCAGCGGCCACGTTCGAGTACACAGCCTGAGCGGTGACGTCTCGCTCTGCGATCATTGAGCGAACGTCGCGGCTCCGTGACGGGACGATTCGAGGATGCGCCTCGACTCGCTGAGCGAATGCGCACTTTGCGGTGCAACTTCTGCGGCAAGCCCGTGTTTTGGAGTGATGGAGGCTTCGCATGAATCCACGTCCCCGCCGTCGGCACGGCACCGAATTCAAGCTACAGGTCGTCCAGGCTTACCTCGATGGTGGGGTCACCCAGAGGGAGATAGCGCGCCGGTATGAGGTCTCGCTGAACCTGATTCAGATCTGGCTGCACAAGTACCTTCGCGGGGTGCTGACCGAGGAGGAGTACCTGGAGGAGAAGACACGCGATTACGAGGCGAAAATCGCGGCGCTCGAGCGCAAAGTGGGTCAGTTGACCATGGAGGTGGAGGCTTTGAGGAGGCTTTCCGCGCGAGTACCGTCTGCGAACGGCTTGAAGCCACCGGCGGTCTCCGGGCCGGCAGTCTTACCCTCCAACAACGGCATGGGGCCGGGATCGAGCAGCGGGCACTGCTAGCGCCCGAAAGCGACGAGTGCCTCGATGAGCCGATGAACCGAGGCGTAGAGCGGCACGGCGAGCAACGGAACGAGCAGCGCACAGGTGAGCAGGCGTCGGCCGGAGAAGCTGCGGCGTATCACCGGGGACGGCGCGAGCAGCCGTCGCACGCGATGCTCGAGCCCGAGGAGTGGGGCGCTCACGCGGTAAGCCCGGCGGGGCCGACTGCTCGCGAGCGAGAGGCGCGCCACCTTGATCAGCGCCGAGGCGAGGGCGAGGCGCTTGCGAGGATCGGTGCCACTGGCGCGCTCGTCCGCTTCGAGCTCGGTCGTGGCCCGCCAATGCTCGGTCAATGCGCTGCCCGTCGACAGCCAGGCGAGCGCATCGGGCAGCGTCAGCAGCATGAGGAGTTTCAGGTTGTCCCGGGCATGCATGTGCGCCGCCTCGTGGGCGAGCACCTGGCGAAACTCCTCATGGTCACAGGCCGCGGTGACGCTTCGGGCCGCGATGATTCGTTGCCGCCAGCCTCCCACGACCGCCACGAGCGGTTCCTTGACGTTGATGACGGTCACGGCGTCGCCGGTCGCAGGTTGGGTGAGGAGCGGCTGCGAGCTGCGCACCAGCGCCCGTGTGGCGCGCTGCGCCTGCAAGCCGCGGCGAACTCCGTCTGCGAGGACGAGCAGCGCGAAGAGGGCGGATACCACGAGCAGCGGTCCTGGCTGGTCATGCGCATGGCGCGGCTCGTAAAGCAGAAACGCGGGCAGGACGACGGTCAGGACGAGGGTTGCGGAGCCCATCGCAGGCAAGAGACGAACGCCGAGCACCGCGTCCGCATCGGTCAGATGTCGACGCAGCCCGGCGCGCCACGCGAGCACGACTGCTGCCGAGAGCAGCAGATTGAAGAGGCCATAGGCGGCCAGCAGCACCAGCGGGAAGGTCACATCGAAGCTCATGGGTCATCCCACTTGAGCCGAGCGCGCTCGGCGCGAACGAGCGTCTCAAGCTCATCGAGGAGCTCAGCGTCGGCATGACCGACGGCCTCCACCAGGGTCGAAAGCAAAACCGTGCTGTCGCCACCGAACTCCAGGAGCTCGGTGACTCGTCCGGATACCATCTGCCCGAGCAGCTCGTCCCGCGAGCAGCGCGGCTCATAACCGAAGGCGCGGCCGAGCCGGAAACGGCGAAGCACGCCCTTTCGGTACAGGCGATCGAGCGTCGTCATGAGAGTCGTGTAGGCGAGGCGCGGGAAGGAGGGCTGTACATTGCGCACCGTCGAGGCGCGGTTGCGCTCCCACAACACCTCGAGCACTTTGAGCTCGAGCGGTCCGAGCTCCAGGCGTTCGCCCACGGCTGATCTCCGCACAGTCCGGCGCGACGACGCGCCGCAGGCGCTAGCGTCTCAAGTCGCGGCCGACTCTGCAATGGGGAGTCTGGCGCGCAGCCGCCCAATACGCGTCGGGCCGACGGGATGACGCGCCGGCTGGAGATACGATCCCTGGTAGTAGTTTCGGCGCGGCTCCTATATTGCCGCCCGCCTGAAGCGCCCGATCGACGCCAGGTGTCGTGCGGTCGTTCGCGCGCCATGGTTTTGGAATCGTTCCAGTCGAATTTAAAGGTCCGCGGTGAAGTGCGCCCTCTGTGCTCTCGTCTGCACGCTCGTGGCTCTGAGCCCGCTTGCCATTGCGCGCGCGGGCTCCATGCCAGCTGGCGCCACCGGCGATTCCGCCTCCCAAGGTCAAGCGGATCAAGCGTCCCAAGCCGACGCGCTCAAGCACACCCGTATCCATCGCCTGCATAAGGTCGTGGTTGAGGCGGGGTATCTCTTCAACCGCGCGACGCGCTATGCGCACTCCATGCCGGAGGTTACGGGACCCGAGATCACCGTCACCAAGAAGACGACCGTAGTGAAGCTCGATGAGCAGCCGCCCATCATCGACAACCACGAGCGTGAGCTCTTCGACCGCATGCCCGGCATCGTGCTCGCCGAGCAGCAGAATCCGACCGAGCTCAATGTCACCTACCGCGGCCTCGGCAACCCGCAGGAAAGCGAATACGTCCTGCTCATGCAGGACGGCGTTCCGATGGAGATGGACTGGATCGGCTATCCGACGCTCTACTACATCCCCGTGCCGGAGACCATCTCCGAGGTGCAGATGATCCGCGGCGGCTCGGGCCTGCTCTATGGACCCGAGCCCGAGCCGGTCATCAACTTCATCTCGAAGAAGCCATCGTCCACGACCACGGGCACGACCCAGCAGGTGGGCGGGAGCGATGGGCTCTACTCGACCTTCGACTCGATCTCGGGGCCCGCGGGCCCCGTGGGCTACCTCGCGGACTTCCAGCATCGCCAGTCCAACGGACAGCGCGCCAATGGCGACTACGATCTGAATTCCGGCGACCTCGATCTCGACTACAACATCGATTCGCGGCAGAAGCTCAACTTTGCGCTGCACGCCTATGCCCTCGAGAGCGGCATCGCGGGCTTCGAGAGCTATGCGCAATACAAGGCCGACCCCAACCAGACAACCTCGCCCGACGATCGCGACTGGGAGCACCGCTACACGGGGGTCCTCACCTACAGCAACCAATTCGACAGCCAGGACCTTTATGTGCAGAAGTTGTGGTCGGGCTACCAGGACCTGATCACCCGATCCGGCAACTACTTAGGCCTCAGCGCGCCCATCGCCACGCCCGTTGCCACCGGCAACACGCTGGCCGGGCAGAAGTTCCATTACACGGGACTGGACGGCAGGTTCATACACCACTACGGGCGCGGCGGTGCCGTCACGGTCGGCTACACCGCCTACTACTCCGACAGCCCCTATAGGGAGTACAGCAGCACGAATCCCCTGGCCGAGCCGTACAATCCGGGTGGAACGCTCATCTACGACGATGGGCGCAGCTCACGGTATGGGGCGGTGTTCGCCGAGAACCTGTACCGCTTCAAGTGGTTTCACGTGGTGACCTCGGCCCGTTTCAACCACGAGGAGATCGATACCCACGAGACCGTAGCGCCCCACCCCTATCTCGTGAACGGCAACTACAGCAAGAACATTCCGCTCTTCGGGTTCGGCATCGGCAACGACTTCGGCCGCGGCAACGAGACCTATCTCAACATCTCGCAGGGCTTCCGGCCGATGCGCTATCTCGATGTCGCGAGTCCCTTCGGCAAGTTCTCGCCCACGAACAATCCCGATCCGACCAAATACCTCACCTACGAGGCGGGCGTGCACGGCTGGCCGATCGTCGGCTTCTACTACGATGCCAGCCTCTTCCAGGTCAGCGTGAAGAACAGCATCGAGAGCCTGCCGATCACTCCGACCGAGTCCATCAACGTCAATACCGGCGACCAACGCAGCCGCGGCGTCGAGGCCGAGACCTCTTACGATCTGGTCCAGCTTTTGCCATCGGTTCCGGATGGCGCGCACCTCAGTCTCTTTGCCAACGCGAGCTACCTCAACGCGGTCTACACGAGCAGCGTCACCGCCGGCCAGCAGGGCAAGACCCCGCCCTACGCGCCGCACTACGTGCTCAAAGGCGGGCTCACGTGGAGTGAGGCGCCGGGACTGAAGCTGAGCCTGATCGTGGACGCCGTCGGCGCGCAGTACTTCCAGGCCAGCGATACGGGCATCGGGCTGATGCCGGCGCAGATTCCCGCCTACACCGTGGCGGACTTCTCGGGCGAGTACAGGTTCGCGGGGCACTGGCGCGTGATCGGGGGCATCTCCAACCTGACCAACGTGGAGTACTACTCGCGCGTCTTCATCGCGGGGGGCAGGATCGAGCCCGCGCTCAGCCGCCAGTTCTACGCCGGGATTGCGTACGATCTCTGACGCATCCATCACGGCTCGTCCGGTTCCGTGAGGGCGAGCCGGGCGACACGTCCGGCCGTGACCGAGATACCCTCCGCTCGCAGGCGCCGCGCCTGCTCCTTGTGCTCGCGCGACCCGCTCGGGAAGACGATCCGCCCGCCGGCGCCGACGACCCGATGCCAGGGCAGATTCAATTCGCGCGGCGCGACCCGCAGCGCGAAGCCGGTCAGCCGCGCGCGGCCGGGCAGGCCGGCCGCACGCGCGACGGCGCCATAGGTCGATGCTCGCCCGCGAGGGATCGCGCAGACGACCTGCCAGATCGCTTCGAGGGCACCGCCGTCGCCGTGCCGAGCGAGCGGGCGAAGCAGTAGCTGCAGACTCTTGCGCCGCGCCATTGGCAACTGATCTACCGCGGCGGCGCCTATGTCTGCGGGGCGGTCGATCCTCGTACCGGACTTTGCTCGGCCACGGCTCCCGCATCGAGCAACACCCGCTCGAGCACGGAGAGATAACTGAGGAAGCGCCTGCGACCCTCCGCCGTGATGCGACAGAGAGACAGGGGGCGCCCCTCCCCCGTATCCCTCTTGATCTCGACGAGCCGTGCGGACTCGAGCACGTCCAAGTGACGGCTGAGATTGCCATCCGTGAGGCCGCACAACTGCTTGATGGCGGCGAACGACAGGCCTGCGGGATGCGCCAGCAAAGAGGTGAGCACACCGAGTCGCGCCCGTTCGTGCATGACCCGATCGAGACCCTCGTACGCGAACGGGTGCGCGCGCCGTCGCATCGATCTAGTTTTCTTCATCGTAGCGTTGATATCCGAACTGCAGCACACCGGCCACCATCAGGTGGCCGATTCCAAACGGAATGCCCATCTCCCACGGTGAGAATGCCCAAGCGCCCCGCCCGAGCGCAAGGCAGGTCATTCCCGTCGCGAGATACCACACCCCCACCCAGAAGGTCGCCCGCGGCAGGAACCGGCACGAGGCGAACACTCCCAGGCTGAAGAGCAACTGCCACAGGCCAGGCAGCATCCAAAGGTTCTGCGGCGCCGTGCGCATGAGGACCGCAGTGAGCAGGATGCCCGTCACAATGGCGGGCAGGAACTGCTCGACGGCGGAGTAAACCATCTGCATTGCCAGAGCCGAGTGCAGACGGCGGGCGCGGGCGATGGTCTCCACGGCGATGAGCGTGAGCGAAGCGCCGGCCGCGCCGACCCATAATGCAAGAAAGCGCGGGAATTCGTGCCGAGGATCGACCAGCCACAGCGCCTGCACCGAGGCGACCGCGAGCGCCAGCATTCCGGTGAGCGCAAGCGTCAGGGGGCCGTAGCCGCGGAATTCGAGGCAGCGGGCCATGTAGCCGCGGACCGATTGAATCTCCGCTAGAGCCCGATGCACGTCCCGCATGATCGACGCCTTTGACCTCATGATACCAGTTTCAGTCAGTTATCATTCCGCGATCGCTTCGTTGTGAGTTCTGGAGCGGGAGTTGAAGCGGTTTCCGGCCGTCGTACGAATCTGGTTGCTGTCACTCGTGGCTTGCGCCGCGGCGGTGGCCCTTACCTTTGCGGAGCTGGACGTTGCGGTGGCACGGCGCGTCTGGACAGTCGGTCATCATCTGAGCTCCTTGAACACCGCTTTCGGCGCCGCCGTAATCCTGACTCTGGAGTCACTGGTGGTCCTGGTACTGATCGTCACGCGCCTCTTGCGCGGACACATCTCGCGATTAGCGGAGACCTTGGCGATAGCCTGTCTCGCCTCGATATGCGCCTATGGCATCAACGACCAGGTATTGAAACCCTTCTTCGGCGTTCAGACCCCTGCCGTGGTGCTGGACGGTGCCCGGCATACCTTCGATTTCCTGAGAGGTTTCGCCAACAGCAGCTTTCCGTCCGGTCACATGGTGCTGGCCGGAGCATTTACGGGGGTTTTCATGCGGCTCTACCGAGCGAGCACCGGGCCGCTTTGCGCTCTGCTGCTGCTCGCCGCGGCTCTGTTGGTCGTGGGAGACTGGCATTTCCTGAGCGATGTCATCGCGGGGACGTTCCTCGGCGTGTCCGCCGGAATTCTGGCCGGAGAGGGGTGGGCCGTTCACTCCCGCCGCTGGTCTTCCTGAGGGGCATCTCATGAGAACGCCGAATCTCCTGACTCCGAGGCTCCTTGCGGCTGCGGCCTTGCTGGCGGTGAGTGCGATCGCGGTGGCGCAGCAGGCGGCCCGGCCGAATCCGAAGGACACGGAAGTATGGGCGCCGGTGCCGCCGGTCGTGACGCCCGGCGCGACCGCGGGCGCTCCACCGTCGGACGCGATCGTTCTCTTTGACGGCAAGAACCTGAACCAGTGGGTCTCGGCACAGGGCCACAGTCCGGCGCGCTGGTTCGTCAGGGACGGAGTCATGGTAGTGAACAAGGCGCCCGGCGTGGGCAATATCGAGACCCGGCGCAAGTTCAGAGACTATCAGCTGCACATCGAGTGGAGGATTCCCGCCGATATCACGGGCAGTGGCCAGTTCCGCGGCAACAGCGGCGTGTTTCTGGCCTCGACCGGGCCCGGCGATGCCGGCTACGAGCTACAGGTGCTGGATTCGTACAGGAACAGCACCTACGTGAACGGCACGGCCGGAAGCCTGTACAAGCAGAGCATTCCGCTCGCGAACGCCGCGCGCCCGCCCGGCAAGTGGCAATCGTACGACGTGATCTGGACGGCGCCACGATTCAACTCCGACGGCAGTTTGAAGAGCCCGGCCCATGCGACGGTTTTCTGGAACGGCGTGCTGGTGGACGATCATTTCGCGCTGCAGGGCCAGACGCTCTATATCGGCAAGCCTTTCTACAAGGCGTATGACGAGGCGCCCATCAAACTGCAGGCGCACGGCGACCCCAGCCAGCCGATCAGCTTCCGAAACATCTGGGTGCGTGAGCTGCCGTAGCGTTCGGGCGCGAGTTCCTCGCGCGTTTCGCCAATGATCGGCTTGGCAAAATGGCCGGGGTCTCGGGCCGAGCGCTGACGAGCGCCTCTGCTCCAGGCGGGATTGGTTATCCTCTGCCCACGTATGGCATCGTTGTCGCCATCACCGTCATGAACAGCACATTCGCATTGAGTGGCAGCTCCGCCATGTACAACACGGCGTCGGCGACGTGCCGCACGTCGAATGTCGGTTCGGTCTTGAGTGAGCCGTCAGCCTGAAGTGTACCCTTGGCAAATGACGCGGCCATTTCGCTGGCAGTGTTGCCGATGTCGATCTGTCCGCAGGCGATGTCGTACCGCCGCCCTTCGAGAGAGGTCGCCTTGGTGAGTCCCGTGACGGCATGCTTGGACGCTGTGTACGCGATCACGCCGGGTCGAGGTGCGGTTGCGGAAATCGATCCGTTGTTGATGATACGGCCGCCGCGTGGGGTTTGCCGTCTCATGAGCGCGAAGGCCGCTCGAGTGCATAGGAAGGTCCCGGTGAGGTTGGTATCGATCACCGATCGCCACGTTGCAAGCGAGGTCTGATCCAAAGCCTCTGGCGGGGAGACGGTGCCCGCATTGTTGAAGAGGAGGTCGAGTCGCCCGAACTCAGCGGCGATGCGCGTGAAGAGGGCACTGACCGAGGTCTCATCGGTCGTATCGCATTGGATGGGGACGCAGCAGGACCCTCCCTCGCGGGCTGCCTCCTCGAGCGGTCGAAGCCGCCTGCCCGCGAGCGCCACGGTCCATCGATTTCGGGCGAGCGCGATCGCAACGGCGCGCCCTATTCCCGAGCCTGCGCCGGTCACGAGAGCGGTTCGAGGGGAGGAGGTTGGCGGTTCTGGCGACATATGCAAGGTCCACGGTAAGTCAGGTGCGCAGCACGTCCCGGCCCGCGGCGAGGACTTCGGGGACGATCTCGGCAACATCCGAGTCGGTGGTGCGGTGATTGACGAAGCAGGCGCGCAGCGCAAAGCGGCCGGCAATCGAGGCGTTCGACAGGTAGATTCGACCGCGCTCAATGAGCCGCTTCAGAATCGCCGCATTGAGCCGGTTCAGGTCATCGTCGGCGGCGCCGGTCGTGTATCGGAAGCAGACAGCGCTGAGCTCGACGGGCGCCAACAGCTCAAGCTCCGCCGTGCTGCGGATGACGTGAGCCAGATCGCGGGCATGTTGCAGGTCAGCGCGGATGGCCATCCGAAACGCTTCGGCGCCGTGGTAGCGCAGGGACAGCCAGAGCTTCAGCGCGCGGAAGCGCCGGGACAGCTCCATCGATTCCTCGAAGAAGGCGAATGCCTCCAAGGGATCGGACCCGAACGCGCGAGCATACTCGCCGGTATGCGAGAACGCCGCTCGCGCGGTCGCCGCGCTCCTATAGAGCAAGGCTCCGCAGTCGACGGGTTGATAGAGCCATTTGTGCGGATCGAGCGACACGGAGTCGGCGAGCGCCAGGCCGCGCAAGCGCTCCGGACTCGCGATCGCCGCCAGCGCACCGTAGGCGCCGTCAATGTGCAGCCAGAGCCCGTATTGGCGGGTCACGGCCGCAATTGACTCGAGCGGATCGATCGCTCCCGTGTTGACCGTGCCGGCAGTGGCGATCACCGCGATGGGTGTGCCTCCCGAGGCGATGTCGTTCTCGATGGCTGTCTGCAATGCGCGCGCGTCCATGCGCCAGGAGCCATCGGCAGGCACCAGATGGAGGTTCCGGCGACCCAAGCCGAGCAACGCCATCGCCTTCGGGATGGACATGTGCACTTCGCTCGATGCGTAAACGATTGCGGCTCGAGCACCGTTCTCGGCCGCCGGCTGTTTTGCCTCGCGCGCCATGGCGAGTCCCATCAGGTTGGCCGCCGAAGCGCCGCCGCAGAGGCTGCCGCCAAAGCCGCTGCAACCGACCGCTGCCGCGAGCCACTCGATCACCTGCTTCTCGATGGCCACGGCTGCCGGCGCGGAGCGCCAGGCCGTCACGCTTTGATTGAGAACGCTGGCGAGCAGATCGCCCAGCGCCGCTACAGGCTCGCCCGACCCGAGAACGTAGCCGTAAAAGCGCGGCGACGGCGGACGGCTCATGGCCACAACATCCTCGAGCCTCCCCAGTGCCGCCTCCTTCAGGCCACTCTCCGGCAGGGGTTCGCCGAAGCGCTCGAGGGTTTGCTGTCCCGAGACGCTCGGGAACGAAGGCAGTGTGGGCAGCGTCTCGAGGAAGCGGGTCGCCAGCTCGGTGACTCGGGTGGCGAGAGAATGAAATTCTTCGGGGGATATGTTGAGTGCGCTCATGATGCGTTCGGGTGCGCGCCCATCTCGTAGGGCTCGCCATAATGTTGCTCGAGTTTCTCGGGCGGTGCGCTGAATTCTGCTCGCCGAGCCGGTCCGCGGCAATGCCGCGCCCGCCGGGAGACGGGGTGTGCCAGGGCAACCCTGTTCCGAGAGCGCACAGCCGTTTGCGCTCGAGATCGGCGTGAGCTTCATGCCTCGACGGGCGATTCGCCGCAAGCTATGCTCACTCGCGCCCCTTACGGAAACCTCCCCATGGCCAACGAAATCTTTCCCATTGATCTCGGCAAGCTCGAGCCCCTGAAGCTGGATCCCGCCGTCAGCACGCTGACGGACGCGCAGAAAGCGACGCTCAAGCACAATATCCGGCTCTGTCGGGACACAATAGTGTTCTTCACGGCGCTCGCCGGCGCGAAGGGCCTCTCCGGCCATACGGGCGGCGCATATGACACGGTGCCCGAGGTCACGATCATTCGCGCTTTCATCGCCAACGGGGCGCCGATCGTGCCGATCTTCTACGACGAGGCCGGACACCGTGTGGCGACGCAGTATCTGCTGAGCGTGCTCAACGGCGCGCTTCCGGTGGAGCGATTGTTGCATTACCGTGAGTTCGACAGCGGCCTGCCGGGTCACCCGGAGAAAGCGCTCACACCGGGTGTGGAGTTTGCCTCCGGCCGTCTCGGCCATATGTGGGCTTTCTGTAATGGCGTGGCCATGGCCAACGCCGGCAAGGCCGTCGTCCTGCTCGGCTCGGACGGCAGCCAGATGGAAGGCGACGACGCCGAGGCGGCACGCCTGGCCGTCGGCAAGCAGCTCAACATCAAGGTTCTGGTCGACGACAACAACGTGACGATCGCCGGCCATCCGCAGGAATACATGGCGGGCTACGACCTGAGCCGCACCCTCTCGGGCTATGGGCTGCAAACGGAAACCACCATGGGTGAGGATCTGGAGGCGCTCTATATCGACCTGTGTCGCGTGTTCTCCGATCAGCGGCCGCACGCGCTGGTGATCAAGCGTCCGATGGCCCCCGGCATCGCGGGCGCGGAAGGCAGTTTCAAGGCGCACGAGGTCCTGGAGGCCGAGGTCGCCATCCATTATCTGGAAGAGCGCGGCGGCTACGAGCAAGCGATCGGGATGCTCAAGGCGGCTAAGCCCGCGAAGAGCCCTCTCACGTTCAAGGGCTCGAGCGGCGCGGGCAAGAATCGCGACGATTTCGGAAAAATCATCAACGAGCTGCTGGATGGCATGTCGGAAGTCGAGCGTTTGGCCAGCGTACGGGTGTTCGACAACGATCTCGAGGGCTCACAGGGCCTGCACCACGTTCGCAAGAAGCACCCCGAGGTCTTCGTGCGCGGCGGCATCATGGAGCGCGGCAACTACTCCGCCGCCGCCGGCTTCGGCGCCGTCCCCGGCAAGCAGGGCGTGTACGCCACCTTCAGCGCCTTTCTCGAGATGTGCGTGAGCGAGATCACCATGGCGCGGCTGAACTTCTCGAACGTGCTGGCCCACTTCAGCCACAGCGGCGTCGATGACATGGCCGACAACACCTGTCACTTCGGCATCAACAGCATGTATGCCGACGGCGGCGTCATGCCGGCGCACGGTACCGATACGACGCGACTGTACTTCCCGGCCGACCAGCATCAGTTCGCGGCCTGCGTCAAACGCATCTTCAAGGATCCGGGGCTGCGCTTCGTGTTCTCCACCCGGGCAGCCGTGCCCGATATCCTCGGGGAGGGCGGCGAGCCGCTCTACCAGGGCAAGCCGTTCGAGCCGGGCAGGGACTACATCGTGCGCGAAGCGCCGACGGGGAGCGGCTATGTCGTCGCCATGGGCGAGACGGTTTACCGCGCGCTCGATGCGGTCATTGCCCTGAAGGAGCAGGGAGTCAAGGTCGGCCTGGTCAACAAACCCACGGTAAACCTCGTCGACCCGCAGATGATGCGCACGTTGGCGAGCGCGCCGTTCGTGCTGGTCACGGAAGGCTGGAACGTCAAAACCGGGCTGGGCAGCCGTTTCGGCAGCTATCTGCTCAAGGCCGGTTTCAAGGGGCGCTACGATCACATCGGCACCAACAGGGAGGGCTCTGGGGGGCTGTGGCAGCAGATGGGCCATCAAGGCCTCGATTCGGCCGGCATCATGAAGGCGATCAAGAGCCTGCTGTAGGCACTCGCTGCACTTGCGCTACAATCTCGCCATGAGCGCGTCGCTCTTTGCGCGGAAGTACAATGCATGACGAGCCCTCCACTCGATGCGGTCCGTCCCATAAGGCTCGAGGAGATCCGGCAGGCGCGCGCGCGGATTGCAGATGCCGTCGTACGGACACCGGTGTTCTGCCTCGAGCTCGGGCCGGACTACCCGGACATCCGGCTGAAGCTCGAGAACCTGCAGCCGACCAATTCATACAAGCTTCGCGGCGCGGTGAACGCGCTCGCCACCCTTCCTGAGAGCGCTCGCAGGCGCGGCGTCTGGACCATAAGCGCCGGTAATGCCGGGCAGGGGGTCGCATATGCCGCGCGCAGGGCGGGTGTGCCCTGTTCCGTCGTGGTCATCGAGTCCGCACCGGCATCGAAGATCGCGCGCATGAAAGCTCTCGGTGCGAAACTCGTTCCGGTTTCGTATGCAGTCGCCTGGAAAGCGCTCGAAGAACGTGCGTTCCCCGGCGTCGAAGGTACCTTCATCCACCCGTTCGACGATCAAGACTTCATCGCGGGGCATGGGACCATGGGCCTCGAGATCCTGGAAGACGTACCTGATGTGAGTGCAGTGATAGCGGCAGTCGGCGGCGGTGGGCTGGCGACCGGTGTCGCGAGCGCCGTGAAGGCCTTGAAACCGGACGTGCGGGTGTGGGGAGCCGAGCCTGAGACCGCCGCGCCTCTCGCGCGCTCGTTTGACCTCAACTCAGCGCAGGCGTTCAAGGAGTGGCAGCCTTCATTCGTCGATGGCGCCGGCGGCATGAGCGTCCTGCCCAGAATGTGGGAACGAATGCGCACCGTCCTGGATGGGGTCATTGTCGTGAGTCTGGACGAGACCCGTCGAGCCATACGAATGATCGCGGACCAGGCGCGAGTGATCGCGGAGGGAGCGGGGGCTCTGTCTTTGGCCGCGGCGCTGACCGGCCGTGCGGGCCGTGGACCGATCGTCGCGATTGTTTCCGGCGGCAACATCGATCTCAAGAAACTGCGCGACATCATTTCGCCGGCCGAGTGATCCGGCCGGCGCGCGGAGTGGCAGAGTGGCCATCATCGACGTCCATACCCACGCCTACACCCGCGAATATCTCGCGCTGCTACGCGCCAAGGGCGGCGCCTACAGCCTCAAGATGCGGCCCGACGGGAAGGAGGAGATCTTCCGCGGCGATACACCCGTCGCCTTCCCGCAGCCCGGCCATTTCGACTACGATCTTCGCATTCGGGACATGGACGAGAGCCAGATCGACGTCTCCATCGTCTCGCTGACCTGCCCCAACTGCTATTGGGGTGGTGAACAGACCAGCGTCGAGGTCGCCCGCCAGTCCAACGACAGCATGGCGGTGGCGCAGAAAAAGTATACCGGCCGCATCCTCTGGTACACGTCCTTGCCCTGGGAATACCCCAAGCGCGCGGTCGAGGAGCTGAAGCGCACCGTCGACAATGGCGCTTCGGGCGTGATGGTGCTGGCCAACATTCAGGGCCGGAGCCTGACAGATCCTTACTTCGGGCCGATCTGGCAGGCGATCGACGACCGCAAGCTCCCCGTCCTCGTCCATCCCACCCATCCGCCCGGTGCGGAACTGATGGACATGGGTAAGTACGACCTCGCGTGGTCGGTGGGCTTCATGGCTGACACGACGCTCTGCTTCGCCCGGATGATCTTCGACGGCTTCCTCGATCTCTACCCGAACATGAAGCTGATCGCCTCCCACGGCGGCGGCACGCTGCCTTATCTGGTTGGACGTTTCGACAAGGGCGACGAGGTCGAGTTGGCCTCGCGTCGCGCCATCAAGGCGCGGCCCTCGGTCTATCTCAAGCGTATCTGGTACGACGGCATCTGCTACAGTCCGGAGGCTCTCAACTACCTCATCGGGATCGTGGGTATCGACCGCGTGCTTTACGGCACCGATTACCCTCATCAAGTGCACGACACGGCAGGAATGCTGGCCAAGACCGAGGCGATGACGCCTGACCGCCGCTTAGCCATTCGTGAGGGAAACGCGAGGCGGCTGTTCAGGATTTAGTGTTCGGATGACGATGGGGCATATGGCTTGAGTACTGAGCTTCTGTTCCGAGACGATGCCTATCTGAAGAGCACCACGGCGCGTGTCCTCGAAGTGCAGGAGCGCGGTATTGAGCTCGATCGCACGATCTTCTATCCGCTCGGGGGCGGCCAGCCCGGCGATACCGGCCTATTCGTGCGCGAGAATGGCGAGCGCATCGTGATCGCCGACACCCGCAAGGGTGCGGTGCCGGGCAGTGTGCTGCACATTCCCGCTGCGGGCATGTCCGGTCCCGAGCCCGGCGAGCGCCTCTCGCTCGAAATCGACTGGAGTCGCCGTTACTCGCTCATGCGCCTGCACACGGCATTGCATCTGCTCTCCTGTGTCATAGTCGCTCCGGTATCCGGGGGCAATATCGCGCCCGACAAGGCGCGCCTCGACTTCGACATCGACATGAGCCTGCTCGATGCCGAGCGCATCGTTCGCGCGACCAACGCTCTGATCGCTTCGGGTGTTGCCACCGAAACCATCTGGATCACCGACGAGGAGCTCGAAGCGCAGCCGGAGCTCGTGAAGACCATGAGCGTACAACCGCCGCGTGGCGTCGGCCGTGTGCGGCTTCTCAGGATACCCGGCATCGATCTGCAGCCGTGCGGAGGCACTCACGTGCGCAACGTCGCGGAGATCGGCGGCATTTGCGTCACGCGAATCCGGAACGAAGGCAAGCATAACAAGCGCGTGGAAATCGTGCTCGCGCCGCGCGAGTAATTTCGCCGCCACGCAAAAGCATCCACGATTGATTTCCCCTGTAAGGTCTGCGAGGAGCTCATAAATGAACGCTCGTCATCTTCTGACAGCCTTATTGCTGCTGCTCGTATCGTGCCTGCCTTTCGCAGCAGGCGCGCACAGCCCATCTGCCGAGGGCGCCAACCTCGGCCAGCTCGACACATCCGCCGGCCGCTGGGTGTATCACGGCCATTTCCTCGGCGGCGCGGGCGCGCGTCCGAGCGCCTGGACCTGGCATGAGGACTGCCGCTGGTCCGGCAATCGCGTTTTCATGCTCTGCAGTTTTGCCAATACCTGGGCCGGGCGACACGTGGACTCGGTGGTGGTGGATACCTACGACCCCAAGGGCAAGGCATTCTGGCACTACGAGATATTCAACAGCGGTCGTTCCGCCGGCAAGCCGTTCGCGTCAAGAATGCGAATCGACGGCGCCACGCGTGTCGAATCATGGACGGAAACCCATGACGGCAAGTCCGTTCACGAGCGGATCGTTTACAAGTTCGCGTCCGGCAGTAAGGTGACCGTGCTGTTCCAGCAGTCCGACGACGGGATACACTGGAAGACGACGGCGAGCGGAACGGGCGAGAAGACAGCCGCGTCGACCGGCTGACTGCCCGAGGGGAGAGACAGTCATGATCGCGCTGGGCAAAGCGCGGAGGAGGAGGACCGTAGACGAGACGGAGAAACCTTCTGTTGAGACCCAGGGGGTGCAAGTCCCCTGCCGCCAAAGCCGTAGCGGGCAGGCGGGAAA
>JBOIAR010000015.1:0-99138 GCA_050739095.1 Steroidobacteraceae bacterium | reverse complement strand
ACCGGGAGCGGGGGCACTGATGCCGGCGCCGTTGGTGGTGCCTGATGCATCGGTTCTGCTCAAATGGGTCCTCCCGTCGGACGATGAGCCGGACGTCGACAAGGCGCTCTTGCTGCGCGCAGCGATCGTGAACGATGCCGTACGCGCAATCGTACCGGCGTTGTGGCTCTATGAGGTCAGCAACACAGTTGCGCGACGATTTCCGGCGCATGCCTCCGCGTGGCTGAACTCGCTCATGAAATTCGGGCTCACGGAGGCGGTGCCGTCGGACCCGTGGCTCAAAGCGGCACTCGAATTGACACGCACCTACGAGGTGTCGTTCTACGATGCGGCTTACCATGCACTTGCGATTACTCGCAGGGGGGTATTCGTCACGGCCGACGCTCGGTATGCAAACCGGATGGCGGGGGAGGGTACCGTCGTCCCATTGCGCGAGTGGAAAGCACCCGTGCCCCCATCCTCATCTCGCCGCAGTTAAAGCTAGAGCCAGCGAGGACGATTTTGGTGCCGAAGGGCTGGTTACACATCGAGGCCTACGAGACCGAGCACTATCCGATGGATCCGCCGGACCCGATCGAGGCGATCAAGTTTCGGATGGAGCAGCAAGAGCTGACACGCCTGCACGACAAGCTCGGAATCTCCGCGCAGATTCTCATTCGATCGATTCGCGTCACGCCAAACCAATAAAAACAACTAGTTAGGCGAGACATCTCCAGTAGCCCGTAATACTGGCCCGTGATATCCTCCACTTGGGTGCGGGTGTCGGCCGGGAGAAATATATGGCCTATACGATCACGGTGAATGGCGCGCAGCGCACGGTGGATGTAGAGGCAGACACCCCGCTGCTGTGGGTGTTGCGGGATGAGTTGGGGCTGAAGGGCACCAAATTTGGCTGCGGGATGTCCTTCTGCGGCGCCTGCACGGTGCATCTGAAAGGGACGCCGACGCGCTCGTGCATGACTCCGATCTCCAGTGTCGGGGATGCCGCGATCACCACCATCGAGGGAATCGATGTCAGCGAGGTAGGCCGACGCGTGAAGGCCGCTTGGCTGGCGCTGGATGTCATGCAATGCGGCTACTGCCAGAGCGGACAGGTCCTGGCCGCCACGGCGCTGCTGACGCGCAATCCGCGTCCCAGCGACGCCGATATCGATCGGGCGATGAGCGGCAACCTATGCCGCTGCGCGACCTACACCCGCATCCGCGCCGCCATCAAGCAGGCGGCCGGCCTGCCCACCACCGATACCAGAGAGGTGTGACCATGGTTCGCACCACCCGCGTCCTGCCCGAGTCTCCAACCGGCGCGCCCTTGAATCTCTCGCGCCGCACCTTCCTATCCGCCAGTCTCGCCGCTGGCGGGGGCCTGTTGCTGACCGTGAGCCTGCCGGGAATCGCCGAAGCTGGCTTGGAGTCGCTCGACCCCCAGGCGTCCGCGACGCGACTGAGCGCGTACATTCTCATCGCGCGCGACGGCCTCGTGACCATCATGGCCAGAAGCCCCGATATGGGGCAGGGCATGAAGACCACGCTGCCGATGGTCATCGCCGATGAGTTGGATGTGCCCTGGACGAGTGTGCACGTAGAAACCGCCCCCGTGAATCCGGCGCTGTACGGGATGCAGTTCTCCTACGGCAGCATGAATACACCGCTGCAATACGATCCGATGCGGCGCGCAGGCGCGGCCGGAAGACAGATGATGCTGACAGCCGCAACGCGCCTGTGGCACGTGCCGGCCAGCGAATGCGAGACCGATCAGGGCGTCGTGCATCACCGCGCGAGCGGGCGACGGGCCGCCTATGGAGAGCTCGCAAGCCGTGCTGCGCGCCTGCCGGCACCGGATCTGGCGACCGTACCGCTCAAGGATCCGAAGGACTACAAGATCATCGGCCATTTCACTCCGCAGGTTGACGGCCCGCGCGTGCTGGCCGGCGAGCCGCTGTTCGGTATCGACCAGAGTGTGCCGGGGATGCTGTACGCGGTGTACGAGAAGGCGCCGGTGTTTGGCAGCCGCGCGCTGAGCGCGAACCTGGATGTCATCAAGGCGCAGCCGGGTGTGCGCGATGCATTCATCATTCACGGCAACCCTGAGGAGACGATGAGTGCAGGTCTGGTTGACGGGGTGGCGATCGTCGCCGAGCGCTGGCACCAGGCCAACCGCGCCCTGGAATTGCTGCAGGTCCAGTGGGAGCCGCGCGACGTCTCGCAGCAGGCGACCGCCGTATTCGATCGGCAGGCCGCCGCGTTGGCCGACGAGGCTCCTCGTCAGATCCTGCGTCAGGACGGTGATGTGAATCAGGCCTTTGACGGTGCAGCCAAGGTCGTCGAAGCCTCCTACGCCTACCCATTCCTGGCGCATGCGACGCTGGAACCGATGAATTGCACCGCGTGGGCCAAGCCCGACGGCAGCGTCGAGATCTGGGCTCCCAGCCAGGCGCCCACGGCTGCTCTCTTGCGGGTCGCGCGTACCCTCAAGCTCGATGCGAGCAAGGTCACGGTGCACATGACGCGCGTGGGCGGCGGCTTCGGCCGCCGCGGCAACAGCGACTACGCGGTCGAGGCCGCCGCAATCTCCCAGCGCATCGGCCAGCCCGTCAAGCTGCTATGGAATCGCCAGCAGGACATCCAGCATGATTTCTACCGTCCCGCCGGCTACCACCACTTCCGCGGCGCGCTGGACGCCCGGGGTCACCTTGTGGGATTCGCGGATCACTTCGTGACGTTCAGCCATGGCGGGCAGGTTGCTCTGTGCGCCGACCTGCCGCTCGACATGTTTCCCGCCGGTTTTGTCCCCAACCTGCAATTCGGGCAGACGATGATCGAGTTGGGCGCGCCGACCGGTCACTGGCGCGATCCGAACTACAACGGGCTCGCCTATGCATTCGAATCGTTCATCGATGAGCTCGCGCATGCCGGCGGCCGCGACCCGCTCGCGCTGCGGCTGGAGCTGTACGGGCCGCCGCGCGTCAGCCCTGCACCGCCCTCACACATGCCGGGGCTGCACATTCCGCCGTTTGATACCGGTCGGGCGTGCGGGGTATTGCAGCTGGTCGCGGAGAAGGCCGGCTGGGCCAAGCGGCAGCTGCCGCCGCGTACCGGCATGGGGCTGGCATTCTGCTACAGCCACTTTGGTTACGTGGCCGAAGTGATCAAGGCCAGCGTCGATGAGCGCGGCGTACCGCGCATCCACAAGGTCTGGGCAGCCGTGGACATCGGCCGACAGATCATCAATCCCGCCGGCGCCTACAATCAGGCGCAAGGTGCGATCCTGGACGGGCTGGGCTCGGCACTGCATCAAGCCATCACGATCAGGAATGGCGCGGTCGTCGATACGAACTTCAACACCTTTGGCTTGCTGCGTATGCGCGAGGCGCCACCCGTGGAGGTGCATTTCCGCGTCACCGACAACCATCCGACCGGTTTGGGTGAGCCGACTCTGGCGCCGGCGATGCCGGCACTGGCCAATGCACTCTTCGCGGCGACCGGCAAGCGCATTCGCAGGCTGCCGATCGATCCGGAGCTGTTACGGAGCTGAGCGCGAATTGCCCGGATCGTCCGCGAGAATCAGATCGGCATGAACTGCCCCACTCGACGTCGAGGATCAGCTTCTCGAACGAGGTGGTGAGCCCCCCTTCCTGCCATCCGGCCGCTTATCTGGGCGCAATGAGCGGCGGCCGGCACTACGCGGTCGACCGCCTGTTGCCTTTCTGACGGAGGCAAGCTCGGATCCCATGCGCTATTCGATCTTCAACCTGCTGCGACAGGCCGCCGCGGGACACCGGGGATGGGAGCCGGCGTGGCGCGATGCGCAACCCAAACCCGCCTACGATGTGATCATCGTCGGCGGCGGCGGACACGGCCTTGCGACCGCCCACTATCTGGCCGAAGTGCACGGCATCACCGATGTGGCGGTGCTCGAGAAGGGCTGGATCGGGCTCGGCAACGCGGGACGCAACACGACGATCATCCGCTCGAATTACCTGCTACCCGGGAACAACCCGTTCTACGAGCTTTCGATGCGGCTCTGGGAAGGGCTCGAGCAGAACCTCAATTACAACACCATGGTGAGTCAACGTGGCGTGCTGAACCTGTTCCATTCGGACTCGCAACGCGACGCGTACGTGCGCCGCGGCAACGCGATGCGCCTGCACGGAGTCGACGCCGAATTATTGGCAGCCGGCGACGTCAGACGCATGCTGCCTTTTCTTGACTTCGCCAACGCGCGTTTCCCCATCCAGGGAGGACTGCTGCAACCGCGAGGCGGCACCGCCAGGCATGATGCCGTAGTCTGGGGCTACGCGAGAGCAGCGAGCGGACGCGGCGTGGACATCGTGCAGAACTGCGAGGTCACCGGGTTTCTTTGGGAAGGCGGCCGGATTGCCGGCGTGCGGACCTCGCGCGGCGACATCAGGGCGCGCAAGACCGGCATCGCGGTCGCGGGCAACACCTCGAACGTTGCGCGCATGGCGGGACTGCACCTGCCGATCGAGAGCCATGTGCTGCAGGCTTTCGTGTCGGAGGCCATCAAACCGCTGGTTCCCTGTGTCGTGACTTACGGCGCGGGTCATTTTTACGTCAGCCAATCGGACAAAGGGGGACTCGTCTTCGGTGGCAACATCGACGGCTACAATTCCTACGCGCAGCGCGGCAATCTCCCCACCGTCGAGGACGTGTGCGAGAGCGGGATGGCGTTGATGCCCGCGATCGGGAGAGTGCGTGTGCTGCGCTCGTGGGGAGGCATCATGGACATGTCGATGGACGGCTCGCCGATCATCGACCGCACGCCGATCGAGGGATTGTACCTGAACGGCGGGTGGTGTTATGGCGGGTTCAAGGCCACGCCGGCCGCCGGCTATTGCTTTGCCCATCTGCTGGCGCGGGGCGAGCCGCATGCAGTGGCGCGTGCCTTCCGCCTCGACCGGTTCGCGACCGGTCACCTGCTCGATGAGAAGGGGCAGGGGCCCACACCCAATCTGCACTGAATCGGCCATGCGCATCGAATGTCCGTTTTGTGGGGAGCGGGATATAAGCGAGTTCACGTATCTCGGCGATGCCGGTTGCCGTCACCCGCCACCCGACTCGGAGGGCCTTGCCGAGCGCTTCTACGAAGCCGTGTACCTGCGCGACAACCCGGTGGGACCGCATCAGGAGCTGTGGTATCACGCCGGTGGCTGCCATTCCTGGCTGCGGGTCACTCGCAACACACGCACTCACGAGATTGTTGACGTGCAGCTCGCAATGGAGACCTCACGCACATGAGCGCGAGCCGCCTGGACGGGGAGGGGGCCATCCGGCGCGACCGGACCCTGGCGTTCACGTTCGACGGCAAATGCTACAGCGGGCATGCGGGCGACACGCTGGCTTCCGCACTGCTCGCGGCGGGTGTCAGGCTGGTGGCGCGCTCCTTCAAATATCACAGGCCACGCGGGATCCTGACAGCCGGCTCGGAGGAGCCCAATGCGCTGGTGGAGCTTCGAAGCGGAGCACGCCGCGAGCCGAATACGCGCGCAACGGTGGTGGAGCTCTTCGATGGCCTCGAAGCACGCAGCCAGAACCGCTGGCCGTCGCTCGGCTTTGACTTCGGAGCGATCAACTCCCTCCTGTCTCCGGTTTTCGTCGCGGGCTTTTACTACAAGACCTTCATGTGGCCGGCGGCCTTCTGGGAGAAAGTCTACGAGCCGGCCATCCGGCGGGCTGCGGGGCTGGGGCGCGCCAGCCTCGAGCCCGATCCCGACAGTTACGAGAAGGCGCACGCCTTTTGCGACCTCTTGGTCATCGGGGGTGGTTCGGCCGGTCTCGCCGCCGCGCTTGCCGCCGGCAGGAGCGGCGCTCGCGTCATTCTCTGCGAGGAGGACTTTCTTCTCGGCGGACGCCTGAACGGCGATCGTCATGAGATCGACGGCAAGCCGGGCGCCCTTTGGGCTCGGCAGGTCGCCGACGAGCTTGCCTCGCTTCCCGAGGCGCAGGTCATGACCCGCACCACGATCTTCGGAGCTTACGATGGCAACACGTTCGGTGCGCTCGAGCGCGTGGCGGACCATCTGCCGGTACCCGGTGAGCATCAGCCCCGCCAACGACTGTGGAAGATCGTGGCCCGTCGGACTGTGCTCGCCGCGGGCGCGCTCGAACGGCCGATCGTTTTCGGCGGCAACGATCGGCCTGGTGTGATGCTTGCCTCTGCGGTGCGCACGTACGTCAATCGCTTCAGGGTCGCGCCAGGTCGCCGGACCACGGTCTTCACGACATGCGATGACGGCTGGAGGACGGCTTTCGATCTCAGCGACGCACACCTTGAAGTTCCCGTGATCGTCGATGCGCGGCGGGAAATCCCGGCGGCGCTCGAGAATCAAGCGAGCCGCCGCGGCGTGCGCGTCATGTTGGGCGCGCAGGTTCTCGATGCTCATGGGGCGAGGGGCGTCAGCGGGATCGATGTACGCGATGAGCGCGGGCGCACGGTTCGCATCGCAACGGACGCCCTCGCGGTGGCTGGAGGCTGGAATCCGAACACGGCGTTGTCCACTCATCTCGGGGGGCGCCCGCGCTGGTCCGACGCGATCAACGCGTACGTACCCGCCGACCTCCCACGCTCGATGACCGCGGTCGGCGCGGCAGCGGGCGATCTCTCACTGGCGGGGGCGCTGCGGGCGGGAGCCGCGGCCGGCAGGGATGCGGCGACGGCTGCGGGATTCGACTCGCCGGAGGAGAGGCCCCCGCGTGTTGAGACGGAAGCGGTCGGGGCCAAGCCGCTCTGGGTCGTAGCGGGCTTTCGCGGCAAGGCGTTCGTCGATCCCCAGCATGATGTCACGACCGAGGATGTTGCCCTCGCGACACGCGAAGGCTTTCACTCCGCGGAGCTGCTCAAGCGGTACACGACGTTGGGAATGGGTACGGATCAGGGCAAGACATCGGCTCTCAACGGCCATGCGCTCGTGGCGGCTCTCACGGGGCGCACCCCCGCCGATCTGGGAACGATCGCCTCCCGGCCCCCTTACACCCCGGTTGCCATCGCGGCGCTGGCGGGGGCGCACCGCGGTCCTGAGTTCAGGCCCCTTAGGCTCACGCCGAGCCATCGCTGGGCGGAGAGCCGGGGCGCGACCTTCGTCGATCTGGGCGAGTGGCGGCGGGCGAAGGCATTTCCGCTCGACGGTGACAGAGACTGGAAGCGTACGCTGGTGCGGGAAGTCCTCGGCGTGCGCGGTGGTGTCGGCGTCTGCGATGTTTCGACATTGGGAAAGATCGACGTGCAGGGCACGGACGCGGGCGCTTTCCTCGATCGCGTCTACGCGAACCTGATCTCGAGCCTGCCCATGAGCAAGACCCGCTACGGCATCATGCTGCGCGAGGACGGGATCGTATTCGACGACGGCACGGTGGCGCGCTTCGCGCCGAGCCACTTCGTGCTCTCGACGACGAGTGCCCATGCGGCTAAGGTGCTCGAGCACCTGGAGCACGCGCGGCAGGTGCTCTGGCCCGGGCTCGACGTCCAGCTCGCGCCGGTCACCGAGCAATGGGCGCAGTTTGCCGTCGCGGGCCCGCGCTCGCGAGCCCTTCTCGAGCGGCTGCTCGGCGGCGCCGTCGACGTCTCCAACGCGGCCTTTCCTTATCTCGCCTGTGCGCAGTTTTACTGGCAGGGGCGGCCCGCAAGACTCTTCCGCATCTCCTTCTCCGGAGAGCTCGCCTACGAGCTCGCCGTGCCCGCTCGCTGCGGCGATCCCACCATGCGCGCAATCATCGCGGCGGGTGAGTCGTTGGGGGTCGTGCCCTACGGCATGGAGACTCTCGGGGCGATGCGCATCGAGAAAGGTCATGTCGCCGGCGCTGAGCTCAATGGCACCACGACCGCGCATGACTTGGGGCTCGGGCGAATGATGTCGGCACAGAAAGACTATATCGGCCGGGTGCTCGCCGGCAGGCCCGGCCTCACGGCGCCGGATCGGCCGGCGCTCATCGGCGTGAAGCCCTCGCGACTTGATGCCAAACTTACCGCGGGCGCCCATTTCCTGCGGATCGGGGCGCAGCCGAGCCTGGCGAACGACGAGGGCTTCGTCAGCTCGGTGGCTTTCTCGCCCACCCTGGGTCACTGGATCGGGCTCGGCTTCCTGAGTGGTGGTCAAAAGCGCATCGGCGAGCGCGTGCGGGCGCATGATCCGCTTTCGGGCGGCGAGGTCGATATCGAGGTCGAGGTCACGAATCCGGTGTTCTACGACCCGGATGGCAAGCGACTGAGGAGCTGAGCATGGGGGCGGATCAGATGCACATCGAGACTTCGGCGTTCGCTGGACTGCCGACGGCAGCGGGTCGCGGCCACGGGATTATCGCTACCGAGCGCGACGCGCTCGGAATCGTGCGGATCACGGCGCGCAGAGCGCAGATGCCGAACCTGGCGGAGATCCTTCGTGCCAATTTTGGCGTTGACCCTCCGAATGCCCTGCGGCGCGTGAGCCTCGGTGATGTTGGGATTGCCGCAATCGCTCCTCACACCTGGCTTGCCACTCGCGAGAACGCAGGTAACGCCTTCGCTCAGTCGCTGCAGTCCTTGCTCGGCCACTGTGCGTCGGTTGCCGACCAGAGCGACGCCTATGTCATCCTCGGCCTTGTCGGTTCCAGGGTGCGCGAGATGTTGGCCAAGCTGGTGCCCATCGACATTCATCCGCGACAGTTCCAGGTGAATGACCTCGCGCAGACTATCTGCGGCTACATTGGCGTCATACTGTGGCGCCTGGAAGATAGTGCCGAAGGCGACCCCGTATTCGAGCTCTGGGCCGCGCGCAGTCTTGCGGTCAGTCTGCATCAGGCGATCTCGAATGCCGCGGCGGAGTTCGGGTTCGTGCGGGAGCGGGGCAGGCGGACGGCGTGAACCAAGTACAAACCGGCACGGAACCCGTCGTTCCGCCTCGCGAGCACGCCGGGCCCGCGCACACCACTTCGCTGGCGGAGCGGTGGTACGTCGCTGGCATGATGTGCCTGGTCTACACACTCAGCATTTCCGATCGCTACTCGATATCGACCGTGCTCGAGCCTATCCGGCGGGAGCTGCATCTCTCGGATGCGAACGTTGCGTTCCTCACCGGCGTGTCGCTGGCCATCTTCTATGTCATTTTCGGCTTTCCGCTCTCGTGGTTGATCGACCGTCGCAGCCGCCGCAACATCATCGGGATTTGCCTCATCGCGTGGTCCGTGTTGACCGCGGCCACGGGCATCGCGCGCAGTTACTGGCAGCTCCTTTGGGCGCGGATCGGTGTGGGTGTCGGCGAAGCCGGCGGCACACCCGGCGCCAACTCCATGCTGTCGGATTTCTTTCCGGCATCGCGCCGTCCCATGGCGTTGTCGGTCTTCTCCCTGGGGGCGCCGATCGGCGCCTGGCTCGGCTCGCAGGTGGCGGGGGCGGTTGCCTACCGACTCGGGTGGCGCGCGATGTTCCTCGCCCTCGGGATACCGGGCGTTCTCGCCGGGCTCCTCGTCCTCTTCAGCATTCGCGAGCCGCGGCGCGGCTGCCTCGATGAGTGCGAGGGTCGCGGCGCGGCGCCATCCTTCTTCGAGACCATGCGCTTCCTGCTGCGCCAGCGCTCCGCCGTGCATTCCATCCTCGCTCAGGCGCTGACCGCGCTGTGGGGTTGGGGGCTCATGTGGTGGACGCCCGCGTTCCTGATGCGCAGCTACTCGCTCAATGTTGCGCAGGCCGGCGGTATTCTCGGGCCCATCCACCTGATAGGGGGGAGCCTTGCGATGGTCGGGAGCACATGGCTGCTGTCCCGTCCATGGCTCTCCGACGAGCGGCGCGTGCTGCGGTTGCTCGCCCTCAATGTCGCTCTCGCCACCGTCGTGACGGCGGTCATCTACTCGACCCGCTCCCTGGCGCTCACGCAGGCCCTCTTCTGGCTATACGTGCCGTCCATCTACGTGTATCTCGGCCCGGGTTTCGGGATCCTCAATAATCTCGCGCAGCCGCGGATGCGGGCCATGTACTGCGCTGTGCTGCTGTTCCTCGCGAACGTATGCAACCTCGTCATCGCTCCGCAGATGGTCGGGATACTGAGCGACTGGTTTGCGCCCCACCACGTTGCCGACGCGGAGTCGCTGCGGCTCGCGATGCTCTGTCTCGTGCCAACCGGCTTTTGGGCAGCATGGCACTACTGGCTGTCGGCGCGCGACGTGTTGGAGGATGAGAAACTCGCGCTGAGAGCCGCGGCTGAAGAGGCGTAAGCGCACGAGCACATGGAGTTCCGAGTTGACCATCGGCAGTAACATCGCGGCTCCCGATTCGATACCCATAGTCGATGTGGCGCCACTCTTCGACACGGAGCTGACGGCGCGGCAGGCCCCCGACCGGGCGCTTGCAGCGGCGGCTCGGGACATCGGATTCGTGTGCATCCGGGGACTGCCTAGCGAAGCGGCGCGCGGCCCGGCCGAAAGAGCGGGGCTGCTCGCCATATTCGGGCTGGACGAGGCCGACAAGCGCCGCCTGTATCGGCGGAAGTTCGCGCCGGAGAACCGCAACGTCTATCGCGGCTGGTTCCCCTTGCAGCCGGGGAACCTGACCGCCAAGGAGGGTATCGACATCGGTGGCGACCTCGTGCACGGATCGGCTGCCACGGTCTCCGGCGACCCGTTGCGCGAGCCGAGCCCACTGCCGGATGAGAGCCACTTGTCGGGTTGGCGGGAGTCTGTTGCCGCCTATTACCGGGCCATGGAGCGGGTGGCCCAAGTGTTGATGCGTTCCCTCGCGGGCGGCCTTGATCTGCGCCCGAACTACTTCGACGACTCGTTTCGCCGCGGACTCTCAACCCTGCGGCTGATCCGATACCCACCCCGGGATCCCGCGGAGCTCGTCACGGTGCAGGATCCCCAGCTGTGGGTGGAATTCGACGGGATGCGGCGATATCTGGTCGGTGCGCCCCATACGGACTCGGGTTTCGTCACGCTTCTCGCGCAGGACGGCGTCTCAGGGCTCCAGGCACGGTCGCGTTCCGGGCAATGGGTCGATGTGCCGCCGCTCGAGGGCACGCTGGTGGTCAACTTCGGTCAGGTGCTCGAGCAGTGGTCGGCCGGCCGGATCCGCGCGACGGAGCACCGGGTGTTGGGCTCGGGACGCGAGCGCTTCTCCATTCCTTTCTTCTATGAGGCCCGCGCGGACGCGACAATCGCGCCCTTGCCGCTCGACCGGCACGATCTGTTCACGCCATTCGAGTACGGCGATTTTCTCTGGAAACGCATGACTTCCTTTGTGGAGTTTCAGGGCTTGGAGCGCGAGCGCTCCGAGCAGCGGGCCAGTTGAGCGAGGTCGACATGTCCGAATCGTCAGTCGCCGAGCAGTCCCAGGGCGCCGTCGCGCGCGGCCAATGCCTGTGTGGGGAGCCCGCCCGGGCCGGTCACATGAGCATATGGGCAGGGACGCTTGATGCGCCGACGGGCCTGAGGCCAGCGATGGATATCTTTGTCGCCGAGAAGGGTGACTACTACGAGATCACGGACGGACTGCCGCAATGGCCGAGGTGGCCGGAGCATCGTCAGGACGACTGAGCGGGTTGTTGACAATTAACAATGGGGCTGCTTGAATCTGGGAAAACCAGTCCGGGCAGCCATGCGCACAGTCAGCTTCCGACAGATGAAGGATGGTACCGAGGCCGAGTACCTGTTCCTGAACCGTCTGGAGCGGGAGTACATCGGTCAATTGCCGGATCGCATCCTGCATGCGCTGCGCGCCATGGACGACGGCTTGGCGGGCTATCGGGTCACGCGCCTCGAGCATTCCTTGCAGACGGCCGCGCGGGCAGAGGCCGATGGCGCTGACGAAGAGATGATCGCCGGCGCACTGATCCATGATTTGGGCGACAGTCTGGCGCCGGAGAATCACTCCAACTATGCCGCCGAGATTATTCGACCCTATGTCAGGGCCGAGGTGACCTGGGTGGTCGAGCATCACGGCCTCTTCCAGAAGGTCTACTACGCTCACTTCTTCGGTGAAGATCCCGAGTTGCATGCCGCATACCGGGATCACCCCTATTACGGGAGTTGTGTCCGGTTCTGCGAGAGATGGGATCAGGCGGCCTTCGACCCTGACTACCCGACGCAGTCACTCGAGCATTTCGAGCCGCTCGTGCGCCGCATCTTCTCCCGCCGCGCATTCGACCCGTCCGTCATCGGTCCTAACGTATGAGGCGCACGCGATGATCATCGGTTTCATCGGCTTGGGGAACCTGGGCTCGAAACTGGCGGCGACGCTTCTGCGCAACGGACGCCAGCTGATCGTGCATGAGCTCAACGAGACTGCCGCGAAGCCGCTGCTCCATGACGGCGCGCGATGGGCGTCGACTCCCAAAGAGCTCGCGCTGAGGTCGGATCTCATCATCACATGCCTGCCTTCACCGGCCATCAGCGCGCAAGTCCTCGAGCAGCGCAACGGAGTACTCGAAGGCCTGTCCGCCGGCAGGATCTGGCTGGAAATGAGCACCACGGAGCAGGCCGAAGTCAAACGCCTGGGTGAGCGGGTCATGCGCACGGGCGCCAAAGCGCTCGATGCCCCGGTGTCGGGCGGCTGCCATCGGGCCGCAACCGGCAACATCTCGATCTTCGTCGGCGGCGAGCGCGCCGCGTTCGAGCAGGCATTGCCCGCACTGCGCATCATGGGTCGCAGGATCATTCACATCGGGCCCCTGGGGAGCGCCTCGGTCCTCAAAGTGATCACCAACTATCTCGCGTTCGTCCATCTGGCCGCCCTGACCGAAGCGTGGACGGTCGCCAACAAGGCAGGCATGGATCCCAAGACGACCTATGAGGCCATCAAAGCCTCATCCGGCAACTCTTTCGTACATGAAACCGAGAGCCAGGTCATCCTGAACGGCAGCTACGACATCAACTTCACGATCGACCTGGTGCTGAAGGACATCGGGCTCTTTCTCGACCTGGCCCGCAGGCACGACGTCCCGACGGAGGTCGCCGACACCGTGACGGACATGTTCCGCGACACGCAGTCAAGATATGGCCCGCGCGCTCTGTCGCCGCGCATCATGCAGCGCCTGGAGGACGATTGTGGCATCCAGGTGCGGGCGCGCGGATTTCCGCCACAGCTCGTCGATCAGGAGCCCGAAGAGCCCGGTCAGGAAGTCGTTCCCTCCGAGACTCGCTACGTGTTGGCCACCGAGGATCCATAAATCGCCGTGGAGGCCAGGGCGACAGAGACGATCAACAAGCAGAGCCTGGAGTCGCAGGCGGCCGATCTGCTGCGGCGGCAAATCCTCCGTGGTGAATTGACGGCCGGCGAGCGATTGCTCGAGACTCCGATCGCCGAGCGCTTCGGGCTGTCACGCGGGACCATCCGCGCGGCGCTGCGCCGCTTGATCGAGGAGGGACTGGTCTGCCATGTGCCCTACACCGGCTACCAGGTCATCGATTTCAGTGATCAGGATCTGTGGGAGCTCTACACGCTCCGCGGCGCACTCGAGAGTCTCGGTACGCGCCTGGCGGCGCTGCGGATCGAGGAACACGGCATCGGGCAGCTGCGCGCGGCGTTCGCGCAATTGCTGGCGGCAGCGGCGGCCGAGGATCACGCGAAGGCGGACCGGCTGGATCGCGAGCTGCACAAGCTCATCATCCAGCTTTCCGGTCACGAACGTCTGCTGGAGCACTACGTGCGCGTGGAAAATCAGTTCCGGGTCTACATTGCGCTCTCGAACCGCGAGGTGGATGCCCGGGAGATCTGCGAGTCGCATCGCGAGCTCGTGCAGAGCATCTGCGCCGGAGACGCCGAGCGTGCGGAGAAGCTCGCCCGCGCGAATATCGTCCCACCGGAGCAGATCTTGGGAGGAGGCGTCGGATGAATGGCGTGCGTTTCAAGCTCGAGGCGGATCCGCCGAGAATACTCGCCCAAACCGGCACGACGACCCTGGAGTTGCCGGCGCTGTGGTTGCGGGAGCGGTGCCAGGACCCGGTCAGTCTCGAGCCGCACACCCAGCAGCGCCTCTTCGATCCGCACCGTTTGCCGGACGATCTCGCCCTCGTTCACGTCGAGGAAAGCGGGGAGAATCGGGCGCGGCTTGCTTTCAGCGACGGGTACGCCGGCGAGTATGAGTTGAGCAGGCTCGCGGATGCGCTCGAGCCGGAGGACGGTCTCCCGCGAGAGATCCACTGGCGCGCGGATCTGGCGCTGGAGACGGTCAGCGTGGAGGGGCGCGCTCTGGATAGCGACGAGGTGCGCCTGCGGGCCGTGGAGACCTTCCTGACCCATGGCCTCGTCATCATCCGTAACCTGTCGACCGATCCAGAGTGCATTCTCGAGGTGGCGCGTCGATTCGGCTACGTGCGGGAAACGAACTTCGGCCGCCTTTTCGAGGTTTATTCACGACCGGGCTCGAATGATCTCGCCTATCGGCCGGTTCCCCTCGGCGCGCATACCGACAACCCGTACCGCGAGCCGGTGCCCGGGATTCAGCTCCTGCATTGTCTGGTGAATGAGACCTCGGGCGGATGGTCCACACTCGTGGACAGCCTGTCCGTCGCGGAAAGCTTACAGGAGGAGGATCCGCAGGGCCTGGCGCTGTTAGCGTCGATACCGGTGCGGTTCCGGTTCATCGATGCGAATGAGGAGCTGATCGAGCGCCGCCCGATGGTGCAGCGGGACGTCAGCGGCAGGATGACCGGCGTGCACTACAGTCCGCGACTCGACTATCTGCCGCTGCTCGATGCCGCCACCACGCGGCGATTTCAGCGGGCGCGCCGGCGCTTGAGCGAGCTCCTCGCCGATCCGCGGTTCGAGTTGCGATTCCCGCTCAGGGCGGGGGAGCTCATGATGTTCAACAATAGCCGCGTGCTGCACGGGCGGACTGCGTACGATCCGAACGAAGGTCACCGGCACCTGCAGGGATGTTACATCGACCTCGACGCTCCAAAGAGCCTGTATCGCACGCTCAGCAGGCGGCTCAAGCCCGCGACCGGCCACAGATGACAACGCCGGCCGAACACACCGCGGCGCCGCTCAGGGTCAGACAGGCGATCCTCATCTCGCTTCTCCTCGGCAGCTACGCCTCGCTTTACTTCTGCCGCGCAGATCTCGCCGTTGCCACGCCGCTTGTGGCCAGGGAGCTGGTTTCCAGGACGATGCTCATCGCCAATCTCGTGCCGTTGCGCGAATCGCGGGTCGCGGCCACGACTCGGCGGCTGGAGGACTATGGCGAGCTCCTCCGGTCGCTTGCGGCGCGCGGCCGCTGAGCGGCCAGAGCAGGCGCGCGCGCACCCGGAGTCGGGCGGTGGCGACTCTTGTTATATTATGATGATTATATTATAAAGAGGCGCTGGCCGGCCACTCCGTAGCGGAACGCGGCGGCGCAGCCGGGGTGCATGGCGTATGCGACAGGTGAAGGTGCTGGGCCTGCTGGGCACGGGTGTGATCGGTGGCGGCTGGGCCGCGCGCGCCCTGCAGTTAGGTCTGGACGTCGTGGCCATGGACACGAGGTCCGAGATGGAGGCATGGATCCGGGGCGCGGTGGAGAATGCCCGTGGGACGCTGTCGCGCCTGACGCTCGCACCCCTGCCGCCTGAAGGCCGGCTGACCTTCACGACCGATCTCGAGGCGATGGCGCGCGGGGTCGACTTCATCCAAGAGAACATTCCCGAGCAACTCGAGCTGAAACAGCGGGTGCTGGCGCAGGCGAGCCGCGTGGCGCCGGCGGACGTGGTCATTGCCTCGAGTACTTCGGGGCTCCTGCCTTCGGACCTGCAGCAGGCGATGACTGCGCCGGAGCGCTTTCTGGTAGCGCATCCCTTCAACCCGGTCTATCTGCTGCCGCTCGTAGAGCTGGTGGGCGGCAAGCGCACCTCGCCCGCGGCGCTCGCGGCGGCGGAGCGCTTCTATACGGAAATCGGCATGCATCCGCTACGCGTGCGGCGCGAGGTGCCCGGACACCTCACGGATCGGCTGCAGGAGGCGTTGTGGCGGGAGATCCTGCATCTCGTCAACGACGGCGTTGCCAGCACCGGCGAGCTCGACGAGGCCATCATCTATGGGCCCGGGCTCAGATGGGCAGGTATGGGAACGAATCTCATCTATCATCTCGCGGGCGGTGAGACCGGCATGCGTCACATGCTGCGGCAGTTCGGCCCGTGCCTGAAGTGGCCCTGGACGCGCCTCGAGGCGCCGGAGCTCACCGAGGCGTTGATAGACCGCATGGTCGAGGGCACGCAGGCGCAGGCCGGCAACCGCTCGATCCGTGAGCTCGAGCGGCTGCGGGATGAGTACCTCCTCGCGATTCAGCAGGTGCTGAAGCAGTTCGACCTTGGCGCGGGCGCAACGCTGCGCGGCTTGGAGGAGAGGCTGTACGCCCGCAGCGGGCGCAACGCGAGCGCCGGCCTCGATGAGGCGTTGGCGGGCGCAGTCCCCGGCCCGGCGCGCATGTTGGACACGTACGTGCGCCCTGAATGGATCGACTACAACGGCCACATGACGGATTCGCGCTTCTTGCAGGTGTTCGGAGACGCCACCGACGCGCTCTTTCGCTGGGCGGGCGTGGATGATGCCTACAGGAAATCGGGAAGGGCCATGCACACGCTCGAATCGCACGTCGGACACATTGCCGAGGCCAAGGCGCTCGAGCCGCTTTACGTCACCACGCAGATGCTCGAGCTCGATGCCAAACGCGTGCGGCTCTACCATTGCCTGCATCGCCGCCGCGACGAGGCGCTGATCGCCAGCGGCGAACAGTTATACATTCACGTGGACACCCGGGAGAGTCACGCCGCGCCCATGCCGTCCTCTGTTCATGCGCGACTCCAAAGATTGCAAGCCGCTCACGCGGGGTTGCCGGCGCCTGCGGGTCGCGCGGCTCGACCCGTCGCCGCCGGGAAGCGCTGAATCATCCATGCCCAAGATCGTCGATCACGAGAAACGTCGCGACGAGATCGCGCTGGTCGCCTGCCGCGTCGTCGCCGAGTGCGGCTTCGAGCGAACGACCGTCGCGCGCATCGCACGCGAGGCCGGATACACCACCGGAATGGTGGCGCACTACTTCGACACGAAACAGGACATCATCATCGCGGCCCTGCGGCTCATGCTGCGGCGCATCGACGAGCGGCTGCTGCGCAACAGCGAGGGCGAGCGGCCGGACCTGTTGGCCTTGCTCATGGAGACGTTGCCCGTCGATGAGGAGCGCTACATCGAATGCGCCTTCTGGACCGCATTCTGGGGCCAGGTCACCGCCGACAAGCGCTTGAAGCGCATCAATGCCTGGCTCCATCGCGAGTACCAGCGCCTCTTCGAGCGCTGCCTGTCCCGCGCCTGGCCCGAATGGCCGCACTGGCCGGCGGAGGCTCGCGGCAGCGTGCTGCGCTCGGTCATGACATTCATCAACGGCCTGACGGCAAGCACGGTGGCGAGCCGCGGCGACTGGCCGGCGGAGAGGCAGATCGAGCAGCTGCGGCTGCAGATCGCCCTGCTGCGCGAGTGGGCGAGCGCCGCGGCGGCGGCTCCGGCGAAGCCGCGCAGGGAGCGCTCCATTGGCGCGGCATAGCGGGCAAAGGGCCCTTACATGCAATTCTCACTCACCGAAGAACAGCAGCTGATCATCAAGACCACGCGCGACTTCGTGCAGCATGAGCTCGTCCCGCACGAGCAGGAGGTGGAGGAGACGGGGCGCCTGCGAGCAGAGCTGGTGCGCGAGCTCAAGGCGAAAGCGATCGGTGCGGGCCTCTATGCCGCCAACATGCCGGCGGAGGTGGGGGGCGCGGGTCTCGATCCGGTCACCTGGGTGCTCTACGAGAAGGAACTCGGCCGCACGAGTTACGCGCTGCATTACTCCTGCGTCGCTCGTCCCTCCAACATCCTGCTCGCCTGCGAAGGCGAGCAGCGCGAGCGCTATCTGCTGCCGGCGGTGCGCGGCGAGCGCGTCGAATGCCTGGCGATGAGCGAGCCGCAGGCGGGCTCCGACCTGCGCGGCATGAAGACCACCGCGGTGCTCAAGGGCGGCGACTTCCTGATCAACGGCAGCAAGCACTTCATCAGCCACGCCGACCACGCCGACTTTGCGATTCTGTTCGCCGCCTCGGGCGAGGAGAATACGCCGCGCGGCCCGCGGCGGCTCATGACGGCGTTCCTGGTCGACAGGGGAACCCCGGGTTTCGAGGTGCTGCCGGGCTACAAGAACGTGTCGCACCGGGGCTATACCAACAGCATCCTGCGATTCGCCGACTGCCGGCTGCCGCGATCCGCGGTGCTGGGCGAGGTCCACCAGGGCTTCGAGGTCGCCAACACCTGGCTCGGCGCCACGCGGCTCCAGGTTGCCGCCAACTGCCTCGGGCGCGCCGAGCGGGCGCTCGAGCTGGCGAAGCAGTGGGCGGTCGACCGCAGGCAGTTCGGGCAGCAGATCGGCAAGTTCCAGGGCGTGGGCTTCAAGCTGGCGGACATGGCGGTGGAGCTGCGCGCGGCGGAGCTGCTGACGCTCGAGGCCGCCTGGAAGCTCGGTCAGAACACCGCCACCGACATGGACATGGCGATCGCGAAACTCAAAGCCACGGAGATGCTGGGCATGGTTGCGGACGAGGCGCTGCAGATCCACGGCGGCATGGGCCTCATGACGGAGATGCCGCTCGAGCGCATCTGGCGCGACGCCCGCATCGAGCGCATCTGGGATGGCACCAGCGAGGTGCAACGCCACATCATCTCGCGAGCGCTGCTGCGGCCGCTCGGAGGCTGAGGGCGGCGACCGATCTGCACGATGGCCCGCGGCATTCTTCTCGAGAAGCGCTCGATCGACTACGTGCCGCTCGCCGAGCGGCACGGGAAGGTGTGGCATCTCTGGCCGGTGTGGTTCTCTGGCGATGCCCAGCTCGCCACCGTCGCGGTCGGAGTGCTCGGCATCGCCCTCGGCGGCAATCTCCTCTGGACGGCGATTGCCGTAGTCCTGGGGTGTGCCATCGGCACCTTCTTCATGGCGTTCCACTCGACGCAGGGGCCGCAGTTGGGCCTGCCGCAGATGATCCAGTCGCGGCCGCAGTTCGGTTATGTCGGGGCGCTCCTCGTCTGGGGAGTCGCCCTGGTCAGCTACATTGGCTACAACGCCTTCAATCAGGTGTTGGCCGCGCAAGCGCTGCAGCAACTGCAAGGAGCGGTGGGCGGGCCCGCAGTGATGATCGGGTTCGGCGCTCTTGCCGCTGCTCTCGCGTTCGTCGGTTACGATTCCATCCACCTGGCGCAGCGCGCCATCGCGTTCGCGATGATCGCGCTGCTCACGGTGTTCTCGCTCGGCGTGCCGGTTCTCGGCATTCCGGCCGCCCAATGGGACAGCGCGGGATTTCGCGCAACTCCGTTTCTCGCCGAACTGCTCGGCGCCGCCTCCTACCAGCTGAGCTGGTCGATCTATGTCTCGGATTACTCCCGCTATCTGCCCCGCGAGGTGAGCGTTCGTGCCTCTTTCTGGTGGACCTACGTCGGCGCCTTCATCGGCGGGTCGTGGATGATGCTGGTCGGGAGCATTGCGGCGGCGATCGCACCCGGGCTCGATGTGCCCGCCGCGCTCGAGCACGCGGCGAATGGCATGATGCCAGGATTCGGACCGGCGCTGCTCATCGGCGCGCTGCTCGGACTCATCACCATTACCGCGCTCAACTTCTACGGCGCCACGCTCACGCTGCTCAGCGTGTTCGACACTTTCAAAGCCCTCAAAAGCGCCATAGGCAGGCGCGCCGCGATCCTCGTGGCCGCTACCATCGTTTCGACCGCGATCGCCCTCGAGGCTAGCAGTGATTTCCTGGCGCACTTCTCCGACCTGCTGTCGTTGCTCCTTTATCTCTTCACGCCCTGGACGGCGGTGAACCTCGTGGACTTCTACCTGGTCCGCAAAGGGCACTATTCCGTACGCGAGATCTTCAATCCGCGCGGCATGTACGGCCGTTGGCAGTGGCGGGGCCTGCTGGCGTACGGCGCCGGTTTCGCGGCGATGGCTCCCTTTTTCAGTACCGACCTGTACACCGGCCCGGCTGCCCGCGCCCTCGGCGGCATCGATCTGTCCATGTTGGTCGGCCTGCCCGTGGCGGCGGGGATCTATCTCCTGGCCTGCCGCTCGATCGATCTCGAGGCCGATCGTCGCGCGGCTGCTTTGGCCGACTCGGGGCTGGAGCCGCAGATGCCGGCGGCTAGCGGCCCTTCCACACGGGCTTGCGCTTCTCCGTGAACGCGCGTGCACCCTCCTTGAGGTCCTCCGAGCGGATCACGCGCTGGACGGCATCCAGGCCGTCATGGAGCTCGAATGCCTGGTGCTCGGGGAGCATCTCCGTGTGACGCAGCAGCTGTTTGATCGCCGGGAAGAGGAGGGGTGGGCCGGCGGCGAGCTGACCGGCGATCTCCCGGGCTTTCGCCAGCGACTCACCGCGCGGCACGATGTGGTTCGCGAGCCCCCAGTGCTTGGCCTCGCCGGCCTCCATCCAGCGGCCGGTCATGAGGAACTCCACCGCCACGTGGTAGGGAATGCGCCGCCGCAGCTTGATGGTGCCCGCATCGGCGAGCACGCTGACATTGATTTCCGGCAGGGCGAAGCGCGCTTGCTCCTCCATGACGATGAGGTCGCAGCCGAGAACGATCTCGAACCCGCCGCCACACGCGATGCCGTTGACCGCGGCGATGAGGGGCTTGTCGAGGTTGCGGGGATGATTGAGCCCGCCGAAACCGCCGCTCCCCCAATCCTCATCCGACTGCTCGCCGGCCGCCGCGGCCTTGAGGTCCCAGCCGGCAGAGAAGAAGCGATCACCCGCGCCGGTGACGACGCAGACGCGCAGCGCCGGATCGTCACGAAAGGCGGTGAAGATCTCGTTCAGTCGCCGGCTCGCCGGCAGGTCGATGGCGTTGGCCTTCGGGCGGTCGAGAGTCACCTCGAGCACGCTCCCGCTCACGGCGGTACGGATTCCGGCAAGCTCGCTGGGTTCAGTCATGGCAAGGTTCCTCGGCAAGTCGGACGAGCGCGTCCACTGCCACGGCGCCGAGCCCGGCCGGCCGCACGATTACGGGGTTCAAGTCGAGCTCGAGCAGTCGATCCACATTCTCCTCCGCGAAACGCGCGCAGGCCAACACCGTATGCACCAGCGCCGGCAGGTCTCCCGGCGGCCTTCCGCGATAGCCGCCGAGGAGTCTGCCGACGCCGAGGCGGCTGAGCGCGCATTGAATGCTTGCGGAGGTGAAAGGCGGCAGCAGCATGGCGGTGTCCCGCACGAGCTCCGCGAGGACGCCGCCCGCCCCCAATACCAGCAGCTGGCCGAACTGCGGATCGGAGGTGATGCCGATCAGCACTTCCGCGACGCCATCGGTCACCATCTCCTCCACGAGTATCGTGCCTGAGATCCGCGACAGCCGCCGCGCCGCCGCCTCGGCATCGGCGGCCGAGCGCACGTCGAGCACCACGCCACCGACGTCTGACTTGTGCTCGATGTTGCCGGCTGCCTTGATGACCACCGGGAATCCCAGAGCGCGCGCGGCGCCCGCCGCCCTGTCAGGAGTCACCCGTCGCGAGCGCGGAACCGGCACACCGTAGGCGGCGAGCGCCGCCTTGCCTTCGCTCTCCACCAGGGTTTTGCCCCGGGCGCGGCCCCGCGGCGGCTTCGTGCCGAGATCGTGGCGCCGGCGCGCCCGGTGAAGCTCCACGGCCGCCCCTCGAGTCCAGGCGGCGCCGATTGCCGCCGCATGATCCAGCGCCTCCAGGGCCTCGCGTTGGCCTTGTAGGGGAATGACTCCAGCGGCGAGACATCGGGCCCGCGTGCCGGCAGAAAGGGATTCCGGCAGCGAGCTGACGACCGCCGCCTGCCCGGGTGGACCGGGATAGGCGGCGATGAACTCCTCGATGACGGCAACATAGCTTGCCGGGTCCGCTTGATCCTGCGGCGGGCAGTCGACCATGAGACCGACCGCGTCATAGCCGGCGCCGTGGACGATCGAGAAGAGTGAGCGCAGGCGCGGCCGGTCGAACCAGATGTGGGTATGGAAGTCGAAAGGGTTGGCGATCGTCGCCCGCTCGGACAGAAGATCGCCCAAGAGCGCCGTCGTCGCGGGCGCAAACGGCGGAAACTCGAGCGCAAGATGTCGCGCGGCATCGGCCGTCATCGCCATATCGCCGCCGGAGGCGCCCATGATGAGCATGCGCCGTCCGGGCAGCGGGCCGGCGACATGCAGTACCTTCAGTGTCTCGCACAGAGTCGCGAGTGAGTCGCAGCGCGCGATCCCCGCTTGTAGGCAGAAGGCGTCGAATGCGCCGTCCGCTCCGGCGAGGGCGCCCGTATGGCTGTGAGCCGTGCGCGCTGCGGCCTCGGTGCGGCCCGCCTTGACCAACGCGATGGGCTTGCCCGCGGCGCGCGCCTTGTCGACTGCGCGCACGAAGCTCTCGGCATCCTGAATGGCCTCGATGTAGAGACCAAAGGCGCTGATCCGGGGATCCTCCGCCAGGATATCGATCAGGTCCTCGACGGCAAGTCGGGTCTGATTGCCGGTGGTGATGAGATAACCGATCGGGAGCGCGCGCTGGTTGAAGAGAACGTTGAGTGCGATGGTGCCGCTCTGGCAGATGAGCGCTACGCCTCGCGCCGGGCGGCCGCCGACCACCTGGTCGGGCCAGAGCGCCGCGCCGTCGAAGAGATTGATGAAGCCGTAGCAGTTGGGACCGAAGTAGGGCAGGGCGCCCGCGGCACTCTCGAGCGCCGCGGTGAGGCGTTGCCCCTCCGGGCTGCCGGTCTCGGAGAAGCCGGCCGCAAAACACACGAAGCCGCCGGCGCCGCGCCGGGCCAGCGCCGCGGCGATCGCCGGGACTTCGTGATTGGGGGCGGCGATGAAGGCGGCGTCCGGCGCCTCGGGCAGCTCCTCGACGGAGCGAAAATAACGGCTCTGGTCGCTCGAGGGCCGGCTCGGGTGAACGCGCCAGACCTCACCGCCATAGCCGATGGCACGCGCCGCGGCCGCGGCGGCATCGGCCCACTGGCCGCCGATCAGGGCGATGTGTCGCGGGGAGAGCAGGCGCTGGATCGCCGAGGAGCTCCCGCGCCGGTTCTCCGTCATGCCTTTATCGCCTCGCCAGTTCCATGCGCCGCGAGCCGGGACCCGAGGCGGGCAGGGTTGCAGTAGTCCGCTGCAGATCGGCGATTGCCGCCGCCACCTCCTGCGGGAACGCGGTGGTTCCGGCGGGGGTGCTCTGGCGGACGTGCAGCAGCATCACCTCGCACGTGGCGGCCGTCTCGCCGCTATCTTCACAAACCAACTCGAGCGCGGCGTGGAGCCGCTTTCGATCGGCGCCCAGCACCCGCGCCAGGACCTCCACGCGGTCGTTGGCGCCGATCTCCCGCAGATAGTGCATGTGCGTTTCCACGGTATAGAGCGTGCAGTGAGACTCCTGCCGATAGCGGGCATCGATTCCGATGCGGTCCATCAGAGCATCGACGGCATGGCTGGCGATGAGCCCATAGTACGCATCGCGGACGTGGCCGTTGTAGTCGATCCACTCGGGCGCAATCCCGGTGCGGTAGATCGCCAGTCCGGTCACGAGGCTCTCCGTCAAGTCCGCAGCGGGCCGCTCAGCGCAGCTTCAGGCGCTCTCGGGCCTGCGCCGGAGTGAGCACCCGTGCCCCCATCGCCTCGATGATCGTGCGCGCCTTCTCGACGAGCTGTGCATTGCTCGCGTAGACGCCGCGGCTCAAATATAGGTTGTCCTCCAATCCGACCCGGACGTTGCCGCCGAGGAGCACCGACTGCGCGACCCATGGCATCTGCATGCGCCCGATGGCGAAGGACGTCCACAGGCAGTCCGTGGGCAGCGTGTTGACCATTGCCAGCAGATGGCCGGTATCGGCCGGTACGCCATAAGGGATCCCCGTGCACAGCTGGATGAGCGCCGGCGCCGGAATGAGCTCTTCCTTGATGAGCTGCCGGACGAACCAGAGATTGCCGGTGTCGAACACCTCGAGCTCGGGTTTGACGCCGAGGTCACGCAGGATGGCGGCGCCGCGACGCAGGTAGTTGGGCGTCGACACATAGGCGCGGTTGTCGTCGCCGAAGTTGAGGCTGCCGCAGTCGAGCGTGGCGATGTCGGGGCGGTAGAGGCCCTCCCGGCACAGCTCGATGACATGCCGCATTCGCTCTTCCTGGCTGACGAAGTCCGTGCCCGGCGCGGGAGTGTCCTCGAGCCCGCGCTCGCCTACGCAGATATAGCCGCCCATGCCGCAGGTGAGATTGACGATGACGTCGGCGCCGCTTTCGCGAATGCGCTGGACGACCTCGCGGTAATGGCGGGTGGCCATGCTGAAGGCGCCCGTCTCCGGGTCGCGCACGTGGATGTGCACGATGGCGGCGCCGGCTCGTGCCGCCGCGAGCACCGAGTCGGTGATCTGCGCCGGGCTGATGGGGCAGTGGGGATTGCGCGTGACCTTGGTATCATCGCCGGTGATCGCGCACGTGATCATGACGTCGGAATTCATGTGCCTGCTCGCAGCGCGTTTTGATATTATGATTGTGATAATAAAATAAGCCGGCGACGGCCGCAAGCGGACGGCAGCGTCCAGCGGCCACGCCTGGGCGGCGGAGGTGATCATGCAGACGCAGATGTTGATTGATGGCCGGCTGCTCACCGCTCAAGGACCGCGGGAAGACATCCTGGACCCGGCGACGGGCGCGAGGATCGCCGCGCTGCCCGAGGCCAGCCCCGAGCAGGTGGACGCGGCGGTGGCGGCTGCGGAGCGCGCCTTTGCCGGATGGGCGGCGACGGCGCCGAAGGACCGGGCGGTGCTGCTGCTGCGCATCGCGGATCACCTGGAGCGGGCTGCGGCCGAGTATGCCGCGCTCGAATCGCAGAACACCGGCAAGCCGCTCGCGGCGGTGCTCGCCGACGAGATTCCCGCGATTGCGGACGTGTTCCGCTTCTATGCCGGCGCATGCCGCACTCCCGTGGGACCGGTGGCGGGAGAGTACCTGCCCGGTTGCACGAGCCTCATTCGCCGCGACCCCGTCGGGGTCGTGGGTTCAATCGCGCCGTGGAACTATCCATTGATGATGGCGGCCTGGAAGATCGCGCCCGCCATCGCAGCGGGCAATACGATGGTGCTGAAGCCCTCCGAGCAGACGCCGCTCACGGCACTGAAGCTCGCCGAGGCGCTTGCGGAGCTGCTGCCAGCGGGAGTGGTCAACGTCATCTGCGGCCGCGGGGAGCCGGTGGGCCGGACGCTGGTCTCACACCCCCGCGTGCGAATGGTTTCCCTGACCGGTGATGTATCGACTGGCCAGAAGGTGCTGGCGCTCGCCGCCGGCAACCTCAAGCGCACCCACCTCGAGCTCGGCGGCAAGGCCCCCGTCCTGGTCTTCGATGACGCCGATCTCGAGAGCGTCATCGCCGGCATCCGAACCTTCGGCTACTACAACGCCGGCCAGGACTGCACCGCCGCCTGCCGGCTGTACGCCGGTGCCGGCATCCACGACCGCCTGGTGGGCGATCTCACGAGCGCCGTGAGCAGCATCAAGGTCGGCCCCCAGCGGGAGGCGGGTGTGGAAATGGGCCCACTGATCTCCTCGTCCCAGCGCGACCGCGTAGCCGGCTTCGTCGAGCGCGCCGCGGCTCTTCCCCACATCGAGATCACCACGGGCGGCCGCGCGCGCACCGGCAGCGGCTTCTTCTACGAGCCGACCGTCATCGCCGGCGCCCGGCAGGCCGATGAGATCGTGCAACGCGAGGTGTTCGGCCCCGTCATCTCGATCACACGCTTCACCGAAGTGGAGGAGGCGGTCGGCTGGGCCAATGACTCCGAATATGGTCTGGCCTCCTCGGTGTGGACGCGCGATGTCGGCCGTGCAATGCAGGTGGCCGCCCGGCTACGGTACGGTGTCACCTGGATCAACACCCACTTCTCGACGATCAGTGAGATGCCCCACGGAGGCTTCAAGCGCTCCGGCTACGGCAAGGACCTCTCCGTCTTCGCCCTCGATGACTACACAGTCGCCCGCCACATAATGATAAAGCTGTAGAGCGCTAATTGATGTTGCGCGAACTCGCTCGATGGGCACTCAGGTGGAAAGGTATTTCCCGGGGCCTCAAAAACAGGATGTTTTTGCGGCAGCCTACATGGGTTCGCCGCATGCGGCGAACGGGCGACCAGGGACGGACACCCCGGGCTTGCGCGCAGCAGGGACTGCGCAGCGCAATGGATTCACGGCGGCCCCGGAAATACCTCTCCACGCGAGTCCCCGCCGTCCTCCTGGCCACACTCTTCTCTCTAACCGCCTGCAGCCACCACCCGTCGCACCAAGAAAGGGTGCTCTACCTCTACAACTGGGCCGACTACATCGGCTCCGACACCGTGAAGGACTTCGAGGCCCAAACCGGCATCCGCGTCATCTACGACACCTACGACTCGGATGAGACCGAGGAGGGAAAGCTCCTTGCCGGCGATTCCGGCTACGACGTGGTGACCGCCTCTACCGACTACTTCGCCCGCCAGATCAAGGCCGGCGTCTACGAGCCGCTCGATCGCGCCCTACTGCCGAACTGGAAAAACCTCGACCCGCACGCGCTCGCGTTCGAAGCTCAGGCCGACCCCGGCAACCGCTACGCCGTGCCGTACATGCACAGCATCAACGGCTTCGCCTACAACGTCGCGGCGATCCGCGAGCGCATGCCGAACGCCCCCGTCGACAGCCTCGACATGCTCTTCAAGCCCGAGGTGGTCAAGCGCTTCGCCGGCTGCGGCGTATCGTTTCTCGACTCGCCGGAGGACGTGCTGCAGCTCGCGCTCAACTACCTGCACATCGATCCGAATACCACCCGCAAGAGCGACTATCTCAAGGCCGAGAAGCTGCTGCTGTCGGTGCGGCCCTACATCCGCGCGTTCGATTCCGCCGAATACATGAACGGCCTGATCGATGGCAATTTCTGCATCGCCATGTCCTGGTCGGCCGACTACTCGGTGGCCGAGGCGCGCGCGCATGCGGCGGGCCTGCACCTCAACCTCGCCTTCACCGTGCCGCGCGAGGGCGCGAACCTGACGTACGACGCCTGGCTCATCCCGGTAGGCGCGCCGCACCCGCGGGCCGCGTACGAGTGGCTCAATTACCTGCTCGAGCCGCGCGTCATCGCCGCGATTACCAACGAGATCCACTACGGCAACGACAATCTCGCGGCCGAGAGTTACGTCGATCCGTCGATCCTGCACAATCCCATCATCTATCCGACACCGCGGATCGAGGCGAGGCTGTACGAGTCCAGGGAAGTCTCCGCGAAGCTCGAGCGTCTGCGCACGCGGATCTGGATGCGCATCAAGACGGGGATCTGAGCGCGAGTGGCGGCCGGTCGCGCGCATCCGGCGCCGGGGGCGCCGCATTCGCCCGCTCCGCTTCGCGCATCTCGAGCTCGCGGCGCCGCTCCGCACGGCGCATCAGCCAGCCGGCGCCTAGCACGCAGGTACCGACGACGGCGATGATGACGCTGGCGAGCGCATTGATCATCGGGCTGATGCCGAGCCTGACCGTCGAGTAGATCAGCATCGGCAGCGTGTTGGTCGCAGGTCCCGCCACGAAGCTGGAGATCACCAGGTCATCGAGCGAGAGCGTGAAGCTCAGCAGCCAGCTGGCGAGGATCGCCGGGGCGATGAGTGGCAAGGTGATCTCGATGAAGGCGCGGGCGGGGCCTGCACCTAAGTCCATGGCGGCCTCCTCGAGCGAGCGGTCCGCGCTTTGCAGACGGGAACGGACGGTCACGGTCACATAGGCGATGCAGAAGGTGACGTGCGCCAGCACGATCGTGACGAAGCCCCGGTGGGGCCAGGAGAAAGTCTGCAGCAGCGACACGAACAGCAGCAGCTGCGTGATGCCGGTGATGACCTCGGGCATCACGAGCGGCGCGGTCACCATGCCGGTGAGGAGGAACCGGCCGGGAAAGCGCACGAAACGCACGAGCGCGATGGCGGCGAGCGTGCCCAGCACGACCGCGACCGAGGAGGCGCTCACGGCCACTTCGAGCGACAGTAGCGCCGAGTCGAGCAGGCTCCGGTGGTGCAGGAGCTGCGCGTACCAAACCGTGGAAAAGCCACCCCACACGTTGACGAGCGGCGAGGCGTTGAAGGAGTAGCCGATGAGCACCACGATCGGCAGGTACATCACCGCGATACCCACACAGAGCGCCGTGATGCGAAACGCGCTGTTGCTGCCGTTCAAGCTCCGCCCTCGAGCTGCCGGCCGCTGATGTGCTGGTAGATCGCGATCGGACCGACCAGCAGCACGAGGAACGCAATGGCCACCACGGCGGCCGTCGGCCAATCGTGATTGCTGAAGAACTCATCCCACAGCACCCGGCCGATCATGAGGTTGCCGGGCGCGCCGAGGAGTGAGGGAATCACGAATTCTCCGACGGCGGGGATGAATACGAGCATCGAGCCGGCGATGATTCCCGGCACGGACAGGGGCAGCGTCACGTCGAGGAACACGCGCCACGGCGGGCTGCCGAGGTCGGCGGCCGCCTCGAGCAGCGACATATCGAGCTTCTCGAGCGTGGCGAAGAGCGGCAACACCATGAAAGGCAGATAGGAGTAGACGATGCCGATGTACATGGCGAGATTGGTGTACATGATGACGAGGGGATGGGAGATCAGCCCCAGTTTGAGCAGCACCGTGTTGAGCAGTCCGCCGTTGGCGATGATGGCTTCCAGCGCGTAGACGCGCAGCAGGAACGAAGTCCAGAACGGCAGGATGACGATGAGCAGCAGGAGGTTCTGGGTCGAGCGCCTGGCGCGCGCGATCGCGTAGGCGATCGGGTAGCCCAACACCAGGCAGATCAGCGTCGAGCACAGCGCGAGACGCAATGAGAAGAGGTACGCCAAGCCGAACAGATCGTCGCTGAAGAGGCGCCGGTAGCTCGCGAGGCTCAGCGTGAGATGGAGGTGATGGTCCGGCGTGCGCGTGAATATGTCGGTGAAGGGCGGGATGCGGATCACCGAATCGGCGAAGCTGATCTTCAGGGTGAAGAAGAACGGCACCAGGAAGAAAACGAGCAGGAAGAGGAACGGCGGCAGGATGATGAGCCACCGCCACCGCCTTCCCGACCGCTGCAGGATGGTCGTGCTAATCGTCGCCCCCTTCGGCCAGCTTGCAGGATAAACTCTCTACCATGTCAATCCAACGTGAATCCGCCGCTCCTGCCGCCGGGGCAGAGCCGGGCGGCGGCCGGGCGCGGGGCTCCCGTCAGCGACAGCGGCTGATCGATGCGTGCATCGCCGCTCTGCACCTCTATGGGCCTTCCCGCACGACCGTGGAGAAGGTCGTTGCCATCGCCAACCTCTCCCCGGGAATCGTGCGCTTCTACTTCGACTCCAAGGACGCCATGCTGGTGGCCTCCCTCGAGTACCTGGCAGCGGAGTTCGAGGAACGGGTGCTCGTGCCGGTGGCGCGCCTCAAGGATTCCCCGGTGCGCGCGCTTGGGCTCCTCGTGGACCTCTATCTGGATGCGGAGATCGCGAGCACCCGCAAGATCTCGGTGTGGTACTCGTTCTGGGGCGAGGCGAGCTCGCGCCAGGAGTATCTCGACATCTGCGGCAAGAAGGACGACGACTTCGCGGCTCTGGTACACGAGCTCATCGAGCGGCTGATCGCCGAGACCGGCGCGCGGCATCTCGATGCCGATGGCGTCGCGCTGGGGCTCATCGGCGTGCTCGAGGTGTTGTGGCAGGGGCTCGCCTTCCAGAGCGAAGAGAACATCGACCGCGCCGCCGCGCGCGAGCGCTCGCTCGCGTATCTGCGCTCGGTGTTCCCGGGCAGATTCGCCTCGGGCGCGCTGTCGGTCACAGCGGCGGTGCTGCCGACGTGGGCGTACGCGAGCGGTCCTCTCCTCGCGCTCGAGCGCGAGCGTGTGCTGCGGCCCGCGTGGCAGGTGGTGGGTTACACGGTCTCCGAGGAGCGTAAGGGGCCGGTGGCCGGCAAGCTCCGCTACGTGGTCCACGATCTGACCCCCGTACTCGAGGGCGCGATTCCCGGCGATCTGACTTCGCTCGAGATGACACGGGTGGGTCCGTTTGTGCTGGCTCGCTCCCGCCGGCCTGGCGGCGAGGCGCCCGCAGGCTGGCCGGCGGAGTGGCCCGACCTGCGGCCGGGACGGATGGAGGAAATCGGCGTAGCGGCGAACTGGAAGGTCGTGGTCGAGCAATGGCTCGAGAGTGACTCGCCCCGACGTTATTTTCTGGCGCCCAATCAACTGCTCGACCTCGCCGGGGGAGGCGCCCAGCTGCTCAAGGTCGTGCCGGAGGCGGCGGACCGCTCCCGCCTGGTGCGCTTCGAGCTGCGGCCGGGGCGCGGTGGAGCCGGCCGGCAGCGAGCCGCCCGCCGCGGCGCGAGCCCGTCGCTCAGCCGGCAGATGGCGCTGGCGGAGTCGACCCAGCGGGGGCTCGAGACATCGCCGCCACAGGCGGAGGGGGGTGGCGCCGCCTCGGCCGCGCTGGCGGAATTCAGGCGCTCGGTCGCCGCGCTGCTGGGTTCTTTATGAGCGCTGGATCCGGGCAATGCGCTGCGTAATCCATGCTCCGCGCAAGCCCGGGGCGCTGAAAGACACCGCCTCGCCCTGCGGCGGCCGGGCACGTCCCTATGCCTGAATCGCTGTCATGCGAAATGCGCGGGGGGGTGCGGCTCGCGCACCTCGGGAATCCGGCTGCGCAGCAGGTCGTGGAACTGCAGCATGCAGCCCTCCAGCGTCGAGAGGGGCCCGGGCTCATAGGAGCGCGAGCCGAGGCCGCGTTGCACTCGGGTGCAGAGAAATTCGTCTTCCCGCTGCACCTGCCTGTTGATCCGCGAGCCGAGATAACGCAACAGCCGCATCTCGCGCCGCGAGTCCGGGTGCCCGAAGGAGCCGCCGCGGATGGTGCACTTGCCGGGACCGCGCGGCAGCACCTGGAAGAAGTCCATCTGCTCGGGAAAGACATCGATCCCGGTGTTGGGCAGCATGCTGTAGAAGCTCCAGCGCCGCCGCTGCTCGTCCGGTAGCTCGGTTGCGGTAGGCACCACGAGGCTCTGGTAGAACCGCTCGCTCCAGCGGCTCGAGGGCCGCTCGCGCAGGTAGCTGATGCCGCGCGCCACACCGCTCGGCAGGAGCACCTGATCGTCGTAATCGGGCGTGAACATGCGGAAGAGCCCCGGATGGCCGATGGGCACGTGGTATGACTCGAGATAATTGTCCATCGCGATCTTCCAGTCGCAGTCCCAGTGCTCGACGTACATCTCGCCGAGGGGCTGCATTTCCGCGATCCGATGCGGTGCCAGCTCGCGGGCGAGCTCGCCCCAGACTTCCTCGAGCGGCGGCGGATCGCCCGCGAGGCAGACGAACACGAAACCGAAGGCCACCTGCGAGCGCACCGGCTTCAATCCCCACTGCGAGCGCTCGAGGCCGGGGAAGCTGTCGCGCTCGGTGACGGCGCGCAACTCGCCACTCAAGCGGTACGACCAGCCGTGGTACGGGCAGGTGATCGCGCCGGGACAATGCCCCGCGCCGTCGAGAATCCGCGCGCCGCGGTGGCGGCAGACGTTGTGAAAAGCCCGGATCTCACCCTGTGAATCGCGCAGCGCCACCACACCGCTGGTTCCGAGGTCGAAAGTCTGGAAATCACCCGGATGCGCAATGGCGTTGACGTGACAGACGATCTGCCAGCTCGGCGCGAGGATGCGCTCGACCTCGAGACGGGTCATCTCGGCGTGGCCGTACGTCCAGGCGGGCAGGGCGCGGGGCAGTGCCGCGGGCGCGACTTGCCGGGCGGCGGTGGATGAGGTCATGGGCGACTCCCGCGGCTAATTTATATGGCTATTTAATTCTATCAAAAGAATCTATATGAGCATATAGACTGACGCCCGGCACGGTGCTACCGTTGCGCTTCAAGGCCGCTGTTCACCGCAGGCGCAGGAGGGGGCATGTCCCGAGTCCTCGAGAAGAGCCACGCTCATTACCGGCGGGCGCTCACCCGCCTGCCGCTCGGGGTCGCCTCGAACTTCCGTTTCTGGGGCGAGGACCGCACGATCTACGTGAAGTACGGACGAGGCGGCCGGATCGTCGATGTCGACGACAACGAATACATCGACTATCGCCTGGGCTACGGGCCGGTGATCCTCGGGCACGCCGATCCGAGAGTGGATGAGGCCGCCCGCGAGGGCATGAAGGTCGGTGGTGTGTTCGCGCTCTCGACGGAGCGGGAGTACTACATCGCGCAGCGCATCGCGAAGATGGTCCCCGCGGCGGAGCTCGTGCGCTTCTCCAACTCCGGCACGGAGGCGGTCATGGCGGCGCTGCGTCTCGCCCGCGCCTGCACCGGCAAGGACGACTACGTCATTCTGGAGGGCAGCTACCACGGCCTCTTCGATGCCGCCATGTGGTACACGCCCATGGACAAGTGGACGCAGGTCGGCGACCCGGTGGTCTATCCCTACAGCGAGGGCATCCCCTTAAGCACGCGCAGCTTCGCGCATTTCGTGCAGGCCAACGATGCCAACCAGCTCGAGGACGTGCTCAAGCGCCATGCGGGCAGGGTCGCGTGCCTGCTCATCGAGCCCATCATGGGCAACTGCCTGGGGATTGCGGCCGACCCCGCGTATCTGCGCGCCGCGCGCGCACTCTGCGACCGCTATGGTGTGCTGCTCGTCATCGATGAGGTGAAGACGGGATTTCGCGTCGCCCGCGGCGGCGCGCAGGAGCTGTACGGGGTGAAGGCCGATCTTTGCACCTTCGCCAAGGCCATGGGCAACGGCTATCCGATCTCGGTGCTCGCCGGTCGCGAGGAGATCATGCGCAAGCTCGGGCGGGGTGTCGCCCACGGCGGTACCTACACCGCGCACGCGGTATCGCTGGCTGCGGCCGAGCGGACCTTGCAGATACTCGATGAGACCGATGCGCTCGAGCGGATCGCAGGATACGGGACGGCGCTGCGCCAGGGGATGAGCGCCATCCTGAAAGCGCGCAGCATCGCGCACAGTTTCGTCGGCCACCCGTCGATGAGCGGGCTCTACTTCGCGCACGAGCCGCCGCGCAACTACCGCGACTGGAAGGGCAGCGACTATACGTTCTATGACGCTGCGGCGAAGGTCCTGCACGATGAGCGGGTGCTCTGTGAGCCGGACTCACGCGAGCCGTGGTTCGTGTGCGCGGCGCATGACGATGCGTGTCTGAAACAGACGCTCGCGGCCTTCGAGGTGGCGATCGAGAAGACTCTGAGCGCTCTCGGCGGACGGCGCCAGGCCGGCGGGTGAGCATGCCGGCGTCCGGGAAGCGAGTCGGAAGGGGCGAGGGCGGCCGCGACCGGCCGGATGCGGTCGTGGTCGGCGCCGGCCACAATGGCCTCGTGGCGGCCTGCTTTCTCGCACGCGCCGGCCTCAAGGTCCTCGTGCTCGAGCGCAATCCCTACATCGGCGGGGCGGCGGTGAGCCGGCGCCTGTACGATGGATTCACGTATTCCAACTGCTCGTATGTCTGCAGCCTGCTGCGCACGGAGATCATCCGCGCGCTCGATCTGCCGGCCCACGGCCTGCAGATCGTTCCCTACGAAGGCGGCTGCACGCTGATGCGCAACGGCGGCCACCTCGCGCTCTACGACAACCACGATGCGCTGCGGCGCGAGATCGCCCGGCACTCGCGTCGCGATGCCGAAGCCTACGACCGGTTCACCCGCGACATGCTGCGGCACTGCAAGTTCATCAAGCCGCTGCTGCTGCGCGCGCCTCCCGATCCGACCTCCTTCAAGCCCCGTGACCTGCGCGAGCTGCTGTATCTCGGGCGGCATTTCGGCCGCCTCGGCGAGGAGCGGATGTACGAGACGCTGCGCTTCTGGGCGCTCTCCTGCGCGGATCTTCTCGATGAGTACTTCGAGAGCGAGATCGTCAAGGCGCACCTCGCCGGCACCTCGATCATCGGCACGGCGCTGGGTCCGCGCTCGCCAGGCACGGCTTACGTGCTGCTGCACCACTACATGGGCAGCATCGACGGCACGGTCGGGGCGTGGGGTTTCGCCCGCGGCGGCATGGGTGCGATCACGCAGGCGCTCGCGGCCGCCCTTACGGCAAGCGGCGGCTCGATCCGCTGCGACGCGCCGGTCGAGCGTATCCTGACCCGCAACGGCCGCGCGGCCGGCGTCGTGCTCGAGGGGGGTGAGGAGATCCCGGCGAGGCTCGTCGTATCCAACATGGACGTGCGGCGCACGTTCCTCAAGGCCGTGGACCCGGCCGAGCTGCCGGAGGAGTTCGTGCAGCGCGTGCGGCAGTTCAAGATCCGCGGCTCCTCCGGCAAGCTCAACATCGCGCTCGAGGCTCTGCCGCGCTTCCCGGCGATCCCGGCCGGCGCGCCCTGCGTGCGCGGCGATCTGCACGTGACCGACTCGATCGATATGCTCGAGCGCGCCTATGACGACTGGAAGGAGGGCCGCTGGTCGCAGCGGCCGTATCTCGACATCCTCATCCCGACGCAGATCGACCCCACCATGGCACCCGCGGGCAAGCATTACATGTCCGTCTTCGTGCAGTACTGTCCCTACCGGCTTGCCGACGGGCCGTGGACGGACGAGAAACGTGCGAGCTTCGGTCGCACGGTGATCGATTCCATCGCCGAGCACAGTCCGGGCTTTCGCGATCTCATCCTGCACGCGGAGATCCGCACCCCCGCCGACATCGAGCGCGAGGTGGGCCTCACCGAGGGCAACATCTTCCAGGGCGAGCTGACTTTCGACCAGCTCCTCTTCAACCGCCCGATCCCGGGCTACGCGCAGTACCGCTCGCCGATCAGGGGTCTTTACATGTGCGGCTCGAGCACTCACCCCGGCGGCGGAGTGATGGGCGCTCCCGGCGCCAACGCCGCGACCACGATCCTCGGGGACCTGCGGCGGTGACTGCTTCGCGATACGACTGCATCGTCGTCGGCGCCGGACACAACGGGCTCACTTGCGCGGCCTATCTGGCGCGGGCCGGGCGCCGGGTGTTGGTTCTGGAGGCCGCCGAGCGGCCAGGCGGGGCGGCGGGCACGCGCGAGTTCGCGCCCGGCTTTCGGGCTTCGAGTTGCGCTCATCTCCTGCACCTGATGCCGGGGTGGCTGCTCGCGGAGCTGAGACTCGCCCGTCACGGCCTGCGGATGGCGGCCGAGCGGATGCCGACCATCGCATTGTCGGCGGGGAGCGCCGTGCGGATCCCGTCAGACGCGGACTCGGCGGCGCAGGATCTCGGTGAGGCCGACGCGCGCGCGTACCGGGAGTATGCAGTGAGGATGAGGCGCCTCGCGCGGGCACTGCGGCCGCTTCTCGAGGCCGTGCCGCCGCGGCTGGGTTCCCGCGCCTGGCGCGACCGGCTCACGCTTCTTAGCCTCGGCGCGAAGCTGCGGCTGTTGGGGCGGTCCGACATGCGGCAATTGCTGCGGATCGGCGGGATGTGCGTGCAGGACCTGCTCGATGAGCACTTCGAGAGTCCGCTCCTGAAGGGCGCGCTCGGCTTCGATGCGGTGCTCGGTACCAACCTTGGACCGCGATCGCCGGGCAGCGTGTTCACGCTGTTGTATCGCCTGGCGGCGGGCGGCGGGGCCGCTGCCTCGCTGGCGCAACCCGCAGGCGGTCTCGGGGCGCTCACCGAGGCTCTCGTGCGGGCGGCGACCGGCGCCGGAGCGGAGCTTCGCCTGGCGGCGCCGGTCGCGCGAGTCATCGTGACGAAGGACAGCGCGGCGGGCGTGGTTCTGGAATCGGGCGAGAGGCTGGAAGCGGACTGCGTGGTCTCGAGCGCCGATCCGCGGACGACGTTCTTACGCCTCCTCGGCGCTGAGCATCTCGACGCCGGGTTCGTGCGCCGGGTTAAGCACCTGCGCACTCAGGGCATGACCGCGAAGGTGCATCTCGCGTTGGACTGCATGCCGCGATTCACGGCGCTGGCGGGCGAGGCGCCCACGGGTCGGTTGGTGTTGGCGCCTTCCCTTCGTGCCGTGGAGCAGGCGTTCAACGACGCCAAATACGGAAAGTTCTCCGCAGCGCCGCTGCTGGAGGTGCTGGTGCCCACCGCCGTCGACCCGGATCTGGCGCTGCCGGGCCGGCATGTGCTCTCGGCCGTAGTGCAGTATGCTCCCTACCGGGTTGTCGGGGGATGGGAGGGGCAGCGTGAGCAGTTCCTTGATACGATCCTGGAGACGCTCGAGGCGCACGCGCCGGGGTTGCGCGACTCGGTACGCGCGGCAGAGCTGCTCACGCCACAGGACATCGAAGCGCGGTTTCGCATCAGCGGCGGCAACTGGCATCACGCGGAGCTGGCGCTCGATCAATTCTTCATGGTCCGACCGGTCGCGGGCGCGGCGCAGTATCGCGCGCCGGTGCGGGGACTCTTCCTCTGCGGCGCCGGCTGTCATCCGGGCGGCGGAGTGATGGGACTCGCCGGTCACAACGCGGCCCGTCAGATTCTCGCGCAGGCGGCCTGAGATGCTCGCCGAGACCGAGCCGCACTATCGTCAGCCGCTGCTGCGCACGCCCTTCCACGAGCGCATGCGGGCCTTCAGCCAGGTCGACAGCTTCATTCCCTGGTCGGGCTACAGCACGGTCGATGTCTTCAGCACCGTCGAGCAGGAGTACTTCGCGATCCGTAACGGTGCCTCGCTCTATGACCTGACGCCGATGGTGAAATACGGGATCACGGGCGCGGACGCCACGCGCTTCCTCGATCGGTTGGTCACGCGCAGCATCGCGAAGGTTCGACCGGGGCGGGTGGCCTACGCGATCTGGTGCGACGATGGCGGCCGCCTGATCGATGACGGCACCGTCTTTCGCCTGAGCGAGCACGAGTACCGGCTCTGCACGGGCGAGCGGCAGCTCGATTGGCTGCTCGACTCGAGCATCGGCTTCGATGTCCGGATCGCCGAAGTCACGGCTGAGGTCGCGGCGCTGGCGCTCCAGGGCCCCTGCTCCTGCTGGGTCTTGCAGGCCCTCGGGCTGGAGGGCATCGAGACTCTCGCGCCGTTCGAGCACCGCGCCTTCATGCTCCCGGACCGCGGGGCGGCCACGGGGACGGCGGTGATGGTCTCGCGCACCGGGTTCACCGGCGACCTGGGTTACGAGTTGTGGGTGGATCCGGCGGACGCCGAGCGCCTGTGGGATGCCCTGATGGAGGCGGGTCGCATCCGCACCATCAGGCCGGTGGGCTCGCGCGCACTCAACATTGCCCGACTCGAGGCGGGCTTCCTCCTCCCCAACGTCGATTTCGTCTCGAGCGCGCACACGCTGCGCAACGGCACCGCGCGCTCGCCTTTCGAGCTGGGACTCGGCTGGTGCGTCGATTTCGGCAAGGGTCATTTCACCGGCCGGCGCTCGTTGCTGGCGGAGCAGGGCCGCGTGCCCCGGCGCCGGCTCGCCGGGCTCGATGTCGAGGGCACCAAGCCCGCTCACAACGCGCTTCTGTACCGGGATCGGGCCGGCCGCCGGGAGATCGGCAGTGTCACCTCGGCCGCGTGGTCACCCACCTGCAAGCGCAACATCGCGCTCGCGATGCTCGATGCGCCGCACTTCGAGACCGAGCGGCAGGTGTGGGCCGAAATCTACCTCAACCGGGAGCTCACCTGGGAGCGGCGCATGGTTCGGGCACGAGTGGTGGAGCGGCCGTTCTTTGCGCCGGCGCGGCGCCGCGCCATGCCGCCGGGCGACTTCTGAGTGATGACCACTGCGGTCAAGAGCGTGAGCGAGCGACCGTGGATGGACCCGGCCGCCAAGCCGCAGATCGTCATCGAGGGTGTCAGCAAGACCTTCGGCGGAATTGCGGCGGTAGACAACGTCAGCCTCAACATCTACCAGGGCGAGATGTTCGCCCTGGTTGGCGCTTCCGGATGCGGCAAGACGACTCTGCTGCGCATGCTGGCGGGCTTCGCGCGCCAGAGTAGCGGGCGCATCGTCATCGACGGCGTGGAGATGAGCGACGTCCCGCCACACGAGCGTCCCGTCAACATGATGTTCCAGTCGTACGCGCTTTTTCCGCACATGACCGTGGAGGCTAACGTCGGCTACGGCATCCGCCGGCTTTCCATCCCGCGCGCCGAGCGCGAGCAGCGTGTCGAGCAGGCCCTGGAGATGGTGCAGCTTGGGTCTCTCGCCAAGCGCAAGCCGCACCAGCTCTCGGGCGGGCAGCGCCAGCGGGTGGCGCTCGCGCGCGCTCTGATCCGCCGCCCCAAGGTCCTGCTGCTCGATGAGCCCTTGTCCGCGCTCGATAAGAAGCTGCGCGAGAAGACGCAGTTCGAGCTCATGGACGTGCAGTCCCGGGTCGGGATCACGTTCATCGTGGTCACACACGATCAGGACGAGGCCATGGCGCTGGCCACGCGCATCGCGGTCATGGATCGCGGCAAGGTGTTGCAAGTGGGCACACCGTCGGAGATATACGAATTTCCCGGCAGCCGCTTCGTCGCCGACTTCGTCGGCACGACCAACCTGTTCGAAGGCACCGTGACCGTCAGCGAGCCCGGCAGCGTCGCGGTGCGCTGCGCCGAGACCGCATGCGATCTCATGATCGACGACGTCGGACGCTTCTCGCCCGGGCAGCGCGTCTGGGTGGCGCTGCGGCCGGAGAAGATCCGCCTCAGCAAGCAGCCGCCGGAGGGCGGGCGCGTCAACCTGTTGCGCGGCGTGGTCTGGGAGCTGGGCTATCTCGGCAACCGCTCGACCTACCGCATCAAGATGGCGAGCGGCATGCTCGTCACGGTGCAGGCGCAGAACGAGCGGCGCACTTCGGAGTGGTCGATCGACTGGAGCGACGAGGTGTACATGAGCTGGCAGGCCGATGCCGCGGTCATTCTGCAATCCTGAGATCCACCTACTGGTGATCGCGCGGAATCGTCTTTTTCCAGGTTCTGGTGCTGACCAGCTTGCCATCCCGCAGCAGCGTACGCGTGTACTGATAATAGAAGTTGTGCAGGTCACTGCGTACCGACAGGTGGCCGCGCCAGATTAACGTGTGAGCCCCGACGTGTTGCACGTTGACGATGTCACCGACGTCGCTGGCATCGGCCGGATGCGCATCGTCGATGGAGTAGGTGAGCTTTTCCGCATCGTGATAAGCGCCCCAGGGATAATGGAGGTCGTAGCCGCCCTGCCAGACAACGCGGGTGTGGCCGTTCTCATCGCGCTGCACCGTGTATGACCCGGGCCAGTCGAAACCGCCGCCGGTGATGTCTGCCGGCTTTTCGATCGGAGCGGGTGGTGAGAACAGCGACGGAGGAGGCGCCCGGCCCTTGAGCGGCACCCGCGGCAGTTCGATCCACGACGCCCGCTTGCCGCCCAGCGCGACCGTGGTGCTCATCGGATAGGGCGTCGGCCAGAGTGTCGGCCACATGGCGTTGGAGAGCGCGAGTCGGATGCGATGTCCTTTGGGGAATACATACGACGCCAGGTGCAGGTCGAAGGAGAACGTGTAAAACCTGCCCGGCTCGAGAGACTTCGGGTCGGCCATCGAGTGCCGCTGCGCGCCGTTCATATCCGCGCCGGTTACGAGCGTGACGCGACCGTCAGGGGCGACGTCCTCCAGACGCGCCACCCAGTCCGCCAGCGGCGCACTGGCCGCCGCGTGCAACGTAATGTGCGGGAAACCGATGATGGCAGTAGCGTGCGACAGCGGCTGAGTGTCGTATACGAGACTGTACGCATCGAACGAGCGCATGTCCGGATGCAGATCTCCCCACCAGAAGATGCCGCTTTCCGCGCCTGCCGACGGGACATACTGTAGCTCGTCCTGACCGGAACTCTCCGGCTCGCGGCGCAGTGTGTGATCGGGCTGTAGGAACAATCGCTCCTGATGCGTGCCTTGCGGGGGCCATGCGCCATACGCCCGCCAAACGCCGGGAATGGTCCGATCCTGTGGACCGGGCGGGTACCAGTGCTGCAGGTAGATCGTGAGCTTGGGATCCTCGAGGACGCCGGTGTCGCGTCCCTTCAGCCAGTAATCGAACCAACGCACGGCCTGCTCGCGCCACCCGTAGAGGGGTCCGTAGTCACTGTCGTCGGGCCAGGCGTGGTTCCACGGACCGATCCACGCCTTTACCGGCGCGGAGACCTGCGTGAGCATGCGTGGGATACTGTCGCGATAGCCATCGTGCAGCCCACCGATCAGGAAGCAGGGCACGTGGATGGACGACAGTGGCCGCTCGGGGCTCTGCCAGAACTCGCCGTCGCGCTGGTGCTCGAGGTACGTCAGTGACCACGGCTTGGAGTTCATGCGTGGCCCGATGACATCAGGTGCGAGACTGTAATCGGGCGCCCCGCTGCGACCCTGGCCGAGATCCATGGTCAGCTCGAATTCATCGATGTGGGCGACCCCATCGATGTAATGCACGTCCTCCTTGTACAGCTTCTCGGTGGCGGCCACCGCCACTATCGCTTTGAGCGCCGGCGGATTGCGCATCGCCAGCTGGATGGAGTTGAAGCCGCCCCATGAGATGCCAAACATCCCCACCTTGCCGTTCGACCACGGCTGTCGGGCGAGCCAGGCAATGACCTGCTCGCCGTCGGCCTGCTCCTGCGCCGAGTATTCGCGGTCCGGCGGCGTGCCGCCGCTGTCGCCGAAGCCGCGGATATCAACCGCCGCGCCCACGAACCCGCGGCGGGCGAAGTAGCTGAAGAGGCCATATTGTTCTTGGGCCTCGTCGTCGTCCTTGCGATAGGGCAGGTAGTTGAGAAGAGCGGGGAAACGGGCGCCGGGCGCCGCCCCCTTCGGCATGTAGAGTGTCACGGCGAGAGTGACGCCGTCGGGCATGCGGATGCCGGTTCGCTCCAGGGTGAACCCGTACTGCGGGGGCGATGGGCTTTCATAGCCATGCGCCCGACCGAGGATGGATGACAACACCAGAAAGAGAGCGGCTGCGGTCGCCTTACGCATATCTCGGGGCCTCCGGGGCGCTCGTACTGCGAAGCGGTGCATCGCGCCGCACGATGCGCTCGGATTCGCCTGCCTCGAGCTCCCGCGCGTAGCGGTGAGCACTGTAGACCGCGTGTGCGATGGCCCCCGGCGCAAGCGCATCCCCAACCCGTGTGATCGAGGCGATGCCGGCTGCAGCGATCTCTTCGCGCCTGGCCGTCAGCGCCTGATAGAGGGCATCGTTCGGCAGCCGTGCGCCGACGATCACCAGTGCCCGGCAAGGGAGCTGCGTCCGCGCGAAGGTCAATACATGGACGAGCGTCACCTCGCCGCTTGCGAAAGACTCGACCCGCGCCAGCGTGTGCAGCTCGACACCCGCTGCGGCGAGCGCACGATAGGTCTGCGGCTGCTCGTTGGTCATGACGCTCCAGGCGGAAACGTATCCGGACGGCGTCACGTAACTCACGAGCCGGCCGCTCCTTGCCAGATGCTCGGCGATAGCGGAGCCCATGTAGTAGTTGTCGAAATCGAATACGACCACGGGATCCTCGAGCCGCGCTCCGGCCGCCACCTCATCGGGAGTATGGATATCGGGGCTGTCCAGAGTGCCTGCGGGCACCTCGAGCGGCGAGTACAGGAGTCGCGTCCAGCGGGAGCCCGTGGCCACCACCACATGGGTCGGCTGCAATCCGAGGATCTCATCGGCGCCCAGGCGATTGCCCCGGTACACGCTCACGTTCGCGAGGCGCTGCAATTGACCGCGCCGCCAGTCGAGAACGCGCGACCAGGCCGCGAGCCCCGGCAAGCGCGTCTCGAACCGCAATCGTCCGCCCAGCTCGTTCTCGGCCTCCGCCAGCGTAACTTCATAACCGCGACGGCCGAGCGTCAGCGCGCACTCGAGGCCCGCCGGGCCGGCGCCCACCACGAGCACGGTGGCGCCGCGATCGCGCGCCGGGGCGATGCGCTCTGGATGCCACTGCCGGCGCCATTCTTCGCCGATGGTGGGGTTCTGCGTGCAGCGCACCGGCACGGCCTCATGCCAGCTCGAAATGCAGATGTTGCAGCCGATGCACTCGCGGATGTCCTCCTCGCGTCCTTCATCGATCTTTCTGGGCAGGAACGGATCGGCGATCGACGGCCGCGCCGCCCCGATCAGATCGAGCACCCGGCGTCGAATCTGTCCGACCATCGCATCCGGTGACGTGAAGCGGCCGACGCCCACGACCGGCTTGTCCGTGAGCGATTTGACGAAGGCGATCACCGGCTCGTGGCTGCCCTCGCTCGTGAAGCGCGAGGGGGCGCAGTCGGTAGTCTCGGCATCCATCTTCACGTCCCAAAGGTCCGGCAGATCGGCGAGCAACTGCACGAGCTCGTGCGCTTCCGAGGGGGCGCGCTCGCTGGGGCGGGCGCGCAGCTCCTCCAGGCTGATACGCAGCGCGACCGCGCACTGCTCGCCAACTCCCTCCCGGGTCACTTCGAGCAGCTCCCGGACGATGCGCGCCCGGTTGCGCAGGCTCCCGCCGTAGGCGTCCGTGCGCTGATTCCATTCGGGCAGGAGGAACTCGTACGGCAGGTAACCCATGCCCGCGTAGACGTAGACGATGTCGAACCCGGCGCTGCGCGCCCGGCGTGCGGCCCGTTTCTGTGCATCGAGCAGCTCGCGAATGTCCTCTCGCTCCATGACCCGGGGGCGCTGGTTGCCGATGTAGCGCGCCTGCATCGGCATCCATGCGGTTCCCGACGGAGACATGGAGGGGGTTCGATTGAGCCGGTTCATGACCGAGCCGCCGCCATGCCAGAGCTCGATACCGGCGAGCGCTCCGTGCCGGTGAACCGCTTCGGTCATCAGGGCGTGCGAGCGCACGTCGTCCTCGTCCCAGAGCGTCGCGTAGGGCAGAGGAGCGTCATCCGAGCCGGGGTCGATGGACACGTAGCCCGTGCATACCACGCCCCAGCCGCCTTCGGCCTTCGTCTCGCGGAACGCCGCGCGCATGTGCGGCATCGAGTTCGTCATGCCGCTCGCGTGGGGCACGGCATAGAACCGGTTGCGGGCGGTCAGCGGACCGATCCGCACGGGCTCGAAGAGAACGTCGTAGCGGGGATTGCGAGCCATTCGAGTTATATCTCTATTTAATTCTACGCCCAAAATTTATATAGTCATATAGACAGTGCCGCTCACCGGTGCTATGGTTTGCGCGCAAGGGGGCTCATGAAAATCGCTCGAAGGCTGCCTGCACGCAAGCGTACCCGAACCGACCGGGCCCACATACGCTCGCAGATCGCCCTTGCGGTCGCCGCTGCGCTTTACGGCGTAGCCGCGGGCCGCATCCCCGCCGCGCTCGCCGCCGACCCCGCCAGCACGAGCGATTCCACGCGATCCGATGTTCTACAGGAAGTCATCGTCACCGCCACCAAGCGCGAGGAGAACCTGCAGGACGTGCCGGAGACCATCCAGGCGTTGAGTGCCAGCGACATCCAGAAGCTGGGTATCACGCATTTCGAGGATATCGTGAGCGCCGCGCCGACGGTGAGCTACGAAAGCATCGGGCCCACGGATCAGATGTTCTACATCCGCGGCGTGTCCGACGGCAGCAGCGCGAACGCCTCGAACATCTCGACCACCGGGTATTTCCTCGACGACGCCTCCACGAGCTATTACGGCTATATCCCCGACCTGCACCTTTACGACATCGAGCGCATCGAAGTGCTCAACGGCCCGCAGGGCACACTCTTTGGCGCCGGCGCCATGTCGGGCGCCATCCGCGTCATCACCAACAAGCCCGACGTGAACGCTTTCAGCGCCGGGACCGATCTGGACTACGGCGGCATAGATCACGGCGGAAACGACACCACCTACGAGGCATTCGTCAACCTGCCCCTCATCAAGGGCACCACGGGGCTGCGGCTGTCCGTTTACGACGTCCACGAAGGCGGCTTCATCGACAACGTGCTCGCGACGCGGGATTGGGTGAACGGGGTCGTTTCGACCGACGCGCAGTGGGCTCGCAACGACTACAACACGGAGAAGGAATACGGGGGACGCGCGGCGATCACGCAGAAGTTCGGCGACTCCTGGACGGCCGTCCTGACGGCCAACTATCAGCGGCAGGACACCTCGGGATGCTGGTGCCAGGACCCGACGCGTTACGGATTGCGCGAGGTGGCACACTTCGGACCCGAGGGCGTCTCCGACTCATTCACGGATTACGATTTGAACGTCCAGGGGGACGTGGGAATCGGAGACCTGGTGTACGCCAGTACGTTCTGGACGTATCCGTACCATTACGCCACCGAGTATTCCGAGTACGTCCAGTACAATCCGTTCCCCGACACCTATCAGAACTCACCCTCCCTGTTGCAAAGCCTGACCTGCCAGACCGGGCCCACGGTCCAGGGCGGAACCGATGCGTACAGCGGCTGTCGGGCGCCGACCATGTACTACACGTACGATCAATGGACGCGGCAATGGTCGAACGAGATGCGCCTGCAATCGAAGCCGGGCGGCCGCTGGCACTGGCTCGTGGGCCTGTACTGGCAGAAGACGCGGCAGATATGGGATACCTACTACCTCATGCCGGGAATGCAGCCCAATGGCGAGGCGTACCAGAGCGCGCTGTCGTACTACAGCAACTACTACACGGGTACTGCCGCGCCCCTGCCGCACGAGTGGTACAGCAGCCTCAACCGCAACGACTCGCTGAACACGGCCGAATTTGCCGATGTGAGCTTCGATTTCGCGAAGCACTGGACTCTCGAGGGAGGACTGCGGTACTTCGACTGGGACTTCAGCTCGAGCGACCAGTGGGCGGGGTACTTCTATGCGCCGAAGACACCGTCCGGATTGATCAATGTTTCCGGGGACAAGCCGTCCGGCAAGGCGAGCCTCTCCTACAAGCCGACCCGGCACCTGCTCTTCTACGGCACTTTCAGCCAGGGCTACCGCCAGGGCGGGAGCAATTCGGGGGCGGCACCGTCCTGCTACGCGAAGGGCGTGCCGCTCACGTACCAGCCGGACACGCTCAACAATTTCGAGCTGGGGTGGAAATCCGACATGCTCGAGGGCCGTATGCGCTGGAACGGCGCGGTCTATGACATGCGCTGGAACGGCTACCAGGCGCCGATCTTCGACGATTCCATCTGTCCGACGACCTTCAATGCCAACTTCGGCACCGCCCGCATCTATGGCGCGGAGACGAATTTCGCCTACCGGATCCTCGAGGGCCTCACCCTGGAGGCCAACGCCAATTACAACGATGCGCGCCTGGTCAGCGTGAAGCCGGACTTCTCCGGCGTGCTGACGCAGATGATCGTGCCGAACGAGACGCTGCCGTTCGTTCCCTACTTCAGTTACAGCGCGAACATCCGCTACGACAGATCGCTCGGCGCCGACCTGAGCGGGTACGTCGAATACGACATCTCGCACAAGGGCGACAGGTGGAGCGACCTGCGCGCTCTGGCGGATCCGACGCTCGGCAGCAGGGCAGGCACGGCGCGCGCCCTCGAGCCGGAATACAACATCTCCAACGTGCGCGTCGGCGTCGATAGGGGCGCCTGGACCCTCGAGGGGTATATCACCAATCTGGCGAACACCGACGCGATCATCCTCGTCAACACGGGCAACTACGATCACCGCGAGACGACCAACGAGCCGCGTGTCATCGGCGTGCACGTCAGTTATCGCTTCAACGGGACCTGAGAGGGACCTAGGCACAGGGAAGTGCCCGGCCGCCGCTCTAGGTGGCCGAGTCTCGGGCAAAAACCACGCTTTTTGCCCGAGACGGCGTTGGGCCGGGCAGGAGCCCGGATCCAGCGCTTCAACTAGAACCGCTCCAGGCAGTCCCCGAGGCTCGCCCGCAGCGGCTCGAGCTCGCTCGCGAACCGCTTCCAGTAGCCCACCCCGGAGGCGTAGAGGGGCTGGCGCACCTGCTCGGCGCTCGCCGTGCGCACGGGACGGCGGTTCTCGTGAAAGGCGAGCGTTGCGGCCTCGAACGGCAGCCCGCAGTGATCGAGCAGACGCCGCACGGTATCTTGCGGTGCGCCGATCAGCTGCTCGTATTGCAGATGCATCACCTTGCCCGGGAGCACCTCGTCCCAGTGGTCCATCAGGGCGAGATAACAGCGGTAGTAGCGCCCGAGATCCTCGAGGTCGTAGCTGAAGGACTGGCCGTGGGCGAAGTACTGCTTGTAGTTGCTGAAGCAGGCGTCCATGGGATGCCGGCGGACATCGACGATCTTCGCGTTGGGCAGGATGAGGTGAATGAGGCCGATATGGCTGAAATTGTTCGGCATCTTGTCGATGAAGTGCGGCCTGCCGGAGCGCACGGCGCGCGTCTCCTCGATATAGCGGCGGCCGAGGCCGGTGAGCTCTTGCGCCGAGAGTGCGCGGACGGCTTCCGGATAGCCGTCCCGCTCGGCTTGGGCGTGGTCGAACTCACGCACCAGCGCGGGGATGTTGTGCAGCTCCATCGTGCCCTCGACTTGCGAGTGACTGGCGAGGATCTGCTCGATGAGCGTCGAGCCGGATCGGGGCAGTCCCACGATGAAGATCGGCGCGGGATCGGGATGACCGGCGAGCGCACGGGCGCGGAAGAATTCCGGGTCGCAGCAGGCCGCAATGCGCCGCGATTTGGCTGCGAAGGTCTCGATCGAGAAGGGCGAGGTCCGCTGGCGCAGCCCATTGCCTTCGGCATAGTGGCTGAACGCCTCGGAGTACCTTTCGCGCTGCTCGAGGGCACGCGCGATCGCAAAGTGCAGCTGCGCCTGGTCGCTGCCGGCAGGCGAGGCGAGCAGATTCCGCATCGCCGCGAGCTCGGCGTCGCTGAAGAAGTAGTTCTTGAGATCCGCGAGACTCCAGTACGCTTCCGCGTACTTCGGATCGAGCCGCAGGCACTCGCGATAGGCATCCTCGCACAGCGCGCGCCGCCCGAGTGTCTTGTTCACATGCCCGATGGCGAGTCGGAATGCGGCCTGCGAGGGATTGAGGCGAGCGGCCTCCTCGTAGGCGGACAGTGCCTCCTGCTGACGCAGGAGCCTGATGTACACCGAGGCCAATGCCGACCAGTTCTGCGCGTTCTCCGGCTCGAGTTTCAGCAGTTCGCGGAAGATTTCTTCCGCCTCGGTCAGACGTTCCGCCGCGAGCAGGGTGTGACCGTATGCGCGCCGGACGAGAGGGTAGTGGGCGCAACGGCTGCGGGCATGATTCAGCAGTCGCTCGGCATCGCGCGTATTGCCGGCTCGAATGGCCACGGCCGCGAGACCGGCGAGTGCGGCCAGGTGACTCGCATCGCTCTTCAGGACCTCACGGAAGATTCCTTCTGAGGAACGATAGTCGCCACCGGCGAGCGCGGTCGTTGCTTCCTCGATGCGCGCCCGATGAGGGTCGAGCACACGTGCCTGCTCGAAGGCGAAGCGCGCATCCGCGAACTCTCCCATGTCGACGAGGACGTCGCCATAGGCAAGCCACGCGGGCTCGAGCGAGGGCTTTTCCTTCACGACCCGACGCAGCTCCGTGCGTGCCGCCTCGAGGCGCCCGTCCTGACGATAGGCCCGCGCGAGATCGACGCGCGCGTGAGAGAACCCGGGTGCGCCGGCGGCGACACGCTCGAGGATTTCCAGGGCAGGAGCCAATTTCCCCTGCGAGAGCAGCGCCACCCCGAGCAGATGCAGGCTGTTGATCTCGCCCGGGCTCTCGCGTTGGATCTCTCGCAACTGACGTTCCGCGGTCGCGAAGCGTCCGATCCGCACGGCTTCGAATGCCCGCCAGTATGCGGTCCGAAGGTCCGCTTTACTCTCCTGCGACACGGGATCATTGTAGTTGTCTCGGCGGCGGCCGGCTACGTGCCTGTGACACCGTGAGATACGCTCCTCTGACAGCCGGACTGCTCGCGGCGTGCGCCGCACATGCCGGGAACCTGAATCCACTCGGTTTTGCTCGCGCTTTTCGCTGCACCGCCGACCCGCGGGCTGCGACGACCGCTCCCGGCTGGACCATTGTCTCGGGCAGCCCGGCGCTGCGCTGTGCCCAGGCGTTACCGGCGACATGGGCCGCTCGAGCCGCGCCGCGGGTCGTGATCGCCAACGGTCCGTATGGGCCGAGCGTGCTCGAGCGGTTGATTCCGCTCGAGACTGCGGCATCCCCTGATCGCTTCACCCTGTCTGCATCGTTCGCCGCTTTCGGCCGAGGCTTGGGTAGCGCGGTCCTCACGGGGAAGTTTCTCGGAGCGTCAGGTCAGCAGCTGGGCGAGCCGGTCGTGTTGCGCGGCCCGGCGGCTGTCGGGGGTAAGCTCCCCGTGCGCTTCGAGCCGCGTAGCGCTGCCGGTAACATTCCGCCTGGTGCCATCGAGATCGAGCTGCAGCTCGCCCTGGGTGGCAGGACGGGAGTTGCGGGGAGTTACGTCGCGGCGATGCGGCTCGAGACGGCGCCACCCATGTCTTTCCCGCCGCCGTCCCCTCCGCCTGCGTGGGTGCCGCATTTCGATCATGTGTTCCTGATCATGATGGAGAATACCGATTACGGCCAGGTCATCGGCGATACGAAAAACGCACCTTTCATGAATTCCCTGGCCGCTCGCGGCACGCTGCTGGCGAATTACCAGGCCGTCTATCACCCGAGCGATCAAAACTATCTCGCCATCGCGGGCGGCGATACCTTCGTGCGAGGCCCGGTGTATTTTCCGAACATCCACGTCGCGGCGCAGAACCTTGGCGATCTGCTCGAGGCGGCCGGCAAGAGCTGGAAGTCCTATCTGGAAGGGATGGGGACGCCGTGCAATGTCACCACCCGATACGATAAGAACTTCGAGCCCGACGACGCGCCGTTCATCAATTTCAACGACATCCGGAGCAATCCGGGGCGCTGCCGTGCCCATCTCGTCGATCTGAGTGAATGGTTCGGGGACCTGAAGCGCGCGGCATCCACGCCTGTCTTCGCGTGGCTCGCGGCTGACGATTACGATGACGGTGAAATGCCGGGCAACGGATCGCCCAAGAGCCTGCGGGTGCAGGATGCGTGGCTGAAGCGGACGCTCGGCCCGCTTTTCGCCGCGCCCGCGTGGCGTGAGCAGAGGAGCCTCCTCATCCTCACCTGGGACGAGTCCAGCACGATCGCGAACAACCACATTGCGACGATCGTGGTCGGTTCGCGCGGGACGGTCAGATCGGCCTACGTCAGCCGCAGACGCTACGACCACTACAGCACGGCGCGCACCATCGAGGCTGCGCTCGGCCTGCCGAGCATGACGAGCAATGATGCCTACGCGCCGGCCTTTGGTGATGCTTTCGTGCGCGACTGATTTGCCGAACTCGGGTGCCGGCGGGCGCTACGGCCTATTTCAGCACGACGGTTCTGCTGCCGTTGCGAAACACGCGCCGCTCGGCGTGCCACTTGATGGCGCGATTGAGCACTACCGTCTCGAGCTCGCTGCCGACAATTGCGAGGTCTTCGGGCGACTGGGCGTGATCGACCCGCGAGACTTCTTGCTCAATGCCCCTGGCGTGAGACGGCGATCAGCGCGCGGCAGCGGCGCCGTGTGCCGCCATCCCTGCTCAGTGCGGACAGGGGTGGCCGGGTCTCGGGCAAAAACCGCGCTTTTTGACTGATCTTCATACTACCGGACGCATCTCGGCAAGTGGATGCCGCAATTCGATTAGCCACCCGCGCGGCCGGCGGCCATACTTTCCCGAGCGCCGCCACGGCAAACCCTATGACGCGGAGTTCCCATGGACGTGCAGCCAGCCCAGACCCCCCGCTCTCGCCGTCCTAGCGGTCGGGACGCCAAGCGAGCCGCGCGCACCGCGCGCAGCCACTCTTCCGTTCCTTACATCACGCGCAGCATCCCGTATTACGAGGTGCTCGGCACGGAAGGTCTCGAGTTGCTCGAGCACAATGCCGATACGATCCTCGAAGAGATCGGCATCGACTTTCGCGATGACCCCGAAACGCTGAAGATCCTGCGTGACGGCGGCGCCGACGTAAAAGGCGAGCGTGTGCGCTTTCCCCGCGGCATGTGTCGCACCCTCGTGACGCGCTCGGCGCCCAAGGAGTTCGTGCAGCACGCGCGCAACCCGGCGCGTAGCGTCGTGATCGGCGGGGGCCGCACCGTCTTTGCGCCTGCTTACGGCTCTCCCTTCATCCGCAGCCTCGATGAAGGCCGACGCTACGCGCGGATCGAGGACTTCCGCAACTTCGTCAAGCTCGCCTACTCGGCGACCTCGCTCCATCACTCCGGCGGGACGATCTGCGAGCCGGTGGACCTGCCGGTCAACAAGCGCCATCTCGACATGGTCTACAGCCACATGAAGTACAGCGACAAGCCGTACATGGGCTCGGTGACGCATGCGGAGCGGGCGGCCGATACCGTTGAGATGACGAGGATCCTGTTCGGCGACCAGTACCTCGATCCGGCCACCGGGAGACCCAACACCTGCGTCTTGAGTCTGATCAATGCCAATTCGCCCATGACCTGGGATGCGACCATGATCGGCGCATTGAAGACTTATGCGCGCGCCAACCAGGCCACCCTCATCACCCCGTTCATTCTTGCGGGCGCGATGTCTCCCGTGACGGTCGCCGGCACGGTCTCACAAACCCTCGCCGAGGCGCTCGCCGGCATGACGCTCGCCCAGCTGGTCAATCCCGGAGTGCCGGTGGTACTCGGCAGCTTCGCCTCGTCGCTCTCGATGCAATCGGGAGCGCCCACGTTCGGGACCCCCGAGCCGGCGCTGGTGCTTTACGTGATGGCGGCCCTCGCGCGGCGCCTGGGCGTGCCGTTCCGCTCCGGCGGCTCGCTTTGCGCCTCGAAGATCCCCGACGCTCAGGCGGCTTTCGAGTCGGCCAACACCCTGATGCCGACCTGCCTCGCCGGAGTCAACTTCGTGCTGCACACCGCCGGCTGGCTCGAAGGGGGTCTCACCATGGGTTACGAGAAGTTCGTCATGGACGCCGACCAGGCGGGCATGATGCACACCCTGCTGCAGGGCGTCGATCTGAGCGACAACGGCCAGGCGATGGATGCGATCCGCGAAGTCGGTCCCGGCAAGCATTACCTCGGCTGCGCCCACACGCAGGCCAACTTCGAGACCGCGTTCTACCGCTCGCCACTCGCCGACAACAACAGCTTCGAGCAGTGGGACTCCGAAGGCGCGACCGACATGGCGCAGCGCGCCAATGGGCTGTGGAAGAAGCAGCTCGCGCAGTACGAGGCGCCGCCGCTCGATCCGGCGATCGATGAGGCGCTGCTCGACTACATGGGTCGGCGCAAGGCCTCCTTCCCGGATTCCAATGTTTAGCGCCCCGCCCACGACGATCCTCAAAGCAGTGAGCGGTACGACGATCCTCCTCGACGGCAAGGCGGTTGCCGCAAGGATGCGCGGCGAGGTGGCGGCGCTCAAGCCGGGGGCTGCGGTTTTCGATGTGGGCATCAACCGCGACGCCGCCGGCAGATTGGTGGGCGACGTCGGTTATGACCGGGCCGCCGAGCGCGCGGGCTGGATCACCCCCGTGCCCGGCGGCCTGGGTCCCATGACGATCGCCATGGTGTTGTCAAATGCGGTCGAGGCCGCGTGCCGGAGAATGGAGTCGCGAGCAGGGTGAAAGCGGAGCCGATCGAGTCTCCTGAGCTCTGGATCGGGCTCGATACGGGCGGTACCTACACGGATGCGGTCGCGTTGCATGGCGGCCGCCGAGTCATCGCCAGCGCCAAAGCCCTGACGACGCATTGGGACTTGTCGGTGGGATTAGGCGCGGCGCTGCGCTCCGTGCTGAATGCGCTGCCCGAGGGTGCGCGGCAGCGCATTTCCCTCGTTTCCGTTTCGACGACGCTCGCGACGAACGCGGTCGTCGAGAACCGCTTCAGTCCCATCTGCGCGATCCTCGTGGGCTTCAATGACCGCATGGCCGCAGAGACGGGCATCGAGAAGCAGCTGGGAGGCAGGGTCGTGCGCGTGCGCGGCGGACATGACCCGACCGGTGTGGAAGAGCAGCCACTCGATGAGGCGGCGGTCGAGGCCGCGGTAGCGGACTTCGGGCCGCGAGTCGAGGCGTTTGCCGTTGCAGCGCAGTTCTCGGTGCGCAACCCCGAGCACGAGCTGCGGGTGCGCGAGCGCATCCGGGCCCTATGCCGCAAGCCGGTCACCTTGAGTCACGAGCTGAGCGCGCAGTTGAATGCGCCCAAACGCGCGCTCACCGCCGCGCTCAATGCCCGCCTGGTGCCGCACATCCGGCATCTGCTCGACGCCGTGGGTCAGACGCTCGAGCGCTTGGGTCTGCACGCTCCCTTGATGATCGTGAAGGGTGACGGGACCCTCATGCGCTCGAGTGTCGCTCTTCAGTATCCGATCGAGACGGTGCTCTCGGGGCCGGCGGCGAGCGTCGTGGGCGCGGCCTTTCTCACGGATCTCAAGGACTTTGCGGTCGCCGACATGGGCGGGACGACCACCGACGTCGCGATCATCACCGACGGGCGTCCGGTGGTGCGTGCCGATGGCGCCGTGATTGGCGGCTGGCGGACGATGGTCCAAGCCATCGACGTTCACACGAGCGGTCTCGGCGGGGACAGCGAGGTGCATTTCGATCGGGAAGCGCGCCTCAAAGTCGGGCCGCGCCGAGTGATGCCGCTCAGCTTGCTGGCGCATCAATTCCCCGAGGTGCTCGGGGAGCTCACCCGGCTCGCAGCAGCCGAGCGCCTGCCGTTGTTTGCAGGACAGTTCGGCCATCGTAACCCCGGGCGCGAAGCGGGAGCGGATCTCGATCGACTGGAGCTGCGGGTCTGGGAAGCCCTAGGCACGACACCACGAAGGCTCGACGAGGTGGCACGCACGACCCAGGGCGTGGAGGCGCTGCGTCGGCTGGTGGACCGCGGGCTCGCGACACTCGCGGGATTCACGCCGAGCGATGCGCTGCACGTGCTTGGTCGCCAGAGCGGCTGGAGCCGCGATGCGGCGCGGCTCGGGGCGGCCACCCTCGCCACCGAAGAGCGTAACGTGACCGCACGCAAGGGCAAGGACAGCCCCGAGGCGCTGTCCGAGCGTGTCTGCGAGCTCGTGATACGCCAGGCGGCACGCGTGGTGCTCGAGAGTGCCCTGGCGCAGGATCCCGGCGTCGAGCCGCACAACGGCCGCTGGGGACCGCTCGGCATCCTGATCGAGCGCGCGGTAGAAGGCCGGCCGGTCTCCAAGCTCATCGACGCGCAGCCGCGCCTGGCGAGCCCGCTGGTCGCCATCGGCGCTCCGGCCGCGGCGTTCTATCCCGAAGTCGCGCGCCGGCTCGGCGCTCAGCTGGTCGTTCCGGAGCATGCCGCGGTGTGCAACGCGGTGGGCGCGGTAGTCGGCGTGGTGTCGGAGACGGTCGATATCCTGGTGAATCAGCCGCAGTGGCAGGTGTTTCGGGTGCACGACCCGGCGGGTATCCGGGATTTTGCCGAGCCCGAAGGGGCGATCGCGGTAGCGAAGGACGTCTCCCGTGAGCTCGCGCTCGCGGCCGCGCGGCGCGCGGGCGCGACGGATCCCCATATGGAGACGTTCGTCACCGAGCGTCGCGCTTCGGCGAGCTCCGGTGAGGACTACCTTGCGGAGGCCACCGTTCGCTCGCGCGCGACGGGCCGGCCGGCAACAGACCGCGCACCAGCTCTTGACACCGTCGGGTCCTAAGACTCTTTCGCGGTCGGCGCGGGGCGCCGCCGCGCGCCGCGGGCGCCGGCACGAGGAGTCGGCGCCTTCGGCTCCGGCAGCTCTACCGCCTTGCGCAAGTGCACGCATTGCGCCGTCGAGTGAGGAATGCCCATCGCCTCGACGAAGTGGCTCTGGAACCGCGGCTCGATGGCGGTCTCGACCTTCTCTACCTTGTGTACGAGCGTCTCGATGGCGTGGCGCGAGCCGAGGTCGAGCAGGGCGATGCGCGCTCCGGTCCCCGCCGCATTGCCCGCGGACGAGACCTGCGATAGATCGCAGTCGGGAATCATCCCGAGCACCATGGCGTATTTGACGTCGATGTGCGATCCGAATGCACCCGCTAGGCGAATGCGATCGACGTGCTCGGTCCCGAAACGGTCCATCAACAATCGGATGCCGGCGTAGAGAGCTCCCTTCGCGAGTTGGATCGCGCGTACGTCGTTCTGGGTCACCGTGAGTGTTTGCGCACCCTGGTGGACGACGTAGCCGAACGTGCGCCCCATGGGCACGACGCGCGGGCTGCGCGCGGCGAGCGCTCCATCGACTACGCCGTCCTGACTGATGATGCCCGTCAGGAACATCTCGGCGATGACTTCGATGATGCCCGAGCCGCAGATCCCGGTGACGCCCGTCGCTCTCACGGACTCGTCGAACCCCGGCTGATCGGACCACAGGTCCGAGCCGATGACCTTGAATCGCGGCTCGAGCGTCGCCGGATCGATCCGCACGCGCTCGATCGCCCCCGGCGCGGCGCGCTGACCGCAGCTGATCTGCGCGCCCTCGAAGGCCGGGCCCGTCGGGCTCGAGCAGGCGAGCAGGCGTTCCCGGTTGCCCAACACGATCTCGGCGTTCGTGCCGACGTCGACCAGCAGCGTCACGGCCTCGCCAAGCTCGGGTCGCTCGGCCAGGACCATTCCCGCCGTATCCGCCCCGACATGGCCCGCAACACAGGGCAATGCATACGCCCGCGCACCGCGGTGCAAGTGCAGGCCGATCTCCGTGGCCCAAAACTCCAAGGCCTCGTCGGTCGCGAGCGCGAAAGGCGCGCCGCCGAGCTCCACCGGGTCGATGCCGAGCAGCAGGTGATGCATGATCGGGTTACCGACCAGCGTCACCTCGAGAATGTTGTCGGTGTGCGCTTTCGCCTGACGCGCAACGTCGGCGGCGAGCCGATTCAGCGCTTCGCGCACCGCGGCGGTCATCTGCTGCGCCCCGCCCGGATGCATCATGGAATAGGAGACGCGGCTCATCAGATCCTCGCCGAATCGGATCTGCGGGTTCATCACGCCGCTCGAGGCCAGCACCTCGCCGGACTCGAGATTGCAGAGGTGGGCGGCGATGGTGGTGGAGCCGATATCCACGGCGAGCCCGAGCGCCAGCTCGTGAAAGCCCGGCCAGACGCCGATGATCCGCTCGCCGCCGTGCACGGCGACCGTCACTTTCCAGTCGCCCTTGCGCAGCGCCGGCTGCAGCCGCTGCAACATGTGCAGGTCGCAGCTGAGGCCGGTCAGCTGCCACTCGCGCTGCAGGGCTTCCTCGAGACGCTGCAGGTCGCCCGCGGGGTCGTGCATGTCGGGCTCGCGCACCTCGACGTAATGCAGGCGCGCCACCGGATCCAGTGTGATGGCACGAGCCTCGGCCTCCTTGCGAATGACCTGCCGGTGCACCTGGCTGGTCGGCGGCACGTCCACCACCAGATCGCCCTGGATGCGCGCCTGACAGGAGAGGCGGTGGCCGGCCGGCAGGGGCCGGCGGCCGGCGGAATTCTCCTCGGCCGCGCCGCGTGCCGACAGATTTTCGGCCCGGGAGACGACGCCGTGCTTGGCGAACTCGCCCTCCATGATCAGCACCTCGCAACGCCCGCAGATGGCGCGGCCGCCGCATACGGAGTCGACGTCCACTCCCAACGAGCGCGCGGCTTGCAGGAGCGGCGTGCCGAGCGGGAAGCGGCCGCGCTTACCCGAAGGCGTGAAGACGACGAGCGCGTCCGGCTCAGCTGACACGGCGGCGATGCCCTCCCTCGCGCCGGCCGCGCGCGGCGCCTTCGCCGGGAGCCGCTCCCGCGGGTCCCGGCGCCGGGACGGCCTCGCGGAACCTGCGGATCCAACGCATGCAATCCGGATCGTGTCCCATCATGACGTCCGCCCCCAAGACGGCCCGTACGATCTCGGTGTGCAGCGGATTCATGATCGCGGAGGTCATGCCGGCGCCGATCGCCGAGATCAGAAACGCCGCGGTGATGCCCTCGCGCGCCGGCAGCCCAAAGCTGATGTTGGAGGCCCCGCACGTCGTGTTCACCTTCAACTCGCTCCTCAGGCGCCGCAGCAGGTGCGTCACCTGTACTGCCGCCCTGTTGATGGCGCCGATCGGCATCACGAGCGGATCGACCACCACATCGGATACCGGGATGCCGTGATCAGCCGCGCGGTACACGATCCTCTTCGCGACCTCGAAGCGCACGTCCGGGTCCTCGGAGATCCCGGTCTCGTCATTGGAGATCGCCACCACCGCCGCACCGTACTTCTTCACGAGCGGCAGGACCGCCTCGAGACGCTCCTCCTCCCCGGTGACGGAATTGACGAGCGGCTTGCCCTTGTAGACGGCGAGGCCCGCGGCCAGCGCGGCCACGATCGAGGAGTCGATGGACAGGGGGACGTCGGTGACCGACTGCACGAGCTGTACGGCTTTCGCGAGTATCGCCGGCTCGTCGGCGAGCGGGATGCCGGCGTTGACATCGAGCATGTGGGCGCCGGCAGCGACCTGCGCGCGCGCGTCGGCCTCGACCCGGGCGAAGTCACCGCTGCCCATCTCCGCCGCCAGGATCTTACGCCCGGTCGGATTGATGCGCTCGCCGATCATGACGAATGGGCGGTCGAAGCCGATGACGACTTCACGGGTTGCGGAGCTGATGATGGTGTCGGTCATTGTTAGCAGGCCAGCCTGTTGGAGTTGCATTGGGGATCGCGTCCCGGGTACCAGGGGACGCGCCCGCCGAGCACTCCGGAGCGATCGATGATTCCGGGGACGCTGTCTTCCTGTCGATAGGCCATCAGATGGATGCCGCTCACACCGGACAGGGAGCGAATCTCCTGGATGAGCTCGATGCAAAGATTGCGCCCTTCGCGCGCGGCATCGGCGGCGCCCTTGAGGCGCGCGATGACCACATCGGGAATGTGCAGGCCGGGAACGTGCGTGCGCATCCATTCCGCCGTCTTGGCGGAGCGCAGCGGTCCCACCCCGACCAGGATGAAGACCTGCTCCAGCAGGCCGAGATCCTCGATGCGGCGCATGAAGGCCTGTAGCATCCGCACGTCGTAGCAGTATTGGGTCTGAATGAACTGCGCGCCGGCGGCGATCTTCTTCGCGAGCCGCTGCGCGCGCCACTCGAGCGGTGGGACGAAGGGATTCGCGGCGGCACCGAGCAGCACTCGCGGCGCATGCGTCAGCTTGCGTCCGCTGAGGAAGCGGTGCTCATCGCGCATGGTTCGGGCGGTCGCGAGCAGCGTGATCGAGTCGAGGTCGAACACCGGCAGCGCTTGCGGATGATCGCCGGCCTGCACGCCGTCGCCCGTCAGGCACAGGATGTTGCACACGCCCATCGCGGCCCCGCCCAGAATGTCGCCCTGGATTGCGATACGGTTCTTGTCGCGGCAGGAGACCTGCATGACCGGGGCGTAGCCGACTCGCGTAAGCAACGCGCAGACGGCGAGGCTCGACATGTGGCAGTTGGCGCCGCTGCCGTCAGTGGCGTTGATGGCATCGACATAACCGTCGAAGATACGTGCGCGCCGGTAGACCTCCTCGGGGTTCGCGGAGTCGGGCGGTGCCATCTCCGTGGTCACGGCAAACTTGCCGGCGCGCAGGACCCGCTCGAGGCGGCCTGGAGATGTATGACCCGGCAGGATCGGCAGCGGATACCCGGGGACCGGCTCATCCTCGAAGATCAAGCACTCTCTCCCGCGCGCTCGCGAGCCACACGCAGCCAGGAGGACTTTCCGGTGAGCTGCCGGTCGACCGCCGGCAGCACGCGGCCGAGGGCGGCGGCGCCCCCGGGAATGCGGGTGCTGCCCGCGACAGCGAGAACCCAGACGCATTTCATGTCGGGCCGCACCTCGCAGTTGCCGTTGGCACGCACGCCGCCGCAGGGCCCGTTGCGCAGGCTCTTCGGACAGTTCATGGGGCAGGACATGCCGGTCGAGCTGAGGACGCACTGCCCGCACATCCGGCAATCGAACAGCAGTCCCTTGACCGAGCGCTCGAGCGCCGCCACGGGATGCTCGAGACGCTGGTAGCCGATGCCCTTGAGAAGCGGATGCAGCGCGGTCAGAGCACGCTCAAAGCCGCGGTAGAAGCTGTTGAGACCGCGAGCATGACGTACCGACCACAGGCGTACGCTGTACATCAGGCACCGGCCGGTTCCGTCGACGCGGCACCGTCGGAGGCCGCATCCGGATCGATGCCCTTGGACTTCACCAGTCGCTCGAGGTACTCGTCGGTATATCGCGCCTCGATCCGCGCGGCTTCCGCGGCGACCTCCGCTGCGATGTCCTCGCCGCACGGCCGGGGAGGGCTGCGCTTCCAATCCGCGAGGTAAGCGTTCGAGGTCCCGCGGCCGGCGCGCATGGCCGCGCGGTCCACGGCCTCCTGAAATCGCGGCGTCAGTGGCGCCTTGGCGGTCTCGCGGCCTTTCCGGCCTACGACCTGCGCCGGGATGTCGCGCCAGGAGATGATGATCAGGCTTGCCATGCCGGTGTCCGGTCGGCGGTGGAGGTTGCCAGCGCCGTCAGTCGCGCGCCGAGCTCACCAAAGCCCGTGTGCCGATGCTCGAAGGCGAGGCCCAGCCCCGAGGCGATCTGCCGCGCCTGCTCGAGGAGCGCCGTGGAGCGGGTCTGGGCGAGGTAGACCACCTTGCGGTAGTTGCGGAAATACTCTGGCGCGAGCTGCGGGTGGCGGTCGATCCCGAGCCCGCGCGTGACCAGCCGCTCGAAATGGCGCGTGAGGAAATCCGTCAGGTAGAAGGTGCCCGGCTCGGCTTCAGCCAGCTCGGCGAAGGCGCGCGCGCCGGCGAAAAACTCATAACAGTGGGCGCCCGGCAGCCGCTCTACGCCTTCTCGCCGGAGCACCGCATCCAACCGTCCGCCGGTGCCGCAATCGCCGTAGGCAATGAAGATGCTACGGTACGCGCCGCGGTGGACGCGGATTTTCTCCTGGACCGCAGGGGCGATGCGCTCGGGACGATTGTGCAGCTCGGGTGGCAGGCAGCAGACATCGATGGCCGTCCAGCCGTTTGCCCGGCGTAAAGCGGCAATCTCGCGCGCGAGCGCTCCGCAGGCGATGATCAGCGTGCCCAAAGGCGTATCCACGCATCCGCTCCGTTGCCCTCAGGTAGCCTCAGGCGGCGCGCATGGACCGGCGCGCGGCGAGCAGGCTCTTCGCCGTCTCGACCGCGATCGCCGCGTCGCGGCAGTAGGCGTCGGCGCCCACGGCCTTGCCGAACTCCTCGTTGAGCGGCGCGCCGCCGACCAGCACGATGAAGTTGTCGCGGATGTTCTGCTCGCGCAGCTTGTCGATCACGACCTTCATGTACGGCATGGTGGTCGTCAGCAGCGCTGACATGCCGAGGATGTCCGGCTTGTGCTTCTCGAGCGCGTCGAGGTATTTCTCCACCGAGTTGTTGATACCGAGGTCGATCACCTCGAAACCCGCGCCCTCGAGCATCATCGACACGAGGTTCTTGCCGATGTCGTGGATGTCCCCTTTGACCGTGCCGATGACGATCTTGCCGATCGGCTCGGCGCCCGTCTCCGCGAGCAGGGGGCGCAGGATCGCCATTCCCGCCTTCATGGAGTTGGCCGCGAGCAGCACTTCGGGAACGAACAGGATGCCGTCGCGAAAGTCGATGCCGACGATTCTCATGCCCTCGACGAGCGCATCGTTCAGCACCTTGTCGGCGCCCCAGCCGCGCTCGAGGAATATATTTGTCGCCTCCACGACCTCGTCGCGCAAGCCGTTGTAGAGGTCGTCGTGAACCTGCTCGGTGAGCTCCTGGTCGTTCAGGTCGCGCAGGTTGAACTCGGACTGCTCTGGCATGCTGGGTCCTCGCATCGGGGCGTACGCTCTCGAGGAAAAATGGTAGCTGAAGGGGGGGGCTCACTGGGGTGATTTTGCGACGTCCGCATGTCCGTAGGCGACAAGGGTAGAGCCGGAGCAGGGCCCCGGCGAGCGCTACGGGGCCTCATGATGTCAAATTTGCATGGCGCGATTCAGATCTGCGGTGGCGGGGCAAAGCTCACTAGCCGCGCGCCGGCGCTTGCGCGAGAATCGAGCCACGAAGCCGGAGTGATGGGGCGCGCTGGAGCCCTGCAACCGATCCAACATGGCAACCGTCGGGCGCGCTGCGCTGCTCTGAACACCCTCATGTCCGAACCCCATGTGACCGGTCGGCGCGGGCGCGAAAGCCGGCGCGCGGCGCGCGCGCAGGGATTCGCCAAGCTGCCCTACATCCGGCGCAAGCTCGCGGCGGTCGATCTCTTCAGCCGCGAGGCGATCGAGACCATCGCCTACAACGCCGAGACGATTCTCGAGGAGATCGGGATCGAGTTCAGGCGCGACCCGGAATCGTTGCGTCTCTGGGCGGCGGGGGGCGCCGATGTGCAGGGTGAGCGGGTCCGCATCCCGCGGGGGCTGTGCCGGCAGCTGCTGCGCACGGCGCCGGGCGAGTTCGAGCTGCATGCGCGCAACCCGGCGAAGAACGTACGCTTCGGTGGCGACGCGACCGTGTTCTCGCCGGTCGGCGGGCCGCCTTTCGTCTCCGATCTCGACCGCGGCCGGCGTTATGGGACGCTCGAGGATCTGGTGAGCTTCATCAAGCTCGCGCAGATGGCGCCTGCCATCCATTTCTCCGGCGGCGCGATGGTGGAGCCGATGGACATTGCGCCCAACAAGCGCCAGCTCGATACCCAGTACGCCTTCTTCCGCTACAGCGACCAGGGCTGCGAGGGCACGCCGGAGACGCGCGGCCACGCGGAGGACGCCGTTGCCATCGGCCGGATCGTCTTCGGCGAGGAGTTCATGGAGCGGCACGTGGTGATGCTCGGCAACATCAACTCCAACTCGCCGCTCACCTTCGATGGGCGCATGCTGGGGGCGCTCAGGGTGTTCGCCGCGGCGAATCAGGGGACGATCGTCGTTCCGGCGATGCTCGCCGGCGCGATGGGTCCGGTGACCGCAGCCGGTTGCATGGCGGAGTTGCTCGCCGAGACGCTCGCCGGCATGGCGCTCACGCAGCTCGTGCGGCCGGGCGCCGCGGTGATCCTGGGCTCCTTCGTCGGCGCCGTCTCGATGCGCACCGGCTCACCGATGTTCGGTACGGCGGAGGCCACGCAGATGATCTTCGCGACTGCGCAGCTCGCGCGCCACCTGGGGCTGCCCTGCCGCAGCGGCGGCTCCTTGTGCGCCTCCAAGATCGCCGATGCGCAAGCCGGATACGAGAGCGCCAACACCTTGCTGCCGACGGTGCTCGCCGGGGTGAACCTGGTGACGCACGCTGCCGGCTGGCTCGAGGCGGGCCTGGTCGCCAGCTTCGAGAAGTTCATCCTCGATATCGATCAGCTCGCGATCATGCAGGCGCTCGCCGCCGGTATGGACCTGAGCGAGCGCGGCCAGGCGCTCGATGCGATCCGCGAGGTAGGGCCCGGCAACCACTTCCTCGGCTGCGCCCATACGCTCGCCAACTTCGAGTCGGCGTTCTATCAGTCGATCGTCGCCGACTACTCGCCCTACGAGCAGTGGATCATCGAAGGAAGCACGACGGCCGAGCAACGTGCGAACCGTGTCTGGAAGAAGATGCTGGCCGAGTACGTCGATCCGGGCATCGACCCGGCGACGGACGAGGCACTCAAGGACTTCATCGCGCGGCGCAAGGAAGTGCTGACCGACGATATCCAGGAAGAGTAATGGTCTCGCGACCGACCACGGTCGATGCAGCGGCTCGAGGAGGCATCCCCGTCCGTTGGAAGATCTACTCGCTGACCTTCGTGTTCGGGGCGTTCGCTTACCTCCAGCAGCGCACACTGACGGTCACCGCCTACCAGATGATGCCGCAGCTCGGCTTGAGCCAGATGCAGATCGGCTGGCTCGAGTGGGCATTCCTCATCGGCTACACGGCGATGCAGTCTCCGGGCGGCATCTTCGGGCAGCGCTTCGGGGCGCGGGCAAGCTTCACGGCGATCAGCGTCCTGGCGTTCGCGGCCATGATGCTGACCCCGCTCGCTCCGTACGCACTGCACGGGCTGCCGCTCTTCAGCGCGCTGATTGCGCTGCAGGTGGCGCTCGGCGTCGCCCAGGGGCCCATCTTTCCGGTCTGCGCCGGAGTCTTCAAGACCTGGTTCGCGCCCCAGTCCTGGCCGTTCGTACAGGGGTTGCAGAGCATGGGATTGCAGCTGGGCGCGGCGGTGACCCCGCCTCTGATTGCCTGGCTGATGGGGTTGCTGGGCTGGCAACAGGCGATCGTGTGGACGACGCTGCCCTTCTTGCTCCTCATTGGCCTCTGGGCATGGTATGCGCGCGATGTGCCGGCGGAGCACCCGGGTGTGAGAGCCGAGGAGCTGGCCGAGCTCGGCGAGCATGCCAGGGCGCGGGTGGATGCGCGCATTACCTGGCGGCGCGTCGCGGCGCTGCTCAAGGACCGTGACCTGCTCGCGCTGACGCTCTCCTACGTATGCATGAACTACGTCTTCTACCTCGTGGCCAACTGGGTGTTTCTGTATCTGGTACAGGATCGGCACCTCACCACGCTCGAGAGCGGCTGGCTCGCCGCCATACCGCCGATGGCTTCGGCCCTTGCAGCGGGCACGGGCGGCTGGGTGGCGAGCGCGCTGGTGAAGCGCCGCGGCACGCGCTGGGGATTGCACATCGTGCCGCTCCTGAGTCTGCCGGCGGCGGGATTGCTCCTGATCGGCGCCGGCCAGGCGAATGAGGCGTACGTCGCCGTAGGCGCACTCGCGCTGTGTTTTGCGCTCGTGGAAGTCAACGAGGGCTGCTACTGGGCTGCGGCCATGCACTTGGGAGAGGCGGACACCATGACGGCGACAGGCATACTCAACACCGGCGGTAACGCCGGTGGCCTCATCGCGATACCCATCGTGGCCTACCTTTCGGAGCACCACGCCTGGAGGAGTGCGTTCATGCTCGGCTTCGCGTTCGCGGTGGCAAGCGGCGCACTGTGGCTGCTGGTGAATCCTACCCGCCGGCTTGGCAACGAGCCGCAGGCGCCTGAGCCACGCGCTGAGGGTCTCGAACATGTCGAATGATCTGGGCGCATTCATGGCGACGATGGTCGCCCAATCCCAACCCGTGCCGATCGAGCAGGCGCTCGTCCTCGCCCGCGAACGCTACGGCCTGGAGGCCGAGGCAACACGGCTGACCGGAGAGCGGGACGAGAACTTCAGGTTGCGGGTGGGTGACGGCGCGGAATACGTCCTCAAGATCGCGAATCCGGCGGAGAGCGCAGCGGTCACCGAGCTGCAGACCGCCGCGCTCCTGCATCTGGAGAGGACCGACGCCACGCTTCCCTGTCCGCGGATACTGCGGGCGCTCACCGGTGAGCCGCAGGTCCGCTTTGCGGACGCGGCGGGTCTTGAGCGGACGGCTCGCATCCTCAGCTACCTGCCCGGACGACTCCTCGGCGAGTCCGTCCGGTCCTCACGGCAGCGCGCTGCGTGTGGTCGCGTGGGAGGGCGATTGACCCGCGCTCTGGGCAGCTTCGAGCATGCGGCAGCGGATCGCGCCATCATCTGGGATGTGCGCCACGTGGGCTACCTGGCGGCGCTGCTCGAGCAGATGCCGGGTTTCGCCTGCCGCTCGAGCGCCATCGAGTTGTTGACGCGCATGGTGCCGGCCATCAATGCGCGCCTGCCGATGCTGCGGCAACAGGTCGTACACAACGACTTGAATCCACGCAACCTCCTGGTCGCCCCGGCGGATGAGTCGCGGGTGATTGGAGCCATCGACTTCGGCGACCTCACCCGCACGGCGGTCATCGCCGATGTGGGGGTGGCCGGTGCCGAGCTCATTCCACACGATTGCACCGATCCGGTCAGGGCGCGCGAGTGCGTGCGCGATGTGGCGCGCGGCTATCACGAGGTCGTGTCGCTCCCGCAGCCGGAGCTCGCGATCCTCGGCACCCTGGTTGCGGCGCGACTGCTCATGAATGTGGTGGTGCACGAGTGGCACGTGCACCATAATCCCGCCAGCCGGCATTTCGCCCCACTGGATCAGGATTTCATGCGCACGCAGCTCGCGCTGGCCAACCGCTTGCTGGGTGAGGAGGTCGAGCTTTGACGAATCCCCGTACGGATCGCTCGGCCCCGCTGGCCCGCCGCACCCGGCTGTTGGCCCCGACCTATCGGCTCTTCTACGAGGAACCGTTGCAGATCGTGCGTGCCGAGGGCGTGTGGCTGTATGACGCGCAGGGTCGCCGCTATCTGGATGCCTACAACAACGTGCCCGTCGTCGGCCACTGCCATCCGGCCGTCGTGCAGGCGATCTGCGAGCAGGCACGTATCCTCAACACCCACACCCGCTACCTGACGGAGGAGCCGCTCAAGCTGGCGGAGGAGCTGCTCGCGACGTTCCCGCAGGAGCTCGGCAACGTCATGTTTACGTGCACGGGAAGCGAGGCCAATGATCTGGCCGTGCAGGTGAGCAAGGTGGTGACGGGCGGCACCGGGTTCATCATCACGGACTGGGCCTACCATGGCTCGACCGACGTGCTCGCCGGCATGTCTCCGGAAGAGCGGGCGCCGCTCGGCCCAGGTGTATACACGGTGCCGGCACCGCTTGGCGCCGGCGATGCCGCGGGCTTCGCCGAGCAGGTGCAGCGCTGTATCGAGCGCATGCGCACCGCGGGCGTGCGGCCTGCCGCGTTGCTCCTGGATACGATCTTCTCGAGCGACGGGGTGATCGCAGAGCCGCGCGGGTTTCTTCAGGCGGCGGTGCAAGCCGTGCACGCGGCCGGCGGGCTCTTCGTTGCCGACGAGGTGCAAGCCGGCTTTGGGCGCCTGGGGGAAGCGATGTGGGGCTTCCAACGTCACGGCGTGGTTCCCGATCTGGTCACGATGGGCAAGCCCATGGGCAACGGACACCCGATCGCCGCCCTGGTGGGGCGGGCGAGCCTGCTCGAGGAGTTCGCCCGGCGCAGGCACTATTTCAACACCTATGGGGGAAACAACGTATCCTGCGCGGCGGCGCGCGCGGTGCTCAAGGTGATTGGCGACGAAGATCTCCTGCAGAACGCCCAGCGCACGGGCGATGACCTGCTACGCGCGCTGCGCGCGCTCGCGCAACGCTGTCCGCAAATCCGCGCTGTGCGGGGGGCGGGACTATTCATCGGCGTCGAGCTCGGCGCCAATCCGGCGAGCAACCTCGCTGCTCAGGCGCAGAGCCGACGGGTCGTGAATGCCATGCGTCAGCGCGGCATCCTGCTCGGGACCACGGGCCGCAGCGGCGGGGTGCTCAAGATTCGCCCGCCGCTCACCTTCGAGCCGCAGCACGCGGACGTGTTGCTGCAGGAGCTCGCGCGCACGTTATCGGACGGCTGATCCGATGCGGTGCGGCTACGGCTACCGCCGTTCAGTGCCGCGCCGTGAGTTCTCCCCGGCGCTCGCGGCGACACGGCCGGTGACCGCGTGTGGCTCCGCGGCGACCAAGGGCCGCTTGCGGGAGGCTGGCAACGGACTGCGGCGCGTCTTGCGCCAGAGGCCATAGAGCGCGAGCGCTGCGGTGAGTGCGGCGAGGACGGCAAAATACACCGGCGGTCCGAACGCAGCGATCAGGCTGCCAACCAGGATCGGGCTGAGCGCGGCGCCGATACCGTTCATGCGTAGGAGCGCGCTGCTTGCAGCCACCATCTGCTCGGGCTCGAGATGGTCGTTGGCATGGGAAATGCCGAGAGAGTAGAGGGTGAAGGCCGAGCCGCTGAAGAGCGCCGTGAGCAGGAGCAGGATCTCGTGCGGCAGGCCGCGAATGACGGCGGCGGCCGTGGCGCTCAACGTCGCGAAGATGCACATGCCGGCGATCACCGTGCGCCGGTCGATGCGGTCCGAGAGCCTGCCGACGGGATATTGCATGACCACGGCGGCGAGCACGCTCACGCCCATGAATTTCGCCACGCCCGAAGTGTCGAGACCGCTCAACTTCGCGTACACGGGACCCATCGAGTAGACGTTCGAGGTGACCATGCCGGCGATCGTCACCGTGACCACTCCGACCGGAGCGTCCCGATAGAGGTCGCGATAGCTGACCTTGCGCGGCAGCGCTATCTCGGGTGCGCTTTGTGCCGCGATGACGATGGGCACGATGGCGAGCGAGATGAGGACCGCCACCAGCATGAAGGGCGTCGTGGTGCGCGGATCGGCCGGGATGAGCAGGAACTGCGAGCTGCCGAGCCCGATGTAGAGCACCGCCATGTAGAGGGCCAGGAGGCTCCCGCGAGTGGCGCGAGTCGCGCGGTCGTTGAGCCAACTCTCGGCCACCACGTAGATCGCGGCGAAGCAGAGCCCCGAAACCCCGCGCAGCACCGCCCATGGCAGCGGGGCGATGAGCAGGCCCTGCGCCAGGATCGATACGGAGGCGAGCGCGGCCATCGCGGCGAATACCCGGATGTGGCCCACCCGGCGCACCAGGCGTGGGGCGAGCGCCGTCCCGAACATGAATCCGACGTAGTAGCACGACATAATCGCGCCCGTGAGCGGCGCGGGAAATCCCTCGAGCGTCGCGCGCAGGCTGATCTCGGTGCTCTGCAACCCCGCGCCGAGCATCAGGATGCCCATGCCGAGGAGCAGCTGCCAGGTGGCCGCGATTGCGGTCGGTGACACGGGACTCGCGCGCTGTTCTTTGCGAGGGTTGTTGCAACATTCTACCGCACGCCGGCGGGTCCGTGGCTGCCGCGGCAGGGTCCACGGAATGCGCCGGCGCGATGCGGTTATGAGTTTTTGCGATCGGCATGCCGCGCATCCTTTGGCTATAGTGCGCTCATGCGGCAGAACCGACGCCAGCCCGGTCAGGGGACCCGGCCTTCCGGCCACGGGAGGGTTACCGCATACGGGCGATTGCACAATCCTTTCAGTCCGCAACGCGTATTTTCGGACGACGCCGTCGCGTCGATGCACGGCAACGCGCTGCAGGCCCTCGAGACGCTCGGCATCAAGGTGCTGCTGCCGGAGGCGCGCGCGCTCTATGCCCGCGCCGGCGCCCTGGTGGACGAGAGCGCTGAGATCGTCAGGATCGGCCGCGAGATCGTCGCGGCGGCTCTCGAGGCATGCCCCCGCTCCTTCGCCGGGCTCGGAGGGGATCCTCAGCGCACCGTCGAGTTCGCGGCCGGCTCGCTCGTCTTCATCGGCGGCTCGAGCTGTCCCAATGTGAGCGACCTCGATCGCGGGCGTCGTCCGGGGGCGCTCGCCGACTTCGTCGAGCTCATCAAGCTCAGTCAGCATTTTGACGTGCTGCACGTGCTGGGCAACTATACGGAGCCTCAGGACGTGCCCGTGCACCTGCGCCACTACGCGATGACGCGCGCGGAGCTGACTCTGTCCGACAAGATGCCATTCGTGATGGCGCGCGGGACCGCCCAGGTCGAGGACTGCTTCGCGATGATCCGGCTGGCTCGCGGCTGCTCGGAGGAGGAGTTCCGCAACGGCGCCTACGCCTACACAGTCATCAACAGCAACTCGCCGCGCGTGCTCGACCGGTCGATGGCGCAGGGCATCATCGATTTCGCGCGCCACGGCCAAGTGGTGATCATGACGCCGTTCTGCCTTGCGGGTGCGATGGCGCCGATCACTATCGCCGGCGCGCTCACGCTGCAACATGCGGAGGCGCTGGCCGGCATCACGCTCGCGCAGCTCGCGCACCCCGGCGCGCCGCTCCTCTACGGCAGTTTTTTATCCAACGTCGACATGAAGTCGGGCTCGCCGGCCTTCGGCACGCCGACGCATCTTCAGGCGACCCTCGGGGCGGGCCAGCTGGCGCGCCTCATCGGGCTGCCGTGGCGCGCCGGCGCCGGCACCGCGGCCAACGTGGTCGACGCGCAGGCCGCCCTCGAGACCCAGTTTTCCCTTTGGGCGAGCGTGCTCGCCGGAGCGACCGTCTGCCTGCACGCGGCCGGGTGGATGGAGGGCGGATTGACCCATTCCTACGAGAAGTGCGTGGTGGATGTGGAGATGCTGCAAATGCTGGCGGAGCTCTGCGTGCTGCCCGAGGCGGACGAGGAGGCGCTCTGCGCCATCGCCGAGGTGTCGCCGGGGGGCCATTTCTTCGCCGCGGCGCACACCATGGCGCGCTATCGCACCGCTTTCCACGAGCCGATGATCGCGGACTGGTCGAATTTCGGCACCTGGACCGAGCGCGGCTCGCTCACGGCGACCCAACGGGCGCACGCGAAGTGGAAGCAGGTCCTTGGCGAATTCGCAGCGCCGGCCACGGCGGCCGCGTGCGCGGAGGCGCTCGATGAGCTCATCGCCCGGCGGACGGCCGAGGGCGGTGCGCCGCCTTTGGCCTGAACCTACACGCTTGGGGCGTAGTCACCGGTGGCCCGGCGCTCGTCATCGAGCACGTGGCGCGCCGACAGGAAGTAGTGCCAGGCCGCCCAGAAACCCGTGGGCACCAGACACAGCATGGCAAGCCGCAGTGATTCGGCGTTGGCGATGTGGTGCGGCGCGAACCAGTCGCTCAAGAGCCCAACCATCTGCGGCGCGATGATGAGATTACCGACGTTGGCGGTGAAGAGCACAGTAGCGCAGTACACCGCCCGCATGCCTGGCCGCGCGAGATTGTTCAGGATGCCGAAACCGGGGCCGATGTAGACATAGATGGAAGGAATGTAGAGCCAGAACAGCACTCGGGTGAGCGTCAGGGAATGGGTGGAATAGATCACGGCCGTGACCACCGTGGCCAGCGCAATGTTGAGGCCGAGGAGGCGCAGGATGCGTCGCTGGCTCGACAGCCACGGCCGGGAGAGGAGCCAGGTGCTCGCGACCATGGCAAGGCTGCCGCCGATGAGGTGGATCGGGCCGAGCATGGCGCCGGCCTGCTCGACGTTGAGCCCGTAGTCGCGCATCAGGAAAGCCGGCGTCCACCACATCAGGCCCCAGCCCCACAGCGCGACCACGGAGCTGCCGACGATCAGATGCACAGCCGAACGCTGGCGCAGCATGAAGCGCATCGTCTCGAGGAAGGGCGGGGCGGCGTGACGGTCCTTGGCGCCATCGAGCCCGCCGCGCGCCGGCTCGCGGATCGTGAGGAGCACGAGAGCCCCCACCAGGACCCCGGGTATCCCGAGCGCCAGGAACATGGCGCGCCACCCGAGACGATAAGCGATCGCCCCTGCCACCTGCGAGCCGAGCCAGGCGCCGATCGGTGCGCCGAGTGAGAACACCTGCAAAGCCATCGGGCGGCGCGCCGCCGGGAAGTAGTCCGACAGGATCGAGTTGGCGCCAGGCGTGCCGCCGGCCTCCCCGACGCCGACACCAATGCGCGCCCAGAGGAGCTGCCAGTAATTGCGCGCCACTCCAGTCGCGACGGTAAGAGCCGACCAGGCGACAAGACAGACGCCGATGACGGCGCGGCGGCTCTTGCGGTCGATCAGCCAGGAGAGCGGGAAGCCGAAGATGACGTAGAAGATCGCCAGCGAGACCCCGGTGAGGAAGGCGACGTTGGCGTCGGACAGATGCAGCTCCCGGCGAATCGGCTCGAGCACGGTCGAGATCGAGTACCGGTCGCAGATGCTCAGCGTGTACACGAGGCACATCGTGACCGCGACGTACCAGCGCTCCGCGAGGGAGGTGGTATCCGGTGTCGCGCGGCGCTCGGCAGGCGCCGCTTGCGTGTCGATGTCGGTCCGTGTCTCGCTCACCCGCGGACATCCTCGCGAATGAGATCGGCTGCCCTCTCCGCCACCATGAGCGTCGGCGCGTTGATGTTGCCGGAGGTTACCGCCGGAAAGACGGATGCGTCGACCACGCGAAGGTTGGCCACGCCGTATACACGCAGACGGGGATCGAGCACGGAGCGCACAGTGTCCGGCCCCATCCCACAGGTCCCGCAGGGGTGGAACACCGAGCCCGCGCGACGGCGGAAGTCCTGAAGCACTTCCGCATCGGAGAGAATGCTCCCGCCGGGCCGCAGCTCCGACTCGATCACCGCGGCGAGCGGCTTGGCGGCGGATATCCGCCGCAGCACCCGTGCGCCTTCGTACACATCGGCGAGGTCCTCCGGCGTCGACAGGCTATTGGGCGCGATCACAGGGCTCGCCAAGGGATCGGGGCTGCCCAGATGCACGCTGCCGCGGCTCGTGGGCCGGCAGGTGTTGAACGACATGAGAAAGCCCGGGAACGGGTCGGGACTGAGCAGTCGGCGGCTCCGGCCGCTGGTCGTGGTGCTGTAGCTCGCAGGATTGAAGTAGATGTGCAGGTTGGGGCGGTCGAGCTCCGGGCGGCTGCGCACGAAGGCGCCGGCCTGGTTGACGCTCATGGAGAGCGGACCGTCGCGGCGCAACGCATAGCGCAGGGCGGCCCCCACCTTGCTCAGAAAGGGCGCCAGCTCGTCATTGAGCGTCGGCACCTTGGAGCGGTAGAAATAGGACACGCAGACATGATCCTGCAGCCCGCGCCCGACGGTGGGGCTGGCGGCCAGGACCGGGATCTGAAGTCGCCTCAGGAGCTCCGGATCGCCGATTCCGGAGAGCTCGAGAAGCTGCGGCGAGCCGATAGCGCCCGCCGACAGGAGCACCTCGCGCCGGGCGGTCGCGGTCAGTCGCGACCCACCCCGCAGGTATTCCACGCCGGTGGCCGCGGCGCCGGAGAAGAGCACCCGGGTGGCGCGCGCCCGGGTCGCCAGCTCGAGGTTGGGTCGGCGCAGCGCGGGCCGCAGATAGGCGCTCGCGCTCGAGACGCGCACGCCGTTGCGGATAGTCACCTGCCAGAGCCCCGCGCCTTCGGTCTCGGGCCCGTTGAAATCGCGGGTGATCGGGAAACCCGCCTCGGCACACGCCCCGAGGAAGCTCGCGCAGAGCGGATGGACCGCGGCGGATGGATCGTGAACGTGCACCGGCCCGCCGGCACCGTGATATTCCGACGCTCCCCAGGCGTGATCCTCGAGCTTGCGGAAGTAGGGCAGCACGTCCTGCCATCCCCAGCCCGGATTGCCGGCGCGGTGCCAGTCCTCGTAATCCGAGGGTTGGCCCCGCACGAACACCATGGCGTTGATCGAGCTCGAGCCACCCAACACCTTGCCGCGGGGCCAGAAGGCAATGCGGTTGTCGAGCGCGGGCTCGGGGCTCGTCTGGTACATCCAGTTGTAGCGCGGGTCGGTGAACGTGCGCGCATACCCGACCGGCACCCGGATCCAGGGACTTGAGTCGCTGCCACCGGCCTCGAGCAGCAGCACCCGATGTCGGCCATTCTCGGTCAGGCGGCTGGCGAGCACGCAGCCGGCGGAGCCGGCCCCGACGATGATGTAGTCGAATTCCCCCATCGGTCGTGGCAGCATAGCTCGCCTCAGGGTGGAGCGGGCTCGAGGCCGCATGCCTTTTTCCGATGGGTCCATAGAAATTCTCGGCTTTCGCGGCGCCGGGTCCGTGTGGAAGCCTTGATGAGCCTTGATGAGCCTTGATGAGCCTTGATGAGCCTTGATGAGCGGTGTGTCGTAAATCCGCAAGCCGCGCGTCGCGAAGTCACAAGCCGCGGCGCCGCGATTACGCGAGCATCGAGCCCGCAGGCCGAACGACGGGGGTGCGCGGCGAGCCATGGGGGTGGCTGGCCTGCCAACGGGACGAGAACAAGTTCGCAACCTTCCGAGGTCATCGAATGAAACCGAACTACAAGCTGTCGCGCACGATCGCCGCAATCCTGAGCGCTTCGGCCGCGCATGCCGTCCTCGCCGTCGACGCGGCGCCGACGCCCGCAAGCACGGCGCCGACGACCGCAAGCGCGGCGCAAACGACTGCGGCCACGGCACCGACAAGCGCAACCGCGACCTCGACGATGGTCGCGAGCAGCAACACGCTGCAGACGGTGATCGTCACCGCGCAGCGCCGGGCGCAGAACATTCAGGACGTGCCGATCACGATCCAGGCCATGACCGGCAAGACGCTGCAGAACCTGAATGTGCAGACGTTTGCGGACTACGTGAAATACCTGCCGAACGTCAGCACGGGATCCCAGGGCCCGGGGATGGGAACGCTGTTCATGCGCGGCCTCTCGACCGGCGTGCTCGGGACCCAGGGGCAGGGCTCCGTCGGACTCTTTTCGAACGTCGCCGTGTACCTCGACGACCAGTCGGAGCTGCTGCCGGGCCGCGACCTCGATGTCTACGCGGTGGACCTCGAGCGCATCGAAGTGCTCGAGGGTCCGCAGGGGACGCTATTCGGGGCCGGCGCCCAGGCGGGCGTAGTGCGCTTCATCACCAACAAGCCGAAGCTCAATACCTTCGAGATCGACGTCAACGGCGGCTACGGCATCACCGCCGGCGGCGATCCGAACACCAATATCAACGCAACGTTCAATCTTCCGCTGATCGAGGACAAGCTGGCGGCGCGCTTCGTCGTATTCAACGACCGGCGCGGCGGCTACATCGACAACCTGCCGGCGACCTTCGCGCGCGGGAGCGAGGACCTCGGCCTCGCCGATTCGAACGGCGGCGTGGTGCCGACCAACAGTGTGGTGGTCAACAACTACCAGATCGCCGCAAAAAACATCAATCCGCTCACCTACAACGGCATCCGCGGAGAGCTTCTCTACCAGGTCAACGACAACTGGAGCGTGCTCCTCAGTCAGATGTATCAGAACATGGATGCGCAGGGCGTGTTCTACGAGATGCCCCACGGCAGCGAGGGGGCGGGACTGACGAATCCGGGCGGCGTGCCGATCGGTGGGCAGGCGCTGCCACCGTACTCGGTGAACCTGTTCAATCCGTCCTACGACAAGGACCGGTTCGAGAACACCGCGCTCACCGTCGACGGCAAGGTCGGGCCGCTGAGCCTCGTCTACGCGGGATCCTACCTCGACCGCAACGTCGACCAGGCGCTCGATTACACCAACTACGCGCGTGGCCGCTACGGCTACTACTATCAGTGCACGGGCGTCTCCTACAGCTCGACGAAGGGCAACAAGGGCGCCACCTGCTATTCGCCGAGCACGGTGTGGACCGATACCGAGCGGGACACGCACGTGAGCCAGGAGCTGCGCCTGAGCACGCCGGATGACTGGCGCCTGCGCGGCCTCGTGGGACTCTACTACGAGGACTACAAGATCTACGACAACACCCAGTGGGGGTACAAGAGCGTGCCGGACTGCTCGCCCGGCGGCCTGACGTCGAACTGCTTCCTGCCGCTTGAGCCTTGGCCCGGTAATCCGACGAACAATCCGGGGCTGCAACCCCAGGATGGCTTCTTCGACGATTTTCAGCGCACCTTCATCCAGCACGCGGCGTACACGTCCGCATCCTTCGATATCATTCCACAGAAGCTGACGATCACGGGCGGCGTGCGCTATTTCCAGATGTACAACTCGGAGCTCGGCGGCGACGTCGGCAGCTTCTTCTGCAAGATATTTGCCCCCGCGACTGCGACGTTCTTCGGAGCTTGCGGCACGAATGGCTATCCGGACGGCGCGAAGTCGCCCTACGGCACGAACTTCGCGCTGCAGGATCCGCACACGCTGAAAGAGTCCGGCATGCGAGGCCGCGCGGACCTCGAGTACCACGTCACTCCGGACGTCCTGGTGTACTACACCTACTCTCAGGGATTCCGGCCAGGCGGTTTCAACCGCGGCAGCTCCGATCACCTGCCGAATGCCCAGGGGATCGACCAGTACGCCACGCCCAAGAGCTATCTTTCCGACAATCTCACCAACAACGAGATCGGCTGGAAGACGATGTGGTTCGACCACCGCCTCGAGCTCGACGGCGCGATCTACCAGGAGAACTGGAGCAACGCCCAGGTCAGCTTCTTCTGTCCGCAGTGCGGCCTCGGCAACCTGACCTACAACACCAACGGCCCGGACTACCGGGTGAAGGGCGTGGAGCTGCAGCTGGCCGCGAACGTGTGGCACGGGCTCTCGGTCCACGGCTCGGCCGCCTGGAACAGCAGCAACCTCGTGAATTCGCCGTCGCTGATCGGCAACATTCCGGGCACCGCGGACTTCGGCAAGCCGCTCTCGACGTTCTACGTGAACGGCGTCGCGACTCCCATCCAGAACGTCTACGGCAAGAAGGGCAGCCCGCTCGCCGACTCGCCGGCGTTCGAGGCGAATCTGCGCGTACGGTACGACTGGGTGTGGGGCAATTACCTGCCCTATGTGCAGGCGGGCTTTCAGCACCAGTCGCACTCGCTGTCGGCCGCCGGTAACGTTGAGGCGTACGACCAGCCGGAATGGACGACCTACGATCTGTCGGCGGGAGTGGCGAAGGACAATTGGACGCTCTCGCTGGTGGGCACGAACATCACCAATGAGAACAAGAGCCTGTTCACCACCAGCCGGCAGTTCATCCTGACGGAGACACCCATGCGCCCGAGAGTGATCGAGCTCACGTTTGGCTACAGCTTCTCCGAGCATCACTGAGCGGGGGACGGGCGGGGCAGGACTTAAGGTAGAATCTCGCCGGAGAGACCAGAGGCTTTGGGATACCGATGCAGGCCGACAGCGCCGCTGCGACGCGGTCCGGGACCGGGCCGGCGGGCGTGCGCGACCTCCTCGATCGCAGCCAGTTCGCCGAGGCGGCACGGGCCGCGCAGGGATTGCTCACCGAGAGTCCGGAGGATCGCGATCTCCTCTACATGCTCGCGGTCGCACAGCGCCAGCTCGGCCAGATCGCCGCGGCGCTGGCGACACTCGTGCGGCTCGAGGAGCTCCATCCGGACTACCCCCGACTGTATCAGGAAAGAGGCTACTGCCATGTCGCGCGGCGCTCGGCGGCACCGGCCATAGCGGCTTTCGAGCGCGCGGTGGCGCTCAATCCGGCGCTGCCCGGCAGCTGGAGGACGCTGCAAGCGCTCTACAAGATGGCGGGCCGAGCCGCCGATGCGGACAACGCCGGCGCGCACGTCACCAAGCTGGCAAGCCTCCCCACCGCGATCGTCACGGCCCGCAGCATGTTCTGCGACGGCGAGATCGAGGCGGCCGAGGCCCTCGTGCGCCGCTATCTCCTCGAGCACGGGGATCACATCGAAGGCATGCGCCTCCTGGCCCAGATCGGCATGAAGCTCGACGTGCTCGACGATGCGGAGCTGCTGCTCGAGAGCGTGCTCGAGCGGGCTCCGGATTATCGTGCGGCGCGATATGACTATGCACAGGTGCTGCTGCAGCGTCACAAGCACCGTCAGGCCCGGGAGCAGATCCGGATGCTACAGGCGAAGGAGCCGGATGACCGCGCCTGTCGCATCACCCAGGCAACCCTCTCGACGGAGCTCGGCGAATGCGAGTCGGCCTTGCGCGAGTATCGGCGGCTCCTCGAGGAGACGCCGGCTCACGCGGAGCTGCACCTGTCGATGGCGCACACGCTGAAGACGCTCGGCCGCCGGGAGGAGGCGATCGAGTCGTACCGGCGCGCCGCGCAGGTCAGACCGGGCTACGGCGATGCCTACTGGAGCCTGGCGAACCTCAAGACTTATCGTTTCACGGACGAGGAACTCGCGTCGATGCGTGCAGCCGAAGCCGCACCGCGCACCCCGCTCGTGGATCGCTTTCATCTGTGCTTCGCGCTGGGAAAGGCCCTCGAGGATCGGGGCGAGTACGGGGAATCGTTTTCGTACTACGAGCGCGGCAACGCGTTGAAGAAAAGCGAATGCCGCTATCGCCCGGAGTTCATCGAGCGCAATACGCGGCTGCAGATCGAGGTCTGCACCGAGGAGCTCTTCGCCGCGCGTCGGGGCTGGGGTAACTCGAGCGACGCGCCGATCTTCATCGTGGGTCTGCCGCGGGCCGGCTCGACGCTCATCGAGCAGATCCTCGCCTCGCACTCTCGCGTGGAAGGCACGATGGAGCTGTCCGACATCCCCCGTCTCGCGCAGAGCCTGCAGGACCGCGCGCGCGGGCGGGAACGGCCGCGCTACCCGGGCGTGCTCGCCGAGCTGCCGGCGGATGACTTCAGGCGCTTCGGCGAGCGCTATCTCACCGACACGCGCCTCTATCGCTTAGGCAAGCCCCGCTTCATCGACAAGATGCCGAACAACTTCCGGCACATCGGCCTTATGCACCTCAGCCTGCCCAACGCGAAGATCATCGACGCGCGCCGCGCGGCGATGGCCTGCTGCTTCAGCAACTTCAAGCAGCTCTTCGCCTCCGGGCAGCAGTTCACTTACTCGCTCGAGGACATCGCGCGCTATTACCGCACTTACGTCGAGCTCATGGCGCACTGGGACCGCGTTCTCCCGGGAAAGGTGCTGCGGGTGCAGCACGAGGCGCTGGTCGCCGACTTCGAGCCGCAGGTGCGCCGGATCCTGGATTTCTGCGGGCTCGACTTCGAGCCCGCCTGTCTCGAGTTCCACAGGACCTCGCGCCGCGTGCACACGGCGAGCTCCGAGCAGGTGCGCCGGCCGATCAACACCGAAGGGCTCGAGCAATGGCGGCACTTCGAGCCTTGGCTCGGGCCGCTCGCGCAGGCGCTCGGTGAGCTTGCGCAGGAGCGATCATGACCGAGCCTCCAGCCGCCTCGCCGCGGCGCCGCGAGCGCGGGCGCGGCGCACGCTCCACCGGCCCCTCGCTCGCGCCGATCCCTCGCCTCAGCAACCGCTGGCCGCCGCTCGAGATTCTGACGGGCGAGCAGGTGGAGCGCATCGTGCTCGCCGCCTTCCAGGTGCTGGAGGAAGCGGGCCTCGAGATCCGCAGCACGGCGGCCCGCGAGGTCTATCGCCGCGCCGGCGCGCTGGTGGACGAGGACACCCAGATGGTCCGCCTCGGGCGCGACATCGTCGAGGCGCATCTGAAGCTCGCGCCGGCGAGCTTCGTGCTCCACGCTCGCAATGCGGAGCGAGATCTGCACGTGGGCGGCGACGTGGTCAATTTCGGTCCCGTGACGGGCGCGCCGCACATCAACGATCGGGAGCACGGCCGGCGCTACGGCGACATCGAATCCTTCCGCAATATTCTGCGGCTCATCCACTCGCTCGGTGTTCTGCACTGGCAGGGCGGGATCGTCGTGGAGCCGGTCGATCTGCCGGTCAGCGTGCGGCATCTTGCCATTTACCAGGCGCACATCGAGTGTTCCGACCTCGTCTGGGCCGCACGCGGTATTGGCGGAGTGCAAGCGCAGGATGCGATCGCGATGTCGGCCATCGAGCAGGGATGTACGGTTGCAGAGCTGGCCTCGCGCCCGACACTCATGACCGTCACGAACGTCAATTCGCCGCGTCGGGTCGATGAGGAAATCCTCGACAACATCATGATCATGGCTCGGCACGGGCAGTGCGTCGTCATCACGCCCTTCACGCTCATGGGTGCGATGGCTCCGGTGACGCTCGCCGGAGCGCTCGTGCAGCAGACCGCCGAAGCGCTCGGGATCGTCACGCTCTGTCAGATGCTACGGGCCGGTGCGCCGTGCGTCCTCGGGGGGTTTACCTCGAACGTTGACATGCGAACAGGCTCGCCTGCTTTCGGAACACCGGAATACGTTCGCGCCGTGATCGCCGCCGCTCAGATCGGCCGCCGGTTCAAGCTTCCGGTGCGCACGAGCGCCGTCAATGCCTCACCGGTAGTCGACGCTCAGTCGACGTACGAGACGGCTTTCTCCCTACAAGCGGCGATCCTGAGCCACAGCCACCTCGTCAATCATGCGGCCGGCTGGCTCGAGGGCGGCTTGTCGGCCTCGCTCGAGAAGATCATCGTCGACGCCGAGCTGTTGCGGAACTGGGCCGAGATGCTCAAGCCCGTGAGCTTCGATGACGACGATCTCGCCGTGGAGACCATCAAGTCCGTGGCGGTGGGCGGGCATTTCTTCGGCGAGCCCCACACGCTCGCGCGCTACCAGTCGGCGTTCTATCGCCCGCTGCTTTCCGACTGGTCCAACTTCGAGAGCTGGAGGGAGGCGGGCTCGCGCGACGCGACCGAGCGGGCGACCGGAATATGGCAGAAGCTGCTCGCCGAGTACGTGCCGCCGCCCCTCGATCCGGCCGTCAAAGAGGCGATCGCGGACTACGTGGCGCGCAGAACGGGCGAGCTGAGCGCAGGCGGGTGATGGATCCCCACTGTTCATGAACGGCGCAATCATTCAGCGGGGACTTGGTTCGAAAGGCATTTACCGGGGCGTGAAAAACAGGATGTTTTTCCCGCAGCCTACATGGCCGTATTCACGGCGGCCCGGGAAATGCCTTTCGAAGCGAGGCCCCGGCGACTGAACGGCTACCATGAGGATCGCGAATGCAAGGATGTACGCGGTGACGCCGGAAGTCGAGTCAGTCTGGCGCAGACTTCTCGAGCGAGTGGCCGAGGAAGCGGGCGTCGCGCTCGAGTACCTGCAATATCCCGCTCCGCAACCCCTCGAGCATCTCTGGTCGCGGCCGGACCTCGGCGCGGTGCTCATGTGCGGCTATCCCATCGCGCTCGAGCTCGCTCCGGTTCAGCCGATCGCGGCACCGATACCGCGAGCGTCGTGGGCTGCGGGCCACGCGGTCTACCGGACGGATCTCATCGTTCGGGAGGACGCGCCCTACAGGCAGTTGGAGGAGACTTTCGGCGGCCGTGCCGGCTGGACGGTTGCGCATTCACACTCCGGCTTCAACGCGCTCCGTCACCATCTGCTCGCCTACCGCACCCCGCAACGTCCGACGCTGTACCGCGAGATGGTCGGCAATCTCGTGACCGCACGAAACGTGCTCGATGCCGTGCGCGAGCGGCGCATTGAGGTGGGGCCACTCGATGCCTACTGGCACATGTTGATCGCGCGCCACGCTCCCCGGCTCTGCCAGGGCGTGCGCGTGCTGTCATCGACCGCGCTCGCGCCCATACCGGCCTTCGTCGCGGCTGCCGACGTGCCGGCGGCTGTAGTGGCACGGCTTCGCGCCGCGTTCACGAGCGCTGCGAGGCAACCGTGGTTCGCGGAGTTAGCCGATCCCCTGATGCTGGAGGGGTTCGCGGCGGCGAGTCGGGCGGTGTTCGCTCCGGCTCTGGAATGGGATCGGGAGGCGAGGGCGGCGGGATACCAAAATCCTGCGTAGCCTGGCGTCACACACTCACTGCCGACGCGCGTCCAGTCGGATGCTGCAACACATCGTGATGGCGAAACAGGTAGCGCCGCGCGACATCGAAGTAGGTGCGGTAGACGAGGCCACCGTTCTCGGCGATCAGCCGCTCGCGCTCCTCACGGTAGCGGGCGGGAATGTCGTACCAGGCAATGCCCGGTGACTCGTGATGCAGCGAGTGCAGATTGTTGAAGAGGAATAGCGGACCGAGGATCCACGAGCTTTCGACCACGGCGACGCGCTCGCGCACTCCGGGCCGCGCGCGATGCTCGGCGAAGGAGCGGACCAACTGAATGGCATTCGCCGGCACCACCATGGCCACGAAGTAGAGCCAGAGCGGGATGCCGCACACGACCTTCACCCAGAGGAGGACGGGGATGCACCACAGGAGATGCTCCGCCCAGGCCGCCCGGATTCCCGGCACGCCGCGCCAGGCATTGCGCAGGTCCCAGCGGAGGTACATCCCGATGCGCAGGAAGGACCCGACGATGAGGCGCCCGGCGAGGGTTTGCTCGATGCGCAGGGCGACACGCATCAAGGGGCTCAATCGTCCCCAGTCCTCGGCGGTCCAGTAGTACGACTCCGGATCATCGATGGGATCGGTCAGCCGCGCGTCGCAGTGATGCTTGTGATGCAGGTCACGATAGCGTCGGTAGGGAATCCATAGTTCGAGCGGAACGATGGCGAGCAGCCGGTTGAGGCTCTTCGAGCGCGTGGGGTGTCCGTGGACGATCTCGTGCTGCAGGGAGCTGTGCAGGGTGATCAGCAGCACCGTGAGCGGTGCCACGATCCAGAGCGGCCAGTGCGCGTAGCTCGAAGTGACCGCCAGCCAGCCGCCATACGCGACGAGCAGGAGCAGAACGGTGGGGAACTCGACCGCGGGCCGAGTGCGGCTCGCGCCTGCGGCGACGGTCGGGTTGGCGGATGAGTTTGGAATCGGTAACACGCAAACCTGGGGCTTGATCGCTGCATTATAACACCGGCAAGGTGGGAAGTGCGGCGGCAATTGTTGAACTGGGTCGCGAGTTTCAGCCTGCATCCGCTCGGGCGCAGAGGCAAGCGTGGCCGGCCGTCACTCGATCCAGGCCGTTCGGCAGACCCGCCGCTCGAGCGCCCCCACGGCGTCGTAGAGAAGGACGGCCATGAGCCCCGTGGCGAGCCCACCCTGGAGAACGAAGGCCATGTTGTTGGAGAGGAGCCCGGCGATGATGACCTCGCCGAGACCCTTGGCGGCGACTGTCGATCCGAGGGTCGCGGTGCCGATGTTGATGACCAGTGAAAGTCTAATTCCCTCTAGAATCAATGGCATAGCTAATGGAAGCTCGACTGTGACGAGCTGCTGGCGGGCGCTCATGCCCATCCCGTTGGCCGCCTCGAGGACCGCCGCCGGACAGGTCCGCAGGCCGGCGACCGTGTTCTCGAAGATCGGCAGCAGCCCGTAAAGAAAGAGCGCGACCAGCGTCGGCTTCTCGCCGAACCCGAGGAGCGGCACCGCGAGCGCGAGGACGGCGACCGGCGGGAATGTCTGTCCGAAGTTGACGACCGCGCGCGACAGCGGCAGGAACTCTGCGCCGCGCGGGCGCGTGACCAGGATGCCGAGCGCAACGGCGAGCACTGTGCTCGCCAAACAGGCGACGAGCACGGTTGCCAGATGAGCGAGCGCGAGCATCCCGAGGTTGCCTTGGTCGTAGATCGGCGGCGCTCCCGCTTCCGTGAGGGGCGCGAAGAGCGGCGCGAAGCGCTGCGGTACGATGAGGAACGCGAGCAGCAGGCCGAGGGCCGCGAGCCGCAGGAATGTCGCGGTGGCGCGCATCAGCGCGGGCGTGCGTGCGCGAGAATCGCGGCGACCGTGAGCCGGCCGCGAGGCGTGCCGTTGCCATCGACGACGGTGGCGCACTCGCGACCCCGCCAGAGAAGCTCGGAGAGCACTTCGCGAAGCGACGCCGATGTTGAAACAACCGGTGCGTCTGCCAGGCCTTCATCCGCCGTCAGGGGCAGAGCCGCCTCGCCCGCCGTAGTGAGCGCGAGCAGCCGCATCGCGCGCTCGGCGCTGCCGGTCATGCGCGCGACCAGGGGATCGGCCGGACGGGTCACCAACACCTCGGGTCGATCGTACTGCACGATCCGGCCCGCGCTCATGACGGCGACGCGATCGCCGAGCCGAAACGCCTCGTCGATGTCGTGCGTGACGACCACCATGGTCGTGCCGAACCTGCGCTGGATGTCGAGCAGGTCGTCCTGCGCCTTTTCCCGGATGATGGGATCGAGCGCTCCGAACGGCTCGTCCATCAGCAGCACCGCCGGCTCCGCCGCCAGCGCCCGTGCCACGCCGACCCGCTGCTGCTGGCCGCCCGAGAGTTGGTGTGGATACTTTTCCGCATACGCGGCCGGATCCAGCTCCAGCGCCTGCAGGAGCTGCGCGACCCGCGCACGCGTGCGCGCCTCGTCCCAACCGAGAAGGCGTGGCACGGTCGCGACGTTCTCCGCCACGGTTCTGTGCGGGAAGAGGCCGTTCCCTTGGATCACGTAGCCGATCCGACGCCGCAGCAGATGGCCGGGCTCGCTCTCGGTATCGCGACCGTCAATGAGAACGCGGCCGCTCGTGGGCTCCACCAAGCGGTTGACCATGCGCAGCAGCGTCGATTTGCCCGAGCCTGACGTGCCGACGATGACCGTGATCGAGTTGCCCTCGATGACCATCGAGACGGCATCGACGACGGCAGTCGAGCCGTAACGCTTGGTGAGGCTCTCGATGACGATCATGGCCGCACCCGATCGAGGACTTCGACGAGGGCATCGAGCAGCACCGCGGCCGAGAAAGCGAGCACCACCGTGGGAATGGCCCCGAGAAGCACCAGATCGTTGGCCGCTTGTCCGATGCCCCCGAAGACGAACGTGCCGAATCCGCCGCCGCCGATGAGCGCTGCGACCGTGACGAGCCCGATATTCTGCACGAGCACGATGCGGATGCCCGTGAGGATGACGGGCAGCGCGAGAATGAGCTCGACGCTCGTCAGCGTCTGCCATCGCGTCATTCCCATACCGAGGGCCGCGTCGACCGTGGCGGGCGAGACGCGCTTGAGACCTGCGACCGTGTTGGCGACGATCGGCAGGAGCGAATACAGGAAGAGCGCCAGCGCCGCCGGTGCGGCGCCGATGCCCGTGATCCCGACAGCCGCCGCGAGTGGAACGTGCGCGGCGAGCGCGCCGAGGGGCGCCATCAGGATGCCGAAGAGCGCGATGGAAGGTATGGTCTGGATGATGTTGAGCGCGCTGAGCATGCCGGGCTTGAGGCGCGGCACGCGGTGGCAGAGGATCCCGAGCGGCAGCGATACGACGACGGCTGGGACGAGCGAGCCGACCGAGAGCAGGATGTGCTGTCGCGCCGCGAGCGCGAAAGCCCCGGCGTTCACGGCGTATTCGCGCATCACCGAGACGTTGTCGAAGGTGCCGTGCGCCAGTGTGAGCCCCGCGACGCCCAGAAACGCCGCGAGCAGCAGCACGCGCACGCCGGGCCCGGGACGCATCCGGGTGATCGCATCCGTCGCGAGCAGGCCGAGCGCCGCGAGCAGCAACCAGAACCCGGCCCCGGGCGCGATCCGCACGACCAGGTTGTGGGGGGGCGTCAGAGCGTTCGCCGCAGCAGCGAGAGCCATCGCGACCACCACGATGCCGGCTACGGCCGCCGCGAGGCGCAGCGGCGCATTCGCGACGAGAAGCGCCACGGCCGCCACCGCCGCGAGCGTCACCTGACATCCGAGAGCCGCCCACGCCGGCAACACCTGCGCCAGGGCGCGCGGATCGCCGGGCAGGATGCGGTTTGCCTTGAAGGCGACGAACGGCAGTAGAAAGAGCCCGGCTGCTCCAACGAGCACGAGCAGCGCTCCCAATCGATCGACCCCGGCGAGCGCTGCGGCGGCCCGTATGGGCGGCGGCCGTCGCAGCAGGAATCCGGAGGCACTCAATGCAGCAGCCTCTTTTGCCCGAGCCTCTTCTGAGCGAGATAGGCCCTGGCGACCGACTCGATCGACTCGCCGTCGACCTGCACGCGCTCGTTGAGACGCTGCAGTGTCTTCCGATCGAGGCTCTCCATGAGCGGCTTCACGAGCGCCGCGATTTGCGGGTACTCGCGCAGCACGGCGGCCCGGATGAGAGGAACGGGGGCGTAGATCGGCTGATCGTGCTTGTCGTCCTCGAGGACGACGAGGTTCGCCGCGCTGATCCCCCCGTCAGTGGCATAGACCATCGCTGTGTTGGTGCCGTCCGTACGCGCGGCAGCGGCGGTGATCATGGCCGTGGTTTCCCCTCCCGCGAGCACGATGAGCTGGTCCGAGGTCAGCTTGAACCCGTACGTGTCCTCGAGCGAGCGCAGCGTCCCGGCGTTGGCGAACTCGGCCGAGCAGGCGAGCACGACCTGCCCGCCGCCCCGTACCCACCGCGCGAAGTCGCTCATGGTGCGCAGATGGTAAGTGTCCGCTACATCCCGGCGCACTGCGAGCGCCCAGGCGTTGCTCGCGGGGGCCGGGGTGAGCCAGACGATCCGGTTCCGCGCATAGTCGAGCCGTTTGCCGAGCTGGTAACCCTTGCTGAAGTCCTTCCAAGCGGGATCCGCGCGCATATTGAAGAAGATGCCGCCATTGCCAGTGTATTCGACATAGAGGTCGATTTCCCCATCGAGAAGGGCCCTGCGCACCACGGGGGTTGCGCCGATCTTGAGCCGATCGACGGTGGGGATTCCGGCGGAGCTGAGGATCAGCCGGATCATCTCGCCGATCATCGCCGACTCGCTCGAGAGCTTGGAGGATACGATGACGGGGGAGCCGGCCCGCGAGGGCGCGGAGGCGATGAGCGCGAGTGCCGCCGCGATACAGAGCGACTTGATGAAGCGCGTCACCCCTGATCTCCTCCCATAGCCGTACGTTGTCGGCTGATCGGTCGTGAGTCAAGCGCTATCATTGCGGCATGCAAGAATCCGCAAGAGCCGTCGTCATCGGCGGTGGAGTCGTCGGCGCGAGCGTGCTGTACCACCTCGCCAAGATCGGCTGGCGAGACGTTCTGCTCCTCGAGAAAAGCGAGCTGACCGCCGGCTCCACGTGGCACGCCGCGGGCGGCATGCACACGTTCAACGGCGAGGCGAACATCTCGAAGCTGCAGAAGTACACGATCGATCTCTATCGGGAGATCGAGGCGCTGTCGGGCCAGTCGTGCGGGCTGCATCCAAACGGCGGTCTCATGCTCGCGGCGACACCCGGGGAGCTTGACAGCCTGAAGCTCATCTGCTCCCGCGCCCGCTATCTCGGCATGGAGACCGAAATGATCCCGCTCGAGGAGGCGAAGCGGCTGAATCCGCTCATCGACACGCGCTTTTTTATCGGTGCGCTCTGGCGGGCGGACGGCGGGCACTGCGACCCCTCCGGCACCACGCATGCCTACGCCAAGGCGGCTCGTCAGCTCGGTGCATCGGTGGAGCGTTTCACTCGGGTGACCGCGCTGGCGCAGCGGCGCGACGGCACGTGGGATGTCGTCACGGACAAGGGGACGGTCCGCGCCGAGCATGTGGTCAACTGCGCCGGGTTGTGGGCGCGCGAGATCGGACACCTCGTCGGTCTCGAGTTGCCCGTGCTCGCGATGGAGCACCACTATCTGGTGACCGAGGACATCCCGGAGCTCAAAGGACGTGAGCGCGAGATCGTCAACACGACCGATTACGCGGGCGAGATCTACATGCGCCAGGAGCGCGGCGGCGCGTTGATCGGCACCTACGAGCCGCACGGGGCGCCTTGGGCGCCGATCAGGACTCCGGACGACTTCTCCATGCAGCTGCTGCCGGAGGACTTCGAGCGTCTGGCGCCTTATTTCGAGGTGGGTTTTCAACACTTTCCCGCCCTCGGGCGCGCCGGCATCAGGAAGGCCATCAATGGCCCCTTCACCTTCGCTCCGGACGGCAATCCGCTCGTCGGGCCGGTCCGCGGGCTCACAAACTTCTGGGTGGCCTGCGCGGTTATGGCCGGTTTCAGCCAGGGCGGGGGCATCGGTCTGGTGCTCTCGCGCTGGATGGCCGAAGGCGATCCGGGTCAGGACATCCTCTCGATGGATGTCGCGCGCTTCGGCGCGTTCGCGACGCCGAAATACACCTCCATCAAAGTGCCGGAAAATTACTCGCGGCGATTCCGTCTGGCCTATCCCAACGAGGAGCTCCCGGCGGCGCGCCCGGTGCGCCGCTCCCCGCTCTATGACCGGCTCAAGGCCGCCGGCGCCGTGATGGGCGCGAATTTCGGACTGGAGCACGCGCTCTGGTTCGCCCCTGCGGGCGTGGCGCCCGCCGAGACGCCCACCTATCGCCGCTCGGAGGCGTTCCCTCACGTGGGCGGGGAGTGCCGCGCGGTGCGTAGCGCGGTCGGCATCTACGAGACCACCAACTATGGCAAGTACGAGGTGACGGGCCGCGGAGCGCGCGGCTGGCTCGATCGGGTTTTCGCCTCGCGAATACCGCCGCCGGGGCGATTGCGGCTCGCGCCCATGCTCAATCCGGCCGGTCGGATGGTCGGAGACCTCACGATTGCCGCTCTGGCCGAGGATCGATACGTCATCTTCGGCTCGGGGTTCGCGGAGGAATTTCACCTGCGTTGGTTCTGGGCGTCCCTTCCGCCAGCGGATGTGTTCGTACGCTCGGCCGCTTCGAGCCTGATGGGGTTCTCGGTCGCGGGTCCGAGGTCACGGGAGCTTCTGCGGCGTCTCGTACGGCTCGATCTTGCGGCCGAGGCGTTCAAGCTCTTTCGGATAGCCGAGGCGCCCGTCGGCCTTGCGCCGGCGATCCTGATGCGCTCCGGATTCACCGGCGAGCTCGGCTATGAGATCTGGACGACACCCGATTACCTCGCAACGCTTCACGATGACCTCATGGAGGCGGGCAGCGATCTCAAGCTCGTGCATTTCGGCGGACGTGCGCTGTCCTCGCTCAGGCTCGAGAAGGGTTACGGCTCATTCAACAAGGATTTCCGCCCCGACTACACGCCGGGAGAGACGGGCCTCGATCGCTACGTCGATTTCGACAAGCCCGACTTCACCGGGCGCGCCGCCGCGCTGGCCGAGCGCGCCGCGGGCCCGAAGCGACGGTTCGTGATCCTCGAGCTGCCCGACGCCGACACCGAGGCGATCGGCTACGAGTCGATCCTCAAGGACGGCGAAGCGGTCGGCTATGTGACGTCGGCTTCGTTTGGGCACTGCATCGGCAAGAGCCTCGCGGCGGGCTACGTGCCTGCCGCGCTCGTGCGCGAGGGGGAGTCGTTCCAAATCGACGTTTTCGGCGAGCTTCGCACGGCGATCGTGCGCCTGCAGCCGCTTTACGATCCGCAGGGACTTCGGCTGAGGAGCTAAGGGTGAGCTAAGGGCTCACGAGGGCTTGACCGTCTCTTCGACAGCGACAGCAGCCGCTTCCGTGGTCGCGGCGCAAGCCGCCCTGGTGGAGAGGCTGTCAGCGATGAAGAACTTGTACGCCGCCACGCCGAGAGAGCCGCCGACGAGCGGTCCGATGATGGGTACCCACCAATAGCCGTACGGTCCCGGGAAGGCGTTCTTCCCCCATCCCATCAACCAGCAAAAGAGCCGCGGACCCAGATCGCGCGCAGGATTGATGGCATAGCCCGCGCCGGTGCCGTAAGACATGCCGATCGCGGCCACCGCCATGCCGACCATGAACGGTGCGAGATTGGCTTTCACGCCCATGTTCGTGGAATCAACGATGGCCAGAACGAACACCAGCAGGAAAAAAGTCCCGACGATCTGATCGAACAGCGGACCCAGCATGTTCATGCCGTAGTAATGCGCTGGAAAGGTGGCGAAGATGCTGAACGTCGTCATGCCACCGGGGTCCGCGCGCGTCACGACGTCGTGGGCGGCGTTCCACATGTTGATCGCCGGGGCGTAATCTGCATAGGCCAACGCAGCACCGGCGAACGCGCCGGCCATCTGCGCGCCGGAATAGGGCAGCACCTTGGCCCAGGGGAAATCACCCTTGACGGCAAGAGCGAACGTCACTGCCGGGTTGATGTGCGCTCCGGTAACGCCGCCCGCGACGTATATTGCCATCGCGACGGCCATGGCCCATCCCCAGGTGATGAGCAGCCAGTCGCCCGCGCCGGCGAATATCGCCGGCGTTCGACCGGATTCCGGAAGACCCACTACCGCGACGGCCACTACACCGGCGCCGAAGGCCAGCAGGATGAATGTGCCGAAAAATTCGGCCGCCAGCTCGCTCCATAGGCTGCGCGCGCGCCAGCCGGTCTTGATGCCGATCTTCACAGCTTTCGCCTCCGGTCAGTTCGATTCGACCCAGCCCAAAGATCGTGCGACGGCCTTTTTCCAACACCTGTAGTAGTCGTCGCGTCGTTCCCGGGTCATGGCCGGCGTCCACGTGCGATCTATCGCCCAGTTGGCCTTGAGATCGTCGGTGTTGTCCCAGAAGCCAACCGCCAGACCGGCCGCATACGCCGCGCCGAGCGCGGTCGTCTCGGTCACCTTGGGGCGAATCACCGGAGCGTCGAGGATGTCAGCCTGAAACTGCATCAGCAGCGCGTTGGCGACCATGCCACCATCCACTTTCAGGCTCGTCAACGCGATGCCGCTGTCGGCCTGCATGGCTTCGACCACGTCGCGAACCTGGTAAGCGGTGGACTCGAGCGCCGCTCGCGCTATGTGCGCGCGGGTCGCATAACGGGTTAAGCCAGCGATCACCCCGCGTGCGTCATCCCTCCAGTAAGGGGCGTAGAGCCCCGAGAAGGCCGGCACGATGTAGACGTCGCCGTTGTCCTCGACGCTGGCCGCGAGCGGCTCGATCTGTGGGGCGGCGTCGAAGAGCTTGAGGTTGTCACGCAGCCATTGCACCAGGGCGCCAGTGATCGCGATGGCGCCTTCGAGGGCGTAGCACGGCGCTTCCTTGCCAAAGCGGTAGGCGAGGGTGGTCAGCAGTCCCGCCTTGGATTGCACCGGCTGCGTTCCGGTGTTCATCAGGAGGAAGGATCCGGTGCCGTAGGTGTTCTTGGCTTCACCCGGCGCGAGGCATGTCTGGCCGACGAGCGCCGCCTGCTGATCACCGAGAATCCCGGCAATCCTGATGCCTTGCAGCGCTGCCGTGCGCGTCTTGCCATACACCTCGGACGAGGACACGATGCGGGGCAAACAGGCCCGCGGAATGGCGAATTCCGCGAGCATATCGCCGTCCCACTCGCAGCTGGCGAGATTCATGAGTTGGGTGCGGCTCGCATTCGTGACGTCCATGATGTGCACGCCGCCGTTGGGTCCGCCGGTCAGATTCCAGTTGAGCCAACTGTCGACGGTGCCGAACAAGGCCTCGCCGGACTCGGCCTGTTGGCGCGCACCTTCCACATTATCGAGGACCCAGCGCAGCTTCAGACCCGCAAAGTAGGTGGTGAGCGGCAGTCCGGTTCTGGCCCGGAAGCGATCCTGGCCACCCTCGCGAGCGTAACGGGCCACCAGCTGGGCGGTGCGCGTGTCCATCCACACGAGGGCATTGCACAAGGGCCGGCCGGTCCTGCGCTCCCAGAGCACAGTGGTTTCGCGTTGATTGGTGATGCCGATGGCGGCCAGATCGCCGGCGCCCAGATTAGCGCGCGCCAGGGCCGCACCGATCACCTCATCGGTATTGCGCATGATCTCCAGCGGGTCGTGCTCGACCCATCCGGGCTTGGGGTAGATCTGCCGATGCTCCTTCTGCGCGACGGAAACGATCTGTCCCTTCTTATCGAAGACGATGAACCGCGAGCTCGTCGTACCCTGATCTATGGCGCCAACGTAGCGTGACATGGGAACCTCTCCCCCGATCGTCGTTTTGGATTGACCCCATCGCTTGAACGGCCCCGACGCCGCGTTGCCGAATCGCGGCGTCGCCGGCCGATCCGCGCCGTCAATGGGGAGGAGGCTGGATCGACGTCGCGGCCAGCGCACGCTCGTCGAGCGCATACCCCATGCCGGGAGCATCGCTCAGAGCAAGCCACCCGCCCGCATCGGCCCTGAGCGGCACGGTCATCATGAAATCCCGCCGCTCGAGCGTCCACTCCGGCGGATCATACGCGTACTCCAAAAAGGGCGCGTCGGCGAGTCCCGCGACGAGATGTGCGTTGGCCGTAAGTCCCATGCCATTGGTCCAGGTGTGGGGGGTGAAGACGAGCTGATGCTCGTGCGCCATGGCCGCAATGCGCCTGAGCCCGGTGATGCCGCCCACGAGTGCCGCGTCGGGCTGAAGAACATCCACCGATCCCGTGGTGATCAGATCGCGCAGCTCGTGGAGCTGGCGCGTCATCTCGCCGGCCGCGATCCGCACCTCGGTCGCTGCGCGCAGCGCTTTCATGCCGGCGTGATCGCCCCGATGCAGCGGCTCTTCCATCCAGTAGACGCGCAGCCGCTCGAGCTCCCGCGCCACCGTCAGCGCATCCTTCAGGCTCCACGGCCCCTGCGTATCCCACGGCATGCGCCAGCCCTGGTTGCAATCGACCATCAGCTCGAGCCGTTCGCCGATGCACGCGCGCACCGCCTCGAGCCCACGGATGTCGTCCCGCCAGTCACCGCGCTGAAAGCGGATCTTCATGGCGCGAAAGCCCTGCTCGACATAACGCAGCGCCTGCTGCGCGAGCGCCGCGGGCTCGCGCAGCGTGCCCGAGGAGGCGTAGACGCGCACCCGGCTCGAGAGGCCGCCGAGCAGCCGCCAGCACGGCTGGCCGGTGATCTTGCCGGCGAGGTCCCAGAGCGCGAGATCGAGCGGCCAGCAGCGTCCGTAGTGAAAGTCGATATGCGAGAGCACGCGGTAGTGCCGCTCGAGGGCGAGCGCGTCCTGGCCGACAAAGAGCGGTTCGTGGCCGGCGAAGCCGACCATCAGATCGCCCGAGCCGTAGCCTTCGAGTCCGGTATCGGTGGCTACCCGCACAATGGTGGCATCGAAATGCACCCGCGGCCGGGTGTCCCAGCTCGCATGAAACGGCGGCTCGAGCGGCAAGCGATGGTGGCTGATGCGGATCGAGGCAATGCGGTGCCCCGAGGAGGAGGGAGCGGGTTGCTGAGGCAACGCATTCATGGCCGTGGGGCGATAGGCTTCCATATTCTCCGCCGCCCCGAAAGCCTAGAATTTGGCTACCCGCATCGAAAAAAGGCATGGAAATGGGGTGCGCCGCGGCGCTCGGCGCGGATAGTATGTTCACGACGGGCTCGATGCCGTTCGGGGAGGCACTCTTGGCCAACAAACCGATCGATCGTCGTTGGCTGCCGCTGAATGCGCTGCGCGCATTCGAGGGCGTGGCCAAGCACGGCAGCTTCACGGCCGCCGCCCACGCGCTGCTCATTTCCCAGAGCGCCCTGTCGCGCCATGTCATCTCGCTCGAGCGTCTGATCGGGGTACAGCTCTTCGAGCGCCGTCCGCATGCGCTGACACTGACCAAGGCCGGGCAACACCTTCTGCCCGCGATCGCGAAGTCGTTCGATAGGTTGGAATATGCGATCGACGACATCCGTAACGAGGGCGCGCCGGTGCAGCGGATCCTGCGGGTGCGCATGCCGCCGAGCTTCGCCGTGCAGCTCGCGGTACCCATTCTCAGGGACTTTCGCGAGGCAAGCACGGAAGTCGACATCGACCTCATCAGCCCTGCGGCGGCGGGTCCGCCGCTCGGCGACGTCGACGTCGCGGTGGTCTACTCGCGCCCCATGGTCACCGATCTCGTCGCAGATCTTCTCTGGCCCGTGCGCCAGAGCATCCTGTGTCACCCGCAGGTCGCCGCGCGACAGGCGGGTAAGGGACTGCGCGCGTTCATCGAGGAGAACGAGATCGTGCATGTGCGCATCGATGAGCTGCCGCGGTACGACGCCTGGTCGCAGTTCGTGCGCCAAGCCGGACTCAGCGGCCTCACCGTTGAGCGGGGCCTGGTGTTCGACACGGCCGTGCTCGCAGTGCAGTACGCCTTGAGCGGCCAGGGCCTCGCGCTAGTCGATGCCAAATTGTTCGCCGAGGAGATCCGGGCAGGGCGCCTGGTGCGTCCGTTCGACGCGAAGCTCGACAACGGCTACGGCTACTACCTCCTCACTCATCCGGACGGCCTGGCCGACACAGCGATCGCGCTCTTTCGCTCGTGGCTGATCGGCCGCTTCGGCGAGCGCGCAACGGAGGCTGTCGCGCCCGTGCAGCTTGCGGTCTCGAACGACTGGGACAAGGTAGAGGGTCAGGCTCGATGAAGGGACACGCGCACGTGGTGGTGGTCGGCGGCGGCGTCGTTGGCGCCAGCGTGCTCTATCACCTGACTAAAGCCGGTTGGCGAGAGGTGATGCTGATCGAGCGGGACGAGCTGACCTGCGGCTCGACCTGGCATGCGGCGGGAGGCATGCATACCATCAACGGCGATCCCAACGTGGCCCGGCTCCAACAGTACACCATCAATCTCTACCGGGAGATCGAGCGCATCTCCGGGCAGTCCTGCGGGGTCCACCTCACCGGCGGGATCATGCTGGCGGGCACCCGCGAGCGACTCGACTGGTTGCGGATGGCACAGGCGCGCGGCCGCTATCTCGGCATGGAGCTCGAGATGCTCACGGTCGACGAGGCGGCGCGCCGCTTTCCACTCCTCGACAAGCGGCATTTCGTCGGGGCGATGTTCGATCCCATCGAGGGTCACGTCGACCCCTACGGCGTGACGCATGCCTATGCCAAGTCGGCGCAGATCGCCGGTGCCGAGGTGGTGCGTCACACTCGCGTGGTTGATCTGAAGGCGCGATCCGACGGTACCTGGGACGTGATCACCGACCAGGGCAATGTGCATGCCGAGCATGTCGTCAACGCGGGGGGGCTGTGGGCGCGAGAAGTGGGCAGGATGGTGGGCCTCGAGCTGCCGATCCTCGCGATGGAGCACCAATACCTGATCACCGAGGAAGTACCGCAGATCGCGGGCCTGCCCGAGCAGATACACTGCATCGATTTTGAGGGTGAGCTCTACTTGCGAGAAGAGCGCGGCGGGATGCTCGTCGGCACCTACGAGCGCGCCGGCATGCCCTGGTCGCCGGTCGCGACGCCCTGGGATTTCAACCAGAGCCTGTTGCCCAGCGACCTCGATCGGATCGCTCCGAGTCTCGAGGTGGCATTCGAGCACTTTCCGGCCCTTGGGGAAGTCGGCGTACGCAAGGTCGTCAACGGGCCCTTCACGTTCGCGCCGGACGGCAATCCGCTCGTGGGGCCGGTGAAGGGGCTGCGTAATTTCTGGGTCGCCTGCGGCGTGATGGCGGGGTTCAGCCAGGGCGGCGGTGTGGGCCTTGCGCTTTCGCAGTGGATGGTCAATGGCGATCCGGGTTCCGACATCTGGGCGATGGATGTCGCGCGCTACGGCGACTGGGCGACGTTGGCCTACACCAACGCCAAGGTGCGCGAGAACTACTCGCGCCGGTTCAGAATCCGCTTCCCCAACGAGGAGCTGCCAGCGGCCAGGCCGCTACGCACGACGCCGATCTACGATCGGCTGCGCGAGGCGCACGCGGTTTTCGGGGAGTACTGCGGGCTCGAGCATCCATTGTGGTTCGCGCCGACCGGGAGCCAAGCGCAAGAGGAGGTCACCTTCCACCGCTCCAACGCGCATGCGCACGTGGCCGAGGAGTGCCGGGCGGTGCAGGAGCGGGTGGGCCTGATCGAGACATCCAACTACGGCAAGATCGAGATTGCCGGACCAGGTACGGAAGCGTGGCTGTCGCACATGATGGCCAACCGCGTGCCGCCCGTTGGACGCATTGCGCTGACTCCGATGCTGAATGAGCATGGGAAGCTCATCGGCGACTTCACGATGGGCCGGATCGCGGCCGATCGCCTGCTGCTCATCGGGACGCTGGCCGCGGAGACGTATTACCTTCGTTGGTTCGAGCGCCATCTGCCACCCTCTGGAGTGCGCGTGCGAGCTTGCGCGATGGAGTATGTTGGCCTCTCGATAGCCGGACCGGCCTCGCGTGCACTGCTGCAGGCGCTGGTGCGCAATGATCTCTCCAACGCGGCGTTCCCCTTCCTGGCCTTCCGCCGGGTTGAGATCGGCATGATCCCGGCGCTGGTTGGCAGGATCTCCTTCACCGGGGAGCTCGGCTACGAGATCTGGGTCAGCCCGGATTATCAGCGGGCGCTTTACGAACTGTTGGTCACGGCCGGAGCTGAGCGGGGCTTGCAGTCCTTCGGGGCGCGCGCACTCAACGCCATGCGAATCGAGAAGGGCTTCGGCAACTGGACGCGGGAGTTCCGTCCGATCTACGGGCCTTTCGAGGCCGGCCTCGGACGCTTCGTGCGGCTCGAGAAGAGTGAGTTCATCGGCCGCGAGTCTGCCGCAGAGGAACGCGCGAGCGGCGGCGAGCGGCGCCTGGTCGCGTTTGCGGTCAGCGCGGGCGATGCCGATGCGATCGGTGATGAGCCGATCTGGCACGATGGCCGGGTGGTCGGGTGGGTCACATCGGGCGCCTATGGGCACCGAGTGGGGCGCTCGCTCGCCCTGGGTTACATTCCCGCGACGCTCGCGGCCGCCGACGGGGGGTTCGAGATCGAGATCATCGGCGAGCGGCGGCCGGCCGAGCGCCTCGCCAGCTGTGCCTATGATCCACAAGGCGAGCGCATGCGCTCGTAAGGAGAACTGCCGTGATGAGCAAAGAGCCCGGGTTGATGAAGCGCCTCGAGGCGGGGCCGGTGATCTGCGCCGAAGGGTATGTGTTCGAGCTCGAGAGGCGAGGCTACCTGCAGGCGGGGGCCTTCGTTCCCGTCGTCCTCACCGAGCACCCCGAGGTCGTGGAGCAGCTGCATATGGATTTCGTGCACGCCGGCTCCGACGTCACCGAGGCGCTCACCTACTATGTGCACCGGGAGAAGCTGAAGGTCATCGGGCGGGAGAAGGATCTCGAGCCGATGAACCGCATCGCGCTCGGGATTGCGAAGAAAGTGGCGCGGCGCACGCATACGCTCTTCGCCGGAGATATCTGCAATACCAACATCTACGATCCGAAAGACCGCAAGGCGCTGAAGGAAGTCGCGGCGATCTTCGCCGAGGAGGTGGGCTGGGCGGTCGATGCCGGCGTCGACTACATCGTGGCGGAGACCTTCTCCTGGGGCGGGGAGGCGCTGATGGCGCTCGAGGCGATCCGCAAGTACTCGAAAGTGCCGGCGGTCGTGACCTTCGCCCTGCACAAGGAGGGAAAACTACGCGAGGGGTGGACTGCGGTCGAGACGTGCAAGCGCCTCGAGGCGGCGGGCGCCGCGGTCGTCGGCGTCAACTGCATTCGGGGACCCGCTACGCTGTTGCCTGTGCTGAAAAGGATCCGCCGGGCGGTGAAGTGCCAGGTGGCCGGATTGCCGGTTCCCTACCGAACCACGCGCCGTGAGCCTACATTCTTCTCGTTGACCGATTCCCACTGCGGCGGCGCGCGGGCGTTCCCGACCGGTCTCGATCCGTTCCTATGCACGCGCGGGGAGATGGCGAGCTTCGCCCGCGAGGCCTATGCGCTCGGCGTCCGCTATCTCGGAGTCTGTTGTGGGGCGGGGCCGCATCACATCCGCGCGGTAGCCGAGGCGCTCGGGCGGCGCCCCGAGGCCAGCAAGTATTCCGCCGACATGTCGAAGCACGCCTTCCTCGGTACCGACAAGCGGATCAGGCGAGTGCAAACCACGTTCCGCTCGCGGCTCTAATGAAGCTTCGGGAGATCCGTATCTTCGTCGTCGGCAACCCGCCGCCGCATAACGGCGGGCGGTACTTCGTTTTCACGAAGCTGACAACCGCGGACGGTATATCCGGGATCGGCGAGGCGTACGGCGTGCCGTTTCACCCGCAGCACGTGGCGCGGTTGCTCGAGGACGTTTTCGGGCGCTACCTGGAAGGCGAAGACCCGCACGATATCGAGAGGATCTGGCGGCGCGTCTACTCCTCCGGCTACTCGCAGCATCCGGACCTCGCGCTGATGGGCGTGCTCAGCGCGCTCGAGATGGCCTGCTGGGACATCATCGGCAAGGCGGCCGGGCAGCCGGTATACAAGCTCCTGGGTGGCCGCGTGCACGAGCGACTGCGCACCTACACCTATATTTATGCGAGACCCGGAGATCGCACCGACGTCTATCAGGATCCCGACCTGGCGGCGGAGCGGGCGGCGGAATATCTCGCGCAGGGCTTCACGGCGCTGAAGTTCGATCCGCTCGGGCCTTATTCGGCCTTCGACGGCCGTCAACTTTCGCTGGCCGCGCTCGAGCGCTGCGAGCGGTTCATGAAACAGCTGCGCGCGGCGGTGGGATCGCAGGCCGATCTTCTCTTTGGCACCCACGGGCAGCTGACGGCGGCCGGAGCGATCCGTCTGGCACGGCGCATCGAGCCCTACGATCCGCTCTGGTTCGAGGAGCCCGTGCCGCCCGATGCGCCCGAGGAAATGGCCAAAGTCGCGCGCGCCACGCGCGTGCCGATCGCGGCCGGCGAGCGGCTCGCCACCAAGTACGACTTCGCACGGCTGTTGAGTGCCGGCGCCGCGGCCATCCTGCAGATGAACCTCGGACGGGCGGGCGGCATTCTCGAGGCCAAGAAGATCGCCGCGCTGGCCGAGGTGCACCATGCGCAGATCGCACCGCACCTCTACTGCGGGCCAGTGGTGGGCGCTGCCAACATTCAGCTCGCCGCCTGCAGCCCCAATTTTCTCATTCTCGAGGGCATCGAGCGCTGGCAGGGGTTTCATGCGAAGATCCTGCGTAAACCCATCCGCTGGGAACAAGGCTACGTCATCCCGCCGACCGAGCCGGGCCTCGGCATCGAGCTCGACGAGGCCGTTGCCCTGGCGCACCCCTACTCGGGCCTCGCGTTGCACCTCGAGATGGCCGACAAACCGATAATATAAGCGCGGCACGATCGGGAGATGTGATCATCGGCATCCTGAGTGGTGAGATGCGGTTTAGGAAATCCACGATCACGAAGGAGGGGGCATGACTGTTCTTCGGGAATGGCGAGCCGAGATTCGTCGCGAACTAAAGGACGAGTACGTTCGGTACGTGCTCGAAACCGGAATTGCAGGCTACCGTGCCGCGTCGGGCAATCTCGGCGCAGCGGTTGCGACGCGAGATCTGGATTCGGAGCGTTCCGAGATCGTGACGTTGAGTTGGTGGACCGACGAAAGCTCGATTAAAGCGTTCGCAGGGGAAGATATCAGTCGCGCGCGGTACTATCCCGCCGACGACCGATTCCTGCTGACGCGCCCGGACTACGTGTACCATTACGATTCAACGCCGCCGAGTGACGACTCCTGACACGCGCAGATAAGCCCCCTCGAGCGTCTTCGGTAGATGCCAGGCCATCGCTCCGGCGCGCGTCGTCGCCGGGCCGGCCGGGGGCGCTATCTGGACCATAGCGATACCGCGAATGCCCGTTAGATTCCGTTGAACACCGCGCGACCCGGCATCAATCACAGAACCCCGCCGGGAGTTTTTTGGAGTTCTGTACTCCGACGAACTGGACTGCAGCGGCACGCTTGTGTCGCGCGATCTGCGTCGACGGCCTTGTTCGTCCCGGCCCCGGATGAGCGCGCGTTGACCTGGAATGCACGCTGTGATACAGTGTAAACGTGAAAAACATCACAGTATCACTTGATGACGATACCTATCGGCGCGCGCGGGTGGTCGCCGCCGAGCGTGACACTTCAGTTTCTGCGCTGGTGAAGGAATATCTCGCGGCACTGGGTTCCGGCGAAAGCCAAACCGAGCGGTTGAAGCGAGAGGAGTGCGCCCTGCGCGAGCAGATCGCGTCGTTCCGAGCCTCGGACAGACTGTCTCGGGATGATCTGCACAAACGCCGTCCATGAGCGCCCGGCAATTCCTGGATACCAACGTCTTGCTCTACTCAATAAGCAAGGACCGCGATGAGGCTGTCAAGCGAGAGCGGGCGATAGCGCTGCTCGAGGCCGACGGAGGCGGGCTGTCCGTTCAAGTCTTACAGGAGTTCTACGTCCAGGCGACACGAGTCACGCGCCCTGATCCGCTGCCGCACGCGATCGCCGCCGGGCTGATGCGCACCTGGATGCGATTTGCCGTCCAGGATGTCACAGTCTCGATTTTGACTCATGCGCTGGAGATCAAGGTGGATCACGGATTCTCCTATTGGGATAGCGCCATCATCGCAGCTGCCCGCGCTCTCGGATGTCGTGAGCTTTATACCGAGGACATGACCCATGGCAGAGAGGTTGAAGGCATTCTCATCGTCAATCCGTTTCGCTAGGGCCGTGAGCGGCTGGAATTCGATTCAATCGTTCCTGCGGGCTCGGCTCATTCAGCGCCTGACGATTACCCGCGTTCCTGTCTGAGATGGGCTGGCTGTATCTGGTGTCGTATTTCTTTGGCGGCGCCTTTCTCGCTAATGCGGTTCCCCATCTCGTCGCTGGCGTGACGGGAAGGGCGTTCCAGAGCCCGTTTGCGAAGCCTCCAGGGCAAGGACTTTCGTCATCGACTGTCAATGTGCTCTGGGGCGCGTTCAATACCGTTGTCGGATATGCTCTCGTCTGCCGAGTAGGTGATTTCGAGTTGCGGACTACAAGCGACGCCGCCGCGTTTGGCGTTGGCGCTCTTCTTATGAGCGTCATGCTCGCGCGAGCGTTCGGCCGCTTACACGGCGGCAATTCGCCAGGACGTCGATGAGCGCTTCGCTAGGGACCGTCGTCCGCTCGTTGCGCGCCACAGGCGCAACGCATCCGCCGTGGGAACCCTCACGGCGAGCCCCGGTTTGCAAGCTCTGAACTGGCTCAGGTCGGCCACTTGGGGAGTGCAAATTTCGCGCAACTGAGAATGTCAGCCTTGCCTTGGCTCCGTCGAATTCCGAGTGGGCAACGCGCCCCGGGCGGGCGTGATCTTAATTCCCGACTGCGAGCGTCATAGTGTTGAAGTCGAGAGTCCAGCGGGCCCCCTGGCGAAGAACATTCTGTCCGAGAAGTCCGTCGATTCTGTAGCTACTTATCGCACCCGCGGCCGAGTTCACCGGGACGCTCTTCAGTTTGAATTGTCGCCCTCCGATGATGAGCGCCACGTCCGTCAGAATCAGGCCCCGCCGCTCCGTCACGACGCCACCGGCGCCCACGGCGGGCAACGAGACATGCCGCTTGGGGTGCATCAAAAGCGCCGGCGCATCCACGATCGCGTCATGAGCGAATTCGGTTATGGGCGAGCCAGTATCCAGTATCATGCGCAACGGATTGTCTGCACCCGGAACATGCACGAGAACCAGCGGCGTCAGTCCAGCGAGCAGCATGTTTGAGTCCGATCCAGTCTGGCCGTCAGGCCTACCGCGTGGCACATCGTATAACAGCGCGGGGGCGCCGGAGTTCACGAACTCGAGTCGGTGGCCGAGAGCCATCAAGACCGGCAAGCCGATGACGGCGTTGACCCGATAGCCGTGCGGGAAGCTCAAGTCAGAATCCGGCAGTACAATGAACACGACATTCGTGAGGGTCGCGTTGCCGATCAGTAATCGCCGGGCAACGCCGAGGCGCATTGCGACTGCTCGCCTACTCGCAGTGCCCACACTCAGCGTCTGCCTCAACATCGTGATTCCGGCGCTTTTGGCAGCGGAAGCACTGATCGTCGAGAAGCCGGCTCCGGTATCGACGACCGCCTTGTGCTGGACACCGTCTATTTTGACTGGCACTCGGATCAAGTCCACCATGTCGCGCGTGATCGGGAGCGAACCGGGCGTCTCGCGCACGACTTGCATCGGCTTCACCTTCGCGAGCGCCTGACAGCTCGCCATGTCCTGCCGTTTTTCGAGATCGAACGACCGGGGGGACAGCTGTAAGGCGGCGCGAAAAGCAGAATAACAGGCGCGGTAGCGCTGATCGCGAAGATAAACCTCGGCGAGCCCAAGATACGCTGTGGCACGCACGGCACGGCTTGCCATCGAGCGGGTGACCGGTATCAGCAACGCCGCGGCCTTGCCGTCCTCGTGGCGCAGCGCCAGGAGGGCGCCGGCTGCCAGGCCCCTTTGCTGTGCTGTTGCGCCCGATCTGGACAGTGTTTCGAGCGCCGCAACATTATTCGCATCGACGGCCGCAACGACCGACTCAGGAGCCGCGCTGGCGTAAGCACCGAGCAGGGTGAGACTGAGGAGGGCGGCAGCAGCCACATTCGCACCATTTCGAAGATGCAAGCGCATGTTACTGTCCTATTCAGAAGTAGATTTGAGTTTAATCAAACGCTTCAGACCCTGCGGTCTGACTGTCAGGAGACTCAGGTGCTCAAGGCGGTCACGCCCTCTTTGCGTTTGGGCGGAAAGCCGGATTTCTGCAGATAGACCGCTGTGATGCACACACGCCAGGTACGCGGAGTCACTCCATAATCCCTGGAGAAGCTCCTCGCTGTCATGGGCAATCAAAACCAGCAGAACTTCGCGGGCGTCGGCGATCACGGACATCTGCTGTC
>JBOIAR010000014.1:0-103870 GCA_050739095.1 Steroidobacteraceae bacterium | reverse complement strand
CGCCGCCGGAGGCGGCGAGCGCCCGGACAGGAGGTCCGGGCCGGGGGGACCGCCACGGACGGTTGCTGGCACGGCTTGCGCGCGAGCCGCACGCTCCGCGCCGGCTTTCCGCGTCGTGGTCTTGTCCGCGCTGCCGCCCGCAGTCCAGGGTCGATTCGCTCCGCGGCGCTCGGCCGGCGCTGCGGTTTTGGCCGCCAGCTCCGGCGGCTTGAAGGTGTTGGCCGTTCGCGCCGGTGAGGTCGCAGTGAGGTCCGCGATTCCAACCTGGAAGCGCGCCAGCATCTCGTTGAGGCCCCGCACCTGCTCCGCCATCGCCTGGGAGGAGGCGGTCGCCTCTTCCACGAGAGCCGCGTTCTGCTGGGTGAGCTCGTCCATCTGCATGATGGCGCGGTTGACCTGCTCGATGCCGGTGGACTGCTCGCGCGAGGCGGCGGCGATCTCGGCGACGATGTCGGAGACCTTCTTCACCGAGGCCACGATCTTCTCGAGCGTCTGGCCGGACTGATTGACGAGCACCGAGCCGTCCTCGACCTTGCGCACCGAGTCCTGGATCAGCTCCTTGATCTCCTTGGCGGCCGTGGCGGAGCGCCCGGCGAGGCTGCGCACCTCGCTCGCCACCACCGCGAAGCCCCGACCCTGCTCTCCGGCGCGTGCCGCCTCGACGGCGGCATTGAGCGCCAGCAGGTTCGTCTGGAAGGCGATGTCGTTGATGACGCCGATGATGTCGGCGATCTTCTTCGAGGCCTCGTTGATGCCGGTCATGGCGGCGACCGCCTTGCTCACCACCGTGCCGCCCTTCTCGGCCTGCTCGCGCGCCGCGAGGGCGAGCTGATTGGCCTGGGCTGCGTTGTCGGCGTTCTGCTTGACGGTGGTGGTCATCTCCTCCATGGATGAGGCGGTCTCCTCGAGCGAGGAGGACTGCTCCTCGGTGCGCTGCGACAGGTTGGCATTGCCGGCGGAGATCTCGCCCGCGCCGCGGTGGACCTCGGCGGCGACTCCCTTGACCCTCGAGACGACCTCCGCCATGTTGTCGGCGAGCTGGTCGACGCCCCGGCTCATGGCCTCGAAGAAGCCCGTCTTGCCCGCAAGATCGATGCGGCGGACGAGGTCACCGGCCACCACCGCCGACAGCATGCCCTGCATTTCCTCCTCGACGGCCACCTCCTGGGTGCGGTCGGTCCACTCCATGACCGTGCCGATGCGCCCGCCGATCTCATCGAGCACCGGGCTGGTCACCGTGCGGAAGGTGCAGGCGCCGAGCTCGCGCTCGGCCGTGCGCGAGCCGACGAGCGCCTCGAGCTCGCGTCGCTCGCCGGCCGAGTCGGCCGACAGCGCTTCGAGGCCGGCGCCGCGCAGGCGCTGGACGTCGAACCCGGGCAGGGTGGTGCGGATCTCGTGCTGGTTGCGGGCGAAGGTCGCGCTCGCCGTGTCGTTGAGATAGATGATCCGGTGCTGCGCGTCCGCCAGCACGACGGAGGTGGAGACCTTGTCGAGCGCCTGACGCACGCGGGCGTTCTCGGCCGCCACCAGCCGCTCGTTCTCGATCTGCGTGCGCAGCTTCCCCTGCATGTCATCGAGGGCGCGCAGCACCCGGCCGGCTTCATCCGACCCGGAGAGATCGATCGTGTTGTCGTACTTGCCGGCGGCGATGCACCCGAACACCTCGATCGCCTCCCCGAGCGGTGTGGCGAGCGCGCGGGTGATGAGCCAGGAGAGGGCGAGCGACGCCGCGAGGGCGGCGAAGGTGATTCCGGCGGTGAGATTGCGCCAGGTCGTCACCCGCGACAGCAGCTGCTTCACCGTGCCGTCCATCTCGGAGTAGCCGATGTCGGACAGCTGCTGCAGGCTCGAGCTGATGGCGCGTGAGTCGGAGAAGAGCTCCGAGGTCGTGATGGTCATCTTCTGCGCGTTGACGATCCGCGACTGGATGATCGCGTAGGAGCTGTCGAATGCGCCGCGTGCCGCCTCCAGGGCGGGCGCGATCGTCGTACGCGCCTGCGGCGGCGCGCCGTTGAGATCGCGTTCGGCGGCGGCGAAGTCGGCCGCCACCTCGTCGTGATAGAGCCGCAGCGCCATCTGGTCATCGCCGCCGAGGTAGCCCTTGATGCTCGCGCGCGTGGCGTACCACTGGACGTTGCCCGAGCCGATGAGCGCTCCCGGTACGTCCCGGGTGGCCATCTGAATGAGCGCGGCGGTCTGCGGCGAGGGATCGATGTTGAGCGCCGAGCGGGCCACCACCAGGTTGCTCAGCTTGACGATGCGCGCGATGAGCGCATCGTGCCGGGCCGTGGCGTCGTCGGCGGACAGCTTCGATTCGCCGGATTTCAACTGCTGCCAGTCGCTCTTGATCCCTTCCCACTCGTCCGCGACGCCGAGCTGCGTGGCGGCCGCCGCATCGTTGCGGTCGATGTCGGATATCAGCTGGTCGATCTCCGCTTCGGAGGCGACGAGCTCGTCGCGGCGCGAGCTGTCCCCGGTGAGTACCGCGAAGAGAAGGCTGCGGTGATTGGCGACGTCCGCGAGTACCACACCCACCTGATGGGCGTAGTCCGCGCCTGCGAGCTCGTTGCGCGCCTGGGCCACCTCGCTGTTGGCGGCGCTCAGGTAGAAGACTCCGAGCAGCACCGTCGGCACCGCCATCGCGGCCACCAGCAGCGCCAGTTTCTGCCAGAGCTTCAGACGGTTGAGAAATTGCATGACCTTACCTCTCAGCCTCTATCCATTCGGCGCCGGCAGCCCGGCGCGGCGCGGCGATCTGCGGGCGAGCCGACTCAGGGGGCGAGCGCCCGGACACGGCCTCGCCGCGTTGCGCCTCGCCGACGTCATAGCGGGCGAGCATCTCGTTCAGCTCCCGCACCTGTGCGGCCATCGCCTGCGAGGCGGCGGTCGCCTGCTCGACCAGCGCCGCGTTCTGTTGGGTGAGCTCGTCCATCTGCACGACCGCGCGGTTGACCTGCTCGATGCCCGAGGATTGCTCGCGCGAGGCAGCGGCGATTTCGGCGACGATGTCGGAGACCTTCTTCACCGCAATGACGATCTCGCCCAGCGTGCGTCCGGACTTGGTCACGAGGCCCGAGCCGTCCTCGACCTTCCTGACACTGTCCTCGATGAGCGCCTTGATCTCCTTGGCGGCGGTCGCGGACCGGCCGGCGAGATGCCGCACCTCGCTCGCCACCACGGCGAAGCCCCGGCCCTGCTCGCCGGCGCGCGCGGCCTCGACGGCGGCATTGAGCGCCAGCAGGTTCGTCTGGAAGGCGATCTCGTCGATGACGCCGATGATGTCGGCGATCTTCTTGGCCGACTCGTTGATCCCGGACATCGCGTCCACGGCTCTGCCGACCACCGCGCCGCCCTGCTCGGCCTGGTCGCGCGCGGCGACGGCGAGCTGGTTCGCCTGGGCCGCATTGTCGGCGTTCTGCTTGACGGTGGTGGTCATCTCCTCCATGGAGGAGGCGGTTTCCTCGAGCGAGGAGGCCTGCTCCTCGGTACGCATGGAGAGGTTCGAGTTACCCGCGGTGATCTCCTCGGCGCCGAGGGCGACCTGGCGGCCCGCGTCCTTCACCCGCGAGACGATCTCGACCAGGCTGCCGGTCAGGCGATTCACGCCCGCCCCCAGGGCCTCGAAGAAGCCCGACTTCTGGGAAAGGTCGATGCGCCGGCTGAGATCGCCGTCGTTGACCGCGGTGAGAACGCCCTGCAGCTCCTGCTCGACGTACACCTCCTGCGTGCGCTCGGTCCACTCCATCACCGTGCCAAGGCGCTCGCCGCGCTCGCCGGTCACCCGGTTGGTGACGGTGCGGAAGCAGAGTCCGCCGAGCAGGCGCTCTTCGGTGCGCTCGCCGGTGAGGGCGTCGAGAGCCCGCCGCTCGCCAGCCGGGTCGGCGGACAGCGTCTCGAGGCTCGAGCCCCGCAGGCGCGAGGCGTCGAATGCCGGCAGTGAGCTGCGAAGCTCCGCGGCCTGCCGCTCGAAGGTCGTCTGGGCGACCTCGTTGAGATAGATGATCCGATGCTCGGCGTCGGCCAGCACCACGCAGGTGGAGGCCTTGTCGAGCGCGTGGCGGACGCGCGAGTTCTCCGCGGCGATCGCCCGCTCCCTCTCGATCTGGCGGCGCAGCTTCTCCTGCATCGCGGCGAGCGCCCGCAGCACCTGGCCGGCCTCGTCGTGGCGGCTCGTGTTGATCTCGTTGTCATAACCGCCTTGCGCGATGTGCTCGAAGACGCTGATCGCATGTGTCAGCGGTCGCGAGAGGGAGAGCCTCACGAGCCTCGCCAGCGCCAGTGCGCCGCCCAGGGCGAGGAACGCGAGGAGGGCGGTGAGGTCGCGGTGCGCGGCGACGGCGGACTCGCGCGCAGCGAGGGCCGAGGCCGCGGCCTCGAGGCTATCGGCGGAAAGCTTCTGCAACGCGTGACTCGCCGGGATTCCGGCGTCGTAAATCGCTCCGGCGCTGGCCTTGAGGCTGGCGGCGTTGACGATCTGCGAATCGAGCACGCGGCCGAACCGCCCGAAGAGCTGCGCCACCGTCTCGAAGTCCGCTTGCAGCGGCGCGGCCACTGGCGGCGGAAGTTGCGCGAGGCCCGCTTTGATCTGCTCGAATCTCGACAGCACGCGGCTGCGGTAGACCGCGATGCCCATCTGGTCGTCGCCGCCGAGATAGCTCTTGGCAGCGGCATCGACCGCGAAGCGACGCATGCTGTCGGCCTGAGCCAGCGCCGCCGGCACATATTCGGCGCCAATCTCGAGCAGGGTGCGGGTCGTCTGGTCGGAGTCGGAATCGATTCTCGAGCCGGCGGCCACGGCGGCGGTGATTTGATTCAAGCGCCCGATGAGCGCGGCGTTCGCGTCGGCGATCTGGGACGGGGACTGGCCAAGCGTCGCGGCCGCCGCGGTGCGCCATTGCGAGTGCAGCCTGGTGACATCTTCCCTGATGCCGTAGCTCTCGCCCAGCCGGTCACTGACCCCTTCGAGGCGACTCATTGCGGCGTTGACTTCCTGCTGTTTGGCGAGCACGGCGGCACGCCGCGCCGCGTCCCCGCTTGCGAAGACGAACGCGCGGGCGCCGTGCGTCAGCAGGTTCGACTCGAGCGAGCCGGTGGCCTGCAGTAAGCGGATTCCCTGTTGCTCGCCGTGGGCCTGGCTCACCTCGGCGCCCATCGCGGTGAAATAGAAGAACCCGACCAGAACCGTCGGCACGAACATCGCCAGAACGAGAGCTCCCAGTTTCTGCCAGAGATTGAGGCGGCTGAGCGCCAGGGTGTTCATGTTGCTGTACTCAGGCACTGCGCGCCGCACGCACAGGTCCAACAGGGGGGAGTCGATCGGCGCGCAGCGGATGAGAAAAAAGCCGGTAGCGGGCCATGTTGTCGCTGAGCCCGCGAGCCTGCCCAGCCATGTTCTGCGCCGCGGCGGTCGCTTCCTCGACGAGTGCGGCGTTCTGCTGTGTGAGCGCGTCCATTTGCATGACGGCGCGGTTGACCTGCTCGATGCCGGCGGACTGCTCGCGCGAGGCGGCGGCGATCTCGGCGACGATGTCCGAGACCTTCTTCACGGAGGCCACGATTTCCTCGAGCGTGTGGCCGGACTGAGTGACCCGCCCCGAGCCGTCCTCGACCTTGCGCACCGAGTCCCGGATGAGCCCCTTGATCTCCTTGGCGGCCGTGGCCGAGCGGCCGGCGAGATTGCGGACCTCGCTGGCCACCACCGCGAAGCCGCGACCCTGCTCGCCGGCGCGAGCGGCCTCGACGGCTGCATTCAGCGCCAGCAGGTTCGTCTGGAAGGCGATCTCGTCGATCACGCCGATGATGTCGGCGATCTTCTTCGAGGCCTGATTGATGTCGGACATCGCCGCGACCGCCTGATTGACGACCACCCCGCCGCGCTCGGCCTGGTCGCGCGCGGCGAGGGCGAGCTGGCTCGCCTGGGCGGCGTTGTCGGCGTTCTGCTTGACGGTGGTGGTCATCTCCTCCATCGAGGAGGCGGTCTCCTCGAGAGAGGCGGACTGCTCCTCGGTGCGGCGGGAGAGATTGGCGTTGCCGGCGGAGATTTCCTCCGCCGATCGGCTCACCTCGGCGGCGGTCGACTTGATGCTGTCGACGATGCCGACCATGCTGTCGAGCAGCGAATTGATGCCCTCCGCCATGGCGCGCAGCTCGGCGCTGTCCATGCGGCTGTCGAGCCGGCGCGTGAGGTCGCCCTGCGCGGCGGCGCTGATCACCTCACGGGTCTCCTCGATGATGTTTCTTTGCACGCGCAATCCCCTCGCCGTCAGGCGGCGCTGGCGGCCGGGGGCTCTTCGCCGTCGGCGCCGGGTGACAGGCTGGTCAGGTCCCTGCCGATGAGGCGATCGATGTCGAGCAGCACCACCATGCGCTCCGCGACCGATACGAGGCCGCGGATGTAATCCGTTGCGCCGCGCGAGCCGAGCTCGGGCGGCGCTTTCACTTCGGCGAAGTTGACGTCGACCACGTCCGATACACCGTCCACGACGACGCCAAAATCACGGCGGCCCGCCGCAGTGTTGACGGACATCACGATGATGACCGTGACCGCCGTGTACTCGGCGCGCTCGAGCGCGAAGCGCATCCGCAGGTCGACGATCGGAACGATCGAGCCGCGCAGGTTCAACACGCCGAGGACGTGCGCGGGGGCGTGGGGAATCTTGGTCACCGCGGACCAGCCGCGGATCTCCTGCACGCGCAGGATGTCGACCCCGTAGGTCTCGTTGCCGAGCACGAAGGTCAGAACCTGGTGGGACCCGCTGCCGGGACCCTGTTGCTGCGCGACCGCCTTGCTGGACATGGTTGTGCTGCCTCGCCTCCGCCGCCGTGAGCCTCAGGCCGCCGCCCGCATGGAGGCCGCGCGGATGAGGCCGGACACATCGAGAATGAGCGCCACCGAGCCGTCGCCGAGGATCGTCGCGCCCGAGACGCCCTCGATGTGTCCGTAGTTGGTTTCCAGGGACTTGATGACCACCTGCTGTTGTCCGAGCAGGTCGTCGACGAAAAGGCCGATCCGCCGCCCATCGCCCTCGGCGATGACCACGAGGCCCTCATGCAGCGCGCGCGAGCGCGGCTCGACCCCGAAGAGCTCGTGCAGCCGGATGATGGGCAGATAATCACCGCGAAAGGACAGCACCTCGCTGTGACCGGAGAGCCGGGTGACACCGCTCGCCTTGAGCTGCATCGACTCGACGATGGAGATGAGCGGTACGATGTAGGTCTCGGTGCCCACCGCGACGGACTGGCCGTCGACGATGGCGAGCGTCAGCGGCAGCGTGATGGTGAACCGCGAGCCGTGGCCGGACTCGCTGCGGACCTCGATCTTGCCGCCGAGCTCCTTCACGTTGCGCCGGACCACATCCATGCCGACGCCGCGTCCGGAAAGGTCCGTGGTCTTCTCCACCGTGGAGAATCCGGGAACGAAGATGAGCTCGTGGATCTCCTCGTCCGTGAGCGAGTCGTTCTGGCCTACGAGCCCGCGGGCGCGGGCCTTGGCGACGATGCGCTCGTTGTCGAGGCCGCCGCCATCGTCGGTCACTTCCACGGCGATGTTGCCCCCGCGGTGACAGGCGTCGAGATGCACCGTGCCGGCGGCGGGCTTGCCCGCCGCGAGGCGCGCTTCCGGCGACTCGATGCCATGATCGAGGCAGTTGCGTACGAGGTGCACCAGCGGATCGCCGATCTTCTCGAGCACGGTCTTGTCGAGCTCGGTCTGCTCCCCCGTGAGCTTCAGCTCGATCTGCTTGCCGAGGCGCTGTGCGAGATCGCGCACCATGCGGGGAAAGCGGCTGAACACGAAGCTGATCGGCAGCATGCGCACGCGCATGACGCTCTCCTGCAGCTCGCGCATGTTGCGCTCGAGCTGCGCCAGGCCGCCGCGCAGCTTCTCCGCGTCGGGGCCATCGAAATGCGCGCCGAGCTGGCTCAGCATCGCCTGGGTGATCACCAGCTCTCCGACGGTATTCATGAGCTCGTCGATCTTCTCGACGCTCACGCGGATCGAGCCCGAGTCACCGAGACCGCTGACCGAGGTTTCCGGCTTCGCCGAGGGGTCGGCGCGGGTTGTCGCAGTGGCCATGGACGACGCAGGTTTTGCCGGCTCATGCGCCGATGGCAGGCTCGGTGCAGCTTGAGGCTGCTCGCCGGGCAGCCGCTCGAGTGTCAGATCGCAGTCGCCCTCGGCCCATTCGAACACCTGCCTGACCGCCTCCTCGGGGACTTCTCCCGGGAGCTCGAGCGACCAGGCGAGATAGCAGTCCTGCGGGTTGACGTCGGCGAGCGGCGGCAGCATCTGCGAGTCGACCCGCGCCGCGAGCTCACCGAGCTCGGCCAGCTCGCGCAGCATGCGCAGCGGATCGTTGCCGCGCGCCAGGAGCTCGCGGTAGGGGCGGAAATGGATGCGCCAGCGAGTAGGTGCGGAAGCGGTTGCGGCGGCCGCGCCGCTCACCACTGGCGCGGCTGCAATCGACGTCGGCTCACTCTTCTTCGCGATCGCGGCTTCGAGATCGAACTGCAGGTCCGAGACGCGCTGCGCATCGATCGGCTGCTTCGCCTGCACGGCGCGCAGCATGGCGCGCAAGACGTCCACCGATTTCAGCAGCAGGTCGCACACCGCCACGCTGACCGGCATCGTCCCGCTGCGCAGCTCATCGAGCAGCGTCTCGAGACTGTGGGTGAAGGAGGCGATCTCCGTGAAACCGAATGTGGCGCTGCCGCCCTTGATGGAGTGCGCCACGCGGAAGATGGTGTTGATCAGCTCCGGCTCGGGCGAGCCGACATTGAGCTTCAACAGCGCCGCCTCCATGACATCGAGCGCCTCGAAGCTCTCCTCGAAGAAGGCGGCGTGAAACTGTGTCAGATCGACGGTCATCGACCGCCTTCTCCGGGAAGCTCGAGCGTGCTGTGCAGGCCGAGAAGACCGGCCGCCGCATTCAGGGCGGGCGCCCGGCCGCGCCATTCGACGCGCCGGCCGGCGGTGCGCCGGTCACGCACGAAGGCGGCCAGGAGCTGAAGCCCCGCGGTGTCGATGCGCTGCAGCGAGCCGACCTTCAGAGTGACCGATCGCGGCTCCTCCAGCAGGCGCACGAGAGCGGTCTTGAGCGAGTCCGCTTCGGCCGCGGTGCATTCCGCGGCCAGCGCCAGAGCCGCAGAGCCCGCCGCCGCCGCTGTCTTGCGTGCCGCAGCTGACCGGCGTTGCGCCGGACGGCGTCGGGCGGGGCGCCGCGCGCGCTTCTTTCCCGCAGTCTTCTGCTTGCGGCTTTTCATAATGTGTTCGGGCGCGCGAGTTTAAAAGCGTGACTTACCGGTACAGCGCCGGTATCGGCGTGTGTGACGCGGCTCTTGAGGTGGGGGCTACGAAACTTGACGCAGTTCCGGAGCGCGCGGCCCGTGCAGGCGCCTGACGAGCTCCGCCTCGGCGAGCGTCAGTCCGCAGCTCGACATAAGCTCCTCGCGGCTCGCGCCGCCGCGTGCCAGGCGGATCGCGATCTGGTAGCCGGGGGCGGCCGTCGCCTGGGAAGCGGCGGCCGCGACCGGGCGGTCGAGGCGCTCGCCGAGCTGCGCAGCCAGGCTCCGCGTCGCATCCACGCGCACCTCGAGCTCGGCGAGGCGCTGCAGCACGATCTGGGTCTGCGAGAGCACCTCGGCGGTCTGCTGGCGCGTCGCGCGGCGCCAGGCCGTGAAGCTGATGGCGGCGACCACGAAGGAGAAGACGAGGAACACCGCACGTCCCGCGATGAGCAGGAAGTCCAGGGGTGGCAGGGGCGGCAGGTGCGGCAGAGTCATGCGCGACGGCTCCTGTGATGCAAGTCACATGACGCGCGGACGGTGTCGGAAATCCGGCGCCGAGCGCCGCGTGTCAGGAGTTATCCTGCAGGAACCGTGCCATTGGCCGCGACCGAGTCGTTGTTGGGTAGCCCCGCGGGATCGGAGGAAGCGTCGGCGGCGGTGGAGAGGATGACGACCGTCACTCGGCGGTTGGCGTTGCGCCCCTCGATCGTGGTATTGCTGGCGACCGGATGCTGATCGCCGAACCCGACCACCGCCAGCCGATTGCGGGCGACGCCGCGGTCCGCGAGCACGTGCACGACGCTGCCGGCGCGGGCGGCCGACAGCTCCCAGTTGGAATAGAACTCGGCGGTCCGGATCGGTACGTCGTCCGTGAACCCCTCCACCCGGACTGGGTTGGGGAAGCGCGCGAGCACGGCGGCGAGCCGGCGGATGATGCCCACCGCCCGCGGCGCGAGCCGCGCACTGCCGCTCGGGAAGAGGATGTCGGTGCGGATCTCGACCTCGATCCAGGAACTCTTGCGCCTGACGACCACCAGGTTTTTCTTCACGAGTCCTGACATCGCCTTCACGACATCGTCGGCAACCTTGTTCAGCATGACCGCGGCCGCCTGCGCCCGGGCGGCCCGCGCGATGTCGGCGGGACTCACCGGTCCGGTCGCGGCCTTGACGCCATTGGCATTGTCGGGCGGCGGCGTGTCGTCGTGGTAGGGGGCGTCGGGGATCGCAGAGGAGATGGCGAGCGGCACGGGGGCGAGGAGCGAGCGGGGCTGACCCTTGAGAGTCGCCTGCTGCACGATGCTGACGCGGATGTCGGCTCCGGAGCCGACGCGCTTGTGGCCGACCTCGATCGGCTGGAGCGTGCGCGGCTGGCCCCGGAACGCCGCGTAGAGCGAGTCGGAGAGCACGCGGTACTTGCCTGCGTTCACCGACGAGATCGAGTACATCACCACGAAGAAGGCGAGCAGCAGCGTCAGCAGGTCGCCATAGGGGATCGCCCAGCGCTCGTGGTTCTCGTGATCCTCGTCGTGTTTTTTCCGGCGACGCATGGCGGCTAGTGGAGGTATCCCTGGAGCTTCGCCTCGATCGCCCGCGGGTTCTCGCCCTGCGCGATGCACATCATGCCGTCGATGATCATCTCGCGGAACTGCGTCTGGCGATGGATGATGCCTTTGAGCTTGCCGGCGACCGGCAGGAAGAAGAGGTTGGCGAGGCTGATGCCGTAGATCGTGGCGGTGAACGCCGAGGCGATACCGGCGCCGAGCTTGGCGGGATCGGTGAGATTCTGCAGCACCGCCATCAGGCCGAGCACCGCACCGATGATGCCGAGGGTCGGCGAGTAGATGCCCGCGCCCTCGAACATCTTCGCGGCCGTAATGTCGGCATGCTCGCGCATGCTGAGCTCCACGTACATGGCGTTGCTGATCGCCTCGGGCTCGCTGCCGTCGACCACGAGCTGCAGCGCCTTCTGCATGAAGTCATCCGGCTCGCGCGCAATCAGCGGCTCGAGCCCGAGGAGGCCCTGCTTGCGCGCGGTGTTGCTCCAGTCGACGATCTTGGTGATGAGCTGGCGGCCGTCGCGCGATGGCGGGCGCACGATCCAGGGAAAGATCCTGAGCGCATGCTTCATCACCGGGAGCGGCGTCTGGATGCAGGTCGCGGCGATCGTGCCGACGCCGACCACCATGAACGCTTCGAACGAGATGAGCGCCATGAGGCCGGCGCCGCGCAGCACGGCGCCCAGCAGCACGGCATTCGCGGCGAGCACCAGTCCGATGATGCTCAGGATGTCCATGGCTGCCCCTTACATGCCGAGGCCAGACAGCAGCTCATCCACGTCTGTCTGGCCTGTGGCGACATCTCCTCGCGTGACTCCCGGCACCACCGGTCCGTGGCCCTTGTCCGGGTTCTCACCGAGGGTGGTGTGCTCGACGACATCCCCGGAGAGCTCGGTGAGGCTGGCGAGCGTCTCTTCCAGCTCCTCGACGAGCTTGATGATGCCGCGGATGATCTGGCCCGTCAGGTCCTGGTAGCCCTGCGCGAGCAGCACTTCGGCGAGGTTCTTGCGGATCTGCTCGGAATCGGTGCGCACTGCGGGCAGAAACGCCTCGAGCACGCGCACGACGGGCAGGAAGGCGTCGATCGCGCGCACGGCGCCCTCGAAGCCGCTGCCGCTCGCGGCACGCTCGCGGTAGCTCTTCAGCGACTCGATGAGCGCGCCCGATTCGCGCGCGGAGCGCTCGGCGAGCGGTCCCGACTGCTCGACGAGGTCGAGCGTGCGGTGCGCAGCCTCGTCAGTCATCTTGATGACGTGCGCCAGGCGCGTCTTGGCATCCGGAATCTCGTTCTCCGCGAAGTCCGCGAGGCGCGACTCGATGCTGAAGCGCTCGAGCGCCTTCTGCAGGTCGCCGGTGAGCCTGCGGATCGCGGTCAGCGTCTGCGGCTCGCGCATGCGCACGATGTGATCCACGGCGGTGAAGAAACCCAGCTCGTCGTCGCCGCGCAGCGCCTCTGCCAGGGCATCGACGCAAGCGCCGTATTCCAACTTCATTACCTCGAAGTTCGACATGGCAGCCTCACTTCCCCGCGCCGAGGATCTTGTCGAGCTTCTCCTTGAGGGTCTCGGCGGTGAACGGCTTGATGACGTAGCCGTTCACGCCCGCCTGCGCCGCCTCGATGATCTGCTCGCGCTTGGCTTCCGCGGTCAGCATGAGGACGGGCATCTTGGCGAGCTTGGCGTCGGCGCGCACGGCCTTGATGAGCTCGAGCCCCGGCATGCCCGGCATGTTCCAGTCGGTGATGAGGAAGTCGATGCCGCCCGCCTGCAGCATCGGCAGCGCCGTCTTGCCGTCGTCCGCCTCGGCGACGTTCGGGTAGCCGAGATCGTGCAGCAGGTTCTTGATGATGCGCCGCATGGTCGAGAAGTCATCCACCACCAGGAATTTCAGATCTTTGCTCACTGCCTGCCTCGTTGATCTCTTGGCCTCGTTGCACTCGCGCCGGCCATACCGTCACGCCAATCCGCCAGCCGCGCCTTGAGCCGCACGAGCGCCTGCCCGTGGAGCTGACACGCCCGCGATTCGGTCACCTTCAGCACCGCGCCGATCTCCTTGAGGTTCAGTCCCTCGCTGTAGTAGAGCGACATCACTAGCCTCTCCCGCTCCGGCAGCCCCTCTATCGCCTGCGCGAGCGCCTCCCGGAATCCTTCCTCCGCGGTCTCGCGGAAGGGGTCCGCAGCGCCCTCGGTCACCGCTGCCGTCGTGTCGTCGAGCGTCGCCAGGCGACAGCTCGCCGCATCCTGCACGATGGCGTGATACTCCTCGAGAGGCACGCCCAAGCGGGCGGCGATCTCCGTGTCCCGCGCGTCACGTCCCGTGTGCCGCTCGATCTCCTGCACCACCGCCGCCACTGCGCGCGCCTTGCGATGGACCGAGCGCGGCGCCCAGTCGAGCTTGCGCAGCGCATCGATCATGGCGCCGCGAATGCGGATGCCGGCATAAGTCTCGAAGCTCGCGCCACGATTCGGCGCGTAGTTCGATGCCGCCTCCAGCAATCCCAGCATTCCCGCCTGCATCAGGTCGTCGACCTCCACCGAGGGGGGCAGCCGGCCGACCAGATGGTAGGCGATCCGCTTCACCAGCTCCGCGTGCCGCGACACCAGCTCGCTCGCCTCGTCCACCCCGCGGCGCGCACCGTATGCGCTCGCCGCGTTCATGGCACCACTTCCAGCCGCACTGCGTTCCGTCGCACCAGCCGCTCCACGAAGAACTCGATGTTTCCCCGGGGACCGGGCGGCACTGGCCATGTATCGGCCGTGGCCGCGAGTTTCTTGAATGCCCGGGCCGCGGGGCTCCCCGGATAGGCCTCGAGCACGGGGCGCTGCTCGCGCACCGAGCGGCGCAGGTACTCGTCCTCCGGAATCTCGCCGGCGAATTCGAGCACCACATCGAGGAACCGTGCCGTGACGCGCTCGAAACGGCGGAAGAGCTCGGCGCCGCCGCCCGGGTGGCGAATCCGGTTGGCGAGCACCCGGAAGCGGTCGACGCCGTGATTGCGACTCAGGACCTTGACGAGCGCGTAGGCGTCGGTTAATGAGGCCGGCTCGTCGCAGACGACCACGACGACATGTTGGGATGCTTGTGAGAACTGGAGAACGCCCGGCGCGATGCCCGCCGCGGTGTCGACGATGAGCACATCGAGGCGGGCCGCGAGAGCGCTGAAGGCGCGTACGAGACCTAAGTGCTCGGCGGCACCCATACCGGCGAGGTCGGCGGCGCCCGAGGCGGCGGGCACGACCTGAAAGCCCTGCGGCGCCTCGACGATCACCTCATCGAGCGTACGCTCCCCGGAGATGACGTGCGCCAGCGTGTAGCGCGGCGAGAGCCCGAGGAAGACATCGGCATTGGCGAGGCCGAGGTCCCCGTCGAGCAGCACCACGCGCCGGCTCGCGGCCGCGAGCGCCGTGGCGAGGTTGACCGACACGCTGGTCTTGCCGACGCCCCCCTTGCCGCCGGTGACGGCGATCACCTGCACGGGCTGCCCGAGGGACTCGAGCTTGGAGTTGTTGATGAGACTGAGCTCAACTCGTTCGCGCATTTGACAGCCTTCCGAATCGTCGTCGCAGCAGATCTTCGTCGGCGGCCGCGCCGGTCGCCTTGGCGAGCCGTACGGCCTGGGATACCAGCTCCAGGGCTCTCGCCGGCCGCAGGTCCTCGGGCACGCGCTGGCCGTCGCTCGTGTAGGCAAGCGGCAGCCGCGCGCGGATGAGCACGGAGAGCGCGCCCCCGAGGCTCGCCGCCTCGTCCACCTTGGTGAGCAGGCACGAGGACGGATTGGCGGCCCGGAGGCGTTGCACGGTCTCCTCGAGCGCGCCGGCCTGGGTGCTCGCCGCGAGCACGAGCGCCGTCTCCAGACTCGAGGCGCAGTTGGCGAGCACGGCGAGCCGCGCGTCGAGCTGTGCATCGCGCAGGCTCGAGCCGGGGGTATCGATGAGCACCAGCCGGTAGCGATCGAGGCGGGAGATCAGCTCGGGCAGCGCCTCGAACGCTTCAGGGACCTGTACCGGCACGCCGAGGAGCTGTCCCAGGGCCTGCATCTGGTCCTGCGCCCCGATGCGCACGGTGTCGGAGGCGACCAGCGCCAGGTCGTTCGCGCCGTGTCGTAGTATCCAACGCACCGCCAACTTGGCGAGCATGGTCGTCTTGCCGACGCCGGTGGCGCCAACGAAGGCCACGCGTCCGCCGGTTTCGAGCCAGCGGTCGCCGCTCACGAGAAGATATTGGGAGAGTCCCGCCATGGCGAACCGCCGGCCCTGCGTGAGATCCACGCGCTCATCGAGCTGACCGACGATGTGGTCGGCGAGATCCTGGGCGATGCCGATCTCGGTCAGCTCGCGCAGCAGCTCGGTATGCACGGGCGCGCGGCGCGTGCGGTCGTTCCAGGCGAGCTGCGCGAGTTGGGTCTCCAGCATGCGGCGCAGCGACTTGAGCTCGATCCCCATCGCGTCGTTGACTGATGCGGCGGGCGCTGCCGGCTCCTCGTGGAGCTGAGGAACGGCGGCCGCTGCCGTCGCCTGCTCGATGCCCGAGGCGTCGAAATCCACCGCGGCAGTGATTTCAACCCCCTGCGGAATGCGGCGCGAGGAGAGGATGACGGCGTCCTCGCCGAGCTGCTCGCGGATCGAGCGCAAAGCCTGGCGCATGTCTGGGGCCGTATGTCGTACGATCTTCATGGGTTACCTGCCGACCGCGGTGACGACGCGGACCTTGCGGTTGTCGGGAATCTCATTCCAGGCGAGTACGTAGAGGTTGGGCAGCGGCGCGCGCAGGAAGCGCGCCATCTGGGCGCGAAGCGGCGGCGGCACCAGCAGCACCGGCGGCTCGCCCGAGGCCTCCTGGCGCCGGGAGGCTTCCGCGACGCGCTGTTGCAGCCGCTCCGCCAGGCCGGGCTCCAGACCCGGGCTCGTGGAGTTGGCGGCGAGGGAGCTCGAGAGCAGCCGCTCGAGGTCCGGCTCGAAAGTGATGACGGGCAGCTCTGCGGCGATGCCGGAGATCTCCTGCACGATCTGCCGGCCGAGGGCGACGCGGACGTGGGCCAGGAGCACCGCCGGGTCCTGCGAGCGCGGCGCGTGCTCCGCCAGCGTCTCGATGATGGTGCGGATGTTGCGGATCGGAATGCGCTCGGCGAGCAGGCTCTGCAGCACGCGCACCACGGCGGAGAGCGGCAGCACGCGCGGCACCAGATCCTCCACCAGCTTCGGCGCGTTCTTGGCGAGCCCGTTGAGCAGCTGCTGCACTTCCTCGTGACCGAGGATCTCGTTGGCGTGCGACTGGATGACGAAGGAGAGGTGGGTGGCGATGACGGTGCTCGGGTCGACCACGGTGTAGCCGAGCGCCTGCGCATGATCGCGGCTCGCGGCATCGATCCACACCGCCTCCATGCCGAAGGCCGGGTCGCGGGTGGCGATGCCCTGCAGGGGACCGAACACGCGCCCCGAATTGATCGCGAGCTCCTTGTCGGGATAGATGACACTCTCGCCGACCGGCACGCCGCTCAGGTTGATCCGGTAGATGTTGGGCGCGAGGTCGAGGTTGTCGCGAATGTGCACGGCCGGGATCAGGAAGCCGAGCTCCTGCGACAGCTTGCGCCGCACGCCGCGCACCCTGCCGAGGAGGTCGCCGCTCTGGCGCTTGTCGACGAGCGAGACCAGGCGGTAGCCGACCTCGAGACCGATGAGATCCACCGGGCGCACGTCCTCCCAGGTGAGCTCCCGGGTCTCCGGCGCCGGCGGCGCCGGCTTCGGAGCCGAGGAGGTCGCCGCAGCGGCCACGCGCCGCCTGTTGATGATGTAGGCGGTCGCGCCGCAGAGCGCCCCGACGAGAAGGAAGGCGAAGTTCGGCATGCCGGGGATGAGGCCCATCACACCGAGCAGGCCTGCGGCCACGCCGAGCGCCTTGGGATTGCCGAAGAGCTGCCGGCGCATCTCCCCGCCCATGTCCTGCGAGCGCGACATGCGGGTCACGATGAGCGCGACCGCCGTCGAGAGCATGAGCGCCGGGATCTGCGCGACCAGGCCGTCGCCGATGGTGAGCAGGGTGTAGGTACGGGCGGCATCGGCGACGGCCATCCCATGACCGATCGTGCCGATCGCGAGGCCGCCGATGATGTTGATGATGAGGATCAGAATGCCCGCGATGGCATCGCCCCGGATGAACTTGCTCGAGCCGTCCATCGCGCCGTAGAAATCGGCTTCGGCGCGGACCTCGGCGCGGCGCGTGCGCGCCTCATCCTGGGTGATCAGGCCCGCGTTGAGGTCGGCATCGATCGCCATCTGCTTGCCCGGCATGGCATCGAGGGTGAAACGCGCGCTGACCTCCGAGATGCGCCCGGCGCCCTTGGTGACCACCACGAAGTTGATGATGGTGAGGATAATGAATACCACCACGCCGACGGCGAAGTTGCCGCCGACCACGAACTCGCCGAAGGACTGGATGACGTGGCCTGCCGCCTGCGGCCCGCTGTAGCCGTGCAGCAGCACGACGCGCGTGGAGGCGACGTTGAGGGCGAGGCGCAGCAGCGTCGCGAGCAGCAGGACCGTCGGAAATACGCCGAACTCGATCGGCCGGGCGACATAGAACACCGCCATCACGATGACGATCGAGAGCGCGATGTTGAAGGTGAAGAGCACATCGAGCGCCATCGGCGGCAGCGGCAGGATGACCATCGCGAGCACGGCGAGGACGCCCGCCGGTACGCCGATGCCGGCGCGCAGCAGGTCCCGCCAGGGTGGCAGGGCAGGGCTCGATGTCGTGGTCGCGGTGCTCATGGATCAGTGGTGTGTGGCGTCAATGCCGGGGTCGATGGCTGGAGGCTGCGGAGGCCGCGCTCCCGAAGTGCGCGCCGCCTTGAGCTGATAGATGTAGGTGAGGACCTGGGCGACGGCCACGTAGAGCGTCGCCGGGATCTCGCTGCCGATCTCGACGCCGTGATAGAGGGTGCGCGCCAGCGGCGGCGCCTCGAAGATCGGTACCGAGTGCTCGGCTGCGATTTCACGGATGCGCGCGGCGACGAGGTCCATGCCCTTGGCGACGACGAGCGGGGCACGCATGCGGCTCTCGTCGTAGCGCAGCGCCACGGCGAAGTGCGTCGGGTTGACAACGACGACATCGGCCTTCGGCACCTCATGCATCATCCGGCGGCGCGCGATCTGCCGCTGCGCGCGGCGGATGCGCATCCTCACCTCGGGCGCGCCCTCGCTCTCCTTCAACTCCTCGCGAACCTCCTCTCGAGTCATGCGGAGCTTGTGCGAGTACTGCCAGAGCTGCCAGGGCACATCGACCGCGGCGATGAGCGCAAGTCCGCCGGAGACGGCGAGCAGCGCGTCCGAAGCGAGATTCACCGACTGCCGGATTGCCGTGGCCAGCGGCTCGGTGCCGAGCGCGAGCAGCTGCGGCGATTGCTTGCGCAGCACGGCCACCGCTACTGCGGCGACCACCATGAATTTGGCAAAGGCTTTGCCGAGCTCGACGGCGCCCTGGGCAGAGAAGAAGCGGCCGAAGCCGTTGATCGGATCGAGCCGCGTGAAGTCGGGCGCCAGCGCCTCGAAGCTCAGATTCCAGCCACCGATCGCGAGCGGTGCGGCCAGCGCCGCGATCAGCGTCAGGCCGAGGACCGGAGCGCAGATGATGAGGGCGTGCAGCAGCTCGCCGGCGGCGCTCGAGAGGGCAAGTCCCGGGTCGAGCGCTTCGGCAGGAGCGATGCTGAGCGCCGACTTCATGAGACCGCAGAGCGAAGTGCCGATCGAGGCGCCGAGAAAGTGCAGGCCACCCGCCGTGACGAGCAACACCGCGGCGGCGTTGAGCTCGACGGAGCGCGGGACCTGACCTTCCTGCCGCGCCTTCTCCAGGCGCTTGGCTGTCGGTTGCTCGGTGCGTTCCTGATCGTTCTCGGCCATGACGTCAGGCTCCGCTCAGGTGGCGCACGAAATCGAGCGCCACGGCGAGCAGGCGGATGAAGCTCGACTCGAGCGCGGGCAGACCGGCGACGATCACCACCAGGCCGAAGATGAGCGAGACCGGCAATCCCACGGAGAAGATGCTGAGTGTCGGCGCGGCGCGGCTCACGACCCCGAACGCGAGGTTGGCGATGAGGAGCGCCGTGACGCCCGGCAGCGCCACGGCGAGCCCACCGGAGAAGAGCTCCGCGCCCCAGTTGACCACCGACCAGAGGCCGTTGGCGCCCAGGCCGGTCGTGCCGATCGGCAGCGTGTGGAAGCCGTCGACCAGCGTGCGGATGAGCGCGAGGTGTCCGTCGAGCACCAGGAAGATGAGCGTCACGAGCAGGGAGTAGAGCGTGCTGACCGTCGGCGTAGACGCGCCGTTCTGCGGATCGAGGTTGAAGGAAAGCGACAGGCCCATGCAGTTGGAGACCATCTCGCCGCCCAGCGACACCGCGTCGAAGAGAATCTGCAGCGAGAAGCCGAGCGCAGCACCGATGATCACCTGCTGCACGGTGATCAGCACCCCCGCGGTGGACAATGGGCTCACGTCGGGAACCACGACGAGCGGCGCGACGAGCAGCGTCACGGCGGCCGCGAGAACGATCCGTACGCGCACCGGAACCGAGGAGGTGCCGAACGCCGGCGCCAGCATGAAACAGGAGCCGATGCGCACGAACGGCCAGAAGAGCTCGACGAACCAGCCGTCCAGTTGTTTTGCGGTCACGGTGAGCATGGCGTCCGGCGCGACCTCAGTTGATGAGCCCCGGAATGCTCACGATCAGCTCGTGCGTGTACCCGAGGAAGGTCTTGAGCATCCACGGGCCGGCGATGGCGAGCGTGAGGGCGATGGCGATCAGTTTGGGGATGAAGGAGAGCGTCATCTCGTTGATCGAGGTCGCGGCCTGAAAGGCGCCCACTACGACGCCGGTGATCAGCGCGGCGAGCAGGAGCGGCGCGGCCAGCATGAGCGTCATCTCGAGGGCTCGGCTGCCGATGGCCATGATGGTGTCGGGTGTCATGGTGTGCGCGCCTGGTCAGTGATAGAAGCTCTGGGCGAGAGTGCCCATGACGAGCGTCCAGCCGTCGACGAGCACGAACAGCATCAGCTTGAAGGGCAGGGAGATGAGCACCGGTGAGACCATCATCATGCCCATGGACATCAGCACGCTGGCCACCACGAGATCGATGATCACGAACGGGATGTACAGCAGGAAGCCGATGAGGAATGCGGTCTTCAGCTCGCTCGTGACGAACGACGGCACGAGCACGCTGAACGGCACATCGAGCGGCGTCGCGTAGCCTTTGCCGCCCGCAATGTGCACGAAAGTGGCGATGTCGTTCTCGCGCGTCTGATGCAGCATGAACTCCTTCAGCGGCGCTTCCGCGCGCGTGAGCGCGGTCTGCACGTCGATGGTGCCCGCGGCATACGGCTGGTAGGCGACCTGGTCGATGCGATTGATGACGGGCGACATCACGAAGAAGGTCAGGAAGAGCGCGAGTCCGAGCAACACCTGATTGGGCGGCGTCTGACCGGCGCCGAGCGCCTGGCGCAGGATGCTGAGCACGATCATGATGCGGGTGAAGGCCGTCATCATGAGCAGGATCGCCGGCAACAGCGACAGCGCCGTCATCAGCGCCAGCACCTGCAGCGTCAGCGTGTAGGTTTGGCCGCCGCCGGCGCCGGTGTGGACGCTGAAGGCGGGGATGCCGGGGGCGGCTGCTGAGGTCACCGCAGGCATCATCATCACTAGCATTACGAGCGTTGCTTTGCAGATCTTCGAGCCCATCACGAAATGCCCTCTGGCCAGAGCATTTCGCGCTGCGCTCTCATTCACCTGCGGATGTCCTTTCACTTTCCGAGACTCCGTTTGATCAGCGCGCTGAATGCCGTTGCGGCCGGCGTCGCGGCTGCGGCGGCTTTCGCGGCCTCCACGGGCTCGCGCAGCACGTGTAGAGCGCTCACGCGACCGGGGGCGACGCCGATGAGGATCTGCTCCTTGCCGACTTTGAGCAGGACCGCGCGCTCCTTGGGGCCGAGGGGGACGTCGGCCAACACGTCGATGGCATCGCCGATGCGGTTGCCGATGCTGCGAACCCGGCGCGCCAGCCAGGCGACCGCGAAAATCGCGGCGAGCACGGCGAGCAGTGCGAAGGTGACGGAGGCGAGTCCACCCGCACCGACAGGCGCCGCAGTGCTGGCAGCGTGAGGAGCGGCGAACAGATGGTTCATTTCAGCTTGCGCAGCCGCTCAGCGGGGCTGATGACATCGGTCAGGCGGATGCCGAACCGCTCGTTGATGACGACTACTTCGCCGTGAGCGACCAGCGTGCCGTTGACGAAGACGTCGAGCGGCTCGCCGCTTGCGCGCTCGAGCTCGACGACCGACCCCTGGTTGAGCTGCAGGAGGTTGCGGATCGGGATGCGGGTGCGTCCGACTTCCATGGAGAGCGTCACCGGGACGTCGAGGATGACCTCGAGGTTGACGTCACGGTTGACTCCCGGCACACCGTCTTCGGTGAGCTCTTGGAGCTCGGCGGGGCGTGCCTCGGCAGGATTGGCAGACATGGGGGTGACCTCGATGGCTCTGGTGATTTACCGGGTTTATTTGCCCTGGGGGGCCGGGGACTCGGGGCCGGGCAGGCGAGGCTGCACCCCCGCCGTGCCGCGGCGGATGCGCTCCTGGACTTTCACGGCCTGGCGGCCGCGGGAGATGCCCAGGCCACCGCGGAATACCGGCACGTCCTCGGCGGCGAGCGTCACCTTGCCGGTGAAGTCGCACGGCAGCACGTCGCCGGGCTTCAGGTTCAGGAGCTCCGCCAGGGTGACCGAGGAGCGCCCGAGGATCGTCGTGAGCTCGACTTCCGCATCCTCCATCTCGTCGCGCAGACACGTCATCCAGCGCTCGTCCTTCTCGACGCGGTCGCTCGCGACGCCCGCATCGAGCACCTCGCGCAGCGGCTCGATCATGGAGTAGGGCATGGTCACGTGCAGGTTGCCGCCCGCGCCGTCGAGCTCGATGTGGAAGCTCGTGACGACGACGATCTCCGACGGCGAGACGATGTTGGCGAAGTGCGGGTTGATCTCGGAGCTCTGGTACTCGAGCTCGATCGAGGCAACGTGCGACCATGCCTCGCGCAGGTCGGCGAACACGCTGCGCAGCACGATGTGGATGATGCGCTGCTCGGTGGCGGTGAACTCGCGGCCCTCGATCTTGGCGTGCCGGCCGGTGCCGCCGAAGAAGTTGTCCACCACCGCGAACACCAGCTTCGGATCGAGCACGACGAGCGCCGTGCCGCGGAGGGGGTTGATCCTGACGAGGTTGAGGCTCGTCGGCACGTGCAGCGTATGCACGTACTCGCTGAATTTCTTGATCTCGACCGCGGCGACCGCGATCTCGGGCGAGCGGCGCAGGAGGTTATAGAGGCTGACGCGGTTCAGGCGGGCGAAGCGCTCGTTGATCATCTCGAGCGTCGGCATCCGCCCGCGCACGATCCGCATCTGGTTGTTGAAATCGAAGCCGCGGACTTCGCCCGGAGCCGGCTGCGCTTCGGTGCTTACCGCTCCGGTATCGACGCCGTGGATCAGTGCGTCGATCTCGGCCTGATCGAGGATCTTCTCTTGGCTCATGGTGACCCTGGGTGGTACGCGGTCACTGCATCACGAAGCTCGTGAAGTACACGGCCTCGAGCTTGTTGGGATCTCCGCCTGCCTGCGCGAGGTCCTTGCGGATGGCGGCGAGCGCATCCGCTCGCAGCTGCTGCTTGCCCGCCGGGGTGGCGAGCACGGAGTACTTCTGGTTGGCCAAGAGGATCAGGAGATCGTTGCGCACCACCGGATCGTTGTCCTTCAGCAGATCGAGCGTCTTCTGATCGCGCGACATGACTTCCACCGACACCTGCAGGAAGCGCACGATCTGGTCGGCCTGGAAGTTGACGACGAACGGCGGATCGAGCGCCAGATAAAGCGGAGGTGCCAGGGGCTTTTTAGCCGCGGCGGTCCCGGAGGCCCCGGAGCGGCCGAAGGCGTGCGTCAAAAGGAGGGCGGCACCGCTGCCGATGACGAGCAGCGCCACGGCGATGCCGACGATCAGCCAGGGGATGCGGCGCTTGCCCGCTGCGGAGCCTTCGGCGCCGGCCGCGGCTTGCGGGGCGAGGACGGATACGTCGGGCATCGCTCTGTCGTCTCCTGCGCGCGCCTGGCGCACGCGCCTGTTGGTATGTGGCCCTCAGGTGCAACGGTCATGCCACAGGAGTCGAAACGCGTCTAAGTTGCGGAGCAGTAAGGGTTTTGTCGCCGGGCGGGGAGTGTGAGGCGCGTCGCAGTCGGACGGGGCGACGGTTTATTGACTCAGACGTAGGTGTCTACCAGACCCAGTCCGCCCTCGATCGAGGTGGGGCTGTTGGCGCTGTCGAGATTGACGGGCGTAACGGCGGATACCGAGCTTGCGGATCGCGCCCGGCTGCGGCGGTCCTGACCGCGGGGCGGCTCCCGCGAGACACCGGCATCTGCCAGCGCGAGGCCCTGGTTGGCAAAGAGCTGACGGAGCTGCGGCAGGGATTGCTGGAGCGCCGTGCGCGTATCCGACTGCGCGGCGCCGAACCAGACGCTCGCCTGGCCGTCGTGCACGGAGATGTTCACCTGCAACGGCCCGAGGTGCTCAGGCGAGAGCTGCAAGGAAGCGGACTGGATTCCCTGGCTGGCCATCCAGGTGAGCTTGGTACCGAGCTCATCTGTCCAGGCGCTGGTGCCGACCTGCGCGGCGAGCGCCATGGTGGAGGAGTTGGCCGTCGCCGGCTGCGACCCGACATGCGACAGCGAGGGCAGCTGGGCGGCGGCGGTGAGCGCCGTGGCGGCGGTGCCCGCCGTAGCTGCCGGAGCTGCCGTACCTGCCGGGGTTGCCGGGGTTGCCGGAGTGGACGAGCCGCCCGTCGGTGCGGCATTGGAGGCGCTGGCTTTGGGGTCGGAGGCGAGACTCTGTGTGAGCAAGGCGGTGAGCGCCGCCGTGCTGTTCTGGCCGGCGGGATCGACCGCACCGCTTGCCGCTGAGGAGGCGCTGCTCGTGGACGCGGCCGGCGCTGTCGAGACGGCCGGAGTCGATGGGACCCCCGCCAGTGCGCCGGCCAGTGCCTGCTCGAGGAGCGCCAGAGCGGACGAGACCGGGTCAGTCGCGGAATCCTTCGTGGGCGGCGCGCTCGAGTCACCCGCGCCGGCCGGTTGGGGCTTGGCGGCCGAGGTGTCGGCCGTCGCGGTCCCGCCCGCTGGAGTTGCGGCGAGCGACTGGGCAAGAGCGGCGGAGAAATCGCTCGTTTCGGCTGCCGCTGTCGCTTGCGCTGCGGCCGCTTGCTCCTGGGTGGAGCCGGTGTTGGATGCGCCCGAAGAGCGCGCGGTCCGCCGGCCGGAACCGGAGGCGCCGCTCGAATGATTGGAGCCGGCGGAGCGGCTCTTGCCGGAGGGCTTTGGCCGGGAGGAAGCCGAGCTGGCGGCACCCGAGCCGGTTGCCGAAGATCCTGCGGCTGAAGGCTTCGCGCTTTGCGACGCGGAGGACTTTGCGCTCGCAGAGCCGCCACCGGCGCTGCCGGAGCTCGATGCCGCGGATGAGGGCGAGCGCCCGGACAACTCCGGGTTGAGGGCCGTGCCAGTGGCCGTCCCTGGCGGCCGCGCCGCCAGCCCGGCCATCCTGGCCGGTCGCTCGCCTCCTGAGTCGGCTCGCCCACCCTGGATGGCCAGTGGCACTCCCTCAGTTGCCATGGGCGATGGTCCTGCGCGACCAGAGTTGCTGCGAGCGCTCGTCGGTCTCCTTCTGCTCGATCTTCTCCGACGCCAGCCGCTCCTCGGCCTGCCAGTGGGTTGCGAGGTTGCCGACGGCAGCCGCTCGCCGTGCTGCGCTGCGCCAGCTCTCGAGCTCCGCGCCGCGCTGCAGGCGCGCCTGCGCGAGGATCTGCGCCTGATGCCGCAGCGCCTCGTCGAGGCGGGTGAGGAAGACCTGATACTCGCGCATGCCGGCTCCGCTCATGCCGGACCCGGCGCGGTGCGCGTAATCCCGCACGTAGGCGACCCGATAGGCCTCGAGCTCCTCCAGCTTCGCTTGCGCCGCGAGCACGTTTCTCTCGCAGGCCGCGAGCGCCTCGGCCTTGCGCCGCTCGATGTCATCGACCACGCGCCGCACCATGCCGATTCGCTCAGTCTTTTTCATTTGGGCTGCTGCTCGAGAGAGATTCATTGAGCGCCGCGAGGCTCGCGGCGAGATCGACCCGCTCGCGCATGTCCTGCTGCAGGAAGCGCTGCAGGCGCGGCCAGAGCGCAATCGCCTGATCCACGCGCGGATCGCTGCCGCGCTGATAGGCGCCGATGGCGACGAGGTCGCGGTGTTGCTGATAGGTTGAGAGCACGTGGCGAAATTGCCGTGCGGTCACGAGATGCGAGCTCGAGGCGATCTCGTGCATCGCGCGGCTGATCGAGGCCTCGACATCGATCGCCGGATAGTGGCCGCTCTCGGCGATCCGTCGCGAGAGGACGATGTGACCGTCGAGGATGGCGCGGGCGGCGTCGGCGATCGGATCGTTCTGGTCATCGCCCTCGGTGAGCACGGTGTAGAACGCCGTGATGGAGCCGGAGCCCGTGGCGCCGTTGCCGGCACGCTCGACGAGTTGCGGCAGGCGCGCAAACACCGAAGGCGGGTAGCCCTTGGTGGCCGGCGCCTCGCCGATCGCGAGCGCGATCTCGCGCTGCGCCTGTGCGAAACGCGTCAGCGAATCCATCAGCAGGAGCACGCTCGCGCCGCGGTCGCGGAAGTATTCTGCAATGGCGGTCGCGAGCCATGCGCCGTGCAGGCGCATGAGCGGCGGATGATCCGCCGGCGTGGCGACGACCACCGCGCGGGAGCGATCCTCAGGACCCAGGATGCGCTCGACGAATTCCTTCACCTCGCGGCCGCGCTCGCCGATCAGACCGACGACGATCACATCCGCGCTGGTGTAGCGGGCCATCATCCCGAGGAGCACGCTCTTGCCGACGCCGCTGCCGGCGAAGAGTCCTACGCGCTGGCCACGGCCGATGGTCAAGAGGGAGTTGATGGAGCGAATGCCGACGTCGAGCGGCTCGCTGATCGGGTGGCGCGACAACGGGTTGATCGGCCGGCCCGTCAGGCGCACCGATGTGCCGCAGCCGAGGGGGCCGAGACCGTCGAGCGGTTGCGCGCTGCCGTCGACGATGCGCCCGAGGAGCTCGGGTCCAACTCGCGCGGTTCCCGCGCGCTGGCGGGGAATGACGCGCGCATTGGGCCCGAGGCCATGCGCATCGCCCGAGGGCATGAGGTAGAGCCGATCGCCCGCAAAGCCGACCACTTCCGTTGCGGTCCGCGAGCCGTCGCCGGCGATCACGTCACAGTAATCGCCGACCGACGCCTGGCAACCGGTGGCCTCGAGTGTCAGTCCCACCATGCGGGTCAGCGAGCCTTCGACCGGTGGGGGCTCGGTCTCCAGCACCGCGCGGACACGGCGCTGCAGACCCTCGCGCCAGAGTGCCGCGCGCGCCAGCTCGAAAGGTGCGCTCACTCCGCCTCCCGCCCCGTGGCGCGCTCATCGCCGAGCGCGCTCGCGGCGACGGCCGCGATGCGGCTCTCGAGCCTCGCGTCGATGCGCGACGACTCGCTGTGAACGACGCAGCCGCCGCGCGACAGGGTTGGGTCCTCGACCAGCGCCCACGCCCGCTCGCTCGCGGGCGCCGTCAGATGCTCGCGCACCGTGGCGGCGTCTTCCGGGTGCAGATGGACCCGCACCTCGCGCGCCGCCGCGGGAAGCATGGCGAGGGATTCGCGAAGAATGGCGATCACCTGCGCAGGCTCGACATGCAGCTCGCGCCGGGCGAGCTGCTTGCCGATCGCGAGGGCGAGCCGCGCGAGCTCGCTTTCGATGTCGGCGTCGAGTTGCTCGAGCGGACGAGCGAGGAGCTGCAGCGCCGCATCGAGACGCTTCACACGCTCTTCGAGCGCCGTGAGGCGGGCGCTCGTCTCCGCACGCGCACGTGTCATGCCGGCCTCGTAGCCGCGCGCCTCCGCCTCCTTCAGGGCGAGCCGCGCCGACTCCTCGGCTGCCGACGCCCGGCGGTCCTCGCGCGCGCGCCCGATGATGGGACCCTCGACTGTGGGCAGTCGCCAGCGCTCGATCGTCGCCGCGCTCGCCCCGGGGGTGCGGCGCAGATCAGACATACTCTTCGCCCTTGCCGCCGATCGCGATGGTGCCGGCCTCGGCGAGCTTGCGGGCGATCTGCAGGATCTCCTTCTGCGCGGCCTCCACCTCGGAGACGCGCACCGGGCCCTTGGCCTCGAGATCATCGCGCAGCATCTCCGCGGCGCGCTGCGACATGTTCTTGAAGACCTTCTCCTTCAGCCTCTCGTCGGCGCCCTTCAAGGCGAGGAGCAGCCGCTCGGCCGGTACCTGGCGCAGCAGCTCCTGCATGCTGCGGTCGTCGATGTCGAGCAGGTTGTCGAACACGAAGACCAGATCGAGGATGCGGGCCGCGAGCGCCTCGTCGGCCTTCTCGATCTGCTCCATGAGCGCGCTCTCCTGGCTCGGCTCGAGGAAGTTGATGATTTCGGCGGCCGCCTTGGCGCCGCCCAGGCTCGAGTTCTTGCCGGCCGACCTGCCGGCGAACTGCTTCTCCATGATGTCGTCGAGCTCGGTGAGCGCGCTCGGCTGCACGCCATCGAGGGTCGCGATGCGTGCCACGACGTCCGGGCGGACGGACGCCGGCAGGTGACCCAACACCTCCGCCGCCTGGTCGGGCTCGAGGTAAGCGAGCACGATGGCGCTGATCTGCGGGTGCTCGAGCCGGATGAGCTCGCCCACCGCGCGCGGGTCCATCCATTTCAGCGCCTCGAGGCCCTTGGTCGAGCGGCCACCGAGGTTGATGCGGTCGATGATGCTCGCGGCCTTGTCCTGTCCGAGGGCGTCGACCAGCACCTTGCGCAGGAATTCATCGGCGCCGACGCCGACCGAGGTCTGACCCTCCACCGTCAGCGCGAAATCGGAGACGATGCCGTGCACTTCCTCACGCGAGATGTGGGAAAGCTTGGCCATGGCGGAGCCGATGCGCTGCACTTCCTTCGCGCCCATGTGCTTGAGCACCTGCGCGGCCTCACTCTCCCCGAGCGTCAACAGCAGGATGGCGGCGCGCTCGGTGCCGCTGCGGGCGGCTTCGCGCCGCTCGGTGCGCTCACTCATCCTGACCTACCCAGCCGCGCACCACCTGCGCGACTCTCTTCGGATCCTGGTTCACCATCGTGCGCGCCTGCGCGAGCTGCTGGTCGTGCGTCAGCGCGGTCACGGCCGCTTCCTTCTGACCGGGAGGGAGCGCCGCCGCCGCGCCGGCCGCCCCGCCCGCAGCTCCTGGCGGGAGCGCCTGGGGTCCGGAGGCCGAGGCGGCGGTGAGCCGCATCGGGCTGATGAGTGTTCTCACGAGCGGGCGTATCACCGACAGCACCAGCACGAGCACTACCACGAGACCGGCCACGATCCGCAGCAGGCTCCAGACGAATGGTGACTGCCACAGTGGTGGCGCCTGGAACGATCCGCCAGCTGCGGGGGCGCTGCTATTTTCGAGCGAGGCATTGAGCACGCTGACGCTGTCACCTCGCGACGCGTCGAAGCCCACGGCATCCTTAACGAGCTGGGTGACGCGGGCGAGCTCCTGTGTGCTGAGCGGCACCTGCGTTGCCTTGCCGTTGGCACCGGTGACGCTGCGATCGCCGATCAGCACCGCGACGGTCAGCCGGCGGATGGTGCCGGCGGGCTGACGCGAGTAATCGAGCGTACGATCGATCTCGTAATTGCGGGTGACGTCGCTGGAAACGGCGCCGCCCCCTCCGACGGCCCCGACGATGCCGCCGACCGGCTGCGTCGCGGGCTTGCCCGGGGCCGGTGGCGCGGCGGTCGCACCGCTTTGAGAGCCGCTGGCCGGCGCCGCGCTCTGCGCGCTGCCCGCAGGTTGGCCAGCGCCGTTCTGACCGGCCGCGGCGCCCGACTGGGCGCTCGCCTGGGCGGTGCGCGGGACGACGGTCCCCGGCGCCGGCGGCTCGTTGGAGAGCGAGCCCGGTACGCCGCCCGTGCCGCTGCCGCCGCTCTGCTCTGAGAGCTGCTCGCTGCGGACGATCTGACTGTTGGGTGTGTAGAGCTCCTTCGACTGCTCGCTGACACCCATGTTGAGCTCGGCGACCACCTGGGCATGCACCAGTCCGGGGCCCACGAGCGGGGTGAGGAGCGCCTCGATCCGTCTGGCATAGTCGGTCTCCAGACGGTGAACCATGTCGTATTGACGCTCGTCCATTGCGTAGGGATCGTGGCCGTTCGGGGCCGAGAGCAGCCGCCCCTGCTGGTCGACGACGGTGACCTCGCTGGCAGAGAGATTGGGGACGCTCGAGGCGACCAGGTTGACCACAGCCTGGACCTGCTCGGGCTCGAGGGTGGCGCCCGCTTTCAACCGCACGAAGACGGACGCGCTCGCCGTGCGGTTGTCGCTGACGAACACCGACTGGCGTGGCACGGCCAGGTTGACGCGCGCGCCGGCGACCGGCTGCAGGCTCGCAATGGTGCGCGCCAGCTCCATCTCCAACGCATGCTGGTAGCGCACGTCCTCCATGAACTGGCTGACACCGAAGCCCGAGCTCTTATCCAGCGCGGCGAAGCTGTCGTTGCCCGTCAGTCCCTGGCCGGCGAGCTTCAGACGCGCCTCGTCCAGGCGCTCCGCCGGAACATCGATACCGCTCGTGCCGGCATCGAGCCTGTAGGGAATCTGCGCCGCATCGAGCGCCTGCGCGACCTGCGCCTCATCCTGTGGCGAGAGGTTGGCGTAAAGGAGACTGTAGGTCGGACCGCGCGACCAGAGCACGATCCAGACGCCGGCCGCGACGGCGGCCGCGATGCCGATGAGCAGCAGCAGCGGCCGCAGGCTCGCAGGCAGCGCGGCAACGTTGGCCGAGAGGTTGGGTAGACTGGCGGAGTCGGCAGCCATGATGTGAAGTTAAATCCCGCGCGTTACATCTGCATGTTCATGATGTCCTGGTAGGCGCTGACGAGGCGGTCGCGCACCTGGTTCAGTGCCTGGAAGGACACGCTCGCTTTCTCGATCTGCACCATCACCTGCGGCAGCTCGACGCCCGGCGTGCCGCGCGCGAAGGCGTCGGCGAGCTCCATGGCGCGATGTTGGCCCTGGTTGACTTGATCGATGCCCTGACGCAGAAGGCTCGCGAACTCGCTCGGCCCGCCGGTCGGCGTCGCCGAAGACGCTGATGCTTCCGGACGCAGCTGCGCCGAGAGGGCACGGATCTGGGCGAGAACGCTGTCGATTGCCATCTGGCTCATGATGTCTCCTCAGGCTGCCGGCACGTCGACGCCGGCTTCACGCAGGCGTGCGAGCTTGTAGCGAAGGGTGCGAGGGCTGATGCCGAGGCGCTCGGCCGCCTCGCGTCGGCTCCCCTGGTGGCTGCGCAGCGCATCGAGGATGAGATCACGCTCCGCCTGAACGAGCGACCCGGCAAGCGAGCGGATCGAGGCGTCCTCAGCGCCGGTGGGGGCAACGGTCCCGGCCCCGGAGGCGTCATGCGCGAGCTCGAACTGAATGTGCTCCGGGCGGATCACCGGCCCGTTGATCAGGATGAGCGCGCGCTGCAACAGGTTGTCGAGCTCGCGCACATTGCCGGGCCAGCCATAGGTCAGCAGGAGGTGGGCCGCCTCGGCGCCGAGCGCCGGAATGGGCTCGCCGGGGCGGCAACGTGCCGTCAGCAGCTGCATGGCGAGCGGCAGGACGTCGTCCTGGCGCAGCCGCAGCGGCGCGATCGCCAGCGGGAACACGTTGAGACGATAGTAGAGATCCTCACGGAAGCGGCCCGCGGCGACCTCCTCGCGGAGCCTGCGGTTGGTCGTAGCGATGACGCGCACGTCGAGGTTGACGGGCATGCGTCCGCCGAGCCGCTCGACTTCCCGCTCCTGCAGCACGCGCAGGAGCTTCGCCTGCAGACCGAGAGGCATCTCGGTCACTTCGTCGAGGAGCAGCGTGCCGCCCTGCGCCTGCTCGAACTTTCCCGGATGCGCGGCATGCGCGCCGGTGAAGCTGCCCCGCTCGTAGCCGAACAGCATCGCTTCCAACATGCTCTCGGGAATGGCGGCGCAGTTGACGGCGACGAACGGCCGGGCGGTGCGAGGCGAGCGGCGATGGATGTAGCGGGCCAGAACCTCCTTGCCGGTGCCCGACTCGCCGACGACCAGCACCGTGCAGTCGCTCAGGGCGACGCGACGGGCGAGGTCGACGAGACGCCGGGAGCTCGGCGCACACGCGACCGGATCGGACTCCGCGCGTCTAACGCATGGCGCATCGCCGGCGGCGCACGCCAACGGGATCTCGTCAGTCTCGGACATCTAACCTCCCACGTACGGGGCCGCTTGTCAGGAGGGGGGAGGTGCAAAAGGCGTGCCGGGCGTCCGGCGGCGGCAAAGCGTGAACGGTGTCACGTTGGCGGCAGCGATCCGCCGCCCAGGCGTCAAACTTCTGTCGCGGCCCCGATGCCGAGCTTACGCAGCTTCTCGACGAGCGTCGTGCGGCGCAGATTGAGGAGGCGCGCGGCGTGCGCGACCGTGCCGTTGGCGCGTGCGAGGGCCTGTTGCACGAGCGAGCGCTCGATCGCCAGCAGGTGCTGCCGCAGATCGAGGCCCGCTTCCGGCAGGCACACATTGCCGGACTCGAGGAGCGTCAGAGTCTCTTGCGCGGTGAGCTCTGTCGGTGGCTCCGTACCATTGGCGCTGCGCGATGCCTGCTCCGCGCACGCCCTGTCCGCCCGCTCGTCGCCTTGCGGCTCGGCCGCCGCCACCGGCTGCTCTTCTTCCCAGACCCAGCTCTCCGGCGGCCGATACTTCGGCGGCAGATCCTCGATTTCCACGATGCGTCCGGCGGCGATGATGATCGACAGCCGCTCGATGAGGTTGCCGAGCTCGCGCACGTTACCGGTCCACGAGTTAAGCGCCAGGGCGGTCAGGGTGCGCGGTGCGAGCAGCACTTTGCCTCGGCCGTCCGTCACGTTCTGCGCCACCAGCTCGCGCACGAGCAGCGGCAGGTCCTCGACACGCTTGCGCAGCGGCGGCATGTCGATGGGAAACACATTGAGGCGGTGAAAGAGGTCCTCGCGAAAAGTGCCCCGGCTCATCGACTCCTCGAGGTTGCGATGCGTCGCCGCGATGATGCGCACGTTGCACCGAATGGGCACATGGTTGCCGACACGCTCGAATACCCGCTCCTGCAGGACCCGCAGCAGCTTCACCTGCATCGAGGGGCTCATGTCGCCGATCTCATCGAGAAAGAGCGTGCCGCCCTCGGCGATCTCGAAGCGGCCCTTGCGGGCGGCGATCGCGCCGGTGAAGGAGCCCTTCTCGTGTCCGAAGAGCTCCGACTCGAGGAGCTCGGCCGGAATGGCGCCGCAGTTGACCGCGACGAACGGCCGGTTGCGCCGGGGACTCAGGTCGTGGATGGCGCGGGCGGCGACTTCCTTGCCGGTGCCGGACTCGCCCAGGACGAGCACGGTGGAGTCGTGGGCTGCGACCTGCCGCAGGAGGGCATTGACCTCACGAATCGCCGGCGAGTTGCCGGTCAGAAACCGCGCAGCGGCGGCGGAGAAGGCTGGTACGTCGGAGGGCGCGCTGTCGTCCGTGGCCGGTGCGAGGGCCGAGAAACATTGCGCTGCCGACATCTAGACTCCCGCCTGCTCATCTCATGCTTTTGTTGGGCGGCGAATGTGCAGCAGTAGCGCGAGCTCAAGCTGTGACGCGCTTCCGGTTGTTTACAAATGAAGACAGCCTCGCTCGAGCTCCGTGACTGCGTTCACAATGATTACCAGGCCATCCCGGGCCTCGTCCGGGCGGCGCCCGGCGATTGGATCAGTCGGACCGTATTGGGCGGACGGTACGGGTGCCTGCGATCTGGCGTCGGTGACGGCGGAAGGCGAGCTTCTCGATGAGATCGGCAATAGTCTCGCCGAGGGGGATGAAACGTGCCTTGACGTTGCCGTCCGGTGTGACGTTGGTCACGCGGCCGGGCAGGCGCAGCGGCTGGGCGAGGCAGTCATGCAGATAGACTTCGAGGACGCCCTGGGCGCCGGCCTCCGGCAGGGGAGGAGCGCCGCGCCAGACGGCCCCGAGCGCATTGAATCGAACCGATGCGGGAGTGGGGCGCGGCCGATTGGCGGTGAGGATCTGGCCGACGAGATCGAGAAGGAGATTCAGCTTGCGCTCGAGGCGCAAGAGGTCGGCGGCGTAGGGGCTGTTCTCGTCCGGCTTCTCGACCGGGCCGTGCTCTTCCATGGCGTCCCAGGCCTGCAGCACCTGGAGGTTGTGCGCGGCGAGGCCGGCGGCGGTATCGGGGTCCATCGGGCCGGGGGAGGCGCGCCACAGCACCGGAAGCACGTCCTGGAAGGCGAGCTCCTCGTAGAGAACTACCGTGTCGGCGCCGTCGAACATGCCTGGTTATCGGCAGCAAGCCCCTTGACTTTAGTGATTGGCCCGAAGTCGGCTACGCCGCTTCGGGCGGCCAGCCGCATCGCATATTTCGTCCCGCGGGCCGAGGGCGGCCTCGGCCCGCTTAATCACCTGCTTTCGCATGGTATCAGCCGGCGCCGCTCGCGGCGGCCTCGACCCGCTTAATCATTTGCTTTGGCACGGTATCAGCCGGCGTTGCTCAGCGGCGTGATGTTGGTCTGGGTTTCGTCCAGGAAGAAGCGACGGACCAACATGGCCTGCTGGAGCTTGCCCTTGCGCACGTAGGCTTCGTAGAGGAGGTCCTTCATCACCTCGAGGGCGATGCCGGCTTCGTAGCCCTCGAGCAGCGGGATGTTGGGGCGGGGATCCGAGGCGGTGCCGAAGAGGATGCTCTTCAGCCCGGCGAAGGTGTCGGCGGAGAGGGCGGCGAGCTCGCGCACTTCGTTGAGCTCGTCGAAGAGGCGGAGCTTGCCGGCTTCGCCGAGATCCGCAAATACCGCTTGCGCCGTCCGGCGGCACATCGAGGCGAAGGCATTGTAGGCGCCGCTCGAGAAGCACGTCAGCGCCTCCTTGAAGAGCAGCTCCACTTCCTCGGGAAGATAGGTGAAGGAGAATTTCTCCCGCGCGCGCTCGATTTCGGCGAATTGCGGCGAGAGCTCGATCCGGCTCGCGGCGTACATGCGCACCGCGAAGCGCAGGAAGATCGGCGCGTGGCAGGCATCGCAGCGGTAGACGATGCCGACCTGCGACGGGCGGTAGGTCTGCAGCTCCTCGAAGCGCGGCACCGCGCTCACGGTGACGTGGGCGACGACCTGGCAGTGTGGGCACGTCAGCGCCAGGGTTTTCTCCTGGCTGTTGATCAGGCGGCTGGCCGAGTCGATGTGAATGGACATGATTGTGCTCGCCCGGTACCGCGCATTGTAGCTCATTGGCGACAGTCAGTCCGGCTTTTCGCCACGCCCGGCGCGAGCGGCCTGCACGTTATGTCATATCAGGCGGCGAACAGTTCCTTGATGCCTCCGGCGATGAGCACGGAGACGTCCATCAGCACGCGCGGCAAGGCGATGCCGCCGCGGGCGATGAGGTACTTCGGCTCCCAGTGCGGATCGAACTTGGCCTTGTAGCGGCGCAGGCCCTCGAAGTTGTAGAAGTGCTCACCATGGCGGAACACGAAGTTGCCGACCCGGTGCCAGGCGGGGGCGAGCGGATGGCGGTCGAGCCCCGAGAGCGGCGCCATGCCGAGGTTGAGCCAGCCATAGCCTTGCTCGCGGCCCCAGCTCATCAGCTCGACGAAGAGGAAATCCATCGCTCCAGGCGGCGCTTCCGACCCGAAGCGCATGAGATCGACTGCGAGCTCCGCGCGGGTGTCGGTCGTCCAGAGGTTGGCGAAAGCCGCCGGCACGCCGCCCGCGCGCACGACGGCGAGCGGAAACTGGCGCAGGTACTGCGGTGAGAAATAGCCGACCGAGAAGCGCTTCTCGCCGGTCGCCTTGCTCGCGAGCCAGGCGTCGGAGATCCGTTGCAGCTGCGGCATCAGCTCGTCGATCTCGGCGGCCGGTACGATTCCGAACGTGAGCCCGTCGCGCTTCGCGCGGCGGTGCGCCTGCCTCAGTCCCGAGCGCGCGGGCTCGTCGAGGGAGAAGTCCGTGAGCCGCACCCGCGCTTCCTCGCCGACCTTGAGCGGCGCGAGACCGAGATCGACATAGAGCGAGAGTCGCTCGGCGCTCGTCTGGTAGAAGACCGTCTGGCCGCCGTGGCGGTCGGATTGCTCACGGAAGCGCCATACCAACTCTTCGGCGCCGGCGCGCGAGCCGACCGGGTCGCCGAGCGCGATCCAACTGTGCCCGGCGACCTGATACATGAGGAAGGTATCCGCGGTCTCGTTGAAAAGCAGCCGCTTGTCGCCGGTCAGCGCCGCGTTGGCGAGGCTGTGGTCCGAGCGGTTGATGATGGCGCGCGCGCGCGCGAGGTCCTGCGCGCTCGCCACGGCCGGCTCCGGGCGCGCCGGCCGCAGCAGATTCAGCATCAGGTAAGCGGTCGCGAGCACGATGACCGCGAGCGAGGCGCGCAGCATCCGCGGGGCGTCGGCGTGCAGCGCAAAGGTCCACCACAGATCATCGGAATACGGCACGTTGCGGTAGACGAGGAATCCGATCCAGATGGAGAGAATGATGACGCCGGCGATGCTCGCAACCCACACGGGAGTGAAGCGCTCATCGAGAATCGCCGTCGGCCGGTAGAACGCCCGCCGCCCGAGCGCCAGCACGGCGAGCACGAGCGCGAGCACAATCGCCTCCTCGTAGCGCAGCCCCTTCAGGAGGGAGGCGATGATGCCGCAGGCGAGCAGCCAGGCGGATATGTAGTAGGCGGCCTTGACGCGGCGAAAGAGCGCGCGCGCCAGCACCAGCAGGCCCAGCCCGATGACGCTCGCCGCCAGGTTGGAGACTTCCAGCACCGCAAGGGGAATGACGCGATGCAGCAGCGCCAGTCGCGAGTGGATACCGGGCGTCGCTCCCGAGACGAGCAGCACCGTGCCGGCGAGAAAGGTGAGGGCGCCGGCGATCTGCGGCGCCACGGGGGCGACGTACATTGCGGCCCGCTCCCGGGCCCGCGCGAGATGAGCGCGCGTTGCGCTGAGCTCCTTGTAGCCAAACAACACGGCGCCGAAGAGCAGCGGCACGAGATAGTAGACCGCCCGGTAGGCGAGGAGCGAGCCGAGCAGGGCCTCGGGCGGGATGCCGCGCAGGATGAGCAGCATCATGGTCTCGAAGACGCCGATGCCTCCGGGCACGTGGCTCACGATTCCGGCGATGACGGCGATGGCGTAGGCGCCGATGAAGGGCAGAAAGCCGATGTGCGAGCCGGCGGGCAGCAGCCACCAGAGCACCGAGCCCGCGAGGCTCAGGTCGAGTACCCCCAACGCCACCTGCGACAATCCGATCGCCGGACCGGGCGCGCGCAGCGCCCAGCCGCGGATCTCGAGCACGCCGCGCGAGAGCGCCGACCACAACGCGTAGCCGCTCACCGCGGCGAGCAGCAGCGCCCCGACGAGGAATGTCAGGTCGTGCCCGAGAGGCAGCACCGCCGCGCTTTGTGCGGGCGCGAGAAAGAGGGAGATGCCTGCGAGGGTGGCGAGACCGATGGCGATCGAGAAGCTCGCGAACGCTGCGATGGTTGCGACCTCGACCGCGGTGACGCCGGCGCTCGCGTAGAGCCGGAAGCGGATCGCGCCGCCGGTAAAGGCAGCAAAGCCGAGCGTGTGGCCGAAGGCACTCGCGATGAAGGAGGTGAAGAGAATTCGTCCGTAGCGCAGGCGCTTGCGCAGATAGCGCAACGCCAGCACGTCATAGCCGCTCAGCACCCAGTAGCTGACGGCGGTCAGGCCGAGGGCCACGAGTACGTGCGTGCGCGGTATCGCCTGCAGGTGCGCGAACACCCTGTTGAAATGCAGCCGTGCGATCTCTCCATGCAGCACGTAGGCCACCACGCCGAACACCAGCAGCGCCGCGAGCGGCCCGATCCAGGGCAGGAGCCCCCGGCTCGCGCTCTCGTGGCGGCTATCGGCCGGCGCAGGCGAGCGTCTCACTGTCAACGCGTGAGGGGTTTGTAACGGATGCGGTGCGGTTGCGCGGCTTCCTCGCCCTTGCGGCGCTTGAAGTCCTCGACATACTCCTGGTAGTTGCCCTCGAACCAGACGACCTGCGAGTCGCCTTCGAAGGCGAGAATGTGCGTCGCGATCCGATCGAGGAACCAGCGGTCGTGCGAGATCACGACGGCGCACCCGGGGAAGCCGAGCAGCGCCTCCTCGAGCGCGCGCAGCGTCTCGACGTCGAGGTCGTTGGTCGGCTCATCGAGCAGCAGCACGTTGCCGCCGGATTTCAACACCCGGGCGAGATGCACGCGGTTGCGCTCGCCGCCCGAGAGCTCGCCGATCGCCTGCTGCTGCTGCGAGCCCTTGAAGTTGAAGCGCCCGACGTAGCTGCGCGAGGCTGTCTCGTAATTCCCGACTTTGAGGATGTCGAGGCCGCCGGAGATCTCCTCCCACACCGTCTTGCGGTCATCGAGCGTGTGCCGGGACTGATCGACGTACGCGAGCTTTACCGCCGGCCCCAGGCGGATCTCGCCGCAATCGGGCTTCTCGCCGCCGGTCAACATTCGAAACAGCGTCGTCTTGCCGGCACCGTTCGGGCCGATGATGCCTACGATCCCGCCACGCGGCAGGCTGAAAGAGAGATTGTCGATGAGGAGCCGCTCGCCGTAGCCCTTGCGCAGGTTCTTGACCTCGATCACGAGCTCCCCCAGGCGCTCCCCGGGAGGGATGTAGATCTCGTTGGTCTCGTTGCGCTCCTGGAACTCGCGCGAGGCGAGCTCCTCATAGCGTTGCAGACGCGCTTTGCTCTTCGCCTGGCGGGCCTTCGGGTTCTGGCGTACCCACTCGAGCTCGTGCTCCAGCGCCTTGCGCAGCGCCTCGCGCTCGCGCTGCTCGAGCTTCAATCGCTGCGTCTTCTGCTCGAGCCAGGAGGAGTAGTTGCCGTGCCACGGGATGCCGTATCCGCGGTCGAGCTCGAGAATCCACTCGGCAACGTTGTCGAGGAAATAACGGTCGTGTGTCACGGCGACCACGGTGCTCGGATATTCCTCGAGGTAGCGCTCGAGCCAGGCGATCGACTCCGCGTCGAGGTGGTTGGTCGGCTCATCGAGCAGCAGCATGTCCGGTGCGGAAAGCAGCAGGCGGCAGAGCGCCACCCGGCGCTTCTCGCCGCCCGACAGGGTGGCGATCTTCGCCTCCCAGGGCGGCAGCCGCAGCGCATCCGCCGCGATCTCGAGCTTGCGTTCGAGCTCCCACCCGCCCGCCGCATCGATGGCGTCCTGGAGCTTCGCTTGGCTTCCGAGCAGCGCGTTCATCGCCTCTTCCTCGAGCGGCTCGGTGAAACGGTCGCTGATCCGGTTGAATTCCTCGACCAGCCGCAGTGTCTCGCCGACGCCTTGCTGCACTGTGCTGCGCACGTCGCTTTCGGGGTCGAGCTGCGGCTCCTGCGGCAGATAGCCGATGCGAATGCCGCTTTGTGGGCGCGCCTCGCCGTCGATCTCCTTGTCGATGCCCGCCATGATCTTCAGCAGAGTGGATTTGCCTGCGCCGTTCAGGCCTAGCACGCCGATCTTGGCCCCGGGGAAAAAAGAGAGGCTGATGTCGCGAAGGATGACGCGCTTCGGGGGGACGACCTTGCCAACCCCCTGCATGGTAAAGATGTATTGAGCCATTTCCTGTCGAGCTTCGATGAGGCCGCGGCCGAGTATTATCATCGACTTGGCGCCTCTTGGGCAGGGTTCTGCTCCTAGTGTGTTAGCCTTGAAACCCTATGAGCGACAACGTCGTGGTGATCGCCGGCGAGCGCCTTGCGCGCTACGGCTTTGGCGACGGCCATCCTTTCGGACCCGACCGCCACGCGGCTTTCCTGCGGGAGTTCGGGGCGCGGGCGCTGGATCGCAAGGTGCGTGTGCTCGAGCCGCGCGTTGCCTCCGATGAGGAGCTGCGGGCGTTTCACACGCCAGGCTATCTCGAGTTCGTGCGGGAGCGCTCAGCGAGCGGGCAGGGCTATCTCGATGCCGGTGACACGCCTGCCTTCCGCGGTGTCTATGAGGTCGCCGCGTGCGTGGTGGGTGCTACCCTGGCCGCGGCCGAAGGCATTATGGCGGGCCAGTTCCGGCGCGCCTTCGTGCCGATCGCGGGTCTGCATCACGCGGCGCGCGACCACGCCGCGGGCTTTTGCGTATTCAACGACTGCGGCGTGGCAATCGAGCTGCTGCGCAGCCGCTTCGGCCTCGGCCGGGTCGCCTACGTGGATATCGATGCGCACCACGGTGACGGCGTGTTCTATGCGTTCGAAAGCGATGCCGCGGTCATCTTTGCCGATCTGCACGAGGACGGCCGCTATCTGTATCCGGGGACGGGCTCGGCGCAGGAGAGGGGCCGGGGAGATGCCGAAGGCACCAAGCTCAATCTGCCGCTGCCGCCGGGTGCCGACGATTCCCTGTTCACGGACCTCTGGCCACAGGTGATCGCTCACCTCGAGCGCTTCCAGCCCGAGTTTCTCATCCTCCAATGCGGCGCCGACAGCATCGAGGGCGACCCGCTGACGCACCTGCGCCTCACGCCGCGCGCCCACGCGCGCGCGGCCAGCGAGCTCACGGACCTCGCCGAGAGGCTCGGCCACGGCCGCGTACTGGCGCTGGGCGGCGGGGGATACGATCGCGCGAATCTCGCCAGCGCCTGGAACGCGGTCGTAGAAAGCCTCGCGGCATAGGGGGCTCCTGTCCGTGGGCGCCACGTGGCATGGCACGGACGCTTGCGAGCCAGTCAAGCCGAGGGCCTTCCGGTAGAATCCGAGACTCCTTGCGCCTCGCCTCCACTGAAGGGCCCCGAATGTTCCCCAAGAGCCTGGATATCCGCAGCTTCGACCCCGAGCTCAGCCGCGCGCTCGAGGGCGAGCGCCGCCGCCAGGAGGATCACATCGAGCTCATCGCCTCCGAGAATTACACGAGTCCGCGGGTGCTCGAGGCGCAGGGATCGGTGCTGACGAACAAATACGCGGAAGGCTATCCGGGCAAGCGCTATTACGGCGGCTGCGAGTACGTCGACATCGCCGAGCAGCTCGCCATCGACCGTGCGAAGAAGCTCTTCGGCGCCGCCTACGCCAACGTGCAGCCGCATTCAGGGTCGCAGGCGAACGCCGCAGCCTACTTCGCCCTGGTGCAGCCGGGCGATCCCATCCTCGGGATGAGCCTCGATCACGGCGGCCACCTCACTCACGGCGCGCGCGTCAATTTCTCGGGAAAGTTCTTCCGCGCTGCGCAGTACGGCATTCGGCCCGATACGGGCGAGATCGACTATGAGCAGGTGCAGCGCCTGGCGGAGGAGCACCGCCCGAAGATGATCATCGCCGGCTTCTCCGCGTACTCGCGGGTGATCGACTGGGCACGCTTCGCGCAGATCGCCAAGAGCGTCGGCGCTTACTTCGTGGTCGACATGGCACATGTCGCGGGGCTCGTCGCGGCCGGCATCTATCCGAATCCGGTACCGCATGCCGATGTGGTCACGACCACCACTCACAAGACACTGCGCGGGCCGCGCGGCGGCCTGATTCTCGCGCGCGAGAACGAGGAGATCGCGAAGAAGCTGAACTCCCTCGTCTTCCCGGGTACGCAGGGTGGGCCTCTGATGCACGTCATCGCCGCGAAGGCCGTAGCGCTGCTCGAGGCGCTGCAGCCGGAGTTCACCGCCTATCAGCACCAGGTGTTGGCGAACGCGCGCGCCATGGCCGCGAGGCTCGTCCGCCGGGATTATCAGATCGTCTCCGGCGGCACCGACAATCATCTGTTCCTGGTGAGTCTCATCGGCCGTACCATCACCGGCAAGGAGGCCGACGCCGCCCTCGGGAAATCCAACATCACGGTGAACAAGAACGCCGTCCCCAACGATCCGCGTCCGCCCATGATCGCAAGCGGCCTGAGGATCGGCAGCCCGGCCGCGACCACGCGCGGCTTTGCTGAGCGCGAGGTCGAGCGGGTGGCGGACCTGATCGCCGATGTGTTGGATTGCGGCGGCGCGGAGGCGGTCCTCGAGCGGGTGCGCGGCGAGGTGCTCGAGCTCTGCCGGCGTTTTCCCGTGTACGGCGAGTAGCCGTTCGCGGCCCGGGCTTGGGCTCCGGTTCGACCGAGCAAATCCGTGTACTGCCCGTTCTGCGGTCACATCGAGACGAAGGTCACGGACTCCCGGCTTGCCGGCGAGGGGCGTCAGATCCGCCGCCGCCGCGAGTGTCTCGCCTGCGGCGAGCGGTTCACCACCTTCGAGACCGCCGAGCTCCTCATGCCCATGGTCGTCAAGGGCGACCGCAGCCGGGAGCCCTTCGACGAAGGCAAGCTGCGCTCCGGCATGGAGAAAGCGCTCGAGAAGCGGCCGGTGCCGCGAGCGCAGATCGATGAGGCGCTGAGCCGCATCGCCCACAAGGCGCGCACGCTCGGCGACCGGGAGGTGCCCTCGCGGGTGATCGGCGAGCTCGTCATGGAGGAGCTGCGCCAGCTCGACGAGGTGGCTTACGTGCGCTTCGCTTCCGTCTACCGACACTTCGAGGATGTCGAAGCGTTTCATGAGGAGATCCGCAGGCTCCGTGATCAACGTCGCGCCGATCAGCCGCCCCGCGAGCCGCGGCGGCCGACGAAGCGATCGCCGGTGGCGGACCGCGACCAGTTATCGCTCCTGCCGGACTCGGCCACGGAGAAGGACGGCGCCGGCAGGGAGCAAAAATGACACGGCCCGCCCATGTTCACCGAGTTTGATCGCGCGGCGATGGCTCGCGCGCTGGGGCTCGCCGAGCGCGGCCTGAAGACCACCCAGCCGAATCCGCGGGTCGGTTGCGTGCTGGCGCAGGGCGAGCAGATCGTCGGCGAAGGCTGGCACGAGCGGGCCGGCGAGCCCCACGCGGAGGTCAATGCGCTGCGTGCTGCCGGAGCCCGGGCTGTCGGCGCCACCGCCTATGTCACCTTGGAGCCGTGCAGTCATCACGGCCGGACACCGCCGTGTGTTGACGCATTGATTGCTGCACGAGTGGCACGGGTCATTTTTGCCATGGAGGATCCCAACCCGCGCGTGAGCGGGCGCGGGGCGCAGACCCTGCGCCGGGCGGGAATCGCCGTTGATTCAGGCCTCCTGGCAGCGGCGGCCGCGGAGCTGAATCCCGGCTTTCTGAAGCGGATGCGCTCCGGTCGCCCTTGGGTACGGGTGAAGCTGGCCATGAGCCTGGATGGCCGAACGGCTCTCGCGAATGGCGCGAGTCAGTGGATTACCGGGCCTGCTGCCCGGGAGGACGTGCAGCACTGGCGCGCGCGCAGCTCGGCGATCATGACGGGTATCGGCACGGTGCTCGCGGATGATCCGCGATTGGACGTGCGGCTGCCGGATTTAGCGAAGGACCAATCGGGGCTGCAGCCGCTGCGGGTTGTGCTCGACGCGCGCTTGCAGATACCGCCGGGCGCGCGGATGCTCACGACTGGCGGCAGTGTTCTGATCCTGACGGCAGCAAACCATGGCGAGAGCGAAAGCGAATTCGCGGCTCGGCGCGCTCAGCTGATCGCCAAGGGCGCCGCGGTTGAGGAGGTGCCCGCGGCGGCGGACGACGCGAGCACAGACGCCCTCCGGTTGAGTCTGCCGGAGGTACTGGACCGGCTCGGACGGCGGGAGATCAACGAGCTATGGGTCGAGGCCGGCCCTCGGCTCGCCGGGGCGTTGCTCGAGCAGTCGCTCGCGGACGAGCTGCTCCTGTACGTGGCCCCCACGCTCCTCGGTCCAAAGGGCCGTCCGCTGGCCGAGATCGCGGAAGCGCGGGAGCTGAAGGATGCGCCGCGGCTCGCCCTCATCGAGACGCGGCAGATCGGCGAGGATTTGCGGCTGCGGCTGCGGCATGTCGCGAGCCGGTAAGATCGGCGCCCGGTGTGGAGAGTAGCGCTTGTTCACAGGTATCGTTCAAGACGTCGGCCGGGTAATTAGCCTTGATGAGCGCGGCGGCGACGTGCGGCTGCTGATCGCCTTCGATCGACTCGACCCGTCAGGGATCAACGTCGGTGACAGCATCTGTGTGCAGGGCTGTTGTCTTACGGCGGTCGAGCTCCGCGACCGCACATTTGCCGCCGACGTCTCGCGCGAGACGCTGTCGCTGACAACGTTGGGTGACCTGACCCCCGGCTCGCCAGTCAACCTGGAGCCCTCTCTCAGAGCAGGCGATCCGCTCGGAGGCCACCTGGTCTCGGGTCATATAGATGGGGTCGGCGAGATTGTCGCGATCGGCGGCGACGCGCGCTCGACGAAAATCGAGATTTCCGTGCCGGTCGCTCTTTCCCGCCATATCGCCCGCAAAGGCTCCGTCGCGATCGACGGCGTCAGCCTTACGGTCAATGACGTGCTGGGCGCCACGTTCGGCATCAACCTCATCCCCCACACGCAATCGGTGACGACTCTCGGAGCGTTGCGTGTTGGGACCCGCGTCAACGTAGAGGTCGACCAGATCGCGCGATATGTCGAGCAGCTTCTGGCCGATTCCGGGCGATTGCGCTGAGCCCTGCAAAATGCGGCATTTCAGCGGAAAACCGTTGAGTTTCATAGCGTCGCGCGTATATCAGCCGTCCAACAGTGCGCGCGCCTCGCGCCACAATCGGGAAACACTCTGGGCGGCGGGCTCGGCTGCGGCTTCAAGCTGGAACGGCCCCGCCGTCGCCAGAGCTTGCTCATAGCGCCTCACCTCATCGCTTGGCGCGACACGCGGTTGGTTCCCGGCAAGCTCGATCCGCGCCGCGGTGCTGGAGCCCACCTTCTACCATGCGATAATCGTCTGTGGGGGCATCGCTTGCCTGCCGTACCCCTGAATCCTCCACCCATCCGGCCCGAGACCGCCATGTCCCACTCACCGTCACGAGCGTTCATCCACGCCTCCCTTTGGCGCCTGCTGCTCGCCACTTTCCTGCTTGCGATAGCGCCGCTCACGGCGTGGGCCGCGCCGCCCACCGTCGGCCAGCCCGCTCCGGCGCTCATAGTGCAAGAGCTCGATGGGCATCCGTTCAACCTTGCCAAGCTGCGCGGCAAGGTGGTGCTGGTCAACTTCTGGGCGACCTGGTGCTCACCCTGTCGCATCGAGATGCCGACGCTGAATGCTTTCTACCAGCGTTATCACTCGCGCGGGCTCGATGTCCTCGGCCTCAGCATTGATGAGGCACCGGACGACGGCCAGGTGCGCAAGGTGATGCGGCAGTTCAGCTATCCCGGGGCGCTCGCCAGCGCGGCGCGGGCGAACGGCTTCGGTGAGCCGATCGCCGTTCCGGTCACGTACGTGGTCGATGCCCATGGGGTGATCCGGGCGCAGCTTCAGGCCGAGGGTCCATCCGGGGTGTCCCGGCACGCGCTGGAGGAGGCCGTGTTGCCGCTCCTCGCGCGGCGGAAGGGACATTCCTGAGCCGGGAAACCCCGGCAGGTATACTTGGGGAACCTACGCTGAGGCATTCCCCATGTCCAAAGTCCTGCCCATTTCCGGCAAAACGGCCCCGCCTGCCGGCTCTGTAGGCCTGAATTCCGTCGAGGAGATCGTTGCGGACCTCAGGGCCGGGCGCACGGTCGTCGTCATGGACGACGAGGATCGCGAGAACGAGGGCGACCTCATCATGGCAGCCGAGCTCGCGACGCCGGAGGCCGTGGCCTTCATGATCCGCTATACGAGCGGCATCATCTGCGTCCCGATGGAGGAGGACCGTCTGGTGCGCCTCGACCTGCCGCAGATGGTCGCGAGCAACAGCGAGTCGCACCGCACCGCCTTCACGATATCCGTAGACGCGCGCGCAGGGACGACGACCGGAGTCTCCTCGGGCGATCGGGCAGCGACGATTCGCGCGCTGGCGGACGCCCGCTCGAAGCCCCACGACTTCGCGCGACCCGGCCACATCTTTCCACTTCGCTCCCGCCGAGGCGGCGTGCTCGTCAGAACGGGGCACACGGAGGCCGCTGTAGATCTCTGTCGCCTGGCCGGTCTGCAGCCCGTTGGCGTCCTCTGCGAGGTCATGAACGATGACGGCACGATGGCTCGTCGGCCGCAGCTCGAGGCCTTCGCCAAGCATCATGGCCTGAAGATCGGCACCATCGCCGACCTCATCCGCTACCGGCTGCGCAACGAGCGCTCCGTGGAGCGGGTGAAGGCGCAGCCCGTGCAGACGGAGTTCGGCGAGTTCACGCTCTACGCCTACGAAGACCGGGTAAGCGAGGATGTGCATCTCGCCCTCACTCGCGGGAAGCTGCGGGGTGAGGAGCCGCCTCTCGTGCGAGTGCACGTCGTGGATCCGCTGCGGGACCTCCTCGGCATCCGAGCGAACCCATTGGCGTGGACGCTGCGGGCGGCCATGGAGCGGATCGCGCGCGCCGGCAGCGGAGTCATCGTGATCCTGCGCGATCGCGAGTCGCCGTGCGACCTGCTGGGCTCAGTGCGAACGTTGTCGATGCCGAGCGCTGCGGACGATCAGCCGGATGCGGGGGCCGGTGCCCGCGGTGCGCGGCGAGATGGCGAGGTCCTGCGGACCTTCGGCGTCGGCGCGCAGATTCTGAAGGACCTCGGGGTACGCCGGATGCGAGTGTTGTCGGCGCCGAAGCAGATCCACGGCATCGCGGCCTTTGGCCTCGAGATTGACAGCTACGTTGGAGAGGATGTTTGAGCGCACCGCGCATCCTCGAGGGTGAGATCGTCGCGCGCGGCCGCAGAGTCGCCATCGTCGCCTCGAAGTTCAACGACTTCATCGTCGCGAGCCTCCTCAAAGGCGCGACCGCGGCCTGGCTGGAGCGCGGCGGCTCCGCCGAGGACTTGGCTGTTACCCGTGTGCCCGGCGCGTTCGAGCTGCCTGTCACCGCCCGGAAGCTGGCACTGTCGGGCCGTTATGACGCGATCGTCGCGCTCGGTTGTGTCATTCGGGGAGACACGCCGCATTTCGACCTCGTCGCGGGCGAGTGCGCGCGCGGACTGCAGCGTGCGAGCCTCGAGACCGGCGTGCCCATCATCTTCGGCGTCCTCACCGTGGAGACGGTCGAGCAGGCCATCGAGCGCGCGGCCACCACGGCCGGCAACAAGGGCGGAGAAGCGATAGCGGCCGCCCTCGAGATGGCGAGCCTCATGGCGCGCCTCTCATCCTGACACCGATGTCCGAAGAACACCTGACGATGCCCGCCGAGCCTTCCACCCGCATGCTCTCCAGCCAGCGCTCGGTGGCGCGCAAGCTCGCCCTGCAGGCGCTGTATCGCTGGCAGCTCAACGAGTGTCCCTGGCAGGACCTCATCCAGGAGTTCGGCGACGCCGACGACATGCCGCGCGCCGACCGAGAGTATTTCCGCGAGCTCGTCGAGGGGGTCTGGCGCTCGCGTGAGGCGCTCGATGCGGCGTTGTCCTCATGGACGGATCGCGGCGCATCGCTGCTCGATCCCATCGAGCATGCCATCCTGCTGATCGGGGTCTATGAGCTGCAGCATCGACAGGACGTGCCGTATCGCGTTGCGATCAACGAGGCGGTGACTCTTGCCAAGCGCTTCGGCGCCACGGATGGCCACAAGTACGTCAATGCGGTGTTGGATCGCGCGGCGCGTGTCCTCCGTCCCAACGAGCACTGACGCGTGCCGCTGTCCGAGTTCGACCTCATCGAGCGATACTTTCGCGGTTGCGGCGCAAAGCGCGCCGATGTCCATCTGGGCGTGGGAGACGACGCCGCGATTCTCGAGTTCCCGCCGGGCGCGGAGCTGGTCGCTGCCGTCGACAGCCTCGTCGCTGGAGTCCATTTTCCGCACGGCTCCCCGCCTGCCTCGATCGGTCACCGCGCGCTTGCCGTCAACCTGAGCGATCTTGCGGCGATGGGTGCGCGCCCGGCGTGGGCTCTGCTCGCACTCACTTTGCCGGCGGCTGACGAGTCCTGGTTGATGGAGTTCGCCGCCGGCATGGCCGCGCTGGCGCGCGCGCACGATGTCGCGCTCGTGGGCGGAGATACGACCTCGGGGCCGCTCTGCGTGACCGTGGAGGCGCTCGGGCACGTGCCGCGCTCATCCGCGCTCCTGCGCTCGGGCGGCAGGGCCGGCGATCCGGTCTTCGTGTCCGGAACCCCGGGCGATGCCGCCGCGGGTCTCGCGATCGAGCAGGGCAGGCTCGCGGTCGCCGCAGAGACGGCGGCGTGTCTGCGCGAGCGTTTTCTCTATCCCGCGCCCAGGGTCGCGCTGGGGGAAGGCCTGCGTCGCTACGCCAGCGCCTGCATCGACGTCTCGGACGGACTGCTGGGAGATGCGGCCAAGCTGGCCCGTGCGAGCGGCTGCGGCGTCGAGGTCGAGTACGACGAGGTGCCCGTTTCGGAGGCGCTCGTGCGGGCGGTCGGTGCCGACCGCGCCCGCGAGCTCGCGCTCACCGGCGGAGATGATTACGAGCTGTGCTTCAGCGTACGGCCGGCGCAGGTCGGCAGACTGCTCGCGGAGCTGGCGCCGGAGCGCTGGGGCTACAGACGCATCGGCACGCTGCGGGAAACTCCCGGCGCGGACGTTCTTCGCGACGGCGCCGTGATGAGCTTCTCGCATTCCGGCTACGATCATTTCAGCCCTGCCTGATGCGACTTCACATAACCCGTCCGAAAGCAACTTATTAAGCGGACCAGGGCCGCTCCCCCTGAGATCCGCTGGCGCAAGGACTGGTGCCGCTGGAAACGGCCGCGGGATCAAACGCGGTGAATGGGTTGGCCGCGCAAAGCGGCGAAGCCGACTTTGCGCCAATCATCACAGTCGCGGCTCGCCTCTGTCCGTATCCTGTCGAGCGTTCCACGAGCTGTCGTCCGACTCATGCCCGCATCCGCCAAAGGACCTACATCTTTGCCCAGGGCCGCACCGCGCGGTATCCCGGAGAGGATCGGCAAGTACATGGTCATCAAGGAAGTGGGCCGTGGCAGCACGGGCGTCGTGTATCTCTCGCATGACGCCTACTACGGGCGCGACGTCGCGATCAAGGTCTACAACATGGACCCGGGCGCCGATGCCGAGCGCGCGCACACCGCGCGCAAGATGTTCCTCTCCGAGGCGCACCTGGTCGGGATGCTGCAGCATCCGCACATCCTGCCCATCTACGATGCGGGCGAGGAGAACGGACACTGCTACATCGTCACGGAGCACGTGCATGGGGCGCGCACACTCGCCGCCTACTGCCGCCCGGACAATCTCCTGAGGATCGACGACACCGTCGAGATCATCTTCAAGTGCGCGAAGGCGCTGCACTACGCGCACACGCGCGGCGTGATCCACCGCGACGTCAAGCCGTCCAACATCATGCTGACGCAGGACAGCGACGTGCGCATCATCGACTTCGGCATCGCGCTGGTGTCGGATTCCGAGGTCTCGCGGATCGAGGGCATCGCGGGGAGCCCCTCGTACATGTCGCCGGAGCAGGTGCAGAGCCTGGAGCTCACCAACCGCTCGGATCTGTATTCGCTCGGCGCGGTGATGTACGAGCTGCTGACGGGCTCGCGCCCGTTCCGCGCCGGCAACCTCCAGAAGCTCCTGCACCAGATCGTGTACGCCACGCCGCCGCCCATCCACACTCTGCGCAAGGACGTGCCGGAGGAGCTGGAGAACGTCGTGGCGACCGCGCTGCAGAAGGAGCCGGCGAAGCGGCAGAAGAGCGGGCTCGACTTCGCCGCGGAGCTCACCCGGGTGCACCAGCGCCTGCGCGAGGCCAACGCGCGCATCGACCGGCAGGAGCAGTTCGGCGTCCTGCGGCGCCTGAAATTCTTCCATGAGTTCTCCCACGCCGAGATCTGGGAGGTGCTGCGCGCCAGCAGCTGGCAGGACTACTCGCAGGGCGAGGAGATCGTCAAGGAAGGGGAGATGGACGATCGGTTCTACATCCTCGTCTCCGGCGGCTGTGCGGTCGAGCGGCATGGGCGGCGCATCGGCGCCCTCGATACCGGCGACTGCTTCGGGGAGGCGAGCTACGTGCCCGGCGCCAAGCGCACCGCCACCATTCGCGCCGCAAGCGCGGTGACGGTGCTCAAGGTGAGCTCGACTCTGCTCGAGCAGGTATCGGCGTCTTGCCAGTTGCGGTTCAATCGCGTGTTCCTGCGGTCGCTCATTGGGCGCCTGCAGGGTGCGGAAGCAGTCTCCCCTCCCGTCAACGCCTGAACGTCCGATTGCAGGCACACAGGATGTGCCCCGCCGCCGGGCAGGAGCCCGGATCCGGCGCTTCAAACCATTCTGCTGTAGATTGCCGCCCCGTGCACATCCTGCTCATCGAGGACGATACCGAGGCCGCGCGGGTCCTCGTGAAGGGACTGCGAGAAAGCGGCTACACGGTCGATCACGCCGCCGATGGCCGTGAGGGGGTGTCCCGCGCGCTCGCGGGCAAATTCGACCTGATCGTCACCGACCGGATGCTGCCGTACATCGATGGGCTGGCGATCATTCAACAGCTGCGTCGCGCGCAACTCGCCACGCCGGTGCTGGTTCTGAGCGCCCTCGGCACGGTGGACGACCGCATCCGCGGCCTCAAGGCGGGCGGCGACGACTACCTCACCAAGCCGTTCGCGTTCGCCGAGCTCCTGGCACGCATCGAGGCGCTGCTGCGGCGCCGCGCGAGCGCCTCCGAGTCGACCACGCTTCGGATGGCGGATCTCGAGTTCGACCTGCTCGCCCGCAAGGTCATCCGCGGGGGTCGGCAGATCGAGCTCACCGCGCGCGAGCAGAAGCTACTCGAATTTCTCATGCGGCGGGCGGGGCAGGTGGTTACCCGTACCATGCTGCTCGAGGGAGTTTGGGACCTGCACTTCGATCCGCAGAGCAACCTCGTCGATGTGCACATCAGTCGCCTGCGCCAGGCGATCGATCGCGGCTCGGACCGGGCGCTGATCCACACCGTGCGCGGGTCGGGGTATGTCCTTTCGCTGCGGGAGGAAGACGAGTGAAAGACACGCGCCGCTGGGGCCTCTTCAACACCTCGGCCTTCCGCATGTCGATGGGCTATACGCTCCTCGTCGCCCTGGCCGTATTCGTCACGCTCGGCAGCACGTATCTACTGACGCAGAGCATCATCCAGGGCGATGTCGACCTCATCATCAACACCGAGCTCAAGAGTCTCGAGAACCAGTACGTCCGCAGCGGCATCCCCGGGGTCACCGACGAGATCAACCTGCGCATCGACAGCTGGGGTCGGATCGGCGCGGTCTACATGTTGGCGGGACCCAAGTTCGACCGGCTCGCCGGCAATGTCACCAACTGGCCGTTCGACGGCGCACCGGCCGAGCCCTGGCCGGAGTTTCGCATCGAGTCCATCGAGCCCGGGCAGAGCTCCGTCCATCCGGTGCGCGCCGCCGTGCGCAAGCTTCCGAACGGCGACTGGCTGCTCGTCGGCACCGACATGTCGCAGGATCGCAGGTACGGGCGAACGTTCCGGATCGCGACGCTCTGGGGCATCGGGCTCTCGATTCTCGCCGCGGCGATCGCGGGATTCTCCTTCAGCTTCCGCCTGGCCCGGCGTGTTGGACACGTCACGGACACTTGCGTACGCATCATGTCAGGTGAGCTCGATCACCGGCTCCCCGTCGCCGGCACGAGCGATGAGTTCGATGCTCTTGCAGCGTCGGTAAACCGCGTGTTGGACCGTCTCGAGGAACAGGCCCGTACGTTGCGTGCTACCTTCGATAGCGTTGCGCACGATCTGCGCGCACCGTTGCATCGGCTGCGTACACGGATGGATGCGGTGCTGCGTCTTCCCGCGCTGGAGCCGGGCATCCGGGAACCCGTGGAATCGGCGCTGCGGGAAGTCGACCGGTTGCAACGAACGCTGGCGACGCTGCTGCAGATTGCGCTCGCCGAATCCGGGGCGCCGCTCGCCTCGCCTGCGCCGGTGGACGTCAGCGAGCTTGCCGACGAGCTGGTCGAGCTCTTCGAGCCGGTGGCGCGCGAGCAGGGCTTGACGCTGACGGGCAGGGTGGACGGCGGAGTGGTCGTCGAAGGCAACCAGCAGCTGCTGGCGCAGCTCATCACCAACCTGCTGGAGAACGCCCTCAAGTACGTGCCGGCGGGGGGACGGATCGAAGTGGCAGTGAAGCGGGTCGCCAACGCCGCGCAGCTCGTCATCAGCGACAATGGCCCGGGAATGGCGGCGGAAGAGCGCCAGCGGGCCGGGCAGCCGTTCGCGCGCGTCGGTCACCGGTCGGGACTGGAGGGCAGCGGGCTCGGGCTGTCGCTGGTGTCGGCCATCGCGCGGCTGCACCGCGCCCGCCTCACGTTGGAGAGCAACGACCCGGGGCTGCGCGCCGTGGTCAACCTGCGGCTTGCGGACGCTCAGGTCTCGTCGGCGCCCTTGTCGCGCTCGATGAGCGCGTAAGCCGAATGGTTGTGAATGGACTCGAAGTTCTCCGACTCCACCACGTAGGCGGCGATCCGCTCATCGGCGTTGAGGCGGGTGGCGATGTCCCGCACCATGTCCTCGACGAACTTCGGGTTGTCGTACGCGTGCTCGGTGACGTGCTTCTCGTCGGGGCGCTTGAGGATTCCAAATAGCTCGCAGGAAGCCTCGCTCTCGGCGATCTCGATGAGCTCCTCGATCCAGATATGGTGGCGCAGCCGTGCGGTGATGGTCACGTGCGAGCGCTGGTTGTGCGCCCCGTAGTCCGAGATGCGCTTCGAGCAGGGGCAGAGGCTTGTCACGGGCACGACCACCTTTACCCACATGTCGGTGTGTCCGCCGCGGCGCTCTCCGATGAGGCTCGCTCGGTAGTCCATCAGGCTCTCGACGCCGGTGACCGGCGCGCGCTTCATCACGAAGAAGGGGAAGCTCATCTCGATGTGACCGGCGTCCGCCTCCAGGCGCTCGGTCATGGTCTCGAGCATGGCGCGAAACGTCTCGACGCAGATCTCGCGCTCGCTGTGCAGGATCTCGACGAAGCGGGACATGTGCGTGCCCTTGAAATTGTGGGGCAGGCTCACGTACATGTTGAATGTCGCGATGGTGTGCTGCTCCCCGGCGGCACGGTCTTTCACGCGCACCGGGTGGGTGATGTCCTTGATGCCGACGCGGTTGATGCGCAGGTGGCGGGTGTCGGCGCGGCTCTGCACGTCTTCGACTTCGGCGAGGCACGGGCGGGCGCTCTTGGCGCTGGCGGGGGGGGTCATAGGGGGAGCCTACCGGATCGGGGCGCGAGGAACCTATATCTGTCGGGGTATCTACCTAAATCCGGGCGACAGGTCGTTTTTTCAACCTTCAGGCGCTGCCGACCGAGCGGATCCGATCATGGGGTTGCAGCGACCACCACCGCTCCACGGTGGCGCCGAGGCTCTGGGCGTCGAGTCCGGCGGCGGCGAGGCAGGAGTCGCGGGAGCCGTGCTCGATGAAGCGGTCGGGGATGCCGATCTGCAGCAGCGGCAGGGAGAGGCCCTCGGAGGCCAGGAGCTCGCCGATGGCGGAGCCTGCGCCGCCCAGGACGGCGTTCTCCTCCACCGTGATGAAGGCGCGGTGGCGTCCGGCGAGCTCGAGAATGAGCGCCTCGTCGAGCGGCTTCACGAAGCGCATGTTGACCAGGGTGGCATCGAGGCGCTCGGCGATGCGCGTGGCGGCCTCGACCATCGGGCCGAAGGCGAGGAGCGCAAGACCGCAGCGCCCTTCGCGCTTCACCAGCGCGCGGCCGACGGGCAGCGCGGTGAACGCTTTCTCGAGCGCCACGCCGGGGCCCGTGCCGCGGGGATAGCGCACGATGCTGGGACACGAGAGCGTGGTGCCGGTGTAGAGCATCTGGCGACACTCGTTCTCATCGCCCGGCACCATGACGACCAGGTTGGGAATGCAGCGCAGGTAAGAGAGATCGTAGCTGCCCTGATGGGTGGCGCCGTCGCTGCCCACGAGGCCCGCGCGATCGAGCGCGAACAGCACCGGGAGGTTCTGCAGGGCGACATCGTGAATCAGCTGGTCGTAGGCGCGCTGCAGGAAGGTAGAGTAGATGGCGACGACGGGCTTGAGGCCCTCGGTGGCAAGTCCCGCGGCGAAGGTGACCGCGTGCTGCTCCGCGATGGCGACGTCGAAGTAGCGGTCGGGGAAACGCTTGGAGAACTCCACGAGGCCCGAGCCCTCGCGCATGGCGGGAGTGATGCCTATGATGCGTGGGTCTTGCTCCGCGATGTCGCAGAGCCATTTGCCGAAGAGCTGTGAGTAGGAAGGCCCGGAGGTGGCCTCCTTGAATATCGTGCCGCTCACCGGATCGAACGGGCCCGGCCCGTGCCACTTGATCGGGTCGGCCTCGGCGGGCGCGTAGCCCTTGCCCTTGCGGGTGACCACGTGCAGGAACTGCGGGCCGCGCAGCTTCTTGACGTTGCGCAGGGTGCTGACCAGAGCGCGTACGTCGTGGCCATCCATCGGTCCGATGTAGTTGAAGCCGAGCTCCTCGAAGAGTGTGCCGGGCAGGACCATGCCCTTCAGGTGCTCCTCGGAGCGGCGCGCGAGCTCCCAGATCGGCGGGATAGGCTTCAGCACCTTCTTGCCGCCCTCGCGCAGGTGTCTGTACACCCGCCCGGAGAGCGCGGCGGCGAAGTAGTTGGAAAGCGCGCCGACATTCTCGGAGATCGACATGTCGTTGTCGTTGAGAATGACGAGCAGGTCGGCGGGCAGCGAGCCGGCGTGATTCAACGCCTCGAAGGCCATGCCGGCGGTCATGGCGCCATCGCCGATGATGGCCACGACGCGGCGCGACTCGCCGAGACGCCCGGCGGCGATCGCCATGCCGAGGGCCGCGCTGATCGAAGTGCTGGAATGGCCGACGCCGAACGTGTCGTACTTGCTCTCCGCGCGCGTCGGGAAGGGCGCGAGGCCGCCCGGCTGCTTGATGGTGTGCAAGCGATCCCGCCGGCCCGTCAGCACCTTGTGCGGATAGGCCTGGTGACCCACGTCCCAGACCAGCCGGTCGTGCGGCGTGTCAAAGACATAGTGCAGCGCAACGGCCAGCTCGACCGCGCCCAAGCCTGCGGCGAAATGGCCGCCGCGCGTGCTTACGGTCTGGATGAGGAACTGGCGCAGCTCCTGCGCCACTTCCGGCAGCTTCGCCACAGGCAGCTGGCGAAGATCGGTGGGTGACTCGATCGCGTCGAGCAGCGGGTAAGCGTTTGGCGGGGAAGTCATCTGTGGCAGTTTACACCGGCGCACAGCGGCGCTCTCTGTCTCTCTTGTTGCAGAACTGCAACAAGGGCTTGACGATCATCCCCGCGTTGATGGCGCCGCGGGGTCCTGGGAGTCCGGGATGGCAAAGGGCTCCGATTCCGGCTGGCCGTTGCGCTTCAGCAGGATTTCGACCCGCTGCTGGGCTGATCTGAGCGAGCTCTGGCAGTGTCGCGTCAGCTCCACGCCCCGCTCGAAAGTCTTCAGCGCTTCGTCGAGCGGCAAATCGCCGCGCTCCAGGCGCTCGACCAGCGCCTCGAGCTCGGCAAGCGCCTGCTCGAAATCGGGTACCTTGTTCTCAGCCTTGTTCTCGGACATTGATCGAGCACCTTATACAGGCGCGGCAGTGGCGGTCAACGTGATTGACGCGCCGGCAGGTCCGGCTTAGAGTCGCGGCCCTCGTTAGACCCAGTCTAAGACAGGAGACAGCGGCATGAACCTCAAAGACAGCAAGACCGAGAAGAATCTGAAGGACGCGTTCGCGGGCGAGTCCCAGGCGAATCGCCGGTACCTGTACTTCGCAGCCAAGGCGGACGTCGAGGGATTCAACGACGTGTCCGCGGTCTTCCGCTCGACGGCCGAGGGTGAGACGGGCCACGCGCACGGCCACCTCGAGTATCTCGAAGTGGTGGGTGACCCCGCCACCGGCTTGCCGATCGGCGATACCAAGCTCAATCTCAAGGCCGCTATCGCCGGTGAAACCCACGAGTACACGAATATGTACCCGGGCATGGCCAAGCAGGCCCGCGAGGAAGGCTTCGCGGAGATCGCCGATTGGTTCGAGACCCTGGCCAAGGCCGAGCGCTCGCACGCCAACCGCTTCCAGAAAGCTCTGGAAGGGATCTAATTGAAGCGCTGGATCCGGGCATTGCGCGGCGCAATCCATGCTCCGCACAAGCCCGGGGTGGCCATTCATGGCCACCCGTGCGACGCATGCGTCGCACCCTGCCCGGCCCAGCGATGAGCGCTACACCCACTTCATCCGGCGATGGGGGATCGCGGAAACCGGGCGCCGGCCGGGAGGGCAGCCTCGAGGCGCCTCGCCGACACCCGCTCGATTGGCAGAGCCCTGCTTTTTACGATGAGGGCGCGCTCGCCAAGGAGCTCGAGCGCGTCTTCGAGATCTGCCATGGCTGCCGCCGCTGCTTCAGTCTCTGCAACGCCTTTCCAACGTTGTTCGATGCGGTGGATGCCTCTTCCACCGGCGAGGTCGAGTCGGTCGACAGGAAGGTGTTCTGGCAGGTCGTCGATCACTGCTATCTGTGCGACATGTGCTTCATGACGAAGTGCCCGTACGTGCCGCCGCATCCGTGGAACGTCGACTTCCCGCATCTGATGCTGCGGGCAAAGGCCGTGCGCACACGCAAGGAGGGCGTCAGTTTCCGCAATCGCGCACTGGCCGCGACCGACGCCGTAGGAAGGTTAGCTGGAATTCCCGTGGTCGCGGAGGTTGTCAACGCCGTCAACCGCTCGCGTGCGGGCCGCGCGGCGTTGGAGAAGACGCTCGGCGTAGACCCGAGTGCACCCGTGCCCAAGTATTACTCCCGCACCGCGCGCAAACGGCTGCGGCGGCTCGCTGACACCACGGGCGCCCAGGCAGGCGGCGAGCTCCCTCGCCCGACTCCAGAGACCACGGGCAAAGTGGCGCTCTTCACCACCTGCTACGGCAACCGCAATGAGCCGCGGCTCAACGAGGACCTGGTCGCCGTCTTCGAGCACAACGATATCCCGGTCACTGTGCTTGCGCAGGAGCGCTGCTGCGGCATGCCGCGGCTCGAGCTCGGCGACCTCGAGGCGGTCGCCCGCCTGAAGGAGCACAACATCCCGCAGCTCGTTCGCGCGCTCGACTCGGGTCTCGACATCGTCGCGCCGATTCCCTCCTGCGTGCTGATGTTCAAGCAGGAGCTGCCGCTGATGTTTCCCGCCGAGCCGGAAGTGCAGCGCGTCGCCAAGCGCATCTTCGACCCGTTCGAGTACCTGATGCATCGCCATCGCGCGGGTCTGCTGCGCACCGACTTTAAGCGCGCGCTCGGCAAGGTGAGCTACCACGTCGCCTGCCACCTGCGCGTACAGAACATCGGCCTGAAGACCCGCGACGTGCTGCGTCTCATCCCCGACACCACCGTCGAGGCCATCGAGCGCTGCTCCGGACACAACGGCACCTACGGCGTGAAGAAGGAATTCCGCGCGGCCTCCATGAAGATCGGCCGCCCCGTGATACAGCGCGTTCAGTCCGCGAGCGCCGACCACTACGCGAGCGACTGCCCCATGGCCGGCCACCAGATCGAAAGCGGCCTCGAGAGCGGCCGCGAGCCCGAGCATCCACTCACCCTGCTGCGCCTCGCGTACGGTCTATAGGAGGCCTCATGGACAAGCTCGCTGCTACCGACCTCATGAGCCTGGAGCACTACGCCCGCGAGCGCCCTGCCTTCCGCGCCCGCGTGCTCGAGCACAAGCGACATCGCAAGCTCGCCGTCGGTCCCAACGTCACCTGGTCGTTCGAGGACCGGTTGACTATGCAGTACCAGATCCAGGAAATGCTGCGCGCCGAGCGCATCTTCGAGCTCGAAGGCATCCGCGACGAGCTCGACGCCTATAATCCCCTCATTCCCGACGGTGGCAACTGGAAAGCGACCCTGCTCATCGAGTTCCCCGACGTCGCCGAGCGCCAGCGCCAGCTCGCGCAGCTCATCGGCCTCGAGGACCGCTGCTGGGTCCAGGCGCGCGGCCATGACCGCGTGTATGCAATCGCCGACGAGGATCTCGAGCGCGAGACCACCGAGCAGACTTCTGCCGTGCATTTCCTGCGCTTCGAGCTCACGGCCGCCATGGTCGCCGCCTTGAAAAGCGGAGCGGCACTCGCCGCTGGCGTCGATCACGACCGCTGCCGCCATTCCGTCGATCCCGTTCCCGAGCCCGTAAGAGCCGCTCTCGTTGCGGATTTGAGCTAAAGTCCGGGCATCCTGCACCCCGAGTGGGTGGAACGGGAGAGCGGATGATCGATAGTCAACAGCAGCAGCCGGCGTTCCGCAGGCCCGCATCTGATGCCCTGGACGTCGGCGAAGTCCGGCGCCGCCACCCCGACGCCTGGAGTGGCGGTGCGCGCCTGCTACCGGTGCGCACGGCACACGGGACGTTCAACGTGTGGACCAAACGATGCGGTGACAACCCGCGCATCAAGCTGTTGCTGCTGCACGGCGGCCCGGGTTGCACGCACGAGTACTTCGAATGCTTCGACAGCTATCTGCCGCAGGCCGGGGTGGAGTATTACTACTACGACCAGCTGGGCTCGCACCGCAGCAGCCAGCCGGATGTGCCCGAGCTCTGGGACACCGCGCGTTTCGTCGACGAGGTCGAGCAGGTGCGCAAGGCCCTGGCGCTCGATGCGGATAACTTCTTCCTGCTCGGTCATTCGTGGGGCGGGATTTTGGCCATCGAATATGCGCTGCAGCATCAGCAGCACGTGAAGGGACTGATCATTTCAAACATGGTCAGCAGCATTGCCGATTACAACCGATACGCGCGGGACATGCTGATGCCGGGCATCCCCCCGGAGGTGTTGGCGGAGATCCGTGCGATCGAGGCGGCCGGCGATTACGACAATCCACGTTACATGGGCCTGCTCATTCCCCATCACTACGAGCGCCACGTGCTGCGCGTGCCGCATGCGCAATGGCCCGATCCGGTCGTGCGTGCTTTCGCGCACCTGAACCCGAAGATCTACATCCCCATGCAAGGGCCGAGCGAGCTGGGGGCAAGCGGCAAGCTGGTGCATTGGGATCGCACGGCCGATCTGGCGCGCATCCGCGTGCCCACGCTTACGATAGGTGCCGCGCACGACACCATGGATCCGAAACACATGGCTGCGATGGCGCGAGCGCTGCCCCAGGGACGTTATCTTCACTGTCCGGACGGCAGCCACATGGCGATGTATGACGACCAGACCGTCTATGTGAGCGGGCTGCTCGATTTCCTGCGCGCCGTGGCGTGCGCGACTCCCGGGCCATCATGAAGAACCTCGAGGCAGGCGCGGAGCTCGATCGCGCGCTCGGCCTGCGGCAACTGGTGGTGTACGGGATGATCTTCATGGTGCCGATTGCACCGATGGCGGTGTACGGCTTCGTCGCGCAGGAAAGTCACGGCATGGTGCCGCTGGTCTATCTCGTCGGCGTGGTGGCGATGTTGTTCACCGCGCTGAGCTACAAGCGCCTCAGCGGCGAATTCCCCATGGCGGGTTCGGTGTATGCCTACGTGCGGCGCGGCTGGCATCCCTACCTTGGGTTTCTCGCAGGCTGGATGATCCTGGCTGATTATCTGCTCATCCCGGGCCTGATCTACGCTTTCAGTGCCTCATGGCTGCAGGGGGTGCTGCCCATGGTCCCGATCTGGCTGTGGGTGCTGGGTTTTGTCGCCTTCAACACCGTGGTCAACGTTGTCGGCATCAGATTGCAAGCCCGTGCGCACTTTCTCCTGCTGTGTGTCGAGCTCGTCGCGCTGGCGATTTTCTTCGTCTTCGCGGTCGATTACGTCTTCATCGCAGGACACGGCGTCGGCGGCTGGTCGGTCGCGCCGTTCATTCAGCCGGCGCACCTGAACGGGCATTTCGTCGCTACCGCGACCTCCATTGCAGTACTGAGCTTCCTCGGCTTCGATGCGATCAGCACGCTCGCCGAGGAAGTCAGGAATCCGCGCAGAACCGTGGGCAACGCCACGGTGCTGGCGTTGCTGTTGCTCGGTGTGATCTTCATCGCTCAGACCTACGTTGCCGCGCTGGCGCATCCGGACTACCACTCGCTGGATGCGAAGCTCGGCTTTTTCGAAATCGGACGGGAGGTGGGCGGTGCGTGGCTGTACCTGCTGTTGATCATCGTCAACGTCATTGCAGCGGGCATCGCCAATGCGTTGTCGGCGCAGCTGGCCATTTCGCGGATACTCTATTCGATGGGGCGCGACCGGGCGTTGCCCGGTTCCGAATTTCTCTCGCAGGTGCACCATCGCTTCAAAACTCCGGTCAATGCCACCGTGTTGGTGGCCGTGCTGTCGATTGCCGTGGCCCTGCTGATACCGGAGGAAGTCATTCTCAAACTGGTCAACTTTGGTGCTCTCACGGCGTTCATGCTGCTCAATGTCACCGTGTTCGTCTTCTTTTATCTCAATCAGAAGAGGTACCGGCACGTTTTCAGCTATCTGCTGTTTCCCGCTCTCGGCCTGATCATCGTGGCGTTCGTCTGGTCGGGATTCGATCGCACGACCTTCGTGTTCGGCGGCGTGTGGCTGCTGGTCGGGTCGGCCCTGGGCGCATTCAAATACCGGAAATTCAAGTCGTTCGAATCCCCTCCTGAGGCGCCCGCCCGATGACGGGCCGCATACTGCTCATCCTGGTAAAATTCCCGCCTTTAGCGGTAGATCTCGCCCCGCCAATTCCCGATGAATAGTTCCTATACTGCTTCCGACATCGAAGTCCTGAGCGGCCTGGAGCCCGTGCGCCGCCGCCCCGGCATGTACACCCATACCTCGCGGCCGAACCACATGGCCCACGAGGTCATCGACAACAGCGTCGATGAGGCGATCGCCGGCTACTGCAAGCAGATCGACGTGACACTCTTCAAGGACGGCTCCCTGCAGGCCGAAGACGACGGCCGCGGCATGCCCGTCGACATCCATCCCAAGGAGAAAGTGAGCGGTGTCGAGCTCATCCTCACCCGCCTGCATGCCGGCGGCAAATTCTCCGACAAGACCTACAAATTCTCCGGCGGCCTGCACGGCGTCGGCGTCTCCGTCGTCAACGCGCTCTCGAAGCATCTCGAGTGCTGGATCAAGCGCGGCGGCAAGGAATACAACATCAGCTTCAAGGACGGCAAAATCCAATCCAAGCTCGAAGTGGTGGGCACCGTCGGCCAGCGCAACACCGGCACCACCGTGCGCTTCTGGCCCGATCCGAAGTTCTTCGACTCCGACAAATTCTCGGTTCCCCAGCTCAAGCACACCTTGAAGGCCAAGGCCGTGCTCTGCCCCGGTCTGCGCATCACCTTCACCAACGAGGCGACGGGCGAGAAGGACGAATGGTTCTACACCGGGGACCTCGGCGCCTATCTGCTCGAGGAGCTGGCCGACAGCGAGCGGCTGCCGAACGAGCCGATCACCGGCCAACGCGAGGAGGAGACTGACGCGGTGAAATTCGCGCTCGTCTGGGCACCCGCTGCGGAAACCGTCATCGGCGAGAGCTACGTCAACCTCATCCCGACCACCGAGGGCGGCACCCACGTCAACGGGCTGCGCTCGGGCGTCGCGCAGGCCGTGCGCGAGTTCTGCGAGTTCCGCAACCTCGTGCCTCGCGGCGTCAAGCTCACCCCCGAAGACATCTGGGACAAGGCGAGCTACGTGCTCTCGGTGAAGATCCACGAGCCGCAGTTCGCCGGCCAGATGAAGGAGCGGCTCGCCTCGCGCGATGCCGCGGGGCTCGTCGAAGGCTTCGCGCGCGACTCCGTCGCGCTTTGGCTCAACCGCCACCCCGATGCCGGCGAGCGTATCGCGCAATTCGCGATCGCCAACGCCCAGGAGCGTGCCAAGGCCGCGCAGCGCGTCGTGCGCAAGCGCATCTCCGGCGGCCCGGCGCTCCCCGGCAAGCTCGCCGACTGCGCGAGCCAGGACCCGCGCCGCTCCGAGCTCTTCCTGGTGGAAGGCGACTCCGCCGGCGGCTCCGCCAAGCAGGCGCGCGACAAGGACTTCCAGGCCATCATGCCGCTGCGCGGCAAGATCCTGAACACCTGGGAGCTCGAGCCCGGCGAGATCGGCTCCTCCCAGGAAGTGCACGACATCAGCGTCGCGCTCGGCGTCGACCCCGGCTCCCAGGACCTGAGCCAGCTGCGCTACCACAAGGTCTGCATCCTCGCCGACGCCGACTCCGACGGCCAGCACATAGCCACGCTTCTCTGCGCGCTCTTCCTGCGACACTTCCGTCCCCTGGTAACCAACGGGCACGTGCATGTCGCCATGCCGCCGCTCTACCGCATCGACGCCGGCAAACAGGTCTACTACGCCCTCGATGACGGCGAGCGCGACCAGCTCCTGAAGCGCATCGAGAAGGAAAACCCCCGCACCAAGCCCACCGTCACCCGCTTCAAGGGCCTGGGCGAGATGAACCCCGGCCAGCTGCGCGAGACGACGATAGATCCGCGCACCCGCCGCCTGGTGCAGCTCACGATCGACGGCAAGGACAACACTGATCAATTGATGGATATGCTGCTGGCCAAAAAACGCGCCGGCGACCGCCGCGAGTGGCTCGAGCAGAAGGGCAACCTCGCCGACGTACAGGTATAGATGCAGTAGCGAACAGTGAAAGAGGAGACTCGGTCGAAAAGGATTTTCCGGGAGCCTGAAAAACAGGATGTTTTTCCGGCAGCCTCCAGGGGTTCGCCGCATGCGGCGAACGACCGCGCGGGACCGCGCGGGCTGGGTGCCCTGCCGCCATGGAAGGCCAGAGCGACGCGCTCGATGGCGTTCCCGGAAAATGCTTTTCGAGCGAGACTCCGAACGGGAACCATCGAAATAGGCAAACGATTCCGATGCAAGACCAGGAACTGAACTTCGAAGGCGTAGAGCGCCAGGCGCTGCGCACCTTCACCGAGAAGGCGTACCTCGACTATTCGATGTACGTCATCCTCGATCGCGCCCTGCCCGCGATCGGCGACGGCCTCAAGCCCGTGCAGCGCCGCATCATCTACGCCATGAGCGAGCTCGGCCTCTCCGCCGCCTCCAAGCACAAGAAATCCGCCCGCACCGTGGGCGATGTGATCGGCAAGTTCCATCCCCATGGCGATACCGCCTGCTACGAGGCGATGGTGCTCATGGCGCAGCCCTTCGCCTACCGCTATCCCCTAGTCGACGGCCAGGGCAACTGGGGCTCCCAGGACGACCCCAAGTCCTTCGCCGCCATGCGCTACACCGAGGCCAAGCTCACCAAGTACGCCGACGTGTTGCTTGGCGAGCTGGCGCACGGCACGGTGGATTGGACGCAGAACTTCGATGGCACGCTCGAAGAGCCGGTGATGTTGCCGGCACGGTTGCCCAACCTGCTGCTGAACGGCACTTCGGGTATTGCCGTCGGTATGGCCACTGACATTCCACCGCACAACCTGCGTGAGGTTGCCGCGGCGGGCATTCATCTGCTGGAGGAGCCCGATGCGACTACCGCCGCGCTGATGAAGCACGTCAAGGGACCGGATCTCCCTACCGGCGCGGAGATCATCTCGCCCCGCTCCGACCTCAAGGAGTTCTACGAGAAGGGGGTCGGCTCCTTCAAGGCGCGCGCCACCTTCGAGCTTGAAGACGGCAACGTCGTCATTACCGCCTTCCCGCACCAGGTTTCCCCGACGCGCGTGCAGGAGCAGATTGCGGAGCAGATGCGCGCGAAGAAGCTGCCGATGGTCGAGGACCTGCGGGACGAATCCGATCACGAGCACCCGGTGCGCCTGGTGCTCGTACCGCGCTCGAACCGTGTCGACATGGTGGAGGTGATGAACCACCTCTTCGCGACGACCGACCTCGAGCGCAACTACCGCGTCAACCTCAACATCATAGGTCGCGACGGGCGTCCGCGCGTAATGGGGCTCAAGTCCATCCTCGCGGAATGGCTCGACTTCCGCATCGCCACGGTCACGCGGCGTCTGCAATATCGGCTCGAGCGGGTGCAGAAGCGCCTTCACATCCTCGAAGGCCTGCTCGTCGTCTATCTCAACCTCGATGAAGTGATCCGCATCATCCGCCGGGAGGATGAGCCGAAGCCGGTGCTGATGAAGCGCTTCAAGCTCTCGGACGAGCAGGCCGAGGAAATCCTCAACACGCGCCTGCGCCATCTCGCCCGCCTCGAGGAGATGAAGATCCGCGAGGAGCAGAAGCAGCTCGCAGCCGAGCGCGAGGAGCTGGAAGCGCTGCTGAAGAGCAAGGCGAAGTTGAAGAAGCTCGTCGCCGCCGAGATCCGCGAGGACACCGAGAAGCACGGTGACGACCGGCGCACCCGCATCATCGAGCGCGAAGCGGCGCAGGCGATCGATGAGACGACCCTCATTCCCAACGAGCCGGTGTCCGTGGTGTTGTCGACCGGCGGCTGGGTCCGCTCCGCCAAGGGTCACGAGATCGAGCCGCACACGCTTTCCTACAAGAGCGGTGACGGTTTCCAGTCGATGGCGCGAGGCCGGAGCCTGCAGACCGCGGTGTTCATCGACAGCACGGGCCGGACATACTCGCTGCCCGCGCACTCGCTGGCCTCGGCGCGCGGCCAGGGCGAGCCGCTCTCCGGCCGCCTGAACCCTCCCGACGGCGCCAAGTTCGCCGGCATCATGATGGGAGAGCCCGAGGATCTCTGGCTGCTTGCCAGCGATGCCGGCTACGGTTTCGTCGTGCGCCTGAAGGAGCTGATCACCGATCGCCGCGCCGGCAAGACGGTGCTCAATGTCCCGGATAACGCCATGGTGTTGCCGCCCGCGCTCGTGCCCTCGCCGGAGTCGCTGGTGGTTGCAGTGAGCAGCGAGGGCAAGCTCCTCGCCTTCCCGGTGCGCGATGTGCCGGAGATGCCCCGCGGCAAGGGCAACAAGCTCTATGACATCCCGGGCAGGAAGGCCGCTGCCCGCGAGGAGCTGATGACCGGCGTCGCCGTGGTGCCGCCGAACGGCTCCCTCCTGCTCTTTGCGGGCGAGAAGCAGAAGACGCTCGACTGGAGAGACCTCAAGGCCTACCGCGGCCAGCGCGCCCAGCGCGGCGCCGTTTTGCCGCGCGGCTGGCCGAGAAAGATGGAGCGACTCGAAGCGGTGCCGCCGCCGGTGGGTTGATTGGCCGGCCTTGGCCCGCTCCATAGTTCGCTTTCGGGCTCAACCCATTATCACTTCTTCGGGCGCGTTGACGAAGTAGCCCTGGATGTACTGCACCCCGAGCTGCCACAGAACGGCCATGGTGTTGGCGTCCTCGACGCGCTCGGCGATGGTGTGAATGCTTCGCTTGGCCGCCGAGTCGACCAGGGTGCGCACGCGCTGCTGCAGCTGCGTGTCGCGCGCCAGTCCCTGGACGAGGGCGCCGTCGATCTTCACGAAATCGAGCGGCACCGACTCGATGAGGCGCTGCGGATCGCGGCCGGAGCCAAAGCTCTCGAGCGCGAACCGAAACCCGCGCTGGCGCAACCCGCCCGCGAGGATCCCGACCTGCGGGAAGCCTGCCGCCACTTCCTCCGTCACCTGGAAGCAGACCCGCTGCGGCTCCGCGCGTGCCGAGCGGATGTGTCCGTCCAGCCATTCGACGAAGCTCGCATCTCTCGCGGTGTCCTTGGAGAGTCGCACGAACAGGCACTGCGGCCGCCGCTGCGCAGCAAAGGCGAGCGAGGCGCCGACGACCCAGCGGTCGATGTTCTTCAGCAGGTCGTTGCGCTCGGCGGCGGCCATGAACTCGGCCGGCAGCACTTCCTTGCCCTGGTGGTCGACCATGCGGACCAACACGTCCCACATCTGCGGGTCATCGCCCTGCAGGCTCGCCACCGGCTGCTGCGCCAGGCGAAACCGATTCTCCATCAGCGCCGCCTTGATGTGCTTGACCCAGACCTGATCGTAGGACTGGACGCGGTTCTCGACGTCGGCACGTCCGGAGGTCAGCACCTGGTTGCCGCCCTGCTTCGCCCCCCTCGCGCATGCCTCGATCACATCAGCCACGATGGCGTCGAGCTTGGGTGCGCTGGGTGGGACGATTGACAAGCCGACGGTGCAGGTTACCGCGACGGTCGTGTCACTGACGCGCATCGCGTGCTTCTGCACCCGCGCAAGGAGTTGCTTGCCCCACGCCTGGATGTCGTTCTCGTTGCCGCGCTCGAGCATCGCGAGGAATCTCACGCCGCCGAAGCGGCCAACAATCTCGTTGGGATAGAGCGTCTCCTTCAGGAGCGCCGCGATTCCCATCAGGACGTCCTCGCTGGCCGTGGCGCCGACGTCGCGCTCCACGCTCGCGAACCTGTCGAGCTTTACCAAGGCGAGGGAGCGCATACCCCCGTGGCTCGGGGCGGCCACGCGTGCATGGAGCGCCTCCATCAGCTCGCGCCGATGCAGGAATCCGGTCGTGTGGTCCGAGTGGACGACCTGACTCAGCTCCTCGACCAGCCTCTGCTCGTCGCGCGGCTGGGCGGGCACGACCAGGCGCACGCTCGGCTCGCCGTCGTGAACGCCCAGCGCCAGCACGATTTCCACGGACATGGTCTTGCCCTGCGGGAGCAGGGCAGTCGCCTTGAGCGCGTGATCGCTCCAACGGCCCTGCAGGCAGGCGGCTAGCGCGCCCTTGAGCGCCGGATGTGTGGCCTCGTCGAAGAGGTCCATCACCGGCTGGCCGACCAATGAGTCCTCGGCCCCGAAGAGCTCTAGCCACGCCGGGTTGGCATCGATGACGATGCCTTCCTGCACCTGCACGATCGCATCGTTCGAGCGCTGCAGCACGTTTTCGAGCTGACTGCGTGCGTCGTGGGCGGATTTGAGGGTGGAGGTGAGCGCACGCTCCAGCCGGAAGGCGCGCAGCTCCCGGCCCATCACTGCGGCCAGCCGCACAGGATTGGCCAGTGAGACCACATCGCGCGCGCCCACCGTCATGGCATCGCCTATGCCGGCTTCGTCCACCGTTTCCCTGACAACCACGACCGGGACGGTGGGCGCGACCTGGTCGCGCACCTCGATGACGCTCTTCAGGTCGTCCTCCGGTGATCCTGCGACAACGATGAGCAGCTCCGGGTTGATTTGCGGCAGCGCATCGGGCAGGTCCCGCAGTGCGGGGATCCACGTGCAGTGCACAGCATGGCCGGCGCGGCGCAGGATGCTGTTGATCGCCTCGACCGGATCCCGGGCGGGAGAGAGTACGATGAGAGGTACCGCGTTCTGCTCGGCCAAGCCGATCTCCGGTGGGGCGGCTATTCCAGGCGTCAAATCGCGAAAAATTCTAGCAGAGGGCTACCGCCCATCCGGTTGTTCCATGTCACAGTGCTGGCGGAAGAGGAACCTTGGCGGGCGCACCGGCCACTTCACGCACGAGTCGGGGAACCAGGTAGCCGGGAAGATGCGCGGCGAGCTGACCGGCCAGGGCCCGCGCACGCGCGTCGGAAACCGCGAAATGCGCTGCGCCTCGCACCCGATCGAGCGCGTGCAGGTAGTAGGGGAGCACCCCTGCATCGAAGAGGCGCCGCGACAGCTCCGAGAGCACTTCGACGTCGTCATTGACGCCGGCCAGGAGCACCGACTGGTTGAGCAGCGTTATGCCAGTGGCGCGCAGTTTCGCGCAAGCGGCCGCGAGCTGCGCGTCGAGCTCGTTCGGATGGTTGATGTGCAGCACGAATACGATTGGCAGCGTGCAGGCCCGCAGCCACCGGAGAAGTCCCTCGTCGACTCGCGAAGGCAGCACTACCGGCTGGCGCGTGTGTACGCGAATGCGTCGTACGTGAGGGATGGCGGCCAGAGCCCGGGTCAGACCCTCGAGGCGCGCGTTGCTCAACGACAGCGGATCACCCCCGCTGAGAATGATCTCCTCGAGCGAAGCGTCGGCAGCGATCTCGGCGAGCGCCTCGCTCCAGCGCGGCGCCTCCACGCTCTGCTTCCCGTAGGGGAATTCCCGGCGGAAGCAGTAACGGCAGTGCACGGCGCAAGTGGGCGTCGTGATGAGGAGCGCGCGGCCGCGGTATTTCTGCAGTAGGCCGGGTGCACGAAGAGCGGAGCCTTCGCCGATAGGATCCGCGACGTACTGCGGCGTGTCGCTGAGCTCGGCGGCTGCCGGCAGGACCTGACGGAGCAGCGGGTCCCTGAGGTCGCCGCGGCGCATCCGGGCCACGAAGCTGCGGGGCACGCGCAGGCGGAAGGACCGGCCGGCATCGTGCGCGCCAGCGAGATCCTCGAGGTTGAGGCCGAGCACGGCAGCCAGCTCCTCCGGGCTCGTGATGGCCTGGGCGAGCTCCTGCTGCCAGGTGCGAGGCTCGAGCTGGCGGGGGTGAACCGATGCCGTTATCATACGCGGCCCTCTTATGGGCAGGGCCGCGCATTCTGCCGCTCCAGCCGCGAGAAAGAAATGGCCAGCTACACCACCAGCGAGATCCGCTCGGGTCTCAAAGTCCTGCTCGAAGGCGACCCGTACGCGGTGGTCGAGAACGAGTTCGTGAAGCCCGGCAAGGGTCAGGCCTTCAACCGCATCAAGGTCCGCAACCTCAAGACCGGCCGCACCATCGAGCGCACCTTCAGGTCGGGCGAGTCGCTGGAGGCGGCGGACGTCGTCGACACGGAGATGCAGTACCTCTACCAGGACGGCGACTTCTGGCACTTCATGATGCCGGACAGCTTCGAGCAGTACACGGCCGGCAAATCCGCCGTGGGAGACAACACGCAGTGGCTGAAGGACGGCATAGTCTGCATCGTCACCCTCTGGAACAACGAGCCACTGGTGGTGAACGTGCCCGCGCACGTGGAGCTCAAGATCGTCGAGACCGACCCCGGCCTGCGGGGTGACACCGCCACCGGCGGCCAGAAGCCCGCCAAGCTCGAGACCGGCGCCGTGGTGCGGGTACCACTCTTCATCAACGAGGGCGAAGTCATCCGCATCAACACCAGCACCGGCGAGTACGTCTCGCGCGCCAAGCAGTAGCTGTGCGCAGGCCTATGCAGCGCAAGCCCGAAGGGCTCCTACCGCAACTCTTCCAGCCGGCTCGCCCAGATGAATAGCGCCGCGAGCCGCTCCAGGCCGCGCGCATCGTCTTCATCGAACCGCGAGAGCCGTGGGCTGTCGAGATCGAGGACGCCCACCACCCGGTCTGCCACGATCAGCGGCACCACGACTTCCGACTGCGACGCCGTATCACAGGCGACGTGTCCGGGAAAGGCGTTTACATCCGGGACGATGAGGGTCGTACGCTTCGCTGCAGCCGTTCCGCAGACGCCGCGGCCGAGGGCGATGCGCACGCACGCGGGCTTTCCTTGGAAGGGCCCCACGATGAGCTCACCGCCGCGCAGGAAATAGAACCCCGCCCAGCTCACCTCCGGCAGCGCATCGAAAATGAGCGCCGCGGTGTTGGCGGCGTTGGCGATCGGATCGGACTCGCCCGCGAGGAGCCCGTGAAGCTGGGTGGCCAACTGCTCGTAGCCACCGCGCTTGTCAGTGAAGTCGTAGGGCTTGCTGGTGTAGGTCATGGGGGTTCGCATTGCCTCGTTCAGGCGCGCTCGATGGGAAAGGGCAAGACCGCGTCGATGCGCTCCGCGCCCGCCGCGAGCATCAGGGTGCGATCGAAGCCGAGCGCCACGCCGCAGCAGTCCGGGAGGCCGGCTTCGAGCGCTGCGAGCAGACGCTCGTCCAGGGTGGTGTCGGGCAGGCCGAGCCGGCGGCGTTCCTCGACATCGCGCTCGAAGCGGGCGCGCTGCTCGCGCGCGGAGCTCAGCTCGTGAAAGCCGTTGGCTAGCTCGATGCCATCGCAGTAGAGCTCGAAGCGCTGCGCGGCGCGCGGCTCCGTGGGGTCCAGCCGCGCTAACGCCGCCTGACTTGCCGGATAGCCGTGTATGAAGGTCAACCCGCGCTGGCCGAGCCGCGGACCGACGACGGCGCCCATCAGCAGCTCGAGCAGCTCGTCGCGGCCGGTCGCCCCGCGGTCGAAGCCCGCCTGGCGGGCGTGCTCCGCGAGCTGTGCTACCGGCGCCGTGAAGGGGTCGAGGGCGAGCGTCTGCAGGAACGCCTCGCGATAGCTCACCCGCTCGCTCACGCGGGGGGTGCCGGCGGGGTGAAGGAGCTCGCGCACCAGCGCCTCGACCTCGCTCATGAGCGCATCGAGCGAGAGATCTAAGCGATACCACTCGATCAGCGTGAATTCTGCGTTGTGCAGCCTTCCGCGCTCGAGCGAACGCACAACATGACAGATCTGATAGATGTCGCCCATCCCCGCCGCGAGGAGACGCTTCATGGCGTACTCCGGCGAGGTATGGATAAAGAAGTGTCGCCCGGCATCGAGCAGCGCGCGCGCGGAGTGGATGTGCACGTCGGTCACGGGCGCGTTGACCACGATCGGCGTGTCCACCTCCAGCACGTTGCGGGCAGCGAAGAAGCTGCGTGTGCGCGCAAGCAGCGCGGCGCGCAGCTCCAGCCTCTCTCGCGAGGCGGTGGGCCGCCAATCCCTCGAGCCGTTGCTGCCGCTTTCGGTCACGGCGAGCGGCGCCAGGCGATGGTTTGACCGACGCGCACGGCCGAGCCGGGCTGCAGCTCCGGCAGCCATGCCGCGGTTGCCGGCGGCAGCAGCAGGATGACGGTGGATCCCATGTTGAATCGAGCCAGCTCCGCTCCGCGATCGAGCCTGCCCGGCGCGCGGCCGGTGTCGACCGGCAGGTCCGTAGCGTGGCGAGGGCTGCACGGCGTCACGTCGCCATGCCAGACGGTCGCGATGCTGCCGACGAAAAGCGCGCCGACGAGCGCCAGCGCAAAGGTCAGCGTGCCCTCCTCGAATGCGCAGAGGACGCGCTCGTTGCGCGCGAAGAGCCGCGGCACGGCCGCCGCGGTCACCGCGTTGACGCTGAAGAGCTTTCCGGGCACGAACCACGCGGCGCGCAGCGTGGCGGCCGCCGGCATGTGGATGCGGTGATAGTTGTACGGGGCGAGATAGAGCGTCGCGAACGAGCCGCCCTCGAAGCGTTCCGCCCACCCCGAGGCGCCGCCGAGCAGCGCTTCGACGGAATAGTCGTGGCCCTTCGCCTGCAGCAGGCGCAGGCCCTCGAGCCGCCCGATCTGACTCACGGTGCCGTCGACGGGGGCGACCAGAGCGCTGGGATCGGGATCGCAGGGACGCGCTCCAGGCCGGAGGCTGCGGGTAAAGAAGGCGTTGAAGCTCGGGTAATCGCGTGGCTCGGGCTCGGCCGCATCGCTCATGTCAGGGCGGAAATGCCGTACGAACGAGCTGATCAACGCGTTCTTGACCGGCTTCACGCGGCAGCGGGCCAGTCGATGGACCTGCCGCGAGAGGAAATGCTGCGGCAGGAGATGTTGCATTGCGACGAAGAGGCGCGCGCGCAGCGTCAGCGAAGCCGTAGGTGGCATCGGGGCGTCCATGCAAGGCTCAGGCTGCGGCGCGCAGCTCCGGCGCTACGCGGCGCAGCGACTGCGCAAGCTGCTGCACGTCGAAGGGCGAGGTGAACACTCCTACCTCCCGGGCGCGGGAGTCGAACAACAGTACCGCCACGGTGTGATCGAAGTCGTACCCGCCTCCAGGCAGGTCGATGCGGGTGATGCCGATCCCGAGACTCGCGGCGAGGCGGCGGATCTCGGCGGGATTGCCGGTCAGGCCGAGGAAGCTCGGGTCGAAATGCCGCAGATACCGGGCGAGCACCGCGGGGGTATCGCGCCCGGGGTCCACGGTGACGAAGAGCACCTGCAGGCCCGGCAGGGCCGCCTCCTTCTTCACTCGAGCGAGCGCGGCAAGCGTATCCGGACACTCGTCCGGACAGTGGGTGAACCCGAAGTACACGAGCGTGGGGTGGCCGAGCAGGCGCGCGCGCGTGAAGACACGTCCCTGGCTGTCGATGAGGTGGAAGTCGGCGACGGGCTTGGCGTCCGGCAACCACGTGCCACTTGCCAGCACCGGGCGGGAGCTGTCAACTTCGGCCGCCAGCAGAAAGCCGGCGCAGACGGCGCAGAGGGCGCCGATGCCGACGAGGACCCAGAACAGCCGAGTGGTCATGCCCGAATTATCCCACACAGTTTCCCAGTCCCGCGTCCGTCTTCGTGGCTCGGGGTCGCAGAGAGAGGGTCTCTGCGCGCGATGAGAGCCCCGACCAAGAACAAGCCTACCGTCCTCGCACTCATCGAGCGGGGCGCCCGGCGGTTGCGCCGCGCGGGCGTCTTCTTCGGGCACGGGACCGACAATGCCTGGGACGACTCCGCGGCCTTGGTGCTGCACGCGTTGCGTCTGCCGCACTCCGCCGATCGTGCAATCTACCTGCGACGCGTCGGCAGCCGAAATATCGAACGCGTGGACGCCCTCATGAGGCGGCGCATCGCGGAGCGCATCCCGGCCGTATATCTCACCGGTGAGACGTGGTTTGCGGGGCTGGCGCTTTACGTCGACCCGCGCGCGCTAATCCCGCGTTCGCCGATCGCGGAGCTCGTCGAAAGACGGTTTGCGCCCTGGATCGATGCGCGGCGGGTGCGTCGGATCCTCGATGTCGGCACGGGGTCGGGCTGCATCGCGATCGCCTGCGCGAAAGCGCTGCCGCGGGCGCGCGTCGATGCCGTGGACATTTCGCCCGAGGCGCTCGAGGTCGCTGCGACCAACGTCCGTCGCCATCGCCTCGGACGGCGCGTGCGCCTCATTCGATCCGACCATTTCAGCGCCCTCCCGGGCGAGCGCTACGATATCATCGTGGCCAATCCGCCCTACGTGGGGCGGCGGGAGATGTCAGGGCTCCCGCCCGAGTATCGTCACGAGCCGCGACTCGCGCTCGCCGCGGGGCGCGATGGCCTCGATTCCGTGCGGGTGATCCTGCGGGGGGCGAGCGATCACCTGCGACCGCGCGGGCTGCTCATCGTCGAGGTCGGCAATACCGCGGCGGCCGTGCGCCGGGCGTTCAAGCGCCTTCCCTTCCTCTGGCTGGAATTCGAGCGCGGCGGCGGTGGCGTGTTCCTCCTCACCGCGGAGCAAGTGGGTTGAGGCGCTGGATCCGGGCTCCTGCCCGGCCCAGCGCGGCGCCGGGCAAAAGCGCGGTTTTTGCCCGTCGCCTCCGCCACCTGCGGCGGCGGGGCACGTCCCTGCGCCTGGGCTGACACGAGGAGCGGCGCCGCGCGATAGACAATTGGGTGATTCACGGCATGTCAGGCAACACCATCGGCAAGCTCTTCACGCTGACGACCTTCGGCGAGAGTCATGGTCCCGCACTCGGCTGCATCGTTGATGGCTGCCCGCCGGGGCTCGAGTTGTCGGAGGACGACATTCAACAGGACGTCGATCGCCGCCGTACCGGAACGTCGAAGTTCGTCAGCCAGCGCCACGAGGGCGACCAGGTGCGTATCCTCTCGGGCGTATTCGAAGGACGCACCACCGGTACGCCGATCGGGCTCCTCATCGAGAACACCGATGCGCGCTCGCGCGACTATGAGAAGATCAAGGACCGCTTCCGCCCCGGTCACGCCGACTACACGTATCAACAGAAGTACGGCCTCCGCGACTACCGCGGCGGCGGCCGCTCGTCCGCGCGTGAGACGGTGATGCGAGTCGCGGCGGGGGCGATCGCGCGCAAATATCTCGCAATGCGGCTGGCTGTCAGGATCTACGGCTATCTGAGCCAGGTCGGCCCGCTCATTCTGGAGGCGCGCGATCCGGCCTTTGCCTACCAGAACCCTTTCTTCTGCCCCGATCCGGCGCGGGTCGAGGAGCTCGAGGCGCTCATTTGGAAGCTGCGCTCGGAGGGTGATTCGATCGGCGCACGGGTGACCGTAGTCGCGACGGGCGTGCCGCCGGGCCTTGGCGAGCCGGTCTTCGAGCGGCTGGATGCCGACATCGCCGGTGCGCTCATGGGCATCAATGCCGTCAAGGCGGTGGAGATCGGCGCGGGGACGGCCGCCGTCGCGCAGCGCGGCAGCGAGCATCGCGATGAGCTCACGCCCGCGGGGTTCACCAGCAATCACGCGGGCGGGGTCCTCGGCGGAATTTCATCCGGCCAGGACATCGTGGCGCATCTCACGCTGAAGCCGACTTCGAGCATCCAGGTGCCGGGCCGGACGGTGGACACGGCCGGGCAGCCCGTCGAGATCGTCACGACCGGTCGGCACGACCCCTGTGTGGGGCTGCGGGCCACCCCCATCGCCGAGGCCATGCTCGCGATCGTGCTGATCGATCATTACCTGCGACACCGTGCGCAGAACGCAGACGTTCGCTCCATAACGCCGGACATTACCCGACGGTGATCGCCGACACAGTTTATGTCTTGCAGATACGGGAATATCGGCGCCACCGAATGGGGACTTAACTTATGGGTCGCGGGAGCTTGTTCTCACATTCCTTATTGAGGTCGCTTTGGCTTTCGGCCCAATTAAGTTATATTGCCACCCCAATCGGATGAGACTGCCAAGATGCAGCTATCCGCTTGTTTTTACAATGTATTTCACTCACTGATGCCTTCCGGGGTGTCGTAATGCTCGCCAAACGCTCAAGCCGGGCGGTGGCTTTGCTGCTGGTTGTGCCCTCAGCGGCGTTCGCCCTCGGCCTCGGGGACATCCGTCTCCTCTCGCCTCTCGATCAGCCGCTCAAGGCGCAGATCGAGCTGCTCGACGTCACGCCCGACGCGTTGCAGAACCTGCAGGTGCAGATCGCATCTCGCGATACGTTCGCGCGCTACGGTCTCAGTTGGCCCGAGTTCCTGAGCAGTGTGCACTTGAAGACCGTGCGGACCGCCGACGGTCGGGAAGTGGTGGATCTCTCGTCGGATCAGCCCGTCACCGATCCGGTGCTCACCCTGCTGGTCGAGGCCAATTGGGATCGCGGGCACCTGATCCGCGAGTACACCGTGCTTCTCGACCCGCCGGTGTATGTGCCCAACCAGGCGCAGCAGGCCAGCGAGCAGGTCGCACCGGCCGCCACCGGCACGGCACAGCGCGGGGGGGAGATTCAGCGCGCGCAGAATGCGCCCACCCAGGCGCCCACGCCCGCAACAGCATCTTCGTCCACCGGGTCGTCCGCCAATACCGCTGCCTCTGCCTCTACCACCGAAAGCAATGGGCCGCATTCGCTCATCGTGCACCACGGGCAGACCCTGTCGGGTATCGCGAGTCGCCTGAGCGGCGCCGGCCTCGAGTCCGGAGCGACCCACACTTGGATGGCCGCGATCTATCAGGGGAACCCGGACGCCTTCGACCGCAACATGAACCTGCTGCGCTCGGGCGCCGTGCTGCGCATTCCCGACAGCGCCACGGTCGCGACCATCTCGCCCGCGGCTGCGTCAGCCGAGATCCGCCGGCAGTATGCGGCGTGGCACGGCAGCTCGCACGAGGCCGCCAATGCGGCGATCGGCCCAGGAAGACTCAGGCTGGTCGCACCGGCCGGAGGCGCCGGCGCTTCCGGCTCGCCCGCAACCTCGGGCGCCGCGGCAGGTGAGGTAACGGCACTTCAGTCCCAGGTTCAAACTCTGCAGACCCAGCTCGCGGGCGATCAGCGCCTGCTGCAACTGAAGGACGCGCAGCTGGCGCGAATGGAGGCCCAGCTCGCGGGCAAGCAGGCGGCCCCCACCGCGGCTGCATCCGCGGCGAGTACGGCGCCCGCGGCGGCCACGAACCCCTCGGCAAGCGTCACCCCGGCGCCTGCGCAACCGCCACCGGGCGAGAACGCAGCTCCGCCGCCGGTCGCAGCGACCGCCCCGGCGCCGCGGTATGCACCCGTGACCCCAGCGCGCGTAGCGCATCACGCGCCGGCGACGGCCAAGGGCACCTTCAAACCATCCTCGGGCTCGATCCTAGATACCCTCACGAGCTACTGGTGGGCGATCGCGCTCTTGATAGTGGCGCTGCTCGCTCTTCTGGTCTCGCGCATGTGGCGCTCGCGCCGGCAGTCGGAGCTGGATGATTCGCTCGGCCGCCTCGCTGCGGCGGGTGCAACTCCCTCTCCCTACACGAGGCTGGAGCCGTCGACTGCTGACACGGCCTCGATGCGTCCGATCACTGCGGAGCGTGACGAAGCGTTCGTCGTGGAGGAATCCGGGACGCACGAGCAGCCGCGCATCGCCGCGGCAGGCGCGCCGGTTGCAAAGCACGTCACCACCTCCGACCAGACAATCAGCACCGAGACGGCGGTCAACCTCGAGCAGGGCGATCCGCTGGCCGAGGCCGATTTCCACATGGCCTACGGCCTGTATGATCAGGCCGCCGACCTCATCCGCATCGCCATCGGGCGCGAGCCCGAGCGGCGGGATCTGAAGCTGAAGCTGCTCGAGGTCTTCTTCGTCTGGGGCAACAAGGAGCAGTTCCTGCAGACCGCGCGCGAGCTGGCCGACACCCGCGTCGAGGCGGCGCCGGGCGAGTGGGAAAAGATCCTGATCATGGGCAAGCAGCTCGCGCCGGAGGATCCGCTGTTCGCAGGCGGCGCGGCGGTGAGCGGCGCGGCAGCGGCGGGTGTCGATCTCGACCTCGCGGGTGGTCAGAGCGCCAGTCTCGACTTCGATATCGCGACCGGCCAAACCGGCCAGCACGCCCAAGGGCTCGATCTCGACATCGGCTCGGCGCTCGGTGAAGGCGAGGCGGCGGCGGCGACTGCCGAGTCGCCAGGGACTGCCACCGATCGCAATCTGGCGCTCACCGATACGCATTTCGCGGACAACGCCACCGGCTCCACGCGGGAGATGACCGCCACCCTCCCCGGGCGCAAGGTCGCGGGAGAGTTCGGGACGGAGATCGACGGGCCGACCATCGAGCAGCCGGCGCTTCGCATGTCGGAGCAGCCGACGATCCGTCAGAAAGTCGAGACGGCCCTGAAGCAAAGCGGCCCCGAGCAGACGGCGGAGCTTGCGATCGACGATCTCGGGTTGGATCTCGGCGGGTTCGATGCGGCCGACCAGACGGCCGTGGAGGCGGCCACGGCGGAGGCCTCGCCGGAGACCCCGACCCTGGTCGCGGGGCTCGACGAGCACTCGCGCAAAGTCATGGAGCAGGCGAGCCAGCGCCCGGCCGAGCCGGCCCCGGAGCCCACGGGCACGACCAATGCCTGGCAGATCGATGAGAGTGAGCTCGAGGCAGTTCTGTCGGAAAGTGATGGGCGGACGAACGGCCATGACACCGCGGCGACTTCCCGGCTGTCGGCACTCGATTCGGGTGGTGTCGACTACGACGTCGGTGCCGGGGAGCAGGAGACTGCCCATCTCGCCAACGGCGCGACTGTCGACCTCGATGTCGGCACGGCGACGGTGCCGGAGGTGGGGGATGCCGCATTCACAGCGACCCAGAAGCTCTCGGCGGACGATCTTGCGCTGCCGGACCTCGAGCCTGTCACCATGAGTGAGGTCGGCACCAAGCTCGATCTCGCGCGTGCCTACATGGACATGGGTGACCCCGAGGGAGCGCGCAACATCCTCGAGGAAGTCATGCACGAAGGGTCGGTGGCGCAGCGGCAGGAGGCGGAGCGCCTGATGGAGTCGCTGCCCGGGTAAGTTATAAAGCGCTGGATGCGGGCATTGCGCTGCGCAGCCCTGCTTCGCGCAAGCCCGGGGTGATCATCCATGGCCACCCGTGCGACGCAAGCGTCGCACCCTGCCCGGCCCAGCGGCCGGGCACATCCCTGTGCCTTACATCGGGATCGTACTGCTTCAATGACGCGGATCGCGGTCGGACTCGAGTATCAGGGAACACCCTACGCCGGCTGGCAGACTCAGCGCTCGGCGGCTACCGTGCAGGCGCTCGCCGAAGGCGCGCTCGGCAAGGTGGCGGCCGAGGCGGTGAGTCTCGTCTGCGCCGGCAGGACGGACGCGGGGGTTCACGCCCGCGGTCAGGTGGCGCATTTCGACACGGCGGCCCACCGCAGCATGCGGGCATGGATGCTCGGAGCCAACTCCGAGCTGCCGCGCGATATCAGCATCTCCTGGGTACGGTCCGTACCGGCGCACTTTCACGCGCGCTACTCCGCGGAGGCGCGCACCTACCGATACCTCGTTTTCAATCGGGCTTCCCGCTCGGGCCTTCTCGCGCATCGCGCGACCTGGGTTCACCGGCCGCTCAATGAGAAGCGCATGGTGCAGGCGGCCGCGGCGCTCGAGGGCGAGCACGATTTCAGCGCCTTCCGCGCCGCCGAGTGTCAGGCCAAGTCCCCGATCCGCCGCATGGAGCGGCTGGCGGTCGAGCGACACGGCGACTGGCTGGCGATCGAGGCCACGGCGAACGCCTTCCTGCACCACATGGTGCGCAACATCGCAGGGCTCCTCATCCGTATCGGCAAGGGTGATGCGCCGCCGTCCTGGGCGGCGGAAGTGCTCGCGGGGCGCGATAGGCGCCTCGGAGCCGCCACCGCGCCCGCCGCCGGCCTCTACCTGTGGCACGTCCGCTATCCGGGTGCGTTCGGGTTACCCCGAAACGATATGATGCCGTTCGGCTTACCATCGTAGGCGGTCCCTCATGTCCTGGTTCGAGAAGATCATGCCCTCGCGGATCAAGACCGAGCGCCGCACGCGCTCGGTGCCCGAGGGCCTCTGGATCAAGTGTCCGGCGTGCGACGCCGTGCTCTACCGGGCCGAGCTCGAGCGCAACCTCTATGTCTGTCCGAAGTGCAGCCACCACATGCGCATCGGCGGGCGCGAGCGTCTCGAGCGCTTCCTCGATTCGGCCTCGACCGAAGAGTTGGGTGCACGCATCACGCCGGAGGATCCGCTGAAGTTCCGCGACAGCAAGCGTTACAAGGACCGGCTCACCCAGGCACAGAAGGCGACCGGTGAGACCGATGCGCTCATCGTGCTCGCCGGCACGCTCGAGAAGCTGCCGGTGGTGGCCTGTGCCTTCGAGTTCCAGTTTCTCGGCGGCTCGATGGGCTCGGTGGTGGGCGAGCGCTTCAAGCGTGCCGCCGACCACTGCATCGAGCACGGCAAGCCGCTCATCTGCTTCACGGCGAGCGGCGGCGCCCGCATGCAGGAGGCGCTCTACTCGCTGCTGCAGCTGGCGAAGACCGCCGCCGCGCTCTCGCGCCTCGCGCAGGCGCATTTGCCCTTCATCTCCGTGATGACCGATCCGACCACCGGCGGCGTGTCGGCGAGCCTCGCCATGCTCGGCGACCTCAACCTCGCCGAGCCGCGCGCGCTCATCGGTTTCGCCGGCCCGCGGGTGATCCAACAGACGGTGCGCGAGACGTTGCCGGAGGGCTTTCAGCGCAGCGAGTTTCTGCTGGATCACGGCGCGCTCGACATGATCGTCGACCGGCGCGACATGCGCGAGCGGATCGCCTCGCTCCTGCGCGTGCTGCTGAAACAGCCAGCCGCTGCTTGAGCGACGCGTGCCGTGGCCCGATCGCTCGCCGAGTGGCTGGCGCTGCAGGAGGCGGTACATCCGAAATCGATCGACCTCGAGCTGACGCGCGTCGCGGCGGTGGCCCGGCGGCTCGGGATCGAGCGGCCGAGGTCCGCGGTCATCACGGTCGGCGGCACGAACGGCAAGGGATCCACCGTGGCGCATCTCGAGGCGCTGTTGCTCGCGGCGGGACGGTCGGTGGGGCTGTTCACCTCGCCGCACTTCCTGCGCTACAACGAGCGCATCCGCATCGATGGCGCCGAGGCCGATGACGCCGGCATCATCGAGGCGTTCGAGCGCATCGAGGCTGCGCGCGGCGCCATCACGCTCACCTACTTCGAGTACAACGCGCTCGCGGCGCTGTATCTCTTTGCCGAGGGGAAGGTCGAATTCGCTCTGCTCGAGGTGGGGCTCGGGGGCCGCCTCGATGCGACCAACATCATCGACGCGGACGTCTCGGTGGTCTGCTCGGTCGGCTTCGATCACCGCGACTGGCTGGGGCAGACCCTGGAGCAGATCGGTACGGAAAAAGCCGGCATCTTCCGCTCCGGTCGGCCGGCGGTGCTCGGTACGGCGCGCATGCCGGTGAGCGTTCACTCAGCCATCCAGCGTCTCGGGGCAAAGCCGGTGATGGCCGAGAGGGATTTCACCTGGCAGGTGCAGCCGGCTGCGGCCGGGGAGGGGCGTTGGAGCTACCAGGGATTGCGCCTCCGTCTCACCGATCTGCCGCCCTCGGCGCTCGCCGGCTCGATTCAGTACCGGAACGCGGCGACCGCACTCGCCGCGCTCGAAGCGCTGGCCGCCGATGGGGAGCAATCCGCCACGGGCGAGCAGGTGGTGGCGGCGCTCGATCCGCGCACCGTGGCCGCGGCGCTGCGGCGCGTGTGGCTTGCGGGCCGCTTTCAGATCGTGCCCGGGCCGGTTGAGTGGATCCTCGATATCGCGCACAACCCGCCCGCCGCCGAGGTGTTGGCCTCCGAGCTCAAGGAGCGGCCGTGTCAGGGACGCACTCTCGCGGTGGTGGGCATCCTCGGCGACAAGGATGCCCCGGCAATAGGGGCAGCGCTCGCGCCCGCGGTGGAGCGTTGGTTCCTCTGCAGCCTGGAGGGGCCGCGCGGCATCGCCGCAGCGGAGCTCGCCCGGCGCCTGCAAGCCGTCGTGCACCAGCCGACCCTTGCCGCCTCCGTATGCGAAGGTTGCGAAGCGGCGCGGGCGGCCGCGCGAGCGGGGGATCGCGTGGTCGTCTGCGGCTCGTTCCACACTGTGGGGCCGGCGCTCGAGTGGCTTGGGGTATACTCCAAGGGGTGAAAGAGCGACTGACGGGCGCCATCATCCTCGTGGCGCTGATCGTGCTGTTGGTTCCGGAGCTTCTAACGGGGCCGATCCGGACGAAGCCCGCGCGGGTGGCATCTTTGACGGGTGCATCCGCGCCAGCGGTTCGCGCCGGGCCGACAGCAGGCGCGCAGCCGTCTCTTCGCACGTACACGCTGACACTCGGCGCGGAGCGCCCCGCCCACGAGGGGCTTACCGCGCCCGCGGCGCAGCCCACGGAAAGGACTGGGCCTGAGCACGCGCCGGCACCCGGGGGCGGCGCATCGCCCGCCAGGGCGTCGCGGCTCCCGCAGCACAGCACGGGAGCCGATTCGGCCTTGCAAGCCGCGAAATCGGCCGCACATCCGACGGTGCGCGAGGCCCGCTCCTCGGGCTCGCCGGGTGGCTGGGTAGTGCAGCTTGGCAGCTTTGCGAGCCATGAGAACGCCAATCGCCTGGCGCGCTCGCTCGAGCACAGGGGCTTTCGCATGTCGGTGTCCCCGGCGCGGGCGCGGGCGCGAGCACGTGTCCTTTGGCGCGTGCGCGCGGGTCCGGCGCGCGATCGCGCCCGGGGACTGCACCTCGCCGCGCGCCTGCGAGCACTCGGGTATCGGGGCGAGCTGCTTCCGGTCAAGTGATGCAATTCCGAGCGCTGGCCGTTTCCCGGGGGCTTCCCGGGGCATCGGTACTCGCGGAGGCGGATCTCAAGGGGTCTGTTCGTGCTCGAGTTAACGTGTCTCGGAGGTGACGCTCTTGTACAATCCGCGCCGGTCGGAAGTCTCTGAAACCGTTTCCCGAGGTACTCGGAACTCGCGATGGCGGGTCTCAGAGGCTTCCCATTTGGCTCGTCCTCTTCATGAACATAGCCGACTATCTGGTGATCGCAGCTGTCGTGCTGTCGGCAGTCGTAGGCACCGTTCGCGGTTTTCTGCGCGAGGCCATCGCCCTTTGCACGTGGATCGTGGCGCTCTTTGTCGCCTGGCACTTCTCCGACCTGATCGAGCCGCACCTCGGAGGTCTGCTCGCGGGGAGCCACGTGCGGCCGTGGGCGGCGCGCGTGATCATCGTCGCACTCATCCTGCTCTTTGGCGCGGGTCTCGGCGCCCTCCTGAGGCACTACGTGCGCCTCTCGATCTTCAGCGGCATGGACCGCTTCCTCGGGTTTCTCTTCGGCGCGGCACGTGGGGTGGTGCTGATCGGCGTATTCGTCATCCTCGGCCAGCTGCTCCAGCTCGATGGCGAAGCCTGGTGGCGGCACTCGACGCTGCTTCCGTATGGTGACACGGTGGCCAGCGGGCTGCGCGTGCTGGTGGGCGCGGATCCCTTGAGGTAGGACCATGTGCGGAATCGTCGGTGTCGTCGGAGCGAGCGCAGTCAATCAGCGCATCTATGACGCGCTGACGGTGCTGCAGCACCGGGGCCAGGACGCCGCCGGCATCGCCACCTCCGGCGACGGCGAGCTCTGCGTGCGCAAGGGCAGCGGTCTGGTGCGCGATGTCTTCCAGCAGCATCACATGCTCGAGCTCAAGGGCAACGCCGGCATCGGGCACGTCCGCTATCCCACCGCCGGCTGCGACAGCGCCTCGGAAGCGCAGCCGTTCTACGTCAACTCGCCCTACGGCATCTGCCTCGCTCACAACGGCAATCTGACCAACGCCACGGAGCTCGCCGAGGTGTTGATCCGCGAGGACCGTCGTCATCTCAACGCGACGTCCGACTCCGAGGTGCTGCTGAACGTTTTCGCCTCGGAGCTGCAGCGCATCGGCACCCCGCGCATCACCCCGGCCGACGTGTTTGCCGCACTGAATGCGGTGTACCGGCGCTGCCGCGGCGGCTTCGCCGTGGTGGCGATGATCATCGGGCACGGGATACTCGGGTTTCGCGATCCGAACGGTATCCGCCCCCTCGTGCTCGGGCAGCGCGATACGCCGAAGGGGCCCGAATGGATGCTGGCCTCGGAGAGCGTGGCGCTCGACAGTCTGTCCTTCCGTCTGGTGCGCGACATCGCCCCCGGCGAGGCGGTGTTGATCGACGAGGGCGGCAGGCTCCATTCCCACCAGTGTGTAGCGAGCGTACGCCATACTCCCTGTATCTTCGAGTATGTCTACTTCGCCCGTCCTGACTCGAAGATCGACAACATCTCGGTTTACCGCGCGCGCATGCGCATGGGCGACCGTCTCGCGGAGAAGATCCTGCGCGAGCGGGCCAACCACGACATCGACGTCGTCATTCCGATCCCGGATACCAGCCGCACGAGCGCCCTGCAGCTCGCGCAGCGCCTCGGCCTCAAGTACCGCGAAGGCTTCATCAAGAACCGCTACATCGGCCGCACCTTCATCATGCCCGGCCAGGAGGAGCGGCAGAAGTCGGTGCGCCGCAAGCTGAACGCCATCGATCTCGAGTTCCGCGGCAAGAACGTGCTGCTGGTGGATGACTCCATCGTGCGCGGCACGACCTCCGCGCAGATCATCGAGCTCGCGCGCGAGGCGGGCGCCCGCAAGGTCTACTTCGCCTCTGCGGCACCGCCGGTGCGCTTCCCCAACGTCTACGGCATCGACATGCCGGCGGCGCGGGAGCTGGTGGCGAGCGGGCGGCGGGTCGATGAGCTGGCGCGGCTCATCGGCGCCGACTGGCTGATCTACCAGGACCTCGAGGACCTGATTGCCGCCTGCAAGCACGAGGATGCGCGCATCGAGGAATTCGATACCTCCTGCTTCTCCGGCGAGTACGTCACCGGCGATATCACGCCGGAGTACCTGGAGCGGGTGCAGCTCGAGCGCTCGGACGAGGCGAAGAAGCTGCGGGCCGATCGGCGCCTGCTCAAGCTCATCCGCGCCTCCTGAAGTCATGACCTCCGCCGACGGGCGGCGCCAGCTCCTGCTCGAGCTGCTCCAGGCCGGGCTCGAAAGAGTCGAGGGGCGGCGCTGTGTACGCGAGGCGCTGCTCGCGGGACCGAGTACGCCGCCCGATGAGCCGGTCTGGGCGGCGGCGGTGGGCAAGGCGGCCTGCTCCATGGCCCTCGGCGCTGTCGATGCGCTCGGCTGCTCGCTCACCCGGGTGTTGGTGGTCACGAAGAGCGGACATCTCGCGCCGGAGCTGCTGTCGCTGCCGGGCGTGGAGGCTTACGAGAGCGCCCATCCGCTTCCCGATGAGCGCTCGCTTGCAGCGGGTCGACGGCTCCTCGACTGGGTGGATGCTCTGCCGGCAGGCGTGTCGCCGCTGTTCCTCGTATCGGGAGGCGCATCGAGCCTGGTCGAAGTGCTCGAGCCCGATGTCTCGCTGGCGCAGCTCGAGCAACTCTCGGCACGTGGGCTCGCGGAGGGCGTTCCAATCGGCGAGCTCAACGCACGACGCGCACGCCTGTCGCGGATCAAGGGCGGACGCCTCGCTGCGCATCTTGGCGGCCGCGCCGCTCGCGCACTGTTCATATCAGACGTGCCGGAGGACGATCCCGCGGTCATCGGCTCCGGGCTCCTCGGCCCTGCGGCGGATGGGGTGGATCGCATCGAGCGGCGGATCGTCGCCTCGTTGGATCGCGCGATGGAGGGTGTTGTTATGGCCGCCTTGCAACGCGGGCTCAGCGTGGAGCGCGAGCCCCAACGATTCGAAGGCGAAGCGATGCGCCTTGCCGCGCGCTTCACCCACGAGCTTCTCGTAGGCAACGCCCAGGTCCGCGTCTGGGGCGGGGAGTCGACCGTGCACCTGCCGGCGCATCCGGGCCGAGGCGGACGCAACCAGCATCTGGCGCTCGCCGCCGCCAGGTACCTCCCGGAGTATCCGGAGCTGATGCTGCTCGTTGCGGGCACCGACGGAACGGATGGGCCGACCGAGGCAGCCGGAGGCCTCGTCGATGCCGAGACCTGCGCGCGCCTGGCGCTGGCGGGGCTCGAGGCCGAGGAGTGCCTGCGGCGGGCGGATTCCGGCACGGCGCTCGCGGCGGCGGAGGCGCTGGTGCGCACCGGCCCCACCGGAACCAACGTGGCGGACCTGGCAATCGGCCTGAAGCTGCCCCGTGCGGACGTGATATAACCCAGACCCGATGCGGCACCCGAGCCAATCCAACGATCCGCACGCCGTACCGGAGGCGCAATGTTTCGGCGGGGCCTTCATCCGCGGCTACCGGCGCATACGCCAGGTGGCCGCCGGTGCCCGCGCCGATATCTACCTTGCGCAGCGTGAGCTGACCGGGGAGCGGGTCGCGCTCAAGGTGGTGCGCGATGAGCCCGACGAGAAGGGCGAGCCTTCCGACTCGTTTCTGAGGTTCCTGCAGGAATACGAGATCGCGCAGCGCATCCGCCATCCGGGCATCGTGCGGCTCTTCGATCTCGGTGTCAGCGATGAGCACGCGTGGCTGGTGATGGAATACTTTCCGCTCGGCGATCTGCGCCGGCGGATGAAGCAGCAGATCGCGCCGCGCTGGGCGGTGCGTGTCGCCGCGGCGATCGCGCGGGGGCTCGATGCGCTGCACGCGGACGGAGTGGTGCATCGCGACTTGAAGCCCGGGAACGTCATGCTGCGTGAGGACGACAGCATCGCCCTCATCGATTTCGGGCTCTCGAAGGACGCGGCTCAGCGGCTGGACCTCACGGAGCGCGGCCTGATCTTCGGCACGCCGCACTACATGAGCCCGGAGCAGGGGCACGGGGAGCCCACCGATGCGCGCAGCGACCTCTACAGTCTCGGCGTCATCCTTTACGAGATGCTGACCGGCGGCAAGCCGTACCGCGCCGACAATCCGATGGCGGTGATCTACAAGCACCGCAAGGAGCCGGTGCCGCAGCTCGCCGAAGGGCTCGGGGGATTGCAGCCCCTGCTCGAGCGGCTGCTCGCCAAGCGGCCGGAGGAGCGTTTCGGGAGCGCGCTCGAGGCCGCAGAGACGCTCGAGCGCCAGCTGGAGCGCTTCCTGGAGCCGGTCTGAGCGGTGAAGACATTACTCGGCGCATCCTGGGCCTATTCCGCTGCGCATTCCATGCTCCGCGGAAGCCCAGTGCGGCCGTCCCTGGCCGCCCGTGCGACGCATGCGTCGCACCCCCCGCTGGCGCGGGGGCGGTTACGCGCTCCGCGCGCATCGTTATGGATTGCTCCCGGCAATCCATTCTTCTCGCGCCCACTTCCCCGCACTGGGTGGAGGCGGCGGCCGCGCGCTGGCCGGAGCTCCTCAACGATCATGCGCAGTGCGAAAAGAAGGCCGCTTCCACCGCGCTTGCGCTGATGTTCACCTATCCGGAGGACCGGCGGCTCTCGGTGACGCTGTCGCGCCTGGCGCGCGAGGAGCTGCGGCACTTCGAGCAGGTGCAGAAGCTCATGGCGGCACTCGCGGTGCCATTCGAGCGGCTGCGGCCGGGTCGCTACGCCTCCGGGCTGCGCGCAGCCCTGCGCACCGCGGATCCGGGCCGCAAGCTCGATCTCCTGCTCACGGGAGCGCTCATCGAGGCGCGCTCGTGTGAGCGTTTCCGCCTGCTCGCGCCGCGTCTGCCGGCGGAGGTGGCCGGGTTCTACGAGCAGCTTGCCCGGTCGGAGGCGCGACACTTCGAGGAGTACCTCGAGCTCGCGCGCGAGGCGGCCGCGTCACAGTGGCGGGAGCGGCTGCGGCAGCTGGCCGACTGCGAAGCAACCCTCGCGACGACACCGGATGCGCAGCTTCGCTTTCACTCGGGTCCGCCGACAGCCTCGGCGGAGTAACACTTCGTTACAACAGCCGCGCGCGCGGCACGCTTATCTTCTCGCGATGGTAGACCGTCCGCACCTTTTGATCGTCGATGATGACCGCGAGATCCGCTCGCTGTTGAGTCAGTATCTCGAGAAGAACGACTTCCGCACGACCGCGGTGGCCGACGGCCGCGAAATGCGACGCGTGCTCGATCGCGCCGCGGTGGACCTGATCGTGCTCGATCTGATGCTGCCGGGCGAGGACGGTCTGACCCTGTGCCGGGAGCTGCGCACCCATTCACAGGTACCGATAATCATGCTGACGGCGCGCGGCGAGGACGTCGATCGTATCGTCGGGCTCGAGATCGGCGCCGACGACTATCTGCCGAAGCCGTTCAATCCCCGGGAGCTTCTCGTTCGTATTCGCGCCGTTCTGCGCCGGGCCGCGCATGCGCCGCGCGACCCCAATCCCCAGGTCGTGCGCAGTTTCTCCTTCGCGGGTTGGCAGCTCGATACGACACGGCGGACGCTGACCGATGCCGGCGGCCGGGAAGTGCCCCTGAGCGGCGCGGAATACCGGCTGCTCGCCGTGTTGCTTTCCGCAAGCAACCGCGTGCTCTCGCGGGCGCAGCTCACGGAACTGCTGCGGGGACGGGAAGCCGATCCCTTCGATCGAAGCATCGACGTCAGGGTCAGCCGACTGCGACAGATACTCGGCGATGATGCGCGCGCGCCGCAGATCATCAAGACCGTGTACGGCGAGGGTTATGTCATCGGCGTGCCCGTCGAGACCGCCTGACCAGGCCTGCAACCTCCAATGCGATTCTCACTCTGGCCGCAATCGCTGTTCGGTCGGCTGATCGCCGCGATGGTGATCGGCGTGTTGCTTGCGCAGGCGGCGAGCGTGTATCTGTTCGCGCGGGAGCGGGAAGGGTTCGTGCTCGAGAGCAGTGTGCGGGAGTGGTCGCGGCGCATCGCCGAGGTCTCGGTGACGCTCGAGCAGCTGCCGCCCGCGCAGCGCGCCGCCACCGTGGCGCGTCTCAAGGAGCAAGCCGCCAACCTCGCGCGCCGCCGCCACTCGGGCGCCGCCCGCCCGTCGTCCGAGGCACTGGCGGCTGCGCAGCGCCCGCCAGCCCTCGGCCCGAGCCAGCTTCCGCGCCGGCTCGTGGTGCGCGATCAGCGCTCGAGCGTGCATCTGTGGTCCCGTATCTTCATCCAACTGCCGCTCGCATCGGGTGTGGAGGCGGCGCTCGAGCGGCAGCTGCGGACGGATCTCGGCCGCGGCTACGACATAACCGTGCAGCCGGCCTCCTTGCCCGAAGCGGATGTCATCCCGATACCGTCGCCGATGTTTGGCGTGGCCAAGCAGCGGCCCACGGAGTCGTACGATGTCGCCGTCCGCCTTCCAGACGGCTCGCCGCTCGTCTTTCGCGTGATGCGCCTCTCTCCCGGAACGCCCCTGCCGCTCGGGCTGTTGATGAACCTGATTCTGCTGGTTGCCGTGCTCGTCGTCGCGCTCTACGTCACTGCCCGCAGCATCACCCGCCCCCTCTCGCGGCTCGCAGGCGCGGCGGAGAATCTCGGTCGAAGCGTGCGCCAGCCGAAGCTGGAAGAGGAGGGTGCGCGCGAGCTGCGCCGCGCGGCCCACGCATTCAACACGATGCAGGACCGTCTGCATCGTTACCTCGACAGCCGTACGCGGGTCCTCGCGGCCATGTCACATGACCTGAAGACGCCCCTCACCCGGCTGCGGCTGCAGGTCGAGACCCAGATCGAGGATCCGACGCTGCAGGAGCGCTTCAGCAAGGAGCTCGATGAGATGGAAAGCATGGTGCGGGGCGCGCTGGCGTTGTTCCGGGGCCTGGATGACCAGGAAGCCCCGGAGCCCGTCGACATCGATGCGCTCCTCGAGAGGGTGCGCGGGGAGTTCGCCGAGCTGGGGCAGGAGGTGACGGTCGAGGGGCACTCGATGGCGCCGTTCCCGGGCAAGCCGCAGGCGCTGAAGCGTTGCGTCACCAACCTCATCGCCAACGCGGTGAAATTCGGCACTCGGGCACGCATCCTCGTACGGGATGGAACCCTGCTCAAGATCAGCGTTTGCGACCAGGGTCCGGGTATTCCCCCGGAGGAGCTGGAGCGGGTGTTCGAGCCGTTCTACCGCCTGGAATCCTCCCGCAACCGCGACACCGGCGGTACCGGGCTCGGCCTCAGCATCGCGCGGGATGTGGCCCAGACGCACGGGGGCACCCTGGTGCTGCTCAATCGGGCGGAGGGGGGCCTCGAGGCGTTGCTTACGCTGCCGCGCGGCCGGTGAGCTCGACATAACCCCCGGGGCGCGGTTTAAACATTCCTTACTGAATGCCCGGCTGCGGCTCGCTACAGTGCCCCTCAGTGAAGCCCATACAGGGGTACGATCGATGATCAGACGTAGTGTTGTCCTGGTTGCGATGCTGTGCGCCGCGGGGACGGCTTTTGCCCAAGCACCGCCCTCCACCGCCCGCGCAAACTGGCAAGCCAATCGCCAGCAGTGGCAGCAGAAGTGGCAGCAGATGCGCACGAAGATGGAGCAGCGGCGGATGGAGCGGCTGGCGGTGCTTCTTGACATGACACCCGCTCAGCAGCAGCAGGTGCAGGCCATCTTCTCGGCCACGCGCAGCCGGATGCAGCAAGCCATGAAACAGGAAATGGCTGCCCGACGTGCCGCGCGCGCTGACGCCGTCACGAAGCTAGGTCGGGTGTTGAGTCCTACACAGATGAAGAAACTGAAGCTCCTCATGCCGCAGCGGCATCGTCGCTTCATGATGCGGGGCCGGATGGGTATGCGCGGGCGGATGGGTATGGGGCGGATGGGCAAGTGGCACCCGCACCCGGGCCCGGGAGCGGGGCCGCCTCCTCCTGGAGCGGGGTCGCAGTAGGCGCTCAGCGGGGTAGGGCCCGAAGCTCGTAGCGTCCGGCTTCGCGGACGAGATAGCTGCCCTGCTCGTACCAGGCGCCCAGCACGATGCGCTGGACAGGGTGACCCTCCACCAGCGCATCGTGCACGGCGGGCCTGTGTGTGTGGCCGTGAATGATCCGCCGCACGCGCGTGGCATTGAACGCCGCGGTCACCGCTGCGGCATTGACGTCCATGATCCGGGGGATGGTGCGCGCGGTGTGCGCCCGGCTGCCGGCGCGCGCCTCGTCCGCCAGCAGCCGCCGGTCCGAGAGCGGCAGGCCGAGGAAGCGCCGTTGCCAGGCCGGCGTTCTGACGATGCTGCGCAGCTCCTGATAGGAATGGTCGTCCGTGCAGAGCGCGTCGCCGTGTGTCAGCAGTACCCGCTCGCCGTCAAACTCCGCAATGACGGGATCAGGCAACAGCTGACAGCCGGTCTGCCGGCAGAAGTCCTCTCCGATGAGAAAATCCCGGTTGCCGTGCAGCAGGAAGCAGCCGATGCCACGGCCTGTCAGCTCGCGCAATGCGGCGAGCACCGCGGCTCTTTCGTCCCCGGCATCATCATCGCCGACCCAGGTCTCGAAAAGATCGCCCAGGATATAGAGCGCGCGAACGTCTACCGACGGACTCGCGACCTGCGAGCGCAGGAATTCGAGGAACTGCCGCTGCGCCTCCGGCGCCGCGGCGTCGAGGTGCACGTCGGAGACGAACACGTACCGCGCGGGCATCGAGCCCGGAGCCCGCGGCACTGCGGGGTCCGACACCGGCGTCAGCTCTGGGGTGAGCTGCCGTCGGGGTGGTCGGACTCGCCCGACTGCGACTTCGATTGCGTCGTGCCTGGCGATGACGTCGCGACTGGCGGCGGCGTCGCAGCCGGCGGTGTGCCCGGCGGCGGCACTGGCTTGGAGCCGGCAGGCGGCGGCTGGCCCGGTGCGGGCTTGCCCGGCTGGGCTTGCGGGCTTGCAGCCGGCGGCTGTGAAGATTGGGGTGATGTGGAAGCGGGCGCTCCCGGCTGAGTAGAGGGCGGCGGTGTGGTTGCTGGGGGTGTCGTGAGCTGCGGCGGGCTGATGAGCGCGATGCTCTGGATGATCACCGGCTTCAGCGGCGCATCGGACTTGAAGGGCCCCATGGCGCCCGTCGGCACGACGCCGATCTGGTCGACCACGTCCATCCCCTGCACCACCTGGCCGAAGACCGCATAACCCCAGCGGGTCGGCAGCGGGTCGAGCTCCGGGTTGTCGACGAGATTGACGTAGAACTGGGCATTGCCGGTATGAGGGCCGGCGGCGCGCGCGAGGCCGACGGCGCCGCGCTTGTTCTGCAGGCCGTTGCCTGACTCGTTGACGACCGAAGGATGAGTGGGCTTCAGCACGTACGGCGGCGTTGCGTCATGGCCACCGCCCTGGATGACGAAGTTTGCAACGACCCGGTGGAAAAGGGTGTTGGTGTAGAAGCCCTCGCGCACGTATTGCAGGAAGTTGGCCACGGTCAGGGGCGCCCGGTTGGGGTACAGCTCGATCACGAACGAGCCCATGTTCGTGGTGACCCGAACCTCGGGGTTCGAGGAGGTGGCGTCATCCGCGCGCGCCGCGGGCGGCACCAGAAGGAGAAAGGCCGAGGCGGCCGCCAGGGCGAGTACCAGGGATCTTAGTGTCAGGGTCCGGTGCCGGGCGCGCATCTGATCTCCGTCGCAGGTCGTGAAAGATGGAATCTTAGCAGTGCCGGGGCCTCGCGAGCTGGGCGATGTCGCTCCCGCGGTAAACCCCGTACCATTGACCCATGATCGGAATGGACAGCACAGCTCCCGCGGGGTTCGACCGCGGCGCGGTGACGCGCTTTGCGCCGAGCCCGACGGGTGAATTGCACCTGGGCAACGCGCGCACGGCGCTATTTAACCTCCTGCTGGCGCGCCGCGCCGGTGGACGCTTCCTGCTGCGCATCGAGGACACCGACGCGCAGCGCAGCCAGGAGTCGCACCTGGCCGCGGTGCTCGAGGATCTGCGCTGGCTCGGCTTGGACTGGGATGCGGGGCCGGACCGGGAGGATGACCGCGGGCCCTACCGCCAGTCGCAGCGTGGCGCGCTCTACGCTTACTTCTTCGAGGCGCTGGAGCGGCGGGATGTCGTCTATCCCTGCTTCTGCACGCCGCTCGCGCTCGAAGCCTCGCGACGCGCGCAGCTCGGTTCCGGCCGACCACCGAGATACGCCGGCACCTGCCGGGAATTGTCCGCCGAGCAGCGGCGCGGCAGGCAGGTTCAGGGCCTTCCCGCCACCTTGCGATTTCGCGTTCCGGCCGGGCGGCGCATCGAGTTCGTGGATCGGGTCCACGGCCCGCAGAGCTTTCCGTCGGACGACATCGGGGACTTCGTCGTCCGGCGCGCGGACGGCACCGGGGCGTTTTTCTTCTGCAACGCCGTCGATGACGCCAGTATGGGCGTCACGCAGGTGCTGCGCGGCGAGGATCATCTGGCCAACACCCCGAGGCAGCTGCTGATCTTCGAAGCGCTCGACCTTCGCGTGCCGAGCTACGGTCACGTGTCGCTGATTGTCGGCTCCGACGGGGCGCCGCTTTCCAAGCGGCATAGCGCGACGAGCGTGCGCGAATATCGCGAGAGCGGCTATCGCCCGGAGGCGCTGCTCAACCACCTGTTCCGCCTCGGGCACTCGAGCGACGAGCACGGCCTGCTCGATCTCGAAGCCATGGCCCGCGCATTCGATCCCGAGCGCCTCGGGCGGGCGTCGGCGCATTTCGATGCGCAGCAGCTGCGCGTATGGCAGAAGGAGACGGCGCATCGCCTGCCGGCGGAAGAGGCGCGTGCCTGGCTCGCACCGGTGCTGCCGGCAGGTCTCGACGAGTCGGCCGCGAGCGCGTTTGTCGCCACGATTCTGCCGAACGTGGTGTTGCCGGAGGATGCGCGGCCGTGGGCGCGGATCGTCTTCGGCCCGCCGCCCGAGCTCGACGCGAATGCCGAGGAGATCGTCCGCCAGGCGGGCGAGCGCTACTTTGCGGCCGCGGCGCAGGCGGCGGCGCAGAGCGGCAACGATCTGCCGGCTATCGCCTCGGCGGTGCGCGCGGCGACGGGCAGGAAGGGCGCCGAGCTCTACATGCCTTTACGCCTCGCGCTCACGGGCCGTAGCCACGGACCCGAGCTCGCGCCGCTCCTCAAGGCCATGCCTGCGGGTGAGGCGCGCGCGCGGCTCGAGCGCTTTGCCTGACGCCTCGGCCGCCCATCCCCCAAGACCCAGACAACATGATCCGCGTCCACAATTCGCTCACTGGAGAGAAGCAGCCGCTCGAGCCCATCACGCCCGGCGCGGTCCGCATGTATGTCTGCGGCCTGACCGTGTACGACTTCATGCACATCGGGCATGCGCGCATGATGATCGTGTTCGACGTCGTGAAGAGATACCTAAGGCATCGCGGGTACCGCGTCACGCACGTGCGCAACATCACGGACATCGACGACAGGATCATCAAGCGCGCCGCGGAGAACGGCGAGTCGATCGGCGCTCTCAGCGAGAGGTTCATCACCGCGATGAACGAGGACTGCGATGCGCTCGGGGTCGTGCGCCCGGATCACGAGCCGCGAGCCACACAGTACCTGCCGCCCATCATCGCCATGGTCGAGAAGCTCATCGAGGGCGGTTACGCCTACCTCGCCCCGAACGGCGATGTCATGTATTCGGTTGCGAAGTTCGAGGGTTACGGCCGCCTCTCCGGCAAGCGCCTCGCCGACCTGCGCGCCGGCGCTCGCGTCGAGGTCGACGAGTCCAAGCGCGATCCGCTCGATTTCGTGCTGTGGAAGCACGCCAAGCCCGGCGAGCCGGCGTGGGACTCGCCGTGGGGGCGGGGACGGCCCGGTTGGCACATCGAGTGCTCCGCCATGTCGGTGGCGCTCCTCGGCTCGCATTTCGACATCCACGGCGGCGGCCTCGATCTCAAGTTCCCGCACCACGAGAACGAGATCGCGCAGACCCGCGCGGCCACCGGCGACCGCTTCGCCGAGATCTGGATGCACAACGGCTTCGTCAACATCGACAACGAGAAGATGTCGAAGTCGCTCGGCAACTTCTTCACGGTGCGCGAGGTGCTGCGTATCCTGCGTCACCCGGAGGTGCTGCGTTACTTCGTACTCTCGAGCCACTACCGCGGGCCGATCAATTACTCCCTGGATCAGCTCGAGCAGGCCGACGCGGGACTGCAGCGCATCTACCTTGCGCTGCGCGGCTTGCCCGACGCGCCGCCGTCGGAGTCGGAGCACACCCTGCGTTTGCGCGACGTCATGGACGACGATTTCAACACGCCCGAAGCCATCGCGGTTCTACAACAGCTTGCTCGCGAGGTGAATCTGGCGAAGGACGCGCGCGCTGAGCGGCGCGCGGCGGCCCTCGGGGCGGAGCTCAGATCGCTGGCGGGCGCCCTCGGTCTGCTGAGAGTGCCGGCGGAGCAATGGCTACGCCTGCCGAAGCCCGGAGCTGCGCTCGGCGATGCGCAGATCGAGCAGCACATCGCGGCGCGCGCCGCCGCGCGCAAGGCCAGGAACTGGGCGGAATCCGACCGGATCCGTGACGAGCTCGCCAAGGCGGGCGTGATCGTCGAGGACAAGCCCGATGGCAGGACGGAGTGGCGGCGGGCGTAGCGCCCGCCACTGGCCATTGCGCTGCGCTGTCCCTGCTCCACGCAAGCCCAGGGCGGACTCCTGTCCGCCCGCTCGTCGCTAACGCGACTCGCCCGTGGCGGCAGAGCCCCCGGCCCGCGCGTCGTGCGCGGGCGCGCGACGCATGCGTCGCGCCCTTTGGCGTCTACGCGTAGGTGTTGAGTGTCGAGGGGCTCGTGCCGTCAAGGAGGGTGGTGGCGCTCGACTGATTCTGCTGCAGGAGCATCGCCATCAGCGAGTTGGAGCTGGCGCTCCCGCCCTGTCCTTGATGGCTGCGATGCCCGTGATGCGCGTGGGCCGCCGCCGTCTGGCTGGTAGCATTGGTCGCGGTAGTGGCGTTGGCTGCGGTCGTCGCGGCGGATGCCGCCGTGGCCGCGCTGTTCTGCGCGGTGCTCAATGCGCTCAATGCGCTCGAGGCGCTCGTCGCTGTGCTCGCGGCGCTCAAGGTAAACGCGTTCGAGCCGATACCTGCGCTCGAGGCCTTGCTCGAGGCCTTGCTCGAGGCCGCCGTCGCGCCGGTGGCGCTGCTGCCGTAGAGCGGGTAGGGATGGCTCCCGTTCCCGCCGATTGCGTTGATCATGGATGCTCTCTCCTCAATTCCGGGATTGGAGGCGCAGCGGCCGGCTTGCGGCCGAATCTGCGCCGTCGAGGAGTGTCCGCGAACCGGCAGCGCGCTGACTGTTACCAGTTGTAAGGCCGTGACGCACCCCCTGGCAGCGGCAAAGTCTTGCCGCCTGCTCGGCCGGCCATTGCCGCGCACCGGCTACTGCGGCGGTTCATTACGGCGGTAGAAGGCTTCCAGCGTATTGTGCATCAGCATCGCAACCGTCATCGGTCCCACGCCGCCAGGCACCGGGGTGATCCAACCGGCGCGCTCCCGGGCAGACTCGAATTGCACGTCGCCCACCAGATGGCCGTTCCCGAGACGGTTCATGCCGACATCGATCACGATGGCACCCGGCTTGATCCATTCGCCGGGCACGAGCCCCGGCTTGCCTGCCGCCACGACCAGGATATCGGCCTGTCGCACGTAGGTGTCGAGGCCGGTCGTGAAGCGGTGGCAGACCGTCGTCGTCGCACCCATCAGCAGCAGCTCGAGCGACATCGGCCGGCCAACGATGTTAGAAGCGCCGACGACCACCGCGTGCTGCCCCTTGAACGGGACGCCGATATGCTCGAGCAGCCTGATGACGCCGTAGGGCGTGCAGGGCCGCATCACCGGAATGCGCTGCGCGAGGCGTCCGACGTTGTAGGGATGAAAGCCGTCTACGTCCTTGGCCGGGTCGATGCGCTCGATGATCGCGGTCTGCTGTATCTGCACGGGCAGCGGCAACTGCACCAGGATGCCGTCGATCTGCGCGTCGCGGTTGAGCTCATCGACGAGCGCCAGCAGCGCGATCTCCGAAGTCGACTCGGCCAGGTCGTGCGCCACCGAGCGGATGCCGACCTCCTCGCAGGCCTTGCGCTTGTTGCGCACGTACACCTCCGAGGCAGGGTCGTTCCCGACCTTGACTACGGCCAGCGCGGCGCGCCTGCTGCCGAGTGCGAGGGCGGCCTCGATCGCGCCCCGGACCTGATTTTTGACCTCCGCCGCCAGCCTGCGGCCGTCGATCACCTGCGCCGTCATTCCAAGTATCGTTCCAGCCCTTTGAGGGGCGGGCATTCTCGCATATGATCCCCTGGACCCGGGAAGCCTCCCCTGCGGCGAAGCTTCACGGGTCCCCGGCCGGGGCATGGCGCAGTTTGGTAGCGCATCTGCTTTGGGAGCAGAGGGTCGCCGGTTCGAGTCCGGCTGCCCCGACCACTACTTAGGAGCGATCTCGAAACCGATTGTGTCCGCCTCTGCGTCCACTTTCGGTTTCGAGTCCTTCAGACGATCCGATCATCGGCAGTTATCGTCAAAATCTACCTGGTCAATGTAGGGGCGAACAAGGACGATCAGTCGCGGGCGCGAGGGGGTGGGCGTTGCGTGGACTTGCGTTTTGTACCGGCATAGCGCTGCTGGTTATCGGATCATCGTCTGCCGCAGCTGCACCTGGCGCGACCGTCGCCGGGCCGGGCGCTCGTCCCGCTCAATTTCAAATTCCAGCCGGTTATCAGCTCCGCGAAGCCCACATTCCCATGCGGGACGGAGTGCGACTCGACACGTTCATTTGACGCAACGTCACCCCTGCCGTCCTCATGGTGGGCGGCTGGTACGACGCCAACAACCTGTATGGCGCCTTGCAAATATTCGATGCGGTCCGCCGCAACAGCCCGGGCACCGCCGCCACGCTCCTTGTCGGTCCGTGGACTGACGGTGAGTGGGCGATTAGGTCGGGCGATCACGATGGACGATGTCTACCACACCTTCAAGCAAGGCGATCGCATCCTCGTCCGGGTGCAGAGCAGCTGGTTCCCTCTGGTGGACCGGAATCCCCAGAGATTCGAGGACATCTATGCGGCCAAAGCAGCCGATTTCCAGCGTGCGACCGAGCGTGTATTTCACGCGCCTGCACGCGCCTCTTACCTCGAGCTGCGAGTTACTCCCGTCCCATCGCCTGAATCGCCAACAGTAAGGGCGAATCAAAAAAATTGACATTGGGGGTTCGAGCGCCCAGCGTGCACGCCAATGAACAAGAATCCGGGGTCGCATAGCCCGTGACTGATCCAGCGCACGCGCTATTCCTAAGCTACGCTTCACAGGACGCCGAGGTGGCGCAGAAAATCTGCGATGCACTGCGCGCCGCCGGTATAGAAGTCTGGTTCGACCAGAGCGAGCTGCGCGGCGGGGATGCCTGGGATCAAAAGATCCGGCGCGAGCTGCACGATTGTGCACTCTTTATGCCTGTCATCTCCGCGAACACGGCAGTACGGCACGAAGGCTACTTCCGACTCGAGTGGCACCTCGCGCATCAGCGCACTCAAATGATCGCACCCAACCGCCCCTTTGTTGTGCCGGTATGCATAGACGCTACTCCCGAGACGAGCGCCGACACACCGGAGTCGTTCCAGCGAGTGCAGTGGATGCGGATACCCGGCGGGAAAACGCCGCCCGCCTTCGTCGAGCGCATTCAGCGTCTGCTGTCCGGCGAGGCGGGTCCGACCTCGAAGGGAGCCCCACCCCCGCCAGGTGCGATCGCGATTGCGGCACCCGCCGCCCGCGGGCAGAGCCGCCGGCGGATGCGGCTCGCGTACGGGGCGATCGCGGCCGCTGTGCTGCTGGTGGTCGGGTTTTTCGGGGTTGAACGGCTACAGGGATCGAGGCCGAGCGTTCAGGGTGAGTCGATCGCCGTGCTACCCCTTCTGAACGAGAGCGGCGATTCAAGTCAGCAGTACTTCTCGGACGGCATCTCGGAGGATCTGATCACAGCACTCTCGCAGTTCGCGGGGCTCAAAGTGATCGGCCGCATCTCCTCCTTTCAGTTCCGCAATTCCAATGAAGACAGCCGCAGCATCGGTGCGAAGCTCGGGGTCGCGTATCTGCTCGAGGGGAGCGTGCAGCGCGCGGGCGATGTGGTGCGGGTGAGTGTCGAGCTCATCAACACTGCAGATGACAGCGCGCGATGGTCCCAGCGCTACGACCGGCCGTACACGGATCTCTTTGCGCTGCAGGATGAGATCACGCGAGCGGTAGCGGGGGCGCTCGAGGCGAAGCTCCTGCCGGGTGGGCACGCGGCAGCGCAGAGTGAGCGGCCCCCGAGCGGGAGTCTGGAGGCCTACAACGCCTACTTGCAGGGACAATTCTACTATTCCCGTCACACGGAAGAAGATGACCGTAAGGCGGCCGAGTTCTACACGCAGGCGAGTGAGCTCGATCCGCGCTATGCGCTCGCCTGGAGCAAACTGGCGCTGACCTGGACCGACCTCGGTGCGAATTACCTGGGGGGCGCGCCGGGCCAGGAGGCCTATGCGAACGCGCGTGCAGCGGTCGATCGCGCGCTCGCCCTCTCGCCCGAGCTCGCCGCTGCGCACTTTGCCCGGGGTGCTCTGCTGCAGCTCGCAGATTTCGACTGGTACGGAGCGGAAGCGGAGTTTCGCCGCGCGGTGGATCTCGCGCCGAACGATGGCCATGCCAAGTTCTTGCTCGGAAGCCAGCTCGCCACTTTCGGTGAGGTGAAGCAGGCGATTGAGCTCACGCAGCAGGCGCTCGCCACCGAGCCGCTGCAGGCCGGCTGGTATACTTGGCTGGCCAGTTATTTCAGTGGAATCAACCGCCTCGATAAGGCCGAGCAGGCGGCACGCAGGGCGATAGAGCTGCAGCCCACAGTGGCGCTCTATCACGAGGTGCTTGCGATCATCGAGATCCAGCGCGGCAATGCTCAAACCGCGCTCGCGGCCGCACAACAGACGCCCCCAGGGCCTTGGCACGATGTCGCGGTTACCCTGGCACGGCAGATCGGCGGGGACCGAAATGCGGCCGATGAGGCACTCAACTCGCTGATCGACAAAGATGCCGGCATCGCGCCCTATCAGATCGCGCAAGTTTATGCGCTGCGCAACGACGCGAAGGAAACCTTTGCCTGGCTCGATCGGGCCTGGAGTAGCCGCGACGGCGGAATCACCGGCCTGCTCTACGACCCGTTCATCCTGCGCTACAAGGATGACCCGCGCTTCGCCGCATTCTGCCGCAAGGTCGGTCTTCCGGTATCGGGGAAGGCGCCCGTCCGCCCGCCTATACCTGCCTTAACAGAATAAGCCTTGACAAAGACAGCCTAGGCAAGTATAGTCTCGCCATCTCCCTTCAGGGGGATTTCCACGGAGAGCGATCTTGGCGAGCATTTACGACAGCGACAACTACGAGCCCTGCAGGAGCGTGGCTCATCTGCTGGGCCAGGTGCGGACGGAGCAGCTGGCGGCCCTGGACCACGAGCTGATGGCGGACAGGCACGTCGCCGATATCGGCGTGACCGCCGCGCAGTTCATCGTGATGTCGCGGCTTGCGGCGACGGAGCGCAAGAAGTCCGCCTCCGACCTCTGCAAGGAGATGTCGTATGACGCTGGAGCCATGACGCGCATGATCGACCGCCTCGAGAGCAAGGGTCTGATCCGCCGGGTGCGCTGCCCGCAGGATCGGCGGCTCGTGTATCTCGAGATGACCGAGGAGGGGCGCGCTGCCTATCCGCGCCTGCGCGAGATCTCGATGGCGATTCAGAACCGCTTCCTGCGCGGATTCAGCCGCGCCGAGACGCGCCAGCTCGAGGGTCTGCTCGGGCGCATGCTGGAGAACGCAGCCTGAGGACGGCGACGGTTTTTTTTCCGGGCAAAATCTGCCTAGGCATTATTCGCCCTGGCAATGAGTACCGCACTGGGAGATCTGAGACATGACGACTCGCAAAGACGCCACGAAGCCTTCGCCCTGGAAGAGTCCCAGGGTGCGCTGGCTCGTGCCGATTCTCGGCGGCTGCCTCCTCATTGGCGCCGCCTGCAGTGTGTATTGGGATCGTGACCTGCGCTACTCCGTCTACACGGATGACGCCTATGTCAGCGGCAACGTGGTGCAGATCACGCCGCAGATCTCCGGCACCGTAGTGGCGATCGGCGCTGACAACACTCAGTTCGTGAAGGCCGGCCAGCCGCTGGTGCGCCTCGATCCCGCGGATGCCAAGGTGGCATTGCAGGAGTCGGAAGCGCAGCTCGCGCGGACGGTGCGTCAGGTGCGCAATCTCTTCGCGACGACCTCGGAGCTGCAGGCGAACGTACAGGTCAGGCGCACGGACCTCGCCAAGGCACAGAGCGATTATGCCCGCCGGGCGCGGCTCGCGCTCACCGGCGCGATCTCGGAGGAAGAGCTGCAGCATGCCGCCGATGCCGTGAGAGTGGCGCAGGCGGGCTTGCTCGCCGCCCAGCAGCAGCTGGCGGCCAATCGCGCATGGGTCGATGGGACGACCATCGCGAGCAATCCTGCGGTGCTCGACGCCGCTGCGGCGGTGCATGCGGCATACCTCAATTACGCGCGTACCGTCCTGCCGGCGCCCGTGTCGGGCTTCGTGGCGAAGCGGGATGTGCAGCTCGGCGAGCGGGTAAGCACCGGCACGCCGCTCATGTCCGTCGTACCGCTCAACGAGGTGTGGGTCGATGCCAACTTCAAGGAGTCACAGCTCGATGACATGCGGGTCGGACAGGTGGTCACGCTGATTTCCGACCTTTACGGCAGCGACGTCGTGTTCCACGGTCGGGTCGTCGGATTCGGCGCGGGGACGGGCTCGGCTTTCTCGCTCCTGCCCGCCCAAAATGCCACCGGCAACTGGATCAAGATCGTGCAGCGCGTTCCGGTGCGTGTTGCGCTGGATCCGCAGGAGCTCGCGCGGCATCCGTTGCAGATCGGCCTGTCCATGAAAGCCTACGTCAACGTGCGCGATGGCAGCGGCCAGCGGCTGCCCGAAGTCGCCGGCCATGACCCCGACTCCTCGACGGACGTCTTCCAGTCCGTTGCGGCGCAGGCGGACAAGGCGGTGCAGCAGATCATCGCTGCGAACGATCCGGGTGCCGCCGGCTCGGGTGCGGCTCATCGTCTGGCGGCGCGATTCGGCGCCGGCTCGCCGGTTCTCGCCACTCCTGCGCACTCCGGCCTGCCTGTCGCGCTGAGCGAATAGCACCCCGGGCTTGGCACGAGCCGATGCCGCGCGAAGGCGTTGAACATGAGTGCACTCATTCAGAAACGAGAGGACACGCCGCCGCAGGTCAGCCCTGCAGCGAGCGGGGCCGTGCCACCTGGCGGCAGGGCACCCGGCCCGGACCTCGCGTCCGGGCGCTCGTCGGTTGGTGACGTTGCAGATCGCTCCGGGCGATCTGTTCGTGAGTCGCCCCTCACGGGCACCGCGCTGGCCCTCGGCACGATCGCGCTCTCGCTCGCGACGTTCATGAACGTCCTCGACACGTCGATCGCCAACGTGGCGATACCGGCCATCGCCGGCGATGTCGGGGTCTCACCGGATCAGGGCACCTGGGTGATTACCTCCTTCGCGGTGGCGAACGCGATCTCCATGCCGCTCACCGGTTGGCTCACGCGCCGGCTGGGTCAGGTGCGGCTATTCGTCGCATCGACGCTGCTGTTCGTGCTCGCCTCGTTCCTTTGCGGTCTCGCGCCGTCCTTGACCATGCTGGTCGTCTTCCGCGCGCTTCAGGGCGCGGTCGCCGGCCCCATGATTCCGCTCTCGCAGTCGCTGCTGCTCTCGAGCTATCCGAAGGCCAAGGCGGGAGCCGCGCTCGCGGTGTGGTCGATGACGACGCTGGTGGCGCCGGTGGTCGGGCCGGTGCTCGGCGGTTGGATCACCGACAACTACTCCTGGCCCTGGATTTTCTATATCAACGTGCCGATCGGCATTGCCGCCGCAATCGTCGCCTGGGTCATCTACAGCCGGCGCGAGACGCCGACTGCGCGCCTGCCCATCGACAAGGTGGGCCTCGCCCTGCTCATCGTCTGGGTCGGCGCGATGCAGGTCCTGCTCGACAAGGGCAAGAATCTCGACTGGTTCAACTCCCCCGCTATCGTCGCCCTGGCGGTGATCGCGGTGGTGTGCTTCGCCGTCTTCCTCGTCTGGGAGCTGACCGATGAGCATCCGGTCGTCGACCTGAGCCTCTTTCGAGTGCGTAATTTCTCCGTGAGCGCGATCGCGATGCTGGTCGCCTACGGCCTGTACTTCGGCAACGTGGTGCTGCTGCCGCTGTGGCTGCAACAGTACATGGGCTACACCGCCACTCTTGCGGGATTCGTGCTCGCGCCGGTGGGGCTGCTGGCGATCGTGCTCACGCCATTCGTCGGCCGGTTCCTGAACCGCGTCGATCCGCGCTGGGTCGTGACCAGCTCCTTCCTGGTATTCGCGCTGGTGATGTTCATGCGCTCGGATTTCGACACACAGGCTGACGTGCGCACCCTGTTGATCCCGACCCTCATCCAGGGCGCGGGGCTGGCGACATTCTTCATCCCGCTGCTCATGCTTGCCTTCTCAGGGCTCGCCCCCGATCGCATTCCCTCCGCCTCCGGACTCATCAACTTCGCGCGCATCACTGCGGGCTCCTTCGCGACGTCAATCACGACCACACTCTGGGACCGGCGGGCCACGCTGCATCACGAGCAGTTGGTCGAGCACCTGACGAGGTCGAACGCCGCCATGACGCAGGCCCTGGCCCAACTGCATGCCGGCGGGCTCACGACCCAGCAGGGCTATGCGCTGCTCAACAACCTGGTCGACAACCAGGCTTACATGCTGTCCGCCAACGACATCTTCTACGTGTCGGGATTCCTCTTCGTGGTGCTGGTCGGCCTCGTCTGGTTTGCACATCCGACGAAGTTGGGTGGTGCAGGCGGCGAAGCCGCCGCTGGTGCGCACTAGTCACAACTTGCGAAGAATGCGCGGGGCTAGAAGCCATGCGAGCGTGCCTTGGCCGGCGCGGGGTCCCCCTTCGAACTCGAGGCAGGCGACGGCGCTCTTCTTGAGCTCGAATACCTCCGGGGGGACGTTGCCCCGCACACAGAGCGCGATCAGCCGGCCGAGAAGGGGCTGATGGCCGACGACGGCCACGCAGTCGACCTTTCCGCCATGGCGCCGCAGCGTCTCGAGCACTCCTTCCGGGGATCCTCCGGGGGAGAGCGCTTCGCATTCCACCGCCTTCGGCCAATGCGCGGCTTGCGCGAAAATCATCGCGGTGTCGCGCGCGCGGACCAGCGGGCTGGTCAGGACCCGCAATGGCCGCTGAGTGATGCGCTTCAGGCCCGCAGCGGCCCGTCGCGCGCGCTTCACTCCTTCGGCTGTCAGAGGACGTTCGGCGTCCTCAGGCCATCGCTTCGCGTCTCGCGGGAAGGCAATGGCGTGCCGGAGGACGAGAAGCTCCGTGCTCAAGAGCGGGTCGCCGCTGCGGAGGCGGAGTCACCGGTGGCGGTCGCGAGCTCCCCGCCGCCTTCGGCCAGATGACCGGTACCGTCATCCGTGCTGTTGCTTTGGGACACATCGTCCCGCAACTCCTCCATGCGCGTGCGCAGACCCTTCCAGCGCTTGCCCCGCAGCTTGCGCCAGGGCTTCTCGACCTTGCCACCCATGCGGGCGGCTTTTCGTGTGTGAAGCTCCGTCATTCTGCCCATCAGAAAGAGCGTCTGGGGACTGAACTCCGACGGGGGGCGGGCTGCGAGTTGCATCACGTATCGTGCAACGACATCGGAATCGTGTTGAACGCCCAGCCTGCTTTGCAGCTTATGCAACGCCGCCAGCATCTCATCCGCGGGTTGCGCGTAGGTCGGAGCTGCGATCTCGAGTGCATAGCGCAGCTTCTTGGTACGTACCCGGACCGCGTGGTACTGGCTCATCGACGACTCGCGAGTCAATCGGCGGGCGCACTTGCGCAACTTGCGGTAGCGCTTGCGGATCAGATCGGGCACAACGCTCAGCGCCGCGGCACCGGGTGGAGATGCGGACGGCGTTTCTGGCGTCGGCCGTGCAAGCTGCGTGGTCAATCTCTCGAGCCAATGGCGAGTGGGTTTCGCATCCAAGGCGCGCAGCATGTTGGTTCGCGCTGCACTTCTCTCGGACTCGAGATGGCGCAGCAGTGGGTCGAGCGCCCGGCGATCGCTTTCGGGGAGCTCGCCGTGAAAGGTGTTTGCCGCCTCGAGGCGAATATCCACGTCGCGGGCGGCGCCCAAGGCGTCAAGCAGGCTCTTGAGCTTCGGCCGGCTCTTGCCCACGGCTGAAGGGAGATGGTCGCGAAAAAGGCTGAGAACGGTGTCCATGCGGCGGCCGGTGACGCGTAGCGCATGCAGGGCCTCGGGACTTTCCCCGAGCCTTGCCGCGGGCTCATGAACCCGCCATTCGTCGATGAGTCGGTGGAGTGCCGCCGCAGCGAAATCACCCGCGCGGCTCGCAGCGTCCATGGCCGCGCGCACACGCTCCGCTTTCTGATCAGGCTCCCCTGTCCGCGGCGGCTCGAGAGATGCCGAATGCAGACCTGCGGCAAACTTGTTCTGCGTTGCCGGCTGAAGCCCGCATTCAGTGCGCAGCCGGGCCACGAGTCGCTCGAGTGGGGCGGTGTTCGAGCCGACGGCCTCGAGCTCCACGCGCGCCAGGACGATCGGGCGGCGGTGGCCGTTGCGGCGCGAAAACTGCGCCTCATCAAGAGCCAGCTCGCCCACTTCTTCGGCGGACTCGCGGCTTCGGACTGCAAATCGCTCCCGTGACGTCCGCACTCCGAAGAGCCTGCGAAGCGGCTTCACTCCGATGACGTCGCGGACTCGGCTTCCGACCGGGCCGGTAGCCTGAGCGAGGGCTCTGGCCCCGCCTTCGGTCAATGGCTCGGTAAGCTCCCGGCGGTCGGCAACGTCGTCGCGGGCGGAGTGGAGCCCCTTCAAAGTCGCCTCGGCGTGGCCTCCCTTCTCGCGCATCCGCAGCGCGTAACCCGCGCGAAAGACGCGCCAGTCCGCGGTATCCAGGTAGGTATCGTGAAGCTGTTGCGCGGGCAGCGGCTCGATCCTCAGCCCGTCCAAGACAGAGTGCCGGCCAAGCCACTGCCGGACAGGGCCTAGATCGGTGGCCGCCAGCTGCCACTCGACCTCGCGTGCCTGCTCGCCGGCATGGCCAGCGTTCTTCGCGGGGGCGGGGGTGGAATTTCCGGATCGGAGGGGCATCGGACTACCAAGAATAAACCCAAATTGACGCTTCCACGGCCAGTTCCGTATGATTCGCGCCCCGTGCGGCGGGTCTGGCGGACGGACGCCGGGCTCGGTGGCACTAGGTCGAGCGGCGCGGCATGATGCCAGGCAGCGAGGTGGGACACCGAGCGGGTGGGCGATGCACTCAGCGTGCCCGTAGCTCAGTTGGATAGAGCACCGGCCTTCTAAGCCGGTGGTCGCAGGTTCGAGTCCTGCCGGGCACGCCAGCCGCCGAGGAATCGGCAGGCCGACGTCGTCCGGTAAGAGCGACGGGCCTGCGGGCCGCTTCCGGCGGCCACCCCGGGTCCGCAAGGCCGTGGGGCGCAGGGGATGGATGCGACAACGGTGGACGTAGCTCAGCTGGTAGAGTCCCGGGTTGTGATCCCGGTCGTCGTGGGTTCGAGTCCCATCGTCCACCCCACCCATCAAGGGGGCCGTTAGCTCAGCTGGTAGAGCAGGAGACTCTTAATCTCTTGGTCGTAGGTTCGATCCCTACACGGCCCACCAATTAACCAGAAATATCAGTAGCTTGAGAGCCAGCCGGGCTCGCAGGCTTCACTGGGCGCGTCATTTCGTGCAGACTCCGTGCAGCGACTTACTCACCGCTGCACGCAGTGCACCGAGGCGCACATGGCTTCAGTCCAGCGCATCGTCTCGCCGCTCA
>JBOIAR010000013.1:0-121239 GCA_050739095.1 Steroidobacteraceae bacterium | reverse complement strand
TAAAGGGCCCACGAAGACTACGTGGTTGATAGGCTGGGTGTGTACGGCCAGTAATGGCTTCAGCTAACCAGTACTAATTGCCCGTGAGGCTTGACCATATAACCTCAAGCGGTCTGACCGCGAGAGGATGATGCAATGGAGCGATCCATTTGTTGAACGCGACGAGCGTCAGAAACGAAACATAGCCGGATTGGAGGCGCGAGGAGCCGGTGGCAACACCGGCTCCTTGAACCTCAAACAGTTTGCCTGGCGGCCATAGCGAGCGGGAACCACCCGATCCCATTCCGAACTCGGAAGTGAAAACGCTCTGCGCCGATGGTAGTGTGCCTTTCAGGCATGCCAGAGTAGGTCACTGCCAGGCTTGTATTCGCAAAAAACCCCGGAGGCTTCGCCTCCGGGGTTTTTCGCTATTTGGCGCAAAGGCGGCATCCTGCCGCTTTGCGCGGCCAGCCCACTGACTCCAATCGTCTCCGCGGCCCAGGGCGGCCCTCTGAGACCCGCCAAAGCGAGCAGAGGGCGCTCCAGGGAACGGCCGCTCATTGATTTGCTTGCGACCGTCGCAAGTAGCCTGGCTCGGCTTGCCTCGGCGGTTTCAGGTTCCGGGCTTGACGAACCTCAACTCCATGTTGTCGGCCTCGCCGAGCGTCGCGTAGTGAGCCACATTGCCGCTCTTGGGCGAGAGGCTCGGCGGAAAGAAGAACACCGGCATGGTGCGCGGATCCTTGGGATTGGCATTGATCTGCGAAGTACCCGCCAGCTTGAAGCCTGCCTGCTCGGCTTCTCGAATGAGAAAGGGCTCGGGCACGCGCGCGAGCTTGAAGTCCTGCTGCAGCGGCATGTCGGGGTTGGCACGGTGGGCCTCGATGCCGAGGACGCCACCCGGCTTGAGCACCTGATAGGCACTGTGCAGGAATGTCTGAAGGATCAGGTCGGTCGACATGCCGTGGACGTTCTCATACATCATGTCGTGCATGTTGCGGAAGGTGACCACCATATCCGCCGAGTCGGGCGCACCCAGGTACATGTAATCCGGCAGCACGAACGGCTCGAGCCGCACCTTGCCGTAAACCGCCGGGTCTGAGGCGAGCTTGTGGCGGAAACGCACGGCGCTCTCGTGCCCGAAGCCGGTCGTACCTGCGAGGGGAGAGGAGGCCTCGATCAGCTGACCGTGACCGCGAAGGAATGGCGCCAGGATCTCGGTGTACCAGCCGCCGCCCGGGAGAACCTCGACCACGCGCATGTCAGGGCGAATCCCGAAGAACTCGAGCGTCTGAACGGGATGGCGGTACTTGTCACGCAGTACGTTTTTCGGCGTGCGCCACGACCCGTGGACGGCGGCTTCGAGCGCCTGGTTCACCCCCGGCGAAGTCGCCGCCTGCGCTGGCACTCCTTCCCATGACAACAGCAGCGCTGCGATGGTGAAGGCGCCTATCTTGAGTACTTGAGGTGTCGAGCTCACGGGGTTCTCCTCGTTATAAAGCCGCGAACGATAGCGACCCCTTTCAATCTACCTGACTTCATCATTTATAGCGAGTTTTGGCCATTCGCAGCCTGGATGGGCTATAAGTGCCCGTACCGTACCGCTCCATGCGTCAGGTCGGCAGAGGAGTTCGCATGAATCGCCTGAAGCTCTGTACCGCGCTGACTGTCTTATCGATGGCGCTGGCGACAATCCCGGGCTGGGCCGTGGCCCAGCGCTCACGCGAATTGCTCGTGGTCGAGAAGGGCAACGCCGAGCGGCTCGCGATCGTCGATCCGGTGCGGCTCGAGGTCCTGGCGCGAATTCCCGCCGGCAGTGACCCGCACGAGGTCATCGCCTCGAGTGACGGCACGCGCGCGTACGTGTCGAACTACGGCGGTTCGGGCAGCAGCCTTCATACCATCACGGTCGTCAATCTGCTCACCCGAAAGGCCCTGCCGCCGATCGACGTGACTCCGCTGCACTCGGTGCACGGATTGGACTTCGCCGGCGGGGAGCTCTACTTCACGGCCGAGACCAATAAGGTCATCGGGCGCTACAACCCTGCAACGCATCGTGTCGATTGGATCATGGGAACCGGCCAGGTCAGGAGCCACATGATCATGGTTGGAAGCAGCCTCCATCATATCTTCGTGTCCAATCCGGGTTCCGGAACGATCAGCATCTTCCAACAGGCAAGTCTGCCCGCCGGCGGCCCCGGCTCTGCCGCGCGCACCGAATGGACCTTGACCAACGTGCCCGCACGCCAAGGCTCGGAGGGGTTCGATGTCTCGCCGGACGGGCGGCAACTTTGGACGGCGAACGCGGGCGACGATTCGGTCACGGTCGTTGATGTCGCGACCGAGAAGGCGCTCGAGACGTTTCCGATTCCGGTCCACGGCGCGAACAGGCTGAAGTTCACGCCTGACGGCAGGTATGTGCTTGTCTCAGGGCTCGGGGATCGTGGAGCTACGTCCGTGGGTAGCCCTAATAACCTGGTCATTCTGAGCGCGCGCACGCATCGCGTCGTCAAGCGGCTCGACCTCGGAGCCGGCGCAGCCGGAATCATCATGGATCCGGCCGGCCATCGCGCCTTTGTCGCGGTGAGCGGTGGTAATGAGCTCGCGGTCATCGACCTCGAGGCCTTTCGGGTACGCGGTGTCATCAAGGGGTTGGAAGCCCCCGACGGGATGGCCTGGGCGCTCGTTCCTCGAGGCTAGGCTTTTGCTACGGGCGACTCGTCTGCACGGAACCGGCCAGCGGTGACGTGGCAGGGCGGGGCCCGCCTCGCAGCGCGCGATTCAGGGGCTCTGAGAAGAATCGTGCGAAGATCCAACCGAGGAGTGCGCTGAGTGCCAGAACGGCACCGATCGAGACGATGATCGGACTGCGGTGGAGCGCCGTGAGCACGGCGATGACGGCAAACTCGTGAGAAAGATAAACCTCGTAGCTGTGCCTGCCGAACCATCGAACGGGCTCGAGCCAGGCGGCCCCGCGCGAGCCTCGCAACACGCTGCCCCAGATGAACGAGGCGGTTCCAAAGATCAGAACCGTCACGTCCGTTCCGCTCGTGGCCATGGCCTTCTTGAAGTGCCAGCCCGCGATGTCAGTGGGCCACGGCCACACGGCGATCACGGCTATGAGAATCGCGCCTAAGATCTGCGCGACGAGCGGCCAGCGTGTCTGCTCCAACCGCCCATTCAGCGAACACCAATCGATGAACAGGGCGCACAGGCAGCCAACCGCGATGCCGTCCATGTTGCCGAGGTATGACTGACCCTGCCAGATGTAATCCGATGACGGCGAGGTGCGCGCGAACGGGGCTACGATGATCAGACCGAGAAGCAGCGCGAAGAAAACGACCCGCGCCGGCCGCCACCGCCACAGAATGAGGCACGTCAGGGGAAAGGCGAGATAGAACACCTCTTCGACCGACAGCGACCAGAGCACGGTCCAGACGGGTGGCAGCCATCCATGCACCGCTTCGAGCCAGTTGAGGCGGAAGGTGAGCGCCGACAGCAGCGCCCCGGGAAGAGTCGCGACCTGCGGCTTGATACGGAAGTCGGGCACGCGAGCGAGATGCATCGCGCTCAGCACCGCGAGCAGAAGCAGCAGCGGCGGCGCGATCCGGGCGAAGCGGATCCGATAGAACCTGCCGGGGCGCATCTGCCCGAGCGAGCCGAACCGGTGGATGGAGATCAGCGTGATCAGGAAGCCCGATACGACGAAGAACGCAGACACGCCATTTTCGCCGTTGTTGAAGATGAGATAGCGCAACCAAGGCGGCAGGCTGTGTCCAACGCTGATGTGGTACCGATGCGCGAAGATGGTGATGTGTAGAAGCACCACCGCGATGATGGAGAGCCCACGAATCAGATCAACGCCGTCCAGGCGTGGAACGGCCCCCGTCGCGGAGCGCGTCATGAGAATCGATCAGCCGGATTGGGAGTCGACTGCATGGCAGCGATAGTGCCACAGGAGCGTGGGGCGTTGCGGCGATTTGCGCCGCCGCACCCTCACCGGAAGGACCCGCTTGCGCACCTCGCGGCGTGGTAGCAAACGTAGCCGATGCCAACACGCATATCGTGCAGCACGCTCTGCGGAATGCTGATCGCCAGAGCGAGCGCGACGAGCACCTGTGCCACGGCGAGCAGATAGATGGTTCGATGGCGGCGAAAGAGCTCGCACAGAATGAGCCCTCCCGCAAGCGTCACCGGCACCAGCACCGGGTTGGGAATGTGTGCGCTCGAGAAGAGGAGCGCGGTCGAGATCACCGCCCATCGGCCGCCGCGCAGCAGCTGCTCCAGGCGCAGGAAGAAGAATGACTGGAGCAGAAACTGCTGCACCAGCGCCCAGACCAGATAGAGCAGAACATTCAAATAGACCGATGGCTTGTCGAGCGGTGGCCGCAACGTGTGCCATCGCCAGGCTGCGAGCAGAATCAGCCCCGCGACCGCGGCACCGATCGGCACGATCCACCAGCCGCGACGGATCAGGCGCGGATCGAGGCCCAGGTTGGGCCAGAAGCGCGGCTCGGACAACGACCAGGCGGCGGCGAGCGCCACGGTCAACCCGATGAACGCACTCTGCGCCGCGCCCGCTGTCCACAGAGCGCCCTCCAGTGAAGCGTAGACCGTCAGGAGCTGCGGCCACAGGGCCCGGCCGGCGGTTTTGGAATGAGCCGGGCGAACCTGTTCATGCGGCACCGGAATCGGCCTCAATGGGCGAGGAACCACGTGACCCACACCGAGTCGACCAGGCTGTGGCTGACGGCCGAGGCTGCCAGGCGCCTTTCACTGCGCCAGGCGCGACCGTAAAACCAGCCCGCGATCGCGGCGAGGATCACGTAACGCCAGTTGAAGACCGCTCCGTGGATATAGTGGGAGAGTCCGAAGATCACCGACGCCAATGCGAGCGCCTGCCGGCGCGGCAGGCGGGTTTCCAACAGGTTCTGCAGCAGGCTGCGGAAGAAGAGTTCCTCCGGGATCGCCACGAAAATGAACGTCACCAGCAGTGTGCCGCCGAAGGTGCTGGCCGCAGGCAGCTGGTCGTGAAAGCGCAGGAAGCCGAGCGCAAGGCCGAGCCCGATACCGATGGGCGCAAACATCGCGAATTCCCGCACGCCGATCAGGAGATCGCGCAGGCGCAGCCGCAGGTCGAAGCCCATGCCGGGCAACCGGCGCTGGATGATGTAGAGGTAGAGCGCCACGTCGGCCAGCATGAACTTCGCAAGGTTGCCCAAGCCAGGCTGGGGGACGCTGCGCTGTAGCCAGCCGTACTCGACGGCGCAGCCCAGTGCGGCCAGCACGACCACGTCCTGCCAGCCGAGCTTCGCTCCCGGTGGCAGGTACTCGAGCACTGCCGCCAGCGCCAAAGGGAAAATGAAATACAGCAGGAGCGACCACCCGGAAAGCTCGCCAAGCGGGACGGCAGCCAGGAGGTATACGCCGGCGCAGAACAGCCCCGGCGTCAGTACACGAACGATCGAGAAAGGGGTGAGGCGCCGCGTCGAGCCAGCAGCGCCGGCGCGCGCTGGGACATTCGACATCCAGCGCGCCAGCGGCTCGCCCGCTCCCCAGCCAAACGCCCATAGCACCCCGAGCATGAGCGCGAAGGCGAGGAATGGCCCGACGAGATGCCCATGCAGGCTGCGCGCGATGCCAGGCGAATGCACCGCGTACCACAGCCCCCAGACGAGCAGCCCGTAGATGACCACTCCGAGCGCCCGGAGCGGGGCACGGTCCCACTCCGGAGACGCGGCGGTGCGCGGCGGTCCCGTATGCATGCGCAGGATGGAAAGACGCGCCGCGCAGAAATGCAAGCCCCCTGCCACTTGTCCGTATTTAGAGGCAGGCCGCGGGCGCCGCAGCGAAATTGTGCGTTGTTCCCGGGCGTGACGCTCCCGCTTGCGCCAGACTCGCGCGCCATATGTGGACGCGCGGTTCGTGAACCACTTCGCACTCGGATTGGCGGTGCTCACGCTGGGACTGCTTGCGGTCGCCGTGCCGCTTTGGCGGCTGGCGCGATGGCGCGGGGGCATCGCGGGCTTCCGGCGAGCCCATCAGGCGGCTTTCACGCAGTCGCCGCACGGAATGCTGGTCGTCGACGCCCGTTCCCTCAAGATCCTCGCGGCCAACCCGGCCCTGCAAGCCAGTCTCGGATACACCCCGGCGCAGCTGCGGAAGCTGCCGCTCGCGCAGATCTTCAGCGACGAGGGCGGCCCCCCCGAGGCGCTCCTTGCGCAGCTGCGGGAATGCCCGCCAAGACTCCTCCTCGAGACCGGGCAGCGCTGCCGCAGCGGCCGCTTCCTCCATGTCGAGATCAGCGGCTATCGTCTCGCTCTGGGGGACCGCAACCTCTTTGCGCTGACGACGCGCGATGTCACGGTGCGACGCCGCGCGGAGGCGCAGCTCCTCGAGAAGCAGCAACACCTCGATCACCTCGCGCACCACGATCAGCTCACGAGCCTGCCGAACCGCCTCTTTCTCGCGGCGCACCTGCCCGGAGCGATCGAGGAGGCGAAGCGCGCTGGCAGCATGCTCGCGGTGCTCTTCCTCGATCTCGACCGGTTCAAGCACATCAACGACTCCCGCGGCCACGAGACCGGCGACAAGCTGCTGAAGGCGGTGGCGCAGCGCATCCGCACCACCACCCGCAGCGACGACATCGTCGTCCGGATGGGCGGCGATGAATTCATCGTCGTGCTCAAGACCGTCGCCACGTCGGAGGAGATCAATGAGGCCGCAAGCCGCATCACCGAGGCCCTGGCGGCGCCCGTGCTGATCGACGGCCGCCCGCTCGTCACGACCGCCAGCATCGGTGTGAGCCTCTTCCCGCGGGACGGCGCCACCATGGGGGAGCTCCTGCGGCAGTCGGATACGGCGATGTACCAGGCGAAGGATCGCGGTCGCAACAACTTCCAGCTCTTCAGCCCCGTGATGGAGCGCAGGCTGAAGGAGCGCATCGCGGTCGAGTCGAGCCTGCGCGCCGCGCTCGAGGCCCGGGAGCTCGATGTGCACTACCAGCCGATCGTCGACATCGAGTCGCATCGCGTGACGGCGCTCGAGGCGCTGGTGCGCTGGCGCCATCCCGCCCACGGCTTCGTCCCTCCAGGCCGTTTCGTTGCGGTGGCGGAGGAAACCGGGCTCATCGTCCCCCTCGGGGAGTTCGTGCTGGAGCGGGCCATCGAGGATGTGGCGCGCTGGCGCGCGGCAGGGGCGGCGGTGGTGCCCGTTTCAATCAACATCTCCGCCCTGCAGCTCCAACGCGCCGATCTCGCGGCCACCATCGAGCGCTTGACGCGGACTCATCACGTCAGCCCCTACATGCTGCAGCTCGAGCTCACCGAGAGCGCGGTATTCGAGCGTCGCGAGGGACGTAACGGCGAGTCGGCCCAGGATGCCATCGTGCGCCTGCGCGAGCTCGGCGCGCGCATCGCCATCGACGACTTCGGCACCGGCTACTCGAGCCTCTCGTACCTGAAGCGCTGGCGGGTAGACTACCTCAAGATCGACCGCAGCTTCGTCCGCGACTTGGTCACCGACACGAGTGACCTCGCAATCGTGGAGGCGATCATCGCCATGGCGAAGCATCTCAACATCGAGGTGGTGGCGGAAGGCATCGAGGGATGGCAGCAGCTCGAGAAGCTCCGCCAGCTCGGCTGCTCCTATGCCCAGGGATTTCTCCTTGCGCGACCGGCGACCTTCGATCAGTGCCAGCGGTATCTTACCGGTGAGCCGCTCGATCTGACCTGCCAGGAGCCTTTCGAGCGGGAGCTCGAGCCGACGGGAAGCTGACGACGGGTTCGCGCGCTGGCCCGATAGGCCCGATAGCTCAAATCCCTGCGTACCAGGCGTATCCCTGGTCTTCCCAGTAGCCGCCCTGCCCCTGGCCGAAGGGGCGGTAGCTCGCGACCAGTTGGATGTGCATCAGGTACTTCGCCATCTTGTAGCCGAGCTGGCGTCCCAACCGCAGTCGCAGCGGCGCGCCGTACTTGATGGGCAACGTCTCGCCATTCAAGGCGTAGGCGAGCAGCGTTTGCGGATGCGCGGCGGTCCGCATGTCGATGCTTTCGTAGTAGTAGTTGCCGTCGTCCATCGGATCGGCGCAGAAGAGCATCACGTAACGGGCTTGCGGCTTGGGCAGCACCCGGGACAGCACATCGCGTAGCATGGGTCCGGTCCACTCACCGATGCAGCTCCAGCCCTCCACGCAGTCGTGCCGGGTGATCTGGCTCTGCGCGGGCATCGAGCGGATGTCATCCAGCGAGAGCTCCTTCGGACTCTCGACCAGGCCGTCGACACGCAGCCGCCAGTCATGAAAGCCGCTCCTGGCGAGCGCCTGGTACTGCGGGTTGTTGGGATTCAGCGTGCCGTTCGGACGGAATACCGGCGCGATGTCGGCACGCGTATATTCGGTTGCGAGCGCATCCCGTCCGGTCACTGCGTTCTGAACTGCACGCGTCAGCCATTGCGCGGAGCCGAGCACCGTCTGGGTCTGCGGCATGTTGGAGAGCCGGTCACAGCCTCCGAGGAGGAGCGTACCCGCGCCCGCGCCGAGGCCGACGAGCAGACGTCGCCGGCGAAGGCTGATGATCTCACTCATGATTGGGCTCCTCCACGGCCGTGGGTGGCGCCGTCGCGACCGCATACCGCCCGGTGATCATCGAGCGCAGATTGTTCCACGGGCCCGAGAGAATCACCATGACGATGTGCACCACGAAAAACGCGAGCAGGGTCATCGCACAGATGAAATGGATGGTGCGCGCGCTCTGGCGGCCGTCGAAGAGCCAGAGGAGCCAGGGGTAGCCCGCGTCGATCTTCGGCGACAGGGTGAGGCCCGTCAGGACGATCACCGGTCCGATGACGAAAACGATGAAAAGATACGCGAGCTTCTGGATCCCGTTGTACCGCCGCGCCTCATCGCCCTTCGGGAAGCGCAGGCGTACGTGCTCGAGGAAGGTATGTCCCAGTCGCCGCCAGTCGGAGCGCGTCGGCCAAAGGTCGCAGCGCAGGTGGCCGGACCGGATGCCGAGGACGACATAGACGGCGCCGTTGACGACCAGGATCCAAGCGAAGAACAAATGCCAGGCGCGCCCCATCGCGAGCCACTGGTCTCCCGGGAGCGTCGCCCAGGCCGGGAAGCCGCGGTCCTCGTAGGTGCCGTCGCTGTCCTTCGACCAGCCGAGCACGCCGGTCGTCACGAAGGTATGGGATCCGACGGTGGTGACTCCCCAGGTGTGGCCCTGATCATCCTCCATCGCGCCCATGCTCAGGATCGGCCGGGAGAAGTCCGAGGACTTACCCCAGTAGAGCGCCGGATGCGCATTGAAGATCTGGAGCCCGCTCATCAGCATGATGGCGAGGGTGATGAAGTTCACCCAGTGCAGCACCCGCACCGCCAGGCTGTGCCGACGGATGAGGGCTCGGCCGGCCGCGGAGCGGTCCGAGGGTGGAGGCATTCCGGGCTCGCTGTTGTTCGCGGGAGTGCGCCGGCGGCAGCTTACCGCCGGGGTCCGGTGAACGCCAGGATCGTGCGAGAATGGGCCTCATGAGCACCGACACTTCCGGCGGGCGGCTGAGCGCTGGGCATCGACCGGTGCGCCGTCAGTGCGCCGAGGCGGTCCTGATGGTGCGTCCCGCGAGCGCCGCCTACAACCCGGAGACTGCGCCTACCAACAAGCTGCAACGGTCGCCTGCCTCGGCCGGCGGCGAGGAGGCGGCCATCGCCCGCAAGGAGCACGACGGGCTTGCCGCCGCGCTCGCGAGCGAGGGCGTCAGAGTCTGCTTGGTGGAGGATACGCCCGAGCCGGCGAAGCCCGATGCGGCGTTCCCCAACAACTGGGTGAGCTTTCACGAAGACGGGACCGTGGTGCTCTATCCGATGCAGGTGGAGAGCCGGCGACGCGAGAGGCGCCGCGACGTGATCGATGCCGTCACCGCTCGCCTGGGATTCAAGGTGTCGAGGATTCTCGATCTGACTTCCCATGAGGCGCAGGGCCGGTATCTGGAGGGTACCGGCAGCCTCGTGCTGGATCACATCTTGCGTACCGCCTACGCCTGTCTCTCTGCGCGCACCCATGCCCTCGTCGTGGAGGAATGGTGCCGCGAGCTCGGGTACGAGCCAATGATCTTCAGTGCCGCGGATCGCGCGGGCGTGCCGCTCTATCACACCAACGTGCTCCTCTGCATCGGTGAGAGGCTTGCCGTGGTCGGAACGGAGGCCATCGTTGCGGCCGACCGGGGGCGAGTCATCGAGCGCCTGCGCGGCACCGGGCGGGAGGTCATCGAGATCGGCCATGAAGAGATCGGTCGCTTCGCCGGCAACATGCTCGAGCTGGGGACCTGGGATGAGGCGCTGGGGGATTGTCGCGTGCTCGTCATGTCGGATGCGGCGAGGCACGCGCTGCATCCGGAGGCTTTTGCGCGGTTGTCGGCGTGTACGGATCAGGTGCTCGCGGTGCCGGTTCCTACCATCGAGCGGCTGGGCGGCGGCGGCGTGCGTTGCATGTTGGCCGAGGTCTTTTTGCCCGCGTGATCGAGCTTCTCGTCAAGGCGGTGCTCGGGTATCTGCTGGGCTCGATCATTGGCAGCCTGCTCGTCGGCAGGCTGCGGGGCGGGGTCGATATCCGCCGCCTGGGGAGCGGCAACGCCGGCGGGACCAACGCGCTGCGCACCCAGGGCAAGGCGTTCGCCTTCTGGGTGCTGGTGATCGACATCGGCAAGGGCTGGCTCGCGACCGGGCTCCTGGCATCGGCCCGGCTGCCCGGCCTGGCCGAGGCGGCCCCGAATTGGCGCGCGTGGTCGATCGCGGTGTGCGGGATCACGGTGATGTTGGGGCATATCTACCCGCTCTGGTACGGCCTGCGGGGCGGCAAGGGTGTTGCTACCCTCGTCGGCGCCGTGCTCGGCACGTCACCGGTTCTCCTGGCGCCCATGCTGGCGGTTTGGCTGGCCGCGGTGATCGTCTTCGGCTTCATCGGGCTTGCCTCCATGCTGGGAGCCGCGACCTTCCCGCTGGCGAGCGCGGCCGGTCACGTCTCGCCTCGGGCGCCGCTGCTCACCTTTGCGATCGCGAGCGCGCTTCTCATCGTATTCACTCACCGCTCCAACGTCTCGCGGATGCTCGCAGGCACGGAGCCGCACGCGCGCAAGCTGTGGCTCCTGGGCGCCGGCAGGAAGCACCGCTGAGGCGGCCCGCGATGTCATGAGCAGGATCACCGGACAACAGTCAGCCACCGAGCACGATGGCTCGCCGCTCGTCGCTCGCGTGTTCTCTGAGCTTGCCGATGGCGAGTTCCATTCCGGAGAGCAGCTCGCGGGCGCGCTCGGCGTGAGTCGCAGCGCAGTGTGGAAAGCTGTGGGCTCACTGCGCGAGCTCGGCGCGACGCTGCACGCGGTGCGCAATCGGGGATATCGCCTGCGATCGGGAAGCGATGCGCTGGATGCCGGGCGCATCACGGAGCTCCTGCCCGCCGCTGCCCGCAGGCACGTTCGCCGCATCGAGGCGGCCTGGACTGTCGATTCCACCAACAGTGTGCTGCTCGCCCGCCCAAATGTTCCGTTCGAGGCCTGTGACGTTTTCCTGGCGGAGTACCAGACGGCGGGCCGGGGCCGTCGCGGGCGGGCGTGGCTCGCGCCGCCGGGCGGCTCGATATGCCTCTCGCTCGGGTGGACGTTCCGGGAGGTTCCGCCGGAGATCGGCGCGCTCGGGCTCGCCGTCGGAGTGTGCGCGCTGCGCGCGTTGCGAGAGTCGATAATGGATCAGGCGGCGCTCAAATGGCCGAACGACATCCTGGTCGACGGCAAGAAGCTGGGCGGCATCCTCATCGAGCTGCGGGCCGAGTCGGCTGGACCCGCCAGCGTCGTCATCGGGATCGGTCTCAACGTCGCGCTCGGCGCGGCGCTGCTCCAGACGATCGGCGAGACCGGCGTCGCGGCTACCGACCTCGTCAGTGCCGGCCTGACGCAACCCTCACGCAACGCGCTCGCCGCGGCGCTCATCGATCAGGTGGTTCGTGGCCTCCTTGCCTTCGAGGAGCAAGGACTACGTCCCTTTGTCGAAGAGTGGCGCACTGCGGACGCCCTGCGTGGCCGTCAGGTCGACGTCCACACGCTCGAGGGTGTTGCGCGGGGGCTGGCGCGCGGCATCGATCTGCACGGGGCGCTCGTCCTCGAGACGCCGAAAGGCGTGAGGCGTTTCGTCTCGGGCGATGTGACCGTGAGGGCCATCTCATGAGAGCTTTGCTGGTCGACATCGGCAACAGCCGGATCAAGTGGGCGTGGCTCACCGACGAGCGGCTCGGAAAGCCGCGTGCGGCCGAGTATGCAGGCTGGCGGGCGCGGGATTTCGCACGCCGCGTCATTGGCTCGCGCCCGGATATCGATCGCATCCTGGTGGCGAGTGTTGCCGCGGATCACGTCAGCGACGCTCTCGCTGCGGGCGCACGCATGGCCGCGGCGCCGGCTCCGGAGCGGGTCACGACGCGCCGGCGCGCCTGCGGAGTCAGCATCGCCTACATCGACCCGTGGCGACTCGGGGTCGACAGGTTGCTCGCGATGATCGCCGCGCACCGCCGCTTTCCTCGGCGGCCGGTGTGCGCGGTCGCCGTCGGGACTGCCATGACGATCGATCTCGTGGGAGCGGATGGGCGCCATTGGGGTGGGGCGCTCATTCCGGCGCCGCCGCTCATGGTGGCGAGCCTGCTCGATGGCACGAGCGGCATTCGACGCCGCGCACAGGGTGGCGCCAGCGGACGGGGACATGCTCTTTTCGGACGCTCGACGCGTGCGGCAGTGGAGCGGGGCGCCAGCTTTGCGGCCGCCGCGGCAGTGGATCGGGCCGTCGGCGAGGCGAGCCGGCTGGTCGGGCGTAAGCCCGAGCTCGTGCTGACAGGAGGCGGCGCGCCCGCACTTCGGCGGCTGATCCGCAGCCAAGGCCTCCTCGTGCCGGATCTGGTGCTCGAGGGACTCGCCGCCTGGTGTGTCGCGGGTTAGGCACGGGTCTACAATCGCGCCCGTGCGCGTCGCCTTCTTCGCCCTGCTGCTAGCCAATCTGCTCTATCTGGGATGGGCGGAATGGATCGACGTGCCCGCTCCGCCCCCGGCGAGCTCCATCGCTGGACTGCGGCACCTGACACTCGTCAGCGAGTTGCCTCCGGACAAGCGTGCGGCATTGGCCGCCAAAATGGCTGTCCGGACGCCGCCGCCACAGTGCGTCTCCGTGGGCCCCTTCGACGACCCCGCCATTGCCGCCCAGGCGGCCGCGCTGCTACGTGCGAAGAGCTTCGCCCCACAGCAGCGGATCGCGGCAGTCGCAGCGGTTCGCCGGTTCTGGGTCTATCTGGACGGCTTCACCAGCGATGCCTCCGAGATGCGGGTGCTGCACAGGTTGGAGCGGGCCGGTATCGATGACGCCGAGGCAATGCCCGCCGATGCCGGCGGCCGCCGGGTCTCGCTCGGCCTCTTCACCGACAAAGACGGAGCTGAGCGCCGAGCGAGGACCGTGCGCACCCTGGGCTTCAGGCCCGGCATGAGCGAGCGGATCCTGCCCGGCACGGTTTACTGGCTCGACCTCACGCTCCCGAACAGCACGGTGGCCGTGCCGCTGAAGGACGTCTCGAATCTGGAGCCGGGCGGCGGCAGCTCGCCGATCAGCGTGCAATCCTGTCCGCCCGCCCCATCGACGGCGGCGCCTTCATCCCAGCCGCAGGCACCGGCTTCGTCGCCTGCGATACCGCCCGCGCCGCCTCCGAAAAGAGGCCCGCGCACGTCTGCATCGGCAGCAGCCACCTTGCCGCTATGCAAGCCAGGCGGCGGCGGACCGGTACCTTGCGTCGTGCTGAAGGCCACCACCCGACCGTCCGTGCTTTGAGGCCGGCTGGACCGGTACAATTGGCGGCTCGAAAAAGCCTCTCGGCTCGTTCCTCTCGGCGCCGGCTTAGCTCAGTGGTAGAGCAGCGGTTTTGTAAACCGTTGGTCGGGAGTTCAAATCTCTCAGCCGGCATATAAAACGCTTAAAATACAATAGCTTGGTAGTATTTCAGCCTCGCAGGCTTTACCGCTCCACCGATTCAGTGCAAGCCCAGTGCAGTTCGCTACTCCGCGCTGCACAGCGGAAGGGCTGCACCCCATGGCCTCCATTCAGCGCATCACCTCGCCGCTCACGGGCGAGAAGTCCTACCGTGCGCAGGTGCGAGTAAAGGGCCGGGCGTCCGAGTCGGCGACCTTTCCAAACCGGAAGGAAGCGGAAGCCTGGGCGGCCTCGATCGAGACCGCGATCCGCGAGGGACGGCACTTCCCGCACGCCGCCGCGAAGCGCACGAGCTTCGACGCGCTCGCCAAGGATTACATCGAGACCGTGGTCGCCGAGTTCGACGAGAAAGAGCGGGCGACACGTACCCGGCAGCTTCAGTGGTGGGCGAGGCAGTTCTCCGGGCTCGCCCTCGCCGAGATCTCATTGATCGCAATCCCGTGAGCGACATCCGCCGCAAGAAGGAGCCGCGGGGCCGCACGCGGTTCCTGTCCGATGAGGAGCGCGCCGCGCTATTGGATGCCTGCGCGAGATCCGAATGGGCGCCACTTCATGCGCTCGTCCTGCTCGCGATCACGACGGGGGCGCGTCGCGGCGAGCTCGTCTCGCTTAAATGGGCCGACGTCGATCTGAAGGCGGGCCGCGCAAGCCTTCACGACACGAAGAACGGCGAGCAGCGGACGCTGCCGCTCGCCGGCAAGGCGCTGGAGGCGCTGCGCCAGCTCAAACTTCAGAACTCGGCGCGCAGTGAATACGTGTTTCCCTCCCCGACTGTCGTGCTCGATCCTAAGATCGGCCAGCCGCAGCTCGACGCGCCTTACGAGCATTTCGATGCGCAGTGGTACGCCGCGCTCGAAGCGTCCGGTATCAAGGACTTTCGCTTTCATGATTTGCGGCACACGACCGCCTCGATGCTCGCGGCGCAGGCGCATCGCTCCTCGAGATCGCGGACGTGTTAGGACACAAGACGCTCGCGATGGTCAAGCGCTACTCGCACCTTGTCGTCGAGCACAAAGCCAAGGTGATCGAGAAGATGGTCACGGCAAAGGGGCTCTGAGAGCCCCGCTCAGCTGGGAGTGGTTCGCGTTTGGATCGCCTGATGCGGCAAGAGCTACGCTCTGGGCTCGATACGTCGCGTCCCCACCGTCCGCAGTGTGCCCCTTGCCGCCCCACAGGTCTACTCAGGAGCTGCCATTCCCGCGCGGGCAAGCGGACAGTCGCGTCGGAAGCGCCGCGCAACCGCGATGACTCGTCGGGGGTAGGGTTCCGGGGTCGCTCGCGGGCGGCTCCGGGGCATGTATTGCGCCGGACCCCCCTTTCCTGCATCCTGCATCCTGAAAATCTTCTCTGATAAGAGCGAATTAGGGGCCCCGTTACGATCGAACCCCGCCACTTCGCCACCGGCACGCCGCCGGCTCGGTGCCTATGACTGATCTGCACAAGGCTGTCTTTCTCAGCTACGCCTCCGAGGACGCCGAGGCCGCGGCACGAATCTGTGATGCGCTCAGGGCCGGTGGCATCGAGGTCTGGCTCGATCAGAGCGAGTTGCGCGGTGGCGATGCCTGGGATGCCTCGATCAGGAAGCAAATCAAGGCCTGCGCCCTGTTCATTCCGATCATCTCGGCGAATGCACATGCGCGCGCCGAGGGGTACTTCCGCCTCGAGTGGAAGCTCGCCGTCGATCGCTCGCACCTGATTGCTTCCGACCAGCCCTTCTTGCTGCCGGTGGTCATCGACGAGACCCCACAGGCAGACGAGCGGATTCCCGACAGATTCCGCGACCTGCAGTGGTCGCGCCTGCCGGCGGGGGAGACGCCACCCGCCTTCGCCGAGCGCGTCTCGTGCCTGCTGTCGCCCGAACCGGCCCATGCACTGGCAGAGATCAGGTCGCCCGCCGCCGCAGCACCGCACATGGCGGCTGCGCCCCGCCTGGCGCGGGAGAATGCCCACGAAACTGCTGCGGTCGCCGCACCGGCGGTTGCGACGAAGCCTTCTATCGTCGTCCTGCCGTTCAACAACATGAGCGGCGACCCGGAGCAGGAATACTTCAGCGACGGCGTCACCGAGGACATCATCACCGATCTATCCAACGTGTCAGGTCTCTCAGTGATCGCTCGCAATACGGCATTCACCTACAAGGGCAAGCCCGTAAGGGTTCAGGAGGTCAGCCGCGAGCTCGGTGTCACATTCCTTCTGGAAGGAAGCGTGCGCAAGGCCGGATCGCGGGTTCGGGTCACCGGACAGCTTGTCAATGGCAAGGACGGAGCGCATGTGTGGGCCGGCCGCTACGATCGCGACCTGACTGACATCTTCGCTATCCAAGACGAGATCGCGCATGCGATCGTCGAGCAGCTAAAGGTGCGGCTGCTGCCGCAAGAGAAGAAATCGATTACCCAGGCCCCGACGGACAATGTCGAAGCCTATACGTACTACTTGAGAGGCCGTCAGTTCTTCCACCGACACTCGAGGTCGTATTACCAGCTGGCCCAGCGCATGTTCACCAAGGCCGTAGAACTTGATCCCAGGTACGCGCGCGCGTATGCCGGCATCGCCGACTGCGATTCTTTTCTGTTCATCCATTATTCTGTTGATGTCGGGATCGACAAGATCCTGGCGACCAGCGCTCGGGCGCTCGAACTCGACGCCGGCCTTGCCGAAGCCCACGCCTCGCACGGGCTGGCGCTATCGCTGGCGCACCGAAGTGCAGAAGCGATGATGGAATTCGAACAGGCCATAAAGCTCAATCCTAATTCATTCGAGTCGCATTATTTCTACGCACGAGCCCGTTTCGCTCAGAAGAAGTTGGAGCAGGCGGCTGCGCTCTTTGAGCGTGCGGCGGAGCTCAAACCCGATGACTACCAGGCAAACGCCATGCTCTTCATGGTTTATCGATCGCTTCACCGCGACGGGGACATCGAAGGTGTGGCGCGCAAAGCCATCGACAGAGCGGAACAGGAACTGACGTTGCACCCGGAGAATTCGCGACCCGCCTATCTCGGTGCTAATTGCTTGGCCATGCTAGGTGAACGCGAGCGCGCCAAGGAGTGGCTTGCGAGAGCGCTGGCTATCGACCCGGATGACGCACTGACCCAGTATAATGCCGCCTGCGTGTACTCCCGGTTGGGCGACTTCGAATCGGCCCTGGACCTGCTGGAGCGGTGGGTGCCGCACGCCAATGAAGAGACCAAGTCGTGGATCAAAGTCGACCCGGACTTCGACGCGCTCCGGAGCCATCCCCGATATCAGAAGGCATTGCAGTTGATTCAGTAAAAGGAGGCCGAGCCTGGATCGGCGTATCATGCCAACTGGCTTGTCGACCGTCCGCTAACCGGAAATCTGTGAGTTGAGGGCGACCGGCCGGTCATGGCCGGGAACATAAATCCCCAGCGTTGTCACTGCCTCAGATCAGTGACCGCACTGCTAGTCGAAGTCGGGCACTGCGTAGTCGATGCTGCAAAGGTAGGTCGCCATGGATCTGATCACCTGATTCACTGCCGTGCGTTCCGCGACACGCGAGCGCCAAGCGCGCAACTTCGTGTGTGCATCCGATATCGGCACGGTGTGCCTCGCAGCGAAGAACTGCGCCATATAAAACGCAATGTCTGCGTAGGAGTACACACCGGCGAGAAACGGACCTCCCTCGAGGGCCTGCTCCATCTTCACGTAATAGGCTTCAATGCGGGTCCGCGCTTGGCGCCATTCAGGTGAATCAACGGGATCGGGATTGGCTCGTAGCCCCATCAATTTGACTACGTTCGGAAAAAAGACCTCGTCGGAACCATGCTCCAAGAGGCGAGCCCGAGCTCGCTCGTCCGCCGCAATCGGCCATAACGGGGGCGTCGGCCATCGATCCTCCAGGTATTCAAAGATCTGCGTTGAATCGTAAAGTTCGACGGAGGCATCAACCCATACCGGCACTTGCGCCTTGGGGTTAATTCTGAGGACCTCCGGGTGCTTTGGGTTGTAGCCCTGCTTCTGGCTGAAGGCCACCATTTCGAGTGCAAAGTCGAGGCCCTTTTCCCTCGCCGCGATTTCCACTTTGGCGCCAAACATGCTCAAGGGACCAGAGTAGAGTTTCACGGATTCACGCAACTGATTCGATTCATGATTTTCGGCCGCAGCTCTCGCGATCCGCCTCCTGACTATCTGGGACCACTGCTACTTTTACGCTCAATTCCATGGTTTAAAAAGCCGGAGCATATGGGATCGATCGACCTGTCGGCAACGTAAGCCATGGTCTGATGCGTATGACCGGTACTGAGCGAACCGAGTGCCGAAGTCGAACGGCCCTTGTTGGCCGCTATGCGCGACTCGAGCCCGGCGCGGCCGCCGCGTTGACGGCCAGCCAAGGCGGGTCAATCGAGAGCCTTCTCGAACCCGTGATGCGCATAAGGATTGTCACTGAACCGGGCGATTTCGCGGTACCCCGAGGTCCGATAGAGCTGCCGCGCTTCGGTAAGTGACTCGAGGGTATCTAGGCGTACGCAGCGCATTTTCGCTCACGGCCCGACCGCTCCAGCGCTTCGAGGAGTCTGCGGCCGACGCCGAGTCCGCGCGCCGCTCGGCGAATGGTCTCAGCTTCCTCGCCGCGCGAGGAGCAAGCCGCAGCCGACACCGATCAACAGCGTCCCGGTGATGCGGCTTTGCAGCCGACGCCGCCCGGGAGCCGTAAACCAGCCGCGGGCGCGCCCGGCAAGCACCGCATAGGCGCTGTCGGAGAGCAGCGCCATGACGACCATCGTCCCGATCATCACGAGAAGCTGCGGTCCGGCCGGTAGATGCGAATCGACGAACTGCGGCAGGAATGCGATGTAAAATACGAGTGCCTTGGGGTTGGTGATCGCAATCAGGAATCCCTGCAGGAAGACGGCGCGCGAAGACTGCTTCGCTGTCGGCACGATCGCGAACCCTTTTGCGCCGTGGGCCCGCCACGCCTTGATGCCGAGCCAGATCAGATAGATCGCGCCGGCCCAGCGCACGACCTCGAAGATCTCGCTCAGCAATGCGAAGAACGCGACGAGTCCGACCGCGGTGGCGCCGAGCAGGATTGCATTGCCAATGCTCGCCCCCGCGACGGTCGCGAGGCCCGACCGGCTGCCGTGGCTCAACGAATTGGCGACAACGAGCGTGACCACCGGTCCCGGCATCAGAACCAGGATCGCGACGGCCAGGCAGTAGGCGAGAAAAAGATGAAGATTCAATCCAGGCTCATGTGCCGACACCCGTGCGGCCGCCCTCAAGGATGACCTGCGTGAGCGGCCGGCGCAACGAGTGGGTGATCGGCGGTCCGATGCCGAAGAGGATCACGAGCTCCGGGCCCAGGATTTAGGATCGAACGGCAACAGCCGACGTAGCGCAGCTCGAGCCAGCGCCGTGTCATCGAGTGGCGGGTTTGGAGCAGCCTGGGTCAGGCTGCGAATGTCTCCAGTTGGCCGCGCTGTCAAATTCACGTCGCGCGGAGCGCGACGGTAACAGGAACGCGAGCAGCTCGAACGGCGGGCAGGAGCCCCCCGATCAGACCTATACCGAGTGACCATGCGACGCCGAGCAATGCTAGAGAGGGCGTGACTGCGAGGTTGAATCGAAAACCGAAAGGGCTCACCGCCCGGTCATTGAAAAAGACCCACGCCAGCCCGACACCGATCAAAGCACCAGGGAGCGCCATGAGAATGGCCTCCATGAGTGTGGCGATGATCACTGACATGCCGCCGAATCCGACGGCGCGCAACGTGGCGAGCTCGCGGCGGCGACTGTCTACGACCGCGTACAGCGAATTGGTGGCTCCCATGGTGGCCGCTACGGCGAGAATCGTTCCTATGAAGTAGCTGACGAAGTTGAGGATGCCATTCACTGGCGCGAAATCTGCCTTTGCCAGCGCGGCTTCGCGCTCCGCGCGGATCTGGAGCGATGGATCTGCCTCGATCGCATCGACCAGCTCGTCGAATGCCGAGGGGGACTGCAGCATGACGTTGACCTGGTTGTAACCGTTATCATCGAAGGTCGAGAGTAAGGTGTCGACGTCGGCGTAGACAGTGCAGGTCCCGTCGGTGCGCCCGAGATTGAAGTTCCCGACCACACGCCAGTCCTTGCCCTCAATCACTCTGGTATCGCCCACGGAGAAATCGTTATACACACGCGCGCAGTAATTGCTCGCAATGAGCTCGCGCAAGCCGCGCCGAAACATGCGTCCCGATGTCAGATGTAGCTCCGGGGTGTACTCCGTGAGCTCGGGACCGGCGCCGGTGATCGGGAAGCCAACGCCCGTACCCGTGACCTTCTCTCGAGCCCACACGAAGATATGCGCCTCCGGCACCGCGATCGGGTTTCCACGGGCGTCGTGCCGTATTCCCGCGAGATTGGGAATGAGCGCCGCGGTAGCTTGGGGGATATGGCTTTGCGACGGTGCGAGCGCGTCTTTGCTCAGCAGAATGACCCGGTCGGGCCGCACATTTGCCAGCGCTTCCCGCCGCGCGCCGACTCCCATGGCCAGCATTGCAACCAGAACGCCTACGGCGCAGGTCACTCCAATGACAGTCGTGCATACCAGTCCGAGCCTTTGCGGCACTCCCAGCAGATTCATGCCGAGCAGCGCGCCCACCTGTTTCAGGAACACGACCCCTCCTACCGTCCTGCCAACGCTTCGGCGACCTTCAGGCGCGCCGCACGATGACCGGGTACGGTCACGCTGATCAGCGCAAGGACTACCGCCCCGCCGATCCCGACCTCCACGACTGCGCTTGGCATGGAAAGGCCGGGGACATACTTGCCTGCGAGTGGGAAGGCGATCCAGGCCAGGGCCAGGCCGGCGAGAGCGGCGGCAATCCAGACCACCAGAGACTCCACCGCTAACAGCATGAAGACCATTCGATTACCGAAGCCGAGGGCCTTCAATATGGCCAGCTCGAACGTGCGCTCGCGAATGGTTTGCATTGTCATCGTCGAGATCGCGAATGCCAGCGCGACCAGTACGGCGCTGATGATCCAGCGAATGGCAAAGCTCACGTTCCCAATCGACTGCATCTCTTGCTCGGCAATTTCCCGCAGCGATATCGTTCGGGTTCCAACCGGAGAATTAGCAAACGTCCGATCGATGACCTCGGACACTGCCGCTGCCTGTTTTGGGTCCGAAACGACCACGTAGAAGTTGCGCACGGTGTCTTTGTTGAACGCCCTGGCCTCGTTCAAATAGCTGTAGTTGCCAACGATCAGACCACCTTCACCGGGCTCATGGTCCCTGACGTTACCGACGATATTAAAGAACCACGTTCGCGACCCGCTGCTCTGCTGGGTCCTCGACTTGATCGCGATCTCATCCCCGACGTGCCACCCGTATTTCCTGGCGATATCCGCTGTGACCAGTGCGCCGCTGCGGGTATTTCGCAGCGCTTGAAGATCCCTGGGGCGCATCGTGAGGATGCTGGGGACGAGCGTTAGCCAGATCTTGTCTGGGTCTATGGTGAGCACACCGAGAGACTGAGTCGGCTTTTGGTACGTCCCGCCGATGGCGTCGGCATAGGTGACGCTCTTGACGCCGGGAATCGAACGAAGCTGATTGATGTAGGCCATGGGAAGACGCGGGCCGCCGAATACGGCGGGGGCGACGAATAGCACATCAGCCTGCACCTTGGAGATGGCCTCATCGATGCCGGTTTTCATGCCCTGCAGAACACCGAATAAAGCAAACGCCACGCCGACTTGGAGAAAGACCAGGGCCGTTCGCACTGGCCTGCGCCGGATGCCCGACCAGATCAAGGGCAGGTATTTCAAGCCGCGCTGCTCGAGAGTTGTCCGGCGACACCCCCATTGTCGACGCCGTTCAGCGTTCTATGATTCGTCGCACCCGGTGGCGTTCTTGCTGCTCGTGGCATCGACGGGTCATTCGTCACGCCCCGGCACGCAGGGAGTGCAGAACGCCTCCCACGAAAATTCCTCGGGTGCCAATGCTGCATGGGCGGGAACGGTCTTGGTGATCTTCTCGGCTCGTGAACGATCCAATCAGAGTGGCTGGGCTCTCCGTCCGCCATGGGTGCTGAGTCACCACTCAAGTTACGCACGGTCCATGCTCTTTGCAGACGCGCGACGTCGCGACAAAAAGGCGATGCTTGCGACGCAGCTTGTTACATCATCTCTGGAGGAATTTGGGCTACAGACTCGGGTATTTTCAGATGAACCGCGTCGGGTTATTCACCGCTGGTATGGCTCCGCGCTAATAGCCGATCACCTCGCCGTCCCTGCGCATCTCTGTAGCACCCCAGTAATCGTGATCCTTCGCGTCGTACTGGATCGCCTCAAAGCCTCCAAAGCCGCCAGCCGCATTCGTGAGCACCTTGACGTTGTAACCGCGCTTGCGCAAGGCCGCAGCGACCTCCGGGTCGAATCCGGACTCCATCAACACCATCCCCGTTCCCTTGGCAGGCAGTCCGGTCGGCGTCGCATCGCCGATGTGGTCCCAACGCGCAGCATCACCCGCTTCCTGCACGTTCATGCCGAAGTCGATCATGTTGACCAGAACCTGCGTCTGCCCTTGCGGCTGGAAGTAACCACCCATCACGGCGAAGCCCATCCACGGTTCGCCAGCCTTCATCACGAAGGCGGGAATGATGGTGTGAAACGGGCGTTTGCGCGGCGCATACACGTTGGCGCTCTTTGGATCGAGCGAATACAACGCGCCGCGATCCTGGAAGATGAAGCCCAATCCGGGGGCCGCCTCTCCTGAGCCCATCCCGGCGTAGTTCGACTCAATCATCGAAACCATCATGCCGTTGCCGCCGGCGGTTTCGAAGTCGGTGGTATCCCCGCTTCCCGAGGGATACACGCCCGTCTGGTACGGCAAGGGATTGCCCGGTTCGATGTTCGGATTGGCTTGCTGCAGATCGATCAGCTTGCGGCGCTGGTTCGCGTACGCTTGCGACAGCAGGCCCTTCGCCGGTACATGGTAAAAGCGCGGATCGGCATACCACTTGGACAAATCCGCGGCAGCGAGTCTAAAGGCTCCGATCTCGGCCATCAACGTATCGGGACTGCCGAGACCCATTTTCTTCAGATCGAAGCCGTTGAGGACGTTGAGCATCTCGAGAGTTGCAAAACCCTGGCCATTCGGCGGCAGCTCGTACACGTCGTAACCGCGATAGTCCACCGACCGCGGCGTCACCCACTCGCCGTGGAAATCCGCGAAATCGGAATAGCCGGGGCCGGTGCCGATGTTTTTGAAAAAGTTCGCCATGACGTGCGCGATCTCGCCCTTGTAGAACGCGTCACGTCCGCCGTGGGCGATCAGCGTGAGCGTATGCGCCATGTCCGGGTTCCGGAAAATTTCCCCTTGCCGCGGCGTATGGCCATCGATCAAAAAGACCTTCTGCGCGTTCGCAAAATCCTTGATCAAGCGCTGGTGCCTCTGGAAAGCCTGCCAGTTGCCCTTCCAATATTTCGCCACGACCTGCGTCACTGGAAAGCCGTGGGTCGCGTAGTTGATGGCCGGCGCCAAGTCCTCGCTGATTGGCAGCTTGCCGAACTTCTCGTGCAGGGCGAACCAGGTATCGACGATCCCCGGCACCGTCACCGGCAAGGGGCCGAGCAATGGGATCTGGTCGCTTGGCTGCATGCCGGCCTTCTCGTAGGCGGCCTTGACTGCGGCCCGCATCTGCTTGAGCGAACGACCCTTCGGAGACCAGCCGGAGCCGTTGTAGCCATAAAGCTTGTGTGTCTTCGGATCCCAGACGATCACGAACGCATCAGCCCCAAGCCCATTCAACACCGGCTCGGTGAGACACAGCATGGCACTTGTGGCGATCGCGGCATCCACCGCGCTGCCACCTTGCTTGAGAATTTCAATCCCGGCAAGCGAAGCCAGCGGCTGCTCGCTCGTCACCATGCCGTGTTGCGCAATCACCGGCGAGCGTGTCGCCCACGGCAAGCCGGCATAGTGGTCACCGCGGCTGATGGCCGCATGTGCGCTTCCAATGCTCGCGACGGCCGCAAAAGACAAACTTATGATTGCGGCCAGTAGTCCCCTCTCCAGCCGCCCTGGGCTGCAACTCGACCGAGTCAACAGCTGCATCGTGGAGCCCATGGCTAATTCTCCTCTACAAGTTACAAGTGAACATGCCCAGCACTTTGGGGTGGCTCGGATCGTTCGGACAGATTCTCGATGGAGATAAGTGGACGACCCTGCAGAGTTGATTAAACACGATAGCGGTCTGGTCTTCAACTCTTGGTTCTATAGCTCTGGTGTCTTCTCACTTCAGCGGCGGAGCCGTCACGGAGGCTGCCGCCTTCGGCGGCAGCGATCCTCGATCCGTGTGTCTTCGCGGCCGTCGCGCTATGGATCGGCGCGTTCGGGCTCTTCGCGCTTCGTTACGCGCCGCTCCTACTTCGGCCGCGCCGTCGCTGACCTCTGCAACAGAGTCGGGAGCCGATGCCGCGACCCGGGGTCGGCATTCGCACTGCTGGAGTGCGTGTTGCTATTTCCGTGCAGCACCGATAGGAAGCGTCGCGATTCGCCTCATTTCGGGTGTCTCGAACAGACCAGGGTCGCGCAGAAAGTCCAGCATCATGGGAATACTGTCAACACCCCAGAACAGCTCGCCGCCGACGAGGAACGTCGGCACACCCCACACGCCGCGTGCCAACGCCTCTTCAGTATTGGCGCGCAGTTGGTCCTTGGACGCCTGTGCGGTGGCGAGCGCTTCTGGCTCCTTGACGCCGAGCTCTATACCGAGCTCGTCGAGACCCTCCGGCGTCGAGGGATCCTTGCCCTGTCCGAAGACGAACCGGCTGGCGATTCGCGCCTGCTCCAGGGTCGGACCCAGCGCGCAAAGCAGCCGCAGTGCCGCCAGCGGATTGAATGGATGCCGCGGCGGCATATGAAAGGGAATCTTGCGCTCATGGGCCAGCCAGGCGCACTGGCGATAGGTATGCATGCGCTTCGCCGGAATTTCAGCCGGCCCCTTGGTCCCGGAGTGATTCAGCAGGGCTGCCAGAAGGACCGGCAACGGCCGTACGGCGATCCCTGCTGGCAGAGGCTCGAAGTCCGCCAGCAGCAGGTAGACGTAGGGAGAAATGGGGTCGAAATAGAATGTAGCGTCTTTCGGCATCTCGTCCTCCGCGGCTCATCGATCCTGCGGCATGGTTGAGCCGTCCGCCGGCGCGGTCAAGTCACCACGTTGAAGCATTTGCTTCGCGTCCGCCCAGATGCGATGCGCGACCGCTCCCGCCCGATCCGTGCGCGCCAGCCATGCCAATTGACCTACGAAGAGCCGCCCGAGCCACTCACGGAGGCGCAATTCGAGGCGTCCATGGTGTCGACCTACGGGGCTGCAACCGCCGCAACGATTGAGGCGGAGTATCCGGTGCCATCGCCCCCTGAAAAGTTGACGCCGACGCCACGGCGCAGAACCCATGACCTTCAATCATAGGATATGGGGTTCATATCCTTGATTCAGCGCATCTCGCAGCGGCGCGGGCAGCGGGATTCGGCCGCAGGCTCAAGGGCTTGGGAGTTCTTTTCTGGGTCGCTGGCCCAAAAGAACCGTTGGTTGTGGGGACTTTTGCGGGTCCCCTGCCGTTCAATCGAACGTGCTTATACGCTTGCGGCAGATCTCTAGCACGCCCGCAATTCATCCCAATGTGGTTGCCGCCGCCAGCATCACCACCACGAGACTCGCTAACACATAGCTTGCGTAGGCCGTGACTCTGCCGTGGTGCATGCGTGCAAGCAGTCGGGCCCATCCCTGCATACCAGAGACGAGCGGATCGAGCAGCAGGCGCCCGAACAGGTGCACGTGTACTACCCGATGCTCCCGCGCAGTGACAAACGCACCCTGGCGCTCTTCTTCCCTGGCGACCTCGGGGTTGAGCACCGCGTCGAACAGGACACGTACCGGTGCCGCAAACGTCGTTGGGGTGTAAGTCATTTCGGGCCGCAAGCTTGGGATACCGGCGTTCCAGGGCGCGCGGCGTACGACCTGCCGGCGCCTGCGCAGCACGCGGACCAGTACCCATAAGATGAGCAGCATGCAGGCCAGCACCGCGCAAGTGAGTGCGGTGGACATTGCGTACACAACTCCGGCGCGCGGTGCATCGGAGTGCAGCACTACCAGACCGCGCAGCGGTAGCAGGCCGCGCCCGAGCTGCGCGCCGAGCGGATTGAGATCGTGCACGACGCCGGCGGCCAGAGCGGTGGTGCGGCCGAAGAACGCGGGTACCAGATCAGCGGTGGCATCGGTCCCTGTCAACGGGGCCGCGAGCCGCCCCAGCAGCGGGATCACACCCGTGGCCCAGACGCCGAGCCCGAAGCAGATGACTATCAGCAGCGTCATCGGCGCCGTCACGCTCGCCGGCATGCGCGGGGCATTGGCGGCTTCGCGCGAGCGCGGCAGGCCCAGCAGCGTGGATGTCGCGAGCATCGCGAAGCAGGTCACGGCGAGGCCGGCCGTCAGTGCCAGCGCCGCGCCGGAGAGCCCGAACACAATGCGTACCGGCACCGGACCGAGCTCGACGATGCGCAACAGCGATTGCAGAGTCAGCCACTCGCTGACGAAGCCATTGAACGGCGGCAGCGCCGCGATGGCGAAGCATCCCAGCAGAAACACGGTGCCGAACAGCGGAACGCGCCTGAGGAGTCCGCCGAGCAGGTTCATGTCGTCATGGCCGACGGTATCGCCGATGCCCCCGGCCCCGATGAACAACAGAGTCTTGTACACGGAGTGGTTCAGCATCTGGTAGAGACCGGCGATCAGCGCCAACCCGCCGAGCACCGGCCGCTGCATCGATGTGAATGCGAAGCCGGCGCCGAGCGCTGCAACGATGATGCCGAGGTTCTCGATGGAACTGTGCGTCAAGAGGCGCGTCATGTTGCTCTCGGTCAGAGCGTACATGATGCCGAGGAGCGCCGTGAGCGCCCCGACCACGAGCGCCACCAGCGCCGGCCACAGGGCGTGACTCGCGAGCGGCCCGTCCACCATCCACAGCGTGAATACGCCGAGGTTCAACGTGGCGCCGGAGAACAACGGCAGCACGCCGCGGGGCGCCGCGGAGTAGGCCTCGGCCATCCAGACGTTGACCGGAATGATCGCGGTCTTGACGCCGAAGCCGAAGAACGTCAGCAGGAAGCCGGCCCACACGACACCGGTCGGAAGTCGCGGTGCGGCGGCGGCGATCCCCGCCAGCGAGAGCGTTCCCGCGGCGCCGGACAGCACCAGCAATCCGGCCAGCGCGGCCAGCGCCCCTGCTTCCGAAAACCCGAGCGTGAGGAGTCCGGCGCGGGTTTCTATGGGGCGGCCGCGACCGAGGAACACTAGTGTCGCCAGCGCGAGCGACATGATCTCCCATGCGAACAGCAGGCTCGCGACACCCGCGGCGAGCAGCACCGTGAGTATGGCGGCAAACAGCAGGACGGTGACCGCCAGCAGCGGGCGCGCGCGCGCCCGCGGCCGCTCCCGCACGTCGCGCAGCACGAAGGGCGCCGACACTGCATACACGCCTGCCGCGATGATCAGGAAAAATCCCCGCAACGGGTCCAGCGCGAATCCGAATCCCGGCAGGATCGCCAACACGCCCGACGTTGCCTGTTGCGCCGAGCCCGGCGCCATGGCGCGCAGGCTGGCGACGAGCACCAGCAGGACGGCCGCCCAGCTCCCAGCCAGAAAGCCCAGGGCCCGGCTGCGTGACGGCGGCACCAGCGATGCGCACAGCGCGAACGCGAGAGCGACGAAGGCCCAGGAAATGACGTTCATGGGAGGTACAAGATCCGTGTCGCGAGCATCACCACGATCAGACTTGCCAGGACATAACCGGCGTACGCCGTCACCTTGCCGTGGTGCAGCGCGGCGAGGCGCCCGGCCAGCCGCTGCGCGCTGTCGCCCAGCGGGCGAATGAGCACGCGATCGATCAGTTGCATGCGGACCTCACGGTACTGCTCCGCGGTCAGGAAGGCGCCCTGGCGCTCTTCCCGCCGGGAGACTTCGGGACTGAACACGTCGTGGAACAACACCCGCACCGGCGCGGTGAAGGTGGTCGCGGTGTAACTCATCGCAGGCTGCAGGCGCGGGATGCCGCCGTTCCACGGGATCCCCCGTGCTATCCGACGGTGCCGGCGCAACACCCACGTCACGAACCAGACGAGGAGCAGCATGAACGCCAGAACCACGAAGCTGAGCGCCGTGGACATCGCGTACACCACCGGTGCGTGCGCCCCATCCGAATGCAGTACCACCAGGCCCCGCAGCGGCAGGATGCCGCGCCCGAGCTGGGCGCCGAGCTCGGTCAGCCCGTGCACGACGCCCGCCGGCAGCGCCGTGGCGTGGCCGAAGAAGGCCGGCACCAGCGCAGCGGTGGCATCGGCACCCACGATCGGAGCACCCACGCGGCCCAAGAGCGGGATGACCCCCGTGGCCCACAGCGCGAGCCCGAAGCACACGACGGCGAGCAGGCCCATCGGTAGCCACACGGTGCGCGGCGCGTGCGGCGCCTCGGCCGCCGCCCGGGACCGGGGTTGGCCCAGCAGCGCGCTGCTCGTGATCATGGCAAAGCACGTCACCGCGAGGCCGGCGGTCAACGCCAGCGCTGCGCCCGCGAGCGCGAAGACGATCCGCGCGGGTATCGAAGCGATCTCCACCACGCGCAGCAGCGACTGCAGCAGCATCCATTCGCTGACGAAACCGTTCAACGGCGGCAGGCCGGCGATCGCGAACGCGCCGAGCACGAACAGGCTGCCGAGCCTGGGGAGCCGCCGAAGCAGCCCGCCCATGCGGTCGAGATCGTGGAGACCGGTGGCCGCGTCCAACCCGCCGGCACCGAGGAACAGCAGCGCCTTGTAGGCCGAATGGTTCAGCATGTGGTACAGCCCCGCGATCAGTGCGAGGCCTCCCAACACGGGATGCCCGAGCGCGGCAAACGCGAAGCTCGCGCCGAACCCGGCGGTCACCATTCCCATGTTCTCGATCGAGCTTTGCGCGAGCAGTCGCTTCAGGTCGCGCTCCACCAGTGCGTACATGATGCCCGTCAATGCCGTCGCTGCGCCGACGGCAAGGATCATCAGGCCCAGGCGCGGATCAGTGCGCGCGAGCGGAGCGTCGATGCGCAGGAACGCGTACAGTCCGAGGTTGAGCGTGGCCGCCGACAGGATCGGCGAGATCGAGCGTGGCGCGGCGCCGTGCGCTGCCGGCAGCCAGAGATTCAACGGCAACACGCCGGCTTTCATGCCGAAGCCGAAGAATGTCAGCAGGCAGCCGGCCAAGACGATGCCCGGCGGCAACGCCGGGGCAGCGGCAGCAATGGCGTCGAGGTTAGGGTTGTGCGCCGCGAGGTCGAGCAGCAGCAATCCGGCGAGCCCGGCAAGCGAGCCGGCCTCGGACAGTGCCATCGTGAGGAGGCCGGCGGCGGCGGGCTCGCGCCGCCGGGTCTCGAAGCCGACCAGTGCCCAGATGGCGAGCGCGGCAACCTCCCAGGCCACGACGAACGACACGATGCTGGCCGCCGTGAACAGGGCGAGCATCGCAGCCAGAGTCAGCGCGATGAATGCGACAAAAGCGCCGCGGCGTGCGCGCGACCATGCGAAGCAGTCACGGAGCTGAAAGGGCAGCGCGGCGGCGAACACCGCGACCGTGGCGAGCATGAACAGCGCCGCGAGCGGCGTCAGCTCGAAATCGAATGCCCCGATCAGCGGCAGGGCCAGTTTGATCAGCGCCTGGTCGGTGCCGTCTGCCAGCCTCCCGACCGCGATCCACGCCATCAACCCGCAATCTGCAGTGAGCAGCACCCATGCGGCAGCAGCCGCGGGCCGCCGCGGCAGCGCGAGGGAAGCGAGGATGCTCGCCGCGAGCAGCACGAATACGAGTGCGAAAGGCGTCATGAGCCGTCGTCCGGCGCGGCATGCGCGGTGACCTGACCGGCAGCCGCCAGCAGTGCATGGATGATGGCAGCCGGCGGCGGCGGGCACCCCGGGACGAAGAAGTCGACCGGGATGACAGCCGCCACGCCACCCGCGCAGGCGAAGCTCTTGCCGAAAATGCCGCCGTCGATGGCATCGTCCCCGATCGCGACCACGCGCCTCGGTGTCGGCATCGCGTCGAACGCCTTGCGCAGCGGCTCGCGCATGGCTTCGGTCACGGGGCCGCCCACCAGCAGCACGTCGGCGTTGCGCGGTGTCTCGGTGATGAAAATGCCGAAGCGGTGCAGGTTGTAGGGTGGCGCGTCGATCAGGCGCACTTCGCTGATCAGGGCGCCGTCCGCCCCGGCGTCGACGAAGAGAACGTGCACCGAATGTCGAAAGCGCGCGGGCAGCGGGCCCTGAGAGTTTGATGTCTGGAATGTCCACGCCGCGAGGCCGGTCGGCGGCGCGACGGCCTCGCGTCGCAGTGTGCCATCCGGCCGCGCTGGGATCGCTCCAGGGGGAAGATCGTCGCGGTGGGGCCAACGGGTGGTGCGGATGCCACGCAACAGGCTGATGAGCGTCCAGTTGGCCATCAGCGGTCACTCTCTGCGACCGATAGGCCGAAGCTCGCCATGATGATATGGAAGTCCTGGAACGCGGAGCCTTCGAGTGCGCGATGGAACGCATGCCAGTTGCGAAACCCGGGCGGCGCGATGCGCCACCGGGCGATGTGCCCTGCGTCGTCGATGCGCAGCCAATGGAACGTGCCGCCGGACGGCGCCTCGGTCCAGGCGAGCGCGACGCCCGGTACCACGGGGCACTCGAGCGCCATCGCACCGTCCGGTATGGTCGCGAGAAATGCTTCGACCAGAGCGGCGCTCGCCCGGATCTCGGCAAAGTACACCCGTAGGCGCGCGTAGCCATCGCCCTCGAGCTCGCACGGGACTTGCGGCGCGTGGTCAGTGTAGGCGCCGTAAGGCAACGAGAGGCGCAGATCCACCCGCCGCCCCGATGCCCTTGCGACTGGCCCCACGACCCCATACAGCTCGGCGACCTCGGGGCGCAGTGTCCCCATTTCCTCGATCCGGTCGAGGTAGCTCGAGGTGCGCACGAACAATCGCTCGAGCCGCGCGAGCTCTCGCGCAGCATCCGTGACGCCTTCGCGCAAGGCCGCAAGCTCGGCCGCACTCGGATCCCAGGCGAGTCCGCCCGGTACGCACAACCCGAACAGGTAGCGGTGACCGCAGACCTGGCCCGCGAGCCGCAGCAGGCGCTCCTCGGCCTCCTGCGACATGGACTTGCCGACCGCGAGCGAGGTCGAGCCTGCGAGCTCGGCGATCGTTGCCGTGTGGTAGCGGATCCGCTCGAGCTCGGCGAGCACGGCGCGCAGCGCGCGGGCGCGCGGTGACACCTCGCAATGCGCGATCTTTTCCAGCGCCTGGCAGTAGGCGAGGGCGTGCGCGAATGCGGAGCTGCCGCTGAAGCGTTCGGCCAGCAGGACGCCGCGTTCCGGCGACTGGTGCTCGGCAATCTTCTCGACCGCACGGTACTTGTAGAACAACCGCGTCTGCCCTTCGTAGATCTGCTCGCCAGGGGTTTCCAACAGCCACAGGCCGGCTTCGTTGTAGTCGGCCCAGATCGGCCCGACCGGAAAGATGATCGAGCCTTCCTGGTGCAATATCCGGCGCGGTTCCCAGGCGGCGCTGCGTTCTGCTCCGACGACGCGCTGGCGTGCGTCGAATTCCGGGCGCATCGGTGCCACACCTTCCGGCCAGACCGAATCGTGCAGCACGAAATCGCCAAGAAACGGATGGCCCTCGAACGGAATCCCGAACAGGTCCTCGGTTTCGCTTTCGTGCCAATCCGCGGCGTGGACAACGTGACTGATGGCCGGCACTTTGGTGTTCCGTGCGGCAGTGATCCGGATGGCAACCCGTGTGCCGTCCTCCGGCTGGTAGAAGAAGTAGCGCAGCACGACGCCGTACGCGGCCGAGTCGAATTCGGCCACCAGTGTTGCGAATTCAAAATGATGGGTCTCGACCAGCGTCGCGGTAAGGGCCGGCAACGCTTCGGGCGCGAGTCGAACATCGATCCAGTCGCCGACATCTTCTATGACGGCCCCGTCAGCAAGGGCATGCAACCGTTCGGTCCATTGCAACCGCCCGCTCACGGCGCTCCTGCCAGGCTCGTTGCCGCGTGGCCGATCAGCGTCGCGAGCGGCGGTGGCAGGTAGAAACCGAACACGAGCATGGGAATGAAGGCGAGGGTAAGCGCCGCCACGCTGGTCTTCGGCAGCCTCTCGTGCGCCACGGGCGCCGGCTCACCGAACACGATGCGGCCCAGCTGGTACAGAATGGCGATGAAGGCCAACACCACCAGCGCTGTCAGTACGCCGGTGGCAACGTACTCGCCGGCGCCGAATCCGACCGCGAGGATCTTGAACTCCGAAATGAACAGCACGAATGGGGGCGCGCCCGCAATCGCCACGCCACCCAGCAGCAGCGCCCAGCCCGCGAGCGGCGCGCGGCTGATCAAGCCGCGCACGGCCTTTATCTCCTGCGTGCCAAACACGATCGTCGCGACACCCGCCGCGTAGAAACAGAACGACTTGGTGAAAGCGTGCCCGAAGAGCTGATACACGGTGCCGAGCTGGTCCACGCGCCCGCCGAGGCCGCAGGCGGCGAGAATAATTCCCATGTGCTCGATCGTCGAGTACGCGAACAGGCGCTTGAAGTCGTGCACCTGCAGCAGCAGGAACGCGGCCGCCGCTACGCTCAACAGACCGGCTGTCAGATACCAGTTCTGCGGATGCGGGATCCCCGGGTTGCGCGCCAGCGCCGGGTAGATCCTGAGCAGCATGTACAGCGCGCCGCTGGTCTCGACACCCGACAGCAGCGCGCAGATCGATGCGGGCGCCTGGCTGTGTGCGTCCGGCAGCCAGGTGTGAAGCGGCACTAGCCCCGTCTTGGTGCCGAACCCGACCAGCCACAGCGCAAAGCTCACCAGCAGCACGGCCGGCGCGATCTGGGGTGCAGCAGCGACGAGCCCCGGCCACGTCACGGGTTGGCCGGCGTGGTGGATCCCGTAATACAGCACCAGCACGCCGAACAGCGCGATCATCGCGCCGACGCTGGTGAGGGCCACGTACTTCCACGCCGCCTCGAGAGCCGCCCTGCGATCGTTGTAGGCCACGAGAAACGCCGAGAAGATGGTGGTGAGCTCGATCGAGATCCACATGACCGCGAGGTTCGAGACCAGCGGCACGCCCAACATCGAGATCAGGAACAGGTTGAAGAGCGGCCAATAGGCGCGGTAGCGCGGCGGCGGTGTGCCTTGCCGCTCCTCGTAGTGGGCCGGCAAGTAGCCGATGGAGTAGAGCGCCGCGGTGACGCCGACAAACGCAATCAGCAACAGGTAAAGAGCGGCGAACGCGTCCAGCGAAAGTCCGCCGGAGGCTTCCTCGAGCGAGCCGACGCGATCGACGGCGAGCGCGGCCAGCGAGGACAGCACCAGCACCACGACAGCGGAAGCCAGCGTGATCCACGGCGCCGCGCGTCGGCTCACGAGCGCCAGCAGGGCCGCGATCGCGGGCACGATGAGGATCCAAGCGAGCATCAGCGGTGCTCCTTCAGTTCGGCCAACAGGCCCACGCGGGTCATGCCGGTGACACTATGGATGCTGCGGATCAGGAGACCGATCACGAGCGCCGCGATCGGAACGTCCACCGCGGCCGCGATTTCGGCGATGATCGAAAGCTCGTTCACGATCGAGATGGATGCGAAGAACGCGCCGCTTTCCATGATCAGGATGCCCATCAGCTGGGCCACCGCCTCGCGGCGCACCGCGACCGTCATGGCGCCGAAGAACACCGCCATCAGCCCCGTCGGCAGGTTGATCACTGCGAACGGCCGGTCCGCAACGGCGTGCACCAGTGGATCGGCGGTGATCCAGGCAATGAGCGCCAGCACGCCCGCCATCAGCACCGATCGCGGAATGGTCAGCACCTGATCCACCTCGCGGCGCTCGTAGATCTCCTCTCCCGCCGACCAGCGCAGCACCAACGGCACGGCGACGACCTTGGTGGTGAACGTGATCAGCGCGACCCAGTAAAGACGAGGACTGTGAAGTGCGATGCCGATCACGAGGGCGGAAGCGGTCAAGGCCAGCGCGTGCAACATGAAGAAGCGCAACGTGCCCAGCATCTGCCGGGTCACGATGATTGCGAGGCCGAAAACCACGAACAGCGCGGCGATGAATCCGTCGACGGCGACTGCGGTCGGCATCAGCCGAGCCCCACGAGGCGCACGCCCATCGCGAACAGCGCGATCACGAACGCCGAGGCCAGGAACTCGCTGATGCGGAAGAGGCGCAGTTTGGCCAACGTTGTCTCGATCACCGCGAGCACCGCAAGAAACAGCAACATCTTCCCCAGTACCTTCGGGATCGCGAACAGGATGTCAGCCCAGTGCGTGCTGCTGGCGAGCCCCCACGGCGTGATCACGACGTTGAGGAACACGATCAGCACCGCCATGAACTTCATCGCGCCGCCCCACTGCATGAGCGCGGCGCCGGTGCCCGAGTATTCGAGCTTGGTGGAGTGGCCGATCATGGCGGTCTCGGCCTTGCCGGACGGGTTGTCCACCGGCAGGCGTTTCTCGTCGGCCAGCACCAGCAGCAGGAACGCGATGATCACCAGCAGGTGCGCGGGCTGCAGCGCCGATGCCCACGAGGCCGCCCAGGTCGCGTTGACCGTGTAGGGAATGGTCGAGTCGGCGACGTAGGAGAGCGCGAAGAACACCAGCATGAATACCGGCTCGGCCAGGAATCCGACCATGCGCGTGCGGCTGGCGCCGATGCCGCCGTACACCTGGGCGGTGTCCATGGCCGCCAGCACCACGAAGAAACCGCTGGCCGCGAACAGGAAGCCCACCGCGATCATGTCGCCGGCGAACGCGAAGAACAGCGGGTACGTGGTGAGCGCCGGGATCAGCATCACCACGAAAAGCGGCATCACGAACTCGATCAGCGGCGCGAACCGGAACAGCCACGTGCTCTGGTCGGACACTACTTCATCCTTCCCGAAAAGCTTCCGGATGTCGTAGTACGGCTGCAAAATTCTGGGCCCGTGCTTGCCCTGGATGATTTCCTCCAAGCGCGCCAGCACGCCCTGCAGCAGCGGCGCGAACACCAGCAGGAAGGCGATCTGGACCAGGTTGATGACGAAATAGCGGGCGAGCGGGGACATGTGAGTCACAGCCGGCAAACAGCGCGCGGTGGTCGTGCAAGGGCGCATCGAGGCAGGACGCGCGCATGCAGCCGATCGAGCGGATCGAGGCGCGCAGGTACACCGTCGCGATGCAGAGCAGAACCCAGCCCAGTCGGCCGAACGTCGCCGATCAGCCGCCCCGGCTTTCGCGAGCCGACGCGCGGCGCGCGTCCGCGGCTTCGCTTCAGGGCTGTTGGCGCGAGGGACGATAGCGCCAACCATCCAGTCTGCGTTCTCGGGATACGCAGCTGTCGGATCGGGCTCGAGTCAAGCTCGGGTCTACGCACTACCAATCCTCTCGTCGAGAGATGAGGACTTGGTAGGCATCATCAGCCGTTTCTGGCGGTTATAGGAGGAATGCCATCTCCCCGGGCATCAATATACGAGTGAAGATGCGGTTGGGCAAGCGCCAAGCGGACCGGCCTCTGCCGTGTGCCGGCCACGCGGCGTGCTTGCGCGGCTGATTTGGCCGCTCTAGGATTGTGCTCGAGGGGAGATGGCATCCTCCCGACAAAAACCGCCTCGCGGCTGATGACGCCTGATCTACCCTCGGGTGAGGACTGGCGTCATGTTCAATGAGAGTCAGCGGCGTTATCTCCTGAGCCGGCTGCATAGTGTCGAGGAGACGCTGAGCGAGGCGGTGGAGCGGCTTACCCCGCCCGAGCCGGGCCGGGTGTTCCGCACGGTATCTGCGGATGCCACGCCGACCCAACGCAAGATTCTCGCCGACTACCTCGCGCAGCTGCGCTTCGCGCTGCGGCGCTTCATGCTGGCGCAGCAACTCCGGGACGAGCGCCGGCCGACCGGAGGCCTCTGGTCGCTGCAGACCGGGGTCGTTTTCGCGAAGATCGCCGCCGAAGAGCTGCGGCCCAAATACTGGCGCGGCTACGGCGAGGTGGACCCGGATTCAGCGGCGGCGGCAGAGCGCTTCGCGGCTGAACTGACCACGCTGCTCCACCGAATCGAGGACTATGTCGCAGTCGGGGAAGGTGGGGGGCTGGCCGCGCGGCTCGAGAAACTCGCAGCCGCGCACGATGAAGTGCGGCTCCTCAGGGAGCTCGAGCGCATCATCTCCGCTTACGGGCTCACTGAGTTGCGCGCCCCGCTCAAATCCCTGGTGGATCGCGTGGGCTCACCCCATTTCGAGATCGCGGTTCTCGGCCGAGTGAGCTCGGGCAAGTCCTCACTCCTCAACTGGTGGCTCGGTCGAGCACTCCTGCCGACCGGGATCACCCCTGTCACTGCCGTGCCCACCCGCATCGTTGGTGGCGAGATCGTTCGCGTTCAAATCGAGCGTACGGATGGCAAGCTGCTCGAGGTCCCCGTCGAGGACATCGGCGACTATGTCAGTGAGCAAGGGAACCCGGGGAATGCGAAGCACGTGCTGAGCGTCGTCCTTGAAGCGCCGTCCGCTCAATTGGAGGGCGGCATCCGGCTCGTCGATACGCCGGGCCTGGGGTCGCTCGCCACCGCCGGCGCCGTGAAGACCCTCGAATACCTGCCGCAGTGTGATCTCGGGATTCTCTTGATCGAGGCAGGTGCGCCAGTCGCGCCCGACGATCTCGACGTCGCCCGCGCGCTCCTGGACGGCGGGAGTGATCTCATCATCGCACTGAGCAAAGCCGACCGGCTCGCCGAGACTGATCTCGAGCAGGCGCTCGATTACGTGAGGGGCCAGTTCGAAGCGCAACTTTCGATGCCCATCGCTCTGCGGCCCATCAGCACGCTTGCCGGAAACCCACTGGCGAGGGTCTGGTTCGATGCGATGCTGGCGCCACGGCTCGCCAGCCATACAGAGCGTGCCGCGCAGGCGCTGCGGCGAAAGGTCGGGGTTCTGCGGGAGTCGGTACTGGCCATTCTCGCTGCGCGACTGTGCACGGCTGAGGGACAACCGCGCTCGGCGAGCACGTCTGCCACGGAAGAGGCCGCCACAAGGCTCCATGAGCGTATTGCCCAGGCTCGCTCGGATTTCGAGCACGCCCGCTCGCAGCTCTTGGATCTCAAGCTCGCGCTCGCCCGCTTCGAATCAACCCTGCTCGACGCCGCTGCGGAGGAGCTCGCTCATTGCTGGCTGGACTCCGTCTGTGTGGAGGAGTCGCTCGTCGAGCGCACCCACGCCGCGATAGCGCGCCGGGCCGATGAACCCGGCCACGCCGTCGTGCGTATGCTCGAGTCTCTTCGGGACGATCTCATTGTGCTCATTCAGGCGGGGCGGTCGCAGTCTCCGCAACCCGACCCCAGCCATGCGGAGCACGCCGAGCAGGAGGCGGAGCGCGAACTTGTCCGCCCACGGGGGCGCCCCATCTTCGACGTCAGCGCCGCGCTCGTCGGGCGGCCCAGGCTTTTGGCGCCACGGGCGATGCCCCCTTGGGCAATCATTGCCCGGCCGTTGGCGCGAGCACGTTTGCGCGCGACGATCTCGCCCGCTCTTGCAAGCCAGCTCGGCGTCCATGCCGAAGCGCTCTATCGCTGGAGCATTCGCTATCTCGACGAGCTCACGCGACGTTTCGATGCGGCGGTCGCAACTCTCGAGAGCGCGGAGCGTTTCGGCGCTGAACCGCCCTTGACGGCGGAGATGGCGCGGACGGCGCGCCGCGACCTCGAGCGCCTGCGGCATTGGCCGGCTGATGCGGCGTGAGGGCCTTCTGGATGCTGAATGAGCTCATCCGCCAAAGAGGGCGGCCCGCCCGAGCTCCGCTTCGATCTCGAGCAGACGGTTGTATTTTGCGATGCGCTCGGAGCGGCAGAGCGACCCGGTCTTGATCTGTCCGCCACCCATGGCGACCGCGAAATCGGCAATGAACGTGTCCTCGGTCTCACCTGAGCGATGCGAGACGACGAACCGCCAGCCTGCCTCGCGGCAGAGTTGGATGGCCTCGACGGTCTCCGTCACCGTCCCGATCTGGTTGAGCTTGATGAGCGCGGCATTGCAGGCACGCTCCGAGATGGCCCGGCGGATGTAGGTTGGGTTCGTGCAAAGAATGTCGTCGCCGACGATCTGGATGCGGCTGCCGAGTTGTGCGGTGAGGTCGGAAAAGCCCCGCCAATCATCCTCCGCAAGACCATCCTCGAGCGAGATGATGGGGTATGTGTCAACCCATTTCCGATACATCTCGATCATCTCGGCGGCCGTCTTTCCGCCCTGGCCGCTGCGGGCGAGCCGGTATTCGCCCTGCTCATGGAACGATGTCGCCGCCGGATCGAGCGCAATGGCGACCTGCTCGCGCGGAATGTATCCGGCGCGCTCGATCGCCGCGAGAATGAGCTGGAGGGCTTCTTCATTGCTGCCCAACCGGGGCGCAAAGCCACCCTCATCTCCGACTGCGGTACTGAGCTTGCGCTCGGCGAGCAGCCGCTTGAGCGCCTGAAAGGTTTCAACACCCCACCTGAGAGCCTCCGCGAAGGTCGGGGCGCCTACCGGCACGATCATGAACTCCTGAAGGTCGAGGCTCGAGTCGGCGTGCTTGCCTCCATTGATGACGTTCATCATCGGCATGGGTAAGCGCCCGGCGCAGCTGCCCCCGAGATATTGGTAGAGCGGCAGGTCGTGGGCCCGCGCCGCGGCACGGGCGACCGCCTGCGAGACGCCGAGTATGGCGTTGCCGCCCAGTTTGGCCTTGGTTGCCGTGCCGTCGATCTCGATCATCAGCCGATCGATCCGGGACTGCCAGGTGGGGTCCATTCCGACGAGGTGCGGAGCGATGAGATCATTTACGCTCGCGATGGCCTCGAGGACGCCGCGACCGCCATAGCGTGAGCTCGTTGTATCGCGAAGCTCGAGCGCCTCGTGCTCTCCGGTCGAGGCGCCCGAAGGCACGGATGCGGCCTCGATGGTGCCGTCTTCCAGGTGAACGAAGACCCGCAGCGTCGGCATGCCCCGGGAATCGAGTATCTCAATGGCGCGAATCGAGTGGATGGATGCAGTCATGTCACGATCTCATTTCAATCTGTATGAGGCCAAACGAGGCGCAATGCCGCGACCGCGTAGTAGGTATCCCCGAGGCTGGGCTCATCGACGCTGCTGTAGCGATAAAAGAAGAACCCACCGGCGGGCGATTGGCGGGCGCGAATGTAGACTGCCTGCCGCGAATCATGGCGCGCGATCGAAGTCACCGGCATTTTCGCTTACCGAGGGCGGGTCGGCGGCATCAGGGTTGACCACCCCGAGGTGCGCCGGGGTGGACGCGTAGAACAGCCGTACGTTCTCCCCATGCAGGAGGTCGAGGAGCTTTCGCGCCTCCTCCTGCGTCACGATGAACTCCACCTCCACGGTCAGTGTGCCAGCAAGCTCGAAGAAGCGCGCTTCGTGCAGCCTGTGGTGTCGGCCGAAGGCGGCCATCGCCTTGAAAGCAGAGCCGCCGCGGATACCCAGCCTGTTGCCCTGCTCGAGCAGCCACTCCCACACATATTGCCTGTGATGGCGGTGGCCCTCATGCACATAGAATCGAAGAAAGGTTCCTTGCATGGGTAGGTCTCCCGGCCTACGCGATCGAGTCGGGACACTCCCGCACGGAGGGCGGGTCGGAGGCGTCCGGGTTGATCACGGCGAAGCATGCCGGCGAGTACGCGTAGAAGAGGCGTACCTTTTCTCGATGCAGCAAGTCGAGAATCTTCTGCGCCTCCTCAGCCGTTACGATGAATTCGACTTCGACTGTGAGGGTATCCTTGAGCTCGAAGAAGCGCGCCTCATGCAGCACGTGATGACGGCCGAAGCCGGCCATTGCCTTGAAGGCTGAGCCTCCGCGAATGCCGAGCTTGTTGCCCTGTATCAGGAGCCATTCCCATACGACCTGTCCGTGGATTCGATGGTCCTGATGCACGTAGAACCGAAAGAAGGAGCCTTGCATGACGCACCTCTGACCGCGACCCAGTGTCGCATCCCCCAAACTACTCCACGGTCGCTGCTCCAGCGGCCGGCATGAGGAGGGGTCCGCAAGATCGGTAGGCATCATCAGCCGAAGGCGGCGGTTCCTATTATGGGAGGCATGCCATCTCCCTGCTGCCAATATACGGGCCGAACGGGGGGGGCGGCAAGGCCAGGCACGCTTTCCCGCAGGCTTGCGATCGTCGGGTCGACCGCCTTAGACTGCATGAGCCGAGGGGAGATGGCATGCCTCCCGAAACCGCCGTCCCGTGGGACTGATGATGCCTGCGAAGCGTGTTTCATGAACACACGAAGGCAGCCCCATCCATGCAGCTTCATCCACCTGAGCTCGCCATCGACTTGGAAAGACGACTTCTGCGCGGCGAGCATCTGACTCTTTTCGGACCCCGCGGTAGTGGTAAGTCGACGCTTTTGACGAGGCTCCACTCGCGATTCATCGCCGCGGGAGCTCCATGTGCGTATTCGAGTATCACCGCCTCTCTCGATGACATCACCCGCGCGCTGGAGCGTGCCTACCCCGGGGTTCTTACCGAAGGAATCTCGCGCAGAGCGGCACGTTCGCGGTTATGGCTAGCTGCCGATCAGCGCTCCGGAATCCTGCTGCTCGATCATTTCTGCTCCGTCAGCAATGCCATGGTGTTTCTCCTGAAGCGGTTGCACGGCAAGGTTGCGGGCGTACTGACCGCGGTCGACGTCGACGACCAGAGAGAGCGTTCGCGAATTCGTCGCCCTTCGCGATATGGCGGCATGTCGGTGCGCATGCCGCTGACCTCCACACGGCAGCTACGCCGGCTGTTATATGCGCTGACGGGGGGTCTCGGGCTACCGGCGCTTGCTGCAGGCATCGAGCAAAAACTGCTGGAATCCGCCCGCGGCCGTCCGGGTTGGATCGTCAAATGCATGGAGCTTGCGTGCGAATCGCGCTATTGGTGCGAGCACGGCCTTCTGGTATCTACTCTCGCCGTCGATACGGAAGCGGCCGTGCGCTACCAGGCGCTCGGCATGCTCCGTCCTCCTTCGGGCCGCAACAGACGCTCTATGTTCCCGGCGTCTGGCTGAGGCCGCGAGGCGATGAGGTGATCCTGCTCGATCTCGCCGGCGTGGCGCGGCCCCCACACGTTTCAGAAGAAGTCGGCGTGCACCTCGAGCAGATAGCTGCGGCCGATGACGCCGTCGTAATAGTACGAGGCTGACGGGAAGAAATTCCCGGGAGTCCCGGCGAGCGCCAGGAGCGGCGGCCGCTTGTTGAATACGTTATTCACGACCAGCCGCAGACCGACATTGCCGGTGACCTGGTACGCGAGGGACGAATTGGTCAGCCACCAGTGGCCGATGCTCAGGGGGTTTTGCGTAGTCGGCGTAAACTGGTTGTTGAAGTTCATGCTGCTGGTGTACTGGACCTGCCAATACCAGGAGAAGGGTCCTTTCAGATAAGTGGTGGACAAGGTTCCCCGGCCCTTCGGCGCGAACTCGCCGGTGGTGTTGGTGAGCGCGCCCGCCTCATTCTCGGTTGCGGCGGAGCCGACCTTTATCTCGAGCGTTTTCGTGTCGAGATAGTTGCCGGTCCACTCCATCGCACCCAGGTTCCTCGGCAGCAAGGTGCGGTAGTTCAACTCGAAGGTCTCGCCCTGGAACGTCAGTACTCCGGCGTTCACGAAGCCGGCGTGGAAGCTCGTGATCTGACCCTGTGCACTACGCGTGAAATCCTTGCACTCCGGTTGGTTCGGGTACCCCGCAGAGTCGTAGCAGGCATCGAGGATATCCGTCAGGGTCAAGGACTCGATGGCGTTGGCCATCTTGATGCTGAGATAATTGACGCTGAAGCTCAGGTTCCGGACCCAACGCGGCGTGAACACGAAGCCGTAGGTGTAGGAGTGGGCCACCTCGCTTTGCAGGGCGGTACTCCCCGATGTCAAGCCCTGAGCCGTCGCGTTGACGACGTCCGAGGTGAAGGTCGCCGGATTGAGGCCGGCCGCCTCGCAGTTCTTCGCGCGAAGGGCGGGGTTGGGCCCCTGGTTGACGAAATTCTTGTCGCAGGGGTCGTTGGCGAACGAGTCGCTGGTCGCGGGCGGCAGGAAGAGCTCGGTGATCGACGGCGCGCGGATAGCGACCGTCTTGTTGTAACGGAACATGATGTCACGGGTCGGCGCCCAGCGCAGACTTGCGGTCCACGTGTTGGAATTACCGGCGATCGAGTTGTCGACGCGACGGATGGCGCCTTCCACCTCCACGCGGTGCAGCGCCGGGATGTCCTGCTTGGGCTCGAACAGCGGGATGAGTGTCTCGCCGTAGACCTCGTTGGTGTGATATGCGCCTTCGATGGCCTGGGCGGTTGAATCGCTGACCGGGGGCTGAGCGGCAAGGAACGCATCGGGCTGGAAAACCTGTGCTTCGCGCCGGTTCTCATAGCCGGCGGCGAACTGCCAGTCGCCCGCCGGCAGCGTCACGAGCGGGCCTGTCAGGTTCGCGGTCACATCGCGCTGCGTATCGTACGACTCCGCCGTTCCGATGTGCGTCACGTAGGCCCGGGCCGCGGCGCTCGGCGAACCCAGGCCGAACGGGTTCAGCGGTGCGCAGGTGCTCGCCTCCGTCGAGTAGGGCGAATTCGTCTCGCCCGGTGCGCACACGATCTGTCCGCTCGAGTTCCGCACGGTATTGAGGGCGTTCTCGAGATTCTGGAAGTCGACGATCGGCTCGTGAGACTCCACACGGGAATAGCCGTAGTTGCCCGTGATGTCCCAGTGGTAGTCATGATTGAGAGCCTTGAAGTCGCCCTTCATGCCGAGCACGCCGCGCCCGAGAACGTCGTCGTTGATGACCCCGCCGCTCTCCAGATCGGTGCTCGCGCGGTCGAGGTAGAAATGAGTGGAATTCCAGTTGGGATCGAGCGGCGCCCCGACGCTGCCGAAGTACCCGGCACCGGGGTACCCGTCTGCCTGGTAGGCGAGGAGCTCGTTGTGGATGAGCGTTTGATCGGCGGGGGACAAATAGGGGTTGTAGACGCTCATGATCAAGGGGCCGGTAGGGCTGCCCGGCGCCCCGAAGATGTCGGCGTCGTAGAGCGGCTGGGAGATGAGCGCACGGTTGTGCGCCCCCGTGAACCAGCCCTCCCAGAAGGTCTGCACATGGTCGGTCCAATTGAAATGCCCGATCGTATCGGCGTTGACCCGCTCGATCCGGTCCTGCAGGTTCTGGTAGTTCACGAGATTGACACCCTGGCCGCCCGAAAACCAGATCGGGTTGCCGGTCGGCCGGCCGATGTTGTAGGGCGTGAGCGCGCTCGAGCCGGGCGAGAAGGCGAGCGGCTGTCCCGCCGCATTAACGATGCCGATAGCGCCGTTGGGGACTCCCGGCGTGTAAAAGCCAGCGCCGTCACCGTTGTCCAGGTACGGCACCCCGGAGGTGCTCAACTGACTGACGTCCGCATTCGGGATCAGAACGGTCTGGTACTTTCCGGGTATCGCGGGCGCCAGGAAGGACTCGCTTGCGTTGGCGGCGTAGTACGGTACCTGCGGACCTTCGATGCCATCGCTCAGGGTATATTCGACGACGCCCAGCACGTTGCCTCTTCCGCCGGCGAAATTCGTGCCGGCGAGGGCGCTGAGCCGGTAATCCCGGGCACTGGCGACACTCGTCGTGCCCCCCTGGGCGTCCAGGGCCAGTCCCTGATAATCATTCCGCGTGATGATGTTGACCGTGCCCGCGATGGCGTCCGCGCCGTAAATGGGCGCGCCACCGATCGAGATCGTTTGCACGCTCTTGATGAGCTGGATGGGGATGTCGTTGAGATCGACCTGCGAGCCCGGATTGGTCGCGCCGCCCAGGCTCGGGGTATTGGACGAGACAAACCGGTTTCCGTTGACGAGAACGAGCGTGCGCTGGGAACCGAGTGAATAGAGGTCCACGAAGCTCTGGCCGACCCCGAAGGCCGATTGCTGGTTCTGCTGGCTCGCGGGCTGCACGCCGAACTCCGGCAGTTCCGTCAGTGCCTGACCGATGTTGGTATAGCCCCGCTTCACGAATGTTTGCGGAGTGATTTCGATGGTTGGCTCCGCACGATCGTTGGGCGGACGCGCGATGCGCGAGCCCGTTATGACGACCTCGTGGAGCGACGATGCCGTGGACGCGCGCTGTTGCGGTACGGTCTGCGGCGGGTCGCTCGGTGCTTTGATCGGTGCGCTGTTCTGCGCGAGTTTCTGTGCACTCTTCGGTGCGCTGGTCTGCGCGCTGGTTTGCGCCTGCGCGCATAGCGCCGCCATGAGAAGGAGAGGCGCAACGAGCCAACCCAAGCGGCGCCGGTCGTGGTGATGGTCGGTGTGATTCATGTCGTCGGCCTCCCAGAGGATGGCGCGCCGGGAGCGCCGCTTGTCGAACTGCCGAACAGCCGCGCTCGCGCTCGCGCTCGCGCAGAGCTGGCGCGGGCAGCGTTCGCAACCGCTGACGCAGTGAGAGCCTGACTCAGTAAGGCACGCCGTGTGAGCGCCATATTTCGCCCCCGGGCCGGTGCCCGGCCTCCCCTTGTGCCGGTTACGACGTGCTGAGGCGGGATTTCCGGTAGCGCCGGTGTAAAAAAATTGCCGCTGTTGCGAATATGCAATAGCCTCGTCTCGGGGAAGGGTACAGGGGCCCCCCCAACCCGGCGGTGGACAACACCAGCACAACAGCTTGGTTCTTCCAAGTCCTGGCGCACGAGCGGGATTTGCGCGCCTTTCTGGCGCGCTCGCTTCCTCATCGAGACGATGTCTCAGACGTCGTCCAGGAGACCTACGCCAGACTGCTCGCCGTCTCCCCGGAACGGCGCAGCGCCGTGCGCACCTGGCGGGCATTCCTCTTCGCGACGGCACGCAATGTCGCCATCGACCACCTGCGCATGCGCGCGACCGCTTCCTTGGATGCGCTACCGGAAATGGACGGAGCGGACGTCGTATGGCGAGGGAGCGAAGAGCGAAGACCGGATGAGATAGTCAACCTGGCTCAGGAGCGGCGGCTGCTCGCGCGGGTCATTGCATCGCTCCCGGAGAGGTGCCGGCAGGTGCTGACGTTGCGCAAGATTCACGGTTTGTCGCAGAAAGAGATTGCGCTTCGCTTGGGAATCGCCGAGCACACCGTGGAGAAGCATGTCAGCCACGGCGTCCGACTCTGCGCCGCGCGACTCCTCGAGGCGACCGGCTCGAGCCGAGCTGAGGCCGACCCTTGCTGCGGGCGGCACGCGGATGGCGTCGGTTGAGGAGATCGAGGACCGCGCCGCAAACTGGCTGGCACGTTTCGACCGGCCGGACACGCCCCCGGCGATGCACGCGGACTTCGAGGTCTGGTGTCGGGCCGACCCGCGGCATCTGACGGCTTATCTGCGAGTGCTCAGCCTATGGAATCGGCTGGATGTCTTGAGGTCGAGACAGTCGCTGCCGAGCTGAGCCGAACCCATTACCATTCGTCCGTGCGTGCCATTCCCGTACGGAGGTCAACGACATGGCAGAGCTGCAATTTCAGCACGTGATCGTGCTGATGCTCGAACGGATTCGTCGCGTCGTTCCGTACTTCGCTGGCCTACGATCTGAAACGGCAGCCGACCGACAGCGAATTGCAGCAAGTGATGAATTGCTTCGACCCGACTCAGCTGCCCGTGCTCTCGGAGCTTGCGCGAAGCTTCGTCCTGTGTCGCGAGCTCAGGCCGAGGCAGCGCGTCCGATGACTGAGGCGCGCCGCCTCAGCGGCTGAGCGCGCGATCGAATTCGACGATATGTCGGGCGAGGACATCCGGCGCCTCGTGGTGCAGCATGTGCCCCGCGCCGGGAATGGCGACGATCTCGAGATTGCGCGTATGCGCGCACAGGTCGTCGGTCCCGGCGCGCCGGGTGGGCGGGCGGGCATCGCCCGCCGCTCCCTTCACCAACAGCACCGGAGCCTGTATGCGCGCCCAGCAGGCCTGGGCTTCCTCCCGGCGGTAGAGTATGGGGTTGACGAGGCGGTGGCGTGGATCAAATAACAACTCGACATCGGTCGCGTCGGGGGTGACTTGAACGGGCCGCGTCCAGGCGCTCGCGATGAACTCGGCCCGATCGGCGGTGAGTCGGGGATTCTTCGAGCGCAGCATCCCGGCGAGTTGTGCCACCGAGCGGTAGCGGCCCTCGCGCAGCGGTTGCCTGAGCTCATCGAGCCATTGGGTATAACGGCTCGGCGCATCCTGCGGGTTGGCGCTACGCAGTCCGAACCCTTCCAGGTTCACGAGCCATGCCAACCGCTCCGGGCGGACACCCGCGTAGATGTGCGCGATGTTCGCTCCCATGCTGTGGCCGACGACGCGCGCCTGCGTACCGGGCGTGAGCGTGTCCAACAGTGCATCGAGGTCGGCAAAGTAATCGGCGAACCAGTAGCCGCCGGGCGCCCACTCGCTCCGACCGAAGCCGCGCCAGTCGGGCGCGGCCAGCGACCACTCCGGCGGCAGACAGTCCACCAGGAACTGCCAGGTCGGGCCGCAGTCCTGAAAGCCGTGCAGCAGCACGATGGGTGTTCGCGTGCGATCGCCCCACCAGGTCACCCGGTGTCGCAATCCGCGCACAGTCAGCATCTCCTCGGAAGGCGCGCGCAGCGGTTGGTAGCTCATCGGGCGTGTGCTCCGGCTCCAGCGTTTCTTGGGGCTCTGAAAAGCTTACAGAATGCGCGAATTCGCGGCCGAGCGCATCTGCAGCCTGATCCGAGGCAGGGAGGCCCGATTGTTGTGAGCGCCTGTGCACCTCGACCGTGATCCTGCGTTCATGATGCAGAGGCGGTCCGCGGGACCGCGAACATAAATCCGTGGTGAGGTTCACATGCTCCGTGTTGCCCCCCGTTTGCGCAATGTAGCGGTTGTCGTTGGCCTCGGTTTGTCGCTGTCACTCGCAGGCTGCGTGGTTGTACCGGCACCCCGTCCCTACTACGGCGGTGCGTATGTGGCCTTGGCGCCGCCTCCGCCACGTATGGAGTACTACGGTTCGCCGCCCTACCCGGGTTATTTCTGGAGCGGGGGCTTCTGGCGGTGGGGTCCGGGCGGATATGCGTGGGCACCCGGGCACTGGGCCGCGCCGCGCCCGGGGTTTCGATGGGTGCCCCGACACTGGGCGCATGGGCCGCGCGGTTGGCACCTGGCCGGAGGTCGTTGGGCCCGGCGGCGCTGAGTCGCGAAAGCGCGTAGAAATCGGCAATCAGCGCGTTCGCGCCAGCGTCCAACAGGACGGCCGCTGCTTCATTCCTATGTGAGGGTAGTAGGACTCGGCCTTGGGGGCCGCGAGCAGAATCAGGCTGGTCAGCTCGCCCGCGCTCTTGTGTGTCTCGGCGATGAGCTGCCTGCCGATGCCGCGGCTCTGGTAGGCAGCGTCGACTGCGAGATCGGAGAGGTAACAGCAGTAGCTGAAATCCGTGAGCGCGCGGGAGATCCCGACCAGTCGCTTGTGGTCGCGGGCGGTGACGATGAGGTCGGCCTCCCGCAGCATCCGGTCGAGTCTCGCGAGGTCATCGATCGGGCGGCGCTCGCCGAGAGTGGAAGCGACGAGGATCGCGCGAAACTCCGCCGCCGGCAGATCGGGCTCGAGGGAATACGTAATGGCCATGGCGATTCAGCCGACTCCAAGGTCCGGGCAGTGAAACGTATCATAACGCCAGCTCCCAGGTCTGGCCGACCTCGCCGCTCACGGAGTGGCAGAATGCCGGGACGCGGCATCGCAGGCCGCGCATTCCAAGGAGCTCGAGCCATGAATACGGCGTTGCTTGCGGGGATGACGGTTCTCGATCTCTCGCGGCTGCTGCCGGGCCCGCTGGCCACCTGGCATCTCGCGAGTCTCGGAGCGCGCGTGGTGAAGGTCGAGTCCCCGGGAGCCGCCGACTATGAGAAGCGGATCGGCCCCGCGGACGGACACACGAGCTTTCTCCATCGTCAACTCAACGTGGACAAGGAGATCGTCGGCCTCGACCTGACACGGGTCGAGGGCCAGAGCGAGTTCCTCGGGAGGGTCCGCCAGGCCGATCTCGTGGTCGAGTCATTCCGCCCCGGCGTGCTCGAGCGCATGGGCCTCGGGTTCGATCGGCTGCGCGAGCTCAACCCCAGGGTCTGCCTCGTCTCGATCAGCGGCTACGGCGCCCGGGGCGCGATGGCGTGCGTGGCCGGACACGACCTCAACTTTCTCGCGCTCTCGGGATGGCTGCACGAGCTTCTGCCGGGCGAGGGACTTGCCGTACCGCCCAACGTGCAGATCGGCGATCTGCTGGCTGGCGCGCTGTCCGCGGCCTTTGCCGCCGTCAGCGCGCTGTTGCATGCCGCGAGAAGCGGCACCGGCACGCACCTCGATGTATCCATGACCGCCGTTCTGGCGTCGAGCAACCTGCTGCCCCTCGCGTACGCGCAGGCCGGCCGCGCATCGCCGGCGCCCGGTTGCGACCTGCTGAACGGCGGGTTGCCGTGCTATGCGCTCTATGGCACCCGCGACGATCGCTATCTCGCGGTCGCGGCGCTCGAATCGAAATTCTGGCTGCGCTTCTGCGACGTCCTCGGCCGGCCCGATCTCTCGACCCGTCACTGGCAGAGCGGTCAGGAAGCAGGCAGCGACGACGCGCGCGCAGTCCGGGACGAGCTCACGCGCCTGTTCTCGGAACAGCCGCTATCGCACTGGACGAACGTGTTTGCGGGCGCCGACTGCTGCGTGACGCCGGTGTTGCGCATGGACGAGGTTCTCGAGCATCCGGTCTCGGCGGAATACCTCACGAGCAAGCCCGCGGGCGAGGGCGGCTCCATCAGATCCCTCCGCTCGGGAGTGCGAGTGCTCGGCTAGCGCGCCGCGCCATGCGCGTCGGCGGGCGCCCGTCAGGTTCGATACTCGCCCCGTCCCTGCGGATACTGCCGCTCCCAGTCCTGCCCGTTGAAGGGCCTGACGGTGAGCTCCTCGATCGTGCCCGGGTCGAGGCAGCGGGCGTTGATGCTGAAGCCGTCCGGGTGCGAGCGGGGGACGTAGAAGGACTTGATGCCGCACACCGAGCAGAAGAGATGCTTCGCGGTCCCGGTATTGAAGGTGTAGGTGGTCAGCACGTCGCTGCCCGAGAGGAGCTTGAAGTCCTCGGCCCGCACGACGAGATGGAGGTAGCCCGACTTGCCGCAGATCGAGCAGTTGCAGTCGGATACCTGCACCCTGGCGGGTGCGCGCGCCTCGAACCTGACTCGGCCACAGTGACAGCCGCCGCGGTGCGTGACCAGTGCCTGCTCTGACATCGAAGGATGGCTCCTATCGGTTGACCCAGCTCATGTCGGCATAGCGTGCGCCCTTGACCTCGTCCGCGAGCGCATCCAGGGTCGCGAGCTCCGCCGAGGAGAGCTCGAGGTCGAGCGCCGCGACATTTTCCTCCAGCCGCTCGATGCGCGTCGTGCCCGGAATGGGGATGACGTTCTCGCCTCGGGACAGCACCCATGCGAGGGCGACTTGCGCGGCCGTGGCGCCGCGCTTCTCGGCGAGCGCGCGCACGCGCGCCACGATCTCGAGATTGCGGTCGAAGTTCTCGGGCGCGAACCGCGGCAGAGTGCGGCGGAAGTCATCCGGCGGGAAGTCCTTCGGCGAGCGAATCTTGCCCGAGAGGAAGCCGCGACCGAGCGGGCTGTACGGCACGAGCGCGATGCCGAGCTCGCGCAGGGCATCGAACACACCGTTCTCGTCGATGTCACGCGCCCAGAGCGACAGCTCCGATTGCACCGCGGCGATGGGATGCACCTTATGGGCTCGCCGCAGGGTCTGGACGCTCGGCTCGGAAAGGCCGAGGTAGCGCGCCTTTCCTTCCTTCACGAGCTGCGCCATGGCGCCGACCGTTTCCTCCACCGGCACCTCGAGGTCGATGCGATGCTGGTAGTAGAGATCGACGTGATCCACACCGAGGCGTTTCAAGGAACCGTCGATCGAGTGGCGGACGTTCTCCGGCCGGCCATCGAAGTAGCGCCCGCCGGGCTGCCGCTCGCTCCAGGCCGGGGTGATCCCGAACTTGGTGGCGAGGAAGACCTGGTCGCGCTTACCCTGGATGCCGCGCCCCACGAGCTCCTCGTTGTGCCCGCGGCCATAGATCTCCGCGGTATCGAGCAAGGTCACGCCGAGATCGAGCGCGCGCTGCAGCGTGCGGAGGGACTCCGCCTCGCTCGCCGGGCCGAAGTACACCCCGGGCGAGAATCCCATGCAGCCCAGGCCCATGGCGGAAACCAGCGGGCCGTTCGTTCCGAGTTGTCGTTGTCTCATTGGCGGACTCTCCCGGGGGCGACTCGCCGCCCCCGCGCACCCACCATACAGCCCCGGGGGCCCGTGAGCATCTATCGGAATGAGGATATGGCAAATCGCCGGTGCCGTTCAGCTTCGGCTCAGGTGCCGTGCGCCAGGCTGTCGGCAGGTCTCTTGCCTCTTGCCGATCAATCAAGTGGAGGGTGTTCATCCATGAAGAAGCGAATGATCATGGGAGCGATGGTGCTGTCGCTGGCTGTCGGATCTCTGGCGCTGGCCGATCCCCCGCAGCAGCAGGGGTACGACCAGCAGCATCACCAGGAGCGGCATCACGTGGTGCAACATGGGCACGCGATGCACCGTGCGTCTGCAAGGTTCAACACGGGCAGATATGTGCACCCGCATGGTTACTATGCCCACACATGGCGTCGGGGTGAGCGGCTGCCGGCGGCCTATCGCACGTCGGCCTACGTTATCCCCAACTATGCTGTCTACCGCCTGCGACGGCCGCCTGCGGGCTACTACTGGGTGCGTGTGGACAACAACGCGGTTCTCGCGGCTGTTGCAACAGGGGCCGTGGTCAGCGTCTCCCTCAATCTGTTCCACTAGCCATCCGTGGCCATCCGTGGCCATCCGTGGCCATCCGTGGCCATCCGTGGCGTCCGTGCCGGGAATCGAAGCCCGGCACGGGTGTCGCGCCTGACCGATCATCCCCCTGGCAAGTTCCTCCCGCCTTTTTTCATCATAGTTCTCCATCGACCCGCCACCGTGGCATCCCTCGGGCTGCGCGGATTCCGGCGCCCAATACTCCCAGTCTCATCACCGGGAGTACGCCGTGGTCCGCTCACCCATCGTCCTGAGCTTCCCGTCGACACGCCTGCAGAGGCTCACGCTGCCGTTGCGCGCGCTCTATCTCGCCAGACCCGGGCTCATCACCAAGCTCCTCGCCATCGTCGCGTTCTTCTCGATCGGCATCGTCTAGCGCGCAGGCGAGCCCCACGCGCCGCCACTCGTCGCGGCGGCGGCTCGGTTGGGCTTGCGGGGACATCCGGAGCCTGAGCAAAAGAATGCGCGTCCGGATAAAGTGCCGCCGTTATCCCCCTCTACGCTGGGGAATTTGGGAGGCTGCCGGTGCGAACACGCGCTCTTGCATGGCTCGTAGTCGGATTGTCCCTGGTGGGGTGGGCGTGCGCCGCCGATCCCGTCGCCAGCCCCGGCCCGAACGCGGTCGATCCCTCGGATTATCAGGCGCTGCATTGGCGCCTCATCGGCCCGTTCCGCGGCGGTCGGGTACTCGCCGTGGCGGGTGTTCCCGGTGACAGCCGCCACTTCTACTTCGGCGCCGTGGACGGCGGCGTCTGGGCCACTCAGGATGCCGGCAGGACCTGGCAGCCCATCTTCGATCACGAGCCGGTGGGCTCGATCGGCGCCATCGCGGTTGCACCCTCGAACCCCAGCACGATCTACGTCGGCACCGGCGAGGCGGACATGCGCTCCGACATCGCGCAGGGCGATGGCATGTACAAGTCCACGGATGGCGGCGCGAATTGGACCCACATCGGCCTGACCGACTCGCGGCAGATCTCCCGCATCCTGGTCGATCCTCACGATCCCGATCTCGTCTATGTCGCCGTTCTGGGGCATCCCTACGGCCCGAGCGCGGAGCGGGGCGTGTTCCGCTCGCGGGATGGCGGGCAGCACTGGAGGAAGGTTCTCTACGAGAATCCCAACGTCGGCGCGGCCGATCTCGCCTTCAAGCCGGGCGATGCCAATACGATCTACGCCGCGCTCTGGCAGACCCGGCGGCCGCCGTGGAACGTCTACCCGCCATCCAACGGCCCCGGCAGCGGACTTTACGTGTCCCACGATGGCGGCGATCACTGGCACCGGATTGTGGGCCACGGCTTCATTGCGCACCCCGGCCGCATCGGCCTCGCGGTCTCGCCTGCGCAGCCCGACCGGGTCTACGCGCTCGCCGACGGCCCCTGGGGTCAGGCCGGCCTCTATCGGTCGGATGACGACGGCGCCGATTGGCAGCACGTGACGTCGGATCCGCGGATCTGGGGCCGCGGCTGGTACTTCTGTAGCCTCACGGCCGATCCGACCAACGCCGATCACCTGTATGTCATGAATACCATCGTTCTCGAGTCTAAGGACGGCGGCGCACATTTCATCGCGTACAAGGGCGATCCCACCGGGGACGACTACCACGCCCTCTGGATCGACCCGACTGACACTCAACGGCAGATCCTCGGGAGCGATCAGGGCACGCAGGTCACGCTCGATGGCGGCAAGACCTGGAGCAGCTGGTACAACCAGCCCACCGCGCAGATCTATCACGTGAGCACCGACAATCGCTTCCCCTACTGGGTCTATGGCTCGCAGCAGGATTCCGGCGCGGTCGCCTTGCCGAGCCGCGGCTCGAGCAATGACGGCATCACGATGGAGCAGTTCCACGAGATCACCCCAGGGGGCGAGAATGGCATGATCGCCCCCGATCCCGAGAACCCGCACATCGTTTACGGCGATGGGAGCGATGCTGGGGCGAGCGTGGATAAGCTCGATTGGACGACCCAGCAGGTACGCCAGGTCGACCCGACGCTGGCGTACCCGTTGGATCATTACCGCAGCACTTGGACGATGCCGCTCACTTTCTCGAAGATCGACAAGAAAACGCTGTACTTCGCCAACCAACGGCTCTTCGCCACGAGCGATGGCGGCGAGCATTGGTCGCCGATCAGCCCCGATCTGACACGCCGCGATCCGGGCACGCCGCCGAATCTCGATCCCACGACGGCGCGGGACGACTTCCACGTCGGCAAGCGCCGCGGGGTCATCTATGCCATCGCACCTTCTCCGCTCGACGACGGCGTCATCTGGGTCGGCACCGACGACGGTCTGGTCTGGCGCACGGCCGACGACGGTGCGCGTTGGCGTAACGTGACGCCGCGGGCGCTGACACCCTGGTCGAAGGTCGGCGGCATCGAGCTGTCGCATTTCCAGCCGGGGGTTGCTTACCTTGCGATCGACCGCCATCGCCTCAACGACGACACGCCTTACATCTATGTCACGCGCGATGACGGCAGGAGCTGGAGGCGCATCGATTCCGGCATCCCGCGCGGGAGCTTCGTCAACGTGGTACGGGAGGACCCGGTGCGGCCGGGCCTGCTCTATGCAGGCACGGAGTTTGGTATTTACGTGTCGTTTGACGGGGGTGCGCACTGGCAGTCGCTGCAGCAGAACCTGCCGGTCACCTCCGTCCGCGACATCGACGTGCACGGCGATGACCTCGTGATCGCCACGCACGGCCGCGGGTTCTGGATCATGGATGACGTGACGGCATTGCGTCAGATGGATCAGGTCAAGCCGGGCACGGTCACGCTGTTTGCTCCCGCGCCCGCCATTCGCGTGCGGACAGCCAGTTTCACCGGAACACCGATGCCGAAGGACGAGCCGATGGCCGCCAATCCGCCGGATGGTGCGATCATCGATTACGTGTTGCCTAACGCCGTACAGGGCCCGGTCGTCGTGACGATTCTCGACGCCAGCGGTCAGGTCGTTCACCGCTACACCAGCGCCCAGCATGTGCCGCCCCTCAATCCCGCGAAACTGAGGTTCGCTCCGAAGTGGGTACCGCCCATACCGGTTCCGGCGGCGACACCGGGCATGCAGCGGTTCGTGTGGGATCTGCATTACGCCGCGCCCGGCGCGCCCGCCGCCGGGGGCCCCTTCGGGAACAGCGGCGTGTGGGCGCCTCCCGGCCAGTATACGGTCGAACTGACCGTGGACGGGCGCGATTATCGGCAGGCGCTACGCGTCAAGCCCGATCCGCGCGTCAAGGTGTCGGACGCGGCGTTGCAGCGCGAGTTCGAGCTGGCGCGCAAGGTGGAGGCAGCCCGGACTCAGGCGTTTGCGGCGCTCGATCGCGCCGGGAAGCTGCTCGACGCTCTGAATGCGCGACTCGCCACGGCCGGCCGGGCGCATCGAGAGATGGCGGCACTGCTCGCCAAGGCGAGCAACATCTCCGGCACTCACCCGAATGCCGACCGCGCCCAGGAGCTTGCGGAGAAGCCGCCACAGCGGACCGACAGTCTGCGGGCGCTCGCCATGGATCTCTTCACGCTCCAGTCCGCCGTGGACGGCGCGGATGCGGACCCGAGTCCCGATGATCTGACTTCGTACGCCACGTTGTCGCGGATGGTGACCGCGACGCTCGCGGAGTGGTCGAATCTCGAGCAGGTCGACGTGCCTAAGCTCAACGCGCGGCTGAGCGCTTTGGGGCAGAAGCCCATTTAAAGCTCTCCTGAGGGCCCGCTTCCTCCGCGCTCGCTCCTTCGAGCGCGAGGAGCTTGCGTTTGATCGGCAGGCCGCCGCCGAACCCGGTGAGGGTGCCGTCGGCGCCGATCACGCGGTGGCAGGGCACGACGATCGGCAGGGCATTCGCGCCGTTCGCGAGCCCGACGGCGCGCGAGGCGTTTGGCTTGCCGATGCGCCGTGCGAGCTCGCCGTAGGAAATCGTCTTTCCGTACGGAATCTCCGTCAGCGCCCGCCAGACCCGCCGCTGAAACTCCGTGCCTCGCGGGGCGAGCGGCAGCTCGAACCTGCGCCGCTCGCCGGCGAAGTACTCGCCCAGCTGCGCGATCGCCGCCCGGAACGACCGCGGATCGGCAATCCAACTCTGCGCCGGGCGCAGCGGTCGCGGGCCCGCCTGGAAGTGCACCTGGATCAGGCTCTTGCCGTCGCCGGCCAGGAGGAGCCGGCCAATGGGTGAGTCGAGCTCGTGCCAGTAGAGGGTGTCGGGTGTTGTCTTCATGATCGACCTCCAGAAAGGGAGTCAAGGTCGCCGGCCGCGCACCAGAGGTGCATGACCGCATAGCCGCGCCAGGGCCGCCAGGCTTCGGCGCGGTGCTCCAACTCCTTGGCCGCCAGCGGGGCGCCGCCGCCTGCGGCCATGCGCCGCACGACGAGATCGCCAGCGAGGAAGGCGTCGGGCTCGCCCAGCGCGCGCAGCGCGATGTACTGCGAGGTCCACTCGCCGAACCCGGGCAGTTCCATCAGGCCCGCGAGGATCTCGTCCGCCGGGCGATCGAAGGCGATCCGGCGCTCCGCCACGGCGACCGCCAGCGACTTCAGGGCGTTGATCCGGGCGCCGGTGAGACCCAAGCCGTCGAGGCTCGCGGCCGCGAGCGCCTCGGGTGTTGGAAAGAGGCGATCGAGTCCCGCCACGGCGGTCGTGACCGGCTCTCCCGCGCGCGCGACGAGCCGCCCGGCCAGCGTGCGCCCCGCCGCCACGGTGACTTGCTGACCCAACACGGCGCGCACGGCGCATTCGAACGGGTCCCAGGTCCCCGGTATGCGCACGCCGGGCCGGCGGCGCACGAGTGCCTTGAGCAACGGATCCACCGCCAGCGTCGCGGCGAGCAGCGCGGGGTCGGCGGAAAGATCGAACACGCGCCTGGCCGCCGTCGCGATCTGAAACAGCCCCGATGGCGGCGCCCCGTGGACGCGAAGCCGCAGGGCGTCCCTTCCGGGCAGGGGACACACATCGATCATGGCGTGGCCGCCATCGGTGCGGATGAGCCTGCAATAGCTTTGGCTCGCGACGCGCTCCACGCCTGGCGTCGCGCGCCGCGCGAGAAACTCACGCAGGTGATTCCAGTCGTAGGGCGGCCGGTAGGCGAGGGCGAGCACCACTTCATTGCCCGCACCGCGGGCCGGAGGCTCGCGCCGCTCTCTGCGAAGCTCGCGGGGCGAGCGCCGATAGGCTTTCTGAAACGCATCGTTGAAGCGGCGCAGGCTGCCGAAACCCGCGGCGAGCGCGATCTGCGTCATCGGCAGATCGCTCCCATCGATCAAGCGCTTGGCGAAATGCAGGCGGCGTGTCTGCGCGACGGCGAGCGGTGATGCGCCCACGTGCTGCAGGAAGAGCCGGTCGAGATGGCGCGCGCCGACGCCGACACGCGTGGCGAAGTCGCCGACGCTCGAGTCATCGAGTGCACCTTCGTTGATGAGACGCAACGCGCGCCTCACCACAGCGGAAGTGCCGAGCCAGGCGGGGGTGCCCGGCGCCGCCTCGGGACGGCAACGCAGGCACGGCCTGAAGCCTGCCTCGGCCGCAGCTGCCGCCGAGCTGAAGTAGCGCACGTTGCCCCGCCTGGGGGACGGCGATGCCGGGCAGATCGGCCGGCAATAGATGCCCGTCGAGGTGACGGCGATGAAGAATTTGCCGTCGAAGCGGGGGTCGCGGCTGAGGCGCGCCCGCTCGAGCACCGTCGGATCGAATGCGAGCGTGTTCTGCATGGGACGCGACGATACGCGCGAAGGTCCCCGCAGACTAGCCATTTTCGGACGTTGACGGGGCCGTCTCGCCGGGCCGCTACCGCTGCGCGAGCGCCCGGTCGCGCGAACTCGCTCATGCCTGACACGAAACGCGGGGCGATTTTCAACAAATGCGGGCCGGCGCCGGCTGACCGGCAGTGAGATCTACTTCACAACAGGCAAACGGCCTTGAGATAGTATGGCCTGAGCCCTTCGCATAGGTCTGGGTGCGAAGCTGAGGATCGACGGGGGGAACCGATGATGCTCTCTGCCTCGACTCGCGGGCGCGAGCCCGGAATCATCGCGCCGCTTCGCCTCGCGCTGGTCGCGGGCATGCTCGCCGCGGCAGCGCCGCTGTTGCATGCCCAGCAGCTGGCCGCCAACCAGGTGAACCAGCTGAAGCAGCTCAGCATCGAGCAGCTCACCAACGTCGTCGTGACCTCCGTCACCCGCGGTCCGCAGCCGCTGTCCCAAGCCGCCGCCGCGGTGGCCGTCGTGACGAGCGACCAGATCGAGAGCTCCGGCGCGATGAGCGTTCCGGAAGCGATCCGCTACGTTCCTGGAATCAACGTCGCGCAGATGACGGCAAGCCAGTGGGCCGTCAGCTCGCGCGGCTTCGCCAGCGTCAACTCGCCCGACCTCCTGGTGTTGAGCGACGGGCGCAGCATCTACACCCCGCTCTTCTCCGGTGTTTTCTGGGACGTGCAGGACTACCTCATGCAGGACATCGACCGGATCGAGGTGATCCGAGGCCCCGGCGCGGCGCTCTGGGGATCCAACGCGGTCAACGGAGTGATCAACATCATCACCAAGCCCGCCGAGGACACGCAGGGCGCCTGGCTTGAGACGGGAGGCGGCTCCGAGGAGGACGCGCTGACGGCGGCCCAATATGGTGGCGAGACCGGCGACCAGGTCTACTACCGGGTGTTCGCCAAATACCAGAACCACGCCCCCGAGGACTATCCCGGCGCGACCTCGGACGGGTGGCATCTCGGCCACGTTGGCTTCCGCACGGACTGGAAGGCCGACTCCGCGGATGCGTTCACCGTCCAGGGCGACGCCTACGACGGCCGCATCGGGGAATTGACCACGGCGAACATCATCGGCCAGCCCGGACCCCAGGGTCCACTGGTTGTAGGCGTGAGCGGCGGCAACGTGCTGGCACACTGGCAGCACGCGATGAGCGAGACTTCAGATTACGAGGTGCGCATCTACTACGACTACACGCACCGCAACGATCCCGCCTTCACCGATGACCTCGGCACCCTCGATCTCGATTTCCTCGAGCATCTGCCGCTCGGCGCCATCCAGAAGCTCACCTGGGGCGTCACCGGCCGGACGATGGAGGACATCGATCACGGCAAGGGGATCTTTGCCCTGAATCCCCCCGACGCCCGTTACAATCTCGCGAGCGGCTTCCTACAGGATGAGGTCTCGCTGCCGCACGCCGTGCGGCTGACGCTCGGCACCAAGCTCGAGCACAACGACTTCAGCGGCTTCGAGGTGCAACCGAGCGTGCGCGCGGCCTGGGACCTCTCGGACACGCAGACGCTCTGGGGCGCGGTCTCCCGCGCCGTGAGGGTGCCGACACGGATCGAGCAGGACGAGGACATCGATGCCGCGAATCCGGCCGGGAACTCGGTCGTCGCGTTGCTCGGTAACCGCAACTTCCATGCCGAGCAGGTGCTCGCCTTCGAGCTCGGGTACCGCTGGCGGCCACTGCCCAATCTCTCGCTCGATCTCGCCTCGTTCCGCAATCGCTACACGGGGCTCGAATCGCTCGAGCCCGGCACCCCCTTCCTCGATACCGTGACCGGCCAGACCATCATCCCGATTCTTGCCGAGAACCTCATCGACGGGCATTCGACCGGGCTCGAGGGCCTCGCCCAGTACTCACCGGTCGCCTGGTGGCGGCTCTCGGTCAACTATTCCTACATGCAAATGAGCCTGACGCCCCTCGGCGACGACCTCAACCGCAACCGCTTCTACGCGGGCGCGACCCCCCGCAACCAGGCCGGCATGCAGTCCTACTTCTATCTGCCGCACAACGTGGAGGTTTACGGCGGCCTGCGCGTGTTGTCAGCGATCGACACGCTGCCAGAGATAGTCAACGGCACTGGTGACCCCGGTTACCAGGAGCTCGATCTCAACGCGATCTGGCGCGCCTCCCGGCACCTCACACTCTCCCTCGAGGGGAGTGGCCTTCTCCACGCGAGCCACGTGGAGTTCGGCGCGCCCTATGAGCGCAGCGCGATAAAGCGGAGCGTCTTTGGACGGCTGACATGGGATATTTGAGGGCACGCGCGCCGGCTCTGGCCGTGGCGCTGCTCGCGGCCCTGGGCCTGCTCGGCGGCCGGCCGGCGCTCGCGGCGCCGACCGCGCCGCAGGTCGAGGCGGTGTTTCTCTTTTATTTCTCGCAATTCGTCGCCTGGCCGCCGCAGACCTTTGCCGATGCGCGCTCCCCGATCGTGATCGGCGTGTTGGGGCAGGATCCCTTCGGCAGCGCGCTCGATGACGCGGTGGCCGGCGAGCGGGTGAACGGCCGCTCCGTCGTCGTGCACCGAGTGCAGAGCGTCGGGGAGGCGGCCGGCTGTCAGATCCTCTACATCAGCTCATCCGAGGCGGCGCAGCTGCCGCAGATCCTCGGCGCGCTCAAGGGTCGCAATGTGCTCACCGTGAGCGACCTCGATCACTTCGCCGAGAGCGGCGGCATGATCCGCTTCGTGCTGATTCACGAGCACGTGCGCCTGCAGATCAATGCGCAGGCGGCGCGGGCCGCCGGCCTCACGCTGAGCTCGAAGCTGCTGCGCGCCGCCGCGCCGGCGGCCCCAGGGGATGGCTAGCGCCATGGCGCTCAAGAACCTCCCCATCCGCCGCAAGCTCATGGTCATGCTGCTCGTGACGAGCGGCGCGGTGCTGGCGCTCACCTGCGCGGCCTTCATCGGATACCAGTACGCCGGCTATCGGGCAGCCGCGCAAAGCAGCGTTCAGACGCTGGGCCAGGTCATCGCGAGCAACAGCACGGCGGCTGTCGCCTTTGACAACGCGGCGGATGAGACGGGCGTGCTGGCGGCGCTCCAGGCGGAGAAGCGCATCACCGGGGCCGCCGTTTACGACGCCAACGGAGCGCTCTTCGCGCACTACCCGGCGGATGCGGCCGCGGGCGATTTCCCCGCTCATCCGCAACGCGATGGTCTGCGCTTCGACGCGGGGATGCTGATCGACTATCAACCGATACGTCAGGGGGGTAACGGCCAGCTCGGTACGCTCTATCTCAGGTGGGATCTGAGCTCGCTCCACCACGAGATCGGCCTGTACGCGCTCATCGCGGCCGGGATGACGGCCTTTGCGATGCTGATCGCGTATGTGCTCGGCCGCTCGTTGCAGCTACAGATCTCGAGGCCCGTGCAGACGCTCGGGCGTGCGGCGCTCGCGGTCTCCGAGAAGCGGGACTACACGGTGCGCGCCCCGAAATTCGGCAACGACGAGCTCGGCGCGTTGACCGACGCGTTCAACCATATGTTGGACCAGCTCGCGGCCGACATCGAGGAGCGCAAGGCGGTCGGGTCACGGCTGCAGCGGCAGCTCTCGCGCCTCGACCTCCTCAATCGCATCACGCGAGCCGTCGGCGAGCGTCAGGACCTGAGCAGCATCTTCCAGGTCGTGATCCGGCACCTCGAGGAGGACGTGCCCATCGATTTCGGCTGCATCTGTCTCTACGACCCGCAGGAGGAGATGCTCACCGTCACGAGCGTCGGCGCACGCAGTCGTGAGACCGCGCTCGAGCTGGCGCTTCCGGAAAGAGCGCGGGTTCCGGTCGATCGCAACGGCCTCAGCCGCTGCGTACGCGGCGAGGTCGTCTACGAGCCCGACATCAGGGAGAGCCGCTACCCGTTCCCGCAGACCCTGGCGAAGGGCGGGCTGCGGGCCCTCGTGGTAGCGCCGCTGCGTGCCGAGAGCAGAGTGTTCGGCGTGCTCGTGTCGGCGCGTCGCAAGCCGGAGTCCTTCAGCAGCGCCGACTGCGAGTTCCTGCGGCAACTGAGCGAGCACGTCGCGCTCGCGGCGCATCAGGCGCAGTTGTACGACGCGCTGCAGCGAGCCTACGAGGACCTGCGCCAGAGCCAGGAGACCGTGGTGCAACAGGAGCGGCTGCGCGCGCTCGGGCAGATGGCAAGCGGCGTCGCGCATGACATCAACAACGCGATTTCTCCCATCGCGCTCTACACCGAGTCGCTCCTCGAGCGGGAGACGACCTTGAGCGAGCGCGCCCGCAGCTACCTGACGACCATCCAGACGGCGATCCACGATGTGGCGAGGACGGTGAGCCGCATGCGGGAGTTCTATCGGCCGCAGGAGGCGCAGGCGGCCATTGCCCGGATCGATGTGAACCGCTTGATCCCCCAGGTGCTGGAGCTGACCCAGGCGCGCTGGCGCGATCTGCCGCAGGAGCGCGGCGCGGTGATCGAGCTGCGCACGGAGCTCATGAGCGTGGCGGCCGCCGTCATGGGCGCCGAGAACGAGATCCGGGATGCACTCACCAACCTCATTTTCAATGCGGCCGACGCCATGCCGGATGGGGGCACGCTCACTCTGAGGACCGTGAGCGCCTGGCGGCAGATGAAGCACGAGGCAACGGCGGATGCCAAGGACTCGAGCGCCACGGAATCTCCGGCCGAGGTGGTCTGTCTCGAAGTGTCCGATACGGGCCTCGGCATGGACGAACAGACGCGGCGGCGGTGTCTCGAGCCCTTTTTCACCACCAAGGGGGAGCGGGGCACGGGCATGGGCCTCGCCATGGTGTACGGCATGGCCCAGCGGCATCGCGCCCAGCTCGAGATCGACAGCACCCCGGGGAAAGGGACGACGGTGAGGGTGGTGTTCCGCGCCGCGCCGCGCTCGGCCGATGAGACGGTGCGGCAGCTCGCGCTTGGGCTGCCGGTACGCCCGATGCGCATTCTCATCGTGGACGACGATCCCCTCATCATCCAGTCTTTGCACGAGACGCTGCGCGGGGACGGTCACCGGGTCACGGCCGCCGAGGGGGGCCAGGCAGGTATCGACGCTTTCGAGTCCGCCCGGGCCGCCAATGAGCCCTTTGAGCTCGTGATCACCGACCTCGGCATGCCCTATGTCGACGGCAGGCGCGTGGCGGCGGCGATCAAGGAGTCCTCAGCCGAGACACCGGTGGTTTTGCTGACGGGGTGGGGCCAGCGGCTCACCGCCGAGAATAAGGTCCCGCCGCATGTGGATCGCGTCCTCAACAAGCCCCCGAAGCTGCGCGAGCTGCGGGCGGCGCTGGCCGAGCTTGCGCGCGGGCGCTGACGGGGCTGACGGGATAGCGAACTTCTACCGCCCTCGCGGATTTCTGCTTTGCGGCCGATGTCATCGGACCGAGCCGGGCTTCGTTCTTATCCGGTAGCGACCCATGCCGATGGGTCGCTGCAGCGGGCGCAGGCAGCGCTCTCGGGAGGGCTCCCATGTTCCGCCCATCTCGGATCCTGACGGTCTCAGTGGCCTTCGCCGCCGCGGCCCTGCTTGCGGCCTGCCACGTCTCGGTCAACGGCTCCTCGGCGACCTCCCCCCCGTCGATGACGCCGCAGCCGGGCCGGCTGCTGCAGAGCCCACCGACCGAGACCGGCTCCTATTCGGTGTCCGACCTGCTCTCGCTGTTGAGCGTCAACAGCGATGCCGCACAGCTCCTCAAGCTCGCTTTCATGCCGGCCTGCACGGTCGATGTTTACCATCTCGAGTACGAGACGGTGGGCGGCCAGGGCGAGGCGACCACCGCCTCGGGAGCGCTGATGGTGCCGAGCGGCCTCGATCCGTCGTGCCAGGGCCCACGGCCCGTCGTCATCTACGCGCACGGTACCTCTACCGACAAGTCGTACGACATCGCGAGTCTCTCGGATCCGAGCAACACCGAGGGGGTGTTGCTTGCGACGGTGTTCGCCGCCTTTGGCTACATCGTGGTCGCGCCGAACTACGCCGGCTATGACACTTCGACACTCTCCTATCATCCGTATCTCGTGGCCAGTCAGCAGTCCGAGGACATGATCGACTCGCTCACCGCAGCACGGAGCGCCTTCCCCGACGTGGGAGCGACCGCCAGCAACAAGCTCTTCATCACAGGATATTCCCAGGGTGGGTATGTGGCGCTCGCCACGCTGCGCGCCATGCAGGCGGCCGGGATGTCCGTTACGGCCGCGGGGCCGATGTCGGGGCCCTATGCGCTCTCGGCGTTCGGCGATGCGATTTTCATGGGAGAGGTGAACGGGGGTGCGACCATCAACTTCACGCTCGTCGTGGATGCGTACCAGCATTCGTACGGCAACGTCTACACGAATGCGACGGACGTCTTCTCGCCGCAGTACGCCACCAACATCGCCACGCTCCTGCCGACCGATACGACCCGGTCCAACCTCTACGCGCAGGGATTGCTCCCCGAGTATGCGCTGTTCAGCAATACGCCACCCGCCCCGCAGTACGCGTCGATGACCCCCGCCACGACGCCTGCCAACCTCGCGATCGTTTTCGCCATGGGCTTCGGCCCGAGCCCGCTCGTGACCAACGACTATCGCCTGAGCTACCTCGAGGACGCGCAGGCCCATCCGGACGGCGGCTTCCCGACTACCACGACCGACCAGCCGCCCGCGAGCCCGACAAATGGCTTGCGGCAGGACCTTGCCAGGAACGACCTTCGTAACTTCAATCCCGCCGTCCCGGTCCTTCTTTGCGGCGGCGATAATGACCCGGAGGTGTTCTATTTCAACACGCAGCTCATGCAGGGTTACTGGGCGGCACACGCGCCGGGGGCGCAGGTCACGGTGCTCGATGTCGATTCGGCGGTGGGCCCGAACGACCCCTACGCCGATATCAAGGACGGCTTCGCGGCGGCCAAGGCGGCCGTTGCTGCGGCGGCCGTTGCCGGCGGCGCCACCGATGGCGGCGAGAGCGCCGTGCTCACCGACTATCACGCGGGTCTGGTGCCGCCATTCTGTCTATACGCGGTGAAGGGTTTCTTCGACGGTTTCTGAGCGGCCGCGCTCCCCACCGGATTGGGAACGATAACAACAGCAAATTCTCACACGGCGCTCATACGGTGCCCCCCGCATGACACAGGCACGGGCGTGTGACCGTTGCGTACGCGCCACGATTGCTGAAATTGCCGAGCTGATCGGCTATCTTCGCGGTCACTAATGGGCCACACGAAGACGGACTGGCCGCTCGGTCCCGGTTTCGAGGCCCATATACCTCAAATCTCAGGGTGAGCCAATGAACCGAAAAATCCACCTGGTCTCAGTCGCGGTCGCAGCCGCGCTCGCGAGCAGTATCTCCGTCACCGCGCGGGCCCAGCTCGCCGCTTCGGCGGCAGCAACGCCGGCGCCCTCCGATCAGCTCGCCACGGTCGTGGTCACGGCGACGAAGCGCAAGACGCTTGCGCAGAATACGGCGATCAGCATGACCGTGCTCACGGCTGCCGACATCGCCGACCGCGGCCTGACCGATTTCAACACTCTGGCGCAGGGGATCCCGGATCTCGCGATGCGCACCTCCGGTCCCAATCAGACCGAATACGAGATGCGCGGCTTGAATTCCTCAGGTGGCAATACGTCGATGGTGGGAGTGTACCTGGACGAGATCGCGCTCTCGGCTCCCGCTGCGGAACAGCTCGGCAAGGTGATCATCGATCCCAACCTCTACGATTTGGACCGTACTGAGGTTCTGCACGGACCGCAGGGAGCTCTGTACGGGGCGAGCTCGATGGGCGGAACGGTCCGGCTCATTCCGGTCATGCCGGAGCTCGGAGCTTTCGACGCCTCCGGCGAGTCGACGGTGTCGGACACCGGTTCCGGCGGCAGCATAAACTTTGCGCAAAATGGCATGGTGAACCTGCCGCTCGGCTCGACGGCCGCCGTGCGGCTGGTCGGCTCTGCGTCCTCGACCAGCGGTTGGCTCAACCGCTCTGTGCTCGCCGACGGGGCCGTGCAGACGGACACCTGTCCGAGCACCCCGTGTTATCGGCCCAGCAATTTCTACACGGCGCCGATCATCTCGACTGCGACGGGCGTGAACTCTTCGACGAATGATTCATTCCGCGCGATCCTTCTCTACAAGCCCAACGATCAGCTCACGATCACACCGATGCTCATGTGGCAGGAAGGCACGAGCGATGCGCCCAACGCGGTGGACGTCAACGGCTCGCCCGACGATCCGACCATGCCAAGCCCGAAGGGCCATTACGAGATCTATCAAACCTCCGAGCCGCAATGGGATCGCTTCACGTTGGGGAGCTTGAAGATCGAATACGCGCTGACGCCGGACATCGGCCTCACTTCGATCACCGGATTGTGGTCGAACCACTCCCTGGTGTCGCAGGACGGCACGGAGGAAAACGCGAGCTCATCGGGTCTCGGCTCGGCCACGACGGCCTTCCCATACGATCCTTCCGCCGGTGGCGTCGGCCCCACGGGTCCGGGCCCCTTCGGCCCGGGAGTCGAGGAGCGCGATTACACCCGACAGACGAGCGAGGAGCTTCGCGTCGCCTCCACGGGCAGCGGCCCGCTGCAGTGGCTGGCGGGATATTACTATCAGGACCTGCAATCGGAGTGGGACATGTGGTCGGTCAATCCGCAGGCCGGCCCGATCTCCGACATCTACGTCGACTACATGCCGCAGACCATCCTGCAGAACGCCTTCTTCGGCAATCTCTCCTGGGAGTTCCCGGACGGCCTGAAGGCCAGCGTTGGAGCGCGCTGGTATCACTACTCATACGCCCAGGACAACACGGAGTGGGGCGATTTCACGGTGTACGGCTTCAACAATCTGCTGAGCAGCGCGCCGACCGTGGCCGGAAACGAGGCGCCGTTCGACACCAGTGCGGGAGGCGGCGCCAGCGGAACCAATCCGCGCTTCAACCTGACCTGGCAGATCGACAGCGACCACATGGTGTACGGGACGATCGCCAAGGGCTTCCGCCTGGGCGGCACCGACCAGCCGTTCGTCGGCTACGACCACCCGGAGACCGCCGCCTCGTGCGCAGCCCCCTCGTCGTTAATCGATCTGCAGCAGTGCGGCCTGCAGACCAAGTTGTCGGCAACCCCGACCACGGCGGGCCACTATTACACCTCGCTCGCGAATTTCCCCAATGTCAATTCGCAAGGCGTGCCGCAGTTCGACTCGGACTCGGTGTGGGACTACGAGATCGGAAGCAAGAACGAGTTCTTCGACCATCGCGCTCTGTTCAACCTGACGGGGTATTTCGAGCGTTGGATGGATCCGCAGGTCGCCACGAACATCGCCGGCTTCGGCTTCACGGTGAACGGCGGCGACGCCAATATCTACGGCCTCGAGGCGGAGTTCCGCGCCGATCTCGGCTACGGATTCGATTTCGCGACGGATTGGGGGTATGCGCACAGCAAGTTCTTGACCAACAGCGCCATCGACGGCATACCCAAGGGGTACGCCGTTGCGGATACGCCGAAGGTCACCGGCTCGGCGTCGATAAACTACCATCACGACCTGACTGACCAGATGTCGTTCTTCGGGAATGCCACCTACAGCTATGTCGGATCGCGGTACGACCTGCCTTACGGGGTCACCGTCTATCTCAACAACATCGGCCAGACCGAGATCAATCTGCCGTCCTATGGAATCCTGAATCTGCGTGCCGGGGTGCGCACGGCGAGCTGGAGCGCGGCGCTGTTCATCGACAACGCGACGAACAACCAGGTGCTGCTCGATCCACTGCCGCAGATCAATATTGCGATTCCGCAGTTCACGCGCTTCATCGTGAATCAGCCGATCACGTACGGGCTGGATGTGACCTACAACTTCGGCAGGTAGGGCGTCGACTTGACCCGCCGGTTCCAGTAAGGGATCGTACGAGCGGCGGCGCGCCCGGCCGGGGAGCCGGGCGCGTTCGCCAGCGGCAATGGCTCGGTACGGGAGTCGATCCTCATGGCATGGCACCTTCGTCAGGCGACTGCGGCGGACGCTGAGGAGATCCAGGCGCTGGTCGCCCGATCCATCCGCCGGCTCGGCGCGGGCGATTACTCCGCGGAGCAGATCGAGGGCGCCCTCGAAGGCGCCTTCGGTCTCGACAGTCAACTCATCGCCGACGGCACTTTTTTCGTGGTGGAGAGCGAAAGCGGCCTCATCGGCTGTGGCGGCTGGAGCTATCGGCGCACGCTCTTTGGCGGCGATGCACGCGCGGAGCGCGATGCCGGGACCCTCGATCCGAATACCGATGCCGCGAAGATCCGGGCCTTCTTCGTCGATCCTGCGGCGGCTCGCCGCGGCATCGGCAGCGCGCTGCTCGAGCACTGCGAAACCGAGGCGCGCCGCCATGGCTTTCGGCGCGCGGAGATGATGGCGACGCTCCCGGGGCTGAGACTCTATGAGGCGCGCGGCTACGTCCCGGGAGAGCGGGTCCGCTATCCGCTCGCGCCCGGCCTCTCGATCGAGTTCGTGCCGATGTCGAAGAGCCTGACGGGCTAGGCTACGCGCCGCATTCGCCGTCCGGGCTGGCAAGCACCACGACATAGCCGTCGGGATCGCGGAGCCAGATCTCCCTGTGCCGGGGCGCAGGGTTGAGGTGAGGCTCCTGGATGATCTCAGCGCTCAGGCGGCGCGCGCGCTCTACGAGCGAGTCAAAATCCTCCACCTGAAACCACAGCAGCACGCCGTGTCCGGGTGGCGCGGCGTCCGCGTTGACGAGGTTGGGATGGTTTTCCTCATCCCAGGCGTGCAACTGAAGAACCAACCGGCCCGAGCACGAGATCCGATCGTAGAAGTCGCGATGGGGGTGTTCCGGAAGGGGATCTGCGCCCAGCAGCCCGGCGTACCAGCGGCTACTCGCCCTGACATTGCGCACCGCGATGAGGGGTTGAGCTTCGACGGTTGCTTTCACGGGACTCAACTTCCGGCAGTTTCATTGAGAGTGAAATAGAGCGTCGCGCCCCCATCGACCGCGGCGTCCGCCCAGAGGCGGCCGCCGTGCCGGCGGACAATGCGTTGCGCGGCGGCCAGTCCGACGCCGACGCCCTCGAACTCGCGCTCCGAGTGCAGGCGTTGGAAGGGCCCGAAGAGCTTCGCGGCGTAGCGCATGTCGAAACCGGCACCGTTGTCGCGGACGAAGTAAACCGGTGGCGCGGTCGACTGCGCGCCGAGCTCGATCCGCGCCGGCTCGCGGCCGCGGCTGAATTTCCAGGCGTTTTGCAGCAGCGCCTCGAGAGCCGTAGCGAGGAGGTTGGGATCAGCTTCCGCCGCGATGCCGTCGGGGATGACGACTTCAACCGGCCGCGACGGCTCCGCCGTCCGCAGCCGCTCCACGATGCCGCGGGTCATGTTCGAGAGATCAACGTGCGCCGGATGAAACTCCGCCTTGGCGATGCGCGCGAGGGTCAGCAGGCCCTCGAGCATTTCCGACATGCGCTTCGCGGCCTCGAGCACGTGCTCAAGGTACCGACGGCCCTCCTCGTCGAGCTTCTCGCCGCAGTCCTCGCGCAGCGCGCGCGCGAACCCATCGACGGTGCGCAGCGGCGCGCGCAGGTCATGGGCGATGGTGTAGGTCAGGGACTCGAGCTCGCGGCGCGATTCCTCCAGGGCCGCGAGAGCCTTGTCCGGCTTTGTCTGCTCGTCCGCCAAGATGCCAGCCTCCGGCGCGGCGGGTCGGCGCAGCGGTGCGGCGCGGGTTTACCTCGCCCGCAACATGCGCATTCCGTTGAGCGTCACGAGCAGGGTCGCGCCGACATCCGCGACGACCGCCAGCCACAGTGTCGCGAGACCCGGAATGGTGAGCGCAAGGAACGCGAGCTTCAAGCCCAGGCTGAGCGCGATGTTCTGTCGCACCACCATGCGATTGCGCCGCGCCAGGCGTAACGTCGCCGGCAGCCGCGCCAGATCGTCCTGCATCAGGACGACGTCGGCCGTCTCCATCGCCTCGCCGGTGCCGGCGCCCATTGCGATTCCGACGTCCGCACGTGCCAATGCGGGGGCGTCGTTGATGCCGTCGCCCACCATGGCCACGGGGCCGTGGTTTCGTTGCAGCTCGGCGACGGCCGCCAGCTTGTCGGCAGGCAGCAGCCCCGCCCGCACCTCATCGACGGCGCCCAGCCGTGCCGCCACGGCCTGCGCCGCGCGCTCGCTGTCCCCGGTCAGCATCGCGGTGCGAAGATGGGGAACGCTGTGGCGCAGATCCTGCAGCACCGACCGGCTCTCCGGCCGCAAGGCGTCCTGCACTCCGATGGTGCCCACGATGCGGGAGTCGCGCGCCACCATCATCAGAGTCTCTCTGTCAGGGTCGAAGCCGGTGAAGTCCTGGGTGCTCGAGCTCGCCCCCTGATCCTCCATCAGCGTCGCGGTACCGACCGCAACCTTGCTGCCGCCGACCTCACCTGTGACGCCCCGCCCCATTGCCGCGACGACGGCCCTTGCAGGCGGATAGCGATGCTGCAGGCCACGCTCCCGCGCCGACTCGAGGATCGCGTGAGCGATCGGATGCTCGGAGCCGCGCTCGACCGAGGCGGCAAGCGCAATGACATCATCGCAGCTCACGCAGGACGCTTCGGGGTGCGGCTCATGCGCGCAACCGCTCGCCTGGATGGCCGTGACACTCGGACGCCCCCGCGTCAGGGTACCCGTTTTGTCGAACGCAACGGTGCGGATGACTGCCAACTTGTCGAGCTGCTCGCCGCCCTTCACCAGCACGCCAAGAGAGCTGAGCCGGGTGAGGGAGCTGACCACGGTAACGGGGATGCTGATGACGAGCGCGCACGGGCAGGCGACGATGAGCAGCGCGAGCCCGCGATAGAGCCAGCCTTCGGCGGCTCCGGGCGGCGTGAGGAGCGGCTGCCCGAAGCCGACCACGGGCACCGCGATGAGGAGGATCGCGAGAGCCACCACCGCGGGTGTATACCAGCGCGCGAAGCGGTCGACGAGGCGCTCGGCGGGCGAGCGGCGCGCCTGCGCCTCCTCCACCAGGCGCGCAATGCGTGCGACCGTGGAATCCGACGCTTCGCGGGTGACCTCGATTTCCAGGGCCCCCTCGGTATTGACGGTGCCGCTCAGCACCGGATCGCCGGCGCTCTTCTCGACGGGCGTGCTCTCCCCGGTGACGGCGGCCTGATCGATGCTCGAGCGGCCGCCTCGCACGACACCATCGGTGGCGATCCGCTCGCCGGGCCTGACGAGAATGAGGCTGCCGGGAACCAACTCCGCGGCGCAGACCTGGCGAGTGTGGGTGTGGTCTTCGTGATGCTCCAGCAGCGTCGCGGTCTGCGGCTGCAGGGCCAGCAGGCTGCGGAGCGATTCGCGTGCGCGCGCCGCGCTGTATCGCTCCAACCCTTCGCCCAGCGTGAAGAGCACGACGATCGCGGCGCCCTCGCCGGCGGCGCCGATGACGAGCGCGCCGATGGCGGCAAGAGTCATGAGAAGGTCGATGTTGACACGGCGGCTGTAGAGCAGGGCGCGCGCGCCCTTGAGGAAGATCGGCGTTCCGACCAGCACCACCGTCGCGTAGAGCGCGAACCGCAGCAGTGTCGCGATCCTTGTCGATGGCGTCAGTTGCAGGACGAGCGCGATGAGGAGGCAGGTCGCCCCCGCGACCAGCGCGAGGCGCTGCTGCGGCTGGGTCGCGAAGAAGCGCAGAACGCCGGTTGCCGCTGCCACCGGTGTCTGTCCGGGCGGCGTTGCTTCGCCATGCGCGGCCAAGCCATATCCCAACTGGCGCAGGCGGCGCTCGATCGCTTCGCGCGTAACGGTTCCTTCGGCCTCCAGAGTCTCCGTGGTGAAGTCCACGGCAACCCGACTCACGCCGGGAAGCTGCTGCAACCCGTCCTCGATGGTGAGCGCGCAACTTCCGCAGTCCATCCCGGTGATTCGGTATCGATGCGCCATGCGCGCATCATCGACCTTCAACCGGGGTTTAAGGTCAAGCGCCCCCCGGGAGCGGGGGGCCCGATCAGGCGGCGGAGGCTTCGAGCGCGAGGAAAAGCTGCGCGAAGAGGAAGGCGCCATCTCCGTGCGCCGTCAGCAGCGGCCCTTCGGCGGTGTCACTGAGAGAGAGATCCACATGGACCTTGCATCCGACCTCGGCCGTGATCAGCTGCCGCAGCGCCTCGGTGACGGTGGAGTCGTGGCCGGGGATGAGCACCGCGTAACCGTCGCCCTCGCGCCAGACGTGCACGTGCCTGCCTCGAAGAGCCGCAAACAGGCGCTCGCGCTCCGCATCGGCGAGCGCACAGCCGATGCGGCGCATCAGACGGGTCATGGATGAGGGCGTGACCGGCCGATCGGGATGCCCGCAGACATGCTCGAGCAGGTCACGGTAGAGGCGGCCTGCGCCTTCCCCGGCGGAGTGGCCGATGCGCGAAGCGAGATCATCGAGGAAGAGCTCGAGCTCATGGCGCAGAACCAGGAGCTCCGTCAGCCGTCGCTCGATCTCGAGGAAACGCTGCTCCGCGATGCCGACCACCGCGCTTCCCGAAGCGCCGCGGCGGTCGCGGCCCGCGAGCACGAGCTTGATGTCCTCCAGCGAGAGCCCCAGCCGCTGGGCGCGGCGGATGAACAACAGGGTGTGCTCCGCATCGGGCGCGTAGAGCCGATAGCCGCTGCGCGAGCGGCCGGCGGGGCGCAGCAACCCCTCGCGCTCGTAGAAACGCAGCATGGACGTCGAGACGTTGGCGCGTTCCGCGAGCCGGCCGATGGTCAGGAGGTTTGGCGAGGCTCCGCTCAATTCGCGCGGGCGGTGTAGCTTTCCATCATGAGGCCGGTGCCACCCCGCGAGACGTGCGCCACCACTGCGGTGCGCCGGTGAAGCTTGGTGACGGTGCCGAGATTGATCGCGAAGGAGAGAACGACCGTCTGTCCCTTGCGCAGCCCCAGGTTCGAAGTCTCGATGAAGACCCCGGTGGCGCTCAGGTTCATGGCCTTGCAAAGTCTGCGGCAACCGCCTGGCACGGTGATGTAGACAGTCGTCCTGGCTCGATGCCTCGTATGCAGGCGGCGTTCCACTGTTGGCCTCGCGGAGTTCTGGCTTTTCTGTTTCGCGGACCTGCCCATTATGCCTCGGGCGCGGTGAGAGAGCACGCCCGTTGAACTTAATCAACTGAAGAACGCGCCAATCAGCCCAGAAAAGCGCGAATCTCCCGGCCGAAGCGCTCGATATCGATGAGGAAGGAATCGTGCCCCTCGATGCACTTGAGGGGTGCAAAACGCGTGACCGCACCGCCGGTCTCGAGCGTCTGCGCCACCGCCCGTTGCTCGGCAATCGAGAAAAGGAGGTCCGCTTCCACCCCGATGACGAGCGCCTGCTCCAGCCCGGACTTCCCCAGCATCTCCACCGGCTCGCCGTGAGCGCCGAGATCGAAGCGGTCCATGGCTCGTGACAGAAACAGGTAGCAGTTGGCGTCGAAGGCGTCCACCCAGCGGCGCGCCTGGGACTCGAGGTAGCCCTCGACCGCGAACTCCGCCGTGAACGGCTCGTGGCTCTTGAGGTCGGCTCTGACCGGCTGGCGGTCGAAGCGCTGCTGCCACTCCTCCGCCGAGCGATAGGTGACGGTGCCGAGCTTGCGCGCCAGGCTCATCCCGGTGCGCGGCGGCCGGTCGGTCGCGTAGTTGCCGTCCCGCCAGTCCGGGTCGCCCGTGATGGCTTCCCGCTGGATGGAGCGCAGCGCGATGGAAAAGGGCGCGGCGGCGAGCGTGCCGGAGATGCTGACCAGGCGGCGAGCGGCTCCGGGAAAAAGCGCCGCATGCGCCAGCACAACCATGCCGCCGAGCGACGGGCCCATGATGGTATCGACCCGCCGGATGCCGAGGGAGCTCGCGACCTCGTACCCGGCGCGCGCAATGTCTTCCACCGAGAGATCGGGGAAGCTCAGCCGGTAAGGCCGTCCGGTCGCAGGGTCGATCGAGGCGGGGCCGGTCGATCCAAAACAGCTGCCGAGGGAGTTGACGCACACCACGAAGAACCGGTCGGTGTCTATGCCCAACCCGGGCCCCAGCATGCGCTGCCACCAGCCCTCGCGCGGGTCCTGCGGCGATGATGCCGCGTGGGCGGAGGGCGAAAGGCCGGTGAAAAGAAGCAGCGCATTGTCACGCGCCGCGTTGAGTCTTCCCCAGGTCTCGTAGGCGATCTCAGCGCCGTGCAGCACGCCCCCCCGCCACATCGGGAAAGGATCGGGCAGTCGCGCGTAGCGCCTGGCGTCAGGCTCGCGCTGCTCGGGTTGCGGCATGGGTGTGGCCATTCTGGGTACTCGGGTGGGCTTCGCGGGAGATTGCCGGGTGATGTTCTACCCTGGGGGCCATGGCTGCCACAAGCAACGGAGCGCTATCTCCAGAGGCCGCGAGGTTATGACTCGCGAGTCTTCCACGAGCCGCTACACTCAAGGTCAGTATGCGGTACCCCCCCGCGTTTCGCCAATTGCCCGATCCTGACGGCCGATGACCGTCCGGCTGCAAAAGCTCCTCTCGGCGGCCGGCCTCGGCTCACGCCGGCAGGTCGAGGAATGGATTGCGCAGGGGCGCCTGACCGTGGCCGGGCGCATTGCGAAGCTCGGCGACCGGGCGGCTGCCGGCGACGAAGTCTGCCTCGACGGCCGCAGGCTGGACCTCGGCCCGATGCGTCCCGTGACGCATCAGGTGCTCCTTTATCACAAGCCGGCCGGCGAGGTGACGACCCGCCGCGACCCGCAAGGGCGGCCCACGGTGTTCGAGCGGCTGCCGCCGCCGCAGCTTGGCCGCTGGATCGTGGTGGGCCGGCTGGATGTAAACACGTCGGGTCTCCTGCTCTTCGCCACGGATGGTGATCTCGCCCACCGGCTCATGCACCCCTCCAGCCGCGTCGAGCGCGAATACCTGGTGCGCGTGCGCGGCCGGCCCGATCCGGACACGGTCCGCAAGCTCCTCCGCGGCATTCCCCTGGACGATGGCCTCGCGGCCTTCGACCGCATCGTCGAGAGCTCGAGCGAGTCCCTGAACACCTCCTATCGCGTCGTGCTGCACGAGGGCCGCAACCGCGAAGTGCGGCGCCTGTGGGAGGCGGTCGGCTACGAGGTCGGCCGGCTGCTGCGTATCCGCTACGGGCCGATCGAGTTGCCGCGCGATCTGCGGCCGGGGCAGTGGCGCCTCCTCGACGCCCGGCTGACCGCGCAGCTTGGGGCCGGCGGTGGGCCGCCGGCATAAGGCTTGCGTCATCCGGGGCAGGGCGCGGCCGTATGCAGGCCGCGGGCCTGGCGGTGGAGGTTCTATGCAGGTGTTGGTCAACTCGGATCACCACATCGTGAGTGGTGAGGATCTGACGCAGCGGGTGCAAGGTGTGGTCGAGGGTCGGCTCGATCGCTTCAACGGACGCATCACGCGCGTGGAGGTTCATCTCAGCGATCTCAACAGCAGCAGGCTCGGCGAGCGTGACAAGCGCTGCCTGATGGAGGCGCGTGTTGGCGGCATGAAGCCGATCGCGGTGAGCCACGAGGCGCCGACCCTGACGGAGGCGATTCACGTGGCGGCCGACAAGCTGGAAAGAGCGCTCGATCATGCGCTCGGGAAGCTCGCGGAGACGCCCGGGCGGATGCCTCCCGAGGACCAGGTGGCGAGCGTCGAGGCGCTCAAGGCGCTCGAGCGAACCGAAGCGGACCATTGACCTTGGGCGCGACGGGCATTCGAGCCCAATCCCGGGAACCCACCGCAGCCGCGTTCAGGCATTAGCTAGAAAGCCCGAAAGCAAGCGAGTAAGCGGTCCCGGGCCGCTCCGTTTCCCGGGGCGCCTCCTCTTGCGTGCGCGGATCTCAGAGGGACCGCGGGATGAATCCCTGTCATTGGGCTGGCCTATAGCAAAACTCGCGCCAGCATGCATTGACACTCGCACCGCCGGAAATCACAATACGCGGCTCGTTTTCGCGGAGGGGTACCCAAGCGGTCAACGGGAGCAGACTGTAAATCTGCCGGCATACGCCTTCGTAGGTTCGAATCCTACCCCCTCCACCAGCCAAGAGGGGGCGGGGTAGGTTCCGGAACTGCACTGGTGCACGCGGGGCGGTCGGTGGTGACGGCGACATCAGCGGGTGTAGTTCAATGGTAGAACCTCAGCCTTCCAAGCTGATGACGTGGGTTCGATTCCCATCACCCGCTCCAGGACTGCCTCGAGCCGAGCCCACGTAGCTCAGTTGGTAGAGCACGTCCTTGGTAAGGACGAGGTCACCGGTTCAATCCCGGTCGTGGGCTCCAGGTCGCCGACGTTTTGTGATGGCGGAGCATTGATCTTTCCGGGGGCCGAGAGCCCTGCAGATGCCTTGAGGAACATTCCATGTCCAAAGAGAAATTCGAGCGTACCAAGCCTCACGTGAACGTGGGGACGATCGGGCACGTGGACCACGGGAAGACGACCTTGACGGCGGCGCTGACGAAGGTGATGGCCGAGACGCACGGCGGGACCTTCATGGCGTACGACCAGATTGACAAGGCCCCTGAGGAGAAGGCGCGCGGGATCACGATCTCCACGGCTCATGTGGAGTACCAGAGCGCCAAGCGCCACTACGCGCACGTGGACTGCCCGGGGCACGCCGATTACGTGAAGAACATGATCACCGGAGCGGCGCAGATGGACGGGGCGATTCTGGTGGTTTCGGCGGCCGATGGACCGATGCCGCAGACGCGCGAGCACATCCTCTTGGCGCGCCAGGTGGGGGTGCCGTACATCGTGGTGTACATGAACAAGGCCGACATGGTGGATGACAAGGAGCTTTTGGAGCTCGTTGAGATGGAAGTGCGGGAGCTGCTGACGGTGTACAAGTTCCCCGGGGAGAAGACCCCGATCATCATTGGCTCGGCGCTGAAGGCGCTTGAGGGGGATAAGAGCGAGATCGGGGTGCCCTCGGTGGTGAAGCTGGTGGAGGAGATGGACAAGTACATCCCGGTGCCGAAGCGCGAGATTGAGAAGCCCTTCCTGATGCCGGTGGAGGATGTGTTCTCGATCTCGGGGCGCGGGACGGTGGTCACCGGGCGCATTGAGCGCGGGATCATCAAGGTGAACGATGAGGTGGAGATCGTGGGGCTACGGGCCACGCAGAAGACCACCTGCACGGGCGTTGAGATGTTCCGCAAGCTTCTGGATCGGGGAGAGGCGGGAGATAACGTGGGGGTGCTCTTGCGCGGCACGAAGAGAGAGGAGGTTGAGCGCGGGCAGGTGCTGGCCAAGCCCGGCAGCATCACCCCGCACACGAATTTCGAGTGTGAGGTGTACGTGCTGACCAAGGAGGAGGGGGGGCGGCATACGCCCTTCTTCAAGGGGTATCGGCCGCAGTTTTACTTTCGCACCACCGATGTGACCGGGACGATCGAGCTGCCGGCGGGGGTGGAGATGTGCATGCCCGGGGACAACATCAAGATGACCGTGGAGCTGATCAGCCCGATTGCGATGGAAGATGGGCTGCGCTTTGCGATCCGTGAGGGCGGCCGAACCGTCGGCGCCGGCGTGGTCGCGAAAATTCTCAAGTGAGATGAGAGAGGTATTTTTTCTTTCCGGCGCGAAGCGCCGGCGGCACTGCATAGCGGGTCAGGGCCGTTCCCTGGCCCGCGGCGAAATTCATAGGGTGTCGCGAAAATCGCCAAAGGCGATTTTCGCCAATGATCTAGGCCAGTAGCTCAATTGGCAGAGCGGCGGTCTCCAAAACCGCAGGTTGGGGGTTCGATTCCCTCCTGGCCTGCCAACGGTTGACATGACAGACGAAATCAAGCTCCAGGACGTCGGCACGACGGACAAGGTGAAGCTCGGGGCGGCCGTGGTGGCCGTGGTCGCCGGCGTTGCCGGCTACTACGTGCTCGCCAACGACGCCTCATGGCTACGGTGGATCTCGGTGGTCGCGGGTATCGTGCTCGGCGCGCTCATCGTGGCGTCCTCGCGCTATGGCACCGACTTTCGCGAGTTCGTTGTCAGCGCGCGCGTCGAGCTGCGCAAGATCGTCTGGCCGAACCGGCAAGAGACCGGCATGACGACGCTGATCGTGTTCATCTTCGTCGCCGCCATGGGCCTCTTCTTCTGGGGGCTCGACCTCGTGCTCGGCTGGGCAGCGAAGGCATTGACGGGACAGGGGGGCTGACGTGGCGCTGAGGTGGTACGTGGTGCACGCCTACTCGAATTTCGAGCATCGCGTGGCGGAATCGCTCAAGGAGCGCATCAAGCGCGCCAGCCTCGAGGAGAGGTTCGGCGAGATCCTGGTCCCCACCGAGGAAGTCGTGGAGATGCGCGACGGCCAGAAACGCCGCAGCGAGCGCAAGTTCTATCCGGGCTACGTGCTCGTGCAGATGGAGATGGACGAGGACACCTGGCACCTGGTGCGCGAAGTACCGAAGGTCCTCGGCTTCATCGGCGGCACGCCGGAGAAGCCGGCCCCGATCACCGATCGCGAGGCCAACCAGATCCTGCGCCGGGTGGAGGAAGGCGCCGACAAGCCACGGCCGAAGGTGCTGTTCGAGCCGGGCGAGGTGGTGCGCGTGGTCCATGGGCCGTTCAACGATTTCAACGGTGTCGTCGAGAACGTCAATTACGAGAAGAACCGGCTGCAGGTGGCGGTGCAGATCCTCGGGCGCTCGACGCCCGTGGAGCTGGACTTCTCGCAGGTCGAGAAGGCCTAAAGGAAGCAAGGTCGAAAGCAAATGAGTAAGCCGGCACCGGCCGCCCGTTGCCGGCGAGGCGGAATGAGTCAATGGGCTGGCCGCTGAAAGCGCCGCAAGGCGTCTTTCAGCCAATGTACCACGGGGAGCCTGGCAGGCGTTTGCACCCGTAAAGAGGCGATCAATGGCAAAGAAGGTTCAAGGCTACATCAAGCTGCAGGTGCCGGCGGGCTCTGCCAACCCCTCACCCCCGATCGGGCCGGCACTCGGCCAGCAGGGCGTGAACATCATGGAGTTCTGCAAGCAGTTCAATGCGCAGACCCAGAAGGTGGAGAAGGGGCTGCCGCTCCCGGTCGTGATCACGGTCTACAGCGACCGCAGCTTCACCTTCGTGATGAAGACGCCGCCCGCCTCCGTGCTGATCCGCAAGGCGATCGGCATCGAGAAGGGCAGCGGCACGCCCAACACCGCCAAGGTCGGCAAGATCAACCGCAAGCAGCTCGAGGAGATCGCGAAGGCGAAGCAGCCGGATCTCACCGCCGCCGACCTCGAAGCCGCCGTGCGCACCATCGCCGGCAGCGCGCGCAGTATGGGCGTCGACGTGGAGGGGCTCTGATCATGGCCGTTGCAAAGCGCATGAAGGCGTGGAAGGACAAGCTTTCTTCCGGCAAGCAGTACCCGGTCGAAGAGGCCCTGAAGCTCGTCAAGGAGTTCGCCAAGGCGAAATTCAACGAGACGGTCGACGCCGCCGTGAATCTCGGCATCGACGCCAGCAAGTCCGATCAGCAGGTGCGCGGCTCGACGGTCATGCCCCACGGCACGGGCAAGACCGTGCGCGTGGCCGTGTTTACCTCGGGCAAGAACCAGGAGATCGCCAAGGCCGCCGGCGCCGACATCGTCGGGCTGGAGGACCTGGCGGCGCAGGTCAAGGCAGGCGAGATCAACTTCGATCGCGTGATCGCGAGCCCCGATGCCATGCGCGTCGTCGGCCAGCTCGGCCAGATCCTGGGTCCCCGCGGCCTCATGCCGAACCCGAAGATCGGCACGGTCACCCCCGACGTCGCCACGGCGGTGAAGAACGCCAAGGCCGGTCAGGTGACCTATCGCGTCGACAAGGCCGGCATCGTGCACTGCACGATCGGCAAGGCGAGCTTCGAGGTCAACGCGCTCAAGGAGAACCTTGCCGCGCTGATGGCCGACCTGCACAAGGCGAAGCCGCATGCCGCCAAGGGGCAGTATCTGAGGCGTGTCACCGTCTCCTCGACCATGGGGCCCGGTATCACGATCGATCAGTCGAGCTTGTAGACAATTTTGGTTTTCGCGGATTTCGGCTCGCCGAAATTCGCCATCGAAGATAGATGCGGGCCGGGATCCCGAAAGGGGGTCCGGCCATCATCGAAGACCGCAGGCGAGGGGACGACCCTCTTAATGACCGCCTGCGCAGATGGTGAACCGCTCTTCGCTCGAGGCTCCTGCTCGAGGCGAGAAGGTCGCCATGGCGAAGCCCACCGGGAAGACCGGGGGCTTCATTCGTAACCGTGATCTTCTCACCCGAGAGGAGAGAAGGAATGGCACTCAACCTGGAAGACAAGAAGGCGCTGGTAGCCGAAGTGGCCGAAGTGGCCGCCAAAGCCCAGGCGGTCGTAGCCGCGGAGTACCGCGGGCTCACCGTCGGGCAGATGACGGAGCTTCGTTCCAAGGCGCGGGCGCAGGGCGTGTACATGCGTGTGGTCAAGAACACGCTGGCGCGCAAGGCGTTCGCCGGCACCTCGTTCGAGCCGGTAGGACCGAAGCTCAAGGGGCCGCTCGTGCTCGCGTTCTCGAAGGACGATCCCGGCGCCGCTGCGCGCCTGGTGAAGGACTTCGCGAAGGCGAACGGGAAGCTGGTGGCGACTCTGGTGGCGCTCGGCGGGCAGGTGCTGCCCGGCGGGGACCTCGAGAAAGTCGCCAGCCTGCCGACGCGCGCGCAAGCGTTGTCGATGCTGCTGGGCGTGCTCAAGGCACCGATCCAGAAGTTCGTCGCAACGTGTGCTGCGCCGCCGGCCAAGCTAGCCCGCACGCTGGCCGCCGTACGCGACCAGAAGCCGCAGGCCGCCTAGCCGACTTGTCTTGAAACATCTAAGCGGAGACCCAACATGGCTGTCAGCAAAGACGAAATCCTCGATGCAATTTCCAAGATGACCCTCATGGAGGTCGTCGAGCTCATCTCCGACATGGAGAAGAAGTTCGGCGTCACCGCCGCGGCGCCCGTCGCCGTGGCCGCCGCTCCTGGCGCGGGCGCTGCCGCCGCCGCGCCGGCCGAGGAGAAGACGGAATTCACCGTCTCCCTCAAGGAGTACCCGGCCGACAAGAAGGTGACCGTGATCAAGGTGATCCGCGAGATCACCGGCCTCGGCTTGAAGGAGGCGAAAGACCTGGTCGAGGGCGCGCCCTCGACCGTCAAGGAAGCGGTCTCCAAGGCCGACTCCGAAACCATCAAGAAGAAGCTCGAGGACGCCGGCGCAAAGGTGGAGATCAAATAGTTTTGATCGCCATGCGCCGCGCGATGGATCAAGCAGGGCGCGCGCTTCGGCGCGGGCCCTGTGTATCGGGCTGGATGCCCCTTTTTTCCGTTCTGAGGTGAACCCCCGATGGCCTATTCCTTCACCGAGAAGAAGCGCATCCGCAAGAGCTTCGGCAAGCAGGCGAGCATCCTCGGCACGCCTTACCTGCTCGCCATCCAGCTCGACTCGTATCGCTCGTTCCTGCAGGCCGAGAAGCCCGAGGATGCGCGCGCCAGCGTGGGGCTGCACGCCGCGTTCAAGAGCGTGTTCCCGATCACGAGCTACTCCGGCAACGCTTCGCTGGACTACGTGAGCTACCGGCTCGGCGAGCCGGTGTTCGACGTGAAGGAGTGTCAGCTGCGCGGGCTCACCTACGCGGCGCCGCTGCGCGTGAAGGTGCGCCTCATCGTGCTCGACAAGGAGGCTGCCGGCGCGAAGAAGCCGGTGAAGGACGTGCGCGAGCAGGAGGTGTATCTCGGCGAGCTGCCGCTCATGACCGACAACGGCACCTTCATCATCAACGGCACGGAGCGGGTCATCGTCTCCCAGCTGCACCGCTCCCCGGGCGTGTTCTTCGATCACGACCGCGGCAAGACCCACTCCTCGGGCAAGCTCCTTTTCTCCGCGCGCATCATCCCGTACCGCGGCTCCTGGCTCGACTTCGAGTTCGACCCGAAGGACTGCGTGTTCGCGCGCATCGACCGGCGGCGCAAGCTCCCGGTCACCATCATCCTGCGCGCCCTCGGCATGAACGAGGCCGACATCCTGGCCACGTTCTTCGACACCAATACCTTCTATGTCGGCCGCGAGGAAGTGGCGCTGCAGCTCGTGCCGCAGCGGCTGCGCGGCGAGACCGCGACGTTCGAGATCCGCGTGGGCGACAAGGTGATCGTGGAGGAAGGCCGCCGGATCACCGCCCGTCACGTGCGCCAGCTCGAGGACGCCAAGGTCACGCGCCTGCGCGTGCCGCGCGAATACGTCTACGGCAAGGTCCTCTCGCGGGACGTGGTCAACACCGAGACCGGCGAGATCCTCGCCAAGGCGAACGAGGTGCTGACCGCCGCTTCCGTCGAGAAGCTGATCGAGGCCGCCATCACCGAGATCAACACTCTTTATGTGAACGATCTCGATCGCGGCCCGTACATCTCCGATACGCTGCGCATCGATCCGACCAAGACGCGCCTCGAAGCGCTGGTCGAGATCTACCGCATGATGCGTCCGGGCGAGCCGCCGACCAAGGACGCGGCTGAGAACCTCTTCGCGAATCTCTTCTTCAATGCCGAGCGGTACGACCTCTCGGCGGTGGGCCGCATGAAGTTCAACCGCCGCGTCGGCCGCCAGGAGATCACCGGCTCCGGCATTCTCTACGACCGCAAATACTTCGGCGGTCGCAGCGACGAGAACTCCAAGCGGATGGTCGAGCGGTTCGGTGACAGCTCGGACATCATCGATGTGCTCAAGGTCCTGATCGACATCCGTAACGGCAATGGCCAAGTGGACGATATCGACCACCTCGGCAATCGCCGAGTACGCAGCGTCGGTGAGATGGCGGAGAACGCCTTCCGTGTCGGCCTCGTGCGCGTCGAACGCGCAGTGAAAGAGCGCCTGACCATCGCGGAGACCGAGCCGCTGATGCCGCAGGAGATGATCAACGCCAAGCCGGTGGCGGCGGCGGTGAAGGAGTTCTTCGGCTCCTCGCAGCTGTCGCAGTTCATGGACCAGAACAACCCGCTCTCCGAGGTGACCCACAAGCGCCGCGTCTCGGCCCTGGGCCCCGGCGGACTCACGCGCGAGCGCGCTGGATTCGAGGTCCGCGACGTGCACCCGACCCACTACGGCCGGGTCTGCCCGATCGAGACCCCGGAAGGTCCGAACATCGGGCTCATCAACTCACTCGCGGTCTATGCCCGCACCAACCAGTACGGCTTCCTCGAGACGCCTTACCGGCGGGTCGAGGGCGGCGCCGTGACGGACCGGATCGACTATCTCTCGGCCATCGAGGAGGGTGACTTCGCCATCGCACAGGCGAACGCCAGCCTGGGACCGAAGGGTGAGCTCAAGGACGAACTGGTCTCGTGCCGCTTCCAGAACGAGTTCACGCTCATGCCGCGGGACCGCATCAACTACATGGACGTGAGCCCGAAGCAGATCGTCTCGGTGGCAGCCTCGCTCATTCCGTTCCTCGAGCACGATGACGCTAACCGCGCCCTCATGGGCTCGAACATGCAGCGCCAGGCGGTCCCGACCCTGCGGTCGGAGACCCCGCTGGTCGGCACCGGCATGGAGCGCCCTGTCGCGATCGACTCGGGCGTGACGGTGGTGGCGCGGCGCGGCGGCATCGTCGACTCGGTGGACGCCTCGCGCATCGTGGTGCGGGTGAACGACGAAGAAACCATCGCCGGCGAGCCTGGCGTGGACATCTACACGCTCACCAAGTACACGCGCTCCAACCAGAACACCTGCATCAACCAGCGTCCGCTCGTCAACGCGGGCGATGCCATCGCGCGCGGCGATGTGTTGGCGGACGGGCCCTCGACGCACCTCGGCGAGCTGGCCCTCGGCCAGAACCTCCTGGTCGCGTTCATGCCGTGGAACGGCTACAACTTCGAGGACTCGATCCTCATCTCCGAGCGCGTGGTGCAGGAGGACCGGTTCACGACCATCCACATCGAGGAGCTGACCTGCGTCGCCCGCGACACCAAGCTGGGTCCCGAGGAGATCACCGCGGACATCCCGAACGTCGGTGATGCGGCGCTCGCCAAGCTCGATGAGGCGGGCATCGCCTTCATCGGCGCGGAGGTCAAGGCGGGCGACATCCTGGTCGGCAAGGTCACCCCGAAGGGGGAGACGCAGCTGACGCCGGAGGAGAAGCTGCTGCGCGCCATCTTCGGCGAGAAGGCTTCGGACGTGAAGGACACGAGCCTGCGCGTGCCGCCCGGAATGGATGGCACGGTCATCGACGTGCGTGTGTTCACGCGCGATGGCGTGGAGAAGGACAGCCGCGCCCTGTCGATCGAGAAAGCCGAGATCGAGCGGGTCCGCAAGGACTTCGCCGATCAGCAGCGCATCCTCGAAGACGACCTCTTTCACCGTGTGCGCGGCATGCTGGTCGGCCAGAGCGCCGCGGGCGGCCCGCGCAAGCTCAAGGCGGGCACCCGCATCGCCGGAGAGTATCTCGATGAGCTGCCGCGCGAGGAGTGGTTCGAGATCCGCCTCGAGGACGAGGACGCCAACTCGCAGCTCGAGCAGGCTTCCGAGCGCGTCCAGTTGCAGCGCAAGGCGTTCGAGAAGCGCCTGGAGGACAAGAAGGCCAAGATCACGGCCGGCGACGACCTCGCGCCGGGCGTGCTCAAGATGGTGAAGGTGTATCTCGCCGTCAAGCGCCGCATCCAGCCGGGCGACAAGATGGCCGGCCGACACGGCAACAAGGGCGTCGTCTCGACGATCGTGCCGGTGGAGGACATGCCGTACCTGGAGGACGGTACGCCGGTCGACATCGTGTTGAATCCGCTCGGTGTGCCTTCGCGCATGAACGTCGGCCAGGTGCTGGAGACGCACCTCGGTTGGGCGGCCAAGGGCGTCGGGCTCAAGATCGGACGCATGCTGGAGCAGCAGGCGGCTCTCGGGGAGCTGCGGGGCTTCGTCAAGCAGGTCTACAACGAGACCGGCGGGCAGAGGGAGGATCTCGATACCCTGAACGACCAGGAGTTCGTCCAGCTCGCGCGCAACCTCTCGAATGGGGTGCCGATGGCAACGCCGGTGTTCGACGGTGCCAGCGAGAAGGAGATCAAGCACCTGCTCGAGCTCGCCGATCTGCCGACGAGCGGTCAGACGTATCTCTTCGACGGGCGCACGGGCGAGCGATTCGAGCGCTCGGTGACGGTTGGCTACATGTACATGCTGAAGCTCAACCACCTCGTCGACGACAAGATGCATGCGCGTTCCACCGGCCCCTACAGCCTGGTCACCCAGCAGCCGCTGGGCGGCAAGGCGCAGTTCGGCGGCCAGCGCTTCGGTGAGATGGAGGTCTGGGCGCTCGAGGCCTACGGCGCCTCCTACACGCTGCAGGAGATGCTGACGGTCAAGTCCGACGATGTGAACGGCCGCACCAAGATGTACAAGAACATCGTGGACGGCAACCACCAGATGGACGCGGGCATGCCCGAGTCCTTCAACGTGCTCGTCAAGGAAATCCGCTCGCTCGGCATCAACATCGAGCTCGAGCAGGATTGATGGGGTAAACAGATGAAAGATCTACTGAAGCTTTTCAAGCAACATGCTCCGGTCGAGCAGTTCGATTCGATCAAGATCGGACTCGCCTCGCCGGAGATGATCCGCGCCTGGTCGTATGGCGAGGTGAAAAAGCCTGAGACCATCAACTACCGTACCTTCAAGCCGGAGCGGGACGGCCTCTTCTGCGCGAAGATCTTCGGCCCCGTGAAGGACTACGAGTGCCTGTGCGGCAAGTACAAGCGCCTGAAGCACCGCGGCGTCGTCTGCGAGAAGTGCGGCGTCGAAGTCACCCAGTCCAAGGTGCGCCGCGAGCGCATGGGCCACATCGAGCTCGCGAGCCCGACGGCGCACATCTGGTTCCTGAAATCGCTGCCGTCGCGCATCGGCCTCATGCTCGACATGACGCTGCGCGAGATCGAGCGCGTGCTCTACTTCGAGGCGTTCGTGGTCATCGACCCGGGCATGACGCCGCTGCAGCGCGGGCAGCTCCTCACCGACGAGTTGTATCTCGAGGCGATCGAGGAGCATGGCGATGAGTTCGACGCCCGCATGGGCGCCGAGGCGGTGTTCGAGCTGCTGCGCACCATCGACCTGCAGGCCGAGATCGGCAAGGTGCGGGAAGAGATGGCCGGCACCTCATCCGAGACCAAGCTGAAGCGGCTCTCCAAGCGCCTGAAGCTCATCGAGTCCTTCATCGAGTCGGGCAACAAGCCGGAGTGGATGGTCCTGACCGTCCTGCCGGTGCTGCCGCCTGACCTGCGGCCGCTCGTGCCGCTCGATGGCGGACGGTTCGCGACGTCGGACCTGAACGATCTCTATCGCCGCGTCATCAACCGCAACAACCGCCTGCGGCGGCTCCTCGAGCTCAACGCGCCCGATATCATCGTGCGCAACGAGAAGCGGATGCTCCAGGAGGCGGTGGATGCGCTGCTCGACAACGGGCGGCGCGGCCGGGCGATCACGGGCACCAACAAGCGGCCGCTCAAGTCGCTCGCCGACATGATCAAGGGCAAGCAGGGGCGCTTCCGCCAGAACCTGCTCGGCAAGCGCGTCGACTACTCCGGCCGCTCGGTCATCGTGGTCGGCCCGCAGCTGCGCCTGCATCAGTGCGGACTGCCGAAGAAGATGGCGCTCGAGCTCTTCAAGCCCTTCATCTTCCAGAAGCTGCAGTTGCGGGGCGAGGCGTCGACCATCAAGGCGGCCAAGCGCCTGGTGGAGCGCGAGGGACCGGAGGTCTGGGACATTCTCGAGGAGGTGATCCGCGAGCATCCGGTGCTCCTCAACCGCGCGCCGACGCTGCATCGCCTCGGCATCCAGGCGTTCGAGCCGCAGCTCGTCGAAGGCAAGGCGATCCAGCTTCATCCGCTCGTCTGCACCGCCTTCAACGCGGACTTCGACGGCGACCAGATGGCCGTGCACGTGCCGCTTTCCCTCGAGGCCCAGCTCGAGGCCCGTGCGCTGATGATGGCCTCCAACAACATTCTCCTGCCGGCCAACGGCGATCCGATCATCGTGCCGTCGCAGGACGTGGTGCTCGGGCTCTACTACATGACCCGCGAGCGCATCGGCGCCCGCGGCGAGGGCATGAGCTTCTCCGACGTGCACGAGGTGCACCGCGCGTACGAGAGCCGCTCGGTGGATCTGCAGGCCAAGGTGCGGGTGCGCGTCTCCGAGACGCTGCACGTCGGCGGCGGCGAGTTCGAGGAGAAGCGCCGGATCGTGGATACGACCGTCGGCCGGGCGCTCCTGTTCGAGATCCTGCCGAAGGGGCTGTCCTTCGACCTGATCAACCAGGACATGAGCAAGAAGTCGATCTCCGCGACCATCAACGCCGCCTACCGGGCGCTCGGTCTCAAGGAAACCGTCATCTTCGCCGACCAGCTCATGTACACGGGCTTCCACTACGCGACGCGCGCCGGGGTGTCTTTCGGCATCGACGACATCGTCATACCGGAGCAGAAGACCCGGATCGTCGCCAGCGCCGACCGCGAAGTGAAGGAGATCCAGGATCAGTACTCCTCGGGTCTCGTGACCAATGGCGAGCGCTACAACAAGGTGGTCGACATCTGGTCGCGCGCCAACGATCAGGTGGCGAAGGCCATGATGGAGAAGCTCGGCAGCGAGGAGGCCACGGACTCGAAGGGCCAGACTGCGCGGCAGAAGTCCTTCAACTCCATCTTCATGATGGCCGACTCCGGGGCGCGCGGCTCGGCCGCGCAGATCCGCCAGCTCGCCGGCATGCGTGGCCTCATGGCCAAGCCCGACGGCTCCATCATCGAGACCCCGATCACGGCCAACTTCCGTGAGGGCCTGAACGTTCTGCAGTACTTCATCTCGACGCACGGCGCCCGCAAGGGTCTGGCCGATACGGCGCTGAAGACGGCCAACTCCGGCTATCTGACCCGCCGGCTGGTCGATGTGGCGCAGGACCTCGTCGTGACGGAGCCCGACTGCGGGACCTCCAACGGCCTCGCCATGACGCCGCTCGTCGAGGGCGGAGATGTCGTCGAGGCGCTCGGTGAGCGCGTGCTCGGGCGCGTGCTCGCGGAGGACATCCTCAAGCCTGGGAGCGAGGAGGTGCTCATCGCCAACGGAACCCTGCTCGATGAGAAGCTGGTCCGGCGGCTCGAGCACGAGGGCGTGGATCAGATCAAGGTGCGCTCACCCATCAACTGCGAGACGCGCTACGGCGTGTGCGCGCAGTGCTACGGGCGCGATCTCGCCCGCGGGCGCCTCATCAGCATCGGCGAAGCGGTGGGCGTCATCGCGGCGCAGTCGATCGGCGAGCCCGGCACGCAGCTCACGATGCGGACCTTCCACATCGGCGGCGCCGCTTCCCGGGCCGCTGCGGCGAGCAGCGTCGAGGTGCGCAACAAGGGCCTCATCCGCTTCCACCACATCAAGACCGTGCAGCACGAGAAGGGCCACCTGGTGGCCGTATCGCGCTCGGGCGAGATCGGGGTGGTCGATGACCTGGGCCGCGAGCGCGAGCGCTACAAGATCCCCTACGGCGCGATGATCAGCGTCAAGGAGAGCGACCAGGTGGCGGCCGGTCAGGTCGTTGCGACCTGGGATCCGCATACCCACCCGGTGGTCACGGAAGTGGCGGGCTTCGTGAAGTTCCATGACTTCATCGACGGCCTCACCGTCACGACGCAGGTGGACGAGGTCACGGGACTCTCCAGCACCGTGGTGCTCGACACCAAGCAGCGCGGCGGCAAGGACCTGCGCGCCACCATCAAGCTGGTCAACAACAAGGGCAAGGAAGTGACCTTCGCCAACACGGAGATCCCGGCGGTGTACTCGCTCCCCGCCGGCGCCTTCGTCGCGCTCGAGGACGGAGCGCGGGTGTCCGTGGGTGACGTCATCGCGCGTATCCCGCAGGAGTCGTCGAAGACCCGCGACATCACCGGCGGTCTGCCGCGTGTGGCGGATCTGTTCGAGGCCCGCAAGCCCAAGGACCCGGCGATCCTCGCGGAGAAGTCGGGCACCGTCAGCTTCGGCAAGGAGACCAAGGGCAAGCGGCGCCTCATCATCACCAGCGACGACGGCGAGAAGTACGAGGAGCTGATCCCGAAGTGGCGCCAGCTCAACGTCTTCGAGGGCGAGACGGTCGAGCGCGGCGAGGTGATCGCCGACGGTGAGCCGAACCCGCACGACATCCTGCGCCTGCAGGGCGTCGAGGCGCTGGCGAATTATCTGGTGCGCGAGATCCAGGACGTCTACCGCCTCCAGGGCGTGAAGATCAACGACAAGCACATCGAAGTGATCATTCGCCAGATGCTGCGCAAGACCGAGGTGCAGGCCGCGGGCGAGACGACGCTGCTGCGCGGCGAGCAGCTCGATCGGGCGCGCGCGCTCGACATCAACGATCGCGCGCAGCAGGACGGCAAGAAGTCCGCGGAACTGCAGCCGGTGCTGCTCGGCATCACCAAGGCGTCCCTCGCGACGGAGTCCTTCATCTCCGCGGCCTCCTTCCAGGAGACCACCCGCGTGCTCACGGAGGCGGCGGTGCGCGGACTCAAGGACGACCTGCGCGGGCTCAAGGAGAACGTCATCGTCGGCCGGCTCATCCCGGCGGGCACGGGCTTCGCGGCGCATGCCTCGCGCCGCAAGAAGACCGAAGGCGTCGAGCGCCGCAGCTTCATGGACGTCGGCGGCGGCATGCAGGACGCCGAGGAGCCGAGCGGAGTCGGCGAGGAGTCGGAGAGCGCAGCGGGCGGCTGAGCACCTTCACCCTGCGACGAAACTGAACGGGCCGGTGGGTGCGAAAGCTCTCACCGGCTTTTTCGTCGCGCGACGTGCGCTTGAGCTCTGCCGGGGGCAGGGGATTGCGACCAAGCGTCACCGCCGTGCGACGAGTCGTTGATCACTGTACGGAGAGGCCTTGTAGCGTCCGCTCTCCACTACAACTCGCCGCGGGTGACCGTACTCCGGCGACACCGGGGAGCCGACGATGAGGCGACATTCCTTCCTGCTGAGCGCAGCCGCCGTGCTGCTTTCCGTGAGTTGTGTAGCGCCGGCCGCTGTCGCGCGGGCGGCCAGCACGAAGCCGGCGGCGGAGCAACCCAAGGATGTCTTCGCGCACCTCAAATTCCGCAATCTCGGCCCGGCGATCGCCGGCGGGCGCGTGGCGGCGGTGGCCGGCATCCCCGGCAACCCGCTGGTCTACTACGTCGGCGCGGCCGGCGGCGGCGTGTTCAAGACGACCGATGGCGGCTTGAACTGGAAGCCGATCTTCAATCATGAAGTGACGAGCTCCATCGGCGCGATCGCCGTCGCGCCCTCCAACCCCAGCCTGGTCTGGGTGGGCACCGGTGAGGTAAATATCCGCAACGACGTGCTCCCCGGCGCGGGGGTGTACCTGTCGACGGACGCCGGCAAGACCTGGCAGTCGATGGGTCTCAAGAACGTCGGCCAGATCGGCCGCATCGTCATCGACCCGCACGATCCCAATCATGTCGTCGTCGCGGCACTCGGGCACGCCTGGGGTCCGAACCCGGATCGCGGCGTGTTCGTGACGACCGACGGCGGCAAGAGCTGGCGCAAGGCACTGTATGTCGACGATCACACCGGTGCGATCGATGTCGCGATGCAGCCCGGCAACGGCCAGGTGCTGTTCGCCGCGACCTGGCAGGCCGACCGCACGGCGTGGACACTCAATGACGGCGGGCCCGGCTCGGGGGTCTGGCGCTCGACCGACGGCGGCGAGACCTGGACACGACTGCACGAGGGGTTGCCGACCGGCATCATGGGCCGCATCGGTCTCGCGATCGCCCCGAGTGATCCCGAGCGCGTCTACGCCCTGATCGAGACACCGATCGGCAAAGGGACGCTCTTCGTCACCGACGATCTCGGAGAGCACTGGCAGGAGGTCTCCGACAATCATGCCTACAATGTCAGGGGATTTTATTTTTCGACGCTCGAGGTCGCGCCCGATGATCCCGACCGCGTCTATTTCCTCGGCTTCCAGCTCGCGGAATCCGACGACGGCGGCAAGACGGCCCACGTGCTCGACGAGGGGGTACACGTCGATCACCACGCGATGTGGATCGACCCCACGAACCCGAAGCGCATGATCCAGGGCAACGACGGCGGCGCCTACCTCTCGCTCGATCGCGGCAAGAGCTGGCGCTTTCTCGATGGCATGGCGATCGAGCAAACCTACATGGTCGCCGCCGACAGCCGCTCGCCATACGACCTGTGCACCGGCCTTCAGGACAACAGCGGCTGGTGTGGACCCTCTTCCGTACTGTCCGATAACGTCGTGTCCGGCCAGGACTGGTTCACAGTGGCGGGCGGCGACGGCCAGTATGCCGTGCCCGCACCGTCAGACCCCAACATCATCTACGCGGATTCCCAGGATGGCGCGCTCAGGCGGTTGGATCTCAAGACTCACGAGTCGACGTTCGGCATGCCGTATCTGCACGGGCCCGAGTACGTGGATGATCTACCCACCTACGCGCAGAAGTACCGCTTCAACTGGACCTCGCCGGTCGCCGTCGATCCGCACGATGCCAATACGGTTTACCTCGGCGGCAACGTGTTGTTCAAGTCCACCGATGGCGGCCTCAACTGGAAGCCGATCAGCCCTGACCTGACGCGCAACGACAAGTCCAAGCAGCAGCTCCCGGGCGGTCCGATCCACTATGACATCTCGGGCGCCGAGACGTACGACACGATCATTTCGATCCGGGTCGCGCAGAGCGACCCGAACGTGATCTGGGTGGGCACCGACGATGGACTCGTGTCCGTCACGCGCGACGGCGGCAACACCTGGAGCAAGGTGACACCTCCGCACGCCCCGGCCTGGGCGCGCGTCTATCAGGTCGGCGTCTCGCCGTCGGATCCTGGAACGGCGTATGTCGCTTTCGACGCGCATCAGCAGGAAGACAACAGGCCTTATGTTTATGCGACGACCGACTACGGCCACAGCTGGCGGTCGATCGGCGCCGGCTTGCCCACGGACAACGGCTCGGTGATGGTCGTGCGCCCCGACCCGAAGGACAGCCAGGTACTGGCGGCTGGCACCCTGCGGGGCGTCTGGATCTCGCGCGATGACGGCCGGCACTGGAATCAGTTGCGGTCCAATCTGCCGACGATGCCGGTCTACGACCTCAAGTTCGTGCGCGGGGATCTCGTGCTCGCGACCCACGGCCGCGGCCTCTGGGTGCTCGATCACTTCGCTCCGGTCGCGGAGCTCGATCCGGACGCGGTGCCGAAGCAGCTCAAGCTGCTCACGCCCCGTGCCGGCATCGAGTACCTGCGGTGGCGCCGCGGGGAGGGCGCGGAGCCCTCGTTCGTCACGCCGAATGCGCCGGACGGCGTCGTGATCGACTACAGCCTGCCGAAGACGCTCAAGCCCAACGGGCAGCAGAAGGCCCTGCATCAGACGCCGGTGAAGATCGAGATCCGCGATGCGAGCGGGGGGCTGGTTGCGACTCGCTATGGAGAATCGCGCTACGGCGTCAACCGTTTTGTCTGGGACATGCGTTATGACGCGCCCACCAGCCTCGACTTCCAGAAGCCGGCGCTTCAGGGCAAGGCTCCGGCCTTCTTTGGGCGCGGTGGCCCCGAAGCGCTCCCGGGAGCCTACTCGGTGAGCGTCACGGCCGATGGCCACACCGAGACGGAAAGCGTGCAGGTGGTTGGCGATCCCAATCACCCGCCCGCGCTCGACACTCAAAGGCACTCGCTCGAGCTCGCTCTCGAGGCCCGCGCCGAGGCGGATGCGCTCAATAGAATGCTGAACCGCATTAGCGCGATGCAGGCGCAACTCGCCGCCTATCACAAGACGGTCGGAATGGAAGCCAACAGCATCGATCCTTCGGAGCGCGCACTCGCCAAGTCGCAAGCGGCACTTCTCTCCCAGGCCGACGCGCTCGGCAAGGAGCTCGGCAAACTCAAGGACTCCGTCTACAACCCCAAGGTGCAGCACACGGCGGAGGAGGACAGCATCCACGAGCTGACGGACCTGCAAGGCGCGGTGCAGCGGAACGCCTTTTCGTTCGGGTTCCTCGGCGTGCACGCGCCGACCGGACCGCAGCTGGCGGTCGCCGCGGAGTTGAAGGGCGAGCTCGACGCCAAGCTGTCGGCGTTCAACGCACTGCTCTCGGGTGATGTTGCGGCCTACAACCAGGCCGCCTATGCGGCGGGCGCACCGACGCTCGCGGCCGGCAAGCCGATCACGGTCGCCGCAGCACCGCAGGTTCAGTAAATCGCCGGGATGGCGCGCTGCGCGGACGGTGGGTGCGAGAGCGCTCACCGTCCGTTCTTATTTCGGCCTCCGGCCGGCAGCTGCGCCCGCGGTTCTTTCCGCCGGTAGCGGAGGCGGCCGCCTCAGGCGCGTCGCGAGGCGCCTACCGCCGGAAGCGGTGATCGACCAGGTGGACTGGAAGAGCAGCCAGACGATGGCGGCGAAGGCGAGCGCGAACACGATTCCTTCGGCCGACAGGCCGAACGTGGGCACCCAGTCAGCGAGCGTCGCACGGGCGATTCCCGGGTCCGCGTGCAGCGCCAGGTAGCCGGCCTGTTGAAAGAGGCTTCCATGAAGCGCCGCGGCCTCGGCCTGCAGGTGCTGCACGCTGGTGAGAAGCGTCTGGATGGCGCTGCCCTCGGAGTGGAACGTCGGGTCCTTGCTCGCGAGGTGGTACTGGATCAGCTTGCCGAGATCCCCGTGAAAGTATCGGTCGGCGATCTTCTGCCAGGGCGCAAGATCGAGCTGCGCCTGATCGAGCCGGCCCCCGAGCCGCTGGCGATACTGCGCGATGAAGCCGGGCACGAGGCCGCCGGCCACCACGGCGCAGATGAGAAGGAGCCGGTCAAAGAGTCCGCGGACGAGCGACATAATCCTTCCAAGGCGTTCGCCGACGATCGGTAGAGCTTACCGGGAAGCGCGATCGGGGTGCTACCGGCGGGGATTGCGACCAGGCGTCACCGGCGTGCGATAAGCGGTTGACTCCCGCGCGCAGAGGCCCTTCGAATGGTTGCATCCTGAGCTTTGCATCAGTACCGTCCGCTCTCCAGTACAACGCGCCGCGAGTTACCCTGCTCCGGCGTTGCCAGGGGAGCCGATGATGAGACGACATTCCTTCCTGATGGGCGCGGCCGCCGTGCTGCTTTCCGTGAGTTGTGTGGCGCCGGTCGCGTTCGCACGGCCGGCCGGCACGAAGCCGGCGGCGGAGAAACCCAAGGACGTCTTCGCGCACCTGAAGTTCCGCAATCTCGGTCCGGCGATCGCCGGCGGGCGCGTGGCGGCGGTCGCCGGCATTCCCGGCAACCCGCTCGTCTACTACGTCGGCGCGGCGGGCGGTGGCGTGTTCAAGACGACCGACGGCGGCTTGAACTGGAAGCCGATCTTCAACCACGCGTCGACGAGCTCGATCGGCGCGATCGCCGTCGCGCCCTCGAACCCCAACCTGGTCTGGGTGGGCACCGGTGAGGCGAACATCCGCAACGACGTGATCCCCGGCGCGGGGGTGTACCTGTCGACGGATGGCGGCAAGACCTGGCAGTCCATGGGGCTGAAGAAGGTCGGCCAGATCGGTCGCATCGTCATCGATCCGCATGATCCCAATCACGTGGTGGTCGCGGCGCTCGGACAGGAATGGGGTCCGAGCCCCGACCGCGGCGTGTTCGTGACGACCGACGGGGGCAAGAGCTGGCGCAAGTCGCTGTACGTCGATGATCACACTGGCGCGATCGACGTCGCGATGCAGCCCGGCAACGGCGAGGTGCTGTTCGCCGCGACCTGGCAGGCCGGCCGGCGGCCGTGGACGCTTCATGACGGCGGCCCCGGTTCGGGGGTGTGGCGCTCGACCGACGGCGGCGCGACGTGGACACGCCTGCGCGACGGGTTGCCGACGGGCACCATCGGGCGCATCGGCCTCGCGATCGCCCCGAGTGATCCCGAGCGCGTCTACGCGCTGCTCGAGGCGCCGATCGGCCAGGGGACGCTCTTCGTCACCGACGATCTCGGCGACCACTGGCACGAAGTCTCGGACAATCATGCCTACAACGTCCGGGGATTTTATTTCACGACCCTCGAGGTCGCGCCCGATGACCCCGACCGCGTCTATTTCCTCGGCTTCCAGCTCGCTGAATCGGACGATGGCGGCAAGACCGCACACGTGATCGATGAGCCGGTGCACGTCGATCATCACGCCATGTGGATCGACCCCACGAACGGGAAGCGCATGATCCAGGGCAACGACGGCGGTGCCTACCTCTCACAGGATGGCGGCAAGAGCTGGCGCTTCCTCGATGGGCTGCCGATCGAGCAAACCTACATGGTCGCGGCCGACAGCCGCACTCCATACGACCTGTGCACCGGCCTCCAGGACAATAGCGGCTGGTGTGGACCTTCCTCCACGCTCGCGGATAGCGTCGTTTCCGGGGAGGACTGGTTTACGGTTGTGGGCGGCGACGGCGAATATGTCGTCCCTGCGCCGTCAGACTCGAACATCATCTACGCGGACGCCGAGGATGGCGCGATCACGCGGTTCGATCGCAAGACCAAGCAGTCGCTCTTCATCATGCCGTACCTGCACGGTCCCGGGTTCGTGGACGATCTGGCTACCTACGCGCAGAAGATCCGCTTCAACTGGACCCCGCCGATCGCGGTCGATCCGCGGGATGCGAACACGGTCTACGTCGGCGGCAACGTGTTGCTGCAGTCCCACGACGGTGGACTCAACTGGAAGACGATCAGCCCTGACCTGACGCGTAACGACAAATCCAAGCAACAGAACTCGGGCGGCCCGATCCACTACGATCTCTCGGGCGCCGAGACCTACGACACGCTCCTCTCGATCCAGGTCGCGCAGAGCGACCCGAGCGTGATCTGGGTCGGCAGCGACGACGGGTTGGTATCCGTGACGCGCGACGGCGGCAGCACCTGGAGCAAGGTCACGCCGCCGCATGCGCCCGCCTGGGCGCGTGTCTACCAGATCGACGTCTCCCCGTCCGACCCGGGAACCGCCTATGTCGCAATCGACGCGCATGAGCTGGGCGACAACAGGCCCTATGCCTACGTCACGACCGACTACGGACATCATTGGCGCTCGATCGGCGCCGGCTTGCCCGATGATGCCTCGGTGATGGTCGTGCGCGCCGATCCGGACGACAGCCAGGTGCTGGCCGCCGGCACGATGACGGGAGTTTGGATTTCGCGCGACGGCGGCGGCCGATGGACGCAGCTGAAGTCCAACCTGCCGACGATGCCCGTCTTCGACCTGAAGTTCGTGCGCGGGGATCTCGTGCTCGCGACCCATGGGCGCGGCCTGTGGGTCCTGGATCACGCCGCTGCTGTGGCAGAGCTCGATCCGAACGCGGTGCCGCAGCAGGTCAAGTTGTTCACACCGGGCACGGGAATCGAGTACCAGCGGTGGAGCCGCGGTGAAGGCGCCGAGCCGTCGTTCGTCACGCCGAACGCACCGAACGGCGTCGTGATCGATTACAGCCTGCCGAAGAAGCTGAAGGCCAGCCAGCAGCAGAAAGCGCAGCACCAGACGCCGGTGAAGATCGAGGTTCGCGATGCGAGCGGCGAGCTCATCGCGACGCGCTACGGCGAGTCGCGATACGGCGTTAACCGCTACGTCTGGGACATGAGCTATGACAAGCCCACGGCGACCGACTTCGAGCCCGAGCCGCTCGAGGGCAAGCCGCCCGCGTTCGCGCAGGGCTCCGGCCCCGAGGTGCTGCCCGGAACTTACTCGGTGAGCGTCACCGTCGATGGCCACACCGACACGGCAGCCGCGCGTGTCATTGCGGATCCCAATCAGCCGCCGGCACTCGCCGCTCAAAGGCGCTCGCTCGAGCTCGCTCTCGAGGCTCGCGCGCAGGTGGACGCACTGAACACGATGCTGAACCGCATCAGTGCGATGCAGTCGGAGCTCGGTGCCTATCGCAAGACCGTCGAGACGGAAGCCAACGGCATCGATCCCGCGCAGCGCACGCTCGCGAAATCGCAGGCGCCACTTCTCGCCCGCGGCAAGGCGCTCGGCAAAGCGCTCGGGAAGCTCAAGGACTCGGTCTACAACCCCAAAGTGCAGCACAAGGTGATGGAGGATAGCCTGCACCAGCTAACGGACCTGCACGATGGGCTCGAGATGTATGCCGGGGCGCTCGCGGGCCTTGGCGTGCAGGCGCCGACCGCGCCGCTGCTGACGATCAGGGGGGAGCTGACCGGGGAGCTCAACGCCAGGCTGACCGAGTACAACGCGCTGCTTTCGGGTGGCGTCGCTGCGTACAACCAGGCCGCCTATGCGGCGGGCGCGCCGACGCTCGCGGTGGGCAAGCCGATCACGGTCGCCGCGCCACCGCAGATTCATTAGGCAGGACTAGCGGCGCCGCGGAGGATCGGACGCGGTCGCCCGCACGCTATTGCCGCGCGCTCGTCGGGTCAAGCGGCGCCCGCCCTCGCGTCTCACTCCTTCGCCAGGAGAATGTGTGTTGCTCGGGCGCCGGCAACATGACGAGTGCAGCGATAGCCGAGCCGCGGTAAGTCGAGTCCCGCGAAGAGCGCCTCGCCGGCGCCCAGCAGCATGGGCGAGATGGCCAGGTGAATCTCATCGATCAGTCTCGCAGTCAGGAACTGGCGCAGCGTGCTCACGCCGCCGCCCAATCGAACATCCTGGCCGTTGGCTGCGGATCGGGCCTGGCGCAGGGCCGATTCGATCCCATCGGTCACGAAATGGAAGGTCGTCCCTCCTTCCATCTCGAGCGGCTTTCTCGGATGATGTGTCAGCACGAATACCGGCGTGTGATAGGGCGGGTTCTTGCCCCACCATCCGCGCCAGCTCTCATCGGGCCACGGTCCGCGCACGGGGCCGAACATGTTTCGTCCTATGATCCACGCGCCGACCTTCTCGAAACCGCGAGCGGCGAAATCGTCGTCGACGCCGGTTTCACCACCCTCCTGAGCGAACATTTGCCGCCCGGTGCGGGTGGCGAACATCCACTCATGCAGCGCAATCCCGCCCTCTCCGAGGGGAGCGCCGAGGTTCTGGCTCGGGCCGGCGCCGTAGCCATCCAGCGATACCGCAAAGGAGTTCACGCGCAACTTGGACATGATGGTGGGCCAGGCTCGTTGGCGTCCGGATGGTATGGCTAAAGCGGCGGCAGCGGGCGGCTTTCTGACTAGGCCGCGGCTTGCGCTCTCATTGCGCGGAAAATGTCAGCAATGCGCTGCGGAGCGTGCGCTCGGGCATACATACGCTCGACATAGGCGCGCAGGGTAGGGCAGTCGCCGAGTAGCCGGGCTTCTCCCGCCCAATCGAGCGTGTATGCGACCACGAAGTCGGCGGCGGTCGCTCGATCGCCGACCACGAACTCCCGGCCCTTCATGTGCCTCTCGAGCACCGCCGCCATGGGAACGAAGTCCCGGCGCGCCAGGGCGACATCTGCCGGCAGTCGATCCGCCTCCGGATAGACGGTGGTGTGCCGCGCGATCCGCCACAGCGGCTGCTCGAGCTCCGTGACCGCGAAGAGCGTCCACCGGTAGGCCTCGGCACGCAGCCCAAGGTCGGTGGGTATGAAGCCGCGGTCGGAGTATTTTTCCGCGAGATAAAGAACAATGGCGACGGACTCGCTCAAGGCCAGATCGCCGTCGATCAGCACCGGTACCTTGCCCGCCGGGTTGATCTCGAGGAACTCGGGGTTGCGGTGTTCGTGTGCGGGAAGGTTGACAGTGACCGACTCGAAGTCCACGCCGAGCTCCTGCAGCATCCAGCGAGCACGGATCGAGCGGGTCGGGGCGAATTCGTAGAGCTTCATCGGAGGCCTCCAGAGATCATCCTGGCCATTGGACGCGGGATACGCTCCCAGCTAGCCGCGCACGGGCGGCCCATTTCGACATATACCCGCATGGGGCGAGCCGAGGCTTGCGGGCAGTACCAGCGGCCTGATAGGCTCGCTGCAAATGCGAATCACTCGTATCTCTGGCGCCGGCTGAACCTAAGCGTGTGATCGACGTAGAGGCATGGCCACTGTGGACGAGCACGCGGCGGACGCTCTGAGGCACTCCCGGAGCTCGATTTTCGGGTGGACGACATTCCTGGCCGTCATGGGGCCGGGCATCGTTGTCATGCTCGCCGACACGGACGTCGGCAGCATCATCACCGCGGCCCAAAGCGGCGTCCAATGGGGATACCGGCTGCTCCTCCTGCAGGTTCTGCTGATGCCGGTGCTCTATATCGTGCAGGAGCTGACCGTCCGGCTCGGCATCTACACCGGCAAGGGGCACGGCGAGCTCATCCGCAACACCTTTGGCAGCGGCTGGGCCTGGGTGTCGGTGAGCGGCCTCGGTGTGGCCACCGTCGGCGCCCTGATCACGGAGTTTTCGGGGGTGGCCGGCGTCGGCGAGCTGTTCGGCGTGCCGCGCCTGGTGAGCCTCAGCCTCGCCACCGTGGTGCTGCTCGCAGTGGTGTGGACCGGAAGCTATCGGCGCGTCGAGCGTGTCGCCATTGCGCTCGGTTTGTTCGAGCTCGCTTTCTTCTTCGTGGCGTGGCGCTCCCATCCGCAGGGCGCGGAGCTCGCGCGCGGTCTCGCCCGCGTGCCTTTGAACAACAGCGCCTATCTCTATCTGGTCGCGGCCAACATCGGCGCGGTAATCATGCCGTGGATGATCTTCTACCAGCAGTCCGCGGTCGCCGACAAGAAGCTGCGGCCCTGCCATTACCGGCACGCGCAGTGGGATACCGCCGTCGGCTCCATCATCACGCAGGCGGTGATGGCGGCAGTGCTCATTGCGGCGGCGGCAACGATCGGGGAAGTGCGCGCGCACGGCGCGCACGCCGCGCAGGCTAGCCTCAACAGCATCGGGGATATCACCAATGTGTTGGTGCCTGTCCTCGGACCCAACGTCGGCCGAGTGGTCTTCGGGTTCGGCACCATCGGTGCGGCGATGGTGGCGGCGATCGTGGTGTCGCTCGCATCCGCCTGGGGTTTCGGTGAAGTCACGGGTTATCGCCATTCTCTCGAGCATCATCCTCGGGAAGCGCCCTGGTTCTACGGCATCTATGCGGTTGCGGTCGTCGGCGGCGCAGTGCTCGTCGACTTCGTACCCGATCTCGTCGCGCTCAATATCGGTGTGCAGGTCATGAACGCGCTGATGCTGCCGCTCGTGCTCGGTTTCCTGGTGCTGCTGGCGTTCAAAGCGCTCCCGGCCGAGCATCGCCTGAAAGGCGCCTACGCCTGGCTGGTCGTCACCGTGTCGGTGCTGACGGCAGGACTCGGTGTGTATGGAGGCATAACCGGCGCGCACCTCTTCTGAGCGAGACGCTCCGGGGCTCGGCCGCGCAGATCGTCTCGGCGGTGCGGCTGTTCCCGGAGTCGTGGCGTGCGACGCCTGCGTTGCGGCGCCAGGTGCGGTCGGCGGCTGTTTCGTCCGCTCTCAGCGCCGCCGCACGGAACCATCGAGGCGCCGATGAGGTCCGATCCAATCACGCGGCAACGGCAGCAATGGCGCGGTGGCTGGCTTGTATATCTGGCTTCGTCCCGGTGAGAGGATGCCGCTTGCGACAGCGGCATGGGATGCACGCGCGAGGCGGCGTGTTGCCGCTGCCGCAATCGCAACGGCACTGCAAGGCGTCTTTTACTGGCTCATTCTGCACGAGGCTATCAGGTCAATAGCCCTGCCGACCTCGACGCCGCTCGAAGTCACCCTCATCGCCTCGACGCGGCGGCCAGGGCCACACCTGCGGAAAGCCCGCCAACGAGTGACACCGCCAGCCGCTGTCGCGCCGCCGAAGGAAGCGGCCCCGCCGGCGCAGCCGATTACGGTCCCGCCGCCGGCCCAACCTGCGCTGCACGGTCCGCTCGATTGGCAGCAAGCGCTGCAAGACGAGTTGCGCGCGGAGGAGTCGCGTTCGCGCGGCGGGAAGCTGCAATTCGGGTTTCCGCAGCAGCCGGCACCCTTTGCGGCAGCGCCGGAGTTCGGTTGGGACTATGCGCACACCCATCGCGTGCAGGTGCTGCCCGCGGGCGGAGTACTCATCATGCTGAACGACCACTGCGCGCTGGTGATCTACGTGATACTGCCCTTGGCGGGCTGTAACATCGGGAGGATCCCGGCGAACGGGCAACTGTTCGAAAACATGCGCGACCCGAGGAATGCCCGGACGGGCGGGCTTCCCTGAGCCGGTGCGCTAGTGGGGTTGAGGCGGGGCGGAGCCGTTCGCCGCCGCGCCGCTCGCCTTGATGCCCATCTTCGGGACGCCGAGCTGCCCCTGAAGCTGCGCCAGCTTGGCGAGGTCGATCGAGCCGACGATGTTGACGATCGTCAACTCGCGCGGATCCGCGGCGATGATGGCGAGGCCCTCGGTACGATTGCCGCTGCGCCGCACGTAGATGTCGACGTTATTTCCCTGTTTCCGGTCGCGCGTCGCTACGATCGGCACCCAGCCTGGAGTGAGCAGCTGCGCCTCCACCTCTTTGACATCGGCTTTGGAGTATTCCCCCGGCCTGTCGAAGGTATAGCTGCGCACATAGATGCCCCTGATGCCCTTGATCAGATCATGGACCGCGGGGCCGTTGCCGCCGTTGTCGTTGTTGATGACGCTGCTCGCCAGGCCGAGCAGCGAGGGGTCGAGCGAGATGTCGACGGACTGCGTCGCCTTCTTCGCGAGGGCGGATAAATCCGGCAGCTGCAAGCGACCGGGATCCGCCGCGACGGCGAGAGCGGGGAGCGCCAGGAGCGCGCCTACCAGAATGACGGATCGAAATCGCATTGCGAGGTCTCCAGAAAGCAGGTTTGGTGATGGGCTGTCCGCTCGCGGCATATCAGGAGTCCGGATTCTCTTCGCGAGTGACGGCGGCGCGTACGATGTTGACGTTGTCGCTCGCGATGCTGAGCGCCTGCAGGAGCTGAGCCCGAGCCTGGTTCGCTCGCTCGGCTTCGAGCGAGTGCTGCCGCAGTTGGAAGAGCCCCACGGCCGCGATGACACAGGCCGCCAGGGCGGCGGGCAGCCAGCGGGAGTGGAGCAGGCGAGAGCGGCGCTGCAGTCGAACCACACGCGGTGGCTCCCTCGTGCTCGAATCGAGCTGCGACACGACGCGTCCGGCGAAATCCTCGCCCGGACTCTCCCGCCGCAGCGCGCGGCGCAACGCCTGCTCGAATTCCTCGCTCATGACGCGTCTCCTGCGGATATCGGCAGCCCCAGCTCGTCGCAGCGGCGACGTAACAGCACGAGGGAGCGCTTCAAATGACTCTTCACTGTGTTGAGCGGCATGCCGAGCGTTTGTGCGATCTCCGGCGGATCGAGATCTTCCTGATATCTCAGCAATACCACCGCGCGGGGTATGGGCGGCAGCCGCACGATGAGGTCGCGCAGGCTTCGCTCGAGCAGCGGATCGGTGACTGTCTCCGGCGCTGGCGTTTCCGCGACGGCATCGAGCGGCACCGGAGGGTAAGGCCATCGCCGCCGAAACCGATCGATGGCCCGGTGGCAGACGGTCCGCCGCAGCCAGAAGAGAAGATGCGCTTCGGAGACGATCTCGCCGAGGTGGCGGTGCAGCGATACGAAGACGTCCTGCGCGAGATCCTCGGCGTCCTCGCGCACTTTGATCATCCGCAGCGCCAGGCTGTACACGGTGTCCTGATAGGCACGGATCAATTCCCGGAACGCAGCCACCTCCCCACGCTTCGCGCGGACGAGTCTCGAGACCTCCGGCGACGCTTGCGCGCTCGCGGCCGCGTCGCCCGCTGATGGGGATGAGCCAGGCATCCGCGCGGGGGAGGGCAGACTCAGGGAATTGGCTTCCACATACCCTATATACGAGCTTTCCGGGTCTTCGGGGGGCAGCCGTCAGGCCGGCTTGGCCGTGAGCGGCACATGTCGAGGCTGGCTGGCCACGCGGGCGAGCCAGGCCCGCACGCCAGGATAGGGTGCGAGGTCGAGCTGCGCTTCATGCGCGACATGGGTGTACGCATAGAGCGCAATATCCGCGATCGAGTAGCCATCCCCGACGAAGAACGGCCGCCCGGCGAGCTGCCTCTCCATGACCCCGAGCGCCGCCCGGCCCTGCTCCAGGCGCTTCGGCAGCTCGGCCCGTCGCGGCGAGTCCGCCGGCAGATGCTTGAGAATGAATCGCGGGGTGGCCACGTACGGCTCGTGACTGTACTGCTCGAAGAACATCCATTGCAGGACCTGCGCGCGCTCGAGCTTTCCGCCCGGCAGGTAGGGCGTGCCGTCGGCGAGATACCAGAGAATGGCGTCCGATTCCGCGAGGCAGGTGCCGTCGTCGAGCTCGAGGGTCGGAATGCGGCCGTTGGAGTTCTTTGCGAGAAAGCTCGGCGTGCGAGTGGCGCCGCGGTCGATGTCGAGCTCCACCCAGCGATAGGCGCGAGCGAGCTGCGCCAGGAGGAGCCGCACCTTGTAGCCGTTGCCGGAATCGAGGTAGTCGTAAAGGATCATGGCCTGTCCTCCCCGGCGAGCCGCTCGAGGGTCAGGGGATCGTACTCGCCCCCGAAGTACTTGCGCAGAGCGTCGAGGAAAACCTGATTGTTCGCGGTGGCATGCGCAAAGAGCGTCACGGACGAGCGGAATTTGAGGTAGTCCGGATAGCCGAAGATCTCTTCTATGCCGCGCCCCTCGACCTCGTTCACCCGCCGCGTGCACTCACGCAGGCGTGGACCCAGAACGGCGTGGCGCAGGTAGTCCTCGGCCTCTGCGCGCGAGCCGATGGCGAAGCGCTGCGCCATCGGACTCTCGCCGAGTCCCTGGATCTGCGGAAACACGAACCACATCCAGTGACTCGCCTTGCGCCCGGCGCGCAGCTCCGCGAGCACCCGCTCGATGACGGGCTCCTGCGCCTGGACGAAGCGCTCGAGACTCATCCTGTTATCGCCCCCTTTGCGGGAGCCGCAGGGCGATCAGGCGCGGCTGGCCACCGTCCGCACGACGGGCTTGCGGAGCCTGGCGGTCACCCATTGCTTGACTCGTCTGGCATCCGCGGTACGCGTGTACTTGCCCCAGGAGTCGAGCAGCACCATGACGACGGTGCGGTGATCGATGACCGCCTGCATCACCAGGCAATGCCCGGCGGCATCCGTGAAACCCGTCTTTTGCACGACGATGTGCCAGGAGCGGCGGTCCACCAGGTAATCGGTGTTGTGGTAGGCGACCATGCGGCGGCCGGAACGGATCGTGTAGCCGCGGCTGGTGGAGTAGCGGCGGATCACAGGGCTCTGTGCCGCCGCCATGACGAGCTTGGCGAGGTCGTCCGGGGTCGAGGTATCGCGGCTCGAGAGGCCGGTCGGCTCGACGAAATGCGTGTGGCCCATCCCGAGCTCACGGGCCTTGGCGTTCATGGCGCGTATACAGGCCGCGAGGCCACCCGGATAGTTGCGGGCCAGTGCGTGGGCCGCCCGGTTCTCCGACGCCATGAGCGCGAGGTGAAAGAGCTGCGCGCGCGTGAGCCGTGTGCCTACCGCCAGCCGGGAGTATGCGCCCCGACCGATCGCGCGGTCGGCGTTGGTGACCTGCAGCTGCTCATCGAGCGGCTGGTGCGCCTCGGCGACCACCAGTGTGGTCATCAGCTTGGTAATCGAGGCGATGGGAACGGGCGTGTCGGCCCGTCTGGTAAACAGCACCTTGTGATGGGTGGCATCCAGCACCAGCGCCTCGCTCGACCGTAGATGCGGCTGCGGGGCCACCGCCCGGTGGCGGTGGTGGTAGCGGGAGATCGAAGCCAGGTGGGTGAGCGCGGTGTCTTTATCGACGACACTTAACGTGTCGTCGATCCGCGTGAACGCCCGGCCATGGATGGTCGGGCCGGAGGTCCTGCCGCCATGGACGGTCAGTGGTACGGCCTGGACCGCAGCCGAGGCGATCGTGAGGAGACAAGCCCAGGCGAGTGAGAAACGAGACCCCATTTTTCGGTGTTCTCCGCGGTCGGCGCACGATTCGAAGCTAGCAGAGCACGTTCTCCGCGCCGCCGCCGTGACGTACGGCGTCTTTCAGCGCGAGCTGGCGCGAAGCCTACAACAATGTTGTGCTGTCAGCTACGCCGCGAGAAGGTTTGCGACCTGTATGCGGTTGCGGCCGAGCCGCTTGGCGGCATAAACGGCGCTGTCGGCCTGCGCGATCAGCGCTTCTCCCCAGACACCGAGCGGATCGCGGCTCGCGACTCCGATGCTGCAGGTCAGGAAACCAGCCCGCCGCCCGATTGCCGCGGCGCCAGGAGAGGAAGGCCACCACCAGCACGAAGATGCCGCCGCCGAGGAACATCAGGTTGCCGATACTGACCACCAGCAGTCCCAGACCCACGAGCCATCCGACGTTCGCCACTGCCAGGGCGACGAACGCCGCTGCCATCCAGCCGAACGCCTGGTACACCCGCGTGGAGGTATGGCGGAGGTTGGCGATCTCGCGGGCGAAGAGGCTCGCCATCGCGCCGCTCAGGGCCACCGGAACGTCCCAGGCGTAGGGCGCGAGCGCGCTGCCCGCGGCCAGCCATGGCCAGCGAAAGCCCTCGCCGGAGAAGTAGGCGAGATAAAGCGCCTGCAGGGCGATCATGCCGGCATAGAGAATGAACAGTTCGTCACCCAGGACGAGCCACATGGCTGCGCTCACGAGCGCCAGGGCGGCCAAGGCGCCGCACGCGAGCGAGATCATCAGCGCATGGCGCGCCCGGCGCGCCAGCACCTGGCCCAGCGTCGCCACCCGGAAATACACCCGGTCGGGCGAGGCGGCATCCGCCTGCAGGCGGGCGTAGAGGACCTGGCCGGGCCCCAGTGCGCCCCCGGCACCTGAAAGGCGGTCTCCCGTGTTCCGCCGTATGCCGGCAGCACCGTCACCCGGGCAGCGCGCGCGGGTGTGCCGATACCCCGTGGAAAGACCGCGATACGCAGATATCGGCTGGCGCCCACCACCACGACCGGAATCGCCGAGGCGGCGATGCTCCGGGTCGCCTGCAGCCGCACCCAATGAGTATCGGGGACCTGGCGGAGCGACGCCTGCGAAGCTGGGGCCGCAAAGCTCCTGTCGAGCGTGCCGCTCGCCACGTCGGGCGCTGACGGTTCGGGGCCGCCACTTTGGAGGGTGCGGATCTCGAGCGAAGAATCAGCGACCGCGGCGAGAGCAGGAGGCGGCAGCGCGAAACAGGCGCCCAGCAGCAGGCCCCAGGCCATGAGCTCGGCCGGACCGATATGATCCAGGCAAGGAGCGGGAGCTCGAGACACGGGAGGAAGGAGCGGCCATCCGCCCAGCAGCCGTGGATGGGACTGGCTACATCGTGGCAGGGAAACCCGCTACGGCGCAATCTAGGCTGTGAATAGGGGCGTGCGCACCCCTCGAAGCCCCGTCATCGCGGGCGGCCGGTGTCCCGGGAAACGGTTGACACTCCCCGCCCCCCTACCTAGAATCGCCGGCCTTTCTCGGTCCGGCCCGCTTCATGCCGGCACCGGGAACTAGAGACAGACACCGGGCCGCCGAGCGAGCAGCAGGCGGCCCGGTCTTTCTTCCAGCCGCTCACCACGCAAGCGTTACTGACGGGCTCAGGGCGCTCAGTGCGCTCAGTGCGCTCGAACGCAGGATCTTGGAGACAGAATGGCGACCACGGGTCAGCTCATCCGGCAACCTCGCCGGACGAAGGCAGAGAAGACGAAGGTGCCGGCGCTTGGGGCATCACCCCAGAAGCGCGGCGTCTGCACGCGCGTCTACACTACGACGCCGAAGAAGCCCAACTCTGCCCTGCGCAAGGTCTGCCGCGTTCGTCTGACCAATGGCTACGAGGTTACGAGCTACATCGGTGGCGAAGGCCACAATCTTCAGGAGCACTCGGTGGTCCTGATCCGCGGCGGCCGCGTGAAGGACCTGCCTGGCGTTCGCTACCACACGGTGCGCGGGACGCTCGACTGCGCTGGCGTGGGCGAGCGCAAGCAGGGTCGCTCCAAATACGGCGCGAAGCGCCCCAAGAAGTAAGAGGCTTAAGCGATGTCCCGTCGAGCCCAGGCGCCGGTCCGCACCATCCTGCCGGACCCGAAATTCAACAGCGACATGCTGGCGAAGTTCATGAACGTCGTCATGAAGGACGGCAAGAAGTCCGCCGCCGAGCGCATCATCTATGGCGCCCTCGACCGCATTGCCGAGAAGACCGGCAAGAAGGGCGCGGAGGCGATCGAGGTGCTCTCGACCGCGCTCGACAACGTCAAGCCCGTCGTCGAGGTCAAATCCCGCCGCGTCGGCGGCGCGACCTATCAGGTGCCGGTTGAAGTTCGGGCCACTCGCCGCCAGACACTGGCCATGCGCTGGGTCATCGAGGCTGCTCGCGAGCGCAGCGAGAAGTCCATGGCGTTTCGCCTCGCTCACGAGTTGATGGATGCCGCGGAGAGTCGCGGCGCCGCCGTCCGGAAGCGCGAGGACACCCATCGTATGGCGGAGGCCAACAAGGCCTTCGCGCACTACCGCTGGTAGCCGCCGGCGGTCCACACGGCCGCAACGGCCTCAAGAGGATAGTTTACCGTGGCACGCGCGACGCCCATTGAGCGTTATCGGAACATCGGCATCTCCGCGCACATCGACGCGGGCAAGACGACGACGACCGAGCGCATCCTTTTCTACACCGGGGTCTCGCACAAGATCGGCGAGGTTCACGACGGTGCGGCCGTCATGGACTACATGGAGCAGGAACAGGAGCGCGGCATCACCATCACCGCCGCGGCGACCACCTGCTTCTGGAAGGGGATGGAGCAGAGCTTCCCCGAGCACCGCATCAACATTCTCGACACCCCCGGACACGTCGACTTCACCATCGAAGTGGAGCGGTCGCTGCGCGTGCTCGATTCCGCGGTGGCGCTCTTCGACTCGGTAGCCGGCGTGCAGCCGCAGTCGGAGACGGTGTGGCGGCAGATGAACAAATACCGCGTGCCGCGCCTCGCGTTCGTCAACAAGATGGATCGCGCCGGCGCCAACTTTCTGCGCGTCGTCGAGATGATCCGCGCCCGCCTGCGCGCCAACCCGGTGGCGATCCAGATTCCGATCGGTGCCGAGGACAAGTTCGAGGGCGTGGTCGATCTCATTCGCATGAAGGCCATCTACTGGGACATGGACACTCAGGGCATGCGCTTCGAGTACCGCGACATCCCCGAAGGCCTCAAGGCCGAGGCGCAGGAGCAACGCGCGAAGATGATCGAGGCGGCGGCCGAAGCCAACGATACGCTGATGCACAAGTACCTCGAGGGTGAGCACCTGAGCGACGCGGAGATCCGCGCCGGGCTGCGCGAGCGCTCGATCCGCAACGAGATCGTGCTGTGCCTGTGCGGCTCGGCATTCAAGAACAAGGGCGTGCAGGCGCTGCTCGATGCCATCATCGAGTTCATGCCCTCGCCCATGGAGATGCCGGACGTCAAGGGGCTGGACGACCGCGGCGAGCCCGACACCCGCAAGGCGGGTGACGAGCAGCCGTTCGCCGCGCTCGCCTTCAAGCTCCTCAACGACCCGTTCGTCGGTAATCTGACTTTCTTCCGCGTCTACTCGGGCGTGCTCAATTCCGGCGACACGGTGTACGTGCCAACCAAATCCAGAAAGGAGCGCATCGGACGCCTGCTGCAGATGCACGCCAACGATCGCAACGAAATCAAGGAAGTGCGCGCGGGCGACATCGCGGCGGCCGTGGGCCTGAAGGATGTCATCACGGGCGACACGCTCTGTGATCTCGAGAAGGTCATCACCCTCGAGAAGATGGAGTTTCCGGCGCCGGTGATCTCGGTCGCCGTGGAGCCGAAAACCAAGGCCGACCAGGAGAAGATGGGCCTGGCGCTCCAGCGCCTCGCGAAGGAGGATCCTTCCTTCCGGGTCAGCACCGATCAGGAGTCGGGCCAGACCATCATCGCGGGCATGGGCGAGCTGCACCTCGAGATCATCGTCGATCGCATGAAGCGCGAGTTCAAGGTCGAGGCGAATGTCGGCAAGCCGCAGGTCGCCTATCGCGAGACCATCCGCGCCAAAGTCGAGCAGGAAGGCAAGTTCATACGCCAGTCCGGCGGCCGCGGCCAGTACGGCCATGTATGGCTGAAGATCGAGCCCAACGAAGCCGGCAAGGGCTACGCGTTCGTGAACGGCATCGTCGGCGGCAAGATCCCGAGGGAGTACATCCCCGCGGTCGACAAGGGCATCCAAGAGGCGTGTCAGACCGGTGTCATCGCCGGTTACCCCGTCGTGGACGTCAAGATCACGGTGTTCGACGGCTCGTACCACGACGTCGACTCGAGCGAGATGGCGTTCAAGATCGCGGGCTCCATCGGCTTCAAGGAAGGGTTCAGGCGCGCGAAGCCTGTGCTGCTCGAGCCGATCATGAAGGTCGAGGTGGTCACTCCGGAGGAATACTCCGGCGATGTCATCGGCGACTTGAATCGCCGGCGCGGGCAGATCTTAGGGATGGACGAGACGCCCTCGGGCAAGGCGATCACCGCCGAGGTTCCCCTGTCTGAAATGTTCGGGTATGCGACGACCGTGCGCTCCCAGAGCCAGGGCCGCGCGACCTTCACGATGGAATTCTCCAAGTACACCGAGGTGCCGCCCAACATCGCCGACGGCATCATCAAAAAATGAGACTCCCAAGGTAGCAAGCAGTCATGTCCAAAGAGAAATTCGAGCGTACCAAGCCTCACGTGAACGTGGGGACGATCGGGCACGTGGACCACGGGAAGACGACCTTGACGGCGGCGCTGACGAAGGTGATGGCCGAGACGCACGGCGGGACCTTCATGGCGTACGACCAGATTGACAAGGCCCCTGAGGAGAAGGCGCGCGGGATCACGATCTCCACGGCTCATGTGGAGTACCAGAGCGCCAAGCGCCACTACGCGCACGTGGACTGCCCGGGGCACGCCGATTACGTGAAGAACATGATCACCGGAGCGGCGCAGATGGACGGGGCGATTCTGGTGGTTTCGGCGGCCGATGGACCGATGCCGCAGACGCGCGAGCACATCCTCTTGGCGCGCCAGGTGGGGGTGCCGTACATCGTGGTGTACATGAACAAGGCCGACATGGTGGATGACAAGGAGCTTTTGGAGCTCGTTGAGATGGAAGTGCGGGAGCTGCTGACGGTGTACAAGTTCCCCGGGGAGAAGACCCCGATCATCATTGGCTCGGCGCTGAAGGCGCTTGAGGGGGATAAGAGCGAGATCGGGGTGCCCTCGGTGGTGAAGCTGGTGGAGGAGATGGACAAGTACATCCCGGTGCCGAAGCGCGAGATTGAGAAGCCCTTCCTGATGCCGGTGGAGGATGTGTTCTCGATCTCGGGGCGCGGGACGGTGGTCACCGGGCGCATTGAGCGCGGGATCATCAAGGTGAACGATGAGGTGGAGATCGTGGGGCTACGGGCCACGCAGAAGACCACCTGCACGGGCGTTGAGATGTTCCGCAAGCTTCTGGATCGGGGAGAGGCGGGAGATAACGTGGGGGTGCTCTTGCGCGGCACGAAGAGAGAGGAGGTTGAGCGCGGGCAGGTGCTGGCCAAGCCCGGCAGCATCACCCCGCACACGAATTTCGAGTGTGAGGTGTACGTGCTGACCAAGGAGGAGGGGGGGCGGCATACGCCCTTCTTCAAGGGGTATCGGCCGCAGTTTTACTTTCGCACCACCGATGTGACCGGGACGATCGAGCTGCCGGCGGGGGTGGAGATGTGCATGCCCGGGGACAACATCAAGATGACCGTGGAGCTGATCAGCCCGATTGCGATGGAAGATGGGCTGCGCTTTGCGATCCGTGAGGGCGGCCGAACCGTCGGCGCCGGCGTGGTCGCGAAAATCCTGAAGTAAGAGAGATACGGCAATGGCTACCAATCAGAACATCCGTATCCGGCTCAAGGCCTTCGATCACCGGCTGATCGACAATTCGGCGCGCGAGATCGTCGAGACCGCCAAGCGCACCGGAGCCACGGTGCGGGGTCCGGTGCCGCTGCCGACCAAGATGGAGCGCTTCACCGTGCTGGTCTCCCCGCATGCCGACAAGGATGCGCGGGATCAGTACGAGCTGCGCACCCATAAGCGGCTGATGGACATCCTGAACCCGACCGACAAGACGGTGGACGCGCTGATGAAGCTCGAGCTCCCCGCCGGGGTCGATGTCCAAATCAAGCTGAATTGATTTGAACTGAGGGCGCGAGTACAATTCGCGCCCCTTTCGCATCGGGCGAGGTTGGAGCGTGAGGCTCCAAGACCACTCGAGAAGCAGGCGCCGCCCGTAATTTTCCTGGGATCGCGCGCGCCCCCTCTCCTGTCGTCCCTGGAACTGAACAGCAGGCCAAGGCCGCTCCGTTTCCCCGGGGCGCCGCGGCTCGAGGTAGCGGGTCTCAGAGGGCCGGCAACTGTGTAGGGTCTCGCGAAAATCGCCTCGGCGATTTTCGCCAATAGACCAATAACGAGGCAAGTTAATGGCAATTGGAGTCGTCGGCCGCAAAGCAGGCATGACGCGGGTGTTCACCGACGCGGGAGAGACCGTTCCGGTCACCGTGATCGAGGTTCTGCCCAATCGCGTAACGCAGGTGAAGTCGCAGGAAAAGGACGGCTATCGCGCCGTACAGGTCACCTATGGCACGCGGCGGCCGCAGCTTTATTCCAAGAGCATCACCGGCCACTTCGCCAAGGCCAACGTGGCTCCCGGCCAGGCGCTGGTGGAGTTCCGCCTGGCGGACGGCGAGAGCAACGATTTCAAGCCCGGCACCGAGGTCAAGGTGGACCTCTTCAAGGCCGGCGAGTCGGTGGATGTCACCGGTACCACGCTCGGGAAGGGCTTCGCGGGCGTGATGAAGCGCCACAATTTCGGCGGCCTGCCGGCGAGCCACGGCGTGTCGGTGTCGCACCGCTCGCCGGGCTCCATCGGCCAGCGCCAGACGCCGGGCCGCGTCTTCAAAGGCCGCCGCATGTCCGGCCACATGGGCGTCGTGCGCCGCACCACGGAGAACCTCAAGGTCGTGCAGGTGGATGCCGAGCGCAATCTCCTCCTCATCCGCGGCGCGGTGCCGGGAGCCGAGGGCGGCCAGGTCATCGTCCGTCCGTCGCTGAAGGCGGCGCGCCGGGGGCTGCGCAAGACCGTCGCGCCGACCAAGGTCGGCTCGGCGCCCTCGGCCAACCCGATGAAGCAGGCGAAGAAGTAAGGCGCCATGAAGCTCAAGATGGTCAATGGAGCTGCTGAGCTCCAGGTATCCGAGGCAGCCTTCGGCCGCGAGTTCAACGAGGCCCTGGTCCATCAGGTGATCACCGCCTACCGCGCCGCCGGCCGTGCCGGCACCAAGGCGCAGAAGTCGCGCGCGGAGGTCAGCGGCGGCGGCCGCAAGCCGTGGAGCCAGAAGGGCACCGGCCAGGCGCGCGCCGGCTCCAACCGCTCGCCCATCTGGGTGGGCGGCGGCAGGACCTTCGCCGCGAAGCCCCGCAGCTTCGAGCAGAAGATAAACCGCAAGATGTACCGCGGCGCGCTGCGCGCGATGCTGTCGGAGCTCGCGCGCACGGAGCGTCTGGTCGTGACCGACGCGTTGGCGGTCGAAAACCCGAAGACGAAGCTCCTCGCCGGGCAGCTCAAGGCATGGTCGCTCGCGAGCGTCCTCATCGTCGTCGAGGCGAGCGACGAGAAACTCTTCCTCGCGGCGCGCAATCTCCCGCACGTCGAGGTCATCGAGGCCGCGGCCTTGAATCCGCTGTCCCTGGTGCGCCACGACAAGGTGCTGATGACCGTGGGCGCCGTGAAGATGCTCGAGGAGCGCCTGCAGTGAACCGGGAACAACTCATGGGGGTTCTCATCGCCCCGCACGTGACGGAGAAGTCCTCCCTCGCGATGCAGAACCACAACCAGTACACCTTCCGCGTCCGCCGCGACGCCACCAAGACCGACATCAAGAAGGCCGTCGAGCTGATGTTCGAAGTCAAGGTCGCAGGCGTCCAGGTGGTCAACGAGCCCGGCAAATCGCGCCGCCTCGGCCGGCACGCCGGCCGCACGCAGGACTGGAAGAAGGCTTACGTGAGCCTCGCCCAGGGCCAGTCGATCGACTACGAAGCTCGCGCGCGCGGCTGATCAGGAACCACGCTCATGGCCCTCATCAAATACAAGCCCACTTCGCCCGGCACGCGCACGGTCGTCAAGATCGACCGCTCGCACCTGTACAAGGGCGGCCCCTACCTGCCGCTCACGGGCTCGCAGAACAAGACCGGCGCGCGCAACCACTCCGGTCGCATCACGACGCGCCATCACGGCGGCGGCTCGCGCCAGAAGTACCGCATCATCGACTTCAAGCGCGACAAGGACGGCATCATCGGCGTCGTGGAGCGGCTCGAGTACGATCCCAACCGCACGGGTCACATCGCGCTCGTGAAGTATGCCGACGGCGAGCGCCGCTACATCCTCGCGCCAAAGGGCGTGAACCCGGGCGCTGAGGTCCGCTCCGGCGCCGATTCGCCGATCAAGGCGGGCAACGCCATGCAGCTGCGCCACATCCCGGTGGGCTCCACCGTGCACAACGTGGAGATGAAGCCGGGCAAGGGCGGTCAGCTCGCCCGCAGCGCGGGCAGCTCCGTCGCCTTCACCGCGCGCGAGGGCATTTACGCCTACCTGCGCTTGAAGTCGGGCGAGACGCGCAAGGTGCACATCGATTGCCGCGCCACCCTCGGCGAGGTCGGCAACGACGAGCACAACCTGCGCAGCTACGGCAAGGCCGGCGCCAAGCGCTGGCGCGGCGTGCGCCCGACGGTGCGCGGACTGGCGATGAACCCGGTCGACCACCCGCACGGCGGCGGCGAGGGCAAGTCCGGCCAGGGCAATCCCCACCCGGTCTCGCCCTGGGGCTGGAACACCAAGGGCTTCAAGACCCGCAACAACAAGCGCACGGACAACATGATCGTGCAGCGGCGCAAGAACCGGATTCGCTGAGGCCAATATGCCACGTTCACTGAAGAAGGGTCCCTTCGTCGATCTGCACCTCGCCAGGAAGGTGCAGGTGGCCGCGGCGCGAAACGACCGCAAGCCCATCAAGACCTGGTCGCGCCGCTCGATGGTGGTGCCCGAGATGGTGGGCCTCACGCTCGCCGTGCACAACGGCCGCCAGCACATCCCGGTGCTCGTCACCGAGAACATGGTCGGCCACAAGCTCGGCGAGTTCGCCCCGACGCGCATCTTCAAGTCCCACTCCGGCGACCGCAAGGTCGAGGCGGCGACCTGACATGCAAGTGACCTCCAAGCTGCGCCACGCGCGCATCTCGCCGCAGAAGTGCCGGCTGGTGGCCGACGTCGTGCGCGGCAAGCCCGCGGGCAACGCGCTCGCGACGCTGCAGTACATGCCGAAGAAGGGCGCCGAGCTGGTGCGCAAGGTGCTCGCGGCCGCCGTCGCCAATGCCGAGCACAACCACGGTGCCGACATCGACGAGCTGAAGGTCTCCCTCATCCACATCGATGCGGCACCGGTGCTCAAGCGCTTCGCCGCCCGCGCCAAGGGCCGCGGCGCGCGCATCATCAAGCGCAACAGCCACATCACCGTCGCGGTGAGCGACGGCAAGAAGGATTAACGCATGGGTCAGAAGGTCAATCCCATCGGCATGCGGCTCGGCATCACGCGCGACTGGAGCTCGCGCTGGTTCGCCGGCCGGCAGCAGTTCCCGGCGCACGTGCACACGGACTTCCGGGTGCGCGAGTTCCTGCGGCGCAAGCTCGCCGAGGCCTCGGTGAGCCGCATCCAGATCGAGCGTGCCGCGAAGAAGGTCAACATCACGATCCAGACCGCGCGTCCGGGCATCGTGATCGGCAAGAAGGGCGAGGACATCGAGAAGCTGCGCCAGGAGACCGCGAAGCTCCTTGGCATGACCGTCACCGACGTACGGCTCAACATCGCCGAGATCCGTAAGCCGGAGCTCGATGCGCAGCTCGTCGCCGACAGCATCGCGCAGCAGATCGAGAAGCGCGTGATGTTCCGCCGCGCGATGAAGCGCGCGGTGATGAGCACCATGAGAAGCGGCGCGCTCGGCGTCAAGGTTCGCGTGTCCGGCCGCCTGAACGGCGCCGAGATCGCGCGCACGGAGTGGTACCGCGAGGGCCGCATCCCGCTGCATACCTTCCGCGCGGATATCGACTATGGCCTCTCGGAGGCGAAGACCACCTACGGCGTGATCGGCGTCAAGGTGTGGATCTTCAAGGGCGAGGTGTTCGACAAAGGCGATCTCGAGAAGCAGCCCGCGGAAGGCGAGACCGGCGCGCAACAGCCGCCCGCCGCCGCGACCGAGGCGCCGCCGCCGCCGGCGCCGCCGCCGCCGGCATAAGGAGCCGCCATGCTGCAGCCCAAACGCACCAAGTACCGCAAGCAGTTCAAGGGCCGCAACGCCGGCTTGGCGCATCGCGGCAGCAACGTCTCCTTCGGCGAGTACGGCCTCAAAGCCACCAGCCGCGCACGCATGACGGCGCGCGAGATCGAGGCTGCGCGCCGCGCCATGGCACGGTACGTCAAGCGCGGCGGCCAGATCTGGATCCGCGTGTTTCCCGACGTGCCGATCAGCAAGAAGCCGCTCGAGGTCCGCATGGGCAGCGGCAAGGGCAACGTTGAGTACTACGTCGCGCGCGTCCAGCCCGGCAAGGTCCTCTTCGAGATGGAGGGCGTCGATGAGTTGACGGCTCGCGAGGCGTTTCGCCTGGCAGGCTCGAAGCTTTCGGTGTCCACCAGCTTCGTCAAACGTCAGGTTCGATAAATGGACACCAAAGAGCTGCGCAGCAAGACCCCCGCCGAGCTCAACGACGAGCTCTTCAAGCTCCGCAAGGAGCAGTTCGCCCTGAAGCTGCAGCGGGCCACGGGCCAGGCGCCGAAGCCCGATCAGTTCGGCAAGGTGCGGCGGAGCATCGCGCGGGTGAAGACCGTGCTGCACGAGACGCGCAAGACGGGTGGAGAGAAGAAGTGAGTGCCAACGAGACCCCTGCCGCGCCAGCAGCTGCCGCAGCCAAGCGCGCACGCACCCTCACCGGGCGCGTGGTGAGCGACAAGATGCAGAAGACGATCGCCGTGGAGATCGAGCGGCTGATCAAGCATCCCACCTACGGCAAGTTCGTGCGGCGCACGACCAAGCTCCTCGCTCACGATGAGAATGGCGAGTCCCACACCGGGGACCTGGTGACCATCGCCCCCTGCCGGCCGCTCTCGCGGCGCAAGTCGTGGCGGCTGGTCGCGGTGCTCGAGAAGGCCGCGGCGCGCTGAAGGGGATGCCAACATGATCCAGCTGCGCACGATGCTCAATGCCGCTGACAACAGCGGCGCGCGCACCCTGATGTGCATCAAGGTGCTCGGCGGCACGCGCCGCCGTTACGCGACCGTGGGCGATGTCATCAAGGTCAGCGTCAAGGACGCGATCCCGCGCGGCAAGGTGAAGAAGGGCGAGGTTTACGACGCGGTGGTGGTGCGCACGCGGCACGGCGTGCGGCGGGCGGACGGGTCGCTCATCCGCTTCGACGGCAATGCGGCGGTGCTGCTCACCAACAAGCTCGAGCCGATCGGCACCCGTATCTTCGGGCCCGTGACGCGCGAGCTGCGCACCTCGCAGTTCATGAAGATCATCTCGCTCGCCCCCGAGGTGCTGTGATGCAAAAAATTCGCAAGGGCGACAACGTCGTCGTGCTGAGCGGCCGCGACAAGGGCCGCAAAGGCGCTGTCATCCAGGTGCTCGCCGACGGCCGCGTACTCGTCGAGAGCGTCAACATGGTGAAGAAGCACACCAAGCCGAATCCCCAGGCCGGCAAGCCCGGCGGCATCGTCGACAAGGAGATGCCGCTGCCCGCCTCCAAGGTGGCCATCTGGAACCCGGGCGAGAAGAAGGCGGACCGTGTCGGCTTCAAGGTGCTCGACGACGGCAGGAAGGTGCGTTACTTCAAGTCCAACGGAGAGATGCTCGACGCGTAAGCGCCGGGCGCAAATCAAACATATGGTCAGACTACAGCAGCATTATCGCGAGCAGGTCCTTCCCCGCCTGCAGCGGGACCTCGGGATCCAAAATCCCATGGAGGTGCCGCGCATCGCCAAGATCACGGTGAACATGGGTGTGGGCGAGGCGGTCGCGGACAAGAAGGTGATGGATGCGGCCACCGCCGACCTCAGCAAGATCACCGGCCAGAAGCCGTTCGTGACCAAGTCGCGCAAGGCGATCGCCGCGTTCAAGATCCGGGCGGGACTTGCGATCGGCTGCAAGGTGACGCTGCGCGGAGCTCGGATGTACGAGTTCCTCGACCGCCTCATCAACATCGCGATGCCCCGCATCCGCGACTTCCGCGGCGTTTCGCCGCGCTCCTTCGACGGCCGCGGCAACTACAGCCTTGGCGTCAAGGAGCAGATCATTTTCCCCGAGATCCAATACGACCAGATCGACCAGATCCGGGGCATGGACATCACTATTACGACGACGGCGAGGGACAACCGTCAGGGCCGAGCGCTGCTCGAGGCTTTCAGCTTCCCTTTCCGGAAGTAAGAGGAACCGGTACGCCTATGGCGAAGACGAGCATGGTCGAGCGCGAGAAGCGTCGCGCCAGAATCGTGAAAAGACACGCGGCCAAGCGGGCACAGCTCAAGGAGCTGATCCGCAGCCCCAAAACCTCCCCGGAGGAGCGTGCAGCGAGCCAAGCGAAGCTGCAGTCGCTGCCGCGGGACGCGAGCCCCTCGCGCATGCGCAACCGCTGCGCCATCACGGGCCGCTCGCGCGGGGTCTACCGCAAGTTCGGGCTCTCGCGCGTGAAGATCCGCGAGGTCGCCAACCGCGGCGAGATTCCCGGCCTCTCGAAGGCGAGCTGGTGAGGGGCGCCCCATGAGCATGACCGATCCAATCGCCGATCTCCTGACACGCATCCGCAACGGCCAGACCGCGGGCAAGGCCGAGGTCCGTCTCGACTCCTCGAAGCTGAAGACGGCCATCGTGAAGGTGCTGAAGGACGAGGGCTACATCGCCGACTACCGGCTCGAAGAGGAGAGCGGCAAGCCGACGCTGGCCATCGGCCTGAAGTACTTCGAGGGCCGTCCGGTCATCGACCGCCTGGAGCGTGTCAGCCGGCCAGGCCTCAGGATCTACCGCGGCAAGGACGAGCTGCCGAAGATCCTGGGCGGCATGGGGACGGTGATCGTCTCCACCCCGAAGGGCGTCATGACCGACAAGCAGGCGCGCTCGATCGGCCAGGGCGGCGAAGTGCTCTGCGTCGTGGCGTAACGGAGAGCGAGCCATGTCCAGAATTGCCAAAGCGCCGGTCGTGCTGCCGCAGGGCGTCACCGCCACCGTGGCGGAAAGCTCCGTGACGCTGAAGGGCGCGAAGGGCTCCTTGAGCCTTGCCATCGGCCCGGGCGTCACCGTCGTGCAGGGGGACAAGCGCCTCGAGGTCAAGTACAACGATCCCGGCCAGCCGCGCATGCTCGCCGGCTCGACGCGCGCCCACCTAGCCAACATGGTGCGCGGGGTCACCAGGGGCTACGACAAGAAGCTCGAGCTCGTGGGCGTCGGCTTTCGCGCACAGGTGCAGGGCAAGGTGCTGAATCTCACGCTCGGCTTCTCCCACCCGGTGAGTTTTCCGATCCCGGAAGGGATCACCATCGACACCCCGAGCCAGACCGAGATCGTGGTGAAGGGCGTCGACCGCCAGAAGGTCGGGCAAGTGGCCGCGCAGATCCGCGACGTGCGGCCGCCCGAGCCCTACAAGGGCAAGGGCGTGCGCTACGCCGGCGAGCAGATCTCCCTGAAAGAGGGGAAGAAGAAGTGAGCACCTCGAAGAAGGGTCGGCGCCTGCGCCGCGCCGTCAAGACACGCGCGCACATCCGCGACCTCGGCATTGCGCGCCTTACCGTGCATCGCACGCCGCGCCACATCTATGCGCAGGTCATGGACCCTGCCGGCGCGACGGTGATCGCCGCCGCCTCGACGCTTCAGGAGTCGGTGCGCCAGGGCCTGAAGACTACCGGCAACGTCGACGCCGCGAAGGCTGTCGGCCGCGCCATTGCGCAGCGCACACAGGCCGCGGGGGTGAAGAAGGTCGCCTTCGATCGGGCGGGATTCCAGTATCACGGGCGCGTGCAGGCGCTCGCCGAGGCCGCTCGCGAAGCGGGCCTTGAATTCTAACCAAGCCAAGCCAAGGTAAACCATACATGGCAAGAGCGGACAAGAGCCAAACCGGCGACGAGCTCCTCGAGAAGCTGGTCGCGGTCAATCGCACGGCGAAGGTCGTGAAGGGCGGCCGGCAATTCGGTTTCACGGCGCTCACGGTGGTGGGCGACGGCGCGGGCCGGGTGGGTTACGGCTTCGGCAAGGCGCGCGAGGTGCCGGTGGCCATCTCCAAGGCGATGACCCAGGCGCGCAAGAGCATGGTGAACGTCGCTTTGCGAAACGATTCGCTGTATTACGCGGTCAAAGGCGTGCATGGCGCCACGCGTGTGTACATGCAGCCGGCTTCTGAGGGCACGGGCGTCATCGCAGGCGGCGGCATGCGCGCTGTGCTCGAGTGCGCGGGCGTGCGCAACGTGCTTGCGAAGAGCTACGGCTCGCGCAATCCGATCAACGTCGTGCGCGCGACGGTGAACGCGCTCGCCCGGATCCGCTCGCCCGAGGAGATTGCGGCGAAGCGCGGCAAGAGCCTGGACGAGATCACGGGCTGACGCGCATGAACGCAGCACCAGCTAAGGAGCTCAAGGTCACGCTCGTCAGGAGCCTGCACGGTCAGCTCGCCAACATCGCCGCCAGCGCGCGCGGCCTGGGGCTACGCCGCATCCGCCAGACCGTCTCGATCGCCGACACGCCGGAGAATCGCGGCATGATCCAGGCCGCGGTGCACCTCCTCAAGGTCGAGCGCTCGAGCTAGAGAAAGGCCTCAAAGACAATGCGACTCAACACACTCAAGCCTGCCCCCGGCGCCAAGCGCCCGCGGTTGCGCGTGGGGCGCGGCGCTTCCGCCGGCCAGGGCAAGACTTGCGGCCGCGGCGTCAAGGGCCAGCGTGCGCGCAAGGGCGGCTACCACAAGGTAGGCTTCGAGGGCGGCCAGATGCCCCTTCAGCGGCGCATGCCGAAGGTGGGCTTCCGCTCCGCCATGGCGGTGACTCGCGCCGAAGTCCGGCTCGGCGAGCTCGCGCGCGTCGAGGGCGAGACCGTCGATCTCGAGGCGTTGAAGAAGGCCGGCATCGTGCCGGCGGCGGCCGAGCGCGCCAAGGTCGTACTCTCGGGCTCGCTCAGCAAGGCGGTGACGCTCAAGGGCATCAAGGTCACCAAGGGCGCGCGGGCGGCGATCGAAGCCGCCGGCGGCAAGATCATCATCGACGAGGCCTGACGGACTCGCGGACCGCCGCAGGCCATCGTTTCAATCGGGACGGACCGCAAGACAGTTTCAGCGTGGCGAATTCACTCAGCAATCCGGCCGCCGCCTTCAGCGAAGCCTCGCGTTTCGGGGAGATTCGCTCGCGCGTGCTGTTCCTGGTCGGCGCCATGATCGTCTACCGGATCGGCACCTTCATCCCGGTGCCGGGCATCAATCCGGCCGAGGTGGCGCGCTTCTTCAGCCAGAACTCGGGGAGCATCTTCGGGATGCTCAACATGTTCTCCGGCGGCGCCCTGTCTCGCCTCTCGATCTTCGCCATGGGCGTGATGCCCTATATCTCGGCCTCGATCATTATCCAGATGATGTCGATGGTGATGCCGAGCCTCATCGAGCTGCGCAAGGAGGGCCAGGCAGGCCAGCGCAAGATCACCGAATATACCCGCTACGGCTCGGTGATCCTCGCCGCCTTCCAGTCCTTTGCCGCGGCGGGCGCGCTGGTCAAGGGCGGGATGACGCTGGTCGGCGGCGCCCAGTTCATGATCGTCGGCACGTTCACCATGACCTGCGGCACCATATTCCTGATGTGGCTCGGCGAGCAGATCACCGAGCGCGGCATCGGCAACGGCATCTCGATCATCATTCTCGCGGGCATCGTCGCCCGACTCCCCTCGGCCATCGGCGGCATGGCCGAGCAGGTGAGCAGTGGCGAGATGCAGGGCCCGTTCGCCCTGTTCCTCATCATCCTCATCGTCGCGGTGACGGCCTTCGTCGTCTTCATGGAGAGCGCCCAGCGGCGCATCACCGTCAACTACGCCAAACGCCAGGTGGGCCGGCGCATGTACGCCGCGCAGAGCAGCCACCTGCCCTTCAAGATCAACATGTCGGGCGTCATCCCGCCGATCTTCGCCTCGAGCATCCTGCTGTTCCCGGCGACGGTGGCGAGCTTCGCGGGCGCGGGCTCCCAGGGGCCGGTGGCGAACTTCATGCAGGACATCGCGCAGGCCCTGGGCTACGGCCAGCCGCTGCACCTCATGATCTATACCGTGCTCAACATCTTTTTCTGCTTCTTCTACACCGCGCTGGTGTTCAACTCCCGCGACACCGCGGACAACCTGAAGAAGTCCGGCGCCTTCATCCCGGGCATCCGTCCGGGCCAGCAGACCGCCGATTACATCGACAAGGTGCTGACGCGGCTCACCCTCTGGGGGGCCCTCTACGTGGCGGCCGTGTGCGTCCTGCCGGAGCTCCTCGTCTCCCAGGAGGGCACGCCTTTCGCGTTTGGCGGCACCTCACTGCTCATCATCGTCGTGGTGGTGATGGACTTCAGGGCGCAGCTCTCGGCGCACCTCATGTCCCACCACTACCCCGGACTCCTCAAGAAGGCCAATTTGCTCGGGTACGGCCGTACCGGCTCGAGCGGGTAAGCACCTATGAAAGTCAGACCCTCGGTCAAGAAGATCTGCAAGAACTGCAAGATCGTGCGCCGCCGGCGCGTGGTCTATGTCATCTGCTCCGATCAGCGCCACAAGCAGCGGCAGGGGTAAAATAGCACCATGGCACGCATAGCCGGCATCAACATCCCGATGAACAAGCACGTGTGGGTCGGGCTCACGCACATCTACGGCGTGGGACGGGCGCGCGCGCGCACCGCCTGCGACGCTGCGGGCGTCAACCCCAGCACGCGCGTCAAGGACCTCACGGAGAACGAAGTCAGCGCCATCCGCTCGCAGATCGCGAAGTTTGCCGTCGAGGGCGACCTGCGGCGCGAGGTCTCGATGAACATCAAGCGGCTCATGGATCTCGGCTGCTATCGCGGCATCCGGCACCGCCGGGGCCTGCCGGTGCGCGGCCAGCGCACCCGCACCAATGCCCGCACGCGCAAGGGTCCGCGCAAGCAGGCCGTTAAACTGAATGCACCCCCGGGTAAGGCATGATGTCGACGTTCTTCTCGGCGCTTTGCGCCGCTACACGGGCGGGGTTCGCCTTGGCGAACCCCGTTAAGACCTGCGCGCAGCGCATGAGGATATAAATGGCTGATCAGAAGCAGCAGCAGGGCGCCGCGGCACCGGCCGCGGGCGCCGCCGCCAAGAAGCCGAAGAAGGCGCGCAAGAACGTGCTCGATGCGATCGCGCACGTGCACGCCTCCTTCAACAACACCATTGTCACGATCACCGATCGCCAGGGGAACACCCTGTCCTGGGCGACGGCAGGCGGTTGTGGTTTCCGCGGCTCGCGCAAGAGCACGCCGTTCGCCGCTCAGGTCGCCGCCGAGAAGGCCGGGGTGGCCGCCCAGGAGCACGGCGTCAAGAATGTCGAGGTGCGTGTCGGCGGTCCGGGCCCCGGGAGGGAGTCGGCGGTCCGGGCGCTCAACAACTGCGGTCTGAAGATCACCAGCATCGCGGACGTCACGCCGATCCCCCACAACGGCTGTCGTCCGCCCAAGAAGCGCAGAGTCTGAGGTCGAAGCATGGCGCGATATACAGGTCCCACGTGCAAGCTCGCCCGCCGCGAGGGCACCGATCTCTTCTTGAAAAGCGGCGTCAAGCCCCTAGAAAGCAAGT
>JBOIAR010000012.1:0-124427 GCA_050739095.1 Steroidobacteraceae bacterium | reverse complement strand
CAATATGCAACTATTTAGTGACTACATATATGCACCCAATCCCGCCCCGCTGCATGCACGAAACACCGGGAAAATCAGACTCTGCTGACTACCGAAGGCTCAGGCGCGGGGAAGAACTTCAGGCTAGTTGCCCATCGCTTTTCGCGCGACCCCGAGCCATGAAGCGATACGACACAGCGGCTCAGGCACAGGGACGTGCCCGGTCGCCGCAGGTGGCCGAGTCTCGGGCAAAAAACCACGCTTTTTGCCCGAGACGGCGCTGGGCGGGGCAGGAGCCCCGATCCAGCGCTTCATACTGGGCAACGCCTCGTAACTTTTCGGGCCGCTCAGTGTTGTTCACGCGGGGGTGAGAGCCGCCCATGCGACGCGGCTGCACCCCCACGGTGCTGCCTGAAGAGGGGATTGCAGATGACCCGGATCATATCGAAGCAATGGGTGGCGGCGCCTCTGGCCGCGCTACTCCTGCTCACCGCATCGAGCGGCGTCCAGGCAAAGGGGTGTCTCAAGGGTGCCGCGGTAGGGGCCGTGGCGGGGCATGTTGCGCGGCACCACGCGCTGATCGGCGCCGCCGCCGGCTGCGTCATCGGTCATCATCTCGCAAAGAAGAAAGAGCGGCAGGAAAAGAAGCGGCGACGGGAGCAGCGGCGAGAGGAGCGGCGGCTACAGCCCGCGCCGACCGGCCGCTAACGCCGCCTCCTCGGTAACGATGCCTTCCGGCAGGATCAGAGTCGGCGAGTCGTCTTCCTCGGCCTGAAGCTGCGACCGCGGAAGCACGCCGCCGCGCCCGGCGCCGAGGCACTGCAGAACCTCCTCGGCCTCCACCGGACCGCAGAAGAAATTTCCCTGGCCGAAGTGACAGCCCATCTCCTCCAGGGCGTCGGCGGTCTCCTCCGACTCGACCACCTCGGCTATCGGGGTGAGCCCGAGGCTCGAGGCGAGCTGGACCATCGCCGATGCGAGGCTCGCGCCGCCATGCTGCGGGGCCCCCGGGCCAACCACCCATGGTCGGTCGATCTTGACGTAATCGAACGGAAAGAGCTGCAGATGATTGAGCGAGGAGTAGCCCGTACCGAAGTCATCGAGCATCAGCTCCACGCCGGTATGGTGCAGGCGCTCGAGCGTCTCACGCGCGGCCACCACGTTGCTGATGAGTCCGCCTTCGGTGAGCTCGAATTTGAGTGCATGGGGCGGTATCGCAGTCTCGCTCAGCTGGCCTGAGACGTAGTCGCTCAGCTCCGGATCGCGCAGCGCCGCCGCCGACAGGTTGACGCTCAAATAGAAGTCCGTCCCGACGGGCAGGCGCCGCCGCCACTGACTTGCGAGGACGCACACCGTGCGTATCGTCCAGCGCGTGATCGGCACGATGATTCCGGTTTCCTCCGCAATCGACAGGAACCTGTCGGGCCTGAGCATGCCCTCTATGGGGTGCAGCCAGCGCAGCAGCGCTTCCGCGCCCACCGCGCGGCGGCCGCGCAGAGCGACGATCGGCTGGAAGAGGAGTTTGAGCTCGCGCCGCTCCAGGGCAACATACAGATCCGCCTCCAGGCTGACGAGACTCGCCACATCCCCGCCCATCGAGGCGGAGTAGGTGACGGAGGTGATCTCCTCCTCCCGCCTGGCCACCGACAGCGCGATCTCCGCTTCGCGCATGAGCTGCTCGGCGCGCTGCGGCCAGCTCTCGAGGCAGGTCATCCCGATTCGGGCGGTGATCCCAAGATGGTGCCGGCGCAGCTCGAACGGCTCCTGCAACGCCGCCTGCAGGTCATTCGCCAGCCGCTGCGCCGCATCGGCCGAGCCGAGCTCCCGAACGAGCAGCGCGAACCGATCGCCCCCCCAGCGGGCCAACACGCAGGAGGAAGAGGAAGATGAGACCGCTATCTGGAAGCGGCGGCCGGCCTGGACCATCAGCTCGTCTCCGGCCGTGTGGCCGAGCGTCTCATTGATCAGCTGGAAGCGGTCGATGGCGATCAGCAGGACACCCAGGCGCCGGTCGCGGCGCGCGCGCAGCTCGCGCAGCGCCCGATCGAGCTGCTCCATGAAGTAGTAGCGGTTCGGCAGGCCGGTGAAGGCATCGTGAAAGCGCGCGCGATCGACGCTCTGCTGCAGGCTTTCACGCTGCTCGATCTCCCGCGCGAGCCGCTGTTGAGCGGCGTGCAGCTGGCGGCGCGTTGCCCCGAGCGAGCCGCGCAGCCGACGCGTGCGCTGCGTGACATCGTGAGCGGTGAACGTCAGCAGCCAGGCGATCAGGGCGAGCAGCCCGATATCGGTGGCGAGCGTGCGCGTGGGATACCAACCCCCAAGAGGGCGAATCTCGAGAGTCAGCGCGCCGGGGGAGGTGAACGCGAAGCCCGTGGGGGCGTGAATCACGCTTACCGCCGGATCGCGCAAAAAGCCCGTGCTCGATGCAGTGAACACCTGGGCATATTCGCTCGCGCGGTCGGCCCGCACGAGCGCGAACTCATTGCCGGCGCCTACCGCGCGCATGAGGTGTGCGCGCGCCAACAGGCGATCGAGATTCGCGTAGGCGACCGCCCACCCACCCGGGCCATCGAGCGGCGCGCGTGCCGCGATGAGCCACTCGCTGCCCTCGCGCACCGGTCCGAGGAGGGCCGCGGCGCGCGCGCCGTGGACAGGCGCGGCAGCCTGCCACTCACTCACGATGGCCTGGGCCACCGCGGGCGCGGATTGCCCCGAGGGGACGATGCTTCCATCCGCCCCCCATTCGAACACCTTGAATTCGGGCTTGGACGGGCGGCCCGATGAGCGGTTGGCAGCCGCGTTCGATGCGGCTGTTGCGAGCTCGTCGAGCTGACGCTCGATCGCGTGGCCGGCGCGCGCGGCGGTCCCGCGCGCGGTACTGCGAGCCTCCTCGGCACGCTGTTGCACGCTCAAGACGACGAGTCGGGAGCCGGCGGCTGCGACCGTCGCAAACACCAGTAGCGCCGGAAGCCAGGTCGCATGGCGTCTGAGTCTGTGGAAGAGGTTGAGCCTCACGTGGCCGGCCTCCCCACGTGCAGCGTGCAAACCACGGTGAGCGTGATGCGTCTCACACTGGCCACTTTCATGTAATCAGCCAGAATGGACCAGTCGCTGCCGGCGAAGGATTTCGAGAGGCCTACATAACCTTCGCGCAGCTGAGGCGCCGGTATGTTCACTCCCGTATAGAGGTTGACGATCGCCGGTGCCACGGTTCCCGCGGCGCCGCCCAGCAGCAAGTTCACTGTGTGGCCATAGTGATCGATGCGCAGCGTCTCGAGTCGGGTGCCGAGGTTTCCCGTGACCGAGCGCGAGTACGATGCGGTCGTCTGCCAGTGAGGGGTCCAAAGGAAGCCCAATCCCACCTTTGGCAGCGCGCCGTGCGTAGTGTCGACGTCGTACTGTTGGCCGTCGAGCTGCACCGTCAGCTTGCCTCCGAACGTGCCGGCGACGCCCGCGCCTTCCACGTCGTAATCGAAGCGGCGCAGCCCCTGGTACACGCCGATGTCGCCGCTGCCGAGGTGCCCATCGGCGGAGAAAGTCCACTTGGCGCTCGCGCTGCCGGTACTGACCGAGCCGGTAAGGGAGCCGAACGCCCAATGCGCGTTCGCGAGCGTCTGGTATTCGCCAGCCACTCCCAGGACACCGGCGGTGAAATCGTGCAGCCAGGTAACCGAGCCGCCGCCGCCGCCGCTTGCACCCGTCAAGGTCGAACCATTGGCGCTGAACATCAGGTTGTCGGTCGATGGGGCCGACGGCGGGGCGGGAGGGGTTGCGGTGGAATCGGTTGCGCTCGCGGGCAGCGGCGAGAGCCAGAGCGCTGCGAGCGCGAGAAGCGGTAAGTATCGCTGCGGTCTCATCGTGTCCTCGGAAGCGAGGCGCCCGAGTGCCGAGCGCCGAGAAGGGCGACATCCACGGCCTCGGCCCGCGCGATCGGCAGAAAGGCGATCACACAGAGCCGCTCCTGCTCACCCGGGAGCGCCACGGCGGTGCTCGTCACCTGAAAGAGGCGCGGCAGGATCCGTACGTGCATCTTGCGCCGGCCGGCCAGCCCCGGCTCCCACCAGCGCGGCGGCTCCCCGGACTGCGCGAGCAATGTCACGGCATCGGCGCCGACTCGGGTTGCGGCAAAGAGCGCCAACGCCGGTCTATTGAAAGCGAGTACGCGGTCCTGCGAGTCGACGACCACGATCGCCTGCTCCGCGACGTCGAGCGCGGAGCGTACGGCAAAGGTCTCCGTCATCTCCTCGAGGAGGATCAGCGCCAGACGCCGCCCTTTGTACGGGATGTACTGCGCCCGGACGCGCACCAGGGAAAGCTCGCCGCCGCGGTGCAGCACGACGTCTTGCGCCGCGCCACCCATCCCGCTCACGAGCTCCTCGACAATCTCCGGATAGGAGAAGTGGATCACCTCGGTGAGCTTGCGGCCGGCCGCAGGCGCGCCGTCGGCGGAAAGGCACGCGAGCTCGGCGCTTTCCGACACAACCTGGAGCGTGCGGGGGTCGACGAGCACGGCCGGCAGCGGCAGCTCCTCGATGAGGCTCGCCCAGAGCTGCTGTCCGCGCTCGGCCTCCGCGCGAGCGAACGCCAGGTCCGTGTGAAGCCGGTCGAAGACGGTACCGAGGTACTCAGCGGCGAACGCGCACGCCACCATCAGGACGGCGAACACCTCGAGCAGCACGAGGAAGTAGCCGGGAGGGGCATAAAATCCGGGAAAGGACTCATTCGCCTCGATCGCTCCGCCGAAGAAGCGAGTGAGCCGCGATGCCTCCGGAACGAGTCCGCTCGCGTACCAGCGCAGCTCCGGCGACTCGCCCAGGGCGACGGCCAACACGGCGAGCATGGCCAGAATGGCGATGGCATAGGGCTGCCAGCGGGAGAGAAAGATCGCGCCAATGACCGGCAGCACGAAAACCAGCAGGAAAGCCGGGTTATGGACGCCGCCCGCGTAGTGCCATATGAGTGCGACCACCACGACGCCCGCGGCATGCAGGATCGCGAGAGCGCGTTTGCGTCCGCGGTTGATACCTGGCGCCGGCGCAGTGAGTACCGTGAACCCAACGTGAATCGCCGCGAGGGCGAGCAGGCCGAGCAGCACCGCCCCGACCTGAATATCGAACGAGCTGACGAGCCAGGGCACGCCGACGGCGAAGAGGATCGCGAAGATCGCGAGCAGCCATAGGTCATCGAGCAGGTGCAGCCGCGGGTCGCTCCATTCGGGCAGGGGAAGGAGCTGGGTGCTGTCGAGGGACTTCATGTCGCTCTCATCGCAGTGACGGGCGCCCGGGCCGCCCGGCGCCGGCGATCGCAGCGGACGGACCGAAGGAGTTATGGTCTAAAAACGGCGCACTCACCACTCGCGAGCCGTCGGGACGCCGGAAGTCCTCCACCCGCAGCGCGAAGGCGTGTGGCTTGATGACATGGTTGCGCCGCAGGATCGGGGCATCTCCCACGACGTCGATGCCGTCGTAGCGCGGCTCGATGATGATGTTGTCGACGGCCGTGCTCGGATTGCGGGGATCGCCCAGCACGAACGCCATGCCGTAGGCGCAGTCGTACAGGCGGTTGGCACTCACCAGGGCATCGCTCGATCCGCGGATCATGATGCCGTACGCGGCGAGCCCGTTGAGCTCGTTGCTCTCGATCACCGCGGCATGGGCGCCATCGGCGATGATGCCCATCCCCGAGCCGCCGCTTACGCGATTGCCGCGAACCACGGCTCCGGCGCCTACCAGATCGACAGCCGCGGTTTGTGCGCCGGTGAACTCATTCTGCTCGATGAGGGTAGCGAGGTTGCCGGCGACAACGCCGGCGTGATCGTGATCGAACCGGTTGTCGCGCACGCTGATCGCCCCGGCGTGCAAGTCTGTCTCGCCACGCACCGCCCAGACGCCCGCTTCCTTCTCGCCCGAGAACTGGTTTGCGGCGACCGTCGTATCGGGGCTCGAGGCTGCGAACCGCACCCCGATGCGATCATCGATGAAATGGTTGCCCTCAACCAGCAGATCCTGCGCATTCCCCGCCACGTCGACGCCCACGTCGCAGTTCTCGAGGGTTGCCCCCTGGAGGCTGAAGTGGACCGCTCGCACCAGAATGGCGGCGCCGGGGCAGTCGCTGATGGCGAGGCCGTCCAGCGAGACATTCGCCGCCGCCACGTCGAGTACCGGACCGCCGCTCAAGGCGCGCGCATCGATCTCACTTCCCCCCGGGCCTGCCACGATGTGGACGCCGTGCGAGTTGACGATCGGCGGCAGCGGGGTCAGGAGCGAGATCTTCGGCACCTCCAGCGAGATACGCGCCGCTTCGGGCGCGGTCGCAACGACGAACAAGGCTTCGCGCAGCGAACCCACGCCGCGGTCCGAGCCGTTTGTGACGCTGACGACCAGGATGTTGGAGAGCGACACGCGCACCGCGCGCTGAGTCTCATAGAACCGACCGGCGACGATGAGCGCCGCGACCGCAGCGAATACAGCAATCGCGACCATCGAGCGGCGGCGCAGGCGCACAGTCACTCTCCCGAGTCATGCTGCAGGACGAATACGGCGTGCCAGGAGCGCTCGGTCAGCAGTCGTCCACAGAGAGCGTCAATCGGCGCTGAGAGCGCTGTCACCAGCGCGAGTGCGGCGAGGGACAGCGGACGGGGGAGGCGCGGCAGATGAGGCAGGAGCCAGGTCTTGAACGGCGCCGGGTCGACGCCGGAGAGCGCGCGGACCTGAAATCCACACTCGCGGAACAGCCTGAGGTAATAGGCGCGGTGGCGCGCGGTGAACACCGACGTGTTGCAGCGGCTCGCCACGCGGGTCGGCGCCGCCTCCAACACGATGAGCCGGCCTTCGGGAGCGAGGTGAAGCGCCATGCGCTGCAGCGCAGAGCGCAGGGCCGCTGCATCCAGCATGTGCTGGAGCATGGTGACACACAGGATCAGATCGAAGGATCCCTCGATTTCGAGGGCTGCGGAGTCCTGCACGATGAAGCGGCAGCGGTGGGCGAGTCCGCCGGCCACGGCCCGGCGCTGGGCCTCAGCGATCATGGTGGGACTCAGGTCGACGCCGGTGACACAGGCACCGCGGGACGCAAGCAATCGACTCCAACGGCCGACGCCGCACCCGACATCGAGGACCTTCGCGTCAGGGGGCGCTTTGAGCCACGGCTCGAGCGCGAGCCGCTGACAGAGATGGGTGAGCCTGTTGTAGAAGCGCGGCATCCCGTATGAGCAGACGGCAGCGAGGCCGTCACCTTGCACGGCAAAGCGCCGGGCACGATCTTCCCAGTAGTCGGCAGCCGTCAACGCAGCCTCCTCGTCGCCAGCGTGTGCCCGCCCTGCGGCTCGCGTACCTCGCTCGTCTCCGGCTCGTAGTGATCCCGATACAACCGCCTGCCGACGAGCTTGAGCGCGATCCAGTTCGCGTATCCGACGGTCATGGGCGCGATGTGCACCAGCGCGTAGAAGAGATAGAGCGGAACGATCGGGGCCGCATAGGCGCGCTCGGTCTTTGGCACCACCGTGAAGAGCGCCACCGTCCCGAGGACCAGATAGCTGCCGACCGCGGCCATGAAGTAAGCCGGATTTGCCCAGTTGTGGAGGGCGGGTTGCCAGTGCCCGAAAAAGAGATGGTCGACGCCGCTCACGAAGCTCACGAGCAGGAGCAGCGCGCTCACGACTTTCAGAGCGTGAATGCCGATCGTCAGGCCGCCAACATAGATCAGGTAGTGATAGAAGGAGAACGGCGTGCGTCTCGCGATGCGCCAGACCGCGCCGATGCGCCCGAGGTACACCCTGATGAGTCCGTGATACCAGCCCACCCGTTGCGAGAACCACCGCCCGAAGGCGCCCGGTCCCTCCGTACCCACGACGAGCCGGCCGTCGTAGTAGATGCGCTCGCCGCGGTCGAGCAGAACGACCGCGTTCTCGAAGTCTTCCGCGTATACCGACAGGGAGTGCTCCCGCAGCGCGCGCATGAGAGCGTCGCGGCGGTAGAGCGAGACGCCGGAGGTGATGCTGTAGTCGGCGAGGCTCTGGCGCCCGGCCCGAAATGCGAGCGCGTACTCGAACGACTGGAATCGGGCGAGAAAACCGTCGGGCTCGATCATGACACGGGGGCAGGCCGCTGCGGCTCCCGACTGCTGGAACTCGCTGATGAACTGCTCGAGATCGATCTCGCTCCCGGCCCCCGCCTGGAGAATCCGGATATCCGGATCGACCACGAGCACGGTCTCGATGTACTCCGGCAGGGTTTCGAGCAGGCGGCGCAGTGCGGCGGGCTTGCGTCGATTGCGGCCGTCATCGAAGCAGCGCCAGCCCGCCTGCCGCAACCGCAGCAGCGTGTTGTCGGTCGAGCCATCGCTGATGAGCCACATCCGCTCGCGGTAAGGCGCGTAGGCGGCGACGAACGCCTCGATGCGCTCCTCGAGATTGAACACCGAGGCGATGATGGCGTAGGGCCCGATCGGCACCACGGGTTGCGCCCCGGCCGGCAGCGCCGTGGTGAGATCGATCGAGATCTCGCGCTCGCGGCCGGTGCCGCGCGCGGTCGCGGTGTGGCGCCGCTTCATGTAAAGCCGCAGCGCGAAATCGAGCGCATCGGTGTAGACGATCAGATTCGCGAGCGCGTAGACCAGCATCGAGAAGCTCGCGGCCTCGGCGTTCGCGGCGGCGAGGGCGATCCAGCCCCCGAGAAGCCCGCATACGGCAAGCGGTGCTGCGACGCTCACGAAGCGGCGGGTGGTCATGCGGTCACCGCAGCGCGCAGGCCCGCCGCTCCTTGCAACCGCGGCAGGCGCGCTTCGAGCTCCGCTTGGACCTCACACGCATCGCCGACCGCGATGCCGTAGTCGGCAAGCACGGACAGCGAGCTCAGGACCCAGATGAGCGAGCGCACCCGGGAGGGAAGGTGCGCCACGCTCTGCTCGATGGCGGCAAGCCTCTTCTCGAAACAACTTTCGATGCGCAGCACCGCCTCTCGCACCACCGGGTCGATCGGCAGGATCTTCGCCGGTTGATCCCACTCCACTTGGGTTCCGGCGATGTGCCTGCGGGCATGAGTCGTATAGGGTGCGAGGGAGCTGTCGCGCGCGAGCGCCGCGCCGGAGAAGGGAATGACGTAGGGGTAGATCCCGATCTCGCACCCCCGCCGCAGCCAACGATAGGCCTCGCGCAGCGTCTCGCCGAGATCCTCCAGGCTCGATCGGGGTGAGCTCAGAATGAGATCGAGGAAGGGAGTGATCCCGAGGTCGAGCGCGGCGCTCAGCACCGGCTCGATGTGCCGGTGGATCTGGGCCTTGTTGAACTCGGCGAGCGTGCGCTGCGAGAAGCTCTCGATGCCGAACCCGAGCACGCGAAAGCCGGCGCTGCGCATGGCCGCAAGGCGCTCCGCCGACATCGCGTCGATGCGGTTCGTGCTGATGAATTGCAGGCCCGGCGGCAGCGCGCCGCGCTTCTTGGCCGCGATCAGCCCATCGCAGAGGGGCAGGAGCCGCCGATCCTGCGTGAAGGCGAAGATGTCGTCCTGGAAGATGACCGTGCGCACGCCGGGATGGGCGGCGACGATGCGCTCGATCATGGCGAGACACTCGTCGGCCTCGAGGCGTGCCACGGCGGCGACATGGCCCTGCGATTCGTGCAGGAAGTTGGTCGCGGAGCAGAAGGTGCAGCCCATCGGGCAGTAGTTGAGCGTAATCAGCCGCACGGAGCGGATCTCCGCGAGGTGGGCCTCACGGGCCGCCTTCATCGGCAGCTGGCCGATGTGGTACGCCTGCTCGAGGCGGCTCCAGTAGGCCGAGTACGGCATTCTCGGGTAGGGCGTGCTGAAGATCGCCGCGCGCAGCTCCTCGCGGGTGAGGGCGCGCTGTGTGCGCTTGACGATCGCGCCGTCCACCTTGGCGGCGGTGCCGGGGAGAGCCGCGAGCGGCTCGCCGCTGCGCAGGCGCCGAACGATCTCGGTGAGCGGCCGCTCGCCTTCTCCGAGCACCACGAGATCGAACGGACCGAGCTCGAACAGCAGCTCCGGCCTGAAGGTCGCCTCCATGCCGCCGGCGACGATGAGCGCATCAGGCGCAAGCCGGCGCGCGACGTAGGCGAGCTCGAGGTCGAACCTCAAGGTCATGCCGGTCGTGGACACGCCGATCACGTCCCACGGCGAGTGCAGAATTTCGCGCTCGAGGGCCCGCTGCGGCGCCAGCGCGCAGCAGTTCGGATCGAACACCTTGACGCGCGCGCCGGCGCCCTCGAGCACGCCGGCGAGGCGCCACACGCCGAGCGGCGGGGCGAGGAACGTGTACTCTCCGCAGTGCGGGTCGTAGGGTCCGATCAATAGGACACTCGGCGCTCGTGTGCCCAAACCGTTCATATTGCCGAGGACCCTCCCGGAACCGCTGTGAGAATCGCTGGAGCGCTGCAGTGTACTTCGGGCTGGAAGCGAACCCCAGCAAGGGCTGTGCCTGAGGTGTTGGAGGCGCGCAGCTCAAGCTGCAGGCAGACCTTGCCGTGCCGCTGCGGGTAACATGAGAGCGTGGGTGATGCGGGCGACAGATCGATGCGAGCGCATCGGGAAGGCGGTAGGTCATGGCAACGTCCAAGCGTTCCACGACGATGATGCAAGTGGTGCAGGTGCCAGCCGCCGGAGCGGATTTTCAGCTGGTCGAGCGGGAGATTCCCGAGCCGGCAGCAGGTCACGTGCGCATCAGGGTGCAGGCCTGCGGGATCTGCCACAGCGACGTGCTGACCAAGGAGGGACACTTCCCCGGCATCCAATATCCGCGCGTTCCGGGGCATGAGGTGGCGGGTGTGATCGATGCGCTGGGCGCCGGCGTCTTCGCCTGGAAAGAGGGCCAACGTGTCGGTGTCGGCTGGCACGGCGGACACGACAACACCTGTCCGCAGTGCCGGCGAGGCGACTTCATCAACTGTCGGAACCAGAAGATCTCCGGCATCAGCTACGACGGCGGTTATCAGGAGTACATGATCGCGCCCGTGGAAGCGCTGGCCGCCTTACCGGAGAGCTTGAACGCCGCCGAAGCGGCGCCGCTCCTTTGCGCCGGCATCACGACCTACAACGCGCTGCGGCACAGTGGGGCCCGCCCCGGAGACCTGGTTGCCGTGCTCGGCGTCGGAGGCCTCGGCCACCTGGGCATTCAGTTCGCGAGCAAGTTCGGCTACCAGGTGGCGGCCATTGGCCGCGGCCCCGGGGATGCACCACTGGCGAAAAAGCTCGGCGCGAGCTTCTACGTCGACAGCAGATCAGAGCGCCCCTCGGAGGCGCTGCAAAGACACGGCGGCGCTCAGGTGATCCTCGCGACGGCGCCGAGCTCCAAAGCCATGTCGGAGGTGATCGATGGGCTTGGGCCCAGTGGCAAGCTCATGGTGGTGGGCGCCGCCGCCGAGGCGATCGAGGTCACGCCCCTGCAGCTGATCAGGGGAAGCCGCACGATCCAAGGCTGGGCTTCCGGCATTCCGACCGACTCGGAGGACACCCTGCGATTCGCCGAGCTCTCCGGCGTGCGTCCGATGATCGAGACCTATCCGCTCGCGAAGGCCGCGGAAGCGTATGCGCGCATGCTGAGCGGCAAGGCGGAGTTCCGCGTGGTTTTGACGATGTGAGCGGCAGGTCGAGGGGCGTGAGGCGGCCCGGTGCGCCTCACGCTCCTGACTCCTCGATTCGCTGCAACACCGGGTGCCTCTGCCGCCAGGCCCGCACCGCCCGATAGCCGAGGAGGAGCGCGAGCACCGCCGCGTAGAGAAGCGGCTCGCGCACGTCCCTTTTCTCCTGCCAGTAGAAGTGCCAGACGCCGAGCGCGGCGATGACGTACACCAGGCGGTGGAGCTTCGTCCAACGGCGGCCGAGGCGGCGCATCATGCGGTTGGTCGAGGTCGCCGCGAGCGGAATCAACATGAGAAGCGCCGTGAATCCCACCGTGATGTAGGGGCGCTTGACGATGTCGGCGCCGACCATGTGCCAGTCGAAGTCGAGATCGAGCACGACATACACGCTGAAATGCAGCGCCACGTAGAAGAATGCGAAAAGCCCGAGCATGCGGCGCAGCCGCAGGAGGTGCGGCCGGCCCGCGAGGTGGCGAATGGGCGTGACCATCAGGGTGAGGAAGATGAAGTTGAGCGCCGTCTGACCGCACTCGAGCTCGAGGAACTTGACGGGATCGACGCCGGCGCTGAAGCCGAGCAGACCGAAGAGGCAGCACGCGAGCCAGACGAACGGCACGAGGCTCGCGCCGAACACGACGGGCTTGTAGATGAATCGGTAGCGCCGATCGACGTTCATTCTAGAAATAGCGGTGCAGGTCCATGCCGCGGTAAAGAGAGGCCACCTCCTCGGCATACCCGTTGAACATGAGCGTCGGCTGGCGCTCGTGAAAGAAGGGCGCACCGATGCGCCGCTCGCTCGCCTGGCTCCAGCGCGGGTGCGGTACGTTAGGGTTGACGTTGGCGTAGAAGCCGTACTCATTGGGGTCGGCCTGATTCCAGGTGTTCGGCGGCTGCTGCTCGGTGAGGCGGATCTTGACGATCGACTTGATGCCCTTGAAGCCGTACTTCCACGGCACGATGAGCCGCAGCGGCGCCCCGTCCTGGTTCGGCAGCTCGCGGCCGTAGAGGCCCACCACCATCAGGGTGAGGGGATTCATCGCCTCATCGATGCGCAGGCCCTCGCGATAGGGCCAGGGCAGGATCGGTGGCCAGGCAGCCTGCCCGGGCATCTGGGCGGGGCGGTAGAGGGTCTCGAAGGCCACGTACCTGGCCCTGGAGGTCGGCTTGAAGCGTTGGAGCAGGGTGGCGAGCGGAAAGCCCACCCACGGGATGACCATGGACCAGGCCTCGACGCAGCGGAAGCGGTAGATGCGCTCCTCGAGCGCGTAGGGCTTGAGGAAATCCTCGAGATGGAAGTTGCCGGTGACCTCCGCCTCGCCTTCGACGGCGACGCTCCAGGGACGCGTGCGCAGCAGGTGGGCGTTGGCCGCCGGGTCGGTCTTGTCGACACCGAACTCGTAGTAGTTGTTGTAGTTCGTCACCTCCTCCCAAGTGTTCGGCTTCTCGTCCTGTCCGCTGGCGTGCACCAGCGCAGCCACCGATTCGCGCGGGTTCGGAGTGAAGGCGAGGGGAGCGCCGGCCCCACCCGCCAGGACGGCTGCCCGGGCGGCGCCGATCGAGGCGCCTGCCCCGGCGGCGAGCGCCCCGGCGAGGAAGGCGCGCCGGTTGAAGTAGACCTCGGGCGGGGTGATCTGCGACGGGGGGATTCTCGGGATCCGTGCGGCCATGGAGTGCCTCCTCGTGAGGGATGAGACGATCCCGGCGGGCGAAAATTCCGCTTCCGTTCGGATTATAGTACGCAAATGAGATATGTTTTCGCCCCGCCGCAGCATGCGGCCGTGCGTATTGTCGGATCCACCGGCTGGTTTCCCGTCCGCCGCGTCTACTGTGTCGGCCGCAATTACGCCGCCCACGCGCAGGAGATGGGCGCCAGCGGGCGCGAGCCGCCGTTCTTCTTCATGAAGCCCGCCGATGCCGTGCTGTCGGTCGCGGAGGGCGAGACCGGCGTGTTGCGCTACCCGAGCCTCACGAGCGAGCTGCACCACGAGGTGGAGCTGGTGGTCGCCATGCGCGAGGGCGGCGCGAATCTGACTCCCGCCGACGCGGAGCGCTGCGTCTACGGCTACGCGGTGGGTCTCGACATGACACGCCGCGACCTGCAGAGCGAGATGAAGAAACTCGGCCGGCCCTGGTGCATCGCCAAGGGCTTCGACCGCTCCGCGCCCGTCGGCGGCATCACGCCCGCGGCCTGGATAGAAGACATCTCCAAGGTCGAGATCACCCTCGATGTGAACGGCGTGCGCCGCCAACAGGGCAGGGTGAGCGATCTCATCTGGAAGATCCCCGAGGTCCTCGCGCATCTCTCGACGGCCTGGGAGATCAAGCCCGGGGATCTCATCTTCACCGGTACACCCGCGGGCGTTGGCGCCGTGGGCCCTTCTGACCTCATGACCGCCAACGGCACCGATCTGGCGGAGCTGCGCGTACGCGTGATGCGCGCCTGAGGTCTTCGGCATGGATATCGAGGAATTCCGGCGCCGGGGGCACGAGCTGATCGACTGGATCGCGGATTACCGCGAGCGCGTTGCGCGCGGCGAGTTTCCCGTGATGTCGCGCGTGGCGCCGGGCGCCGTGCGCGCGGCACTGCCCGCCGCGCCACCCGCAGAAGCGCAGTCCCTGGATGGTCTGCTCGATGAGCTCACGAGCCGCATCGTACCGGGCTGCACCCACTGGCAGGATCCGCGCTTCTTCGCCTACTTTCCCTCCAACAGCTCGCTCGCCGCCGTGCTGGGAGATCTCCTCAGCACCGGGCTCGCGCAGCTCGGACTCAACTGGCAGGCGAGCCCGGCGCTCACGGAGCTCGAGGAGCTGACCACCGACTGGCTGCGGCAGATGTTGGGACTCTCCGAGGCGTGGAACGGAGTGATTCAGGACACGGCCTCCACCGCCACCCTGGTCGCTCTCATCTGTGCCCGGGAGCGCACCACCGATTACGCCGCCGCCCGCGGCGGCCTGCAGGCGAGCGAGCGGCCGCTCATCGTCTACGCCTCGGACCACAGCCATAGCTCGGTCGAGAAGGCGGCGCTGCTCGCGGGCTTCGGTCGCGCCAATCTGCGCATCGTCGCGGTCGATGATGGCTACGGCATGAGCGCGCAGGCGCTGCGCGATGCCATCGCAGCGGATCAGGCGCGCGGCCACGCGCCGTGCGCCATCGTGGCGACCGTCGGCTCGACAGCGACGACCGCGGTCGATCCGCTCGAGCAGATCGGGAGCATCGCGCGCGCCCATGGTTTGTGGCTGCACGTCGATGCCGCCATGGCGGGCTCCGCCATGATCCTCCCGGAGTGTCGTCCGCTCTGGCAGGGGATCGAGCAGGCGGACTCGCTGGTGTTGAATCCGCACAAGTGGCTCGGGGCATCCTTCGACTGCTCCACCTACTTCGTCCGCGATCCGCAGCACCTCGTGCGTGTCATGTCGACGAACCCGAGTTACCTGCGCACGGCCGCGGACGCCAGAGTCAGGAATTTCCGCGACTGGGGCATTCCGCTTGGCCGGCGCTTCCGCGCGCTCAAGCTCTGGCTCCTCATCCGGGAGCAGGGCGTGCAGGGGCTGCAGCGGCGGCTGCGGCGCGATCTGGCGCACGCCCGCTGGTTTGCACAGGAAGTCGACGCGGCATCGGGGTGGCAACGCCTTGCGCCCGTGCCCTTTCAGACGGTGTGCCTGCGTCACGCCCCACACGGACTCGCGGGAGAAGCGCTCGATGCGCATACGCTCGCCTGGGTGCGTCGCATCAACGAGTCGGGCCGCGCCTTTCTCACACCGGCGCTGCTTAAGGGCCGGTGGATGGTCAGGGTGTCATTCGGCGTGGAGGCGACCACGCACGAGCATGTCGTCGCGCTCTGGCGGCAGATGCGCGACGAGGCCGAGCGGGCGAGCTGACGGTCACGCCCGTAGCTCCCTCGTGAACGCGAGCACACAATGTGCGACGCGTTCCCGATCCTCGAGCGTGCGCATCAGGGTGTCGCAGAGCCGGACCGGAAGGTCGATCTTCTTCGCGAGCGCGGCATCGCGCTCATCGAGCACCATGCCGTCGATGAGGTCGCGGTAGTGCTCGAGGACCGTGAGAGCGGAGGGCGTCAGCCCGAGCTCCCTCATGATCTTCGCGGTCGGTCCCTTCACCGCGCAGTCACCGATGATGGGCGTTACCGCAATGACGGGCGCTCCTTGCGCGCGTAGCGCCGCGCGCATGCCGGGCACCGCGAGGGCGGGATCGACGCTGAGGTAGGGGTTGGAGGGGGCGATGACGATTGCCTGTAAGTCCGGGTCGTGCAGCGATTCGGCCGCAGCGCTCGAGATTCGCGCCGAGTCCGCACCGGCGTAGCGGAGTGCCGCAACCGCTGGGGCGCAGCGCTCCCTGACGAAGTATTCCTGGAAGCCGAGCTCGCCGCCGCCGGCCGTGGCCACGACCGTGCGCACCGGATCGTCGCTCATCGGCATGATCCTCGAGGGGACTCCGAAGCGGCGTGCAACGTCCGCCACGATGCCCGTCAGGGTCTCACCGGCGGCGAGCCGACGGGTGCGCTCGATGTGAAGAGCGAGGTCCCCATCGCCCAGCCTGAACCAGGGGGGACCGCCGAGCGTCTCCAACACGCGCATGAACGACCAGGTCTCATCCTGCCGCCCCCAGCCGAGCTCCACGTTGGCAAGTCCCGCCAGCGTGTAGAGCGTGGTATCGATATCAGGCGAGATGGCAAGGCCGAGGTGCTCGAAGTCATCGCCCGTGTTGACGATGATGCGCAGCGCCCCGGCAGGCAGCACCCGCTGCAGTCCGAGGCAGAGCTTCGCGCCCCCGATGCCGCCGGTGAGCGCCAGCACGAACTCGCTCAACGGAAGAGATCCTCCTCGAGCGGCCGGATGAGGCCCCGTGCGGCAACGTGCGGTGCCGCCCACGCCATGCCGCTGATCAACACCGCCGGCAGGCCTTCCGCGCCTTCGCCCATGAGGAGGCCCGCCGCCGAGGCGAGTTGATCCGCCAGCGCCACCTCGGTGACCTCGAGTCTGCGCCCGTTGCGATCAGGCTCGCCGCGCCGGTTGATCAGCGCCGGCAGGCCGGCCGCGCCCAGCGCAACGTTGGTCACGCCCTTACGCCACGGCCGGCCGAAACTGTCGGAGATGATCACACCGACGTCGACCTCGTGACGCGCCCTGAGGGCGCTAAGTAGCGCCACAGCTGACGCATCCGGATCACGCGGTAGCAGCAGAACGCGGTCCCGGCCGCCGACATTGGACCGGTCGATGCCGGCATTCGCCATGACGTACCCGAGTCGGTGCCGCACGATGAGCACGTCGGGCTTCGCACGCAGAACCTCGACAGATTCGGAGAGAACGAGCTCCACCACCCGCGGATCCTTACGCGTCAGCGCGGCGAGCTCGGCAGCGCGCAGCGAGACGGTCACGGTATCGAGGCATACGTACCGGCCCTCGGACTTCGAGACCACCTTCTGCGCGACGACGAGGACGCCACGGGGCCGGGGGAGCCTCGCGAGCGCTGCGCCGAGAATGCCGGCGAGATCGGCGCCGGGCTCGACTTCACCGATGTCCGGCAGGGCGGTGAGGGTAAGAGTGTGCACAGAGAAAGTCGGGGGATCAGTGGGTGATGAGACCGTCAGTGCGGGGATTCGGTAGTGCCTGCCCAGCGCGCTTTTTGCCTCGCGCCATGGCGCAGTTTAGTCTGGAATGCAGGTCATCGCGGTCCCGGGGCATCTCATGTCGAGTTTTCAGGCGTTACGCGTGCAGCAGGGTCCGAGCGGGCGCTTCGCCCGCCTCGAGTCGGTCGCGCTCGATGAGCTGACGCCCGGGGATGTCGTCATCCGGGTGGCTTATTCCTGCCTCAACTACAAGGACGCGCTTGCGGTAACGGGGAAGGGTGCGATCGCGCGCGGGTATCCACGCACGGCCGGCATCGACCTCTCCGGTGTCGTCGAGGCGAGCTCCGACCCCGCCTACCGGCCGGGCGATCGCGTGCTCGCCACCGGGGCGAATCTCGGCGAATCGCTGGACGGCGGCCTCTCCGAGCGCGCCCGGCTGCCGCGGGCGGCGCTCGTGCCGCTGCCCAAGGGACTCACCCTCTTCGAGGCGATGGCGCTCGGTACTGCGGGTTTCACGGCCGCGCTGGCGCTGCGGCGGCTCCTCGAGAACCACCAGGTGCCGCAGCGCGGCCCCATCGCCGTCACCGGCGCGACGGGGGGGGTCGGCGGGATCGCGCTCGGGCTCTTGAAGCGCGTGGGCTTCACCACCGCCGCCATCACGGGCAAGCCCGATGCGGCAGCCTACCTGCGCGAGCTCGGAGCCGATCAGGTGGTGGCGCGCAGCTCGCTCGCGAGCGCGGGCAAGCCGCTCGAGACGGCGATCTGGGGCGGCGCGATAGATAACCTGGGCGGCGAGACGCTCGCCTACCTCACGCGCACGGTCAAGCCCTGGGGCAACATCGCCTGCATCGGTCTCGCTCAGGCGCCGGCGCTCAACACCACGGTCATGCCCCTCATCCTGCGCGGTGTCAGTCTGCTCGGCATACACTCCGTCGAGGTGCCGCCCGCCTGGCGACTCGCCGTCTGGGATAAGCTGGCCGGTGAATGGAAGCCGCACGCCATCGAGCGGCTCATCGTGCGCGCGGTCATCGCTCTGGAGGAGGTACCGCGGGCGTGCGCGGCATTGATAGCGGGTGAGGCGCGTGGCCGTTATGTCGTGCGCATCGGCGGCGACCTCTGATCCAAGAGCGGGGAGGCAATCCATGATCCAGCATGCATCCCAAGTCGCGCGGCGGATCCCGAGCGTCGCAACTCGCCCATTCACACCGATCCCGAGCAATCCTTCGAGCTGTTGCGCGAGCAGGTCGGCGATGAGGCCGCGGGATGTTATTTCAAACACGTGCGTTATCCGGAAGGGACACACGTGATGAGCGGCACGACCCGCCTGCGTTGCGAGCGAGGCATCTGGTCGAGGTCGGCGAGCGGCCGGAGTAGGCTCGCTACTCGCTACTCGCTGCCGCGGGAGCTTATGTAACATCGCTTGCCGCTCGTACGAGCGGCCCCTAAGCCGTCGCAAGACCTGACTCCGGTGTTGTTGGTATTCGCCACCGCCAGCTCAAGCCCGAGCTTGGCGCTTCACTGGCACAGCGCGTGCATCCTGGGTCGTTACGCCTGCGGCTCCACAACAGGAGCGCCTGCGACGGACCCTTCGACAGGAGATCATCATGACATGGCTGAACTCGGGGATACGCGCCTTCCTCATCGCGCAGGGCACCGCGGCGCGCTGGCTGCGGGAGGAAATCCATTCGCTGAAAGTCGGCATCCGGCTCACCGACGGCTGCATCGAGGAGCTGGCGCGCGAGGCCGATCACGCCGCGCGCCGCGCCACCTCCGCCGGCGATAGTGCTTCGTACGCGCAACTGCTGCGCGAGTCGCTGCTGGTGCAGGCCAACTGGGTGCGCCGCTGGACCAGCACCGACGAGAAGCCGCCGGCCGACGACCCGGTTGCACAAGCGTTTGTAAGAATTGCGCGCAAATATGCGCTACCGCGCCCGTGGAAGCTCTCCGAGCCCGTGGCGGTGGAGGTCGCACGACGGCGGCCGTCCTGGGCGTGGGCGGCCGGCTTTAGCGCGCAGGCCGCCGGTCACTGACTGGCGCGCCAGGCGGCGACGAGGGCGAGCGCGCGCCGATGCACCTCGCCGGCCGGATGGCCGGCGCGGTAGAGATCGCCGCCGACGCCGAGGCCCGCGCAGCCCGCCTGACGCCACGGCGCAAGGTTGGACGCGCCGACGCCACCGACGGCAAACACGGCGACATCGGCCGGCAACACATCGCGCAACGCCTGGAGATGTCCGGGGCCGTAGCTCACCGCCGGAAAGAGCTTGAGCAAACCGGCGCCCGCGCCGAGCGCGGCAAACGCCTCGCTGGCGGTCGCGAATCCCGGCATCACGAGCAGCCCGAGGGCGAGCGCGCGCTCGATGACGGCCGGCACGGTGTTGGGTGTTACGATGAGGCGTCCGCCGGCGGCATGTACCGCATCGACATCGGCAGGGCTGAGCACGGTCCCGGCGCCGCAGAGGCAGCGGTCGCCGAAAGTCGCGGCGAGACGCGACACGCTCGCGAGCGGCGAGGGCGAGTTGAGCGGCACTTCAATCGCTCCGATGCCGGCCTCGTGCAGCGCCGCGCCGACCTCGAGCACCTGCTCGGGTCGAATGCCGCGCAGAATGGCGACGAGCGGCAGGATGCCCGCGGGCCAGTGTTGACGAGCTGCGCTCACGGTTGCCATAGGGCGCGAAGTCCGGCGAGCGCACACTGCTCGCCGTCGAGGGAGGATGCCGCGAGACCCACGCGGCGCAGAGCCCGCGCATAGCGCTCGTTGAGCGCGGCGTCCCCGATGAGCACCGCTTGCGTGTGCTCGGTAAAGAGGGGAATGGCACCGCGCGCGTCCGAACCGATCAGCAGACCCGAGAGGTAGGACAGCGCCCACTCGGGGGAGCGTCCATCCAGCAACTGGCGGCTGCGCACAGCGAAGAGGCCATGCACGAGGCTCGCGGTCTCGAGCTTGTCGGACGCCTCGAGCCCGCGCTCGAAGCCCTCTTCGGAGTCACCCGAGCTGCCCGGTGCGCTTTGGTTCTTGCCCTCGGCACTGGAGCCGGCAGCGCGGGTGAGGGTGCTCCCGTCGCGCAGCAGCGCAAACAGCTCCCCGGTGAGTGCCGTCAGAAAATCCCGTACGTGTCCGTCTTCCAGGTACGCCCACTTGGTGTGAGTGCCAGGCAGGCAGAGCAGGTGGCGCCCGGTGCCGAGCCCGGGATGGAGCGCGAGCGCCCCGGCGATCTGAGTCTCCTCACCCCGCATCACCTCCGGGACGGCGAGGCGGCTCGTGCACGAGAGTCCCGGGGCGATGAGCACCGCAGCCCCGTCCGATTCGAACCGCAGCGCCCCGGTGGGCAGCACCCGCAAGTCAACGGGGCAGGGCAGGTACGGACTTTCTCGCCAGCCGTTGCGCGAGCCCGCCATCCCGCAGAGGACGAGCGGCAGGGGTCCGTACCTCTGCCGCCAAGCGACGACGAGCGGTCGCAGGGCGTCGGCGGCCGGCTCGCGCAGCGCCCCGATGCCCGGACCCTGACGTGTCTCGAGGACGCGATCGCCGAGACAAAGCGATAGCCGTAGCCGGGACGTGCCCCAGTCGCCGGCGATGTAGCGTTCGCCGTTCATCTTAGTTACCCGTCTATCGGTGTTCGAACCATGAAGCGATGCGACACAGCGACTCAGGCACAGGGACGTGCCCCGCCGCCGAAGGGCGAGGCGGTGCTTTCAGCGAAGCACCGCTCCGCTCCGCCGAGCGAGCTTTGGGCAAATACCACGCTTTTTGCCCAAAGCAGCGCTGGGCCGGGCAGGGCCCGGACCCAGCGCTTCAATATGGTACCGTGGCGCCCGCATGCCACAAACGGATATTCCCGCCGCCGCGCCGAGCACCGCCCCGGCGGCCCCCCGCCACGAGACGCTGAACACTCGGGCGGCGAGCGTCGTCGCCGTGGCCGTGCTGGGCAGCCGCGTGCTGGGCCTGGTGCGCGATCAGGTGTTCGCTTTCCTTTTCGGCGGCGGCGCCGTCATGGACGCCTTCCAGATGGCGTTTCGCATCCCGAACCTGCTGCGCGACCTCTTTGCGGAGGGCGCGCTCTCGACCGCCTTCATCACGGTCTTCATCAAGACGGCCGAGGTCGAGGGCGACCGCGCCGCCTGGGAGCTGGCCAACAAAGTGGCCACTGCGGCAGCGGTGCTCGTCAGCTTCCTCACACTCGTCGGTATCGTCTGCGCGCCGTGGATCGTCGCAGTGATCGCGCATGGGTTCCCTCCCGCCAAAGCGGCGCTGACCGTGACCCTGACGCGCATCATGTTTCCCTTCATCCTGCTCGTCTCGCTCGCGGCGCTGGTGATGGGGATGCTGAACGCGAAGAACGTCTTCGGTATTCCCGCGACCGCCTCGAGCTTCTTCAACCTGGGCTCCATCATTGCCGGCGCCGGCATCGGCTGGCTCATCGACCCGCATTTCGGCACGCGCGCGACCATAGGACTCGCGATCGGCACGCTGATCGGCGGAGCGATGCAGCTGGGCGTGCAGCTGCCCTCGCTCAAACGTCTGGGCTATCGCTTCCGACCGGACTTCCGCTGGCGCGACAACGGAGTCAAGGCCATCCTGCAGCTCATGGGGCCGTCCGTGATTGCGGCGAGCTCCACTCAGGTGAACGTGCTGGTCAATTCGGCGTTCGCCTCGAGGCTCGGCAACGGACCGGTATGGTGGTTGGCGCTCGCCTTTCGCCTGATGCAGATGCCGCTCGGGATCTTCGGGGTTGCGCTCGGCACCGTGTCCCTGCCGCTGCTCGCGCGCATGGCCGCCGGCGGCAACATCACGGGCTTTCGCACCGAGCTTGCGCGCGGCATGCGGCTCGCCTTTCTCCTGACCATCCCGGCGAGCATCGGACTGATCCTCCTCGCGGAGCCGATCATGTCGGTGCTCTTCCAACACGGCCGCTTCAATGCGCACGATGCCTTCGAGGCGGCCGCGGCGCTGCGGTGGTATGCAGTCGGCCTTTGTGGTTATGCCGCTCTGAAGATCCTCGTCAACGCCTTCTATGCGATCGACCAGCGCAACATGCCGATGTACGTGAGCTTCGGCGCGGTCGGAATCAATCTCTTCCTCAACTGGCTCCTGACCGTGCGGCTCGGGTGGGGGCATCAGGGGCTCGCGCTCTCGACCGCGTGCATCGCAACGACCAACTTCCTGGTGCTTTACGTGCTGATGCACCGCCACCTGGGCAGGCTGGAGTCGCGCGCGATGCTCTCGCTCCTGCTGCGGCTCTCGGTCGCCTCCGCGCTGCTCGCGGGGATCTGCTGGGCCGGCAACCATTACCTCCTCGCCGGCTGGGCGGTCGAGCGGTTCTGGCCGAAGGCGGGCTCCCTCACGGCGGTCATCGTCGTCGGGGCCGGTGCGTTCCTCTGCTGCGCGACCGCGCTACGCATCCGCGAGATGCAGGACATCGCGCTCGCGGTGCGGCGCAGGCTCCGTCGCGCATGATGACGGGTTTCGCCGTGGCTGGCATCGGCGTTGCCCATCGGCGCCTGGCGCTCACGCAGATGCGGTTCTGAGGGACCTCAAAGAGTCTACAATGGTGCCGGGTCTCGCAGTCGCGGAGTCTCCCATGCATGCCGGCAGCGTCTGCATCGCCGGCTCCAGCCGCAACGAGCAGCGCATGGCGCGGGCGGTGCACCAGTGAGCGCGACTTCCGAGGGAAGCCCGCGGGAATCACTCTGGTTCGAGTCCGCCCTGCTGCCTGACGGCTGGGCGCGGCGCGTGCGCATCACGGCGAGTCACGGCAACATCCGCGCCGTCGAAGCCGAGGTCGACCCCATCAAGGGTGAGGAGCGCCATGCCGTGGGCGTCCCGGGGCTGTCCAACCTCCACAGCCACGCCTTCCAGCGCGCGATCGCGGGACTGACGGAGCGTCGCGGGCCGACGGCCGACAGCTTCTGGACCTGGCGTGAGCTCATGTACCGCTTCGTGGAACGAATGGACCCGGATCAGCTCGAGGCGATCACGGCGCTCGCGTTCGCCGAGATGCTCGAGGCCGGTTTCACGCGCGTAGGCGAGTTTCATTACCTGCACCAGGACAAGTCGGGCGTACCTTTCGCCGATCCCGCCGAGCTCGCCGTGCGCATCACGGCCGCTGCCGCCGACACCGGCATCGCGCTCACACTCCTGCCGACCTTCTATGCCCATGGCGGATTCGGGGCGCTCGAGCCGAGTGCGCGCCAGCGCCGCTTCGTGACCGACCTCGAGCGTTTCGGGCGGATCGTGGAGTCGAGCCGCAAGGCGGCCCGCAGGTTGGCCGGGAGCAATGTCGGCATCGCGCCGCACAGCCTGCGCGCCGTCGCGCCGGAGGAGTTGCCGGCGGTGGTCGCGCTCGCCGCGGGAGGCCCGGTGCACATTCACATCGCGGAGCAGGCCCGCGAGGTCGAGGAGTGCGTTGCCTGGTGTGGACGACGGCCGATCGAGCGCTTGTTCGAGGCGATCACCGTCGATGACAGATGGTGCCTCGTGCATGCCACGCACGCGACCGCCGGGGAGCTCGAGCGCATCGCCGCGGCGGGCGCGGTGGTCGGGCTCTGCCCCATCACCGAGGCGAGTCTCGGTGACGGGATCTTTGCGGCCGTGGAATTTCGCAGCCGTGGCGGCCGCTTCGGCGTCGGGACCGACTCCAACGTGTTGCTCGATGCCGGTGCGGAGTTGCGCGCGCTCGAGTATTCCCAGCGGCTGACGCGGCAAGTCCGCAACGCGCTGGCGGGGGAGTCCGGCCACTCGACCGGGCGAAGTCTCTTCGACGCCGCGCTCGCAGGAGGCGCGCAGGCGCTCCTCGGCGCTTCTGCTCGCGCGCATGTCGGCCTGGTGGCAGATGCGCCGCTCGACCTGGTGAGTCTCGATGCCGGCCATGCGGCGCTCATCGAGCGCCGCGAAGACGAGATTCTCGACAGCTGGATATTTGCCGCAGGCCGCGAGGTCATCGATTGCGTCTGGCGGGGAGGGGAGAAGTTGGTGACCGGCGGGCGTCATCGCCGGCGCGAAGCCCTCCTCGCGCGCTATCGCCGCGCGATGAAAACACTGCTCGCCTGAGATCACCGGTATCACCCTGGCGGTGGCCGGCGCCGTCGCGCTCGCCGGGATTGCCCTGCACCTGCTAGAATTCGCCCCTTTTTAGCCAAGCGCCGAGCCCGGCCAGCGGCTTAAGGACTTCCATGCCACTCAAGATCATGATCCTAGGGGCGAACGGCTTCATTGGCAGCGCCCTGACCAGCGCCATCCTTCGCGATCGCGACTGGGAGGTCTACGGCATCGACCTCTCCGACAACAAGCTCGGCTCGCTGCCCAAGAACGACCGCTTCCATTTCGTCGAGGGTGACATCACCATCAACAAGGAGTGGGTCGAGTATCACGTGAGGAAGTGCGACATGGTCGTGCCGCTCGTCGCCATCGCCAACCCCGCGCAGTACGTCATCCATCCGCTCAAGGTCTTCGAGCTCGACTTCGAAGCCAACCTCTCGGTCGTGCGCCACTGTGTCAAGTACGGCAAGCGTCTCATCTTCCCCTCGACCTCCGAGATCTACGGCATGTCGCCCGATGCCCTGCTCGATGAGGAGACGAGCGCGCTCGTCTACGGCCCGATCGACAAGCAGCGTTGGATCTATGCGGCCTCGAAGCAGCTCCTCGACCGCGTCATCTACGCCTACGGCGTGCGCGACAACCTGGATTACACGCTGTTTCGCCCGTTCAACTTCATCGGCCCCAATCTCGACAACGTCGAGGAGCCGAAGGAAGGCAGCTCGCGTGTTTTCACCCAGTTCCTCTCTAACGTGCTCTACCGCCGGCCGATCAAGCTGGTCGATGGCGGCCGCCAGAAGCGCTCCTTCACCTACATTGACGATGCGATCGAGGCCCTGCTCACCATCCTTGAGAACGCGCAGGGCCGCGCTTCGCGGCGCATCTTCAACATCGGCAATCCCGACAACTGCGTCTCGATCCGCGATCTCGCCGAGCGCACCATCCGCATCGCGCAGGAGTTTCCGGTGCTGCGCGAGAGCGCGCGCGCCACGCAGATCGTCGAGGTCTCGGCGGGCGATTACTACGGCAAGTACTACCAGGACATCCAGGTACGGGTGCCCGCCATCCACGCGGCCGAGCGCCATCTGGGCTGGCGGCCCTCCACGGATCTCGACACGGCCATCCGCCACACGATCGAGTTCTACGTCAAGCAGGAGAACTTCAGCGCCCGTGCCGCCGCCCTGGCAAGCGCCTGAGCGCGGCGGACGAGACTCGGAATGAGCACGACGACTGGCGTCGGTTCGCGACCGCGCACAGGCGGGTTCAGGTGGTGGGGCTGGATCGCGCTCGCGGCCGTGTGGCTCGTGACCATTCAGCTCCGTCCCATGCTGGATCCCGACGAGGGCCGCTACGCGGAGATCCCGCGGGAGATGGTGGCGACGGGGGACTGGGTCACCCCGCGGCTCGATGGCCTGAAGTATTTCGAGAAGCCGGCGCTCCAGTACTGGGCGACGGCGGCGCTTTACTCGGTCGTGGGGCTCAGCAACTGGAGCTCGCGGCTCTGGACCGTCTTTCTCGGCTTCGCCTGCCTGCCGCTCATCTACGCCTGGGTCGCCCGCCTCTACGACAGGCGGGCGGCGGTCATCGCGGTGGCGCTGCTCGCGATGAGCCCGTACTTCGGGGTCATCGGCCATCTCGACCTGCTCGATGCCGCCTTCACGTTCTGGATGTGCGCCACCGTGCTGGCTTTCCTCATGGCGCAATGCTCGCCCGAGCGCTCGGGGAAGGAGCGCGGCTGGATGCTCGTGTGCTGGGCGGCAGCGGCGCTCGCGGTCTTGAGCAAGGGGATCGTGGTCTTCGTGCTCGCCGGCGGAACGCTCATCCTCTACAGCGTGGTGGAGCGGGATGCGAGGCCCTGGCGGCGGATGCATTTCGCCCTCGGCGTGCCGCTTTTCCTCGCGCTTGCGACGCCCTGGTTCATCCTGGTATCGCTGCGCAATGCGGGCTTCGCGTCGTACTTCTTCATCCACGAGCATTTCCAGCGCTTTCTCACCCGGGAGGCGCAGCGTGTCGAGCCCTGGTGGTACTTCCTCGTGCTCCTGGTGGTGGGCGCCTTGCCGTGGCTCGTGCCGCTGGCGCGCGCCGCGGTGGGCGCATGGCGAGACTCAGGCTCAACTTGGAAGTTCAAGCCACTGAAATTCCTGCTACTATTTAGCGTGCTGACGCTCGTGTTCTTCTCCATGTCGGACTCGAAGCTCGCGACTTACATCCTGCCGATGTTCCCCCTGCTGGCGGCCTTCACCGGCGTTGCGGTGGCGGATCGCACGGATCGGCGGTTTCTGTCGCGCTCGGCGCGCGTCGCGGCGGGTCTGGCCATCTTCGTGGCGGGAGGGCTTCTCGTTTACTCGCAGCACCGCAATGGGATGATTTCTGCGCAGGCCACCGCTTGGGCGATTGCCGCTGCGGTTGCGGCGCTGCTCGCGGTGGCGGCGAGCTGGAGGAGGAGGGCGCGCTCTGGCGCGCCTGCAGCCTCTGGAGGCGAGCCTTCTTCAGGCGCATGGCGGCCGCTGGCGATCGCTCTCCTCTTCATCTTTGCCTGGCAGGCCCTGCTCTGTGAATACACGGTGATTCCCCCTTCGCGATCGGCATATGAGCTCGTTCAGGCCGTTGCCGCGGATGTGCATGCCGGGACCGCGCTTTACAGCGTCGGCGAGTACCGTCAGACCATTCCACCCTACCTCGGCCGGACGCTGACCCTCGTCAGCTATAGGGGCGAGCTCGACTTCGGCGAGGCGAGCGAGCCGGGCCGGCAGACCGCGACGCCGGCGCAGTTCGTGCAGCAGTGGAAGGCGAGCCGCGATGCCATTGCATTCTTCGCTCCGAGCGTGTGGGATCATTACCGGCAGCAGGGGCTGCCGGGGCGCGTGATCGCGCAGGACAGCTTCACGGTCGCTGTGAGTCGCTCGTGAGACTGTCGGATTTCTCGTTCCTCCTCTGCGGGGTGCTGCTCAACGCCCTGGCGCAGATCGGCCTGAAGGCTGCGACGGATAAGACCGGGCCACTCGTGGCGGCGAGCGGTGCCATGCTGCGCCGCTCGCTCGAGCTGCTCACCGTGCCGTGGCTGTGGGTCGCGCTCGGATGTTACGGACTCAGCCTGGTCGCATGGCTGGTGGGACTCTCCCGCGTCCCGGTGAATCAGGCCTACCCGCTGCTCTCGATCGGTTACGTGATCAACATCGGGCTCGCCTGGTGGCTGCTCGGGGAGGTGCCGAACGTGCAGCGCGTGCTCGGGATTGCGGTCATCGTGTTTGGAGTGGTGCTGGTGGCAAGGTCATGACAAAATCGTCCGGAACGATTTTGGACGGCGCGAAGCGCCGCGGCGGAACGGCCGCGGCCCAGGATGGGCCGAGCACCCCGTTCCTGCCGTTTACCCGGCCGACGATCGATGAAGAGACGATCCGGGGCGTGGTCGAGGTGCTGCGCTCCGGATGGCTCGCCACGGGCCCGAACGTCAAGAAGTTCGAGGCGGCGCTCTCGGAGTACTGCGGCGGCCGCCCGGTGCGCACGCAGACCTCCGCGACCGCCAGCCTCGAGCATGCGCTCCTGGCGGCCGGAATCGGCGCGGGGGATGAGGTCATCACCCCCGCCATGAGCTTCGTCGCCACTGCCAACGTCATCGTGCGGGCGGGCGCCCGTCCGGTGTTCGTCGACGTCGGCCTCGACACCCGCAACATCGACTTCGAGCAGGTCGAGGCCGCCATCACGACGCGCACTCGCGCGATCATGCCGGTGCACTTCGCGGGGCTGCCGCTCGACATGGACCGGTTGTATGCGATTGCCGGGCGCCACCGGCTGCGCGTCATCGAGGATGCCGCCCAGGCGATCGGCTCCTCCTGGCGCGGCAAGCGCATCGGCAGCTTCGGTGATCTGGTCTGCTTCAGCTTCCATCCCAACAAGAATCTCACCAGCATCGAGGGCGGCTGCGTGGTCGGCGGCTCGCCGGAGGAGCTGCGGCAGCTCGAGCTCCACCGCTTCCACGGCCAGCGTAGGATAGCGGCGGATGAGGTCGACACGCTCTTCGCCGCTGGCAAGGCCAACCTGTCGGATGTCGCGGCACGGGTGGGCCTCGGCCAGCTGGCCGCGCTCGAGGGAGCCAACGCGCGCCGACGGGAGCTGACCGCGCGCTACTTCAGTCTGTGGCGCGCTGATGCGCCCGTGCGCCTGCCCGCGCGCGGCGACGAGGGGCATAACTGTCACATGTTCGCGCCGCTCCTGCCGCTTGAGCGACTGCGGATCTCGCGCCTGCAGTTCATCGAGCAAATGGCGGCGCGGGGCATCGGCGTCGGCGTCCATTACGCGTCCGCGATCCACCTCTTTAGCGCATACCGTGCGCTCGGCTACCGTGAAGGGCAGTTCCCGAACGCGGAGCGCATCGGCCGGGAAACCGTGACGTTGCCGCTCTTCCCGGCGATGGAAGTGTCGGATGTGGACCGGGTCGTGGAAGCGGCGGCGGATGTCCTGAGGCGAGCGGCAAAGTGACCGCGACGGTCTCGGTCGTCATTCCGGTTTACAACGAGGAAGCAGGCCTCGAGAGCCTGTTCGCGCGGCTCTATCCGGCGCTGGATCGGCTCGAGCGGTCCTACGAGGTGATATTCGTCGATGACGGCAGCCGCGATCGCTCCACTGCGGTGCTGCGGGAGCAGTTCGAGCGCCGTCCGGACACCACGCGGGTGATCCTCCTCACCCGCAATGCGGGCCAGCACATGGCCATTCTCGCAGGCTTCGCGCATTCACGCGGCGATTACGTCATCACGCTCGATGCGGACCTGCAGAACCCGCCCGAGGAGATCGGCAAGCTTATCGCCGCCATGGACCAGGGGGCCGACTACGTCGGCACCGTGCGCGCCCGCCGCCACGATGTCTACTGGCGCAGGCTCGCCTCGCGCATGATGAATCGCATCCGCGAGCGTACGACGCAGGTCCAGATCAGCGACCAGGGCTGCATGCTGCGCGGCTACCATCGCAGCATCGTCGAGGCGATCAACCGCTGCGTGGAGGTCAGCACCTTCGTGCCGGCGCTGGGGTATACCTTCGCGCGCCGTCCGGTCGAGATCGAAGTGGCGCACGCGCAGCGCACCGCCGGTCAGTCGAAATACTCCATCTACCGGCTGATCCGCCTGAACTTCGACCTCATGACCGGCTTCTCGGTCGCGCCGCTGCAGTTCTTCACCATGGCGGGGATGACGCTCGCGCTGGTGTCGCTTTTCTTCGTCGTGGTGCTCGCGATCCGCCGCATCTTCATCGGACCCGAGGTCCAGGGCGTCTTCACGCTCTTCGGCATCGCTTTCTTCCTCATCGGAGTGCTGCTCATCGGCCTCGGAGTCGTCGGCGAATACGTCGGCCGCATCTACGAGCAGGTGCGGCAACGGCCGAGGTACACCATTTCGGCGCTGTTGGAAGAAAGTGAGGCGGGAAGGGCCGAGCGCCGAGCCCTTCCCGAGGTGCGGCGGGGGCTGCACCCGGAGCTCGATCATACGGAGATGCTGCGCGCCGAGCGCGCGCGAGGCTCGGAAAAATGAGCGCCGCCCGCGCGGTGGTCTTCGCCCACCATGATGTGGGCGTGCGGTGTCTGAAGACGCTGCTCTCCGCGAAGGTGGCGGTGCCTCTGATCGTCACGGTGAAGGACGATCCGAAGGAGAACCGATGGTTCGCGAGCGTCGCCGACACCGCGCGCGAGCACGGCCTCGAAGTCTCGATGCCGGACGATGCCAACGGGCCGGAGCTTGCCGAGCAGGTTGCCGCCCTTCAGCCTGACTTCATATTCTCGTTCTACTACCGCTCGCTCCTCGGCGCGCGGCTGTTGGGTTGCGCCCGCCGTGGCGCGTTGAACATGCATGGCTCGCTGCTGCCGAAATATCGCGGCCGCGCGCCGGTCAATTGGGCGATCCTGAACGGCGAGCTCGAGACCGGAGCCACGCTGCACTACATGGTGGCTCGCGCCGATGCCGGCGACATCGTCGATCAACTCGCGGTGCCGATCCTCGAGGATGACGATGCGCGCGCGGTCTTCGGCAAGGTGACCACGGCCGCGGAAATCGTGCTTGCGCGCTCGCTCCCGGGGCTCATTGCGGGCAATGCGCCGCGCCGCCCGCAGCTCATCGAGCCGGGACAGTACTTCGGACGGCGAAGGCCCGAGGACGGACGCATCGACTGGAGCCAGCCGGCCGCGCGCATTCATAACCTCGTGCGCGCGGTGGCGCCTCCCTTCCCCGGCGCGTTCACCGAGGTCGATGGGCGGCTGTGGTGGATCCATCGCACCCGGTTGCAGACGAGGATCATCACGCCCTCGGAGCGGGCGAGGCTTTTCGGCGAGCGGGACGCCTGTTACGCAGCCTGCGCCGATGGCGGTGTCCTCAGAATCCTCGCGGCCGCGACGGAGCAGGGGCCCGTCGATCTCGCCGAGCTCGCGCGCGAGCTCGAAGCGCATCCGGCGACGCTGGGCTGAGCCGACTGACGGCGGCAGCAGCCGTGGGCACCCTCGCACTCAAGATCGATGTCGATACCTATCGCGGCACGCGCGAGGGAGTACCGCGGCTCGCGGCGGCGCTCGAGCGCGCCGGTGCGCGCGCCACCTTCCTTTTCAGCGTCGGGCCCGATCACACGGGCAGGGCGATCAAGCGGGTCTTTCGCCGCGGGTTTCTCGGGAAGGTGCGGCGTACCTCAGTGACGCAACACTATGGGGTGAAGACCCTCCTTTACGGCGTGCTCCTCCCGGGGCCGCACATCGGACGGCGGTGCGGGGCGATCATGCGGGAGATCGCGCAGCGCGGCTTCGAAGTGGGAGTTCACACCTACGATCACATCAAGTGGCAGGACGGGGTGGCGGGCGCGAGCGAGCCGTGGACCCGCCGCCAGCTCGTGCTGGCGCGTGAGGCGTTCATTCGGGTGTTCGAGCGCCCGCCACAGGGGCATGGGGCGGCCGGGTGGCAGGTGAATGCGAGCGTGCCGGGGCTCGAGCGGGAGTTGGGATTTTGCTGGGCGTCGGATACGAGAGGCGTGTGTCCGTTCATGCCGGTGGTCGAGGCAAGGGAAGTCGCACTGCCGCAGTTGCCAACGACCCTGCCGACGCTCGATGAGCTGATCGGGCGCGAGGACCTCGGTGGGGTCGATCCGGTCGAGCATCTGCTTGCGCTCACGGAGGAGGACACGGATCAGGTGTTCACGCTGCATGCCGAGCTCGAAGGGGGAGCTTATCTCGAAGGATTCGAGCGGTTGCTCGCGGCCTGGCGGGGGCGGGGGTTCGATCTCACTGATCTTGGGTCGTACGCACAGTCGCTGGAGTTGTCGCGGCTGCCGCGGTGCGAGATCGTGTGCGGGACGGTAGACGGACGATCGGGGACTCTTGCCGTTCAGGGGCAGTGATTCGCCCCGCTCACAATATCGGTTACCCCGCAGCCGTCTACCTTCACGGGATGGATGCAGCACTGCTCAAGCCCTTGAATCTCTCGTCGCAGGATTCGGAGATCGCTTCCGTCGTACGGCGTGAGCGGGGGCGGCTGCTGGCGTTCATCCTGAGGCGGGTGCGGGATGCGGCCGAGGCGGAGGACGTCCTGCAGGAGGCGCTCTATGAGCTCGTCGCGGCCTACCGGCTGATGCAGCCGGTCGAGCAGGCGGGGGCTTGGCTCATGCGGGTGGCGCGCAACCGCATCATCGATCGGTTTCGCAAGCGGCGGCCGCAACTGCTGGGCGATATGGCGCCGGAAGGCGAGGAAGCGGATTCGGCACTGGACAAGCTGTTACCGGCCGTGGAGGAAAGTCCTGACGCGCAGCTCATCCGGGAGCTGCTGATGGAAGAGCTCGAGCGGGCGCTGGCGGAGCTGCCGGCGAAGCAGCGCCAGGTGTTCATCGCGCACGAGCTCGAGGGCGCGAGCTTCAAGGAGCTGTCGCAGCGATGGGGTGTCGGGATCAACACGCTGCTGTCGCGCAAGCGTTATGCGGTGCTGCGGATGCGGGAACGGCTCAAGGAAGCTTACGAGGAGTGGCTGGGAGACTAGCGGGCATGATTCTGAGATGAGGAGAGAACTGTGAGAGGTCGTCGTTGGGTGTGGAAGGGCCTGGCCTTCGCGGGTTTCGTGATCATCAGCCTGGCGGTGCTGAGCGGGGTGGTGATGCTGCTGTGGAATGCACTGCTGCCGGGCTTGTTCGGCGCGCCGCCCCTGCGCTATCTGGAGGCCGCGGGACTTCTCGTGCTGAGCCGGATCCTCTTCGGAGGCTTGCGGGGTCACCGCGGGCCGTGGCGGCACCGCGCTTGGCGTGAGCGCTGGGAGAGCCTGACGCCCGAGGAGCGTGAGCGGCTGCGTGAGAAGTACGGACGCCATTGCCGCTGGCACGGGACGGAGGAGGCGGGCGAGAATCAGCACCTATGAGCGACATACCCACCGCCATGACCGCCATCGAGATCCACACGCCGGGGCCGCCGGAGGTGCTGCGCCCAGCGTCGCGACCGGTGCCGCAGCCCGGGCCGCAGGAGGTGTTGATTCGCGTGGCGGCGGCTGGCGTCAACCGGCCCGATGTGTTGCAGCGGCGAGGGATGTACCCGCCGCCGCCCGGTGTAACCGATATTCCGGGCCTGGAGGTCGCAGGGGAGGTGGTGCGTGTTGCAACAGGCGTCACCGAGCCTGCTCCAGGGGCGCGCGTCTGCGCTCTCGTAGCAGGGGGAGGCTATGCGGAATACGTGGCCGCGCCTGCTGCGCAGTGCCTTCCGGTTCCAGTGACACTGTCGATGGAGGAAGCCGCGGCGTTGCCCGAGACCTTCTTCACGGTCTACTACAACGCCTTCATTCGCGCGCGGCTGAGGTCCGGCGAGACGTTGCTCGTCCACGGCGGCTCGAGCGGCATCGGCACCACTGCGATTCTGCTCGCGAAGGCGATGGGAGCGCAGGTCATTGTCACCGCGGGAACGGCGGAAAAGCGCGCGGCGTGCCGCGCGCTCGGCGCTGACGTGGCGATCGACTACAAGCAGGAGGACTTCGTGGCCCGGACGATGGAATCGACGGGAGGGCAGGGCGCCGACGTGATCCTTGACATCGTCGGGGGCGAGTACCTGGCGCGCAACATCGCCGCGGCTGCCGTGAATGGACGGATTGCGATCATTGGTACTCAGGGCGGAGCCAAGGCAGAGATCGACCTTCGCAGCGTAATGATGAAACGCCTCTGGGTCGGCGGTTCGACGCTTCGCCCGCAAACGGTGGCCAGCAAGGGCGAGATCGCCGCGCGCTTGCGCCAGGAGGTCTGGCCGCTCTTCGAGTCGAAATCCTTACGGCCGGCGATTCATGCGCGCTTCCCACTGCGCGAGGCAGCGCGTGCACACGCGCTGATGGAGTCCGGCACGCATATCGGGAAGATCGTGCTGCGCACCTGAGCGGCGCTAGCCGACGATCTGGCGCTCTCTCAACGCGGCAATGATGCGCTGTGCGGTTTCTTCCGGCGGGCCCTGGCTGGTGTCGACCACGATCTCCGCGCTCTCCGGCGACTCATAGGGCGAGTCGATGCCGGTGAAGTTCTTGATCTTGCCTTCGAGGGCGCGGGCGTAGAGACCTTTGGGGTCGCGCTGCTTACAGATCTCGATCGGCGTGTCGACGTGGATCTCGATGAACTCGCCCTCTTCGACGAGCTCACGCACCATGCGCCGCTCGGCGCGGAAGGGAGAGATGAAGGAGCAGAGCACGATCGCGCCGGCATCGACGAAGAGCCGTGCCACCTCGCCCACGCGCCGGATGTTCTCCACCCGGTCCGCATCGGTGAAGCCCAGATCGCCGTTCAAGCCGTGCCGTACGTTGTCGCCGTCCAGCATGTAGGTATGTGCGCCATGGGCGTGTAACTCGCGCTCCACGATGTTGGCGATGGTGCTCTTGCCGGAGCCGGAGAGTCCCGTGAACCAGAGAACGGCGGGCCGATGGCCGTTCATGCGCGTTCTCGCCGTCTTGTCGATGAGCAGCGCCTGACGGTGAATGTTGGTGGCGCGACGCAGCCCGAAGGCGATCATCCCCGCGCCCGCCGTCGCGTGGGTGAAGCGGTCGATCAGCACGAAGGAGCCGGTCGCCCGATTCTCCGCATAGGGGTCGAAGGCGACCGGGGTGGCGGTGGACAGGTTGCAGAGCCCGATCTCGTTGAGCCCCAGGGTTTTGGCCGCGATGTGCTCGAGCGTGTTCACGTCGGTCTTGTGCTTGAGGCTCGTCACTCGTGCGGGCACATACTTGGTGCCGACCCGCATGAGGTACGACCGGCCGGGCAGCATTGGCTCCTCGATCATCCACAGGACCTGGGCGGCGAATTGGTCGACGACCTCCGGCCGGGCATCAGCCGGCGCGATGATGTCGCCGCGCGCCACATCAACCTCATCGCTCAAAGTCAGGGTGACCGCATCGCCGGCACGCGCCTCGGGCAGATCTCCGTCCGCGGTGACGATGCGCGCCACCTTCGTCTCCCGTCCCGAGGCCGCGACCACCACGCGATCGCCTGAGCGCACGACGCCCGAGGCTACGGTGCCTGAAAAGCCGCGGAAATCAAGGTTGGGGCGATTGACCCATTGCACGGGGAAGCGGAAAGACTTGCCCTCGAGCCCTTCGCCGGCATCGAGCCCCTCGAGGTGCTCGAGGAGGGTCGGACCCTCATACCAGTGCATCCGCTCCGAGCGGGCGGTGACGTTATCTCCGTACCGCGCCGATACCGGAATGGGCGTGATCGAGCTGAAGGCGAGCGCCTGCGCGAAGCCGAGATAGTCACCCACGATGTGGTGGAAGCGCTCGCCCGAGAAATCGACCAGGTCGATCTTGTTGACGGCGAGCACCACGTGCCGGATGCCCAGGAGCGAGCAGATGTAGCTGTGCCGGCGGGTCTGGGTGAGCACGCCCTTGCGCGCATCGATCAGGATCACGGCGGCCTCGGAATTGGAGGCCCCCGTCGCCATGTTGCGGGTGTATTGCTCGTGGCCGGGCGTGTCGGCCACGATGAAGGCGCGCCGCGGCGTCGAGAAGAACCGGTACGCGACATCGATGGTAATTCCCTGCTCGCGCTCGGCCTCGAGACCATCGACGAGCAGCGCGAAGTCGATGTCATCTTCAGTGGTGCCGTGCTTGCGGCTATCGCGCTTCAAGGCTGCAAGCTGGTCCTCGAGGATCAGCTTCGTGTCGTAGAGGAGGCGCCCGATGAGCGTCGACTTGCCGTCATCCACCGAGCCGCAGGTGAGGAAGCGCAGCAGCCCCTTCTCGGGTCCGCCGCGGCCGCCCGAGCTCACCGTGACCTGATCGTGCGCGTAAGCCGTCATTAGAAGTACCCCTCGCGTTTCTTTTTCTCCATCGAGGCGGCCTCGTCGCTGTCGATGAGGCGGCCGGAGCGCTCCGAGGTGCGCGCAATGAGCATCTCCTCGATGATGTCATCGAGGCTCGTGGCCTGGCTCTCGATCGCCGCCGACAGCGGGTAGCAGCCGAGCGAGCGGAATCGCACCATCCGCACCTGCTCGACTTCGCCGGGCTTCAGCGGCATGCGATCGTCGTCGCGCATGATGAGGAGCCCGTCGCGCTCGATGACCGGCCGTGGGGCCGCGAAGTAGAGCGGCACGACCGGGATGCTCTCGGCGCGCGTGTACTGCCAGATGTCGAGCTCGGTCCAGTTCGAGAGCGGAAACACCCGGATGGTCTCGCCCTTGCTGATCCGCGTGTTGTAGAGGTTCCAGAGCTCCGGCCGCTGATTGCGCGGGTCCCACACGTGGCCCGCGGAGCGGAAGGAGAACACGCGCTCCTTGGCGCGGCTCTTCTCCTCGTCACGGCGCGCGCCGCCGAAGGCCGCATCGAACTGCCACTTGTCGAGCGCCTGCTTCAGCGCCTCGGTCTTCATGACCTGGGTGTGAAGCTGGGAGCCCGAGGTGATGGGATTGATGCCGCGCGACAGGCCCTCGGGGTTCGTGTAGACGAGGAGCTTCACGCCATAGCGCGCCACGATCGCATCGCGGTGACCGATCATGTCGCGGAACTTCCAGCGCGTGTCGACATGCAGCAGCGGAAAGGGCGGCTTCGAGGGATGGAACGCCTTCATGGCGAGGTGCAGCATCACCCCGGAGTCCTTGCCGATCGAGTAGAGCATCACCGGATTGCGAAACTCCGCGGCGACCTCGCGCATGATCTCGATCGACTCGGCTTCGAGCCGCTTCAAGTGCTGCGACAGCGCCTGGCGTGACTGAGTGTCCGTGGCCATGGGCTCCTCAGGCGGCAAGCGGCACGGGACTGAGCGCCCCGCTCGCGATGAAGAATGAATTGCGGAAGTCGGGCTTGCCGTAGGCGAGCGGCTTGCCGCCCGGGGCCAGCACCTTGCCGCCAGCGGCCGCGAGCACGGCGTGGCCGGCGGCCGTGTCCCACTCCATGGTGGGACCAAGCCGCGGGTAAAGGTCCGCCTCGCCCGCGGCCACGAAGCAGAATTTCAGCGACGAGCCGACCGAGACCCGCTCGCTGATCGTGTAGTGGCTGAGGTAGGCATCGGTCTCCGGCGTCGAATGTGATCGCGACACCACCGCCGTGACGCCGTTCGCCGGAACAGCTCGGACGTGCAGCGACTCACGCGGCCCCGGCTTCGTAGCCTCCGCGGGGTAAGAGCAGCGGAAGGCGCGCGCGGTAGCGACATTGCCCGCGTAGAGCATGCCGCCGACCGGCGCATAAACGACGCCGAGCACCGGCATGCTGCGGCGAACGAGCGCGATGTTGACCGTGAACTCGCCACGGCGATGGATGAACTCCTTCGTGCCATCCAAGGGGTCGACCAGGAAGAACTCCTCACCGATCCTCGGGATCGAGCCCGCCGCGACCGCCTCCTCGGCGATGACGGGCACGCCGGGCGCGAGTCGGGCCAGGTGCTCGAGAACGATTCGCTCCGAGGCATGGTCGGCCGCGGTAACCGGCGAATGGTCGGCTTTCTCGCGGACGGTGAAGCCGGTGCGATAGATATCGAGCGCAGCCCGGCCGGCCGCGACGGCGGCGCCGAGCAGGGCCTCGATCAGATCATCGTCTGCCATGGGCACGGATAGCGACTCTCCTGAGGAATGGTCGCAGTCTACACAATCCCCCCGCCGCCCAGGCCGAAGGCCGGCCGGAGCGTGACCGGCTTCAAGACTTCCTGGGAATGTCGCTAGCTAGGCCGGCACGTCAAGGGGCGCTCAGCCTTGCCGCACCGCCTCCACCTGGATCTTCAGACGCACCCACATCTGGAAGCCGAACGGCTTGCCGAAATCGACGCCGTACTGGTCGCGCTCGATTTGCCCCCTGGCGTCGGCGCCGCAGCGCTCCCGGTGCATCACTTCCTTGCATTTGAAGGAGTCAATGACCAGCGTCAGCGGATGGGTCACTCCGTGCAGAGTGAGCCGGCCGATGAGTTTCGTGGGCTTGCCGCTGACGAAATCGGCCAGCGTGCCCTTGTAGGTTGCGGTCGGGTACTGAGCGGTGTCCAGGAGATTGGACCCCCTCTGCACATCCTCGTTGAGCCTCGCCAGGCCGAAGTCGACCGAGGTCGTGTCGACCGTCACATCCACGCTGCCGGTGTGCCGCGCCTGATCGAGCACGATGGTGCAGGAGCTCTTGCCGAACGTTCCGCGCCAGACCGACAGACCACCCATGTGATCGGCGGCGAAGCTCGGATGAGTGTGCGCGGGATCGCAGACGTAAGTCACGGGCTTGGCGAGCGCAGTGCCGGCGTAGGCCGCCAGCAGCACCGCCGGCAGGGCGAGCTTGCTCAGGGACATTCGAGACCTCCTGGGATGGGGAGCCGCAAGCGTACCGGCAAAGGCCCGACTCGCGCCAGCGGCGCCAGGCGATTACCGAGCGGGGCTGGGATACGGATGCGCCTTCAAATTGAGCGCCTGCGCCACCGCCTCGTGGGTGATCTCCCCCGCATGGACGTTGAGCCCGGCCGCAAATCCCGGGTCTTTCTTCAGGGCCGCCTGCCACCCGAGGTCTGCGAGCATCCTGACGTAGGGGAGAGTGGCGTTGGTCAGCGCGAAAGTGGAGGTCCGCGCCACCGCTCCCGGCATGTTGGCTACGCAGTAGTGGACCACACCGTCCACTACGAAGGTCGGCTGCGCGTGGGTCGTGGGATGGCTCGTCTCGAAGCAGCCTCCCTGATCGATCGAGATGTCGACCAGCACCGACCCCGGCTGCATGGTGGCCACCATGGGGCGGGTCACGAGTTTAGGCGCCGCGGCGCCTGCGATCAGCACGGCGCCGATGACGAGGTCGGCCTCGCGCACCAGGCGCTCGATGGTTTCCACCGTAGAGTAAGCCGTCCGCAGCGACGCGCCGAAGAGGCTCGAAAGCTCGCGCAAGCGATCGACCGAGCGGTCGACCACAGTGACGTCCGCGCGCAGACCGACGGCCATTTCAGCAGCGTGAGTGCCGGAAACACCGCCACCGAGGATTACCACTTTGGCCGGCGGGACGCCGGGCACGCCGCCGAGCAGGACGCCACGGCCGCCGTTGGCCTTCTGCAAGCAGGCAGCGCCCACCTGGATCGACATGCGCCCGGCCACCTCGCTCATGGGCGTGAGCAGCGGCAGTGAGCCGTTACGGGTGACGGTCTCGTAGGCAATGGCGGTGGCGCCCGAGGTCATCAGTCCACGCGCCTGTGCGGGATCCGCAGCAAGATGCAGGTAGGTGAAGAGCACCTGGCCCGGACGCAACATCTGGCACTCGGCGGGCTGGGGCTCCTTCACCTTCACGACGAGCTGCGCTCGGGCGAAGACCTCCGCCGCGTTCGGCGCTATTGCTGCGCCCGCGGCGCGGTATTCCGCATCCGAGAGGCCAATCCCCTCTCCCGCGCCGGTCTCGACGGTGACCTCATGTCCGGCCGCGGTGAGCTCGCGAACTCCGGCGGGAACCAGACCGACCCGATACTCATGGACTTTGATCTCGCGCGGAACGCCAATGCGCATGGCTCATTCCCGAAGGTGAAGGTCCGGACAGATTAGGCGCCGCCGGCGGCGGGAGCTTGCGTAGTGGCCCGCGGGCCGGCACGTCGCGGCAGAATCTGCGACAAAGTGCCACTTATATGGCAGAATCATGCGCCCATGGAGCTCGACCGCTATGATCGCGCCATCCTGCGCCTGCTGCAGCAGGATGCGCGCATCACCAACACGAGGTTGGCGAGCGAGGTGAGCCTCTCGGAGTCGGCCTGCCTGCGACGGGTGAGGGCGCTCGAGGAATCGGGCCTCATCGAAGGCTATACCGCGCTCATCAATCAGCAGAAGGCGGGCTTCCCCGTCAATGTGTTCGTGAGCATCACCCTCGATCGCCAGAGCCAGTCGGGGCTGACGGCCTTCGAGACGGCGGTGCGCAGGATCCCGGAGGTCATGGAGTGCTATCTCATGACGGGCGAGCACGACTACCTGCTGCGCGTCGTGGTCGCGGACCTTGCGGACTTCGAGCGCATCCACAGCCAACACCTGACACGCCTGCCGAGCGTGGTGAGCGTGCAATCGAGCTTCGCGATGCGTACGATCACGCGCTCGATCGCGCTGCCCTTGCGCTGAAGCGTTTCCTGGAGGGTTTCTCGGGGACTCCGGCATGCGGTTTGCTCGCAGAAGTGACCTATGAACACCCAATTGAATGCCTCCGCGGCCGGTCAACTCGTCCTGGGTGCCGATCTCAAGGTCAATCGTCTGGGCTTCGGCGCGATGCGCATCACCGGCCATAGCGTCTGGGGTGATCCGCCCGACGTCGCGACCGGGGTGAGGGTGTTGCAGCGCGCGGTGCGCCTCGGCGTGACCTTTATCGACACTGCGGATTCCTACGGCCCCGAAGTCAGCGAGAACCTGATCGCCCGGGCGCTCTACCCTTACTCGCCCGATATCGTCATCGCCACCAAGGGGGGACTGGTGCGTCCGGGCCCCGACTCCTGGAATCGTGATGCCCGGCCGGAACATCTGCGCCAGGCCTGCGAGGCGAGCCTGAAGCGCCTGCGGCGCGATCGGATCGATGTGTATCAGCTGCACGCTCCCGATCCCAAGGTGCCGCTCGAGGATTCGGTCGGCGAGCTCGTGCGCTTGAAGAGCGAAGGTAAGATCCGGCACATCGGCGTGTCGAACGTCAGCGTGGAGGAACTCAGGCGCTGTGAGCGGCTGACGGCCGTGATCTCGGTCCAGAACCGTTACAACCTGGAGGACCGTCACTCGGACGACGTGCTCGCCCACTGCGAGAGCAAGGCGATCGCCTTCCTGCCATGGGCGCCGCTCGGCTCAGGTCGGCACGCCGGCGGCTCGAGCGCCCTGCGCGCGCTCACCCGCGTGGCCGAGCGCCATGGGATCACGGCCGGTCAGGCGGCGATCGCGTGGCTCCTCGAGCGCTCGGCCGTGATGTTGCCGATCCCGGGGACCGGCTCCATCGAGCATCTGGAGCAGAACATCGCGGCCGCTGCCGTGCGCCTCTCGCCGCCGGACATGGACGAGCTGAGTTAGGTCGCGACCTCCGTCACCGGCAGCCGCGTCGTGAACTTCTTCGTCCGCAGCACGAAGCTGGTGTTGACCGAGCGCACCCCGGGCAGCTGCAGCACGCGAGTCGAGAGGAACTGCTCGTAGGCCTCCATGCTCGCCGCGACGATGCGCAGCAGATAATCGTTCGGCCCGCTCATGGAGTGGCACTCGAGCACCTCCGGCCGCTCGCGCACCAGCTGGTCGAATTGGCGCACGGTCTGCGGATGGTGGTTCTCGAGCGAGATCAGCGCGTAGGCCTGGATGGGCAGGCCGATGGCAGGCGCGGAAAGCAGGGTCGCATAGCCGGCAATGAACCCTTCCTCCTCCAAGCGGCGCAGGCGTCGCCAGCAGGGTGCGGGCGAAAGCCCCACCCGCTGTGCCAGCTCCTGGTTCGAGACGCGGGCATCGGACTGCAGCTCATCGAGGATCCGGCGGTCGAGCCGGTCGAGAGATTTTGGCATGGAATCGTTCAATCGTCAGCGCGACAAGCAATAATATTGCCCCAAGGCGGGTGGAACGCGCAATCAAAGCAAGCTCATTTCTGTTTCAGGGGCCTACACTGGTCTGATGCCGTCGCCAACCGCTGCGTCCCAGATCCCCCGCCCGAGCGGGGCGGCCCCGTCCCCGCACTGGGAGCCGGACTGGCGACGGGTGACCTACCTGCTGCACGCCTCACGGACCCTCGATGACATCGAGGAGTCGCGCCTCCTGCCCGAGCGGCAGGTGCTTTATCAGTTCTCGGCGCGCGGCCACGATTTCGCGCAGATCCTCCTCGGACTAAAACTGACCGAGGCGCACGACGGCGTGGGCGTGTATTACCGCTCGCGTCCGCTGATGTTGGCGCTCGGGGTGGATCTCGAGGAGGCCGCGGCGGGACCGCTGGCTCGTGCCGGCTCCTTCAGCGACGGCCGCGACATCGGCGTCGTGTTCAACAAGCCGGGCCGGGGCGGGGCCACGGTGCTGCCGGCCTGCGGCGGCGTCGGCGCGCAGTACACGCCTGCGGCAGGCTGGGCGCAGGCCATCCGCTACCATCACGAAGCGCTGACCGATGCGGGCTATGCGCGCAGCATTGCCGTGATGTTGGGTGGCGATGCGTCGGTGGCCACCGGGGGATTCTGGTCGGCGCTCACGATGGCGACCACTCTGCGCCTGCCGATGTTGTTCTACATCGAGGACAACGGCTTCGGCATCTCCGTGCCCTCGCAGCTGCAGACCCCCGGAGGCAACATTGCGGCCAACCTACGCTCATTTTCGGGCCTGACGCTGCTCGAGGGGGACGGAGCCGATCCGCTCCAGGCCGCCGAGCTCGTGGCCGAAGCGGTCCGGTGGGTGCGCGAGGAGCGTGGACCGCTCCTCCTGCGCCTGACGGTACCGCGGCTCTCCGGACATTCCGGCCAGGACACTCAGGCCTACAAGTCGCCCGAGACCATCGCACGCGAGCGCGCGCGCGATCCGCTGCAAGGACTGCAACGCTTTCTCGTCCCCCGCATCCTTTCGGAACAGGATTGGACGCGCCTGGCGAGCGACGCACGGCACGACGTCGAGATCGCGGTGGAGCGGGCATTGGCACGGCCGCACCCCGACCCGGCGCAGTTGACCCGCTACGTGTTCGCGGAATCGGCCGGCGCGCTGGCGCTGCAGGAGCAGGGAGGCCTCGCGCCCACGGGCCATGTATTTGCACCTGCGAGCCGCGAGCCGCGGCCCGAGCCTGCGCGCGTCAACATGCTGACGGCGATCCGTCGCACGCTCGATGTGGAGCTCACGTTGAACCCGCGGCTGCTGGTCTTCGGCGAGGACGTGGGTCCCAAAGGCGGAGTGCACGGGGCGACGCTCGGACTTCAGGAGAAGCACGGCGCGGCGCGCGTCTTCGATACGAGCCTCTCGGAAGAGGGCATCATCGGCCGCGCCGTGGGGCTTGCGCTCGCGGGCCTGCTGCCGGTGCCGGAAATTCAGTTCCGCAAGTACGCCGATCCCGCCACCGAGCAGTTGAACGACTGCGGCACCATGCGCTGGCGCACGGGCAATCGCTTCGCGGCGCCGATGGTCGTGCGGATTCCGGGCGGCTTCTTCAAGTGCGGCGATCCCTGGCACAGCCAGACCAATGAGGTCGCCTGGGTGCATGGCATCGGCTGGCGAGTGGCGGTGCCGTCGAATGCGGAGGATGCCACAGGCCTGCTGCGGTCGGCGCTGCGCGGCAACGATCCGACGCTCTTCTTCGAGCATCGCGCGCTGTTGGATGGTGCGTGGGCTCGTCGTCCCTACCCGGGAGATGAATACGTTGTGCCGTTTGGCATCGCGCGGCGCATCCGCGAAGGTACGGAGATCACCGTCGTCACCTGGGGTGCGATGGTCGAGCGTTGCGAGCGCGCGGCGATGGCGTCGGGTGTGGATGTCGAGATCCTCGATCTGAGGACGCTCTCGCCATGGGATAAGGACGCCGTGCTCGCCTCGGTGCAGAAGACGCATCGGTGTCTCATCGTGCACGAGGACAATCTCACGGCGGGCTTCGGGGCCGAGGTCGCCGCCTGTGTCGCCAAAGAGGCGTTCTTCAGCCTCGATGCCCCGATCGAGCGGCTCGCCATGCCCGACATTCCGAGCCCGCACAGTCCGGTGCTGCTCGAGGCAGCCGTCCCGGGCATCGAGTCGATCACGCGGGCCATCCAACAGATTGCGAGCGTCTGACCCGTGTCGGCGACGACTAAGAGCGTGGAGATCAGGGCTCCCGCGGGGCAGGAGGAGGGCACCCGCTCGCAGGTGCTGCGCTGGCTCAAGGCCGTCGGCGAGCCGGTCGCGGAGCACGAGCCGCTCATCGAGCTCGAGACCGACAAGGTCACCGTCGAGGTCGCATCGCCCGGAGCCGGCGTGCTGACGGAGATTCTGAAACAGGAGCAGGAGGAGGTGGCGCCGGGCGAGCTCCTGGGGAGGATCGGTGTCCCTGCGACGACGGGCGCGGCTACCGCGGGCGCCGAGGCGGTTCGCGAGAGTGCTGCGGGTGAGGTGGGCTCGCGACAGAGTGGGGCCGTGCCACCGGCCGTCCGTGGCGTCAGCGCTCCCGGCCCGGACGTCTCTGTTGGGGCCGTGCCAGTGGCCATCCATGGCGGCCGGGCACCCGGCCCGGCCGTCCTGGCCGGGCGCTCGCCGCCTTCGGCGGCGAGCCCTTCTGCGCCTCGCGCCCTGAGTCCGGCCGTGCGACGCCTGCTCGAGGAGCATGCCCTCGATCCGGCGGCGGTGCGCGGGACGGGTGACGGGGGCCGGATCACCGTCGCGGATGTGATGCGCGAGATCTCGGCGCCACGCCAGGATCCGCAAGATGGCGCAGTCGCGCGCGAAGCACCTGCACCAGTCGCGGATTCGACCGGCATCGAGGGTTTGGCCAGCCACCGTGTTCCGCATTCCGCGGTCCGCAAGCGCATTGCGGCCCGAATGGTGGAGAGCCTGCTTCACACGGCTCCGCACGTCACGACGGTGTTCGAGGTCGACATGGGCGCGGTGCTCGCTCATCGCCAGCGGTATCGTGAGGAGTTTGCACGCCAGGGCATCGCCCTGACGCTAACCGCGTATTTCGCGCAGGCTGCGGTGACTGCGATCCGCGCGGTGCCCGAGGCGAACAGCCGCTGGACCGATACGGCTCTGGAGGTCTTCGACACGATCAATCTGGGAATTGCGACGGCTACAGAAGAGGGACTGGTCGTACCAGTGCTTGCGCAGGTCGAGTCGCTTGACCTCCTCGAGACCGCGCGCCGCCTCGAGGAGCTCGTGCGCCGGGCGCGTGAAGGCGCGCTGACACCCCCCGATGTCCGCGGTGGCACCTTCACGCTTTCCAATCACGGCGTGAGCGGAAGCCTGATCGCGGCTCCCATCATCATTCCGCAACCGCAGTCGGCGATCTTGGGTCTCGGCAAGCTGGAGAGACGCGCAGGGGTGATCGCAGAGGGCGCCGAGGAACGGATCGTGGCGCGCTCCTGCTGCTATGCGAGCCTCACCATCGACCACCGCGTCATGGACGGCAGCCGAGCGAATCGCTTCCTGCAGGCGTTCGCCGAGCGACTCTGCGGCTGGAAGGACTGAGGCGGGCGTGACTCGGGACGACCGGGCCGCTACTATTCTCAGCTCGCTATATCTCTTTGTCTCTTTTTAGTTGTCTTGGCGGAGGACGGCAGCATGACCGAGAACGCACCCGCAATGCCCGGCAAGCCGATCGAGGAGGAGCCCGACCTCGACCGACGACGGATGCTCACGACCACCACGGCGGCGGTAGGCGCCATCGGTGTGGCATTGACCGCGGTTCCGTTCATCGAGTCACTCGAGCCCAGCGAGACGGCCCAAGCACTGGGCGCGCCGGTCACCATCAACATCTCCAAGCTCGCGCCAGGTCAGATGATGAGCGTCGAGTGGCGCCAGAAGCCCGTATGGGTACTGCATCGGACCGAGCAGCAGCTCGCCGAGCTGCCGAAGCTCAATGGCCAGCTCAAGGATCCGTTCTCGAAACAGGACCAGCAGGCGCCGCATCTTTCCGCTTGGCATACGATCCCGCGATCCATCAATCCGAAGTATCTCGTGGTCGTCGGCATCTGCACCCACCTCGGGTGCATTCCGAAGTACCGCCCCCAAATCGGCGCGGCGGACCTGCCGGCGGGCTGGCCGGGCGGCTTCTTCTGCCCGTGCCACGGCTCGCGCTACGATCTTGCCGCCCGCGTCATGGACGGCTCGCCGGCGCCGCTCAACCTGCCCGTGCCGCCGCACTACTACAAGGACGCCAACACCATCGCCGCCGGGCAACTCGCCAACGGCAGCGAGCAGAACTGGGAGCCGAATACCTGGTAGTACGGGCTGATGCGGGTCGCTAGCGCGACCGCACGGGGTGTTTGCCACCGAAGCGCGCGCGGACCTCGGCGCCTGCCCGCGGCAGCGCCCCCCCGATCGTCCTGCCGGTCTCGGCGAGGAACTGCTCGGCCGCGGCGAACACCGCCGCGTAAAGGTTTGCGGTGAGCTCGTAGGCCTCGGCTCCCACCCACTGCGCGGGCAGCAGCGCCGGCGGCAGCGGCGGGTCCTGCAGGTGGATCTTGCGATACTCGTGGATGAGGAGCGTGCGCACGAGAAACGCCGGCTGGGGCGCGAGCGCATCTGACGCGCGCGCGGCGGCTGCCACGGGCGCGAAGGTGTCGCGAAACCGCCGGTAACGGCGCGCCAGCTCGAGGAGATTCCAACCTTCGGCCGCCAGCCGGCGGTCGGCGGTGAGTCCTTCCGTCGCGCTCTTGAAGAGCCAACCGTGGTTCGCGCACCCCAACGTGGCGAGCCAGCCGCGGGCTTGCTCCAGCGAGCACGCGGGGTGCGCATACACCCCTGGGCTCAGCTGTCCGAAGCCGAGCCAGCGCAGCTCCTCGCGCAGGTTGCGTCGGTTTCCTCCTCGACGGCCAGAGGGCGGCAGCACCGCGACCGTCCACTGTCCGTTCCAGCTCGAGGGGTTGACGCCATAGATGCGCCGGGTCGCTTCAGCGAAGAGCTTCTGCCCGTTCTCCGTCAGCCGATACTCGCTACGCCTGTCATGGCGCGTGGCCGCGAGCCAGCCTTCCGCGGCGAGGCGTGCGACCGAGGTTCGCACGAGCCGCTCGGCAAGGCCGAAGGGCCGTGCCAGATCGATGAGGCTTCCGAGGGTCACTGCCCCGCCGCGGGGCGCAATGGCGTCGCCGAAGATTGTGATGAGGAGCGATCCGCCGCGCAGCGGCCGCTGGCCGTGAAAGCGGCGCAGCAGCGCCTCGACCGGTTTCGTAAGCGGTGGCACGGCGGCATTCTGGCACAAAAAAACGTGACACAAAAAATGATCGTGATACGATATTCCTGTGTCACGTTGCGGAGCGGCAGCACCGGCCATGTACACCCAGGCCCTCGATTCCCCCACTCCCGAAGCACCCGGAAGCCCCGGCGGGCAGGCGGCGCTCGAGCGGCGCTTCGAGGAACGCATCGATCGCGATGAGAAGATCGAGCCCAAGGACTGGATGCCGGAGGCGTACCGCCAGACGCTGATCCGGCAGATCTCCCAGCATGCGCACTCGGAGATCGTCGGCATGCTGCCCGAGGGCAACTGGATCACGCGCGCGCCGTCCTTGCGGCGCAAGGCGGTCCTCATCGCCAAGGTGCAGGACGAGGGCGGCCATGGCATGTATCTCTACAGCGCCGCGGAGACCTTAGGGTTAGCGCGCGGCGAGATGCTCGAGCAGCTCCTCGACGGCCGCGCCAAGTACTCGAGCATATTCAACTACCCGACCCTCACCTGGGCGGATGTCGGTGCGATCGGGTGGCTGGTCGACGGTGCGGCCATCATCAACCAGATTCCGATCTGCCGCTGCTCCTACGGCCCCTACGCGCGCGCCATGGTGCGCATCTGCAAGGAGGAGAGCTTCCACCAGCGCCAGGGGTTCGAGATCATGCTCGCGCTGGTTCGCGGCACGGCGGAGCAGCGCGCGATGGCGCAGGATGCGCTCAACCGCTGGTGGTGGCCCTCCGTCATGATGTTCGGACCGAGCGATGCGGCCTCCACCCACACCGAGCAGTCGATGCGCTGGCGGATCAAGCGTTTCACCAACGATGAGCTGCGGCAGAAATTCGTCGATGTCACCGTGCCGCAGGCGGCGTTTCTCGGACTCACGATCCCCGACCCGGCGCTGCGCTGGGACGAGGCCACGCAGCACTACCTCATCGGCCCGATCGATTGGAGCGAGTTCAAGGCCGTGCTGAAGGGCAATGGCCCCTGCAATCAGGAGCGGCTCGAGGCGCGGCGCGCGGCGCATGAGGCCGGCCGCTGGGTTCGGGAGGCGGCCGCGGCTTACGCGGCCAAGCATCGTCGAGGTATCGCACCATGAGTGATGACTGGTCGCTGTTCGAAGTCTTCATCCGCGCCCGCTCGGGCCTCGAGCACAAGCACGTCGGGAGCCTCCACGCCGCCGATGCGCGCATGGCCATCGAGCACGCGCGCGATGTCTATACGCGCCGTCAGGAGGGCGTGAGCATCTGGGTGGCGCGCTCGAGCGAGATCGTCGCTTCCGATCCGGAAGAGGCCGAGGCGCTGTTCGAGCCGGCGCGCGATAAGGTGTATCGCCACCCGACCTTTTACGCGATTCCGGACGAGGTGAAGAACCTTTGAACGCCGAGGCACGATTCCGCTACGTGCTCAGGCTCGCCGATACGAGTCTCGTGCTCGGTCAGCGGCTCGGTGAATGGGTGGGGCACGCGCCGGCGCTGGAAGAGGATCTCGCGCTCGCCAACATCGCGCTCGATCTGATCGGCCAGGCGAGGCTCCTCCTAAGCTACGCCGCCGAGATCGAGGGGAGGGGCCGTGATGAGGATGCGCTCGCGTTCCTGCGCGATGCGCCGGAGTTCTGCAACGTCTCCCTCGCCGAGCAGCCCAATGGCGACTTCGGGTCCACGATCGTGCGTCAGTTTCTCATCGCCGCGTGGCAGCTCGAGCTCTATCAGGCGCTGTCGGGCTCGAGCGACGCGCGGCTGGCCGAGATTGCCGCCAAGGCGGTGAAGGAGACCCGTTACCACCTGCGCTTCAGCGCCGGCTGGCTGGTGCGGCTCGGGGACGGGACCGCGGAGAGCCACGAGCGCGCGCAGCAGGCGCTCGATGCGCTTTGGCGCTTCACCGATGAGCTCCTCACGCCCGATGCGCTCGATGAGGAGATGGCCACGGCCGGCATCGGTCCGTCGCTCACGCAGCTGCGACCACGATGGGAAGCGCGGGTCGGCGAGGTGTTGCAGGAGGCGACCCTGAAGCGGCCGCCGGCATCGCGCTATCAGTGGCACGGCAAGCGGGGCGTGCATACGGAGCACCTAGGCCACATGCTGGCTGAAATGCAACACCTGCCACGCGCTTTGCGCGGTGCGACATGGTGAGCGAGACGCTTGCCGGGCCGGTGCGCCGGAGCGCTGCCGACCTGAGGGAGGAGCGGGTCTGGCGGGTGCTGCGGTCCGTCATGGACCCGGAGATCCCGGTCCTCAGCGTGATCGATCTCGGTATCGTGAGATACGTTCGCTCCGAAGGAGGGCGTCTGCGCGTCGGAGTTACCCCGACGTACTCCGGGTGTCCTGCGACAGAGGTCATTCAACGCTCGATCCGGGAAGCGCTCGCGCGCGAGAAGCTGGCAGATACGATTATCGAGACGGTGCTCTCGCCGCCCTGGAGCAGCGAGTGGCTGAGCGAGGAGGGCCGCCGAAAGCTGCAAGCGTTCGGCATTGCCGCACCGCGTGCGCATTCCGAGGTGGCTTGCCCGCGATGTGCCAGCCACGACGTGGAACGCGTCAGCGAATTCGGCTCGACGCCCTGCAAAGCCCATTATCGCTGCAGCGAATGCCTCGAGCCCTTCGACGTCTTCAAGTGCATCTGATCTCATGTTGAAATTTCACTCGCTGCGCGTAGCGCAGATGCAGATGCAGGCCGAGGACGCCGTGGCGCTGGCTCTGGAGGTTCCCGCAGAGCTGGCTGCCGAATACCGCGGTGTCGCCGGACAACACATCGTCCTGCGGGCCTCGCTCGAGGGCGAGGAGGTGAGGCGGACGTATTCGCTCGTCAGCGCGCCGGGAGAACCGCTGCTGCGCATCGTTGCCCGCGTGCATTCCGAGGGTCGCCTGTCGAGGTATCTTGCGCAGCATGTGCGCCTCGGCGATCGGCTCGATGTGCTGCCGCCAAACGGCAGCTTCATCCCCCACTCGGCGACGGCCGGGCGCGGCACCTGCGTGGCCTTTGCCGCCGGCTGCGGCATCACTCCTATCGTCTCGATAGCGCGCAGCTGGCTCGAGAGCGGGCCCGCCGGCCGCGTCATCCTCTTCTACGGCAATCGCGCCATGGCGCGCGCGATGTGCCTCGAGGAGCTGCTTGCCCTGAAGGACCGCTACCTCGACCGCCTGTCGCTGCATTTCCTCATGAGCCGCGAGCCGCAGGAGGCGGAGATCTACAACGGGAGGCTCGAGAGCGAGCACGTCCGACAACTCGCCGCGTCATTCCTCGCGCCCGCGGAAGGCGCCGAGTACTTCGTCTGCGGGCCCGGTGACATGATCGAGAGCGTCTCTCATGCGCTGCGCGAGCTCCGCGTACCCGCCGCTCGAATACGAGCGGAGCATTTCAGCGTAGCGACCACGAATGTAACCCAGGCACAGGGAAGTGCCCCGCCGCCGCAGGTGGCGGAGCCGGGAGCAAAAACCACGCTTTTTGCTCCAGGCGCGCTGGGCCGGGCAGGATGCCCGGATCCAGCGCTTCAAAGAGAGCCCGGCATTGCCGAGGTCACAGTGATCATGGACGGCCGCCGCCGCTCCTTCACGATGCGAATGAACGGGCAGAGCGTGTTGGACGGGGCGGCGAAGGCGGGCCTCGAGCTGCCGTTTTCCTGCCGGGCGGGCGTTTGCTCGACTTGCCGCACCAAGGTCGTGCGGGGTGAGGTCGCCATGAATCAAAATTATGCGCTGGAGGACTGGGAGCTCGAGCAGGGCTATGTGCTCGCCTGCCAGTCGAGGGTCAAGACCCCCGAGCTCGAGCTCGACTACGACGAGCGCTAGCCGACACTCCCGCAGCCAACATCCGACAGGCGTCTGATCATGAGTTACCAGACAATCGCTTTCGAAGCCGCAGAGGGTATCGCCCGCCTCACCCTCAATCGTCCGGACCGCCTGAACAGTTTCAACACGACGATGCATGCCGAGGTCCAGGACGCCCTGGCGGCGTTACAACGCGACGCCGTGGCGCGCGTGCTGATACTCACGGGAGCCGGCCGCGGCTTCTGCGCAGGGCAGGATCTGGGTGACCGCGTGGTCGCTCCAGGCGGCGCGCCGCCCGATCTCGGGCCATCCATCGAGCGGGGCTATAAGCCCCTCATCCTCGCCCTGCGCCGGCTACCGCTGCCGATCATTGCCGCCGTCAACGGCGTGGCCGCGGGCGCCGGCGCCAACATCGCTCTCGCCTGCGACCTCGTCATCGCCGCGCGCTCGGCGACTTTCATCCAGGCCTTCTCCAAGATCGGCCTGGTCCCGGATTCCGGGGGCACGTGGTTTCTGCCGAGACTGGTGGGTCACGCCCGGGCCATGGGCCTCGCCCTGTTGGGCGAAAAGCTTCCCGCCGAGCTGGCCGCGCAGTGGGGTCTCATCTGGCGCTGCGTGGATGACGCCCAGCTCGCCTCCGAGGTCGAAACGCTCGCGCGCCAGCTGGCGGTTGCCCCGACGCGCGGCTTCGCGCGCACCAAGCAAGCGATGCTCGAAGGCTGGAGCCGCACGCTCGAGCAGCAGCTCGATGTCGAGCGCGATTATCAACAGGAGCTGGGCCACTCCGTCGATTACGCCGAAGGCGTCGCGGCTTTCATGGAAAAGCGCGTCCCACGCTTCACTGGCCGCTGACATCGCAGGATTCGTGAGGGTATAGCCATGCAGTTAGAGAGCTTCATCGCCGGCCGGTGGCAGGCAGGCACCGGCGCGGCCGTAGCCCTTCGCGATGCAACCACTGGCGAAGTGATCGCCAACGCCTCCTCCGACGGGCTCGATATCTCTGCCAGCCTCACTCACGCGCGCGGGGTCGGCGGTCCCAATCTCCGCCGTCTCACCTTCCACGAGCGCGCCGCTCTGCTCAAGTCCTTGGCGAAATACCTGACGGACAAGAAGGACGAGCTCTACCGGCTCTCTTACGCGACCGGTGCGACCAAGTCGGATTCCTGGATCGACATCGACGGCGGTATCGCCACGCTCTTCGTCTACGCCAGCAAGGGGATGCGCGAGCTGCCCGATGCCCGCGTCTACGTCGACGGCGCCACCGAGAGCCTGGCGAAATCCGGCGGCTTCGCGGGACAGCACATCTGCGTACCGCTCGAAGGCGCGGCAGTGCACATCAACGCCTTCAACTTTCCCGTCTGGGGCATGTTGGAGAAGCTCGCGCCGACCCTCCTCGCCGGGGTGCCCGCGATCGTCAAGCCCGCGACCGCCACCGCGTATCTCACCGAGCTGGCATTTCGCGGCATCATCGAGTCCGGCCTCCTGCCCGAAGGCGCCGTGCAGCTCATCTGCGGCAGCGTGGGCGATCTCTTCGATCATCTCACCTGTCAGGACATCGTCGCCTTCACGGGCTCTGCATCCACGGCGCGCAAGCTCCGAATGCATCCTGTGGTGATCGACCAATCCGTGCGCTTCACTGCAGAGACCGACTCGCTCAACTCCTGCGTATTGGGCCCCGATGCCACGCCCGGCACCACGGAGTTCGACCTCTTCGTGCGCGAGGTGGCGCGCGAGATGACGGTGAAGGCCGGGCAGAAGTGCACGGCGATCCGCAAGGCGATCGTGCCTGCTGCAAGCGCGGCGGAGGTGGTCGAGGCATTGAAGGCGGCACTGGGTAAGGTCATCGTCGGCAACCCGCGCCTCGAGCAGGTGCGCATGGGACCGGTGGCCTCTCTCGCCCAGCGCCGCGAGGTTCTCGCTCAGCTCGCGAAGCTCGAGCGCGAAGCCGAGATCGTCTGCGGCAATGGGCGGCAGCTCGAGCTCGCCGACGCCGACGCCGATCGCGGCGCCTTCATTGCGCCCACCTTGCTCTACTGCAAGGAGTCCGCGCGCGCCGCGGCGGTTCACGAAGTTGAAGCGTTCGGCCCCGTCTCAACCGTGCTGCCCTACGAGGGGCTGGATTCCGCGATCGCGCTCGCCCGGCGCGGGGCGGGGAGCCTCGTCGGCTCGGTATTCACCGCGGACGAAACGCAAGCGGCGCAGCTCGTGCTGGGACTCGCTCCATTCCACGGGCGCCTGCTCGTCGTCAATCGCCACTGCGCCAAGGAGTCGACGGGACACGGCTCGCCGCTGCCTCATTTGGTCCACGGCGGACCGGGCCGCGCAGGCGGGGGCGAGGAGATGGGCGGCATCCGCGGCGTGCTCCACTACATGCAGCGCACCGCGATCCAGGGGACGCCCGATGTGCTGACCGCCGTCACCGGCCGCTGGGTGAAGGGTTCTCGAGAGCACGACCCCGGCGCACATCCTTTCCGCATTCCTTTCGGCTCGCTCGCGATCGGCGACACGTTCAACTCCGGAGAGCGGGAAGTGACGGTGGAGGACATCGAGCGCTTCGCCGCCCTTTCGGGCGATCATTTCTATGCGCACATGGATGAGGCAGCCGCGCGCCGCAATCCGATCTTCGGCGGCCGGGTCGCGCACGGCTATCTCCTCATCTCCGCCGCCGCGGGCCTCTTCGTCGACCCGCCCTTGGGCCCGGTGCTCGCCAATTACGGCATCGACTCGCTGCGCTTCACCAAGCCCGTCAAGCCGGGCGACAGGATCAAGGTCCGCATCACGTGCAAGGAGAAATCCCTGCGTATCGGCATGGGCTACGGCGAGGTGCGTTGGGATGCCCTCATCACCAACCAGGACGGCGATACGGTCGCCGCCTACGACGTACTGACGATGGTGAGCGAGAAGGTCGTGCCCGACGCCTGAAGATTGACGGACCGACTCAGATACGATAGCGTCGTAATTAGCTGCGGAGACAAGGCTCTAAGACTCATAAAGCTCGTATCCGCAGGCTCTTGACATAATGTCATAACAACGCGGGGCGGTGTGCGACCCCGGCCAGGGTATGAGCGGTCCGGCCGCATACGGGGAGTTACGAATGATTCATCAGAAAAAGGGTAGCCGCGCTCTCTGGGCCGTCGCATTCGCCGCGGCGCCGATCGGAGCGCTGGCCAGTCCGCTGGTCGTCAATCTGCCGGCGCCGGCGTGTAACAGCGCCGACCAGTTGACGACGATTCGCTGGCAGAATGGAAACTTCCTCGGCAGCAAAGGCACCGTCGGCACCAAAGGCAGCGTCGGCACCAAAGGCAGCGTCGGCACCAAGGGCACCGTCATCAGCGCCACGGTGTATGGGGTGGACACGAAAGGAGGGATTGGGACCAAGGGTGAGCTCAAGGTGCCCTTCAGCTGCAATTTCACGAAGTTCGACACCAAGACGGGCGGCCTTTTCGATACGAAGATATTCGCCAGTCTCGAGATCACCAAAGGCGACTCCTTCTCGATCGATTTCGGGCCGCTCTATGGCACCAAGGGGGGAGGGGGGATCACCAAGGAGGACGCCATCGAGTTCGTTCCCACGCTCACGGCGTTCGATTACAAGACAACCCTTTCGGGCATTGGAGTGAAGGGCGAGTCAAAGGGTGAGCAGGAGTGGGTCACCGACTTCAATCTGGATGTGGATGCCACCGAGAATGGCCATGTGCTGTATAAGGACTTTCTAGGCGTGCAGGTGATCTCGGGCGCGAGCGCGCTGTTGGGCAAGAATTCATTCTTCTTCGACGATGACCAACTCATCTTCGATCCGTCCATCAGCGGCTTGACGAAGGTCAACCTGTACTCATCGCCCCTCTCGGCGGTGCCCGAGCCCGCGAGTCTCGCCCTGATGGCAGCAGGGCTCCTCGGCCTGGGGGCCATCACCCGCCGACGCAAGAAGAGCGACGCTGGCGGTGGCGAGCCGGAGGCTTGACCCCGACCCCGTACGATCAGCTGCGCTACCCGGGGAAGTTCTACCCGCAGGCTTCCCCGAGGCGCATGGCCGCGGTAGCCACCCTGTACGGTCTCGAGCCGCCCGCGCTCGGGTCTTGCCGCGTGCTCGAGCTCGGCTGCGGCGAGGGTGGACATCTGGTACCGATCGCGCACGCGTTGCCGGCATGCGAATGTCTCGGCGTCGACCTCTCCAGCGCCTCGATCGACCGGGCACGCACGTTCGCTGAGCAGGCGGCGGTACGCAACTGCGCGTTTCGCGCGCAGGATCTCACGCAGTTCCCCGCCGACGCGGGCACCTTCGATTACATCATCGCCCACGGCCTGTACTCCTGGGTGCCAGAACCGGTGCGGCAGGCGGTGATCTCGATCTGCGCACGCCACCTCACGGCCAGCGGGCTCGCCTACATCAGCTACAACGCCTATCCGGGCGGGCACGTGCGCCAGATCCTGCGCGACCTCACGGTCTTTCAGACCCGCAACATCGATGATCCGAGCGCCAAGATCCGCGAGGCGCGCAAGGTCGCGGAGCTCATCATCGCGGCCATGCCTCCCGACACGCTCGAGCGCCATCTGTTCGGTCGCCTGCTCTCGCTCTATCGCGACTCCGACGCGTTGCTGCGCTTCGATCTGCTCGCCGAGGAGAACGACCCGGTTTATTTTCTGGATTTCATGGAATCCGCGCACGCGCGCGGCCTGCAGTTCGTCGCGGAGTCGAGCCTTTCCGCGCCCGATGCAGCGACCCTGCCCGAGGCGGTGCGCGGCTGGCTCGAGGCCATGCCCGAGCGGTTGGTGCGCGAGCAGTATCTCGATTTCATCGCCTGCCGCGGCTTCAGACAGAGCATTCTCTGCCGCGGCGGTCGCGCCGTGCAGACGGAGCCCTCGCCGCGCACGCTCGCGCCCCTCTATCTGCGCAGCTCGCTGACGCCGCTCGCGCCGCTGGCGCGGCTCGATGATCACACCACCGTGACATTTCGCAATGCGCTCGGAATCGAGGTCTCCTGCACCGAAGCGGTGCCCAAAGCCGCCTACGCCTCACTCGGCGAGGCTTTCCCCCGCGCGCTCGGTTATGAGGCGCTGCGCAAGCGGATCTGCCAACGCTTAGGCGATGAGGCGCGACTCGATCCGGCAGGCGAATCGACGTTGGTTCGCATGCTGCTGTTCTCGGAAGTCAACGGCGTCGTCGAGGTGCATGCCGAACCCCCACCCTTCACAACCGGGACCGGGCCGAAACCGCGGGCGAGTCTCCTCGCGCGCCTGCAGGCCGGGCAGGGGGTGCCCATCAGCGTGCTTGGCGCCTCCGCGGTGATGGCAGCCGATCGCTCGGTGCGTGCCCTGTTGCCCCTGCTCGATGGCAGTCGTGACCGGGCGCAGCTGCTCGCGGCGTGGCAGGAGCAAGTCGGGGCGGAGCGCTCCGTGCACACCGATGCGCTTGAGCGGACGCTGCGCGTGTTCGCCGACCAAGGACTACTCATCAATTGATCTTAACCCGGCTCTCTGGGTGAGCCCGGCGTCCGGCACGCGACGGCGCAAGCGCAGGTAGGCGTATGCTACGCGGACTTGTGACCCTTGGCCGACGGGGAGGTTACGGTCATGCGAATCTGGCTCGCGATGGCGCTCGCTCTGGTCTCAACTTCCGGCGTGTGGGCTGCGGACATGGCCCTCTTCGATTATCCGACGATGTCGAAGACGCAGATCGTCTTCGAATATGGCGGGGAGCTCTGGAGTGTGCCGCGCAGCGGCGGTCAGGCGCATGTGCTCGCCAGCGGCTTCGATCTGGATGCCCAGCCGATCTTCTCGCCCGACGGGTCGTTGATCGCCTTCAGTGGCACTTATGACAAGAATACCGACGTCTACGTCGTCCCCGCCACCGGCGGGCAACCGCGTCGCCTGACATACCATCCGGATCCTGACGTCGCGATTGGCTGGACGCCGGACGGCAAGAGCATACTCTTTCGCTCGCACCGCTACAGCTTCTCCGATCCGAACCAACTTTTCACCGTGCCTGTCACGGGCGGCTTCCCCACGCCCCTGCCATTGCCGGCCGCGGAGATGGGCTCATATTCGAGCGACGGCAGCCACCTCGCCTACGTTCCGGGCTTTCAGTGGGAGCCGTACTGGAAGGGCTACAAGGGCGGCCAGCACACCGAGATCTGGATCGCGCGCCTTGCGGACGCGAGCACGGCGCGGATCCCGAATCTGAATTCCAACGAGGCTGATCCCATGTGGGTCGGCCATACGATCTATTTTCTTTCCGACCGTGACGGCCCGGAGACGCTTTACGCCTACGCTACGGAGACCCAGCAGGTGAAGCGGCTGATCGACAACCACGGATTCGACATCACCTCCGCCTCCGCAGGTCCCGGCGGCATCGTGTACTCGCAGTTCGGCGAGCTGCATATCTATGACTTCGCGACGGGCACGACGCATGCCGTACCGGTCACGGTCGCAGGCGATCTTCCACAGCGCCGGCAGTATTTCGCGGACGTTGCCGACGACATCGTGAATGCCGCGATATCGCCAACCGGCGTGCGCGCGGCATTTGAGGCGCACGGGGACATTCTGACGGTGCCCGCCAAGCACGGCAGCATCGAAAACCTCACCCACAGCCCGGGCGTCATGGACCGCGTTCCGGCCTGGTCATCCGATGGCAAGGCGATCGCCTACTTCTCCGATCGCGCGGGCGAGTACGACCTCTACATCCGCGCGCAGGACGGGACCGGACCGGCGCGGCGCATCCCCCTGGGGCAGGACGATGCCTTCTACTACGATCTCGAGTGGTCACCGGACAGCAAGAAGGTCCTGTTCGACGACCAGAAGCTCAATCTCTGGTACGTTGACACGGCCGCGTCCGAACCCAAGCCGGTGAAGGTCGCGACCGATGATTATGCGGAGCTGCACGATTTCGCTCCGAGCTGGTCCGGCGACAGCCGCTGGATCGTGTATGCCAAGGTAAGGCCCAATTACCTGCACGCCCTCTTCATTTATGACCTGAGGGACGGCGCGACGCATCAGATCACGGATGGCACGAGCGATTGTCTCCATGCGGCGTTCGATCCGAGCGGCAAGTACCTCTATTTCACTTCCAGCACCGACACCGGCCTCGCCAACGGCTGGCTCGACATGACACGACTGGAGCGGCCCGTGACCAGTCAGGTCTACGTGGCAACACTGCAGGCCGCACTGCCTTCACCGCTTGCGCCGCGGGACGGCTTCGAGAAGAGCTCGGCCCCTGCCGCGGGTGCCAGGCATGCCCGGAAACCCGACGCCCCCTCTGCGAACGAGTCCAAACAGCCGCCAGCGGTCAATATCGACTTCCAGGGACTTGAGAGCCGCGCCGCGCCGCTGCCGATACCGGCGGCGAATTACGTCGGCCTGCACTCGAGGAAAGCCGGGGTGCTCTTCCTCGAGAAAGGTCCACTGGTTCTCATGCCGTCGGAAATGGGGCCCCACGGTCCGCCAATTTCAGTACTGCGGTTCGATCTCAAGGCCCGGAAGCTCGAGGACGTGGTCGACGGCATTTCGCAGGCCGCACTCGCAGCCAACGGTGAAAAGCTTCTCTATCTGAGAGGCAAAGACTGGTTCATCGCGGACGCGCAGCCGCATGCGAAGCCCGACCACCTCAAGCTCAGCGACATGCGCGTCTTCGTCGATCCGGTCAAACAATGGGCGCAGATGTATCAGGACGCCTGGCGGATCGAGCGCGCGTTCTTCTACAACCCGACCTTCGACGGGCTCGACCTCAATGCGGCCGAGAAGGAGTTCGCGAGCTACCTGCCGGGCATCGCGAGCCGCGACGACCTCTCGTTCCTCTTCCAGGAGATGATGAGTTACATGTCGGTTGGGCATATGTTCATCCGTGGCGGCTACGTGCCCAAGATGGACGAGATCACGGTCGGCCTGCTCGGGGCCAACTATGCCATCGAGCACGGCCATTACCGGATCACCCGTATCTTCACCGGCGGGAATTGGAACCCCAACCTCTACGCGCCGCTCGCGCAGCCGGGACTCAAGGTGAAGACAGGCGACTACCTGCTTGCGGTCAACGGCAATCCGCTCGAGGCGCGCGTCAGCCTCTACGCGGCCTTTCAGGACCTCGCCAACAGGACGGTCACCCTCACCGTCGGACCCAATCCTGACATGGAGGGCTCGCACCCGATCATCGTCAAGACCATCCCGAGCGAGAAGGGGTTGCGCAACCAAGCATGGATAGAGCACAACGCGCAGACCGTCGCCCGCTTGAGCGGCGGCAAGATCGGTTATGTCTACTTACCCGACACCGCCTGGGGCGGCTTTAGCAACTTCAACCGCTACTTCTTCTCCCAGGTCGACAAACAGGGCGTGATCATCGATGAGCGCTACAATCACGGCGGCCTGATCTCCGATTACATCATCCAGAACCTGGAGCGCCGGCCGATGGCGATCAACGTGACCCGCTGGGGGCGAACCGCCGTGCTTCCTCCAATGGCGAATTTCGGACCCAAGGTCATGATCATCAACCAGTTTGCCGGCTCGGGGGGCGACGCCCTGCCGTGGTATTTCAAGATGGACCACGTCGGTACGCTGGTGGGTGAGCGCACCTGGGGCGGACTGGTCGGCATCGGCGGCTATCCGCAGTTGATGGATGGGGGTGGAATCACGGCGCCCCGCATTGCGGTGGAGGGTCTGGACGGCACTTTCCCCGTGGAGAATCACGGAGTGAGTCCCGACGTGGCCGTGTGGGAGAACCCGGAGCTCGTGCGGCAGGGTCACGATCCGCAGCTCGAGCGTGCCGTCGAGATCGCTATGCAGCAGCTCGCCGCGCATCCGCTGCCGCACTATCAGCGGCCACCTTGGCGCAACTACCACCCGAAATTGCCGCCGTTGCCGCAATCACCGACGAGCGTGGTAAGCCAGTAGTGCTTACGTAGCGACCCGCCGGGCTTAAGGCGTATGCTACGCGGCCTTACGCCCTGCGGCGGGAGTGGAGAAGACTGTCATGCTGAAATGGGTGGCCACGACGCTCGTTCTGGTGTGTTTTTCTTCCGCGGTGGGGGCGCAGATGGACCGGCTGCTGCTGCGCCACCCGGCCATGTCGCAGACGCAGATCGTCTTCGAGTACGGCGGGGATCTCTGGGGCGCGCCGCGCAATGGCGGTCGGGCGCATGTGCTCGCAAGCGGCTTCGACCTCGATGCTGACCCAATCTTCTCGCCCGATGGGTCACAGATCGCCTTCACGGGCACTTATGACAAGAATACCGACGTCTACGTGATCGCGGCCACCGGCGGGCAGCCCCGGCGCCTGACATTTCATCCGGAGCCGGACATCGCTCTGGGCTGGACGCCGGATGGCAAGAGTGTGCTCTTCAGCTCCAAGCGCTACAGCTACTCCGATCCCGATCAGCTCTTTACCGTGCCCGTCACGGGCGGCTTCCCCACCGAGCTGCCGCTGCCGAGCGGCGAGGAAGGCGCGTATTCCGGCGACGGCAGCCACCTCGCCTATGTTCCGGGCTTCCAATGGGAGCCCTACTGGAAGGGCTACAAGGGCGGCCAGCACACCGAGATCTGGATCGCGCGCCTCGCGGACTCGAGCACGGTACGGATCCCCAATCTCAACTCCAACGAGGCCGACCCCATGTGGGTCGGCCATACGATCTATTTTCTTTCCGACCGTGACGGCCCGGAGACGCTTTACGCCTACGATACGGATACCCAGCAGGTGAAGCGGCTGATCGACAACCGCGGATTCGACATCACCTCCGCCTCCGCCGGTCCCGGCGGCATCGTGTACTCGCAGTTTGGCAACCTGTACATCTATGACTTTGCGACGGGCGCGACGCATGCCGTGCCGGTCACGGTGACGGGCGACCTGCCGCAGCGCCGCCCGTACTTCGAGGATGCGGCGACGGACATCCGGCAGGCCGGTATTTCGCCGAGCGGCGTGCGCGCGGTGTTTGGGGCGCACGGCGACATTCTGACGGTGCCCGCGAAGCACGGCAGCATCGAGAACCTCACCCACAGCCCGGGCGTGATGGACCGCGATCCGGCGTGGTCGCCCGACGGCCAGTCCATCGCCTATTTTTCGGATCGCGCGGGAGAGTACGACCTGTACATCCGCCATCAGGACGGCACCGGCCCGGTGCGACGGATTCCCCTCGGACAGGATGATGCCTTCTATTACGACCTCAGGTGGTCACCGGACAGCAAGCAGCTCCTGTTCGACGACCAGAAGCTCAATCTCTGGTACGTCGATGTGAGCGGCTCCGACGCGCATCCGGTGAAGATCGCCACCGACACGTTCGATATCCCGCTTCGCGGCTTCGATGCCCGCTGGTCGCCGGACAGCCGCTGGATCGCCTACACGAAGCTCATGCCGAATTACCTGCATGCGATCTTCATTTATTCCCTGAGCGACGGCTCCACTCATCAGGTCACGGACGGTGCAAGCGATTGCATGTACCCGGTGTTCGATCAAGGCGGCAAGTATCTGTATTTCACCTCGAGCACCAATACCGGCCTCGCCTACGGCTGGCTCAATATGACCTCGGAGGAACGGCCGCTGACCCGCACCGTGTACGCGGCGACGCTGCAGGCGGGCATCGCCTCGCCAGTGGCAGCGCGCAGCGGCTTCGAGAAACCCGAGCCCGTCGCCGCGAAACCCAAGGCCAGCGCGCATTCGGCAAGCCCATCCGAGAAGCCTCCGGCGGTGGCCATCGATTTCCAGAGCCTTCAGGCCCGCGCCGTACCGCTGCCGATTCCCAGCGCAAGGTACATAGGACTCGCTCCCGGGCCGAGCGGCACGCTCTACCTGGTCAAGGCGCCTCTGGTCGTGTTGCCCTCGATGGCAGGTCCGAATGGGCCGCCAGCGGATGTGCTCAAGTTCGATCTCAAGACACGGCAGGTCCAGGACGTCATCGATGGAATTACGGACGCCGCTTTCTCTGCCAACGGCGTCAAGGTCCTCTACAGAAGAGGGGAGGACTGGTTCATTGCGGACGCGCAACCGCACGCCAAGCCGGAGCACCTCGATCTCAGCGATATGCGCGTGCTCGTCGATCCCGCCAAGCAGTGGGCGCAGATGTACCGTGACGCCTGGCGAATCCAGCGCGCGTTCTTCTACAACCCGACCTTTGACGGGCTCGACATCGCGGCGGCCGAAAAAGAGTTCGCCCATTACCTGCCGGGCATCGGCAGCCGCGATGACCTGACGTTCCTCTTCCAGGAGATGATGAGTTACGAGGCGGTCGGACACATGTTCATCCGCGGCGGCTACGTGCCCAAGATGGACGAGATCACCGTCGGCCTGCTCGGCGCCAACTACGCCATCGAGCACGGCCATTACCGGATCACCCGCATCTTCACTGGTGGGAAATGGAACCCCGAGCTCTATGCGCCGCTCGCGCAGCCGGGACTCAAGGTGAAGGAGGGAGACTACCTGCTCGCGGTCAACGGCAATCGGCTCGATCCGAGCGTGAGCCTCTACCGCTCGTTCGAGGACCTCGCGGGGAAGACGGTGACACTCACGGTGGGCCCAAATCCCGGTCCCGAGGGCGCCCACAGCATTACCGTCAAGACCATACCGAGCGAGGCCGCGCTGCGCCACGCCGCCTGGATCGATCACAACATCGAGCTCGTCGATCGCCTGAGCGGCGGCAAGATCGGCTACGTGTACCTGCCCGATACCGCCGGGGGCGGCTTTACCAACTTCAACCGCTACTTCTTCTCCCAGGTGGACAAGCAGGGCGTCGTCATCGATGAGCGCTTCAATCACGGGGGCCAGCTGGCCGATTACATGGTCGACTACATGATGCGCCAGCCCCAGTCCCTCATCGTCTCGCGATGGGGGCGCATGCAGGTGAGCCCTCCGGAGGCGATCTACGGTCCCAAGGTCATGGTGATCAATCAGTTTTCGGGCTCGGGTGGCGACGCTCTGCCGTGGCTCTTCAAGATGGACCACGTCGGTACCCTCGTCGGTGAGCGCACCTGGGGAGGGTTGGTCGGCATCTACGGCTACCCGTCTCTGATGGACGGCGGCAGCATCACCGCGCCGCGGATTGCGGTCGAAGGGCTGGACGACACCTTCCCCGTGGAGAATCACGGAGTGAGTCCCAACGTGGCCGTGTGGCAAAACCCCGAGCTCATGCGGCAGGGCCATGATCCTCAGCTCGAGCGCGCCGTGGCAGTCGCCCTGGAGCAGCTCGCGGCGCATCCGCTGCCGCACTATCCGCGGCCGCCGTGGCGCAACTATCATCCGCAGTTGCCGCCGCTGCCGCAGCCGACGAGCCTGGGAGGAGAAGAATAGGCGCGCCGGGCGTCCGGGGGCGGCGGCGCGCAGGCTATGCAAGCGCTCCGGCGTTGTAGGTGTGCCCGCGCGCGGAGACGGCTTTGACCAGCACCCAAACGGTCATGCCTACTCGTAGGCCCAGGGCGTCTCTGGCGTGATGAGTGACTCGCGAGAGCACAGCGGCGCCCGCACCGATATCGACCTGCACCAGAACCGCCTGGCCAATGTCATCGGAGAGCTCCGTGATGAGGCCTTCCAGCGCGTTCCGGACGCTGAGGCCGCGCGGCGGCTCTGTGGCCAGGATGATGTCACGGGCGAGGAGTTGAATGCGCATCCTCGCTCCGACACGCGCGCCGGCGACACTGATATGCAAGGTGCCGCGTCCGAGCTGCACGTCGGCCATCCCACGCTGCGCATCGACCTGCGTGACAGTGCCGTCGATGACCGCGCCAACCACTTCAGGCCCGACAACAGCGCGAAACTCGGGCCGCAGGCTGATGTCGCTCAGGCTGCCGGAAGCGATGATCTCTCCGGCCTCCATCAGCGCGACATGCGTCGCGAGTCTCAGGACCTCATCGAGCTGATGACTGACGAAGACCATCGGGATCGACAGCTTGTCGCGCAGCGTCTCGAGATAAGGCAGCACTTCCTCCCGCCGGGCGGCATCGAGGGCGGCGAGCGGCTCATCGAGAAGCAGCAGCCGCGGCTGCGAAAGCAGGGCGCGCCCGAGCGCAACACGCTGGCGCTCGCCCCCTGAGAGCTGGTGCGTCCGGCGCTTCAGCAGCGGCTCGAGGCCGAGGAGGGCAAGCACCTCATCGAGTCTGATGGAGCGTGCCGCCCGCGGCGCTCGCCGCTCGCCGTAGCGCAGATTCGCGAGCACTCCAAGATGCGGAAAGAGCCGCGCGTCCTGAAACACGTAACCGATGCGGCGGCGCTCCACCGGCACGCGGATGCGCTCGCGGGTGTCGGTGAGGAGGAGGCCGTCGAGCTCGACACGACCCTCATCGGGCGCCAGCAGGCCCGAGATGATGTTGACGAGGGTCGTCTTGCCGCAGCCTGAGCGGCCGAAGAGCGCCACGACGCCGGGCGTCGGAGCCTCGAGATGCGCGCGGAGCTTGAATCCTTGGCGGCGCTTGATGACCGAGACTCGCAGCATCGCGGCGGCCGGCTCCCTCAGCGCCCGAGGAGCCGGTAGACGCGCCGGGCGAGGAGCTCCGCGAGGACCAGCCCGAGGATTCCGAGCGTGATGGAGAGCACCGCCAGCCTCATGGCCACGGCCTCACCGCCCGGCTCCTGGATGGCGGCGTAGAGCGCCAGCGGCAGGGTGCGGGTGACCCCGGGCACGTTGGAGGCGAACGTGATCACCGCGCCAAACTGACCCAGCCCGGCCGCGAACGCCGTGAGCAATCCGGCGAGAATGCCCGGCAACATCAGGGGCAGGGTGATCGAGACGAAGCGGTCGAGAGGCCCGGCGCCGAGCGTGCGCGCCGCCGCCTCGAGACCCTGGTCCACACTCTCGAGCGCCAGCCGGATCGCCCGAACCATGAGCGGAAAGGTCATGACGGCGGTGGCTAACGCGGCGCCGCCGGTGGTGAAGGGCAGCTCGATCCCGAAATGCGCGAGCAGCCACCGGCCAGCGACACTGCGGCTGTCGAGCGCCACGAGCAGGAGATAACCCACGGCCACCGGCGGCAGCACCAGCGGCAGATGCACCAGCGCATCGAGCGCCAGCGCGCCCGGGAAGCGGCTCCTCGCCAGCAGGTAGGCGACCAGGACGGCGAGCGGGAGGCTGAACACCACGCTGCGCAGGGCGATCTCGAGGCTGAGGCGTAATGCGTCGAGCTCGGCGGGCGTCACGGACAGCATGGACGCGACCATAGCCCATGCGCCGGTCGGTACGCACCCTCCCGTGCGGCGCGCACCTTGACTTGCCCTCCTCCGGCCGCATCTTTGGCCCTGGGTGCGCTCTTTGCGCCTCTGGGTGAACGAATGAGCGGCGAACGGCAATACGGCTGGATGTGGGTGGAGGCCTGCGAGGTCCTCGATCGGGCCGAGCGGCTGCAACGCCAGTTCCTGCGCTATCTGGGACCCGGTGCCGATGCGGCCGTGTGGGAGCCGCCGGTCGACATCCAGGAGACCGGCGATGGATTGATCCTGCTCTTCGCGCTGCCCGGTGTTGCGCCGGAGGAGATCAGCCTCACGCTCGAGCCGACAGAGCTGACCGTGAGTGCCATGCGTTCGCTCAAGCTCGCGCACCCCGATGCAGCGATCCGGCGTCTCGAGATACCGCATGGACGCTTTTTCCGGCGTATTCCCTTGGCGGGTGTGCCGCTCAAGCTGGCGGCAAGCCGCTACGAGAACGGCTGCCTCGAAGTCCGGCTGACCCGGAAGGTGGTCCAGGAGAGTGAGAGATAGCCTATGGCGGATACCGATCAGAACTCTTCGACTCCGCGGATCGAGCTGCCGCCGCTGCCCGCCGACGCCGTGCCGATCGTGGCGCTGCGCAATGTAGTGCTCTTCCCCGGCATCGTGTTGCCGGTCACGCTGGGGCGTGAGGAAAGCATCGCCGCCGCTCAGGAGGCGGTGCGCACCGGACGCAAGGTGGGGCTCCTGTTGCAGCGCGACCCGGCGCTCGAGAAGCCCGCTCCGACCGATCTTTACAAGGTTGGTGTTCTCGCCACCGTGGTGCGTTATGTGACCGCTCCCGATGGTGTGCATCACCTGGTCTGCCAGGGCGAGAGCCGATTCCGCCTGCTGCAGGTCGTGCGGGAGACCCCGCTCCTCGCGGCGCGCATCGAGATCCTTGCGGAGCCCGAGGCCGCCGGCGTCGACATCGAAGCGCGCATGGACTTCCTCAAGCAGCGTGCCGTCGAGGCCCTCTCGCTCCTGCCGCAGGTACCTACGGAGCTGGCGCACACCATCCGCGGCATCGATTCCCCCGGCCAGCTCGCGGATCTCATCGTGAGCTTCATGGATGTCAAGCCGCAGGAGAAGCAGGAGCTGCTCGAGACCTTGGACCTAAAGGACCGGCTCGACAAAGTGGTGCGACTGCTCGCGCACCGGCTGGAGGTGCTGAAGATCACCCGCGACATCACCGAGCAGACGCAGGCCGCCCTCGGCGAGCGTCAGCGCGAGGCCGTACTGCGCGAGCAGCTGCATCAGCTGCAGAAGGAGCTGGGCGAAGGCGCGGGCGCCGGCAGCGACATCGCCGAGCTCGACAAGGCCATCACCGAGGCGCACATGCCCACCGAGGTCGAGGAGCAGGCGCGCAAGGAGTTGAAACGCCTCGAGCGCATGAGCGAGGCGAGTCCCGAGTACGGCATGGTGCGCACGTATCTCGACTGGCTGGTGGCGCTGCCCTGGAGCCAGGCGGACGCGGAGGATATCGACATCGAGCGCGCGCGCCGGGTACTCGATGAGGATCATTACGGGCTCGAGAAAGTGAAACGCCGGATCCTCGAGTATCTCGCGGTGCGCAAGCTCAACCCCCAGGGCAGAAGCCCCATCCTGTGCTTCGTGGGTCCCCCCGGAGTCGGCAAGACTTCCCTCGGCCAGAGCATCGCGCGGGCGCTCGGCCTGAAGTTCGTGCGCGCGAGCCTCGGCGGCGTGCACGATGAGGCGGAGATCCGCGGCCATCGGCGAACCTACATCGGCGCCCTTCCCGGCAACATCATCCAGGGGCTGCGCAAGGCGCGCACGAGAAACCCGGTGTTCATGCTCGATGAGATCGACAAGCTCGGCGCAAGCTTCCAGGGCGATCCGGCCTCGGCGCTGCTCGAGGTGCTGGATCCCGAGCAGAACTGCACCTTCCGGGACAACTATCTCGGCCTGCCGTTCGATCTGAGCCATGTGCTCTTCATCGCGACCGCCAACGTGCTCGAGACGATCCCGGGGGCGCTGCGCGACCGGATGGAGATCATCGAACTCACGGGCTACACGGAGGAGGAGAAGCTCGAGATCGCCAAGCGTTACCTCGTCGCGCGCCAGCTCAAGGCCAACGGGCTGACGCCGCCCCAGGCGAGCCTCGCGGATGCGGCGCTGTCGCGGCTCATTCGCGAGTACACCCGCGAGTCCGGCTGCCGCAGCCTGGAGCGCGAGATCGGCGCGCTGCTGCGGCGCGCCGCCATGCGCATCGCGGAAGGCAAGGCGCAGAGCGTGCGGTTCGAGGCCGGCGACGTCGCCGAGGTGTTGGGACCCAGCCGCTTCGAGAACGAAGTCGCGCAGCGCACCTCGGTGCCCGGCGTGGCAACGGGACTTGCATGGACGCCGGTCGGGGGCGACATCCTTTTCGTCGAGTCGGCGCGCATGCCGGGCAGCGGCAAGCTGATCCTGACAGGCCAGCTGGGCGATGTCATGAAGGAGTCGGCGCAGGCAGCATTGAGTCTCGTCAAGGCTCAGGCCGCGGAGCTCGGCATCGACCCCAAGCTCTTCGACCAGAGCGATATCCACGTGCACGTCCCCGCCGGGGCCATCCCCAAGGACGGGCCGAGCGCGGGCGTCGCCATGTTCATCTCTCTCGCCTCGCTCCTGAAGCACCGGCCCGTGAGGCCGGACGTCGCAATGACCGGGGAGATCAGCCTGCGGGGACTCGTACTCCCGGTGGGAGGCATCAAGGAGAAGACCATCGCGGCCGCGCGGGCCGGCATCCGCAAGGTCATCCTGCCGGCGCGCAACCGCCGCGACCTCGATGACATCCCGCAGAGCGCTCGCTCCACGCTCGAGCTCGTGTGGGTGGAGCGGGTCTCGGAAGCGTTGGAAGTCGCCCTCGCCAGCGGCCCCCCCGAGGGTCAGAAGACCGCCGGGCGGCAGAGCGAGAAAGCGGACAAGACCGAGAAGTCCGCGGCCTGAGCGGGTCTGACTACCTCGTCACGATAGGGCGGTAAGAAGGCCCGCGGTGCCGAGGAGCACCACGACCAGGCCCACCGCTGTCGCCGCGGCACGCGCCGGGACATGACGCGTTACCCATGCTGACAACGGCGCTGCTACCGCGCCACCAATCAGCAGTGCGATGATCATGTCGTATCTCATGTGGCCCATCTGCGTCCACAGGGCAATGCTGGTGGCGAGCGCAACGAAGAAATCCACGGCGTTGGCGGTGCCGATGGCGTAGCGCGGGGCGACGCCGCGGGCGATCATGGTCGACGTCACGATCGTTCCCCAGCCGCCGCCGCCGATTGCATCGAGAAAACCAGCAATCAAACCCAACGCAGGCCCAGGCGCTCCTACGACGATCGGCGGGGGACGCTTGAGAACCACGCGACCCACGACGCACAGCCCCGTGATGATCAGGTAACCCCACACAAACGGGCGGATGGCGTGCGTCGGTACGTGCGCGAGCACCGTCGCACCAAGCACGCCGCCTACAACTCCAGGCGCGAGGAGCGACAGGAAGATCTTGCGGTCGAGATTGCGGAACCAGGCATGCGAGGCGCTGGAGACGCCCGCGGTGACGACCTCCGCCGCGTGCACGGTGGCACTGGTGATGAGCGGCGGAATGCCCACCGTCGCCAGGATGGAGCTCGCCGAGATACCGTAGCCCATGCCGACGCAGCCGTCGACCATCTGGGCGAAGAAGCCCACCGGGATCAGCCACAGAATGTGCGATGAGAGCGTCACGGCGGCGGCTCAGGCCACCATGATCTTGTCGAGAGCGATTGCCGGTCCGGAGGGAGGCTGGGCGGCCTCGGCGGCGAAGCCCTTCTGCCGCAGCCACTCGGGATTGAAGAGACGCGACTGATATTTCGCGCCGCCATCGCTGAGCACGGTGACGACGGTATGACCGGGACCGAGCTCACGGGCCGCGCGCGCGGCCGCGGCCACATTGATGCCGCTCGTGCTGCCGAGGAAGAGGCCCTCTTCTCGAAGCAGGCGGTAGACGAAACGGACGGTCTCCGGATCCTCGATGTGCACGGCGTCATCGATGGGCACCCCCTGGAGGTTGGCCGTGACACGCCCGATGCCGATGCCTTCGGTGATCGAGCCCGACCCTGTTGCCTTCAGCGTGCCGTTGCGGACGTATTCGTAGAGGCTGCTCCCCGGAGGATCGGCCAGCACGCAGCGAATCGAGCGGCGGCGTGACTTCAGATATTCGGCCACGCCGGCGTAAGTGCCACCCGTGCCCGCGGCGGTGACGAAGGCATCGACGCGTCCCGAGGTCTGCTCCCAGATCTCGGGCCCCGTAGTCTCGATGTGCGCCTGGCGGTTCGCGGTGTTGTCGAACTGATTCGCCCAGATGGCGTTCGGCAGGCTCGCAGCGAGCCGCTGCGAGACTTTCTGATACTGGTTGGGATTGCTGTAGGGTACCGTCGGGACCTTGTGAAGCTCCGCGCCGAGTGTCTCGAGCAGCCGGTATTTCTCGGGCGACTGGTTGTCGGGCATCACGATGACACAGCGGTAGCCGCGCGCGTTACAGACGTGGGCGAGGCCTATCCCGGTGTTTCCGGCCGTGCCTTCGACGACCGTACCGCCCGGGCCCAGCTCGCCGTTGCGCTCGGCGGTGAGGACGATACCGCGCGCGGCACGGTCCTTGACGGACCCGCCGGGGTTCATGAACTCGGCCTTGCCGAGCACCTCGCAGCCGGTCTCCTCGCTCACCCGCCGCAGCCGAATCAGGGGAGTGTTGCCGACGGACCCCACGAACCCCTCGCGCATGCTCAATGTCTCCCCGGTCAAATGGGTTGAATCAGATCTGCGGCGGTCTCATCCGGCACCGCGGACTCGTTCGCGGCGCTCACAGCACCGACGATGAGCAGCGCCGGGGGCGAGATGCCCGCACGGCTGGCAAGCTCGGTGATCTGCGCCAGTGTACCCCGGAGTACCCGCTGCTCGGGAAGTGTCGCATTTTCCACCAGGGCGGCGGGAAGCGTCTCGGCAGCCCCGGCCGCGCGCAGCCGCGCCACAATTGAGCTCAACGCGGTCACGCCCATGTAAAAGACGACCGTCTGGCGCTCACGGGCGAGGGAGTGCCAGTCGAGCGAGTCGTCTTCCCGATTATGTCCAGTGATGAAGGTTACGCTCTGGGCCATCCCGCGCCGCGTCAGCGGAATACCGGCCGACGCCGCTGCGCCGAGCGCCGCCGTGATGCCGGGAACGACGAGGTGCGGAATGCCGTGGCGCGCGAGAATCTCGACCTCTTCTCCCCCGCGCCCAAAGATGAACGGATCGCCGCCCTTGAGGCGCGCCACTTTGAGACCCTGCCGCGCGAAGCGGATCATCAGCTCGTGGATCTCATCTTGCGATGTATGGCCCCGCTGCGGCCCGCTGGCGCAAGAATCAGTGCCTGAGGAAACGTTCTTGCCGACGAAGAGCCTGCGCGCCTCGCGCCGGGCGCGGTCGAGCACCGCCGCCGGCACGAGCCGGTCGTAAAGCACGACGTCCGCCTGCTGCAGCAGCTGCAGCGCGCGCAGTGTGAGGAGGTCCGGATCGCCAGGTCCCGCGCCGATCAGATAAACCTCGCCCAATGCGCTGTCGCCGGTCGTGGCGGCTGTGGTGAGTTGGGAGACCAACAACTCCGCCTCGAAGGCGCGCTGGGCGCCGGGCTCATCGCCCATCAACACATGAGTGCCCGACTTGCCGCGCACGATGCGCTCCCAGAACGCGCGGTGCGCCGCGGCGCCGAGCGCCCGCTGCACTCGCTTGCGCCGCTCGCCCATGAAGCGTGCCAGCGCACCGAGGCTCGCCGGGAGAACGGCCTCGACCTGCTCGCGCACCCAGCGTGCCAGCACCGGCGCCTGTCCGGCGGAGCCTACGGCAACGATGATCGGGGAGCGGTCGATGATGGCGGGAAGGATGAAAGTGGAAAGCGACGCATCGTCAACTACGTTGACTGGCACTCCCCGCTCGCGAGCGGCTGCCGAGACCGTCGCGTTGAGGTCCTTGCCACCGGTCGCCGCAATCGCTACGGTCGCGCCATCAAGGTGGGTGGCGATGAAACTCTCGGCCAGGTGAGTCAGCTCGCCACCTGCAACACGCTTCCGCAGGTCCTCATGCAGCTCCGGCGCGATCACCGTCACTCGCGCGCCGCACCTGAGGAGCAAGTCCGCCTTGCGCACTGCGATGCGCCCGCCGCCGACAATGACGGCCGGCGCCGAGCGCAGCTGCAGAAAGACCGGCAGATAATCCATGGGGGCGGAATCCTCTGTCAGGCTTGCGCAAGCGCATGGCGCACTCGGGGATGTAACCCGCACTCGCGCGACTCGGGTTGCTCCCACCACCAGCGGCCGGCACGGCGGCTCTCGCCCGGCTGGAGGGCGCGGGTGCAAGGAAAGCAGCCGATGCTGGGGAAATGGCGATCGTGCAGGGCGTTGTACGGGAGCTTGCGCGCGCGAATGTACTGCCAGACCTCCGCCTCGCTCCAATCGAGCAGCGGGCTCACCTTGTAGAGGCCGTACTCCGAATCCCACTCCAGCGACTTCGCCTGGGCGCGAGTGGCCGACTGCTCGCGTCGCACTCCGGTCACCCAGGCCGCAAACCTTGCGATCGCGCGCTTGAAGGGCTCCACCTTGCGCACCCGGCAGCAGTCGAGGCGCGCCTCGAGGGTATGATAGAAGCCGTTGATTCCCCGCGCGGCGACCAGCCGCGCGAGCGCCTGCGCGTCCGGATGGACGAGAGGGAGCGCTCGCTTGTACCGTCGCTCGAGCTTCTCGAGCAGGTCGTAGGTTTCCTGGTGCAGCCGCCCCGTGTCGATGCTGAACATCTCGATCTCGGGCACGTGCGTCCAGATGATGTCGGTGAGCACGATGGCCTCGGCGCCGAGGCTATTGGAGTAGACCACCCGGCCATACTCGCGCACCGCGGCGGTGAGCTGCTCGCGCACGGCCACCGCCTTCTTTTTAAGATCGAGGTTCAGCAGCTCTCTCATGGTGCGCTGGACTATAGCCACGGGCCCTCGGCCCGCAGAACGAATGATTTCTTCTTAAGCACTGCCCGCCGGTTATGATTATTGAGAATCTATGAAACTGCACCAGCTCCGTTATCTGGCCGCCGTCGCCCAGAGCGGCCTCAACATCACGGCGGCGGCGCAGAAGCTGCACACCTCACAGCCCGGGGTGAGCAAGCAGATCAAGCTCCTCGAGGACGAGCTCGGCTTCCAGATCTTCGTGCGCGAAGGGCGCAACCTCACCCGCATCACCCCCGCGGGCCAGCAGGTGATCGAGCGGGCACTGCGCATCCTGCAGGAGGCCCAGAGCATCCGCGCGCTCTCGACGGAGCTGCGCGACCAGGGCAGGGGGAGCCTCTCGATCGGCACAACCCATACGCAGGCCCGCTACGTCCTGCCCGGCGTCATTCGCGAATTCCTCGCCAAGTACCCGAACGTAAGCTTGAATCTCCACCAGGGCACCTCGGAGCAGATCGCCGGGATGGTGGCCCAGGACCGCATCGATTGCGCGGTCAACACCGGTTCCGAGCATCTGTTCTCCGACCTGACGATCCTGCCCTGCTACCGCTGGCACCGCGTCGTCATCGTCCCCCGAGACCACCCGCTCGCCAGCGCGGGCAAGCTCACCTATCGCGCGCTCGCGGCGTATCCCATCATCACCTACACGTTCAGCTTCTCCGGCCCGTCTTCCCTCATCGACGCCTTCGCCAAAGCCAATCTCACACCCAACGTAGCGATCACCGCCCGTGACTCCGATGTCATCGTGACCTACGTTCGCCTTGGAATGGGCGTCGGCATCGTCGCCCACATGGCCGTAGACGAGCACGACCCCAACCTGGCCGTCATCGACGCCTCGCACCTGTTGCCCGCCCACACAACCTGGCTGGGCTTCCGTCGCGGCACGCTCCTACGCAAATACATGTACGACTTCGCCCAGCTGATCGCCCCCCATCTGGACCGCCGCCTGGTAGAGCGCGCCCACCGCGGGTCAACGCCCGAGGAAGTCGCCGAAATGTTCGCCGACCTCAAACTACCGGTGAAATAGCGCAGGGTCGGCCAAAATCATCTTTCCGGGAGCTTGAGCGACAGGATGTCGCGACAGCAGCCTACAGGGACGTACTCGCGGCGGTCCCGGAAAGATGATTTTGGTCGACCCTGCGCGGACACCCTGACGTAATCCTAATGTACGACGACCTGCCCACGCCGCCGCCGTACCCAAACCGGCGTATGTGCGTCAGCCGCCGCCTGATAAGCCACCGTCAACTCATCCAACGCCTGCCGACAAGCCTCGAGGCTCTGGTCCTTCCGCGGCACGATGCTGTCGAACCCGCACCGGCCCAGCCAGAACACGAGATCCCGGATCACATCGCCGACGGCGCGCAATTCCCCCCGGAACCCGAGCCTCTTCCTCAGCACCACCGCCTGCGATAGCGCCCGCCCGTCAGTGAACGCCGGGAACTGCAGCGCGATCAGCGGCCGAGCGCCAATCTCCGGGTAGACCGCCTCGATATCCGCGGTGTTCGGCACCAGCACCCCAACAGCCGCCTGCGCGGAAAGGAGTGCTTGCCGTTCCGCGCGCCAGCGGGCGAGCGTCACGATCACCTTGCCGCCCGCCGATTCGATCGCCGTGCGTCCGTCATCGATCAGCCTCCAGTCATCCTCGACGAGCGCACGCTTGCTCAGAATCCTCACTGTCATGCCGCTGCCGGCTGCGCTTCGTTGCCGTAGAGGCCCGCCTTGAAGGGCTGTATGCCGACCCGCCGGTAGCATTCGATGAAGGTCTCATCCTCATCGCAACGCAGCTCGAGATAAGCGCGGATCAGGCGCTCCACGCCGTCGGCGATCTCATCCCGCGCGAGCGCGCGTCCAACACGCTCACCGATCGCCGCGTCATTGCCCGGGCTACCGCCGAGGGTCACCTGATACCACTCCTCGCCATGCTTATCGACGCCGAGAATGCCGATGTGCCCGACGCTGTGGTGCCCGCAGCCATTCATGCAACCGCTGATCGTGATCCGGATCGCGCCAATCTCATACTGCGCGTTCAGCGTATCGAAGCGCCGATAGATGTCCTGCGCCACCCCGATCGAGCCCGCGTTCGCCAGGCCGCAGAAATCGAGTCCGGGGCAGGAAACGATGTCGGTGACCAGCCCGATGTTGGGCGTGGCGAGCTTGACGGCATCCAGCCTGCGCCAAACCTCATGCAGGTCGCGCTCAGCGACATCCGCGAGCACCAGGTTCTGATCGTAGGTCGAGCGCAGTTCGCCGCAGCTGTAGGCATCGCAGATATCGGCCAGCGCCTCGAACTGCTCGGCCGTGCAATCGCCGGGCACATGATCGGGTGCCTTGAGCGACACGAACACCACCCGGTAGCCCGGCATCTTGTGCCCGCGGACGTTGCGCTTCACCCAGGCGGCAAAGCGTGCATCGCTCGCCACCAGCGCGCCGACGTCCGCCGCGACCTCCGCCGGCGCACGGTAGGCGGGCGCCGTAAAGTGCGCACGCACCCGCTCGACATCCTCCGGCAGAAGCAGCAACTCCTCGCCCTCGGCGCTCGCCTTGATCTTCGCGTACTCCTCCTCGATCGCCGCGCGGAAGCGCTCAATGCCCCACTCGCGCAGCACGATCTTGATGCGCGCCTTGTGGATGTTGTCCCGGCGGCCGAAGCGGTTGAAGGTGCGCAAGACCGCGCAGGCGTAGCGCAGCAGGTCCGACTCGGGCACGAACGGGTTCATCTCCTGACCCAGCATCGGCTGCCGGCCGAGTCCGCCGCCGACGAAGACGCGATAGCCGATCGCTCCGTCCACACGGCGCACCAGATGCACCGCGACATCGTTCGTGCGGCTCGCCGCGCGGTCCACCGCTGCTCCCGTGAAGGCGAATTTGAACTTGCGCGGCAGCCAATAGAACTCGGGATTGAGCGCCACGTACTGGCGCAGGAGCTCGGAGTAGGGGCGGGGGTCGGTGTGCTCATCGGCCGCGACACCCGCCAGGTAATCGGCCGTGATGTTGCGGGTATCGTTGCCGCAGGCCTGGATGCCGTGCAGCTGCACCTCCGCGAGCTCCGCCAGGATCTCTGGCACCTGCTCGAGCTTCGGCCAGTTGAGTTGGATGTTCTGGCGCGTGGTGAAGTGGCCGTAGCCCTGGTCGTACTTGCGCACGATGTACGCCATCTTGTGCAGCTGCGCCGACTCGAGCAGGCCGTACGGCACTGAGATACGCAGCATGGGCGCGAAGCGCTGCTGGTAGAGGCCGTTGCGCAACCTCAGGTGGCGGAACTCGTCCTCCGAGAGCTCGCCCGCGAGAGAGCGGCGAGTCTGATCCCGGAACTGCTCGACGCGCTGTGTCACGAGCGCGCGGTCGATGTCGTCGTAGCGGTACATGCCGCCCGACTATAGGCGGCGGCCGGCGGGGCGCTAAATACCGTGTGGTTTGGTATCCCGCGCCGCCGGTTATGAGTGCGATAATCCCCTTCCGTCACGCAACGGAGGACTTCCGTGAAGCTCAGGATCAAAGGCGACTCGCTGCGGCTGCGCCTCACGCAGGGGGAGATGCGCGCGCTCACCGAGCGGGGCGAGGTCGAGGACCGCATCAACTTTCCGGGCGGCGCGACACTCAGGTACCGCCTGCGTATTGATGATAAAAATACTGAAATATTAGTTAGTTATAGATCAAATATCATCGATATTATAGTACCTCAATCGATCTCGCAGCGCTGGTGCGACACCGATCTCGTCACCCTGAGCGCGAGCCAGCCAAGCGCCGCGGGCGAGCTGCGCATCGTTCTCGAGAAGGACTGGGCGTGCCTCGCGCCGCGCGAGGGCGAGGATGAGTCCGATAATTTCCCCCATCCTTGAGTAGATTGGCTGTGTGTACATGGGCCCGAAGTCGCCTGCGGCGCTTCGGGCAGCCAGCCCAATCACCGCATTCGATCTCGCCGGCCCAGGAGCGGCCTGGGCCGGCTTACTGACTTGCTGTTGACGTGAGCTCGAGCAGATCATCCGGCGTATCGAGGTCGAACGCGGCGCTCGTCATCGGGACTTTGACCAGGCGGTCGGCGTGACGCCTGAGCAGCACCCTGGCGCCGGTATCGCCCTTGAGCTCGCTAAGCTCGCCGAAGAGATGCTGCGGAAAGATCGCGGGCACGCCGATCGTAGGCCCATAACGTGCCGCGGCGATGCCCAGAGGCTGGCGTCGCCACGTGCCGGCGAGGCGGCGCAGATCCTCAGCTGTGACACAGGCCTGATCGGCCAACACCAACATCACGCCGGCGCACGAGGCCGGGAGCCGCGCCACTCCCGCGCGGATGGAGCTCGCGAGTCCCTCGCGCCAGTCCCGGTTGATGACCAGCGACCCCGGGGAATGCCCGAGGAGCGGTGCGAGCTCGGCGGCGCGCGCCCCGAGCACGACGATCAGCTCATGGCCGACGACCTCGGCGGCCCGGCCCGCGACGAGGCTCAAGAGCGGCCGGTCGCCGATGCGCACGAGCTGCTTGGCCGAACCGAAGCGGCTCGAGACGCCCGCCGCGAGCACGATGGCATGGAGACTCAGCGCATCGCTCTCCGGGGTCATGTTTGTGCGCTGCCGAAAGCCGGCGGGGGGCCCAGCTCCATGCCGGTGGGAAGCTGCGCCACCACGCGCGCGTAGCGATGTCGCTCATCGAGAATGGAATCGGCATCGATCGCGCACACCGCACGCCAATCCGCAACGCTGAAATGCTGCGCGAGCGCTCCCTCGAGCGGCGCGCGTCGGGGAGTCCACGCCGCGTGGAAAAACCGGGCAAACTCCTGCCAGCCTGCGCGTGCGCTCTCGGACTCACCGGCGGCAAGAGCGGCCTGGAGCCGTGCGAGCGCCTCGCGGCTCGTACCGGAGCGGGTTATGAGACTGCCGAGCTGCCGCGCGCTCTCGGCCGCGGCGCCGTTCGCCGTCGACTGGCGCGAGACGAGAAGCTCCGACAGCGTCTGATCACGCTCCTCGAATCGTGCGAGCACCCAGACGAGATAGCTCACACAGGCTTCGCGAAAGAGCGCGCTGGCCTCGGCGGACACAGGCGCGGCGCCTGTCGATCCGAACACCGCCGCGCAGGCGTTGGCGACTTCAGCCGCGTGGGACTGCTCCACCGCAAGCTGGGAGCGGATGATGTCAATCTCGTTCACGATTCGCTCCTCATTTCACGGCATACCGTGTACGAATGCATGGATCTCCGCGACGATGGCAAGCGCTATGGACTCAGGCGTCCGGCCGCCGAGGTTGAAGCCGACGGGCGCTCGAAGACGCGGTCGCAGACGCTCTGCCTCCGGCCCCAGCTCCGCGAGCAGCTTCTCACGGCGCATGGGCGGTCCCAGCAGGCCGACATAGGCCAGGGGGCTCGCGCTCAATGCCCGCAGATACTCGAGGTCCGACGGCAGGTGATGGCTCATCACCACCGCCGCGGCGAATTGGCCCAGATCGAGAGCCTGCGCAATCTCCTCCGGACGTGCCAGCAGTACGTGCTCCGCCGAGGAAAAGTGCGAGGGCACGGCGTACGCCGGACGGTGGTCGATCAGGGTCACTCGCCAGTGCAGGCGCGCGGCGAAGTCCACGACCGGCAGTGCATCGGGTCCCGCCCCAAGAAGGAGCAGCCTCGGCGGCAGCGAAAGCGGCAGGAGGAGCAGCTGCCAGCGCGCCGCGGGCCCCTCGAGCCAGCCGACCGCCCCCGCGCGAGGTGCCGCTGCGAGCGCCGCGAGCACGCGCGGCTCGAGCAGGGCGCTCCGTGTCTTCGGCGGCAGCGAGCATGGAAGCGGGAGCGCCGATTCCCCGGAAGCCTGCGGCAGCAGCAGCGCGCCTGCCGGTAAGCCGTCATCGTGAGATTCCGTCACCACCCCGACGGCGGTCGGCGTGTGGGCGGCGAGCGCCGCGCCCAGATGCGCGAGCGGTTGCCATTCCTCCTGCGGTCCGACCCGCAGCAGCAGGATGTGCATGGCGCCCTCGCAGCCAAGCCCGAGGCCCCAGACGAGATCGTCCGAATTGCGCAGGTCGTAGGTCACGAGCGATGCCCGACCGGTCGCAATCACTTGGCGGGCGCGCTCCCCGAGATCCCCTTCCAGGCATCCCCCGGAAATGAGACCCGCGTACTCGCCACCGTCTGAAATGAGAAGCATCGCGCCGGGCTTGCGGTACGTCGAGCCGAGCGTGTGCACCAGGATGCCAAGCGCCATGCCGCGGCCGGCAGCCCGCTCGCGCTCGAAGAGGGGGAGGAGAGGACCAAGTACCGAATCCACCGCCGGATTATGCCCGGCCCCACTTCTTACTGCTCTATGTACGGAGCTCGTCCGCGAACCCCGTAAGTCCTGCGCGCAGCGCCTGAAAATACCTGAACGTCATTGCGCGCACTCGGGCTCGTCAGTAGAGTCGCACCGCCTTTTCCTCTGGTCGATTCCCAATTCCATGCCCAATTCCGCTCCCTGGGTCGTGCACAAGTTCGGCGGATCGAGTGTCGCCGATGCCGGCTGTTTCCGCCGCGTCGCGGCCATCATCGATGCACTGCCGGCCGCGCGTGTCGGCGTCGTGCTCTCCGCGTGCAAGGGCGTCACCGATGGCCTGCTCGGCCTCGTGGCGCTCGCGGAGCGTCAGGATGATCGCTACCGGGTGGAGCTCGCGGCGCTGCGCTCGCGCCATGCGGAGATCGCCGAGACGCTCCTCAGCCCGGAGTCCGCGCGGCTCTACCTTGCGGGATTCGACCGTGACTGCCGCGACCTCGAAGGCATCCTGCACACGGTGAAGCTCACCCGCGCGGCGGCGCGCAACGTGAGCGATCTCATTGCCGGATACGGCGAGATCTGGTCGACCAAGCTCTTCCATCGCTTCTACGAGGAGCGCGGCAGTCGGCGCGGGCCGGCACAGTGGGTCGACGCCCGGCGAGTCGTGGTCGTCGAGTGGGGACCGCTAGGTCCGGGTGTGCACTGGGAGCCGTCGAAGACGAATCTCTCGGACCTCGTCGATGCCGATTTCAAGGGCACGCTCATCGTCACCGGCTTCATCGCCTCGGACCGGCGCGGTGTGCAGACGACGCTCGGCCGCAACGGCAGCGATTTCTCCGCCTCCATTTTCGGCGCGCTGCTCGAAGCGGCGGAGATCCACATCTGGACGGACGTCGACGGCGTCCTCTCGGCCGATCCGCGCCGGGTGCCCGATGCGACGGTCATCGATTCGCTCTCCTACAACGAGGCGATGGAGCTCGCCTACTTTGGGGCGAAGGTGCTCCATCCGCAGACCATGGCACCGGCTGTGGGCGGAGCCATTCCCATCTGGATCCGCAACACCTTCGCGCCCGAGAAGACCGGCACGCTCATCTGCGCGCTGCCTACCTCCCTCCTGCCGGTGAAGGGGATTGCCAGCATCGAGCAGGTGGCGCTCATCAACCTCGAGGGCGCCGGCATGATCGGCGTGCCGGGGACCGCGCACCGGCTCTTCGGCGCGCTGCGCGAGGAGGGCATTTCGGTCATCCTCATCTCCCAGGGAAGCTCGGAGCACTCGATCTGCTGCGCCATTCCGCAGGAGCAGGGCGAGCGCGCCGCCGCGGTGGTGCGCCAGGCGTTCGAGCGGGAGCTGAAGGAAGGGCAGATCCAGAGCGTCGAGATCGATCCGGATCTCGCGATCCTCGCCATTGTCGGCGACGGCATGGCGGGCAAGCCGGGCATCGCCGCGAAAGTCTTCAACTCCCTCGGGGCGGCGACCGTGAACGTGCGTGCGATCGCCCAGGGCGCATCCGAACGCAACATCTCCGTCGTGGTCGACGGTCGATCCGCCACGCGCGCATTACGCGCGGTCCACGCTGGACTTTATCTATCACCGCACACCCTCTCGATCGGCGTCATCGGACCCGGTACGGTCGGCAGGGTGTTCCTCGATCAGCTCGCCTCCCAGAGCGAGCGGCTGCGGGAGCAGTTCAAGATCGACCTGCGGGTGCGCGGCATCCTCGACTCCAAGCGCATGGTGCTCGCCGAGACCGGGCTGCCGCTCGCCCACTGGCGCCGAGAGTTCGAGGAGCGCGGCGTGCCCGCGGACCTCGAGCGCTTCGTCGAGCACGTGCGTGTCGACTACCTCCCGCATTCGGTCATCATCGACTGCACCGCGAGCGCCGCGATCGCCGAGCGGTACGCACAGTGGCTCGGCGCCGGCATGCACATCGTGACGCCCAACAAGAAAGCCAACAGCGCGGACCTCGCCTACTACCGCGCGATGCGCGAGGCGCGTCGCGCCGGCGGCGCCCATTACCTCTACGAGGCGACGGTGGGCGCCGGATTGCCGGTGGTGCATACCCTGCGCGACCTGCGCGAGACGGGTGATGAGATCACGAGCGTCGAGGGCATTTTCTCCGGCACGCTCGCCTATCTTTTCAACATCTACGACGGCCGCATTGCGTTCTCGGAGATCGTGCGCGATGCGCGCCAGCGAGGCTACACGGAGCCCGACCCGCGCGATGACCTCTCGGGGCTCGACGTCGCCCGCAAGCTCATCATCCTCGGCCGCGAGCTGGGCCTCGAGCTCGAGCTTGCCGACGTCAGGGTCGAGAGCCTGGTGCCCGCGGGGCTCGAGAGCGGATCCATCGAGGAGTTCATGGCGCGTCTGCCGCGGCACGATGCGCCGATGCGCGAGCGGCTCGACGCCGCCCGCGCTCGCGGCAAGGTGCTGCGCTACGTCGGCCGACTGACTTGCGAGGGCGCGCGCTTGCCCGCGGGCGTGGCGAGCGTCGGTCTCGTCGAGCTCGATGCGAAGCATCCCTTCGCCAACATCGCGCTCACCGACAACGTGGTGCGCTTCGCCACGCGCCGCTACTGCGACAATCCGCTCATCGTCCAGGGCCCCGGGGCCGGACCCGAAGTGACCGCCGGCGGTGTCTTCGCCGACCTGCTGCGCCTCTCGGCCTACCTCGGAGCGCGACTTTGATCGTCACCCCGCGTTCGGCTACCGCCTTCGCGCCGGCGTCGGTCGGCAACGTCGCGATCGGCTTCGACATCCTGGGGTTCTCGGTGGCGGCGCTTGGCGATCGCGTGACGGTCAGCCGCACCGAGGCGAAAGAGGTCACGATCACCGACATCACCGGAGTGGCGGAGAAGCTGCCGACCGATCCCGCGCAGAACACCGCGGGCCGCGCCTTGCTCGCCATGCAGGAGGCCCTGCAGCCGGGGTTCGGCTTCGCCATGCGCATCGACAAAGGGATTCCGCTCGGCTCCGGCCTCGGCGGCTCCGCGGCCTCGGCCGTCGGGGCGGTGGTGGCGGCCAACGCGCTGCTGCCGCAGCCCCGCGGCAAGCTCGAGCTCCTCAAGTACGCGATGCAGGGTGAGGCGGTGGCGAGCGGCTCGCTGCATGTCGACAACATCGCCCCCTCGCTCTTCGGTGGCCTCGTGCTCACCGTCGGGATCGATCATCCTCGGGTCAAGCAGATTCCGGTGCCGGAGGGCGTCCGCGCCGTCATCGTGCACCCGCACATGTTCCTCTCTACGCGTCAGGCCCGCGCGATCTTGAGGCGCAGCGTCGAGCTCTCCGATTTCGTCTGGCAGACCGCCAACCTCGCAGGATTCATCTCCGGCTGCTACACCAACGACCTCGATATGATCCGCGCCTCCTTCGAGGACGTCGTCATCGAGCCGCAGCGCCAGGCATTGATCCCGGGCTTTCCGGCGGTGCGGCTCGCGGCCATGCAGGCGGGCGCGCTCGGCTGCTCGATCTCCGGAGCGGGGCCCACGCTCTTCGCCTGGGCGCTCGCGAAGGACGCCCACGGCGTGCTCGAGGCGATGCGCCGGGAATTCACCGCCGGCTCGATCCGTATCGATGAGTGGCTGGTGGACGTCGGTGCGGACGGCGCCCGCGTCATCGAGTCCGGCTGAGTTCAGTGTGATGCGCTTCAGGAGCACGCGTAATGCGGAGCTGACGGCCGGGTTCGGCGAGGCTTTGGCACAGGGCCTCGCGCCTGACGGCGGGCTCTATGTGCCGATCGAATGGCCGCGCGTCCCGTCGAGCGCTTGCGGCCTGCGGGAGAGTCTCGCGGGCCTCGGCGCCAAGATGCTCGCCCCCTTCGTCGAAGGTGACCCGCTCTCGCAGTCGCTGGCGTCGATCACCGCTGAAGCGTTCGGCTTCCCGGCGCCCGTCGTGGCTCTTGGCAACTCCGGACGACTCGCCGTGCTCGAGCTCTTCCACGGGCCGACGGCGGCGTTCAAGGACTTCGGCGCACGCTTTCTCGCGGCTTGCCTCGCGCGCCTGCGGGACTCAGCCTCCCGCCCGCTCACGATCCTGGTCGCCACCTCGGGTGACACGGGTGGCGCCGTGGCGGCGGCGTTCCACGGCCGGCCCGGCATCGAGGTGGCCGTGCTCTTTCCCCAGGGGCTCGTCTCACCCACCCAGGAGCGGCAGCTCACCTGTTGGGGCGGCTCCAACGTCCGAGCCTTCTCTGTCCGCGGCACGTTCGATGACTGTCAGCGGCTCGTCAAGCTGGCGTTCCTCGACCGCCAGTGGCAGCAGGAGCGGGCGCTCTCGTCAGCCAACAGCATCAATCTCGGGCGGCTGCTCCCGCAGGCGGTGTACTACGCCTCGGCGAGCCTCGCGGTCTGGAGACGTCATGGCGAACCCGCGTCGTTCATCGTGCCGAGCGGTAATCTCGGTAACGCGATGGCCTGCATCTGGGCGCGCAAGCTCGGCTTCCCGATCGCGGAGCTCGTGCTGGCGCACAACGCCAATCGCACCGTGCCGGATTTCCTCGACACGGGCGCGTGGAGTCCGCGCGCCAGCATTGCCACCCTCGCGTCCGCCATGGACGTGGGCAACCCCAGCAACATGGAGCGCCTGCGCGCGCTCTATCCGGAGCTGCGCGAGATGCGAGCCGCGGTGAGTGCGTGCAGCGTGGACGACGAGGCCATCCGGGCCCGTATCCGCGCGGGCTACCAGGAGCTCGGTCAGGTCTGGTGCCCGCACACGGCCACCGCCGCCGAGGCGTACGCGCGGCTGCCGGCCAAGCGACGCGACCGCGGCCGTTGGGTGTTGGTGGCCACCGCGCACCCGGCGAAGTTTCGCGAGATCGTCGAACCGCTGATCGGCCGCGAGATGCCGATACCGGATTCGTTGGCTAAACTGTTCGCCCGCCCGACCGAGTGCACGGAGATCGAGGCCGACCTGGGCTCACTTCGCGACGCACTGCGGACGGCGGGGTAATCGAGGGTCGTCGACGTGGATGAGATCCAGAAGCTGCCGCCCACCGCCTGGGTTCTGATCGCGGTCGCCGCCGCGCTGGGATTTGGAATCTCCTGGCTGTGGCGCTGGTACCGCCAGTACCGCGCGCGCAAGTTGCTGCGCATGGCGGTGACCTCGGCCGCTTCGGATCACGTCGTGGACGTGCTCGTGCCGGATGGCATGGGCGGCGGGTTTCACGTCGATTTCCTGCTGCTGACCTCGCGCGGCGTCCTCGTGATCGACCTGCGCGATGTGCAGGGCAACATCTTCGGCGGCGACCAGATGGCGGAGTGGACGGTGATGGACGGGCCGCGGCGCTTCACCTTCACCAATCCGCAGAGCGGCCTCTACGACCGCATCGCGGCGGTGAGGGCCATCGCGGGGGAGATGCCGGTCGAGGGCAGGGTGGTCTTCACCCGGCGCGGGAAGTTTCCCAAGGGATTGCCCAAATGGACGCTGATGATCGATGCGCTGCGGGCGGAGTTCCCGGCGATGGAGAGCCATTCCGAGTCGGGGGTGGGCACGTTCCGCGAAGGGTGGGAGAAGATCCGCAGCTCGGTGAAGCCGAGCTACATGGCGCACATGCGCTGACCAGCGTGCATTATTCGCAGACGTCCTGCGCAATCGGGCCCCGGGGCCTCGCTGGGAAGGCATTTCCCGGGGCCGCCGTGAATACATCCCTGTAGCCGCTCGTGAATGGTTCGCGCTAGCTTAGCTAGGCCTGCAAGGCCTGCGCGTGGTCGGCCAGCACCAGTGAGACGCAGGCGGTGAGCTTCTCGGCGTAGTCGAGGTGCAGGAATTCGTTGGGACCATGGGCGTTGGCGTGCGGGCCGAGGACGCCGGTGATGAAGAACTGCGTTCGCGGGAAGCGCTCGCCGAGCATCCCCATGAAGGGAATGGTGCCGCCGCATCCGACGTGAACGGCCGCGCGGCCGTAGATCCGGCGCGAGGCGCGCGTGATGGACTCCTCGAGCCAGGGAGCGAACGCGGGCGCGTTCCAGCCGCCCGTTGCTGAACCTGACTCGAAGCGCACCTGGGCGCCGTACGGCGGATCGTGCTCGAGTGCCTCTTTGACCGCGCGGGCGGCGCGTGTTGCATCGCAGGTCGGCGGCAGGCGCAGCGACAGCTTCAAGGTGAGTGAGGGCAGCAGCACGTTGCCGCCGGAGATCGTCGCGGGTATGCCGTCGGCGCCCGTCACCGCCAGTGTCGCTTTCCAGGTGCTGTTGATGAGAAGCTCCACGGGATCGTTGGACATGGCGCGCACGCCCGATGCCCAGGGAAGTTTGCCGGCGACCGACTCGCCAAGCACTCGCGCCGCAGCCTCGACCTGCGCGCGGCGGTCCTTCGGCACGGACACCGAAAGCTCATCGAGGAGCAGTCCCCCGTTGACCGGACTTTCGAGGCGGGCGAGGAGTTGCTCGGCGATGCGAAAGGGCGTGGGCGCAATGCCGGTGGCCATGCCGGAGTGCACGCCTTCCTCGAGCACCCGAACGTGCAGGAGACCTACCAGATTCCCCCGCAGCGATGTGGTGCACCATACCTGGTCGTAGTTACCGCACTCGGCGTCCAGGCAGACCACGAGCGAGGGATCGCCGATCGCATCGCCCAGCGCCTCCAGATGCGCCGGAAGGTCGATACTGCCGCTCTCTTCCGACGCTTCGATGAGAAGAACACATCGCGGGAGCGCTACGCGCTGCGCTTTGAGCGCTGCAACCGCGGTGAGGGAGCTGAAGACGGCGTAGCCGTCGTCCGCCGCACCACGGCCGTAGAGCTTCCCATCGCGCAACACCGGCGTCCACGGGCCGAGGCCAGGCAGCCAGCCGGTGAATTCCGGCTGCTTGTCGAGATGGCCGTAGAGGAGCACCGAGCCCGGAAGCTCGCCGGGGACATCGATGAGAAGCACCGGTGTGCGGCCGCTGAGCTTGCGGACCTCGATGCGCATGCCGGGCACCGGCTGGGCACGGCACCAGTCGGCCATCAGCTGCACGGCCGCCTCCATGTGGCCATTGGCTTCCCAGGCCGGATCGAACATGGGCGACTTGTTCGGGATGCGCACGTAGGCGGTGAGGCGCTCGACGATGGAGCTGCGCCAGGGGGCGGCGATCGAGGTACGCATTTGCTCGAGGTCCATGGTGGAGTTCTCCAGTCTTCTTAATTCAAAAAGTTATTGAAACTTATTAAGGTCAATTCCAGGGATGCGAAAGAGCCTGCGCGCGGCTTCCGTGCTCGATTGCGCGAGCGACTCCGCCGGCTCCCCGCGCGAGCGGGCCACGACGGCGGCGATGTGCGAAAGATACACCGGCTCGTTGCGGCGCGAGGCCGGCTTGGGTTGTAGATCCCGCGGCAGGAGATAGGGGCCATCGGTCTCGAGGAGCAGCCGCTCGGCCGGAATGCGCCGCACCAGCTCGAGGAGGTGCGCCCCGCGCCGCTCGTCGCATATCCAACCGGTGATGCCGATCGCAAGCCCGAGCTCGAGATACCCCTCGAGCTCCGCGGTGCCGCCGGTGAAGCAGTGCGCCACACCGCCCGCGAGCGCCGGCCAATGCTCGCGCACGATGGCGATGAAGTCTTCGTGGGCATCACGCTGGTGAAGAAACACGGGCTTACCGGAGCCGGCGGCGAGCTCGAGCTGGCGACGGAAAGCCTCCCGCTGCGCGGCCCGCGGCGAGTAATCGCGGTAGTAGTCGAGCCCGCACTCTCCCAGGGCGAGGACTTCCGGCTCGCGAGCGAGCTCACCGAGCTGCGCGAGGACTGCGGAGGTGAGCTCCGTCGCGTGATGCGGATGCACGCCGGCGGTCGCGAAGAGTCTCCCGGGATGTTGTCGGGCGAGTGAGATCGCCGCGTGGGAGCTCGCGGCGGAGGAGCCGGTGACGATCATTTGTACGACACCCGCCGCCTCGGCGCGCGCAATCACCGCGTCGCGATCAGCGTCGTAGCTGTCGTGAGCCAGGTTGATTCCGATGTCGATGAGGGGGGCCACACGGGTCAAGAGGGCGGCCGCCGGCGCCCGTATGCTATCGTGCTCAGCCATGGTTGGGGCGCATTGTACTGAAGGGGGCCGTTTCCAGCCGGTCATCTGGCTCGCTGCGACCCTTCTCCTCGGGCTGCTCGCGGCGGCGCCGGCGTTCGCGGCTCAAGTACCGCCGCCGAGTGCGCAGTGGACGCTGCTCGAGAGCCGTATCGAGCGCGACTATTTCCAGCAGGACGCAGCCGGCCTGGTGGCGCTCGGCGCCACACTGTCCTCGGGTGACGGCCCGGTGCAAGGCAACGCTCAGGCCGAGTGGGGGAGCTATTACGAGGCGCTCCTCGCCTACCGGCTCGCACTGCTCACCAAAGACAACGAGGTGCAGGCGTGGCCATTCACGCAGCGCTGCGTCGAGCGGCTCAATGAGGCGCTCGGGCTCGACCCCGGCTCGGCCGAGGCGCTCGCGCTGCAATCCGCCTGTCTGGCATTGCAAAGCCATCTCGATCCCTGGCGCTCGCCGCTCGCGGCGCCGCTCAGCCTCGATCGCATCAACAAGGCCCTGAAGCTCGCGCCACAGAACCCGCGCGTGCTGTTGCTCGGCGCCGTAGGTGCCGACGAGCGTCCGAAACTCTTCGGCGGCGACAGCCAGGAGGCGTTCACGCTCCTCGAGCGCTCCGTATCGGCATTCGAGGCGCAGGGCGCCCGCGGGAGGGGGCTTCCCGGGTGGGGCGCCGCCGATGCCTTTACCAGTCTGGCGCGGGATTATCTGACGCGCGGCAATGCGCTCGCCGCGCGCAACGTTCTCGAGCGGGCGCTGCTCGTCGCGCCGAATTTCGCACAGGCGAGGCAGCTGATGGCGGAGATCGTCTCCGGCTAACGAATCACGGTCAGGCCAAGGGGGGGAGGGGGAGATGAGTGGCGTTCCACAACCCGTCGTGCCGCCGGAGGGCGATCTCGGCGTCCGCATTCTCTACATGCTGCTCTTCACGGTGGTGTTCTGGATCGTGAGTTGGACGCTCGCCATCACCGCGATCGCCCAGCTGCTGGTGCGCCTGCTCTCCGGCCGTGTCAGCCCGGAGTTGGCGCGCTTCGGCGGCGGCCTGGCCCGCTATACTAAGCACATCGTCGAGTACCTGACCTTCGTCACCGAACGGGTGCCGTATCCGGTAGGGGAATTTCCGGCGTGAACAGAGGACGCTGAAGCATATGGCACAGGGTTCCGACAAAAGCCAGCTGATCCATCAGCTCAGGATCGAGCGCTCCGAGCGCGAGGAGACCCGCGCGAGCCATGGCAAATGGTGGCTGCTGGCGATCGTCGTCGCCGCCGTGATCGCTGTGGCGGCGCTTCTGCTCATCCGCAACAGTGTGATCGAGGTAAGTGAGGCGACGGCGATGGCAGCATCGGCGGGCGCCGCGCCCACCGCCGTCCTGCAAGCCACAGGCTACGTGACCGCGGAGCGCGAGGCGACGGTTTCTTCGCAGATCCCCGGGCAGCTCACCCACGTGTACTTCGACGAAGGCCAGCACGTGCAGCGCGGGCAGGTGCTGGCGCGATTGGACGATAGCGCCCAGCGTGCGGCCCTGGACCAGGCCAAGGCACAGTTGGCGGCCGCGCAGGCGCAGCTGAGCCAGTATCAAGTGCAGCTGGCTCAGTACCAGCGCGATTTCGCGCGCGACGCGGCGCTGATCGGCCAGCATCTGGTGTCGGAGGAGGATTACGAGACCGCCCGGACACTAGCGGTCACCACGGCCGCCGAAGTCAAGACGCAGCAGCGCCAGGTCGAGTCGGCGCAGGCCGGCGTGCAGTCGGCGCAAGTACAGGAGGATTACACCGTCGTGGAGGCGCCGTTCTCAGGGGTGGTGATCGCCAAAGCCGCGCAGATGGGCGACTTCATCTCGCCCATTTTTGGCGGCGGCACCTTTGAAGCGGCCGGCGTTGCGACCATCGTCGACATGAGCTCGCTCGAGGTCGACGTCGATGTGAACGAGGCCTACATCCACCGGGTGAAGGCGGGGCAACCCGCCGTGGCGGTGCTCGATGCCTATCCCGACTGGAACATTCCCGCGCACGTGATCGCCATCGTGCCGACTGCCGACAAGAGCAAGGCGACCGTGAAGGTCCGCGTTGCGTTCCAGAAGCTCGACCCGCGCATCCTGCCCGACATGGGTGTGCGCGTGTCGTTCCTGCAGCCGGGCGCGGAGCAATCTGGCGGCCTCGCCGCATCACTGCCGGCGGGGACGGTGTGGGTACCCGCATCTGCCGTGGTGCAGCGCGAGGGCCACGCGGTCGTATTCGTGGTCCAGGGGGACCGGGCGCGCGCGCAATCGGTCACGCCGGGTGCGAGTCAGGGCGATCTTCGCGCCGTGCAGGGCATCACCAGCGGGACGGCAGTCGTGCAATCACCTCCCGCGCGCCTCAACGACGGCGCCCGCGTCGCAGTGAAGTCAGAGCAGGGGTAAGGACTACCCTGGGTGACAACTGTCACATCAACGGGTGATGAGCCGCACTTGGGGTGCGGCCCTTGATACGAGATTCTTTACCACAGTCGTCAGGAGAGTGAGCCATGAGCCCACTGGTCGAGATCCGCAGCCTGAGCAAAGTGTACGTGCGCGGCAAGCAGAAGCTGGAGGTTCTGCACCACGTCAATCTCGACATCGGTCAGGGAGATTTCCTGGCGCTCATGGGGCCTTCGGGCTCGGGCAAGACGACACTGCTCAACCTGATCGGCGGCCTCGATTCGCCAACCGATGGCACCCTCACGGTGGCCGGGCAGCGGATCGACCGCCTCGGGCAGAGCGAGCTCGCGCGCTGGCGGGCCGGCCACGTCGGCTTCGTCTTTCAGTTCTACAACCTGTTGCCGATGCTCTCGGCCACCAAGAACGTGGAGCTGCCGCTGCTGCTCACGAAGCTCCCGGCCGCCAAGCGCCGCAGCCATGCCGCCGTCGCCCTGGAGCTCGTCGGGCTCGCCGACCGCGCCTCGCACAAGCCGGGCGAGCTCTCCGGCGGACAACAGCAGCGCGTCGCCATCGCGCGCGCCATCGTCTCCGATCCGACGCTCCTCGTCTGCGATGAGCCCACGGGCGATCTCGACCGGCAATCGGCGGCGGAGGTGTTGACGCTGCTGCAACGACTCAACCGGGACCACGGCAAGACCATCGTCATGGTGACTCACGATCCGAAGGCGGCCGAGTACGCCACTCACACGCTGCATCTCGATAAGGGCACGCTGGTCGAGACGGCGGAGACGGCGGAGGCGGCCGCAGCGGTGTCGTGAAGTACCTGCCCCTCGTCTGGTCGGCGCTCACGCGGCGCAAGCTGCGGACGTTCTTCACGCTGCTGTCGGTGTTGGCGGCGTTCCTGCTCTTTGGGCTGCTGGAGTCGGTGAACAGCGTGTTTGCCGAATCGGGTAACACCATCGGCTCCGCCCACCGGCTCATCACGGGGTCTAAAGTCGGTTTCATGTCGCCGCTGCCGTTGAGTCTCAAATCCCAGATCCAGACGGTGCCGGGCGTCGAAGAGGTGGCCTACGACGCGTACTTCGGCGGTACATATCAGAATCCCAAGAATGTCATAGGCTCCGCTTTCGCGGTCTCGCGGAACTTCTTCGACCTGTATCCGGAGCTGCAACTGTCGCCGGCCGCGCGCCGCGCCTTCGATGACGACCAGACCGGAGCGATCGTCGGCGCGGCGCTGGCGCGGCGATATCATTGGAAAGTCGGCGACCAGATCCCGATCAAGGCGATGATCTATCCTCGCAAGAGCGGCTCTTATGCCTGGACCTTCGATCTGGTGGGCCTCTACCATGCACGCTCGGCGGTCGAAGAGCAGGATTTTCTCTTTCGCTGGCGCTACCTCGATCGGGCGGCCGCCTTCGGCAACGGCATGGTGGGATGGTACATCGAGAAGATCGCCCACCCGGATCAGGCGGGTCGCATCGCGACACGGATCGACGCGCTGTCGGCCAACTCCGATCACGAGACCAAGACACAGACCGACAGCGCGTTTGCGGCGAACCTGATCAGTCAGTTCGTGAACCTCGGCCTGATCGTGCACGCCATCATGGGGGCAGTATTCTTCACGCTGATCCTGCTGACGGGCAACACCATGGCGCAAGCCGTGCGTGAACGCATCCCCGAGCTGGCCATTCTCAAGACCGTGGGCTTCTCCAACCGCGGGGTGTTGGGACTGGTGCTGGCCGAGTCCGTGCTGCTGGTGGCGCTGGGCGGCATCGGCGGACTGATCGTGGCCGCGGGTGTGGTCAATGTCCTGCAAGGTCAGATGGGCTCGCAATTGCCGATGATGCCGGTGGGGGCGGCGATCTGGCTGCGGGGCCTCGCCGCCATGGTACTCATCGGGTTAGTGGTCGGCGCGCTGCCGGCGCAGCGCGGCATGCGGCTGCGCATCGTGGATGCGCTGGCGGGGCGATAGCGGAATGTCAATGCTGAAAAGGATGCTCATCGTGCTCGCGACAGGGGCTGCCGCCGTGCTCGGGGTCGGTGTGGCTATCGCCTTGCCCTGGATTGGGATCGCTGCGGTGACGGTGGTGCTGGCACTGTGGCTCACCTTGACCCGCGCCGGTCGGCGGGTCGGCGCGATCACCGTCTCGGGGATGTCGACTTTGCCTAAGCGCTTGGGCGGCGCCTCGGTCGTGGTGGTTGGTATAGCGGGTGTCGTGGGCGTGTTGGTGTCGCTGCTCGCCATGGGGCGGGGGTACGAGTCGACCTTCCGCGCCACCGGGAGCGATGACACCGCCATCGTGCTCAGGTCCGGCGCGCTCACTGAGAGCACCTCGAGCCTGGATCAGCAGAGTGTCATGCTGATCGGCCAGAAGCCACAGGTGGCGCGGGGCGCGCAAGGCGAGCCGCTCGCCTCGCCGGAAGTCGTGGTGGCGGCCTCGCTGCCGAAGCGGGGCACTGGCCAGGATGCGAACGTCATGATCCGGGGCGTGAGTCCGCAAGTCTGGGCGGTGCGGCGCAACCTGAGGATCATCGCCGGCCGGCGCTTCCGGCCGGGGCTACAGGAGCTCGTCGTCGGCAAAGACGCGGCGCGGGAGTTCGCGCACACCTCGATCGGCTCAAAGCTCGATTTCAACGGCCAGTCCTGGGAGGTGGTCGGGGAGTTCGATTCCGGCGATGCGCATGACTCGGAGCTTTGGGGCGATGTCAACGTGGTCGGGGCCGCATTTCATCGAGGCAGCAGCGCTCAATCGGTAACGGTGCGTCTGACCAGTCCCGAGGCGTTCAACGCCTTCAAGGCGGCGCTCGCGAGTGATCCGCGGCTCAAGGTGCAGGCGAAAACGACTCGCAAGTATTACGCCGATCAATCGAAGGGCATGACGCACTTTATCGGCATTCTGGCCGCGGTCGTCGCAGGCATCATGGCGATCGGCGCGGTCGCCGGCGCGCTCAACAGCATGTATGCCGCCGTGTCGGCCCGCACGCGCGAGATCGCCACGTTGCGCGCGATCGGCTTCCAGGGTGTCCCCGTGGTGGTCTCGATCATGATCGAGACCATGCTGCTTGCGCTCGCCGGCGGCGTCGCCGGGGCACTCATCGCCTGGCTGCTGTTCCGTCACTTCACTGCCTCGACCATGGGACCGAATTTCAGCGCGGTGGTGTTCGAGTTCCGCGTAACCCCGGAGCTGATGGGCGGAGGACTGAAGTGGGCGCTCGCCATCGGTTTTCTGGGCGGGCTCTTCCCCGCCTTGCGCGCGGCGCGCATGCCGGTGACGGAGGGACTGAGGGAGCTTTAGATCATGGGATGCGTATCGCCGGCAAGGAATTTTCCTTGACACAATCCTTGACCTTGGACAGCTTGCAGCCGCCGTGCCCGTGTTGCCCTAGCCCCAGTCGGGCGCCTCACCCCGCTTCCACTTGATGCTGCAGCCGATGCTCGGGATCTGATTCCCGATCAGCCGGCCGGCGAAGAGGCCGTCCACGGCGGCGCGCAGATCGCTTCCCGTTACCGGGGAGCCATTGCCCGGGCGGCTGTCATCGAACTGACCGCGGTAGGCGAGCAGCCCGCCAGCGATGGCGGGCGTGCGCGCGGCGTCAAAGAGAAAGAAATCGGGCGTGCAGACTGCCTGATATGCCTTCGCCACCGCCTGGGTGTCATCGATCAGATAGGGGAAGGTGAAGCCCTTCTCGGCGGCGATCCGCACCATGTTCTGGGGACTGTCTTCGTGGTAAGTCGCGGCATCGTTCGGGTTGATGGCGACGATCGCGAGTCCCTTCGGACCGTACTCGCGCGCGAACCCGACGAAGCCGTCGAGGATGTGCCTCACGTACGGACAGTGGTTGCAGATGAACGCCACCAACAGGCCCTTCGAGCCTGCGAAATCCCGCAGCGCAAACGACTTTCCCCTTGCATCGGTGAGGGTGAAAGCCGGGGCCGGTGTGCCGAGCGCCAGCATGCGAGACTCTCTTGCGGGCATGAGGTCACCTACAGTGCGGTCAGCGCCGCGCACAGCGCCTCGACGTGACGCTCGTCCTGATCCCAGGAAGCGACCAGGCGCGCGACGCCCGAGGCGGGCGCGCCCCAATCGTAGAATTCAAAACCCGCCGCCCGCAAGGACTCCTTGCCCGTAGCGCCGAGCTCGAGAAAGACCTCGTTCGCCTCGCTGGGGTACAGCGCGCGCGGCCCTGCCGCTTGAGCGATCCTGCGGGCAAGCGCGTTGGCGCGCTCGGCGTTGCGGCGCCAGACACCCGATTCCACGTAGGCGAGCAGTTGTGCCGATACGAAGCGCAACTTCGAGAGCAGATGCCCGGCGCGCTTGCGCCGCAGCTCGAAGTCACGCACCAGATCGCGGTTGAAGAACACCACCGCCTCGGCGCCGAGGGCCCCATTCTTGGTGGCGCCGAAGGAGAGCACATCGACTCCCGCCCGCCACGTGACCTCGCCGGGATGACAGCCGAGGTAAGTCACGGCGTTGGCAAAACGCGCGCCGTCCATGTGCACATGCAGGCCCCGTGCGTGGGCAACCTCGGCCAGCGCAGTGACCTCCGCGGGGCGGTAGGTCGTGCCGAGCTCGGTCGCCTCGCTGATCGATACGGCCGCCGGCTGCAGGCTATGCACCGAGACAGAGCGCCCGTCGATCGCGGCAGCCAGGGTCGCGGCGGTGAGCTTGCCGTCTGCGCCCCCGAGCAGCTCGAGCTGTGCGCCGCCGGAGAAGAAGCCCGGCGCGCCGCATTCATCGGTCTCGATATGCGCCTCCTGATGAGCGAAGATCGCGCCGTAGGGCGGCGTCAGTGTCGCGAGGGCGAGAGCGTTGGCCGCGGTACCGGTGGTCACCGCGAAGGCGCGCACCTCCCTGCCGAAGAATGCGCCGAGCACCTCGTCCAGACGGCCGGTCCAGGGGTCGTCGCCGTAGGGAATCGCGAGATCGCGGTTCGCCGCCGCGATCGCGCTCAGGATCTCCGGGCAGACCGAGGCCGTGTTGTCGCTGCAGAAACGCATGGGATCTCTCAATCGAACCTCCACCGGAACGACCAGGCGCCAAAGCCGAGGAACACGAGCGTCGTCACCACCAGATAGATGAGGTTGGGCGTGATGCGCCCGATGCCGGCGCCGTCCAACATCACGGCGCGTGCGGCCTCGATCACCTGGGTGAGCGGGAAGACATCCGCCACCCATTGCACCCATCGGGGTGAGCCTTCGAGAGAGAACCAGATGCCGGAGAGGAGCATCATCGGCCAGGTCAGCAGGTTCAGCAGCCCGTTCACGACCTCCTCACTCGCGAACCGGGCGGCGATGGTGAGGCCGAGCGCAATCATCGAGAGAGACCCGATGATCGCGACCAGCAGCAGCAGGGCAAGGCTTCCGGCGCTGTGAAAATGGATCATCGGGCCGATCACCACGTAGAGCATCACGGTGACGAAGACGATGAGGGTGAGCCGCGAAAGCACTTGGGCGCTGAGGAACTCGAACGCCGTGAGTGGCGTGGCGTGCAGGCGTTTGAGGAAACCGCTCTTGCGATATCTCAGCACGACGTAGCCCACTCCGAAGAGGCAGCTGAACATCATGTTCATGGCGAGGATACCCGGGAAGAGCCAGTCGACATACGGGATCGCCTGGCCCGTCACCGGCTGGCGTCGCGCGGCCGGGTCGGCGGCGATGAGGAGCTTCTCGACGATGTAGCCCTTGGGCGAGTCGGTGTTGACCCAGTAGCGGGGTGCGCCATCGAGGTCGAGCAGCAGATCGATCTGCTGGTGTGTCACCTCGTAAAGGCCGCGCGCCCGAGTGGCCGTGGGCACGAACTGCACGTAGCGCTCGTGGAGGAAAGGATTGGCTTGGAGCTCGATGCGCGTCCCGATCACACCCACCTTGAAAAGAGGACGCGGCGGACCGCCGAAGACGAATCCCATGCCGACGACGAGACCCACCGGCAGAAACAACGTGAAGAGCAGCGTCGGGCGATCGCGCAGAAACTCGAGGTTACGCGCGTGCCAGACGGCGATGAGGCGCTTGATCACGTGCGCAGCTCCTTTCCTGTCAGGTCGAGGAAGAGATCCTCGAGATTCGCCGGCCGGATCCTCAAGTTGCGCAGCGGCACCCGTGCCTCGATCAGCGCCCGCAGCGTGCCGTCGAGATCGTGCGTGCTGATCTCCACGCGATCGCTGGCATCGATGAGCTTCAGCGGCAGTTGCCGCGCGAGCTCCGGGAAGTCGTGACGCGGCAGCTCGAGAAGCACCTCGGCGAAGTGCTCGCGCAGCAGCCGTTCGGGGGCGCCCTGCGCGATGATGCGGCCGTGGTCCATGATGGCGATCTCATCGCAGAGGAGCTGGGCTTCCTCCATGTAGTGGGTGGTGAGGATGATCGTCTTGCGCCGCGCCTTGATCGACTCGACCAGCTCCCAGAAATTGCGCCGCGCCTGCGGGTCGAGGCCGGTCGTCGGCTCATCGAGGAAGAGCACCTGCGGGTCGTTCACCAGCGCGATCGCGAGCAGCAGCCGCTGCAGCTGCCCGCCCGAGAGCTTGCGGTTGTCGCGGTGTGCCAGCTTCTCGAGCGCGCAGAGCTTGAGCACCTCATCGACCTCGAGACCGCGCTCGTAGAGGCCGCGAAAAAGCCCCACACACTGGCGGACGGTGAGGAAATCCTGCAGCGCGGTCTTCTGAAAGAGGATTCCCGCCTCCTCGTGAAAGCGCTCGTCGAGGCGCTCGCCGCGGTAGCGCACCTCGCCTGCTGTCGGCGGCAGGATTCCCTCCATGATCTCGACGGTCGTCGTCTTGCCCGCGCCATTGGGTCCCAGGAGCCCGAAGCAGGTCCCCTCGGGCACGGCGAAGGAGACACCGTTGACGGCGGTCACGGAAGGATATTGTTTGACGAGATCGCGGACTTCGAGGATCGGTGCGCTCACGGGCACGGCATCTCCTGGCCGGACGCGCCGCATACGCCGCGCCCTCGACTGGTATTATGGAGTGGCCAGGGATTTTGCCGCCACGGTGCGATGATTTCCAATATGGTAACGTCCCAGTTGCCGTTATGGTCCGACAAGGACGCCACCGAGGGGTGGATCGTCCGCGAGAGCCTGCGCGCGCGGCGCTTGACGGTGCGCGTCTTTCACACCGGCCGCGTGGAGCTCGTCGTGCCCTCCCGGACTTCCCAGCGCGCGGTGGAGCGCTTTCTCGAGAGACATCGCCCGTGGATCGAGCGCAAGCGCGCGGAGGCGCGGCGCCGGGCCGGTCCACCGGTTCCCTTCCCACCGCCGCAGATCGACCTGCCGGCCTGCGAGGAGAGCTGGCGCATCCATCTCTCGGGCGGCGCGTGCCGGGCGCGGATCGCCTCGCTGGGGCCCGGCCTGCTCACCGTTACGGGCGGCGCGGGCAGCGGCCAGTCACTGCGCCAGGCGCTGCTGCGCTGGCTGGTGGATCGCGCGCGCCAGGTGCTCGCGCCGCTCCTCGCCGAGTGCGCGCGGGAGCTCGGTTTCAGCTATGAGCGCGTTCTCATCCGGCGCCAGCGCACGCGCTGGGGAAGCTGCTCGACGCGCGGCACGGTCAGTCTCAACTGCTGCCTCCTTTTCCAGCGGCCCGCGGTGGTGCGGTATCTCATGATCCACGAACTCGTCCATACCCTGCACATGAATCACTCGCGCCGCTTCTGGCAGCGCGTGGCGCGCCACTGTCCCGAGTACCGCAGTCTCGACAGGGAGCTGCTCGATGGCTGGCGGCGCGTGCCGGGCTGGGTCTTCGGTGACGACGCCTCATGAGCCCGAAGCGCTACGACAAGTCCGAGCGGGTGGACCTCACGGGCGAGGCGATTCACTGGGACCTCGGCTCCTCGCTTTCCTACGGCGCGTACCTGCACCTCGACAAGGTACTGGATGCGCAGAAGCCGCTTTCGTTCGAGCACGACGAGATGCTGTTCATCATCGTGCACCAGACCTCGGAGCTGTGGATGCGCCTCATGCTGCACGAGCTCGGGGGCGCGCTCGAGTGCGTGCGGCGGGACGATCTCGACCCCTCCTTCAAGATGCTGGCGCGCATCTCACGCGTGCAGACCCAACTCATCGCCACCTGGGAAGTGCTCTCGACCATGACGCCGTTCGAGTACTCGGCGTTCCGCAACACGCTCGGGCGCTCGTCGGGCTTTCAGTCGTTCCAGTACCGCATGCTCGAGTTCCTCCTCGGCAACAAGCACGCCGAGATGGTGGAGGTGCACAAGCGCGATCCCAAGGCGTACGAGGCGCTCGGGCGCGCCCTCGAGTCGCCCTCGCTCTACGACGAGGCGCTGCGGCTCTTGAGTCGCCGCGGCTACGGCATCCCGGAGCAGTACTTGACGAGGGACTTCAGCGAGCCCTACCGTGCCAGCAAACAAGTCGCGGGCGCCTGGCTCGGTGTCTATCACAATGCCGAGAAGGACTGGGATCTCTACGAGCTCGCCGAGCGGTTGGTGGACCTCGACCACAAGTTCCAGCTCTGGCGCTTCCATCACCTGAAGGCCGTCGAGCGCATCATCGGCTACAAGCCCGGCACCGGCGGCACCGGCGGGGTATCCTATCTCGCGAAGGCGCTCGAGCTCAGGTTCTTTCCGGAGCTCTGGCAGATCCGCACAGCCATGTGATCAGCGCCAGTCTGCGCACGTGATTCCCTCACGGGCGGCGGCACGCCGCGCGGCCGCCGACCCGTTGACGAGCACGCCGCGCTCGACGAGCCCCAGGTGCTCGAGATCGCTCGCCGCGTTGCCGTAGGCCACCGTCTCGATGCCGGGGTAGCGCGCCCGAAGCGCCTCGAGGCAACGCGCCTTCTCCTCGCCTCTTCGGTTGGGTGTCGTCAGGGTACCGCGCAGGCGATCACCGTCCCAGCGCACGCCCGTGCAGATGGCCTCCTGGAATCCGAGCGCGCGGGCGATGGCGGGCACGTAAAGGTCCGGGCTCGCGCTCATGAGAGCGAGATGATCACCCGCGCGCGCATGCGCCCGGATGGCCTCGAGCGCCTGCGGGAAGAGACCGTGCGCCACGAGACTGTCGACGAACGTGGCGGTCCAACCCTCGAGCTCCTTACGCCGGCGGCCGCCCAGTGTGGCGCGGATGAAGGCTGACTTGAGCCGCCCGCGGTCGATCAGGCCGAGCGCATGGGCGAGCGCCGCCGGCGCGGCGAGCAGCACGTTGGGAAGTCGCCAGGGCCTCTTGCGCACCAGGAAGCCGAGCACGTAGGAGGCAAGTGTGTCATGCCGCGTGATCGTTCCGTCGAGATCGAATACGGCTAGACGCACGTGTCGTGCTCAACGCGCGCGTCGCGTGTTCTTCGCCGGTTAGCTTGCGCGGCCGGAGCCCGCAAGCTGCCGCAGGACGTACTGCAGAATGCCTCCGTGACGGTAGTACTCGCGCTCCTTCGGCGTGTCGATCCTGACGCGTGCCTTGAAGGTGACAGCTTTGCCGGCGTCCGCGGGTGTTGCCTTCACGGCGACCTCTTTGGCATCGCCGCTCGCGAGCCCGGTGATCTCGAACACCTCGCGACCGGTGAGGCCGAGCGATTTCACGCTCGCGCCCGGTTGGAATTGAAGCGGCGCGACACCCATGCCGATCAGGTTCGAGCGGTGGATGCGCTCGAAGCTCTCGGCGATGACGGCGCGCACGCCAAGGAGCATCGTGCCCTTGGCGGCCCAGTCGCGCGAGGAGCCGGTGCCGTATTCGCGCCCTGCGAGGATGACGAGGGGCGTGTGCTCCTGCTTGTAGCGCATGGCCACATCGTAGATCGAGGCCTGCTCGCCGCTCGGCAAGTGCACGGTGACGCCGCCCTCGACGCCGGGGACAAGCTGGTTGCGCAGCCGGATGTTGGCGAACGTGCCGCGCATCATCACCTCGTGATTGCCGCGGCGCGCGCCGTAGGAGTTGAAATCCGCGGGCTTCACCCCCTGCTCGAGAAGAAAGCGCGCCGCGGGGCTCGATTTCGCGATGTTGCCCGCGGGCGAGATGTGGTCGGTGGTGACGGAGTCGCCGAGCACGGCGAGCGCCCGGGCGCCCGCGATGTCGCTCAGCGGCGGCGGCGTACGGCCCATGCCCTCGAAATAGGGCGGGTTCTTGACGTAGGTCGACTTCGCATCCCAGGTGTAGAGCTTGCCGGCCGGCACCTTGATGCCGCTCCAGTGCTGATCGCCCGCGAACACGCCGGCATAGCTCTGCTGGAACATCTTCGAGTCGATCGAGCGGGTCAGCAGCTCCTGCACCTCCTGATCGCTCGGCCAGAGGTCCTTCAGGTATACGGCGTTGCCGTCGGCTCCCGTCCCGAGGGGCTCGGTCGTGAGATCGAGGTCGAGGGTGCCGGCGAGGGCATACGCGACCACGAGCGGCGGGGAGGCGAGGAAGTTCATCCGCACCTCCGGATGCACCCGGCCCTCGAAGTTGCGGTTGCCGGAGAGCACCGCGCAGGCGGTGATGTCGCCGGCCTTCACGCCGGCGGAAATCTCGGGCTTGAGGGGACCTGAGTTGCCGATGCAGGTGGTGCAGCCGTAGCCCACGAGGTCGAAGCCGACCGCGGCGAGATCATCGAGCACGCCAGCGCGCTTGAAGTAGTCGGTGACGACGCGCGAGCCCGGCGCGAGGCTGGTCTTCACCCAGGGTTTGGCTTTCAGGCCCCGCTGGCGCGCCTTGCGGGCGAGGAGGCCCGCTCCCAACATGACCGAGGGGTTCGAGGTGTTGGTGCAGCTCGTGATGGCGGCGATCAGCACCGCCCCATCCTCGAGCTCGAAGCTCGAGCCATCGAGCGTCACCTTCGCCGTGCCTTGGGCATTCGCATTGGCCGCGGCGTTGCGCGCGGTACGCTCCTCGGCGGCTTTCTTGGCGTTGCTCTCATAAGTGCTCTTCGCCGACCTCAGGGGCACACGATCCTGCGGCCGCCGCGGGCCGGCCAGGCTCGGCTCCACCGTGCCGAGGTCAAGCTCGAGCACGTCCGTGTACTGCGCCGGCTTCTCGTCCGCGTTGCGCCAGAGGCCCTGGTGCTTCGCGTACGCAGTGACGAGGTCGATCCGCTCGCGGGGGCGGCCCGAGAGCTCGAGATAGCGGACGGTCTCCTCGTCGATGGGGAAGATGCCACAGGTGCTGCCGTACTCCGGCGCCATGTTGGCGATGGTGGCGCGGTCGGCAAGCGGCAGTGAGGCGAGGCCGTCGCCGAAGTACTCGACGAACTTGTCGACCACACCTTTCTTGCGCAGCATCTCCGTGACGGTGAGCACGAGATCGGTCGCGGTTGCGCCGGGCTTCAGGCGCCCGAGGAGCCGAAAGCCGATGACCTGCGGAATCAGCATGGTGACCGGCTGGCCGAGCATGGCGGCCTCCGCCTCAATGCCGCCGACACCCCAGCCGAGGACGCCGAGCCCGTTGATCATGGTCGTGTGCGAATCGGTGCCCACCAGCGTGTCAGGATAGGCACTGCGCGCGCCGTTCTTCTCCGCGTCGAAGATGACACGGCCCAGGTACTCGAGATTCACCTGGTGCACGATGCCGGTGCTCGGCGGCACGACGGCGAAGTTGCGGAAGGCCGACTGGCCCCAACGCAGGAAGGCGTAGCGCTCCACGTTGCGCGCGAACTCGATGCGCGTGTTCGCGGCCAGTGCGCCGGCGCTGCCGTACTCATCGACCTGCACGGAGTGGTCGATGACGAGCTCCGCGGGAGCGAGCGGGTTGACGCGCTCGGCATCGCCGCCGAGGCGCACGATGGCATCGCGCATCGCGGCAAGGTCCACCACACACGGCACGCCGGTGAAGTCCTGCAGGATGACGCGTGAGGGAATGAAGGCGATCTCGTGCGCGGGTGTCGCCGAGGGGTCCCAGGCGAGGAGCGCCTCGATGTCGCTGCGAGTTACGCCGACGCCGTCTTCGAAACGCAGCAGGTTCTCGAGCAGCACCTTGAGCGAGTAGGGGAGCCGCGCCACTTGCTCCCGCGGCAGGGCCGCCAGGCTCCAGATCTCGTACGAGCGGTTGCCGACCGCAAGGGTCGAGCGCGCCTTGAAGCTGTTCGTCATGTGTCCTCCGCCTGAAAGCGGCGCGAATTATATCGGAGCGTTCCAGCCCTTGCCGGCGCCCGCGCGTCTGAAAATCGATTCAGCTCAGGCCGCCGCCCGTTGCGCTTGCGCCGTCTCGACGATCTCGATCACGGCGCCTCCGAGGCATCTCTCGCCGTCGTAGACCACCGCGTACTGCCCGGGTGTGACCGCACGCTGGGGCTTGTCGAAGACCATCCGTGCGCTGCCGTCGGCGCGCGGCTCGAGCCTCGCGGCCTGGTCCGCCTGCCGGTATCGCACCTTCACCGTGCAGGGAAACGGCTCGATGCGGGCGGCGCTCAGCCAATGCATCGGACCCGTCGCAAGCGCGGGGCTGAAGAGGAGGGGGTGATCGTGCCCCTGCACGACGATGAGGGCGTTGCGGGCCGCGTCCTTGCGTGCGACGAACCAGGGCAGCTCCGCGCGACCGTGGCGGCCGCCGATTCCGAGCCCCTGCCGCTGACCGAGGGTGTAGAAGGCAAGACCCGTGTGCGTCCCGAGCCGCTCGCCGTCGGGAGATTCGATCGGACCCGGCCGGTGCGCGAGAAAGCGGCCGAGGAACTCGCGGAAGGGACGCTCGCCGACGAAGCAGATACCCGTGCTGTCAGGCTTGTCGAACACCGGCAGCCCCGCCTGCCTCGCCCGCTCGCGCACGGCGCCTTTCTCGAGCTCGCCGATCGGCATCAGCGTGTGGGCGAGGTGCTCGCTGTCGACCGCATGGAGGAAGTAACTCTGATCCTTGGCGGCATCGCGCGCCTTGTGGAGCTCCGCGCCCGAGGCCCCACGGACGATGCGCGCGTAGTGTCCCGTCGCGAATCGGCTGGCGCCGAGCCGCCGCGCGTAGTGCAAGGCGACGCCAAACTTGATCTCGCGATTGCACAGCACGTCAGGGTTTGGCGTGCGGCCGGCGCCATGCTCCGCAAGGAAGTGCCGGAAGACGCGCTCACGGTACTGCGCCGCGAAGCTCACCCGATGGAGCGGTACCGCAAGCTCCGCGGCCACCGCGCGCGCATCCTGGAAATCCTGCGCCGCCGTGCAGTAGCCGTCATCGTCCTCCTCCCAGTTGCTCATGAAGAGGCCGTGGACTTCCCACCCCTGCTCCTTGAGAAGAAGCGCGGCTACCGCGGAATCGACGCCGCCGGAGAGGCCGACGATGACGCGCTCTGTCATCGCGCGCGGCTCGTCATCAGAGTCCCACCGCGGCGACGGCACGTGCCGAGCCGAGGTCGAGAGCCGCTGCGGCCGCGAGCGGCTCGCGCCGACCGGCCAGGTAGTCGTCGATGCAGCGCATCACGAGCGGGCTGCGCAGCTGCGGCTCGCGACGCTTGAGCTCGGCACGCGTCAGCCAGTGCGTGCCGACGATGCCCTCATCGAGCTTCTGGCCGTCACTGTGATCGGACACCGAGCCGGTGAACGCAAACCGCTTCGTGGTGCGCCCGGTACCGGGATGGCGCCAGAGATAGACGCCAAGGAGCTCGTCCGCCGTGAAAAGCCACGCGGTCTCCTCACGCACCTCGCGGATGAGGGCCTCGAGCAGCGTCTCGCCGGCTTCCACGTGTCCGGCGGGCTGATTGAAGACGAGGCGGCGGTCGATGCGCTCCTCGACGAGGAGAAAGCGCCCGTCCGTTTCCGTAACGGCAGCGACGGTGATCTCGGGGTTGGGCATGGACGGAATTATATTCCGTCCCGGCAAGGCTCTTCCTGGCTTACCGGCGTACGGCGGAGCGCAGTCCGTGCTCAGGCGCGCTGGCGTCCCAGATCTGGTCGAATTCCTGCAGGTAGAGCCGCGCGACGGGCGGATTGTTGATGTCCGCGACGCCGTCCCAGGTATCCGCGCGCATCCGATACGCGATCGCGCGGTCGTCGGCGATGAGGTACGCCGAGGCTCGCTGGCGAGCTTCGGCCGCGACGTAGCGGATGTCGATGCAGCTCGAGAGTCGCCGACCCATTGCCACGAAGCGGTTGCTGTCGCGCATGACGCGTGTCGGCTCGGCGAGGAGCACCCGCACTTTCGCGAAGCTGCGCGCGAGCACGAAGTGTTTGATCACCTCGAGAAACCCCGTCTGATCGTAAAGATCGGGCTCGAGATCGGGGGTGTAGATCGAGATGAGCCGTTGGGCCGAGGCGGCCACCTGGCAGACCGCGCTGCGCACCTCGGAGAGGGTGGTGAGCACGGTGAGCACTTCCATGTCACGGGGTGTGCGCCCCCCCTTGCTGCTCACCGATTCCGGTGAGTAGCGGGCATTCGCCAGCTGCGCGAGCGCGCTGTTGTGTTCAAGTTCCCCGTATTCAGCCACGAGCGGGCCTGCCGTTTTCGCCTGCAACATGGGCAGGCCCGGCGATCTTAGAGACGGCGCCGACCCCTCGGTTGTCGAATCCGTCACGAATTCAGGCGCTTAGCCTGCCTTAATGAGTTAAAACCGAGGTGTGGTTCTCATTCCCCGCGCGCCGGGACGGGAATTTGTCATATTTCAGTCATATCCCGCGGGCTAAACGGGCGGCCAGCCCGGTGTAATCGAGGGGCCGCAGCGTCTTCAACCGACGCTTCTCTTCCGTGGAAAGTGGGAGGCTATCGATGAGCTCCGTCAGCGCACGCTGATCGATATCGCGTCCGCGCGTGTGCTCCTTGAGGCGTTCGTAACCACCCGGAATTCCCGCGGCGCGGAGGACGGTCTGCACGGCTTCGCCGAGCACCTCCCAAGTTCCCTCCAGATCTGCAGTGAGCGATGCCGCGTCCGCATCCACCTTGCCGAGGCCACGACCTAGCGAACGCCAAGCGATCAGAGTATGGCCGAGTGCCACGCCGACATTGCGCAGCACGGTGGAGTCGGTGAGATCGCGCTGCCAGCGGGAGATGGGGAGCTTCTCCGAAAAATGCCGCAGCAGGGCGTTGGCGATGCCGAGGTTGCCTTCGGCATTCTCGAAGTCGATGGGGTTGACTTTGTGCGGCATGGTCGAGGAGCCGACCTCCGCGGTGGCCGCGCGCTGTTTCAGATACCCGAGGGAGATGTAACCCCAGAAGTCGCGGCAGAAATCGAGGAGCACGACGTTGAGGGCGGCGAGCGCATCGCAGTACTCCGCAATCCAGTCGTGCGGCTCGATCTGAGTCGTGTAGGCGTTGCAAGCGAGACCGAGCGACTCGATGAACGCGCGGCTCACCGCGGGCCAGTCGACGCTGGGAAGCGCCGCGTGATGCGCGTTGAAATTACCCACCGCGCCGTTCCACTTGCCGAGGATCTCCACCGCGCCGAAGCGCCGCTCGCCGCGTCGCAGTCGCGCGACGAAGTTGGCGACCTCCTTGCCGAGCGTCGTCGGGCTCGCGGGCTGGCCGTGCGTGCGGGCCAGCATCGGCAGGTCCGCCTCGCGGTGAGCGAGCGCGGCCAGCTCCGCGGTACGCTCCCCGAGCACGAGCATGAGGCGCCGGCGCGCCTCGCCGAGCAGCCTCGCATAGCCCACATTGTTGATGTCTTCCGAGGTACAGCCAAAATGCACCAGCTCGAGGGAGGCTTCGCTCGCTCCCGCGGCCGCAAGCTGTTGGCGGACGTAGTACTCGACCGCCTTGACATCGTGGTTGATGCGCGCCTCGATGGTCTTGACGGCCGGCGCGCAGTCCGCATCGGGCTCACGCGCGAGCTCGCGGGCACGCGCGCTCGCGGCCGGAGCGAGAGCGGCACCGGCGAGCTGCGGCACCGCTGCCGTGAGGTGCAGGAGCCACGCGGCCTCGATCCGCACGCGCTCGCGGATGAGCCCTGCCTCGGAGAGAAGATCCCGTAACGGCTCGGTGGCCGCCCGGTAGCGGCCATCGACCGGTGAAAGCGCCGCGACGGCGGCAAGCGAGTCGGGGCCAAGAGAATCCGGGCGATAGTCGGGCATGCGGTATCATAACCCAGACGAGCTACGGAGCAGATCGTATGACGAGTTCCTATCGAATCGAACGCGACAGCATGGGCGAGCTCCAGGTGCCCGCGGATGCGCTCTGGGGCGCGCAGACGCAGCGTGCGGTGCAGAATTTCCCCATCAGCGGCCTGACGCTGCCCCGCGCCTTCATCGGCGCGCTCGGCCTCGTCAAGCAGGCCGCCGCGCGCGCCAACACGCGGCTCGAGCTCCTCGATGCCGGGGTTGCGCGCGCGATCGATGCCGCGGCGGCGGAGGTGGCGGCCGGGCAATACGATGCCCAGTTTCCGATCGACATCTTTCAGACAGGCTCCGGCACCAGCACGAACATGAATGCCAACGAGGTGATCGCGGCGCTCGCGTCGCGGCGCCTCGGCAAGGCCGTTCACCCCAACGATCACGTCAACATGAGTCAGAGCAGCAATGACGTGATCCCGACGACGATCCACGCGAGCGCGGCCCTCGGCGTGCGGCGCGAGCTCGCCCCGGCGCTCGAGCACCTGCGCGAAGTGCTGCGGGCCAAGGAGCGCGAGGTCGGCACGCTGGTCAAGACCGGCCGCACGCACCTCATGGACGCGATGCCCGTGACCCTCGGACAGGAGCTGTCCGGCTGGCGGGCGCAGATCGAGAGCGGTCTCGCGCGGCTTGCGGCGACGGAGCCGCGCCTGCTCGCCCTGGCGCAAGGCGGCACCGCCGTCGGAACCGGCATCAACGCGCATCCGGAGTTCGGCGCCCGCTTCTGCGAGGCGCTCGCCGATCTCACCAACGTGCCGTTCACCCCGGCAGCCAACTACTTCGAGGCGCTCTCGTCCCAGGACACCGCCGTCGAGCTCTCGGGGCAGCTGAAGACCATCGCCGTGAGCCTCATGAAGATCGCAAATGACCTGCGCTGGATGAACAGCGGCCCGCTCGCCGGCCTGGGCGAGATCTCGCTGCCGACGCTGCAGCCCGGCAGCAGCATCATGCCGGGCAAGGTCAACCCGGTGATCCCGGAGGCCACCGCCATGGTGGCCGCCCAGGTCATCGGCAACGATACCACCATCACGGTCGCGGGACAGTCCGGCAACTTCCAACTGAACGTGATGCTGCCCGTGATCGCCCACAACCTGCTCGAGAGCATCCGCCTGCTCGCCAACGTCTCGCGGGCGCTCGCCGATCGCGCGATCGTCGGCTTCAAGGTGAATCCGGAGCGCCTCGCGCAGGCGCTCGAGCGCAACCCGATCCTGGTCACCGCGCTCAACCCGGTGATCGGCTACGAGCAGGGCGCCGCCATCGCCAAGAAGGCGTATGCCGAGGGCCTGCCGGTGCGGGAGGTCGCGGAGAAGATGACCAAGCTGCCGCGCGAGGAGCTCGCGCGCCTCCTCGACCCGGCCCGCCTGGCCAAGGGCGGGGTCAAAGGCGGCACGAGCGGCGGTGGCTGAGGCGGACGCCAACGAGCCGGGCAGCGCGGCGGCCCCACTTCCTCAGCCCGTCGACTGGCCGGCGAGAATCCGCGAGAAACTCGCGGGCAGTCAGCCGAGGCATGCCCCTGAGGACTGGCTCGTGCCCGCCCTGACGGCGGAGCAGAGCCGTGCGTACCATCGTTTCTTTCCGGCCAACCCCATCCCGGCGGCCGTGCTCGTGCCCATCGTGGAGCATCCGGGTGCGCCCACGGTGCTCCTCACGCAGCGGGCCACCCAGCTGCGCAACCATGCCGGTCAGGTCAGCTTCCCCGGCGGGCGGATCGAGCCCGAGGACGGCGGCCCCACGGCGGCGGCGCTGCGGGAAGCGCGCGAGGAGATCGGCCTGGAGGAGGGCTGCGTGTCCGTCGTCGGCTTCCTGCCCGATCACGTGGTTATCAGCGGCTTTCGCGTCACTCCGGTCGTCGCCATGGTGCGCCCCGGCTTCAGGCTCCTCCTCGATGCACAGGAGGTCGAGGACACCTTCGAAGTGCCGCTCTCCTTCGTGTTCGATCCGCGCAATTACCGGCCGCGGCTGTATCGCTTCCGCGCGACCGATGCGGAGGCCAGGATGTTCGACATTCCGTACGGCAATCGCAACATCTGGGGCGCCACGGCCGGGATGCTCGTGACGCTCTACCGGTTCTGTATCGAGGGCAAAGTTTGAGTAACGGTGGCGATGCCGGGGAGGCGTTGACGGCGCTCCTGGAATTGATGGCGCGCCTGCGTGACCCGCAGCGCGGTTGCCCCTGGGACCGCGAGCAGACGTTCCGCACCATTGCCCCCTACACCATCGAGGAGGCGTATGAAGTCGCCGACGCCGTGGCGCGCGGCGAGCCCGGGAAGCTTCGTGACGAGCTCGGCGACCTTCTCTTCCAGGTGGTGTTTCATGCGCGCATGGCGGAAGAGAAAGGTTGGTTCGACTTCGCCGCCGTCGCGCGCGGCATTCGCGAGAAGCTGATCCGGCGGCATCCGCACGTGTTCGAAGGAGCCGATGCCGGGGCGGATGCGGGACAGCTCTCGCGGCTCTGGGAAGAGCAGAAGGCGCGCGAGCGCGCCGCGGCGGCTCGCGAGGCAAGCTCTGCCGACCAGGGCGTCCTCGCGGACATACCGCGCGCGTTGCCCGCGCTCACCCGGGCGGCGAAGCTCGGACGTCGGGCGGCGCGCGTCGGGTTCGACTGGCAAAACGCTTCCCAGGTGCGTGACAAGGTGCTCGAGGAGGTGCGCGAGATCGAGGAGGCGCTCGCCGGACATGGCCCTGGCGCCGGGGGGCAGGACAAGCTCGCCGAAGAGGTGGGCGACCTGCTTTTTGCCGTGGCCAACTGGGGGTTGCACTTGGGCGTCGACCCCGAGGAGGCGCTGCGCGGCGCGAATACCAAGTTCGAGCGGCGCTTCCGGCACATGGAGGCCACGGCGGCGCAGCGCGGGTCGCTGCTTCAGGCGCTCTCCGCGGCCGAGTGGGACGCGCTCTGGAGACAGGCCAAGCGCGAGGTCTAGCGCCCGGCGGGCTGCGGCAGGGGCCTAAGAGCGTGATTCAGCGCGGATTCACCCGGCTCAGGCTATGTTTTGCCGCTTATGAAGGCTGTGCGCAAGTCGGTAGCCGCCGCGATGGCGCTGGTGCTCATGGCCGGCGGGGTCGCCGTCGGCGCGGACAATACGCCGCCGTCCAAGTCCAATCCGCCTCCGGGGGTACAGCGCACGTTGCCTGCCCGCGCTGCCGCTGACCTTTCCATGGGCCAGGCCGTCAAGCTGGTCGAGCGTCGCTATCGGGCTCGTGTCGTACGGGCCGAGACGCAGACGCAGGGAGACCGTACCATTTACGTCCTACGGATGCTGGATGGTGCCGGACGGGTATTTTCCGTCCGGGTGGATGCGGCGAGCGGCACGATTCTCTGACGCCCGCCTGAGACCCTTGGGTTCGCGGGAGTCTGAATGCGAGTACTGGTGGTCGAAGACGAGGCGGCCCTGCGCGAGACGCTGAAAACGCGTCTCGCCGAGGCGGGTTTCACCGTGGATGTCGCGCAGGATGGCGAGGAGGGGCTCTTCGGCGGGCTCGAGTATCCCCTCGATGTGGCCATCATCGACCTCGGCCTGCCGAAGCTCGCGGGCCTGGAAGTCATCCGGCGGCTACGCGCCGCGCGCAAGGCCTATCCCATCCTGATCCTCACCGCGCGCGACAACTGGCAGGACAAGGTCGAGGGCCTGCAGGCCGGCGCCGATGACTACGTCGCCAAACCCTTTCACTTCGAGGAAGTGTTGGCAAGGCTGCAGGCGCTGCTGCGCCGCTCGGGCGGCTGGGCGAGTCCGGAGCTCAAGTGCGGCGCGGTCACGCTCGACACGCGGGCCCAGACGGTGAGCGTGCATAGCCAACCCGTGGACTTGACCAGCTTCGAGTACCGCATCCTCGAGCACCTGATGCTGCGCGCGGGCGAGGTGATCTCCAAGGGCGAGCTCACCGAGCGGCTCTACGATCAGGACTTCGAGCGCGACAGCAACGTGATCGAGGTGTTGGTGGGGCGACTGCGCCGCAAGCTCGATCCGGAGGATCACCTGAAACCCATCGAGACGCTGCGCGGCCGCGGCTACCGCTTCGCGCTCGCGCGCGATCCGGCGTCCTGAGCGCTTCGGACCCGGCGCAACGCGGCGCACCGTGCATTCCCTAAGCCGCCGGCTGCTCGTCTCGGTCGCCATACCGCTCGCGCTCTTCTTCGGCGTGATGATGCTGGTGCTCGACAGGGGCTTCCAGACACTATCGGGACGGCAGCTGCACGCGCTGCTCGATTCGCAGATCGTTACCCTGATTGCCGCCGCGGAGCCCAACGCCTCGGGCGGCTATGACGCGCCCCTCGGAGGTCTCGACACCCGCCTCGCGACGCCGGACTCGGGACTCTACGCGCAGATTCGATCCAACAATCACACCTGGCGCTCGCCTTCGACGGCCGGAGTGACCATCGACTTCGGTGCTCCGCTCACCCAGGGCGAGCGGCAATTCTCCGACGCGATGGTGGGTCACGAGCGGGTGGAGATCGAGAGCCGCGGCATCTCATTCCAGGACGACCCGAAACAGGGCCAGGCGCTCACCTTCAGCGTGGCGGTGAGCCTCACTCCCTACGAGGAGCAGCTCTGGATCTTCCGCAGCCGCATGCTCGGCTGGTTCACGGGGCTCATGCTGCTGCTGCTGGTCTCGCTCGCCGCGCTCCTTCGCCGGGTGCTCGCACCGCTGCGCAGGCTCGAGCGGGAAATCCACGAAGTCGAGGAGGGGCGGAGTGAGAAGCTGGGTACGGGCTATCCGCGGGAGTTGAGCGGCGCGGCGCAGCATCTCAACGCGCTGCTCGTCGGGGAGCGCAAGCGCGTGGCGCGCTACCGGGACACCCTGGGCAATCTCGCGCACGGTCTCAAGACGCCATTGGCGGTCATGCGCTTCACGTTATCTTCCGATGCCGGGTCAGGTACGGCTTCGCGCACGTTCGGGAGGGAGATCGATCGCATGACCGGAATCATCGAGCATCAGTTGAAGCGCGCGGCGGCCTCGGGCGGCGCGCTGCTCGGGCAGGCACCGGTCTCGGTGGGGGCAGTGGCGGCGGACCTGCGCTCGGCCTTGCTTAAGGTGTATGCGCGCAAAGATCTCTCGATCGAGCTCGCAATCCAGGAGGGGAGTCATTTCATCGGGGACCGGGGCGATTTCATGGAGCTACTGGGGAATCTGCTGGATAACGCCTGCAAATGGTGTCGGAGCAAGGTGCGGGTGTCGGTCGCCCTGGAGGCCGCTCGGGCGGCAGGGAGGGACAACCTGACACTGATGGTGGAGGACGATGGGCCGGGGATTGCGCAAGAGAACCGGGCGAAGGTGCTGGAGCGGGGCGTCAAGACCGATGAGAACGTGCCGGGCCATGGACTGGGGCTTGCCATGGTGCACGACACCGTGGACCTTTATGGAGGGACGCTCGTGGTCGACGCATCGCCCCTTGGCGGGGCGAGATTCTCGCTCAAGTTAGCGGGAAAGATCACGTTATCCAGAGGAGGCGACCGATCAGAGGAATCGCCACGATAACTGCGATCAGTCCCCACGCGAGCGGATGCCCGAAATTGAACGAATAGCCGACGCCGAAGCGCTTCTCGACGAGAAAGGAGGGATCCAGACCCGCTATCCGAACTCGAACTTGATCCCCTGGGCGAGCGGCAGGTCGCGTGACCAGTTGATGGTGTTGGTCTGGCGGCGCATGTAGGCCTTCCAGGCGTCGGCGCCCGACTCGCGGCCACCGCCGGTGTCCTTCTCGCCACCGAACGCTCCGCCGATCTCGGCCCCCGAGGTCCCGATGTTAATGTTGGCGATGCCGCAGTCGCTCCCCGAGGTGGAGAGAAAGAGCTCGGCATGCTGCAGCCGGTCGGTGAAGAGGGCGGAGGAGAGGCCGTAGGGGGTGGCGTTCTGCTGCGCGATGGCTTCCTCCACGGACTCCACCGGGATCACGTAGAGGATCGGGGCGAAGGTCTCGCTCTGCACGATCGGCCAGTCGTTGCGGGCGCGGATCAGCGTCGGCTCGACGAAGTGGCCGGGGCCGGAGAGAGTGTGTCCGCCGTGGAGGATCTCGGCGCCGGCGTCGCGGGCGGCGGCAACGGCGGCCTGGAAGCGCTCGCTGGCCTGAGCGTCGATGAGGGGTCCCATCAGCGTCGCGGGATCTAGGGGATTGCCGATGCGCACTTGGGCGTAGGCATTTGTCAGGCGGCGCTCGAGCTCCGCGGCCACGGCTTTGTGGACGAAGACGCGGCGGGTGCTGGTGCAGCGCTGGCCGGCGGTGCCGACGGCGCCAAAGACGATGGCGGGGACTGCGAGATCGAGGTTCGCGGTCTCATCCACGATGATGGCGTTGTTGCCTCCAAGCTCAAGGAGGCTCTTGCCGAGGCGTGCGGCGACGCGCTCGCCGACTTTGCGGCCGACGGGGGTCGAGCCCGTGAAGGAGATGAGGGCGACGCGACGATCGTCGACGAGTCGCGTCGCGAGCTCCGTGCCGCCGTCGATGAAGAGCTGGAAGATGGGCGGCAGCCCCCGGCTGCTGAGAACACGATTGCAGAGCTGTTGGACGGCTATCGCGCTGAGCGGCGCCTTCGGAGAGGGCTTCCACACCGAGACGTTGCCGCAGATCGCCGCGAGGAATGCGTTCCACGACCAGACGGCAACCGGGAAGTTGAATGCGGAGAGGATGCCGACGACGCCGAGCGGATGCCACTGCTCGTACATGCGGTGGCCCGGGCGCTCGGAGTGCATGCTGAGGCCATAGAGCATGCGCGCCTGGCCGACGGCGAAGTCGGCGATGTCGATCATCTCCTGCACCTCGCCCAAGCCCTCGGCGAGGATCTTGCCGTTCTCGAGCGAGACCAGGGTGCCGAGATCGGCCTTCGCCCGGCGCAACTCCTCGCCGATGAGGCGCACGACCTCGCCGCGCTTTGGCGCCGGTACGGCGCGCCAGGCGGCCGCGGTCTCAACGGCGGACGAGATGACGGACTCGTACTCCTCACGGCCGGCGGGTCGCACCTGCGCGATCAGGGTGCCGGTTGCGGGGTTGCGAACACTCAAGAGCGGCACGTTGCCGCCGCTCATCCAGCCTTGCGACCCGGACCAGACGCCGGGATTGAGCGGGGCGAGATCCAGCCTCGCAAGGGTGCCGTTGATGTTGGATTGGGCTTCGCTCATTGGGCGGCAGCCTTCTTCTGGGTCCGCTGATGTCCGGTCTTGCCCGAGACGATGACCTCCGCGGAGACATCCTTGCTGCCCCCGTGCGCGTAGTGGCGCCCGAAGCGGTTGGCGAGAATATCGGTCAGGCGGAACTCCTCCTGGGCGATGAATCCCTGATAGCGTTCCGGGTGCTCGAGCACGAGGTCGACGACCGAGGTGATACCCGAGGCGGTCGTTACCTGGATGGCGGACCACAGCCGCCCGGCGATGAGCTGCGGATAGACCTTATTGACGTAGTTCTCCTCGCGCAGCTCCCCGTCCTGAGTGCCCGTCACCGCGGCGTACACGATCACGACATCCTGCAGCGTCTGCGGCACCGCGTTCTCGAGAATGCGCTTCAACGTACCCCGATCCTGATTGAGCTTGAGGTCATTCATCAGGAGACGCATCTGCTCGCAGTGGCCCGGGTAGCGGATGGTCTTGTAGTTCATCGACTCGCACCGGATCCCATGCGTCTCGGCGAGAGAGCCGAGGCCGCCCGAGGTATTGAATGCCTCGTAGAGTGTCCCGTCGATCTCGATTTCCTCCATGCCCTCGAGGGGCGCGACCTCGACCGTGCGGCCGTCCACGATCGCCTGGCAGGGATTGCCGTACTCGTTGATGAGGCCCTCGGTCGACCAGGTGAGCGAGTACTTGAGCACGTTGTTGGGATGCTGCGGCAGGGCGCCGACGCGCAGCTTCACCGCGCGCAGCTCCTGGAAATGCTTGATGAGCTCCGCGGCCGCGATGCTGATGAAACCGGGTGCCAGGCCGCACTGTGGCACGAACGCTTGCGGCGCACCGGTTGCAGTGGTCCGGACGGAGCGTGTGACTTCGACGTCCTCGGTCAGATCGAAATAATGGACGCCGGCATTGCGCGCGGCCTCCGCCACGGTGACGTTGCAGTAGAACGGCAGGCTGGAAATGACGGCATCCACTGGATGGTTGGCCAAGTGTTGCTCGAGGGCGCTTCGCTGCTTGGCGTTGAGGGCATAGGCGCTGATACCGGGCGCCCCATGCGCACGGGCGACGGCTTCCGCAATGGCGCCGTCGACATCCGCAAGCTGAACCTGGTAGTTCCCGGAGCTGGCGAGGAGCCCCGAGATGAGAGCGCCGATCTTGCCGGCGCCGAGAATGAGTACACGATGCATGCAACCCTCCGAAACTTTGCATTATAGCGGGCCAAGGCCGCATGGTACGATTCCACCCCATGCGATCCCCCGAGACTACCTCCTGGCATTGTGCGAGCTGGCAGGGCAGGCCCGCCCAGCAGCAGCCTGTCTATGACGATCCGGCGGCCCTCGAGCGGGCCGTGGCGGAGCTGTCGCGGCTGCCGCCGATCGTCGTGTCCTGGGAGATCGAGGCCCTGCGCGAGCGCCTCGCGGCGGCCCAGCGGGGGCAGGCGTTTCTCCTCCAGGGCGGCGACTGTGCCGAGACCTTCGACGCCTGCGAGTCGGACACGATCGTCAAGAAGCTGAAGATTCTCCTGCAGATGAGCCTCGTGCTGCTGCACGGCCTGAAAAAGCCCATCGTCCGCGTGGGCCGCATGGCCGGCCAGTACGCCAAGCCGCGCTCGGTCGATACCGAGACTCGCGAGGGCCTCACCCTGCCGAGCTTCCGCGGCGACCTCGTCAACCGCCCGGAATTCACAGCTGCCGCACGCACCCCGGACCCAGACCTGCTGCTACGGGGATACGCGCGGGCGGCTCTGACGCTCAATTTCGTGCGGGCGCTGGTCGATGGCGGCTTCGCCGATCTGCATCACCCGGAGTACTGGGATCTCGGTTTCATCCAGGATGCGCCGCTCAAGGACGCTTACCAACGCATCATCCAGTCGATCGCGGATGCGCTCGATTTCTTCGAGGGCATCAGCGGCAGCGCCATCCATGAGTCGACGCTAGTCGATTTCTACGCGAGTCACGAGGGCCTGCACCTTCTGTACGAGCAGGCGCAGACGCGCTTCATCCCGCGGCAGAACCGCTGGTACAACCTCTCGACGCACATGCCGTGGATCGGCATGCGTACCGCGAAGCTCGACGGAGCGCACGTGGAGTACTTCCGCGGCATTTCCAACCCGATCGGCGTCAAGGTCGGCACTGCGATGGATGCCGCATGGCTCCAGGGTCTCGTCACGACGCTGAATCCGCAAAATCAGCCCGGACGCCTCACCCTCATCCATCGCTTCGGCGTGAAGGACATAGCCACGGCGCTCCCGAAGGCCATCGATGCCGTCAAGGAGACCGGTCAGAGCGTGCTCTGGGTCTGCGACCCGATGCACGGCAACACGGAGACCAGCACCGGGGGGCTGAAGACCCGGCGCTTCGAGAACATCCTGAAAGAGCTCGATACGGCCTTCCACATTCACTCGGAGATGGGCTCTTACCTGGGCGGCGTACACATCGAGTTGACCGGCGAGGACGTCACGGAGTGCACGGGCGGTGCACGCGGCCTCACGGATGCGGATCTGCGGCGGGCTTACCGCTCGACGGTCGATCCGCGCTTGAACCACGAGCAGGCGCTCGAGCTCGCCATGCTCATCGCCGACCACAACCGGACCCGCCGCTATAGTTGAAGCGCTGGATCCGGGCGTGCTGCCGGTACAATTCACCCTATGCAATACGAGCACGTCGTCGTCCCGCCCGAGGGACGCAAGATCGCCGTCAATCCCGATCACACCCTGAACGTTCCCGACAACCCGATCATTCCCTACATAGAAGGGGACGGGATCGGAGTCGACGTCACCCCCGCAATGCTGCGCGTGGTGAACGCTGCGGTCGAGAAAGCGTACGGGCGCGAACGGCGCATCAGCTGGATGGAGGTCTACTCCGGCGAGAAGGCCAATGCGCGCTATGGGCAGTGGTTTCCCGATGAGACGCTGCACGCGCTGCGGGAATTCGTGGTCTCCATCAAGGGTCCCCTCGGAACGCCGGTGGGCGGCGGCATCCGCTCGCTCAACGTCGCCATGCGCCAGAGTCTCGACCTGTACGCCTGCGTGCGCCCGATCCGCTATTTCCCCGGCGTCGCGAGCCCGATGCAGGATGCGAGCCTCACGGACATGGTCATCTTCCGCGAGAACACCGAGGACATCTATGCCGGCATCGAGTGGCCGGCGGGGTCGGCGGACGTGCACAAGCTCATCGCCTACCTGCACAAGGAGTTCGGCGTGACGGGCATCCGCTTCCCGGCGAGCTCGGCGATCGGCATCAAGCCGGTCTCGAAGGAGGGCAGTCAGCGCCTGATCCGCAAGGCCATCCAGTACGCCATCGACAACGATCGGGTGTCGGTGACTCTGGTGCACAAGGGCAACATCATGAAGTACACGGAGGGCGCCTTCCGCAACTGGGGCTACCAGCTGGCGAAGGAGGAGTTCGGAGCGCAGGAGATCGATGGCGGCCCGTGGCTCAGGTTCCCGAACCCGCTCACTGGCCACGAAATCATCGTCAAGGACGTGATTGCGGACAACTTCCTGCAACAGGTCCTGCTGCGCCCGGAAGAGTACGACGTCATCGCCACACTGAATCTCAACGGCGATTACGTCTCCGACGCGCTGGCCGCCCAGGTGGGCGGCATCGGCATCGCCCCGGGCGGCAACATCGGCGATGGGCTCGCGGTGTTCGAGGCAACGCACGGGACCGCACCGGGCTTTGCGGGCAAGGATCGGGTCAACCCGGGCTCGCTCATCCTCTCGGCGGAGATGATGGTGCGGTATCTCGGCTGGACGGAGGCCGCCGACCTCATCATCAAGGGCGCGACCAACACCATCGCCAACAAGGAGCTCACCTATGACCTCGCGCGGCTGCGCGAGGCCATCAAGGCCCCGAAGCGCGAACTCGCGGCGCGCAAGAGCGTCGAGGAGGACCTGCAGCGGCTCATCCCGGGCGCGAAGCTCATGAGCTGCTCCGGCTTTGCGACCGCCATCATCCGTCACATGGACGACCCGCATTAAGCAGGCACGGACCAACGGGGGCCGCCGGCCCGTGCTGCCGGTCCGGCGGAGCGACACCTACGATCCCGGCTGCACGCGCTGCCCGCGGCTCGCGGAGTTCCTCGCCGAGGTGCATGGCAGCTATCCCGATTACTGGGCGAGGCCGGTGCCGTCGTTCGGCGCCGCGGACCCGCGCATCGTCCTGGTCGGACTCGCCCCGGGGCTGCACGGAGCGAACCGGACCGGCCGGCCGTTCACGGGCGATTATGCCGGGGAGCTTCTCTACCGAACGCTCTATGAGGCAGGGCTCGCCACACGGCCGGAGTCGCTCGCAGCCGATGATGGCCTCGAGCTCGAGCACGCTCGGATCATCAATTCCGTCAAGTGCCTGCCTCCCGGCAACAAGCCGCTGCCCGACGAGATCCGCCGCTGCAACGCGTACCTCAAGGCCGAGCTGGCCTCTCTCGAGCGCGTGCGGGTGGTGCTGGCGCTCGGCAGGGTCGCGCACGAGGCCTTCCTGCTGGCTTGCGGGCTCAAGAGAAGCCACTTTCCCTTCGCCCACGGGCGCGAGCACCGGCTCGACGAGACGCGGCACCTGATCGACTCGTATCATTGCAGCCGCTACAACACCTCGACCGGGGTGCTCACCGAGCCCATGTTCAGGAAGGTCGTGGCGAGGGCCTGTGAGCTCAGTGGCTTATAGCGCTGGCTCCGGGGTGGCCCTCCATGGCCACCCGTGCGACGCAGGCGGCGCACCCTGCCCGTCCCAGCATCAAGATGAGCTCGACTGAATTCGATCACAAAGCGTTCACGGCGGCGCTGCCGCGCCGGCCGGGCGTTTACCGCATGTTCGACGCCGGCCACGAGCTCCTCTACGTCGGCAAGGCGAGGAGTCTCAAGGATCGCGTGAGCACGTACTTCGCGGCGAGCAACGTCAACCCGAAGGTGCAGGCGCTCGTGCAGCAGATCGCCGGCATCGAAGTCACGGTCACCAACTCCGAGACCGAGGCGCTGCTCCTCGAGTACAACCTCATCAAGGCGCACAAGCCGCGCTTCAACGTGGTGCTGCGTGACGACAAGAGCTTCCCGTACGTGCAGCTCTGTGTGGACCACGAGTTTCCGCGGCTCGCGTTCTACCGCGGCTCACGCAGCGCTCCCGGACGGTATTTCGGCCCCTTCCCGACCGCCTGGGCCGTACGCGACACGCTCAATCAGCTGCAGAAGCTGTTCCGCATCCGCAACTGCCGCGACAGCTTCTTCGCCAATCGCAGCCGTCCCTGTCTGCAGCATCAGATCGGCCGGTGCACGGCGCCCTGTGTCGAGCTCATCAGCCGCGAGGCGTACGCGCAGGACGTTGAATCCGCTGTCAAGGTGCTCGAGGGCCGCAGCTATGAGGTGAACGCTACGCTGCAGAAGCGTATGGAGGAGGCCGCAGGCCGGCTGGAGTTCGAGCGCGCGGCACAGATTCGCGACCAGCTCGTGGCATTGAAGCACATTCAGGCACAGCAGATCGTGACGTCGGAAGGCGAGCGCGATGTCGACGTGTTTGCCATCACCGGGGAGCCAGGCGAGTACGCGATAAGCGTGATGCTCGTCCGCGGCGGACGGAATCTTGGTACCAGCAGTTACTTCCCGAGAGCGGCGCTCGCGGAGCCGGAGGAGGCGCTCTCCTCGTTCATGATGCAGTACTACGCGACGCAGGAACCACCTCCCGAAGTGCTCGTTGGGCAGAAGCTCGAGGACACCCAGTCGCTGAGTCAGGCGCTGACGGCCCGCGCGGGACGCGCGGTGCACGTGCGCTGTCCGTCGCGAGGTCTCGGCGCCCGCTGGGCGGAGCTGACGCGCGAGAACGCGTCGCAGGCTCTACGAATGCGGCTCGCGCAGAAGCAGGGACTGGATGAGATGTTCGCGGCGCTTGCCGCGGAGCTCGAGCTGCCCGAGGCGCCGCAGCGGATCGAGTGCTTCGACATCAGCCACACGGGCGGGGAGGGCACGGTGGCCTCCTGCGTCGTCTTCGGGCCCGAAGGTGCGCTCAAGAAGGAGTACCGGCGATTCAACATCACCGGCGTCACGCCTGGCGATGACTATGGTGCGCTGCGTCAGGCGCTCGAGAGGCGCTACACGCGGGTGCGCGACGGCGAGATCCCCCCGCCCGACCTGCTGCTCATCGATGGCGGCCTCGGGCAGATCGCGGCCGTGCACGAGGTGCTGGAAGGGCTCGGATTCGGGGACGTGACGCTGGTCGGGGTCGCCAAGGGGCCGGACCGCCGTCCGGGGCAGGAGCGGCTCTTCGTGTACGGCGCTGCCGCACCGCGCGTGCCGGAAGCGCACTCCCCCGCGTCGCGACTCATCCAGCGCATTCGCGACGAGGCGCATCGTTTTGCGATTACCGGTCATCGGCGCAGGCGCGCGCGCCGCTACAATGAGTCCGTGCTTGAGGCGGTGCCGGGCCTGGGACCCGCAAAGCGCCGCGCGCTGCTCACCCATTTCGGCGGCCTGCAGGGGGTGATGCGGGCGGGAGTGGCGGACCTCTCCGAGGTCACCGGAATCGGCGCATCGCTCGCGCGCACGCTTTATGATCACCTCCACCCAGGATCTTGATCGCGCGATGCTCTGGAACCTGCCGAATACGCTGACGTGGCTGCGCATCGCCGCAATCCCACTCATCGTCCTGCTCTTCTACATGCCCTACCACTGGTCCTACCCAGCGGCAGGGCTGCTCTTCGTCGCTGCCGGCATCACGGACTCCCTCGACGGCTACTTCGCGCGTCGTCTCGGGCAAACGTCGCGCTTGGGCGCCTTTCTCGATCCGGTGGCCGATAAGCTGATAGTGGCCGTCGCCCTCGTCCTCCTCGTCAGCAAGGACACGAGGGCCCTGATCGTTCTCACCGCCGCCGTCATCATTGGGCGCGAGATCACGATCTCGGCGCTGCGTGAGTGGATGGCGGAGATCGGCGAGCGGCGCAAAGTCGCGGTCTCGCAGCTCGGCAAGGCCAAGACGGTCCTGCAGATCGCGGGACTTTCGATGATGCTTTACCGTATCCCGATCCTTACCCTGCCGACCTATCGCATTGGCGTGGCCCTCACGGAGCTCGCCGCGGCCGCGACGCTGGTCTCCATGGTCGCCTACGTGCGGGCAGCGTGGCCCGAGCTCAGGCGCTGAGCGCGGGCGTCGGGCCCGCGCAAGCCTCTGGCGCGGGTCGATTTTTGGGCAAAGGGCCGCCGCCACCTGCCTTGACTTCGCAGGGCCTGCACTTACAATCCCGTCCCTCACCACGGATGCGGGAATAGCTCAGTTGGTAGAGCACAACCTTGCCAAGGTTGGGGTCGCGAGTTCGAGTCTCGTTTCCCGCTCCAAATTCAACAAGTTACAAAGCTCCGTTCGGCCATTTCCGAAAACTTGGCAAGTACTTGGCAAGTACTTGGCCTGTTTTGGGTCGTTGGGATCGGGTTGATCGATGAGCTCGCGCCCGGCGAAGGCTCGCGCGGTGCGCTCATTGAGCGCATCGAAGAGCAGCTCGATCCCTTCGGCGACGCTCCTCAAGTAACCCGGCCGGCGGTGGATGTAGCGCTTGCCGGTCGCCGACCCTTCCGGCTTGTGTCCCATGAAAATATCCGCCTCGGCATCCGGCACACCGATCTCGGCGAGCCAGGTGCGCACGGTGTGGCGGATGACGTGCGCCGTCCCCTGGATTCGGGCCGCCTCGCAGAGGCTCACGAAGAACTCGCGTGAGGCGAGCAGAGCTCCGTAGTCGACGGACTCTGCAGGCTCTTGTGTTGGTAAGTCGATCACTGCCGCGCCAAAAATGCCTCTGCCTCGGACTATAACTCGTATTTTCTCGTGTTTGAAGCCAGAGTTTGCGCCCAAATTGGGTCAAAACCCCCTATCAAATCTGCGGATCTGTTACGAGTTGGTACGCCCTGTTACGCCTTGGTCGCTCTTGGGCATCGTTGGACGAGACTCCCGGTTGCGGCACGACCCGAAACTTTCAGATCTTGATCCTTGGGGGACCCCGCAACGAGATCTCGTCCACGCCTGTCTGGGCGCGTCAGACCTATCGCGAGAACAGCGTGCACGCGAGGGACGGTGGCAATGGCATCGCTGCGCGGACGGCGGTTTTGACCCTGCCGCACCGGCAGCTCCTCGCTAAATTCACCTCTCCAGATCGCCACGCCCCAAGCGCTTGGGTTTATGGTAGACTCCCCTATGCCGACGATTCTGCGGATAGATGGACTGCGGGTAGTCATCTACCCCAACGACCATTCACCCGAGCACGTTCACGTGATCGGGACAGATCGGGAGGCGGTCTTTGAGTTGCATTGCCCTGAAGGGCCGGTAACGCTGCGGGAGTCTTTCGGATTCACCACGCGCCAGTTGCGCCACCTGATGGACCGATTGAACGCTGCACTGCTCGAGCTTTGCCGTGCGTGGGAGAGCATCCATGAGTCTGACTGACACTGAGGTTCGACAAGCTGAAAAGCGAATGCAGGGTCGCCTGAAGGACCAGGCCCGTGCTGAGTCCGCACGCTACGACCGGCGTACCGGGCGCATCGTCGTGAGCTTGAGTAACGGACTCGAGCTTGGTGTCCCCGCAGGGCTCGCCGAAGGCCTCAGAGGCGCGAGAGCGGCCGACCTGTCGGAAATCGAGATTAGCCCGACGGGGCTTGGCCTGCACTGGCCACGGCTCGATGCGGACCTGTATCTGCCGGCCCTCATGGAAGGCGTCTTCGGCTCGCGTCGGTGGATGGCGCAGATAATGGGAAAGGCTGGTGGTCGCTCCAGGTCGCCGACAAAGCGCGCCGCGGCGCGCGAAAATGGCAGACTCGGAGGGCGGCCTCGCAAGTCGGTCCACGGCTGATGAAGGGGCAATCCGAGGCCCTGGTCAGCTCGGCTGGGTCGCCCATTGCGCCCAGCGCCACAGAGCGGATGGGAATGGAGCAGCCGACGCTGCACGGTAACCGTCCGGTTTGGGCATTTTGACTTGGCTCAAACCGCTGGAGATTGGAGCCAGTAGAGGACAGCGACCGCGCAGATAGCGAAAAGGACGTAGAGCGCCAGGTAGTAGCCAATTCGCAGCCACGAAATTTGCGAACCCTTTGTTCGAGCTTCAATCACGAGCGAAAGCGAGCTGCTCAACGCCTGATCGCTGAGCCAGTCGCCCAGTATCGTTACTGGAAAGGCGATGACCAGCAGCAGAAGCCACTGGATTAGGGCACGGGGGTATTGAGGCCAGGTATCGACGAGTAGCGCTACGGCTGCGAGCAGTGAAACCACCAGGTAAATCGAGATAAAACGCAGGATCCGGCTCAACATGACGAGAGATCATGCCGCCCTGAGACGACTTTTGCTGCAAATGCGGACATACCGCTATCCTGCCACCAACTCTCTACGCCACCAACTCTCTACGCGCTATTCCATTGTGCCAACGTTCATTCGCGATCAGCGCAAGTGGTGGACACCCGTCCTGCTCCGGGCAAGAAACACCGGTGGGATGCGGACTTTGGGACATCCAGGATTCCCATGAGCGCACTACGGCCGGTAGTCCAATTCCCGTTGATGCTTGATCGCCAGCACCTCGACTCGCCTCTTGATGGGTCGGTAGCGGTAGAGCGCCAGATAGCCGGTTCGACCCTGAGATATAACCAGCTCGCGAAGCTCCTGGCGGACCCTTCGACCAATGAGTGGATGCTCGGAGAGCAACTCGACAGCTGACCGGATGGCACGTGCTGCCGCGAGTGCCTTCGCCGGATCGGTTTCAGCTAGCGTTTCAAAAACTCGGGAAAGATGCCGTAACGCTCGAGCGGAATAAACTACTGCCGCCATGGCTTGGGGGGCGCCGGTTTCTCACCTTTTGCGAGGCGCTCGATCCAGGCATGAACGTCCTCGGACCGATACACCTCGTCCGTTTCATCGATCTCCACCCCGGCCGCCAAAGCCTCCTTGACGAAGGCCTCCATCCGCTCCTCGCGTTCAGCGTGGCGCTCGATGGCCTCCAAGATGAGGCTGTGCGATGAGCGTCCGGATCTCTTGGCCAGCGCAGCTACTCGTGCCTTGAGCTTCGGGGGCAGTTTGATGGTGGTGGTCTCGGCCATCGGGAGGGCTCCAGGCAGCGGTGACACCATGGTAGCACCGCGGCTTTGGTGGCGCTAGCCGCATCGCGCACCAGCTCGTGCGAGTGTGAACACCAGCGCAGGCTCAACCGTCTGCGCTCGGCAACCAGAGCTCGCGGCGAGCACGCTTTCCACGTGGTGAAAGCCTTGTGGGGGTTCAGCAAAGTGCGCTACCGGGGTCTTGCCAAGAACACCACACGGCTGTTTGCTGCCTTTGCTCTGGCGAACCTGTACATGGTGAGGCGGCAGTTGATGCCCGTACGGGAGGCGTGTCGCTGCTGAACGGGGAAACCCGCAGAACCGGCCTGCAAAGGCCGCTTCAAAGGCTACATCCACACATCCGCGACGGAAAATCATGCTGATCCGGTCCGATTTTTCACCAACGACTGCACTCGCTACGGCCTATGCAGACTTTCCCTAGGGGGCGATCGGGCGGCGCCGACCCAAAAGGGTCACACGGAAGCTCCGGGAGCATTCATTCAGAATGATCAAAGCGGCCATTGAGATTCCAGTCTCTTTGACCCGGACGGTCGGGCGGTTATGCTGAGAACGAGACCGGGGGGATTACGTTCTGGCACAGCATGCTGCGAAGCGGCACAAATTCCGGAGTAAAGGTGTGGCGCCGCAATGGTGGCGCCCTGCCGTTGCACATCCCGGAGCAGGGCCGTTACATTTTTAATTCGCTACGTTCTCGCATGGGCGTTGGTGTTGAATAATCAAGGAACTGCGGCACTTGACAGCATGAAGAAAGCCGCCTTGGCCGGCTTTTTGCCGGCGAAATTGGACCTTGTCACGTTCATTTGGAACGGGCGGGATGCTACAAACGGCAATCGACGTGTTGCCTATAATCTGCTGAAGCACGCGGAGCAGCATAAGGCTGCGTTGATGTTTAGGTGCAAGTTACATCGTCCTGGAGAACAACACTCTACAACACCAACTCCGCATATCGCTCCGAAGGCCGCTTTTCGGATCAGGCCTGCTGCGGTTGATCGCCGTCGCGAGTTGCTTCCTGGTCGCGGCAGACTTGGGAGCGCCCTGATCCTCGTGGTGATCCACGATCTCGACGTTGCTCGGGCCTGGGGGTATCGACTTCGTGCGAAGTCGCCCTAGAGTAGGGTGGGACCGCCTAGGAAGCTTCAGCGCTGGGAGCAAGATGGTACCCTCTGAGTCAGCTCCAGGAACCCCTTTGACTCCGCGACCGTTCGTGCCTGTGCCCGCAGCCCGGACTCGGCGCTCCGCGCGGGTCTTTCTGGCTATGGTCGCCGCGGTCGCCTTCTCGCGGCAGCCTGGCAACGCCTGGTCGGCCGGCCAACCAGCACCGCCATCAACGAATCAGGCGGCCTCGAGCACTACGAGCGTCCAACTACCGGAGGTAACGATTCAAGCACCACCGGAGCTCCGGCGGCAGGCAGATCGCTTCGTGACCTCGGTGGTCGTGCAGCCTATGGACGAATCCCTCATGCGTTGGGACACGCCGGTCTGCGCGGTCGTGCAGGGGCTGCCGCGGATGTTCGATGAGTTCATTCAGGCGCGCATTTCGCAGATTGCGCTTTCCGCGGGCGCTCCCCTGGCGGGGAAATCCTGCTCGCCAAATTTTTACGTGTTTTCGAGTCCACACCCTGACCAGCTCTTGAAGAATCTTTTGGCACACAATCCAGGCATGTACGACTCTCAGAGTGGACTGGGCGCCGTGGAGGATTTTCTGCATTCCCGGCATCCCGTCCGAGTGTGGTACAACTCGAAGCCAGGTTGCCCCGGAGCGATCTCTGGCTCCGGACCGGCTCCCTTCAAGCTGCGCTGCAGCGACAGCCTCGATAGCATCAATTTGCACTTGAGCTATGGCGACGTTCGCTCCATCTCGGCGGCCTTCATCGTCGTCGACATGAATCGCATGAAGAAGATCACTACCCGAGAGCTTACCGATTACGTTGCCATGGTAGGGCTCGCGGATGTACGCCTTGATGCCGATGCCGGCGCTGTGCCGACCATCCTGCGGCTCTTCCAGAATCCGACGCGTCCACCGCAGGGATTGAGCGCGTGGGATCGCGCTCTCCTTTATTCCCTCTACAACACCAGCCAGTCGAGCACCTTGCAGATGTCGCAGATGGAGATGACCGTCACGAATCGAATCACGCGCCCGCGCAATCTCGACGACACTCCCTCCCGCTCATCGAATTCTGCGATTCCAGTGTGGGCCAACGAGCTCCTGCCGCCGCCCGACGCCAAGGCCAGTTACTGGGTGCGCATAGCCGCTGAGCAGGGCATTGCCACTGCGCAGTACGACCAAGGGGTGAGATACGTCCTCGGTCAAGGCGTGCCGCGAGACTATGCCAAGGCCGCTCAGTGGTTTCGCAAGGCCGCTGAACAGGGCTATGCCGATGCCCAGCTCAATCTGGGCGGTCTTTACAACGCCGGCCACGGCGTGCCGCAAGACTACGCCAAGGCTGCTGAGTGGTTCAGCAAAGCGGCCGAACAAGGAAATGCCAATGCGCAGAGTAGCCTCGGCGTGGCATACGCGAACGGTCAGGGGGTATCGCAAGATTACGCCAAGGCCATTCAGTGGTACCACATGGCCGCCGAACAGGGCGATGCCAATGCGCAGAGAAGTCTCGGGTCGGCATACGCGAGCGGTCAGGGCGTGCCCAAGGACTATGCGAAGGCCGCTCAGTGGTTCCGCAAGGCTGCTGTACAGGGCGATGCCAACGCCCAGTTCTACCTCGGCGAGCTTTACAACAGCGGCCGTGGCGTCCCGCGCGACTCTGTGAGGGCGTATAAGTGGTGGATTCTGGCCAATGCAGACTCGAGTTCGAGTGACGATGTATACAACTGGTCTCTGAGCGAGATGAAAGAGTCAGCTTCCCAAATGAAACCAGATCAGTTAGCGCATGCGCATCGCGAGGCCTCTGAGTGGCTTGCTGCGCATCGGTCTGCTCGTTGAATAGCACCGCGCCGCGCCTGGTCCGGCGCTCCGGTGTGCGCAGGGTGTCTGTCGTTTTAGGGGCCGGAGCCGACGCAAGTTGGTCCGCGACTTTTTCGAAGGGGATGGCCCTTTCATTTGTCGTTGCAAAAGCCTTCGCATGGCTGCTAAGGCTTCAGGCCCATGGGACATCCAAGTCCTTGCAGATCCGACGCGCAAGAATCTCGTTGATCTCGGCGTGACGGGGTACGGCTGACACTTTCCGAGACGCTCGATTCACATAGGCGGAGTGTCTGCCACCCTCCCGTAGCAATTCGCAGCCATTCCGTTCGCGATGACGGATCAGATCGCGCCGTTTCACGGTGGGCTCTCTAGCCTGAAGTTCTTCCCCGCGCCTGAGCCTTCGGTAGTCAGCAGAGTCTGATTTTCCCGGTGTTTCGTGCATGCAGCGGGGCGGGATTGGGTGCATATATGTAGTCACTAAATAGTTGCATATTG
>JBOIAR010000011.1:0-135465 GCA_050739095.1 Steroidobacteraceae bacterium | reverse complement strand
ACATTGGGGCGGCGCTTCCGGGCGGGGGGCTCGCAGCGGGCGGCTGTTGTGCCAGGGCATAGGCCGGCGCCGCCGCCAACAGCAGCGCCACGAGCATCAACGCCTTTCGCTCACGGATCATCGTTGCACCCTTAACCACCACCCGGCTTCTCAGTGCCAGCTGCGGGGCTTGCAGGCTTCGGTTGCGCCGGCGCCTGCGATGCGCTGGCCACCTTGCCGGTGTTGATCTGCGCCAGATACGCGAGCCAGGCGCGGTTGTCGGGCTGCCTGGAATCGGTCGGCGGGTCGACACTCCCCAGAAATTCCAACAGGCCCGGCGGCGGGTCGGCTTTCTGCTGCGGCGGATCGGCGGCCGAGCCGATACCCGATCCAGCCGCGAGCGCAGCCGTCACGACCGCGATCCCGATACGGCGCGAGATCCCCACGTCAGCCGATGTTCTGGCCGGCACCGGGGTCGGGCTCCTGCTGGCCTCGATTCTGAACCTGACCCGGTCCCTGCCCCGCCGCGCCTGGGTCCGACGACGGTTGACCGCGCGGAGCAGCCTCGGCCTGCGCCATCGCCCACTCGTAGAACTGTCCGTCACCGCCCTGCATCAAATCGATCCCGTCACGATCGGCCAGGAGGTCCAGGTCCTCCACCGTGGCGTGACTCGCCTCGACCGCCGGATAGATCCCCTGCGGCGGATGCGGCCACAGCACGAACGCAACCAACACCGCCGCGGCGACCGCGCCCGCGGCCGGCATCCACAACAGGCGTCCTCGGCCCCACGCCGCGGGCCGCAGCCGCAGATGCCAGCGACGGGGCCGGGCCGCCTCCGCGAGCGCCGCGTGTCGGGCCTGAGTCAACCGCGAGCGCACGCGACCGCCGACACGCTGCACGCTCTCATCCAGAAGGACGCGCAGTCGCTGCTCGAAGTCGGCGGTACCGTCGAGGTCCCGGCTCATAGATAGAGTTCCCCGAGGTGCGCGCGCAGAGTCCGCAACGCACGAAAATAATGTGTCTTGACGCTACCCTCCGAGCAGCCCATCGTCCGTGCCGTCTGCGCGACGTCGAGTCCTTCCATGGTGCGCAGGAGAAACGCCTGCTGCTGCCTGCGCGGCAGTATTTCGAGCGCCTTCTCGAGTGCGGACATGGCCTCGTTGATCTCCAGCCGGCGCATCGGCAGCGGCTCGTCGCTCGCGGCCTCCGCGATGGGGTCCGGCTCGTCCTCGTTGGGCTCGGCGCGAAACGGCAACCAGGACATAACGCGATTGCGCACCGTACGCCGTCGCTGCATGTCCCGGATACGGTTCTCCAGGATGCGGTAGAAAAGCGGCTTCCATTCCTCGGCGGGCCGGTCCGAGTAGGCCCGCGCCAAATGGAGCATGGCATCCTGTACGGCATCCAGGGCGTCGTCCTCGTGCCGCAGGGACGCCTGGGCGATCTTAAAAGCCCGAACCTCCACGCCTGCCAGGAACTGGCTGAGCGCTCGAGACCGCGCAAGGCTGGACGAATCCGTTAGAGCCACGTCGCCGTAAGAGGCAGCCGGCATGCTATAAGGCGGCGCGAGCGTAGCAAACTCTGGCATAACAGGTACAACGCGGCTGCGACCGGTACGGTTGACGGAGGCCAATGCATGCGTAAGCCTCTGATTTACATTAATTAATGATCTCCGTCCCCGTCGTCCGCGTGGCGCTGCCCACCCCCCTGAGGCGCTTATTCGACTATCTCGCGGGCCCGCCGGATACAGTCGGGGGAGCGATCGAGCCCGGAATCCGGGTGCGGGTGCCGTTCGGGCGCCAACGTCTCATCGGTATCGCCCTGCAGATGGCCGCCGGCTCCGAGATTCCCGGCGAGCGGCTGAAGCCCGTGCTGGAGCGCCTGGACCCGCAGCCGATCTTCGATCCTGCCACCCTGGCCCTGCTCGGCTGGGCGGCTGACTACTATCATCATCCCATCGGCGAAGTATTCGCGACAGCCCTACCCAAGGCGCTGCGGCTCGGAGCCGCCATCGACCCGGCCGAAGAGCGCTGGCTTCTCACCCCCGAAGGTCGCGAAGCCTGGGCACGAGGCGAGCCCCGCCGCGCGCCGCGCCAGCGGGAGCTCCTGGCGTACCTCATGGAGGCGGAGGCGACGGGCCAGGCCGTTCCGCGCGCCTCTGAGATCCGCTTGCACGAGGCCGGAGGCGATGGCGGGAGGCGCGCGTGGCGGGATGCCGCTCACGCGCTCATCGATCGAGGGTGGGTGGTCGCCCTGGAGACGACGGCGGCCGCGCGGAATGAGCGCCAGGCGCCCGCCTCGGTTGCCGTGAGTCCGGGGCCCGAGCCGAACGAGGAACAGCGTCTCGCGATCGCGAGCGTCTGCGAGTCGCTCGGCATCTTCGGTGGCTTCGTGCTTCACGGTGTGACCGGCAGCGGCAAGACGGAGGTCTACCTGCGAGTCGCCGAGCGCGCCTTGCGGCTCGGCGGCAGCGCCCTCGTGCTGGTGCCGGAGATCGGATTGACACCGCAGCTCGTCGGCCGGTTCCGCCAACGCTTCGATGTGCCGATGGCCGTGCTGCATTCGGCTCTCACGGATCATGAGCGGCTGCTCGCGTGGCGGGACACCTTCAGTGGACGCGCGCGGATCGTCATCGGCACACGGTCCGCCGTCTTTGCGCCCGTGAAGGACCTCGGCGTCATCATCGTCGACGAAGAGCACGACCCGTCGTTCAAGCAGCACGAAGGCGGCTTTCGCTACTCCGCCCGCGACCTGGCGGTCGTGCGCGCCCAGCGAGCCGGCGTGCCCGTCGTGTTGGGATCCGCGACACCGGCGCTCGAGACGCTGAACAATGTTACAGCCGGCCGCTACACGCGCCTGGTGTTGACTCGGAGGGCGGCCGAGGCGGCGCCGCCGCGCATCTCGCTGCTCGACCTGCGCTCGACCGCGATGCGCGCAGGCATCTCCACTCCTGCGGCACAGGCGATCGAGCGGCATCTCGAGGCCGGCGGCCAGGTGCTCGTATTCCTCAACCGGCGCGGCTACGCGCCGACGCTGCTTTGCACGGCCTGCGGCTGGATCGCGCCCTGCCGCGACTGCGATTCCCGGCTGACCGTGCATCTTTCCGCGGGGCGGCTGCGCTGCCATCACTGCGGTGCGGACACCGCGCTGCCCGCGCGCTGCCCGCAGTGCGGGTTCGCAGTGAAGCCCGTCGGCCAGGGGACGGAAAGGATCGAGGAGACGCTCGCGACGCTCTTCCCCGGCTTCCCCTGCATCCGGCTGGATCGCGACGTGGTCAGGCGCCGAGGCGACCTGGAGGAGGCGATGCGGCGGATGGCTTCAGGTGAAGCGCGCATCCTGGTCGGCACGCAGATGGTGACCAAGGGTCATGACTTTCCCAACGTAACACTCGTCGTCGTGCTGAATGCGGACCAGGGCTTCTTCAGCACCGACTTCCGCGCGCCCGAGCGCCTCGCGCAGACCATTGTGCAGGTTGCCGGTCGCGCCGGCCGCGGCGAGAAGGCGGGCGAGGTGCTCATCCAGACGGAATTCCCGGATCACCCGCTGCTCCTCAGTCTGCTGACCGGAGGTTATGACGGCTTTGCGCGCGCGGCGCTGATGGAGCGGAGCCAGGCCTCCTGGCCGCCCTTCAGCAGGCTCGCCGCCGTGCGCGATTCCGCCAAGACCGCAGAGGCTGCATTGGCGTTTCTGACGGAGGCGCGCAAGGCGGCCGAAGACCTGCGCGCCGACCGCAACCGGTGGGCGCGGAGTGTCCGGCTGCTCGGCCCGGCTCCTGCCGCGATGGCGAAGCGCGCCGGGCGGTATCACGCGCAACTGCTGCTCGAGAGCGCCGAGCGCGCGGCGCTCCATCGCTTCCTCGACGCATGGCTGCCGCGCCTGGAGTCGCTGGCGAGCGGGCGCCGTGTCCGCTGGGCGCTCGACGTGGATCCGATCGAGATCTTTTGATTGGCGCAAATCGCTCCCAGCGATTTGCGCGGCCAGCCCTATGGCTTTTTCGATCCCGCGGCGCAGGGAACGGCCCTGCGCCGCTCGATCACTTGCTTTTGAACGGCGCTTCGAAGGAGTGCGTCTTCGGGTAAGATTTCGGGTTCATTCCTCACGGGATCGCCGACACTTTGAAGCAGGAAATCGAGCAGCTCCTCGCGCGCGCAATCGTTTCGCTCGTCGGCAGCGTGCTGCCCGAGCCGCCGCCGTCCGGGGCGCTCACGATCGAGCGCACGCGAGATCCGAAGCACGGCGATTTCGCGACCAACGTGGCGATGCGCCTGGCCAAGCCGGCCGGCTGCAAGCCGCGGGAGCTCGCGCAGCGGATCATTGCCGCCTTGCCGGCCAGCTCGCTGGTGGCGCGCACGGAGATCGCCGGCGCCGGCTTCATCAACTTTTTTTTGACGCCCGATGCCTATGGCCGCGAGCTGGCTGCGATCCATGAGCACGGGGAGCGCTATGGCCAAGGCAGCCTCGGCAAGGGCGAGCGGGTGCTGCTCGAGTTCGTGTCCGCCAATCCGACAGGACCCTTGCATGTCGGGCACGGGCGTCAGGCTGCGTACGGCGCCACGGTGGCCAACATCCTGTCTGCCGCCGGGTTCGAGGTGTCTCGCGAGTACTACATCAACGACGCGGGACGGCAGGTCGATATTCTCGCGGTCAGCGCCTGGGTGCGGTACCTGGAAGCCTGCGGCGAGACACTGCCCTTTCCGGAGAACGGCTACCGCGGCGACTACGTGCGTGCGCTGGTGCCGAAGCTGCTCGCGTCCGAGGGCGGGCGGCTGCGGCATCCCGCGACAGCGGTACTCGCCGGTTTGCCACCTGATGCGCCTGGCGGAGACAAGGAGGTCTACATCGACGCGCTGATCGCGCGCGCCCGCGAGCTCATTGGGGCGGACGCGTTCCGCCGGGTCCTCGAGCGCTCGCTCACGGAGATGCTCGCCGACATCCGCGATGACCTCGCGCAATTCGCGGTGACCTTCGAGCGCTGGTATTCCGAGCGCGCGCTCGAGAAAAGCGGCGCAATCGAGCGGGCGCTCGCGCGGCTCGAGGGCGAGTCGCGGCTCTACCGCAAGGATGGCGCCACTTGGTTCCGTGCCACCGAGTTCGGCGACGAGAAGGATCGCGTGGTGGTGCGCGAGAACGGGCAGAAGACGTACTTCGCTTCCGATATCGCGTACCACCTGGAGAAGCGCGAGCGCGGCTTCGAGCGTCTGATCGACGTGCTCGGCGCCGACCATCACGGCTACGTGGCGCGCGTACGGGCGGGACTGACGGCGATGGGAGAGCCCGGGGACTGCCTCGAAGTGAACCTGATCCAGTTCGTGAGTCTCTTCCGTGGCGGCGAGAAGGTGCCGATGGGCAAGCGCGAGGCGCAGTTCGTGACGCTTCGCCAGCTGCGCGAGGAGGTCGGCAACGACGCCTGCCGGCTCTTCTACCTGATGCGCAGCCACGACCAGCCGCTCGATTTCGACCTCGAGCTCGCGAAGTCCCGCACCAACGAGAACCCGGTCTACTACATCCAGTATGCGCACGCCCGCGTGGCGAGCGTCATGAAGCAGCTTGCCGCGCGCGGGCTCTCCTTCGACCGGGCCGAGGGGCTCGCCGGCGTGCCGCGTCTCGACGGAGCGCACGAGCAGGCGGTCCTCGGCTCTCTGGTGCGATACCCCGAGGTGCTGGAGCAGGCGGCGTTGAATCGCGCTCCGCACGCCATCGTGCACTACCTGCGCGAGCTCGCCAACACGTTCCATACCTATTACAACGCGGAACAGTTCATCGTCGGCGACTCGGCCGTGCGCAACGCGCGCATCGCGCTGGTGCTCGGGGTTCAACAGGTGATCCGCAACGGCCTCACGCTGCTCGGCGTCTCCGCGCCGCAGAGCATGTAATGATGCCGACCCCGAGAATATGAAGCAGCACGATCCTCACAACCCAGGCACAGGGAAGTGCCCCGCCGCCGCAGGGCGAGGCGGTGCCTTTCAGCGAAGCACTGCTTCGCCCGCCGAGCGAGTCTCGAGCAAAAACCACGCTTTTTGCTCGAGACGGCGCTGGGCCGGGCAGGAGCCCGGATCCAGCGCTTTATACTAGTCCCGCAGCATGCCCCGGTTGACCACGCGTGATTACAAACGGCCCTCCCGCGGCGCAGGCGGCGCGCGGCTGAAGGAATTCGGTCTCGGCGTGTTGGTCGGCGCCGTGCTGGCAAGCGCCGCTTTCCTCGTTTCGGGCGCCCACGCGCGGCACGGCGCCGCCGCGACTTCGCGCGGCCGCGCAGCCGGCGATTCATCGGGCAGCGCGCCGCACGCGCCGGCGCCTGACGAGGGCGCCTCCAACGCCGCGAGCCCGGGCGGCGGTGACGGTTCTGCGTCGACGCGGCAGCCCGCCGCTGCGCAGACTCCGCAGTACGACTTCTACAGGATGCTGCCGCGCTTCAAGGTCCCCGTGCCCCATGACGATGATCATCCTGCTCACGTCACACCACCGGTGGCGGGCGAGCAGGCCGCTCGCCCGGCAACGCCTGGCCGGTCGTATCTGCTGCAGGTCGGCTCTTACCGCAGCAGCGCCGAGGCCGACCAGCTCCGCGCGCGCCTGGCGCGGGTGGGCATCTCCGCGCAGGTGCAACGCATCGTCGAAGGCTCGACAACCTGGAATCGCGTGCGCATCGGCCCGCTCACCGAGGCCGAGGTGGCCAGCGTCCGCGAGCAACTGCGGACGGCCAACATCCACGCGCTGGTGATCCGCGACCACGATTAGTGCTCGCGATGCCGGCGAATCGTGGCGCCGCGCGCCCGCGGCGAGCGCTCAATCGCTCTCGGTTCGCGGCACTTTCGAGCTCACTTTTGCCGCGATGCTCGCGGGGTCGGCGCCGGCTGCGGGATACGACTTGGACCATAACACCGAGCCGTCATCCACCGAGACGATCCGGACGGTGAGCTGTTGATTGGGCGCGCTGCCGGCCACCGCGCCATAGACGATGTAGCTCGAGCCATGAGCGCGCCCCTGCACCATTGCCGCCGACGCATCGAGCGTGGGTAGCGGCTGGTCGGCCAGCGCCACCTGGCCATGACGGACGATGGCGAGTCTTCCATAAACTTGAGTGAAGACCGACGCCGCGAGCTTCTGCGCCGCGACATCGCCCGCGGGCGCCGCGAACGGGATGGCGAGCACCGGACCGAAGGTGGACGAGTCGTCTCTGGCCGCGGCGGGAATCTCTTGCGCGACCTGCGCGAGGAGTTTGATCGTATCGGCTCCCGTCCAGGTGCCGGAATGGCTTGCTCCGATTTGCTCGAGTTTCTGCATTTGCGCGGAGGAAACCGGCGGCGTGTGATCGTGATCCGACGAGGAGCTGCAGCCGCGTGCCAGGATCAGGATGGCGATCCAGCAGTAGACGCCGACCCGCACCCACTTCGGCAAGCGCATGAAAGCGGCCCAGGCGGACTGCAGCAGCCATCCAACCACCTGAAACCAGAAGCGGACCTTCTGTCCCGGCTCCTCGCGGGGGAATTCGGGGATTTCTTTGCGGGCCTTGCCACTGGTCGTCTCCCCCGGGTCGCCCGGCTCCGAGCGGGCGTTCGCCGGTTGCTCGGCCGATCCTGGGCCTTGCCCCTTCGGGGCCGGCGCTTCGCGCCGTCCAAAATCGCTCCCGGCGATTTTGTCGCCGCTCAATGTGCGTGGGCGCTCGCCGCTTGGCCGCGGCTCGCTCTCGCCGGAAACCAGCCGCCGGCAGAGCGCCTCGAGCGCCGCCGTCGGCTGCCCGCTGGGCAGCCGCAGCCATTGCACCGCGCGAAACTTGTCGGGGACGCGCGCGCCGGCTTCGGTGGTCGCGTCGATGACGACAGGCAGCAGAAAGATGTGGTCGTCGGCCATGTCGAGCGTGCGCTCGACCGCCACGCGCCATTCTCTACGGAAATAGCCCTCGTGGCGCGCCTCGGTGTGAGCTGAAATGACCGGCATGAAGTAGTCGCATTCGCGGATCTGGCGGCGGATCTTCTGATCCCACGCATCCCCGCCGACGAGGTCGCTCTCGTCGTACCACACCTCCAGCCCGTACCCCGGAAGCGTGTCCCGGATCAGCTGCGCCGCGCGACGATCCTCGGAGGCATAGCTCAGGAAGACCGTGGGTTTCGGGCGATCGGAGCTTTCAGGGCCGGCGGCAGACATCGGAGTGAAGGGTTGGGACTACTTGCCGGGCGCGCTCTCGCCGTCGCGGAGGTAGCGCCTCTCGCCGCTCGAGCGGTCATAATGAACTTCCATGGTGTCGCCCGTCGCGGGGTCCACGAAGCGCTCACCGGTACGCTCCCAACGCGCACCGGCCGGCGCCGGCGGGTTGCGATAGCGCCAGCGCTCGAAGACGGTGCCGAGAATGATGGCCGCGCCAATGCAGATCAGATAGATGCCCGGTCCCCGCGTGCCCGCCCCGACGAGGAGCGCGCCTGCCGCGACGGCGACGCATCCAAGCCCCAGGACCATGGCTCGCAGGATCATCCGTTCGCCTTCTCCAGCACCACAGCCGTGCCGTACGCGACGATCTCGCTCATCGTCTGCCCGATCTCCGCGGAGTCGAAGCGCATCATGACGATGGCGTTGGCCTGCATGAGAGTCGCGTTCTTCACCATGCGGTCGACCGCATGCCGGCGCGCCTCCTCGAGCAGTTGCGTGTATTCGGTGATCTCGCCGCCGGCGAGCGAGCGCAGTCCCGCCATGATGTTTCCCCCGAGGCCGCGGCTGCGCACCACGACCCCGAACACCTGACCTTTGACGTCTTTGACGCGATACCCCGGAACGCTCTCGGTTGTGACGACCAGCATGACTTCTACCCCTCGGGTGGTGCGTGCGGCCATCTGACGATCTCCGGGCGGGCCGGCCGCCGGCCGAATTATAGCCCAGGGGCCGCGGCGCTGTTGGAACGCCTGGGGCGATTGCGCCAGGAACGGGGGGTCGGGGTCGGGCCTGAAGAGGGCGCCAGGCGCCTCGGGCCTCGTCTCGAGCCAGGCGCAAAGCCCGTTTCCGAGCCGTGCCTCAGCCCCGGATTGCGGCGATTTGGCCGCAAATCTGCGCAAACGGGTGTCGAAGAGCCCCTGGCATGGCGGCACAGCGCGGGCCTACGCTGCCCCACGCTGATTTTCCGGAGGCGTCGCTCAGATGGCTCGCAAGAAAACCCGCCCGCGGGCGGCGATGTCGCCGCGGGCGCGCTACGAGTTCGCGGTCGCGTATCTCAACGCCATGCTGGAGGATGCCGGCCCCGAGGAGTTGGCGGCCGCGCTGGGCCGCATCGCGTACGCCTCCGGCGGGGCCAAGTTGGCCGAAAAGGTGGAGCTCAGCGCCGACTCGCTTTATCGCACGTTATGTCGCCGGGGCAATCCGGAGCTGCGGAGCGCGACCGTCTTGCTGAAGGCCATGGGCATGCGGCTCGTGCTTGAGCCGGTGCCACGGCACGGAACTTGCGTCGGCTCAGTTGCCGGAAGACTTCAGAGAGACATTCATGGGTGAGGTCATACATGTGGCCTTCGGCACGGAGCGCGAGTGGGAGCAGACTCGGGCGAAGACAGTCGACGGCCTGGTTGCGATCGGCACGCTGTTCGGCGATGACGAGGCGCTGATGCGGGCGAAAGCCGACTGTGTCTACCAGATACTGCGTCAGATCGTGGAGGAAGTCCCGACCGTACAGATCACCACGAAGCTGCCGGAGAATCTTTCGGCGGACCAGCTCGACCTGCTGACCGGCGCGATCAAGGAGGCGGCGCTGAAGGGCATCGAGATCGCGATGACCCACTCCGTGCAAGTGCTGATGGCGTCGATCTATGACCTTTGCACCTCGAAGCTCCATGCCAGGCCTTCTTGATTGGCCCGAAGTCGCCTGCGGCGCTTCGGGCAGCCAGCCCAGTAACTCAGTTTGGTCTCGCGGGCCCAAGGCGGCTTGGGCCCGCTTGGTTACTTGCTTTCGGACGGCGCGAGGACCAACGAGCAGGGGGCGGCCCTAGGCCGCTTACTTACTTGCTTTTGGGCGACGCGAGAACCAACGAATAACGCACGGTAACTGGGTTGCCGAGCCACTCGGTCGACTGCCACTCGCCCTGACCGATGCCGAAGTCGAGCCGCTGCACCGTGGTCTGGCCGGCGAGATAGCCGACCGTGCGGCCCTGGACGGACGCGGTTCGCCACGTGAAGGGGATCGTGATGTTGCGCGTCACGCCGCGCAGGGTGAGCGAGCCCGCGGCAGCGTAGCCGGTCGCGGTCTTCTCCAGATGAGTCGCGGTGAAGCGCGCCTGCGGGTACCGCGCGACGTCGAAGAAGTCCTTGCCCCCCAGAACGCTGTTGCGCTGCGAGTCGCCGGTATCGAAGGAGCGCATTTCGATCACCACATCCAACACGCCGGCGGCCGGCTCGAAGCTGACGGTATAGGATTTGAATTGGCCCTGGTCCGCGCCGCCCGCTTGGGTGAACGTGTAGGTCAGCGAGCTCCGAGCCGCAATCAGACTGTAGGTCGCGGCTGCGGCCGTGGCGCGCGCCGCCGGAGCGAGGCACAACGCGCCGGCGAGCAGGATCGGCGTGATCCGGCCGAAGGGCAACATGCGCCGCAGGATGTTGTCCCGCAGCACATAGTGGTGCTTCAGCGCCCCGGCGATGTGCAGCGCCACGACGAGCGCCAGGGCGCTCGCCAGCGTTGCGTGGGTCGCCACCATGGTGTTGTAGATCGTCTCGCTCTTCGGCACGAAGTTGGGGAGCTGGAAGAGATTGAACCAGCTCACGGTGAAGCCGCGCGCGGACGACATGATCCAGCCGGTGAGCGGCATCACGATGAGCAACGCGTAGAGCGCCGCGTGCGTGAAGCGTGCGAGGAAGCGCTCGTACGGCTTGAGATTGGGCGGCAGCGGCGGTATCGGATTGAGCCAGCGCCACAGGACGCGCAGGGTGGCCAGGCCGAGAATGGTGATCCCGACCGACTTGTGGCGGGCCAGCACGGCCAGCTTCTCCATGCCGATCGGCAACATGAGCCCCGTGAGGCCGAGGGTGGCCTGAAGGGCGATGAGCACGACGATGAGCCAATGAAGGAGCTGGGACACCGCGCCCCAGCGATCAGAAGTGTTTCGGATGGCCATTGGGAAAGCTTAACAGGGGGAGCTCCCGGTCTCCTGAAGCAGCAGCAGCGCGGTGCCCTCGGGCGCGAAGAGCAGCGCGTTCGTTCTCGGGTCGAGTCGTGCGGGCGGCGGCTCGATCGGGCCGATGCCGAGCTCGCGCAGATGCGCGAGCCGCGCCGGCATGCCGGCGTCGCCGAAGACGAGGAGCGGCTCCGCGAAGAATCGTGGCCGGTGCAGGCCGAGCTCGGTCGCATCACTCCTCAGGGTCAGATGCGGATAGGGTTGAGCCTCCTCCTCGGTTGCGACGAACCCCAGCGTTTCCCAAAAGTGACGGACCCGCTCCACATCCGCCGCCGGCAGACTCAGTCGGCGAAATGCGCCGCAGCGGGAGGTCTCGAGCGCGGAGCGGTCCGCCGGCGAGTACGTCCGCGCCTCGAGCAGTCTCACCGGTTGCCCCGCGGGATCGCGAAAGCCTACCTCATTGAAGACCTCGCCGCCGGTATTGATGGTCGCGAGCTCGATCCCCAGCTGCTCGAGCGCCGCCACGTGACCCGCGACTCCGGGGCGTACGAAGGTCAACGCCGGAGATTCGAGGCGGCTCTGGTGCAGCCCGAGGCATAGCCGCCCGTCGGTGAGCACTCCATAGGGATGCGGCCAGGCGTCACCGGCCCGCGCCTGCGAGAACCCCAGTCTCTCGTAGAACTCCACCGACGCGCGGATGTCCTGCGTCGCGATCCCGATCTCGAGGAAGCGCCCGAGCATTGTCTTATTGGCCAAAGGGCGCGAGTCGCTCCGGGCGACTCAGTCATTTGCCTTCGGACGGGAGGCAGGCGTGCCGCAGGCGACTTCGGGCAAATCCAACGATGTCCACCCCTGGCAATGCCGCGCGATGTGACTCGCGAGGAACCGCGTGTGCTCCGGCCGCGCGTTGAGCGCCGGCACGTACTCGAAACGCTGTCCGCCCGCCCGCAGGAAGTGGTCACGGTTCTCGATGCCGATTTCCTCCAGCGTCTCGAGGCAGTCGACCGCGAAGCCGGGACACACCACCGTCACGTCGCGTACTCCCTGCCCTGGAAGGCGCGCAAGCACTTCGCTCGTGTAGGGCTTCAGCCAGCCCGCCGGACCGAAGCGCGACTGGAAGCTGACGCTCCACTCGCCATCGCGCAGCATCAGCTCCTCGGCGAGCAGGCGTGCGGTCTTCTGGCACTTGCAGAAGTACGGGTCGCCCCGGTGGAAGTACCCCTCCGGGATGCCGTGGAAGGAAACCAACAGGTGGCGCGTCCGGCCATGCGTCTGCCAATGCTCGAGCACACTGGCGCGCAGCGCATCGATGTACTCCGGCTGATCGTGGTACTCCGCGACGAAGCGCAGCTCCGGCAGCCAGCGCCAGCGTCCGAGCTCGGCAGCCACCTGGTCGTAGACGGCGCCGGTCGTCGCGCCGCAATACTGGGGGAAGAGCGGCAACACCAGCATGCGCTGCGCGCCCGATTCACGCAGGCGAGTCAGCGCCCGCGGCACCGGGGGATCGCCGTAGAGCATGCCGAGCTCCACCGAGAACGGCGCCAGCATCCGCTGCGCCAGTGTGCCCGTCAGCTCCGCGCGCAGGCGCTTGGAGAGGTCGAGGAGGGGAGAGCCGGTCTGCGACCAGATCCTGCGGTACTTGCGCGCGACGCGCGCCGGCCGTAACGGCAGGATGAAGCCGTAGAGGATCGGCAACCACAGGGCCCGGGGCAGCTCCACCACCCTCGGGTCGCCCAGCATCCGCGCCAGAAACCGGCGTATGGCCCACGGCTCCGCCGCCGCCGGCGTGCCGGAGTTGACGAGAAGGATGCCGATGCGCTCGGCGCTGTCGCGGTGGAAGTCGGGGGAGCTGAGGTATCGCATGCCGGTGCGGAAAGCCTTTTACCGTCACTATAGCCCGGTGCACAGGTACTTCAGCTCCGTGTAGTCGAGGATCCCGTATTTGGAGCCCTCGCGGCCCATGCCGGATTCCTTGACGCCGCCGAACGGAGCCACCTCGGTGGAGATGATCCCCGTGTTGAGCCCCACGATGCCGTACTCCAGCGCCTCCGCGACGCGCCAGGAGCGTGCGAGATCGCGCGTGTAGAAGTAGGCTGCAAGGCCGAACTCGGTGGCGTTCGCCATGGCTATCGCTTCCGCCTCGGTCTCGAAGCGGAAAAGCGGCGCCACCGGCCCGAAAGTCTCCTCGCGCGCCACCAACATCTCGGCAGTGACGTCCGTGATGACCGTCGGCTGGAAGAAGGTGCCGCCGAGCGCATGCCGTTTGCCGCCGTGCACGACGTGCGCGCCCTTCTGCACGGCATCGGCGATGTGCTGCTCGACCTTGGCCAGCGCATCGCGGTCGATCAGCGGCCCCTGCTCGGTCGGGCCCTCGAGTCCGTTGCCGATGCGCAGCTTGCCGACGGCCGCCACCAGCTTGCGAGTGAAGGCATCGTACACCCCGCTCTGCACCAGCAGCCGGTTGGCGCACACGCAGGTCTGGCCCGTGTTGCGGTACTTGCTCGCAAGGGCGCCTGCAACCGCGGCATCGAGATCGGCGTCATCGAAGACGATGAACGGAGCGTTGCCGCCGAGCTCGAGCGAGAGTTTTTTCAGCGTGCCGGCGCACTGCGCCATCAGTCGCTTGCCGACCGCCGTGGAGCCGGTGAATGTGAGCTTGCGCACGATGGGGTTGGAAGTCATCTCCTCACCGATCGCGGAAGACTTGCGGCCCGTCACGATGTTGAGGACACCGGCCGGAACGCCCGCGCGCGCGGCGAGCTCCGCCATCGCGAGCGCCGAATAGGGCGTCTGCAGCGCGGGCTTGCAGACGAAGGTGCAGCCGGCGGCGAGCGCGGGGCCGGCCTTGCGAGTGATCATGGCGGCCGGAAAATTCCACGGCGTGATCGCCGCTACCACGCCCACCGGCTGGCGCAGCACCAGAATGCGCTTGTCGCTCTGGTGGCCCGGAATCACATCGCCGTAGAGCCGCTTGCCTTCCTCGGCGAACCACTCGATGAAGGCGGCCGCGTAGGCGATCTCGCCCTTGGATTCGGCGAGCGGCTTTCCCTGCTCCGCGGTCATGAGCACGCCGAGATCGTCCTGATTCGCCATCATCAGCTCGTACCAGCGCCGCAGCACGGTGGCGCGCTCCTTGGCCGTCTTCGCCGCCCAGGCGGGGAAGGCCTTCTTCGCGGCCTCGATGGCGCGGCGGGTCTCGGCAGCGCCCATGTCAGGTACGGTGCCGAGGCGCTCGCCCGTGGCCGGGTTCACGACCTCGCAGGAGGCGCCGTCATCGGCGCCGGTCCATTCGCCGCCGACATACGCCCGCTCGCGCAGCAGCGCGGAGTCTTTGAGTCGCAACATCAGTCGGTCTCCTCGCTTCCGGCCTCGCGGGTCTGGCTCTCACCCCTGAGCCGGCTCGCGAGGAATTCGAGCGTGCGTCGGCGTGCGAGCGCCGCGGCGGCCGGGTCGTAGCTCGGCCGCAGATCGCAGTTGAAGCCGTGGCCCGCGCCGTCATAAACGTAGAAGATGCCCTGTGGGTGCGCCGCTTTCAGCCGCTCGACCTGATCCAGCGGGATGCTCTTGTCGGCGGAGCCGAAGTGATACATGACCGGACACTTGGGTGTCTTGCTGGTGTCGCGCGGGTTGCCGTAATAGACGACGGCACCGGCGATGGGCAGCTCGCATGCCGCGCGGTACGAGAGCGCGCCTCCCCAGCAGTAGCCCACGGTGGCGACACGCCCCGAATGCTTCACGACCGTGGCGGCGGCCGCCAGATCTCGCAGCGTCTCGTCGGGCTTCAGCTGCTGCGCGTACCCGCGCCCCTGGTCGATGTCCTCGGGCCCATACCCGAGCTCTATGCCGCGACGGATCCGATCGAAAAACGCGGGCGCTACGGCGGTGTAGCCTTCCGCCGCGAAGCCGTCGGCGACCGAGCGGATGTGGCGGTTGACGCCGAAGATCTCCTGGATCACGACCACCGCGCCGCTGGGCCGGCCCGGCGGCGCGGCGAGGTAGGCCTGGAATTCATGGCCGTCGCGAGCCATGAGGGTCGTGAATTCACCCATGGGGGAGGGTCCTTAGCACGCGGATGGGACCAAAAAGCATACCGCGTACGGCTGACGCGGGGAACGCCCGACCGGTACCGCCGCTGCCTTGGCCTCTACCGCTCGACAAGTGATAGCGTAGCCGCATGGGGCCGGCCCTCCCGAGCCTCGGGAGCCGGATGCGCCCACTGGAGGTCTCATGCTCGTCGGCACAGCTGCGCGGCGCGTCGCCATCGTGGGCGGCGTGCGCATTCCGTTCGCAAGGGCGCACACGGCTTACGCGACGGTCGGCAACCAGGACATGCTCACGGCCGTCTTCCGCTCGCTGGTGGAGCGTTTCGGCCTGAGCGGTGTTCGGTTGGGAGATGTCGCCGCCGGCGCGGTCATCAAGCATTCCCGCGATTACAACCTGACGCGGGAATGCGTGTTGTCCTCCGGGCTCGACCCGCAGACGCCCGGCCTCGATTTGCAGCGCGCCTGCGGCACGAGTCTCGAGGCGGCGATCGCCATGGGTAACAAGATCGCGCTCGGCCAGATCGACTGTGGCATTGCGGGCGGTGTCGACACCATCAGCGACCCGCCAGTGGTATACCCGCGCGCCTATCAGCAGCTGCTGCTCGCGAGCGCGCGCGGCAAGACGATGGGCGAGCGCCTGGCGCCTTGGCTGCGTTTGCGGCCGCGCCATTTCAAGCCCGTTCTGCCCGCCGTCGTCGAGCCGCGTACCGGCCTTTCCATGGGACAGAGCGCCGAGCTCATGGCGCGGCACTGGGCCATCGGCCGCGAGGAGCAGGACCGGCTTGCGTGCGAGAGCCACATGAAGGCCGCGGCGGCGTGGCGCGAGGGATTCTACGATGACCTTGTCTTGCCCTACCTGGACCTCAAGGCCGACAACAACGTTCGTGCCGACACCTCGCTCGAGAAGCTCTCGCGACTGCGGGCGAGCTTCGATCCGCGCGACGGCACCCTCACCGCCGGCAACAGCACCCCGCTCACCGATGGCGCGAGCGCGGTGCTGTTGGCTTCCGAGGAGTGGGCGGCAGGAAGGAAGCTTCCGGTGCTCGCCTGGCTGCGCTACGGCAAGGTGTGGGCCGTCGACTTCGTGAGCGGCAAGCAGGGCCTGCTCATGGCGCCCGCCTATGCCGTGCCGGCGATGCTGCGCGATGCGGGACTCACCCTGCAGGACTTCGATTACTACGAGATCCACGAGGCGTTCGCGGCCCAGGTGCTGTGCACCCTGGCCGCCTGGCAATCGCCCGAGTTCTGCCGCGAGGCGCTGGGGCTTGCGGCGCCGCTCGGCGCCATCGACCGTACTCGTCTCAACGTCAAGGGTGGCAGTGTCGCCATCGGCCACCCCTTTGCCGCCACCGGCACGCGCATCGTCGCCACTCTGGCGAAGCTCCTTGCCGGCGACCCCGGGGCCAAGCGGGGTCTGATCTCCGTGTGCACCGCGGCTGGGATGGGCGTCACGGCCATCGTGGAGCGCTGAGAACAAGCCGCGCCGGAGCGGGGATATACTGGTGGCCAAATAACAGGGGGGCGTACCGCGGGGTGCGATACAGAACCGTCGAATGGACGGCAATCCTTTCGAAGAAACCGTAACTCTCCGCTCCGATGTCGGCGCGCTGCTCGCGGAGATGCCGCTCTTCAGCGGGCTCGATGCGGGCTTACTGCGCGAGGTCGCTGCGGTCGTCGAGTGGCTGTCGCTGCCGGGGGGCGCCAAGCTCTTCTCGGCCGGCGACCCGCCCGATGCGCTCTACATGGTGCTGAGCGGCTGTCTCGGCGCTTTCGCCGCCGATCCAACCCGGCGGCGCTTTCTCGCGCGCATTGCCGCGGGCGACATGGTGGGAGAGATGGGCCTGATCTCCGGCCGGCCCCGCAGCGCGGATGTCGTGGCGCTGCGCGACACGGAGCTCGCCCGCATCCCGGCCAAAGCCTTCAACGAGGTGCTGCGCGGCCAGCCGGAAGCGATGCTGCGCATCGCGCGGCTCACCGTGGATCGCCTGGCGCAGTCTCAATCCACGGCCGCCGCGGCTCGCAGCCGCGGCGCCTGCACGTTCACCGTCCTGCCGCAGAGCGTGGAAGTCGATTTCGGCGGCTTCGCCAGCCGGCTCGTCAAGGCGCTCGCCGAGCTCGGGCGCACCGAGCTCGTCTGGAGCGTGCGCGCCAAGACCCACACCAGTCAGTGGTTCAACAGGATCGAGGCCGGCAACGATTACGTGGTATACGTCGCCGATCCGACTCCGGACCGCTGGACCAAACTCTGTGTGCGCCAGGCCGACGCGCTGCTGCTCCTCGCGCGCGCGGAGAGTCCGGCGGGCAGCTGGACCGCGCTGCGCTGGCCGCACGATCACAGCATGGCCCCGCAGCGCTCCGAGCTCGTCCTCCTGCACGACAGCACGCTCGAGACCGGCGCCGCGGCGCGCTGGCTCGCGGACGTGCCGGACGTGCCGCATCACCACGTACAGTCCCCGGATGATTATTCACGCCTCGCGCGCGTGTTGACGGGTCGTGGCGTGGGTCTCGTGCTGTCGGGAGGCGGCGCGCGGGGCTTCGCGCACATCGGCGTCGTCAAGGCGCTGCGGGAGGCCGGCGTCCCGGTCGACCTCGTGGGCGGCACCAGCATGGGCGCCATCCTCGGCGCCGGCGTGGCGCTGCGCTGGAGCATCGATGAGATGACGGAGCGCTTCCGGCGGGCTTTCGTCGATTCGAGCCCGCTGCGCGACTACACGTTGCCCTTCGTGTCGCTCGTCTCCGGGCGCAAAGTGAGCACGCGGCTTCACGAAGCTTTCGGCGACCTTACCATCGAGGATCTGCCGCTCGATTTCTTCTGCGTCTCCTCCAACCTCACCACCGGTCAGATGATGGTGCATCGCCGCGGAACGCTCTGGCGCTGGCTGCGCGCCTCGGTAGCGGTCCCGGGAGTTCTGCCGCCCGTCGTGCACCGGGGCGAAGTGCTGGTCGACGGTGCCGCCATGAACAACCTGCCCGTCGACGTCATGCGCGAGCTCGGTCGCGGGCCGGTAATCGGCTGCGACGTCGGCGCGGACAGGGCGTTCGCCGCGCGCAGCGAGGAGATCGATGTCCCGTTGCCGTGGCAACTGCTGCGTTGGATCAAAGCGCGGCGTGAGCGCCCCAGCATCTTCCAGGTTCTCTGGCGCGCCGGCATGGTCAACAGTACCGCGAGCACAGTCAGTCACCGGGCACAGTCGGATCTGATCCTCCAGCCGGCGCTCGCCGAGGTCGACATGCTCAACTGGACGGCATTCGACCGCGCGATCCAGGCAGGTTACGAATATGCGATCAAGAGGCTGGAGGAGCTGCCGGCGGACTCGCCCGTGTTGCGATGCGCGACGGGTGTCTGACGCGCGGCGAGGCGCTCATGCCCGGGCTGCCGCGGCCCCCTGTTCCGACGCTGCCGTCACGGCGGCGACAGCGCCGCGAGCCGTGATGAGATCGTAGGCCCGCCCGAGGGGGTGTGCGAATCGCGGCTCCCGTACCAGAGCGTCGGCGAAGACGCCCGGCAGCGCAAAGAACAGCGGCAGATCATGGCTCGCCTCGCCCGTGACTTGCCGGCCGAGGGCCGTCAGTTGCGCAGCAAGGGGGTCGACGATTGCAATGCCGTCCCGGGCCCGCGCGCAGATAAAGTGCATCCACGCGGCGATCGGCACCGTCAACCGCGCGACCGGATGCCCGGCGCGCAAGGCATCGGCGATCGTGCCGAGAATCCGGATCGGCAGCTTCTGCGAGCCGTCCCACGCGATCTGCGCGAGCTGGTGCCGCATGGCCGGGTTCTCGAACCGCCGGAGGATCGACCGGCGGTAGGTGGCGAGGGTACCGGGCTGCGGCACGGCCAATGTCGGCTCGATGTCTTCGACCATCAGGCGATCGATGAATGTGCGCAGTGCGGGCTGCGCCATGGCTTCGGCGACGGTCTCGAGCCCCGCCAGCAGGCCCAGGTATGCGAGGCTGGAGTGCGCGCCGTTCAACAGGCGGAGCTTTGCTCTCTCGTACGCCGTCACATCGCGGCTCACCGTGACGCCGACGGACGCCCAGTCGGGCTGGGCGGCGAAGTCGACTTCCTCCATCACCCATTGCACGAAGCGCTCCCGCTGGACCGGCCAGGCATCCTCGAGCCCGGTCGCCTGCGCGACCCTGTCCCGCAGCGCCTGGTCCGTTGCGGGGGTGATGCTGTCGACCATCGTGCGCGGAAAGCGCGCCGCCTGTTCGATCCAGGCAGCGAGGCCGACGGCGCGCCGTGCCGCGAAAGCCAACACCGCGCGCCGCAGCGTCGGGCCGTTGTCGGGCAGGTTGTCGCAGGAGACCAGGAGATAGGGCGCCAGCCCGCGCTCGCGTCGCAGCTCGAGGCCGCGCGCCAGCCAGCCGATGAGACTGCGCGGCGTCTCGCGATGGCGCAGGTCGTGGACGATGTCAGGATGAGCAAGGTCGAGCTCGCCGCCGCCATCGAGGCAGTAGCCCTTCTCCGTCACCGTCATCGTGACCACTGAGGTGGCCGGGTCAGACAGTCGGCCGCTCACTGCGGCAGGAGCCTCAGCGGCAACGAGTAACTCGCGGATCGCACCGATCGCCCGCAGTGTCGGCGCGGCGTCGAGCTCCACCAGCGTATAGAGCCCATCCTGGGGTGCTAGAGCGTCGCGGACCGACGGCGTCCTGAGTGATACGGCACATATGGCGCGCGCGGCATCCTTCTCGAGCAGGCGGTCGAAATAAAATGCCTGATGCGCGCGATGGAAAGCGCCGGGCCCAAAGTGCACCGTGCCGACGCGCGTCGACGATCGCCGATACCCGGGCCGCAGCAGCTGTTGCGATCCATGCACGAGCGTACGCTCGCAGAGGCGGGGGATGCCGCGCGCATCGGCGGATATCGTTCCGCCCTGCTTCAAAGCGTCACTCCGCGCGCGCCGTCAGTGATTGCGGACGATTCAGCCGTGCGAGCGGCCGGTTCGCGGGTGCTCGCGGATCGGGCGGATGGGCCGTACCTCCACGCAGCCGACTTCCGCCGGCGGGATCTTGCCGGCGATCTGGATGGCCTCGTTGAGGTCACGCGCCTCGATCAGATAGAAGCCTGCGAGCTGCTCCTTTGTCTCAGCGAACGGGCCGTCGGTCACGGAGAGGCGCCCGTTGCGTATGCGCACCGTAGTTGCGGTGGCGACCGGCTCCAACGCTTCCGAGGCGACGCAGTGTCCGCGCGCACGCAGCTCGGTGTCGCACGCCAGACACTTGCGGTCATCCATCTCGCCGATTTTCTGCTCCTCGCCGTATACCAGGCACAGGTATCTCATCGCCGCACCCTCGCCTTCTAAAGAAACACCGCTCTTGACGGATAGCCGAACCAGGATGCGCAGGATCGACATCCGGGCTCGATGAATCATGCCACTGGCTCAACCCCGAGCCAGCTCCGCCAGCCGGCGCTGCAGGAATTGCCGCTCGGGCTCGAGCTGCGCCAGGGCAAGCGCGCGCAGGTACGCATCCCGTGCCTCGGCGGCCCTGCCCAGCCGGCGGCAGAGGTCCGCCCGCGCCGCATGGGCCAGCCGGTATCCCCCCAAGTCACCTCTCGCCAGCAGATTGTCTACGAGCGCGAGCCCTGCTTCCGGACCGTCACGCATGGCGATAGCGACCGCGCGGTTGAGCTCCACGATCGGCGTCGGCTCGATGCGCAGCAGCAGGTCGTAGAGAGAGACGATCTCGCTCCAGTCGGTATCGGGGGCACGAGCGGCCGCACAGTGCACGGCGGCGATGGCCGCCTGCAGGGAGTAAGGGCCAAAACGGCGGGAGGAGAGCGCCCGCTTCACGAGCGCCGACCCCTCCTCGATCTGCGCGCGGTTCCAGAGCGAGCGGTCCTGCTCCTCGAGCAGGATGAGCTCGCCGGCGGGGGAAGCGCGCGCGGCACGGCGCGAATCGTGCAGCAGCATCAGCGCCAGCAACCCGATTGCCTCCGTCTCCGGCAGCATATCGAGGAGCAGCCGCCCGAGGCGGATCGCCTCGCTCGCCAGGTCCAGGCGCATCAGCTCCGTGCCGCTGCTCGCGGTGTAGCCCTCGTTGAAAACGAGGTAGATGACCCGTAGGACTGTCTCGAGGCGCTCCGCCAGCTCGCCAGGGGCGGGGACTTCGTACGGAATCCGCGCGTCGCGGATCTTCGCCTTGGCGCGCACGATCCGCTGCGCGAGCGTGGGCACGGGTGTCAGGAACGCCTGCGCGACCTGCTCCGTCGTCAGTCCGCAGACCTCCCGCAGGGTCAGGGCGATCTGCGCATCGGGCGCAAGGGCGGGGTGGCAACAGGTGAAGATCAGTCGCAAGCGATCATCGCCAACGCTGGGGTCGTCCTCGTCCGGAGCCGCGACGTTTTCGGCAGCGACATCGTGGGCCAGCGGGTCGAAGGAGTCGAAGCGAGTCTCGCGCCGCAGCTGATCGATGCTGCGAAAGCGCCCCGCCGATACCAGCCACGCACGCGGATTCTCCGGCAAGCCTTGTTCCGGCCACTTCTCGAGGGCGGCGCGGAACGCGTCATGCAGCGCCTCCTCGGCCCGGTCGAAATCGCCGAGCAGCCGGATCAGCGTCGCGAGCACGGCGCGCGATTCGCTCTGATACAGGGCCTCGATCCGGCGCTTGAGATCCGCTGCGGGCATCGCTGCCGTCCTGGCTCAGTCCGTCACCCGCGCAATGCTGTAGGCGCTGTGTTGCTCCACGTAACACGGAGCACGTGGGCCGGATGTGCATGGCACATCGCTCACACGCCAACCCGTTCCCGATGCCAGCAGTTTCGCCGAGAGCGGCATGCACCAAGGATAGCAAGTTTTCCCAAGCGGCTGAGCGTCGGAGGGCCTTACCTTGCGCCCCACGAACAGCGTCCGTTCCCGTTCACAGCCGGAGAGACCTCGATGATCGGCCACGTTTCGATTGGGGTTCGAGAGATCGCGGCAAGCAAGCGGTCTGCAGGAGATACAGCGCGCTTTACGGGCACTGCTCCGGAGTGAGGACAAACAGTCAGACGGCCTTCTTCAGCTGGCCAGGAAGTCCAGCAGCTTTTTCTGTTCGGCGGTCAGTTGCTCCCGGGGCGTCACCACCGCTGCCTTGAGCGCCTGCCGGCAGGGCCGCGACTCATCCTCCACGTATTCCGCCGCCACTCCCGCAATCAGCGTCTGCACCCTGCCCAGGCTCTCCTTGAACTGCCCAATCACCTGCTCCACCGAGACATGCTGCGAGACGTCATCCAGCCAGCAGTCATAATCCGTCGCCACCGTGATGACGCAGTACCCCACCTGCGCCTCCAGCGCCAGGAATGCCTCCGGCACGTTGGTCATACCCACCAGGTCCGCCCCCGCCGCCCGCAGCCAGAAGCTCTCCGCCCGGGTACCGAGCCGCGGCCCCTCCACGCAGGCGTAGGTCTTGTCACGGTGGATCGGCTGTCCGATCGACTCCGCCACCCGCGCGGTGAGCGCCGCCGTGTGCGCGCAGGTCGGGTGAGCCGTCGAGACGTGCGCAACCAGTCCCTTCCCGAAGAAGCTCGCGGTCCGCAGGCCCTTGGTGAAATCAAGATACTGCGACGGCAGCGCCAGATCGCCGGGACGGATCTCCTCCCTCAGACTCCCCACCGCCGACACGCCGATGATGGTCCGTACCCCCACGCTCTTCAGCGCCCAGATGTTCGCCCGGAAGTTGATCTCGCTTGGCAGCAGGTCGTGGTGCAGGCCATGCCGCGGTAGGAACGCGATATCCCGCCCCGCCAGCCGACCCAGCATGACCGGGCCGGAGGGCCGCCCGAACGGCGTGTCGATCTCGCCAGAGCGGGTGACTTCCAGACCCTGCATCCGGTAAAGACCCGTGCCGCCGATGATGCCGATCATGAGGAATCTCCGTTGCGCGGGTACCCCGCGAGGCGGCAAGATGCCAGATGCGCAGCCCTCGCGGTAGGCTTAAGGGTCCGCGCCTACCCACAGCGAGCGGCAAAGCAGCCAGTAGATGAGCATCCCCGGCCTCGATAGCGCCTTCGAGCGGCGCCTGTCCGCGCTCGTCAACAGCGGGCAGCCCGAGATCCTCCAGGGCGGCCGCAAAGGCCTGGAGAAGGAGTCGCTGCGCGTCACGCCGGAAGGGCGTCTCGCCCAGACGCCGCATCCCACCGCACTCGGCTCCGCGCTCACCAGCGAGCACATCACGACCGACTATTCCGAGGCGCTGATCGAGCTCGTCACCCCCACGTTCACGACCAGCTGGGAGCTGCTGCAATATCTCCTGGACCTGCACCAGTTCGTCTACCGCCACCTGGGGAGCGAGCTGCTGTGGGCGACCAGCATGCCGGGGGCGATCTCAAGGGACGAGGACATCCCGATCGCGCAGTATGGCGGCTCGCACATCGGGCAAATGAAGACCGTTTACCGGCAGGGCCTCGGGCTGCGCTATGGCCGCATGATGCAGGCCATTTCCGGCGTGCACTTCAACTACTCTTTCCCGCTGCCGTTCTGGGACGCATACGCCGATGTCCTGAAGTGCCGGGAGCGGAACGTCGCATTCACATCTGCGCGGTACTTCGACCTGCTGCGCAATTACCGGCGCCACGGCTGGCTGGTGTTGTATCTCTTCGGGGTCTCGCCGGTCGTGTGCAAATCCTTCCTCAAGGGGCGCGATCACTCACTCCGCGATTTCACCGCCGACACCGCCTACGAGCCGTACGGGACCAGCCTCAGGATGAGCGACATCGGCTACCGCAACCGCAATCAGGCGGATCTCACCGTCTCCGTCAACAGCCTCGATGAGTACGTTCGCGACCTGACGCGCGCCATCACGACGCCGCATGCGCCGTATGCGGCCCTCGGCGTCAAGGTCGACGGCGAGTACCGGCAGCTCAATGCCAACATCCTGCAGATCGAGAACGAGTACTACAGCTTCATCCGGCCGAAGCGCGTGGCTCGCTCCGGCGAGCGGCCGACGAAGGCCCTGAGGCGCGCGGGCGTCGAATACGTGGAGGTGCGGGCGCTCGATGTCAGCGCCTTCGACCCCGTGGGCGTGAATCAGAACAAGCTGCGCTTCCTGGAAGCTTTCCTCGCCCTGTGCCTGCTGAAGGACAGCCCCATGATCGGGGCCGAGGAGCAGCGCTCGCTCGATCAGAACCATCTCGCCGTGGCCCGCCGCGGGCGTGAGCCGGGGCTCACCCTGTGGAGCGACGGGCGGAACGTCCCGATGCGCGATTGGGCACGGGAGCTCATCGACTCGCTCACCGGCATCTGCGAGATCCTTGACCGCGGCGATGCCTCCCGGCCGTATATGGCGGCGCTCGCTGCCCAGGCGGCCAAGCTGGATGACGTGCGGCTGACACCCTCGGCCCGGATGATGAAGGAGCTCACCGATACCGGCGAGCCCTTCTTCGACCTGGCGTTGCGCATGTCGGCGACCCACAAGAGGTACCTCCTCGATCTCTATCCGCCGAACGAGGCGCGCCTGCGGGAATTCGCGGCGGAGGCCGAGGAGTCGCTCGCCCGCCAGCGCGCCATCGAGGCGGCCGACCAGGGTACCTTCGACGAGTTCCTGGCCCGGTACTTCAGGGACTGAGGTTCGGTGCGTCCGCGGGCGCTCTACCAAAATGGGCATTGCGGCGTGATCGCGGCTAACGGATGCTTCGAGGTATGAATGCGCTCTCCGTCCGCGGACTGACGAAGACCTACAGGAACGGCGTGCAGGCCCTGAAGGGCATCGACCTCGAGGTCGAGCAGGGCGATTTCTTCGCGCTGCTGGGGCCCAACGGCGCCGGCAAGACCACGCTCATCGCCATCATCACCTCGCTGGTCATCAAAAGCGGGGGCGAGGCCAACGTCTTCGGCCACGACATCGACCGGGAGCTCGAGGCGGCCAAGGCCTGCATCGGCATCGTGCCGCAGGAGATCAACTTCAACATGTTCGAAACGCCGGAGACCATCGTGGTCAACCAGGCGGGCTTTTACGGCATTCCGCGGGCGGAGGCCCGGCAGCGCGCCGAGCGGTACCTGAAGCAGCTCCAGCTCTGGGACAAGCGCGACAAGGCATCGCGCAGCCTCTCGGGCGGCATGAAACGTCGCCTGATGATCGCCCGCGCCCTGATGCACGAGCCGCGGCTCCTCATCCTCGATGAGCCGACCGCCGGCGTCGACATCGAGGTCCGCCGGTCGATGTGGGAATTTCTGCGCGAGATCAACCGCCACGGTACCACCATCATCCTGACCACGCACTACCTGGAGGAGGCCGAGACCCTCTGCCGCAACATCGCCATCATCGACGGCGGACGCATCGCCGAGCGCGGTCGCATGAGCAGCCTGTTGGGGCGCCTGCGCATGGAGACATTCGTACTCAACACGAACGTGCCGCTGACCGAGGCACCGCGGCTGGACGGTTACCCCGTGCGGCTCACCGACGACAGCACCCTGGAGGTCGATGTCTCCAAGGGACAGAACCTCAACGATGTCTTCGGGCATCTGTCGCAGCTGGGCATCGAGGTGGTGAGCATGCGCAACAAGGTCAATCGGCTGGAGGAAATCTTCATGCGCCTGGTCGAGAAGGGAGTTGCGGCGTGACAAAATCGTCTGCAACGATTTTACTCGGCCGGCCCGAGGGGGTTTCCCGGTGAACTCCGATTCGCGAATACGGGTCTCAGAGGGCGCAGGGACGGAGCCTCGCAACACGCTCGCCGAGACCGCCGCCACAGGGCCGCTTAAGCTCGGCCGCATCCGCTGGATCGGTTTCGAGACCATCGTCTTCCGCGAGTACCAGCGGATCGTTCGCATCTGGACGCAAACCATCCTGCCCTCGGCGATCACGCAGGTCCTCTACTTTGCGATCTTCGGCAGCCTGCTCGGCAGCCGCATAGGGGCGATGGGCGGCTTCGGGTACATGGAGTACATGGCCCCCGGTCTCATCATGATGGCCGTCAATGTCAACTCCTACTCCAACGTCGTCTCTTCTTTCTACGGCGCGAAGTTCGGCAAGCACGTCGAGGAGCTGCTGGTCTCGCCGCTTCCCAGCTGGCTCATCGTCTCCGGCTACATGACGGGTGGCCTCGTGCGCGGCGCGCTGGTCGGCTTCGCGGTGACGGGCGTGACGTTCTTCTTCACGCATCTTCACGTGCAGCATCCGTTCATCGTCGCCGCGGCGGCGCTCCTCTCCTCGATCATCTTCTCCCTGGGCGGATTTCTCAACGCGCTCTTCGCCAAGAACTTCGATCAAGTCAACATCATCCCGACCTTCGTACTGACGCCGCTCTATTGGTTCGGCGGCATTTTCTACTCCGTATCACTGCTGCCGCGCTGGGCGCATGCGATCTCGTACTTCAACCCCATCCTCTACATGGTGGACGGCTTCCGCTACGGCTTCCTCGGTGTATCCGACGTCAGCGTGATCGTCGCGTTCGCCATCATGATCGGCGCCGCCGTGGGACTCTTCGTCGCCGCGATCGCGTACATGGAGCGCGGCTCCGGAATCCGGGAGTGAGGCCACGGGTAGCGCTGGTGAGCGCGCGCGCCGCGCGCCACCTCGATGAGGATCTGCCGCCGCTCATCGCCGCACTCGAGGCGGCGGGCGCCGACACGACGGTCGCCGATTGGGACGACCCCGAGATCGACTGGGCGGCTTTCCGGCTCGCGCTGCTGCGCTCGGCGTGGGATTACCCCCAGCGCCTCGCGGAGTTTCTCGCCTGGGCCGATCGCACGGCCAAACTCACAGCCCTCGTCAACCCTCCTGCCGTCATCCGCTGGAATACCGACAAGCACTACCTCCGCGATCTCGCGCGGGCCGGCGTGCCCGTCGTGCCGACGCGGTTCGTCGAGCCTGGTGAGCATGCGGCGCGCGCCCTCGACGGCTTCCTGCGAGAGGAGCGAGCGGCAGAGTGGGTGGTGAAGCCCGCGGTCGGGGCGGGAGCCCAGGATGCGGCGCGTTACGCGCGGGGCGAGCAACAGGTGGCGAGCGGGCATATCGAGCGGCTTCTCGGCGCCGGGCGCAGCGTGCTCCTGCAGCCTTATCTCGCGCAGGTCGACCTGCACGGCGAGACCGCCCTCATCTATCTGGGCGGCCGCTTCAGTCACGCCGTGCGCAAGGGCCCGCTGCTGCGGCGCGGCGCCGAGCAAAATCCGGCGCTGTTCGCGGAGGAACACATCACTACGCGCACGCCCGCCGCCGTGGAGCTCGAAGTCGCGGAGTGCGCGGTCGCGGCGTTACCGTTCGCGACGCCTCTCTATGCGCGCGTGGATCTGATCCGGTCCGGGGACGGCAGGCCCTGCCTGGTCGAGCTCGAGCTCACCGAGCCGTCACTTTACTTCGCGCAGGCCCCCGATGCCGCGGGGCGGCTCGCCGCTCAGTTATGCGATCAGCTTACCAGATGCCGCCAAGAGCCACGGTGATTGCCTCACCGTTCACGCCCCCGGCCGCATCGCTGCAAAGGAACGCTATCACTTGCGCGACCTCAATCGGCTCCAATACGCGCTTCTGCGGATAGATCGCAGCGCGCTCGTTCCACACCTGCTCGACGCTGATGCCGCGTCGGGCGGCCTCCGTTTGCGCCGAGCGTTCGGCCATCGCCGTTCGCACCCAGCCAGGCAACACGGCGTTGGACGTGACTCCGAACGGCCCGGCATCCTGGGCGACCGCGCGTGCAAGCCCGATCACGCCATGTTTTGACGCGGTGTAAGCGCTGCCGGACCGCTCCGCCACCTCGCCGGCGGTCGAGCTGGTGAATACGAGCCGGCCGAAGCCGCGCTGACACATGCCGCCCACCGTCAGCCGCGACAGCTCGAACGGACCGTCGAGGTTGATGCGCATTGTCTCGCGCCAGACCTTGGGATCCTGTTCCCACACGAGTCGTTCGTGGGCCGAGCCGATGCCGTGGTTCACGACCAGCAGGTCAACGGGCCCCAGTCGTCGCTCGGTTTCTGCAACGGCCAGGGCGCAGCCCTCCGCGGTCCCGAGGTCGGCCGCGACATACTCGAGCCCAACGGCCGCCAGCTGCGCCGCGCTGCGCGCTACGATCATGACGCGCGCTCCAGCCTTCGCCAGCAGCCGCGCCGCCTCGCGCCCGATCCCGCGCCCGCCGCCCGTCACCAACGCCACGCGCTCGTTCATTCGTCGGCTCCCGCTCATTTTTTCCGCGCCAGCGCCGCTACCCGCTCGACCAGCCGTTCGGCTTCCTCCTGGGTGTTGTACATGGAAAATCCCACGCGCAGCAGCGCCCGGCCCGGAACATTCAGGATCTCAACGGGCCGCGGCGCATAGAAGTCCCCGTCCCAGACACAGATACCCGCCTCGTCGAGGGATTTCGCGATGAAGGCGGCATCGACACCATCGACGGTGAACGACACGGTCGGCGCGCGCAGCCGGTTCGAGAACCTGACGCCCCAAAGGCGAACGCCGCGCAGCTCCTCCAGGGCCGACCACAGATACTCGCCCAGTTTGTGCTCATAGGCGGAAATGGCCGCGATGGCATCGCGGACCTTGTGCATCCTGGTAGCACCGCGTCCAAACCGCCCCAGGTAATCGACTGCGGCCCGGACACCCTCGATGGCCGGGTGATTGAGCGTACCCGTCTCGATTCGATACGGCGCAATATCATCCTGCACGACCAGTTTATCCGTCGGCAGGGTGTCCAACGCGCCCGCACGCGAATACAGAATGCCGACATGCGGACCATAGAACTTGTAGGCCGAGCACAGCAGGAAATCCGGATCGAGTTGCTGCAGATCGACTGGAAAGTGGGGCACATAGTGCACCGCGTCCAGTATGAGCAATGCGCCCGCCTGCCGGGTCAGCTCCCGTGCCAATGCGAGGTCGTTGACGGTCCCGATGGCATTGGATGCGCACCCCACGGCCACGAGCCTGGTTTTTCCGCTGATTCGATTCCTCATCTGCGCGTAGTCCAACTCGCCTGTCGGCAGCAAGGGTACTTCGCGCACCACTGCCCCACGCTCCTGCAACGATTGCCAGGGGCCCCGATTAGCCTCATGGTCCAGCTGCGTGATCAGAACCTCATCACCCGGACGGATCGTCCGAGCGATCGCCCGTGACAGAGAGAACGCGAGCGTCGTCATGTTCTGGCCGATGGAGATCTGCTCGTGCCCTTGCGCGCCAAGAAGATCGGCCACCGCGCGCCGTGCTTCCAGGATTCGCCCGTCGAGCTCCGCCGACTGGTGGAAGTTACCGTGCGTGTTCACATTCCGATGGTGATAGCAATCGACAATGGCGTCGATGACCGGCCTCGGCACCTGCGTGCCGCCCGGGCCATCCAGGTAGGCCACGGGATGACCTGCGGACGTCCGCGACAACGAGGGAAAATCCCCCCGGCACCGGTGGCACGTTTCCTCATCGAACACGGTTGGGGGCTGCATCGGCAAGGCTTCCTCCCGCTCGATTATAGTGCCTGTCCTCGTTCGACCCGTTCGATCCTCCTGCCGGGCTGCGGAGCTCCCATCGTCGAGGAGCAGTGCGGGCCACTCGCCATGGCGGACTTGTATTGCTCCGTCACGGAGCGGGCAAATTCCGTTGCGCGCTGCGCGCAGCGCGTGTAAGACTCTGGCGCATGACGCACAAGCGGGCGTTGATCGTGGACGACTCGAGGTCGGCGCGTCTCTTCCTCGCGCGCATCCTCGAGAAGCACGACATCGAAGTCGACAGTGTCGAGAGTGCCGAGGCGGCGATTGGCTACCTCGCGAGCAGGCGGCCCGACGTTATCTTCATGGACCACCTGATGCCGGGCATGGACGGCTTTCAGGCGGTGCAGGCCATCAAGAACGACCCGCACACGGCCACCATTCCCATCATGATGTACACGTCCCAGGAAGGGGAGGTCTACCTCGGGCAGGCGCGCGCCCTGGGCGCGATCGGCGTGTTGCCGAAGCAGATCAAGCACGCCGATGTCTCGAAGGTGCTTTACCAGCTGCATCTGGTCGCCGACCGGCGAAGCGTTGAGCAGACGACCTTCAAGCCGTTCGAGTCGATCATGCCGAGTGTCGGCAGGGACGACGCGGGCGCTGCGGCGCCGACATCGCAGCAGACGCGCTCGAGCGGCGGTGATGCCGCGTCCGCGCGCCCGGTCCACGTACAGGCGCCTTCGCCGCTTGCCGCCGCGGGCGCTGAGGCTGACGCGCTCGAATCGCACGCGTCGCTCCGTCGCTGGCTGCAGGCCAGCCTCGATGCCCAGGCGGAGCGCATCATGGCCGAGGTCCGCGCACTCCAGCCCCAGCGCGGGTCGCCAGGCTCGGGCTGGCTGACCGGTCTCACGGTCCTCGCGTGCGCCGCTGCCCTCGTCGTGACCGGCTTCTGGTGGGGCGATCACAGCCGCTTGCAGGCTGCCACAGCACAGCTGACGCAGTTGCGCCAGGCCGTCGCGGCGCCGGTGCCCCCGGTCACGCCGGCGGCGGAGGTCGCCGGGGCCCAGAGCGCTGCCGCATCGGTAGCGCCAAAGCCGGTCGTGCTCGAAGTACCGTACGGTGCCGATGCACTGGGCGGCTCGAGGCTCGATGTGATCCGGCAGACGCTGGGCCGGTTGATTGCGGACCACGTCATCGGCGTCGTGCAGATCCGCACCTTTGCCGGCCGGTTCTGCCTGAAAGGCGACCCGGTCAACGGCTACGCTCTAGCTCCAGGTAAGAGTCCGTTTGCCGAGTGCGATGTCGTCGGCAACCCTGCCGATGACGCCTTGCCGCCGGCGCAGCGCATGCCGCTCGCGCTCGCCAACCTGATCGGCGAGATCCGGGACTCGACCCACGGGGCGCTGGACGTCGAGACCTCCGTAGGCGATCCTGGGAACACCCGAGTAGCGTATCCCCCCGTCAGTGACGAGCTGACGGCAGGCGAATGGAACCGAGCCGGCAAAGCCAACAATCGAGTCGAGATCCTGGTGCGCTGAGCGTAGTGTCGCCCCCGGCACCACCGCCGGAGGACTTTCTTCCGCCCGCGTGGCTGCGCAGCCGCCATCTGCAGTCGATGCTCGCCAGCACTGCCCTGCGGCGCGGTCCGATAGCGCGCCGCGCCGCGCCGCTCGTCGCCGCGCAGCGGGAGCTGCTGCTCGACTGCGGCGCAGGCGTCCGGCTGCAATGCTTCCTTTCCTCGCCACCCCAGGGCCGCGGGAGCGTGGTGGTGCTGCTGCACGGCTGGGAGGGCAGTGCGGAATCGCTGTACGTGCTCTCACTCGGGCAGCTGCTGTTCGCGCGGGGATTCGACGTCGTGCGGCTCAACCTGCGCGATCATGGCGATACGCATCATCTCAACCGGGAGCTCTTCCACTCCTGTCTCCTGCCGGAGGTAATCGGCGCGATGCGCGCGCTGCAGTCAGCGCGTGGCGGACAGCCGCTGCGCCTGGTGGGCTTCTCGCTCGGTGGCAACTTCATGTTGCGAGTCGGCGCCGATGCCGCCCCGGCAGGACTCGACATCGCCAAGATCATCGCCGTCTCGCCGGTGTTGGATCCGAGCGATACCCTGCACGCGTTGGAAAGCGGCTTCGTCGGCTATCCGCTCTACTTCGTGCGCAAGTGGTGGCGCTCGCTCCTGAAGAAGCAGACTGCCTGGCCGACGCATTACGATTTCGCGGGGCTGCACGGCGTCCGGGACCTGCGGCGCCTGACGGCGGAGCTCATCCGCCGCTTCACCGATTTCGGCAGCCTCGACGAGTATCTCGACGGCTATTCGATCACCGGTCGTCGGTTGGCCGCGCTCGCGACGCCGACTACCATCATCACGTCACTCGATGATCCCATCATTCCCGCGGGCGGGCTCGAGCGGCTGGCCCATCCGCCCGCGCTGCGCATCGTGATCACGCGATTTGGCGGTCACTGCGGATTTCTCGAGCGGCTCACGGGTCCTACCTGGGTGGAGCGGCGGGTCCTCGCGGAGCTCGATGTCGGGGACGAGCCGGCGGATCTCGACCCTGTGCTCACCGGCGTCTAGCGATCGGCTCTCCCGTGGTTGTGGTGGCGCTTCTCATCGAAGTGCACGACCGGCTGTCCGCCCGTGACCGTCATGTCACCGTCCACGACCGCACCGCGCGCAATCGCGACGGCATGCGCCACGATGTCGGCTCGGATCACCGCGGAAGCGCCGATCTCCAGCTTCCCCTCGATGACCAGGCGTCCGGTGAAGCGCCCGGCGATGACCGCCGCCGCGGCATGTACCTCACCTTCCCAATGTGCCTCCTTGGTGAGGCTCAGCGCGCCGCCCACGCGGCCGTCGCCGCGGACCGATCCGCAAAGCAACAGGGGACCTTCGGTCTCGAGATCTCCCGTGAGCCGGCAGCCCGCCGCGACGAAGGTCGGCGAGCCTCCTATCCGGTCCAGTAATCGGCGCTTGGGCGTTTCGGTCATGGGCTTGAGCATGATAGGGGGAGCCTCGCCGGCGATGGCGATGGGATTCACGTACCGTGCGGCAGGTCCGATTGCGGCCGCACCATGTTGCCCGTGCGCAGGCACAGGGACGTGCCCGGCCGCCCACAGGTGGCCGGGTCTCGGGCAAAAACCACGCTTTTTGGCGGGAGACGGCGCTGGGTCGGGCAGGAGCCCGGATCCGGCGCTTCAAACCAGCTGCCGCAAGCGGCCAGGCGTCCGTCACAACCTGACACTGCGCGTCACCTCGATCGAGCCGCGGGTGGCAAGATAAGTCTGTGATGCTAAAGGAAATTCACGCTTGGCACGCCCCTTGCTCTAACTCCCGCAGGCGCCGCCTTCTGCGAGGCGGTGTCGTGGAACCGCGAACAACTTCCCCGGTGTTCGCTTACTTCAGCGCCGCGATGCGCCTTCCCCCGCTCGCGGCGCACATTTTTTTTGGGGCCAACATCGTCACCTTTCAGCCTGCCCGACCGCCGTCGGCGCGATCGATCTTGGCCGGGATCTTGAGCGCCGGCTACGCGCGATGCGCCTGAGGAACATGAGGTACCCTCCCGCGTCATAATGCGGACGGTGCAGCTCGAAGGGCAGGCCATGGTAGACGGACGCGAGGCGGTGCGCGCCGCGACGCTCGCCAACGGAATGCGCGTGATCGTCTGGCCGGTGCGCAACATCCCGAACGTGGCGCTCTACAACTGGGTGCGCGCCGGCAGCCGCAATGAGGCGCCGGGCGCCACCGGGCTCGCTCACTTCTTCGAGCACATGATGTTCAACGGCACGAGCCGCCATCCGCCGGGAGACTTCGATCGGCTGATGGAGGCCGGGGGCGGCGCCAACAACGCCTTCACCAGCGACGATGTCACGGTCTATCAGGATTGGTTCCCGGCCGGCGCCCTCGAGCGCGTGCTCGATCTGGAGTCGGATCGGGTGGCGCACCTCGCCTTCACGCCGGAGGTGATCGAGAGTGAGCGTGGCGTCGTTGCGTCCGAGCGGCGACTGCGCGTCGAGGACAACAGTCACGGACTCCTCGCCGAGCAAGTACAGGCGACGGCCTTCGTCGCGCATCCCTACCGCTTCCCGACGATCGGCTGGCCCGCGGACATCCGCTCCTGGCGGCTCGAGGACCTGCAGGCGTTCTACCGGACCTACTATGCGCCCAACAACCTGACTCTGGCGCTTGCGGGGGATGTGGATCCCGAGCGGGCGATCGCGCTCGCCCGGCGCTTCTTCGAGCCCATTCCCGCGCAGGCGCCACCGCCGCCCGTGCGCGCCATCGAGCCCGAGCAGCTCTGCGAGCGGCGCGTGTTGGTCCGCCGCAAGGCGCAGACGCCGCTCCTGCAATGCGCCTACAAGGCGCCGCATGCCGCCGATCCGCACGGCCCTGCCGTGGGGCTGCTGATCTCGACACTCGTGGAGGGTGATGCCTCGAGGCTGCATCGCGCGCTGGTGGAGGACCGGCAGCTTGCCATCGAGGTGAGCGGGCACTGGCAGGAGGGATTCGATCCGGGCCTGCTGTGGCTCTCGCTGATGCTGCCGGAGGGCGCGGATCCCGAGGAGGCGCGCGCAGCACTCGATGCGGAGCTGGCGGCGGTGGCCGCGGACGGCGTGACCGAAGCGGAGCTCGAGCGGGCGCGCAACCTGGCCGCCGTGGGCCTGTGGAAGAAGCTCGCCACCATCGACGGCAAGGCGCAGCTGCTCGGGGAGTATGAGGTGTTTCACGGCGACTGGTCGCAGTTGTTCGATGCGCCGGCGCGGATCGCGGCGGTGTCCGGCGAGGAGTTGCGCGCTGTCGCGAGGGAGATCCTCGACAATGGGCGGCGCACGCTCGGCGTGCTGTTACCCTCATGACGGTGCGGGTGCCGGAGCACGAGCGGCTTTCGCTGGGCAACGGCGTTGCGCTCATTCTGGTACCGCGCCGTGACGTTCCGCTGGTGGCGTTCAATGCCGTACTGCGCGGCGGCGCCGTGGGTGACCCCTCCTCGCGGCCCGGGGTGGCTTCCCTGGTCGCGGGCCTGTTGGAGAAGGGCGCGGGCGAGCGCAGCGCCTACGCGTTCGCCGACGTGGTCGAAGGAGTCGGCGGCAGCTTCGGCGCCGGGGCCGGCCCCGAGGCGATCACCGTGCGCGGCCAGTTCCTCGCGCGCGACCAGCGACTGATGCTCGAGCTGTTGGCGGACGCGCTGTTGCGGCCCATGTTGGATGGCGGTGAGCTTGAGGAGCTGGCCTCGCGCCACATCGAGCTCATCAAGGCGGCCAAGGACTCCGATCCCGCGGAGCTCATCGGCACCTACGGCCGGGCCTTACTCTTCGGCGATCATCCCTATGGGCGGCCCGTATTTGGCAGCGAGGCGTCTCTGGCCGCCATCGAGCGCGACGATGTGCTGCGCTACTACGACGGGCAATTCGGCGCCGAGAGGCTGATCCTGGTCCTGGCGGGCGACATCGATGCTGACTTGCTCGCCCGCAGCGCTGCGGAGAGTTTCTCCCGCTGGCCGCGCACCTCCGTGCCGCCGGCGGCCCTCGCCCGTCCGCGCGCCCTCGCCGGCCGGCGAGCGCTGCTTGTGGACTTTCCCGGCTCCGCGCAAACCTACTTCTGGATCGGCAACGTGGGCGTCGACAAGCGCTACCCGCGCCGGGCGGCGCTCGATCTGGTCAACACCCTGTTCGGCGGCCGCTTCACCTCCTTGCTCAACACGGAGCTGCGCATCCGATCCGGGCTGTCCTACGGAGCGCGCTCGAGCTTCGCGCGCGGCAGCGTGCCCGGAGAGTTCTCGCTCCGCTCCTTCGCCCAGACGGAGAACACCGGCAGGGCGCTCGAGCTTTCGCTGCGGACGCTCGAGCGTCTCGGCCGCGAAGGAGTGACCCGGGAGATGCTCGATTCCGCCCGCGCCTACCTGCTCGGGCAGTACCCGCTCGGCCTGGAGACCGCGTCGGACTGGGCCGGGGTGCTGGCGGAAATCGAGCTTTACGGACTCGGCAGGGCTTACATCGACGAATATCCGGCGCAGCTCGCTGCAGTCGGAGTAGCCGAAGCGCAGGCGGTGATCGAAGAGGCATTCCCACGCGCCGACTCGGTGGCTATGGTGGCGATCGGGGATGCGGCGAGGATCGGGGGTGCGGTCGGCGAGTATGGGCCGCTATCGCAGATGGCGCTGACCGATCAGGAGTTCTCGGGCCCGTGGGCGTCGGGAGAAGAAACACGCCCATGAGGGGGTGAGGGCAGCCTCGTCTCCCGAGCCCATTGACCGACTCGCTCCAGGCGATTCATCAGCTCTTCTGCGGCGGCGCGGCCGCGAGCGCCACCGCGCCGTGGACCTTGAGCGCCGCGACGTTCCGCCGCGGGTCTCGGCGTTCATGGCTGCTGCATGGGGCCGGAGAGGCGCGATTCACGCGCCGGGGCTTGGCTTCGTTCCCGGCGCCCCCATGTCGCGACTCACCGTCTCCTCAACCTTTTCCACGAGGGCTGCGTCGCTCATGGAATACCGGGATTACTACAAGGTTCTGGGCGTGGCCCGCACCGCCACGGCCGAGGACATCAAGAAGTCCTACCGCCGTCTCGCGCGCAAATACCATCCTGACGTCAGCAAGGAGAAAGACGCCGAGCAGAAGTTCAAGGAGGTGCAGGAAGCCTACGAAGTGCTGAAAGACCCGGAGAAGCGCGCCGCCTACGATCAGCTCGGGAGCGACTGGAAGTCCGGCCAGCAGTTCCGGCCCCCGCCCGACTGGGCGAGCGGCTTCGAGTTCAGCGGCGGCAGCCGCTCCCGCGGCGCCGGCGGCGCGCACGTGTTCGAGGAGGAAGGCTTCAGCGACTTTTTCTCCTCGCTCTTCGGCGGCGCGAGTCCCTTCCGAGCGGCCGGACGGCGGCAGCAGCAAGTCGGGCGCGACCATCATGCCCGCATCGACATCGACCTCGAGGAGGCCTTCGGTGGCGGCACCCGCACACTCGACCTCAAGCGGCCGGAGCTCAAGGTGGATGGAAGGCTGGAGCTGCGCTCGCACACGGTGCGCGTCACAATTCCCCCAGGCGTCGCCGATGGCCAGCTCATCCGGCTCGCCGGCCAGGGCGAAGCGGCCCCGGGCGGCGGCCGCGCCGGCGACCTTTATCTGGAGGTGCACGTCCGCCCGCACCACCTCTATCAGTTGGACGGTCGCGACGTCACTCTGACACTGCCGGTCGCGCCATGGGAGGCGGCGCTCGGGGCGACGGTCACCATACCGACTCTCGGGGGCGCGGTCGACATGCAGGTTCCGGCCGGCGCACAGTCCGGCCAGAAGCTGCGGCTGCGGGGCCGTGGCCTGCCCGGTCAGCCGCCCGGCGATGCGTTCGTGCAGCTCAAACTCGTTCTGCCGCCGGCAAACTCGCCGGAGGCGCGCACGTTGTACGAGGACATGCGCGCGAAGCTCGCCGGATTCGATCCGCGCGCCGATCTCAGGAAGTGACGGTGTGAAGATTTGATCACTGGCCAAAGCTCCGGCCGTCCTGGCCGAGGTACGCCTCTTCCTCGGCCGTGTTGGCGCGTCCCAGCACGCGATTGCGATGCGGAAAGCGGCCGAAGCGCACCACGATGGAGCGATGCAGCTCCGCGGACTCGAGCGTGCTCGCGAACATCGTTTTGAGGCCCTCCGGCGCCTCATTGAGCAGGCGGCGATAAGCCGCGACGGACTCATCATGGGCATCGCGCAGCTCCGCGTGCTGGAGCGGCATGTAGAAGAAGATCCTCTCCACGGGCATCAGCGCCGCATCCGCGGCCGACTGCATTCCCGAGAGAGTCAGCGCCAGCGCGTGCCTGTCCGTGGCGAATGCGCGCTCGGTGCCGCGGTAAACGTGACGCGGGAATTGATCCAACAGTAGGATGAGGGAGAGACGGCGTCGCGGGCTGTCGGCCCAGGCGGCGAGCTCGTCCGCAGCCGCACGCTCGATGAGCGCGCCGAAGCGCGAGCGGATGAGCTCATCGACCTGCCGCTGCTCCGCGGCGCCGGCGCCGAACCACAGCGCGAGGCGCGCCTCGACGCCCTCGGGCTTGAGGGGCAGCTTTCCGAACCAGAACCGGCGTACCTCCAGGGCCTCGTCCATGAGCGGATTATCGTTTACTCGCAGAGACTTTCCAGGTAACCCTGCGCCACCGGCGACAAGCGCTTCAGCGCCAGCGCCCGCGCCCGCGGCGCATCGACGATGTACTCCAGCGGACCCGAGACCAGCATCTGCCGGATGCGCGGATGGCGTGCCGACGCCCGCGCCATCTTGTTGAGCACGGTGAAGCCGCGGTTGATCTTCTCTCGGGAGGCCCGGTTCTGCTCGATGGTGCGGGCCAGGTACTGGCCGAAGCGCGCGTAGAGGAAATAATCGTCATCCCCGACCTGGAAGCGCGCTTCGGCGAAAAAATCGGGAAAGTTCTTCTCGAGATACGAATTGACGCTGCGAAGAGAGGCTCCAGGGTCGCTGTCAGTCGACGCTTGTCTCGTCTTCATCTCGTTCGTACACCTCCCGTCTGAGTCCCGCAGACGCTAGGGCGGTCCGGACGACCATCGCTGGACGTCGCGAGCGGCACCACACCTCGCGACGCGGCGCGGATGTTGATCCACCCCGCCCCGCAATGCAATACCCCATGCCTCAAAAGGAACGGCTTGCAAGCACATGGGCCGCGCTCGCGCGAAGCGGCAGGACGCCGACTTCGCGCCAAAAAAAAAGCCGCCGGTTTTCCGGCGGCTCAAATTATTTTTCGATGTCCCGGTGAGTCGCTGTCAGCTTGCGTCACGGGCATCTACTTGACTCGGCTGAAACGCTGGGGCCCTGCGCCCCGGCCCAATCTCAAAGGCCCGCGTGTCAATACACGCGTAGGATCGTTCCTGACAACCGCTGCAAAAGTTGCGGCCGCCTTGACCCGTGCCCGCGTCGACCTCCGGATTTCTGCTTCGTTGTCCTCCGCAAGTATTGGCGTGTGCGCATCACCCGCCGCTCTCACGCCTGAAATCATACCGATTCCAGCTTGACTTTGTCGTTGTAATTGGGCAACAACGGTGCGTCTGCGAGCGGCAGCCGCACTCCGAAGCGCGCGCCTTCCGCACCCGGTAAATCCGACGCCGCGACCTCGCCCCGGTGGTACTCCGCGATCAGCCGCACGATGTAGAGACCGAGCCCGAAATGCGGCCGGCTGTCGCCGTCGCTGTCGGTGCGCGACTGCCAAAGCGACTCGAAGAGACGCCCCCGGGCCTCGGGCACGAGCGGCGGGCCGGGATTGTCGACTTCGAGCACAGCCGCGGCCGGCTCGCGCCTTACGCGCACGGTGATCGTGGCGCCGGCGGGACTGAAGTCGACGGCATTCTCGATGAGCTTGTCGAGAAGCTGCACGATCAGGTCAGGCACGCCGTCGATCTGGACGCGTTCCGGCAGCAGCTCCGCCACGAAGCGGTGCTCCGGGAATGCGACGCGGTACGCACTTACGGCGGAAGCGACGACCGGCGGCAGGTCGAAACGCGAGCGTTCCGCGTTGCCGATGGCTTCCTCCACCCGCGTGGCTGCGCCCATCGCCACCAGGATCGCATTGAGGCGCTCACTGCCTTGGCGCGCCCGCTCGACGTACGGACGCGCCGCAGGCGACATCTCCTCCGATTCGAGGTTCTCGAGCGAGGAGCGAACGATGGTGAGCGGTGTGCGGATTTCGTGCGCCAGCTTGCCGGCGAGTGAGCGCAGATAGCCGGTGTATTCGTTGAGGCGCCCGAGCAGGCGCGAGAAGCTGCGCGCGACATCCCCCAGCTCATCGTGCGCCGCCGTTTCCGGGAACTCCGTCACGAGTCCCTCAGGCGTGAGAGCCGACTCGCTGGCCCGACGCAGCCGCGAGAGGCGCAGCGCCAGCCAGGCGGCAAACGCGAAGGTGACAATAACCAGGATTGCGCTCGTCACCAGCGTGAAGTCCAGCATCCGAGTCAGCGCGCGATCGCGCAGGCCCTCCCAGCGGTTGCCCGCCTGCGTCACCTCGAGCTCACCGATGACCGTGTGGTGGCTGGCGTCATAGATCGGGGCCGCCGCTGTAATGAACGCTGGCTCGGAGCCCCGGTCGACGAACCGCCGGTAGATCTGTGCCAGGATGCCAGGCTCCGGCGCCAGCACACCCGGCACGGCCAGCTCGTCCGTCTGCGCCAGGATTGCGTTGCCCGGTGTACTCACCGACAGCCTGAGTCCTGGCTGCATGAACTGCGCGAGAAACGGCGTCAGCGATGGCGCAGCGACGATCAGCCGTCCCCGTGTGTGAAGGTTATCGCTGCGCAGCGTCCCGTAGCTCAGCGGGTCGGCGCCGCGCTGGTCGCGATCGTCCAGCAGCACGCCGAACTGGCTGCCCACCATCGAGAGCGGCATTGCAATCTCGACGTCATACCCGCCGGCATCCGGTTGCAGCGCGCCGATGACGCGCGGATCCTCGACCGCGGTCTCCTCCCCGTACTCGCCCGCTTCGATGCGGCGCGCAATGATGGGCCCCGGCCCCGTCAGCGCGAGAAACACCTGCTGTTGGGCGCCCTGCGGGTCCTCGTAGCCAATCCAGACCCGGTCGCCGAGCGCGGCGGAGTCGAGTGGGTTGGCCCCCGGTGCATCGAACACCAGGTGCGGGTCGCGTACTTCGAGCAGCACGTAGAGCATTCGATCGTGGGTGCCGGTCAGGACGCCGAAACGGTGCGCGCCCGTGCCGTAGTATCGCCACGCGGCGGGGTCATGAGGCCAGTCATCCGGATAGCCATCGATGTAGGGCGGTGCCGTCAGGACGAGCGGTGTGAGGTCATAGGGACCGGTGTTGGTGGGTGCGGACTCGCCGGGAATACGGTAGAGCAGATCCATCCGGCCCTGCAGCGAGGCGGCGATCGTCTCCGAGACCGCCTGCAACGCATGCTGCTCGCTCTCGCGCAGCGCGGCTTCCATCTCCCGCGCGTAGCGGATGCCGGTCCAGGGGAGCACCAGCGTGGCGAGCCCAAGCAGCAGCAGCTTCAGTCGTAGCGACATCGGCGGCTCACTCCACCCAGCGATAGCCCATCCCGTAAACGGTCTGCAACGCGTCGAACGCCGGATCGATGCTCTGGAACTTGCGCCGGATGCGCTTCACGTGCGAGGTGATGGTGTTGTCGTCGAGCACGACGTTGGCCGCGTCCATCAGCTGCTGCCGGTTCTTCACGTGGCCCGGATGATGTGCCAGCGCGTGAACGATCCAGAACTCCGTCAATGAGAGCAGGACTACCTTGCCATCCCACTCGGCGCGCATCCGCTCGACATCCAGCGCGAGCGGGCCACGGTGAACCATCTGGCCCTCATCACCCGGCGGCTTGCGCAGCGCCTCGACCCTGCGGAAGAGGGCGTTCACCCGCGCGCTCAGGTGCGCCAGACTGAGGTCCTTCGTCAGGAAGTCATCCGCTCCAAGCCGCAGTCCCGATACCGCATCGAGCTCGGAGTCGCGCGCGGTGAGAAAGATGATCGGTAGCTCCGCCGAGAGTGCCCGCAGCTGCCGGCAGAGCTCGAAGCCGCCTTCCGGCTCGTCCTCGAGGGAGATGTCGATCACCGCAAGGTCGGGCAGGCGTGCGGCAAACGCCGCCATGGCCTGCGCGCGATTGCCGTAGGTACGCACGAGGTAGCCCTCGCGCGTGAATGCCGCAGCGTAGTTGTCGCGGATGGCCGGCTCGTCTTCCACGATCGCAATGAGGCGCTTCATGGTGCCGATTATAGGGGGACGGGGCCGTTCACTTGCGGCCGTGGTCGGGGTTCGGCTGCACTGGTATCGTCCGCCCCATGAAAATACCCGAGATCCTGATCGTCGAAACCGTCCACCAGCCCGGAAGCCTCGCCAAGGTGCTGCAGGTGATCGCCGAGGCCGGCCTCACCATCGAGCACCTGACCGCACTGCGCCGCCACCAGGGGCGCACGCTCTGGGAGATCACGCTGGAGATGGACGAGGAGGCGGATCGGAATCTCTACGATCGCATCGACCGGCTGCCGACGGCCCGCTTCATGGGCAAGTCCGACCGCGTCTTCAACCGCCATCGCGGCGGCAAGATCCGCACGGTCGCGAGTCGTCCCATCAACACCCTGCAGGTGCTGCGCGACATTTACACGCCCGGCGTGGCGAGGGTGTGTCTGGCTATCCAGAAGGATCCGCAGGCTGCGCGGGAGTTCACCAGCGTCGGCAGTACCGTGGCCGTGATCACGAATGGCACGGCGGTCCTCGGGCTCGGCAACATCGGCGCGCTCGCCGGGTTGCCGGTCATGGAGGGCAAGGCGGCGCTCTTCGCGGACCTCGTCGGCCTGTCAGCGGTGCCGATCCTGCTCGACGAGCGGCGGCCCGATCAGGTCGCGGACACCGTCGCCCGCATCCATCAGTCTTTCGGCGCGATCCAGCTCGAGGATTTCGCAGCTCCCGAGTGCTTCGAGATCGAGCGGCTGCTGCGGGAACGGCTGCAGAAGCCCGTGCTGCACGACGACCAACACGGCACGGCGGTGGTGGCGCTCGCGGCGCTGACCAACGCCGCGCGGCGTGTCGGCAGGAGTTGGGAGGAAAGCGTGATCGGACAGATCGGCCTCGGCGCGGCGGGCCTCGGCATCGTGCGGCTGCTGCGCGCGGGCGGCGCGACGCGCGTGCTCGGCGCCGACCGTAGCCCGGATGCCGTGGCGCGCCTCGTGGCGCTGGGAGGCGAGGGGGCGACGTTGGAATCGATCATGCAGCGCGCGGAGATAGTGATCGCGACTACGGGTGTGAAGGGCCTCATCAGGCCCGAGTGGGTGCGGCCGGGCCAGGTGATTCTCGCCCTGTCGAACCCCGATCCGGAGATCGAGCCGCTGGCGGCGCGGGAGCGCGGCGCGGCGTTCGCAGCCGACGGCAAGGGAATCAACAACGTCCTGGCCTTCCCAGGCCTTTTCAAGGGCGCGCTGGCCGCTCGGGCGGCGCGCTTCACCGATGCCATGCTGATGGCCGCCGCCCGCACGATCGCCGAGCAGGCCGAAGGCGATGCGCTGGTGCCGGACCCGCTCGACAAAGCCATGCACGAGCGCGTCGCGGCCGCGGTCCTGCAGGCCGCGGCCGAAAGCAACTGATTAACCTAGGCCGGAACCGCCTCCCGACCGATGACGCCTTTGAGCTTGCCGAGCGCGTTCGACTCGATCTGACGGATCCGCTCCGCGGAGACGCCGTACTTGCCGGCCAGCTCGTGCAGGGTCGCCTTCTCGTCAGTCATCCACCGACGCTGCACGATGTCGCGACTGCGGTCGTCCAGCTGCTCGAGCGCATCTTGCAGCCGCGCCGAGGAGTCGTCTTCCCATTCCGCGCTCTCCACACGCGCCGCCGGGTCGGCATTCGGCGCCGGCAGATAGGCAGCCGGGCTGTAGGTCTCCTCTTCGTCCGTCTCCGGCATCGGATCGAACGACAGATCGCGCGCCGCGAGGCGCTTTTCCATTTCCGTCACCTCGGTCGGCGTGACGCCAAGGTCGCGCGCAACGGCCGCGGTTTCCTCCGCCGACAGCCATGTCAGGTTCTTCTTCAGGCGGCGCAGGTTGAAGAAGAGCTTGCGCTGCGCCTTGGTGGTGGCGATCTTGACCAGCCGCCAGTTGCGCAGCACGTACTCGTGGATCTCCGCCCGGATCCAGTGCACAGCGAAAGACACCAGCCGCACGTTGAGCGCCGGGTCGAACCGCTTGACGGCCTTCATCAGGCCGACGTTGCCCTCCTGAATGAGGTCGCCGACCGGCAGCCCGTAACCGCTATACCCGCGCGCGATGTGCACCACGAAGCGCAGGTGCGACAGCACCAGCTTGCGCGCGGCGTCGAGGTCATTCTGAGAGCGGAAGCGCTCGGCAAGGTTGCGCTCCTCTTCTCGGGTCAGCACGGGAATGCGGCCTACGCGATCGAGGTAGGCATCCAGGCTCCCGAGCGGACCGGCGAGCGCCAGATCAGCGGTTCGCGCGATCACTGCGGCATTTGCGGTCATGCAGTCTCCGGATTGATTTGGACGGGCATCTTAGCAGTCGTGACATTTGAGTGCTAAGGCGGCCGGAAAGTTCCTGGCTCGTGCCACCTTTTCCCCTTCTGGCACAGTAGGTTGCACTGTCCCAGCCGCCTCTGGAATCCCTCTTGAGGGGGATCCCCCACCCCATCTGGAGGACCACCTTCCCCTGGATGTGGTGCTGCGCTAGCTGTGCCTATACCTTTACTGTCTCCTCGAGCTCGAATAGGGCGGACACATGAGGATGCACGCCGCCCTCATCGATCAGCCGCGCGTCAGGATCGCATCAGCGCAAATCGCGTACCCTGGGTGTCCCGGCACAGTTGCAGGTGGAACGAGCTCATGCAGGCAGAGACCCGGAAGATCGAGGAGGCCGCAGCGGTCGTCATGCGCAACGCGGCGCCGCACACCGAAGAGCGTTACGACGGCGTCAGCGTCCTGTTGCACTGGCTCACCGCCGCGCTCGTGCTGATCCTCTGGACGCTCGGTCAGACGATTGACTTCTTCCCGAAAGGCGCACCGAAGATCGACGCGCGCTCGACCCACATCGCTCTCGGCGTGACGCTCGGGACCGTGCTGCTCGTGCGCGTGCTGTGGCGTGTGAATGCCGGCCGGCGCCTGCCAGCTGCCGACTCTGGCTGGATCGGCGTGGTGGCGAAGGTCGTGCACTACGGTCTCTACTGGCTGATCGGAGCCACGGTGGTGCTCGGCATCTTCAACGCCTGGCAGCGGGGTGATGTGCTCTTCAACATCTACACCATCCCGAAGCTGGTTCCCGGCGATCTCGCACTCAGGAGAACCCTCCAGGGGCTGCACGGCGATTTCGCCGATGCCGTGGTCATCGTAGCGGGCGTACACGCCGCCGCGGCTCTGGCACATCATTACCTGCTGCGCGACCGTGTCTTGCGCAGGATGCTGCCGTAGCGAAGCACGCCGATGCCTGAGTTGCCGGAGGTCGAGACGACGCGGCGCGGCCTGGAGCCGCACGTCGCGGGCCGCAGGATCGTGGCGCTCACGGTGCATGAGCCGCGGCTGCGCTGGCGGGTACCGGACGATCTGCCGGCAAAGCTCGCCGGGCAGCGGATCAGCGGCACGGCACGGCGCGCCAAGTACCTGCTCATCAGGCTCGAATCCGGCACCCTGATCGTGCACCTGGGCATGTCGGGGTCGCTGCGCGTGCTGCCCGCCGACACACCACGCATCTCGCACGATCACTACGACCTGCTGCTCGAGTCGGGCCGCACGCTGCGGTTCAACGACCCGCGCCGGTTCGGGAGCCTGCACTACACGAGCGCCGATCCCGGGCAACACCCGCTGCTTGCACGGCTTGCGCCCGAGCCTTTTGACCCGGAGTTCGACGCGCAGTACCTGTGGCGAATCACTCGAAGGCGCCGGGCGTCGATCAAGCAGGTGTTGATGAACAGCCGGCTGGTGGTCGGGGTGGGGAACATCTACGCCAGCGAGGCGCTGTTTCGGGCAAGGATCCGGCCGCGGCGGCGGGCGCAGAGCTTGTCGAAGGAGGACGCGGGGCGGGTGGTGAAGGCGGTGCGGGCGGTGCTCTCCATGGCGATCAGGGTGGGCGGGACGACGCTTCGGGATTACGTGGGGGCGGACGGGGAGCCCGGATATTTCCGGCGGAAGTTACATGTGTACGAGCGGGCGGGGAAGCCGTGCCGGGTGTGTCGCACGGTCATCCGGCAGCTGACCCAGCAGGGAAGGTCTACCTATTACTGTCCGAGCTGTCAGAAGTGAGCGGACGGTGCATCGAGCGCATCACAAAATGCCTCTTGGCCAGAACGCCGCAAGTACATCCCTGTAGGCTCGCGGATCGCCATCCTGGCGATCCGCGTCCGGCCAAGAGGTATTTTGCGCTGCGCTCTACTTTGCCTTGCGGTGCTTTTTGAGTTCGGCTTCGACGATCGGGTGGACGAACTCGTGGACGTCGCCGCCCAACACGGCGATCTCGCGCACTAGAGAGGAGGAGATGAACGTGAACTGCTCCTGGGGGGTCAGGAACACCGTCTCGACGTTGCGATCCAGGTGGCGATTCATGTTGGCCAGCTGGAACTCGAACTCGAAGTCGGAGATGGCCCGCAGGCCCCGGATGACGACCGTGGCGCGGTGCTTTCGGGCGAACTCGATGGTCAGCTCGGAGTAGCCGAGCACTTCGACATTGGGCAGGTCGTCGAGGACGCGGCGCGCCAGGTCGATGCGCGCATCGAGCGGGAACATGGGAGCTTTGTTGAGATTGGAGGCGATGGCCACGATGACACGGTCGAAGATGCCGGCTGCGCGGCGCACCAGGTCCTGGTGGCCGTTGGTGATCGGGTCGAAGGTGCCCGGATAGATGGCGTTGCGGCTCATGCGACGTGTGCCCCCCTCGCGGCTCTCGAGTAGAGATGATACCCGACCTCACCGGCCCGCTTCGCCTTGAGGAGTGTCCAGGCGGGCGGAACAACGGCCGGCGCTGCAGCAGGCGATCTCGCGGCAGCAGCGGGCGTGTTCGCGCTGGCCGCTGCGGGGCATTCGACGTAGACGAGCGCACCGTCGGACAGCCAGCCGCCTTGCTCGAGGCGCGCCGCCGCCTCTTCGAGCAGTGTCGAGGCGAATGGTGGATCGAGGAACACGATGTCAAACTGCGCGGCAGGCTTGCGCTCGAGAAACGTGCGGGCGTCGGTGTGCTCGACGCGCGCCGGGCGAGCGCCCCATTCCGCGAGCCGCGCGGTGATCTCGCGTGCCGCGATGGGATCGCGCTCGACGAAGGTGACGTGCGCCGCGCCACGAGATAGCGCTTCGAGGCCGAGCACGCCGCTGCCGGCGAACAGATCGAGGCAGCGTGCGCCCGGCACGCGGGCTGCGAGCCAGTTGAAGAGCGTCTCGCGCACGCGATCGGGCGTCGGGCGGAGCTCCGGCGAGGGCGGAAAGCGCAGGCGCCGCCCGCGCCAGACGCCGCCGATGATCCGCAGCCTCCGGGCGGAGGCGCCGCGGCGTGCTGAGGGAGACGGACGGCTCAAGGGACTGCTCTCACGCCTCGCTACGATACACTACCGGCACACAGACCCATGTTCGGACGCAAACCCAAAGACGGCGCCGCCGCGGCCGAGGAGCGCCAGGGCTTCTTCAAGCGGCTGCGCAGCCGGCTGAACCGCGGCAACTCTTGGCTCACCTACGATTTGGCCGACCTCTTCAGGGGACGGCAGATCGATGCGCAGATCTTGGAGGAGCTCGAGACGCGCCTGCTCACAGCCGATGTGGGCGTCGAGGCTACCGAGCAAATCCTGACGAATCTTCGCAAGCGTGTGGCGCACAAGGAGCTCGCCGACGTCGAAGCCCTGGTCAACGCGCTGCGCGATGCCATCGTCGACATCCTGGAGCCCTGCGCCAGGTCGCTCCTGATCGATGAGAGCCGCAAGCCCTTCGTGATTCTGGTGGTGGGCGTCAACGGCTCCGGCAAGACCACCACCATCGGGAAGCTCGCGAGGCAGCTCGCGGACGAGGGCCGCAGCGTCACACTTGCCGCAGGCGACACCTTCCGCGCGGCCGCGATCGAGCAATTGCAGGTTTGGGCGGAGCGTTCGGGCGCGGCGTTCATCGCCCAGCGCGCGGGCGCCGATCCCGGCGCCGTGGTGTTCGACGCACTGCAATCGGCGCGCTCCCGCGGCACCGATGTGCTGTTGGCAGATACCGCGGGACGGCTGCACAGCCAGTCGCACCTCATGGAGGAGCTGAAGAAGGTGAAACGTGTCATGCAGCGTGCCGACGCCTCGGCGCCGCACGAAGTACTGCTGGTCCTCGACGCCAACCAGGGCCAGAATGCGCTCTCGCAGGCCATCCAGTTCCACGAGGCGATCGGCGTGACCGGCATTGCGCTCACCAAGCTCGACGGCACCGCAAAGGGTGGGATCGTGATCGCCATTGCGCGCCGGCTCGGGCTCCCGATCCGCTTCATCGGCATCGGCGAGCAGCCGCAGGACCTCGGGGAGTTCGACGCCCGCGCGTTTGCCACGGCGCTCGTCGAGGGGCCGCGGGAGCAATGATCGTCTTCGAGCGCGTCAGCAAGCGCTACCCCAACGGACGGGAGGCCCTCACCAATGTCAGCTTCAGCGTCGAAAGCGGCGAGATGGTGTTCCTTACCGGCCGCTCCGGCGCCGGCAAGAGTACGGTGCTCAAGCTCGTGGCGCTCCTCGAGCGGCCGACGCGCGGGACCGTGACCGTCAATGGCAAGAGCACGGGTGCCCTGAAGGCGCGCCACATCCCGGCGTTCCGGCGCAACCTGGGAGTTGTGTTCCAGGATCACAAGCTCCTCGCCGACCGGCCGGTCTGCGACAACGTCGCGCTGCCGCTGGTCGTCGCCGGCGCGCCGCTCAAGGAGATCGACAAGCGCGTGCGCGCCGCCCTGGATCAGGTGGGCCTCCTCGGCAAGGAGCGGATGCTCCCCGCGGAGCTCTCGGTCGGCGAGCAGCAGCGCGTCGGCATCGCGCGCGCCGTGGTCAGCAAGCCGCCGCTCATCATCGCCGACGAGCCGACAGGCAACCTGGATCCCGAGCTCTCGCTCGAGGTGATGCGCCTCTTCCGGCGCTTCAGTGACGTCGGCGTCACGGTGCTCGTTGCGACTCACGACCAACACATCGTGCGCGAGCTCGCCAAGCGCGAGATCGTGCTCGCGAGCGGCGAGATCCAGGGGGCTGCCGACTCGCTGCCGCACGTGGTCGCGAAGCGATGAGTCCAGGTGTCTTCGGCACTCGTCACGCGCAGGCCCTGCTCGGCTCTCTCGGGCGCCTCAAGCGCAATCCGCTCGCCACCGCGCTCACATTGCTCGTCATCGCTCTGGCGCTTGCGCTGCCGGCGGCGCTCGGACTCTTCGTCATCAACGCCCAGTCGGCGACGGGCAGCTTCAGCCACGCGGTTGACATGTCGGTGTATCTGAAGTCCGGTGTGCCGCTCGCCAAGGCGCAGCAGTTGGCGAGCGATGCCCGCGAGCGGCCCGGCGTCGCGCAGGTGGCGGTGATTCCGGCGGATCAAGGGCTGGCGGAATTTCGCAAGTACTCGGGCTTCGGCGCGGCGCTCGACGCGTTGCAAACCAATCCCCTGCCCAACGTGCTGCACGTGGTGCCGCGTCCTGGTGCGAGCAGCCCGGCCGCTCTCGAGTCGCTGCGCCGTTACTTTGCCGCCTGGCCGGAGGTCGATGTCGTGCAGCTCGACACGGAGTGGGTGCTGCGCTTCAACGCCATTCTCGCGGTGCTGCGGCGGCTGGTGCTCATCGCCGCCGTGCTGCTCGGCGCCGGAGTCCTCGCGGTGGTGGGGAACACCATTCGCCTGGAGATTCTCAACCGCCGGGCGGAGATCGAGGTGACGAAGCTCGTCGGCGGCTCCAACGCTTTCGTGCGCCGGCCGTTCCTTTACACGGGGCTGCTCTACGGGGTGGGGGGAGCAGCACTCGCCTGGGGAATTCTCGAGGCGGCGGTGCTGGCGCTGGACCCGTCCGTGGCGACGCTCGCTCAGCTCTACGGCAGCCGCTATGCGTTGCAGGGACCGTCAGGGCAGGTGCTGGCTACGCTCTTTGGCGGCGGCATGGCGGCGGGGTGGCTCGGGGCGTGGATCTCCGCCCGCCGTCACCTGCGCAGCATCGAGCCGCACTAGTTCATTTGGCGAAACGGCCGCTTATTGATTTGCTTTCGGGCGAGCCGCCGGCAAAAAGGCGGGCGATTACTTGATCTTCGACTCTTTGTAGGCGACGTGCTTGCGCGCCACGGGGTCGAACTTGCGCACCTCGAGCTTGTCGGGATGCAGGCGCTTGTTTTTGGTGGTCACGTAGAAGTGGCCGGTGCCGGCCGAGGAGAGCAGCTTGATCTTATCGCGCATGGGGGGCTCCTTCAGACCTTCCGGCCCTGGGCACGAAGCTCGGCAACGACCTTGTCGATGCCTTTCTTCTCGATCGTGCGCATGCCATGGGTGGACACGCGCAGCGAGACCCAGCGCTTCTCGGTCTCCAGCCAGAACCGCTGGGTGTGCAGGTTCGGCAGGAAGCGGCGGCGCTTCTTGTTGTTCGCGTGAGAGACGCGGTTTCCGACGGTCGGGCCCTTGCCGGTGATCTCGCAGACGCGCGACATATGAATCGACCTTGAAATTCAGCTACTTAGGTGGGGGTGGCAGCGCCGCCCCGCGGGAGGCGAGCTTTATACCAGCCTCACGCATCCGGAACAAGCGTCGGCGCGCCGCGCCGCGGTTGTGGCAGATTATTGCAGAAGGCGCGCGCTCGGGCATATTGTCGCGGGGTCCCGTAAGGTCTCGCGCGGGAGCCGAGATGAGCGACGATAGGCCGGTGGGGCAAGCTGCGGCGGGCGAGCGGCCCGGTGCCGGCGACGATAAAGAGCTCTTTGCCGCCTCCTATTCCGAGCTGCGCAAGCTCGCGGAGCGAGAGCTGCAGCGCCTTCCCGGTATGGGCGTGAGCCCCACGACGCTCGTTCACGAGGCTTACCTGAATCTGGCCGAGCGGCCGGGAATCGCCTTCGAGGAGCGCGGGAAGTTCCTGGGGTACACCGCGCGCGCCATGCGCGGATTGCTCATTGATTTCGCGCGGCGTCAGCAAGCTCTGAAGCGGGGCGCCGGCTTCGAGATCACGCAGCTCAGTACCAAGATCGGCGAAGAGGCCGCCGACGCCCACGAGCTGGCGCAGCTCTCCGATGCACTCGACCAGCTGGCGCGGCGGGATGCGCGCCTCGCGGAAGTCGTCGATCTCAAGTACTTCTGCGGCTTCTCGTTCGCAGAGATTGCGAGCTTTCGCGAGATGTCGGAGCGCACGGTGCAGCGCGACTGGGAGAAGGCGCGCCTCCTCCTCTTTCGAGATCTTGAAGCCGGCGTCTGACGAGCGGGGTTCGGCACTATGGCGAGCATCGAAGCGGAATGTTGGCAGCGCCTGAGTTGCCACCTCGATCGAGTCCTTGATTTGCCCGAAGAGCAGTGGTCGGATTACCTCGCGACCCTCGATCGAGACGACCCGGTGACCGCGACCGAGCTCGGCCGGCTGCTGCGCGCCAAGCAGGACGGCCGATTCGCCGAGTTCCTCGGGCGAGCGGTACCGAGTCCGCTCTCCGAGCCAATCCCGACTCCTCTCATCGGACGGCACGTCGGTCCGTACGTGATCGAGGCCGAGATTGGCCACGGCGGCATGGGAAGCGTCTGGCGCGCGAAGCGGGCGGACGGTCGGTACGAAGGCGCCGTCGCCATCAAGCTATTGCACCTTTCCTGGCTAGGGCAGGTGGGGCAGCAGCGTTTCCTGCTCGAGGGACGCCTGCTCGCGCGGCTCGATCATCCCAACATCGCGCGACTGATCGATGCCGGTATGCTCGAGGACGGACAACCGTATCTCGTTCTCGAGCACGTCGCGGGAAGCCCGATTGACGAATACTGCGAGAGGGATGCGCTGGGCACGGAGGCTCGGGTGGGACTCTTCCTCGAAGTGATGGCGGCCGTTGCGCATGCGCATCGCCATCTGATCGTTCATCGGGATCTGAAGCCGCCGAACGTGCTGGTCACCGAAGACGGTACGGTGAAGCTTCTCGACTTCGGTATCGCGAAACTCGTGGATGCGAGCCCGGAGACCTCTCCGACGCGCACGATGCTGCCGGGCCTCACGCCGCGATATGCGGCTCCCGAGCAGCTGCTCGGCAACTCGGTCACGACGGCAACCGACGTTTACGCGCTCGGAGTCATGCTCTACGAGCTCCTCGTCGGCAGACACCCGTTCGTCGGGGACCCGGCAACGGTCGGATCCGACGCGGAGCTGATGCATGCGGTACTCACCACGAGTCCGCCGCGGGCCTCCACTGCCGCCACCGCTCAGGCAGGCCACCAGCGCTCGCTCGGAGACCTCGACAGCATCCTCGCGAAGACGCTCGAGAAGAGCCCGGGAGATCGCTACGAGAGCGTCGGCGCCTTCGCCGATGACTTGCGGCGCTTCCTCGCGCACGAGCCGGTTCAAGCGCGGCCGTACACGGTCGGCTACCGTGCCGCCAGATTTGCTCGCCGCCATCGGGGAGGTGTCGCATCCGCAGGGCTCATCGCCGCCGCGCTGATCGGCACCAGCGTATTCGCGCTCGCGCAGATGTTCGCGGCGCGGTCACAGCGAGATCACGCCCTCGCGGAGGCGCAACGTGCTCAGGCCGAGGCCGATCTCACCGAATTCGTGATCGGCGACAGCCTGAGCCGCATCCCGGGCGATCTCGTGCGCCGTCGTCTCGATCGCGCACGCGGATTCATTGCGCAACGCTATGCCCGATCGCCGGTGCTCGCCGCGTGGCTTCTCATCGATGTGTCGGGCCGCTACGTCGACATCGGGGATTACCGCACCGCTGCGGCTGTGATTCGCGATGTCGAGGCGATCAATAGCCGGGTGCACGATCCGATGCTCACGGCGCAGTTCGCCTGCGACCATGCCTCGGATCTGGTGCTCGCCGCGGATGTTGCCGGAGCACAGGCCTCTCTGGCGACGGGGCTGGGGAGTCTCCGACAGGTGAGCGACCCGCAACCCCCAACCGTCGCCTCGTGCGCCGACGCGGCGGGGCTCGTGTGGCAGGCGCAGGGAGACTATGGTCAGGCCGTCGCGCGTGAGAAGGAAGCGCAGCGCATGCTCGTCGAAGCGGGCATGTATGGCGCATCGCGCTACACGAGCACAACGAACAATCTGGGCAGAGCTTTGATGCTCGCGGGAGATTATCGCAGTGGCTGGGCTGTCATGCGCGATCTGCTTGCGCTCATGCATCAGACGGGACGATCCGATACCTCCGCCTACTGGGCGATGATGCACAATGCGTGTCGTGTACTTCTTGGCGGTGGTCAGCCGGGGCAGGCGGTGGGGCTCGTCGATCAGGCACTCAGCGAGGCGCGCCGGTCGAACCCAACATTCCAGCCTCCCTACACCGTGGCCGGCTGTCGGGCGGCGGCCCGGGTCTTGGAAGGCGATCCAGCGGCCGATGCGGATCTGCTGAGCGCCACACAAGCGGCGGACGCGGGCGGCTACTCCGCGTCATCCACGTTCTATCCCGCAATGACCGTGGTGGCGGCCCTCGAGCGGGACGATCTGAGCACGGCGGACTCTCGCTGGGCACCGCTCGCAGCGAGCGAAGTTCAGGCGCTCGCAGCCGCGAATCGCAACGCCGAAGCAGTGCGCTTGCTTCTCGTGCACGCGCGTCTGGATCTGGCGCACGGCCGCAATGCCGCCGCACTGCACCGCCTCGATCTCGCACGCGGGCTGATTGCTGCGCGGCGCCAGCCCAGCAACCCCGACAGCTACGATCTCGAGCTACTGACTGCACGAGCCTCGATGCAGAGCGGCGACTATGGGAATGCCGCTCGGCATGCGACGAACGCGGTCGTGCTGGCGCGAGCCGCAGCCGTTGATGAGACGTCTTCGGCTTGGGTGGGTGAGGCTTTGCTCGCGCGCGCGCAAGCGGAGAAGGCGCTTGGCAGGCCCGACGCGGCAGCAGCCGATGCGCGCGAGGCGCTCCACCACCTTGAGACCAATCTCCTTCCGAGCCACCCCCTCGTCGTTGCGGCTCGTCGCTACAGCGACTTGAGGAAAGCGACCAGCGCCTCCTTCTGAGTCTCCGTCAAGCCCATCTGAAATCGCTGATTGTAAAAGTTGACGACCTCACGCAAGGTCGCTGCGGAACCGTTGTGGAAGTAAGGCGCCCGCGCGGCGAGGCCGCGCAGAATCGGCCCCTTGATACGGTTGAAATCGCTGCAATGCCCCGTGATCAGCGCGCGGCCCGGATCGGTCGTGTAGAACGACGCGCTCTGGCCGGGATTGAACGGGTCCGGACAGCCGGAGATCAGGAAGACGGGCAGGTTCGGCATGGAGAGCTGGCTCACTGCCGCTGCGATGATCGGATCGGACTCGAATGATGGATCCGCCGTGTGGCTGGTACCGATATCGAGCGGCAGCGGCAGCGAGTGATCGCCGACGTTTGGGGCGTTGTGGCAGCTCGTGCAGGTCCCTTTGAAGGATGTCGGATTGCCGAGCGCCGGATTGTCGTTGAGACCGCGCACGTTGGTGATGGTAAGCGGCGCGCTGTCGAACAGCCGCTCGCCCGCCGCGATCTCGGCGCGGGCGGTGCGGGCATCGCCAAGATCAGGGCTTACCGTTGGCGGGATTTGCGTCCATGCGGCATACAGCGTCATCGCCGTCGGATTAAACGGGAGTCCGTTCGGATCCTGTCCCAGGGTATCGTTAATGCCGGGATAATAAGCTTGCGCCGATAGAGCGAGCGGACCACCGGATGCGCCGTAGGCTTCCAGCGCATCTGCCCGATCATCCCACAGTTGCGCCGTGTACAAAGCGAGCTCGAAGTCGACGATGCCGTCGAGCTGCGCCGGTGTCGGCGGGGCGGTCGCCTGGGCATGTCCGGTCGTCGCATCGATCGCCTGCTGAATCAGATCCGTACGCAGATTGGCTGCGAAGGTTGCCTCGCTGGTCAGCGGTGCGACCGTCTCTCGGCCATCGAACATCACGGCACTGAGGAATGGCAGGTTCGTCGCCGGAAGAGGACGTCGATAGACCGATAGGGTGAGGACGTGCGTACTGGGGTCGATGCGCAGTGCACAACCGTAAGGGTCGCTCACTACCGAGATCGAAAACTCCGCATTCACGGGCACGGGAAGGGCGATGCGGATCAAGCCATTCTGCAGAATCAGCCGGTGCTCGGCGCGGTCGCTTTTCACGACATGGTCGCAGTTTGCGCCGTCTACGGGGGCGAACAGGGGATCCCGACCCCTGGTGGCGGCGAACAGTCGGCGAGCGTGCGCCGGCGTGAAGCTCATCGCCTCCTGAGGATCATGACAGGTCGAGCAGCTGCGTCCGTTCGTGCCCAGACTCTGGAAGAACGGGCCGCTGCGATCGATCGGACCATTGATCTTCAGGGTGCCCATCAGGCCGCTTCGGTCGCGTGTGACGGTCAGGGCCGCGCCTTTGCGTGCCGGACCGCCGTAGGCGGCAGGCAGCACGACTGCGATTGCGACGATTGACACCCCGAGCGCTCGCCTGACGCGTGCGAATCTCATTATGTTCAAGGACGGACCCTCCCTTATCTGGATTTGCTTCCCTGGGATATATCGGATCGAGCTCGAGGATCCCGACATCGAACTGCCGCGCGCTGTCCGGACGGCAGCCTGAGTCCGTGGGACACGGATGTCGGGTCCCGCCCGCCATTTTCGATAACACCAAGCACAGACCTCTATTCTGGGAGACCGGCATGGCAGCGATTCTCACGGCGCTCTACAGCGCCGCAGTGTACGTAGTGTTCCTCGGCACCTTTCTCTACGCCATCGGGTTCGTCGAAGGCATGGTCGTGCCGAAGACCATTGATTCCGGTGTGCCCGGAGGGGTGGCGATCTCGATCGTGATCAATGCAGCGCTGCTCGGGGTGTTTGCCTTGCAGCACTCGATCATGGCCCGGCCGGCGTTCAAGCGGGCCTGGACACGGCTCGTCCCTGACGCGGCCGAACGCAGCACCTATGTCCTGTTTGCGACGGCTGCCCTTGCGCTCGTGTGCTGGCAGTGGCGTCCGCTGCCCGGCCCCATCTGGTCCGTGAATCAGCCTTTAGTCGGAGCAGTCATTCTGGCGATTTCGTGGTGCGGGTGGGCGATGCTGCTTCTGAGCACGTTCCTGATCAACCACTTCCATCTGTTCGGTCTCACCCAGGGATTCACGCGCCTGCTCCGACTCGAGGCTGCGCCTCCCGCGTTCACGACGCCGTTTTTCTACCGCTGGCTGCGTCACCCGCTCTACGCCGGATTCATTCTCGCCTTCTGGGCGGCCCCGCACATGAGCCTCGGGCACCTGCTCTTTGCGGGCCTCGCCACCGGCTACATCTTCGTTGGCATCTGGTTCGAGGAGCGCGATCTCATTGCGCAGTTCGGCGAGCGTTACCAGCGCTACCGCGAGAGTGTCGGCATGCTGATCCCGAGGTTGCGGCGCAACGCCCCGCAGCGTCGGCCCGCAGGCGCGCGCTGACGGCGTCACGACCATCGTCAGCTTGCGGCCGGCTGGCGGGGGCTCCCGCTCTGCGCAAGAGACAGGCGTGCAGCACGCCGCTTCAATTGTCAGATGAGTCCATGCTCGGCGAAGGAGTAGCAGCGACTGTCGCCGACGATGATGTGGTCAACGACGCGGACGTCCATGAGAGCCAGCAAGTCCTTGAGGCGGCGGGTGATGAAGTCGTCGGCGGGGCTGGGCTCGAGGACGCCGGAGGGGTGGTTGTGCGCGACGATGACGGCGCTCGCGTTGTGCAGCAGCGCCTGGCGCAGCACTTCGCGCGGGTGCACCTGGGCGCAGTCCACCGTTCCGCGGAAAAGCTCCTCGAAGGCAATCAGACGGTGTCGATTGTCGAGGTAGATGCAGCAGAAGACCTCGTAGGGGCGGTCGCGCAGCTGCGCCTGAAGGTAGCGGTACGTCGCCTGGGGGGTGGTGAGTGGTGAGCCGACGCGCATCTCCTCGAGCAGGTGCCGCTTCGCCAGCTCCACGGCGGCCTGCACGGCGGCGTAGCGCGCGACGCCGATACCCTTTCGCCGCCAGCGCGTGAGGCGGGCGTTCAGCAGATCACGCAGGCCGCCGCAGTCCTTCAGCAGCGACCGGGCCATGGCGACGGCCGAGCAGCCGGGAATGCCGGACCCGAGGAGCAGCGCGAGGAGCTCCGCGTCGGAGAGGGCATGGGCGCCGCGGTCGAGCAGCTTCTCTCGGGGTCGCTCCCCTTCCGGCCACTCCCGGATGGTGAGGGGGCTCGCCCCGTTCAAAGTAGGTTCCATGGCGGCATGATGACCGCGCGGCGCGGCTGCGACGAGGGGGTAAAAGGGGGCGGTTTGCGCAGAAACACCATATTTTGCAAGCCGTCGTTTGCGCCAGCGGGGAGCGGCGTCTGATAATCCATTTATGCAAGGCAAACGCATCCTGCTCGGCGTGACCGGTGGCATCGCCGCCTACAAGAGCGCGGATCTGGTGCGGCGCCTGCTTGAGCGCGGCGCCGAGGTGCAGGTCGTCATGACGGCTGCGGCCCGCGAGTTCGTGGGTCCGCTCACATTCCAGGCGCTGTCGGGCCGCCCGGTGCGCGCGGAGCTCTGGGATGCCGCGGCCGAGGCGGCCATGGGCCACATCGAGCTGGCACGCTGGGCGGAGCTGGTGCTCGTCGCGCCGGCAAGCGCCGATTTCCTCGCGCGGCTGGCCGGCGGACACGCGAACGACCTGCTGGCGACGCTCTGCCTCGCTACCGAAGCGCCGATTGCGGTCGCGCCGGCCATGAATCGCATCATGTGGGCAACCGCGGCCACGGCCGCGAACGTTGCGACGCTGCGCCAGCGAGGCGTGCACGTGCTCGGACCTGCCGAAGGGGAGCAGGCCTGCGGTGAAGTCGGCGAAGGACGGATGCTGGAGCCCCTCGAGCTCGCCGAGCGCATCGACATGCTGCTGCCGCGCAGCGGACCGCTTCAGGGCCGGCGCGTACTGATCACCGCAGGGCCGACGCGCGAGCGCATCGACCCCGTACGCTTCATCAGCAACCGCAGCTCCGGAAAGATGGGCTTCGCGGTCGCTCAAGCCGCGCGCGAGGCGGGGGCGGAGGTCGTTCTCGTCGCCGGACCCGTGAGTATCCCAACACCCTCGGGTGTGCGGCGCGTGGACGTGGAGAGTGCGGAGAGCATGCTGGCCGCCGTGCTGCGGGAGGTCGGCGACGCGGACATCTTCATATCGACGGCGGCGGTTGCCGACTATCGCCCCGCCAATCCGCACGGCCAGAAGATCAAGAAGACCGCCAACACGCTCGATCTCAACATGGAGCGCACGCCCGACGTGTTGGCAACGGTGGCCGCGCGTCCCGCGCGGCCCTTCGTAGTGGGCTTCGCCGCGGAAACGGAATCGGTCGAGCAGAACGCGCGCGCGAAGCTGCTCAAGAAGAATCTCGACATGATCGCGGCCAATGAGGTGGGCGACAACAAGGTCTTCGAATGCGAGGACAACCATCTCATCGTGCTCTGGCGCAATGCCCGCCGCGATCTCGGCCACGGTTCCAAGCTCTTGCTCGCGCGTGAGCTCGTGCGCCTGATCGCGGAGTCGTACGCGGCGTCGCTCGGCGGCGCGGCTCAACGCGGCTCGGCACAGGCGTGAGCGCTGCGCTACCCGCCGCACGGCGGTCGCTCAAGGTCAGGATCCTCGATCGACGGGTCGGCACGGAGTTTCCGCTGCCGGCCTATGCGACCGCGGGCTCGGCGGGACTGGATCTGCGTGCGTGTCTCGATGCGCCGCTAACGCTCGAGGCCGGGCGGGCCGAGCTGATCCCGACCGGAATGGCCATTCACCTGGATGATCCGGGCCTCGCCGCGATGATCCTGCCGCGCTCCGGCCTCGGCCACAAGCACGGCGTGGTGTTGGGCAACCTGGTGGGCCTCATCGATTCCGACTACCAGGGCCAGCTCATGGTGTCGTGCTGGAACCGGAGCCGCGAGCCCTTCGTCATCCGTCCCGGCGAGCGCATCGCTCAGCTGATCGTGGTTCCGGTGGTGCAGGTGGACCTGGAAGTGGTCGAGTCCTTTGAGGACAGCGCCCGTGGCGCAGGCGGCTTCGGTCACTCGGGAAGCAACTGACCGGGCGACGTGCGCTGGCTAATCAGTGACAGTGCCGGTCGCGGTCTCGGCACTGAACCCAGGCGTGATTGTGCCAGTACCGATGGTGCGGCGCGTCATAGTAGCCTTCGTGGTAGCCGTGCGCGGGAACCAGGACACAGCCTCCGAAGAGAGCGATCAGGCTCAAGAGGCAACTCAAGCGGGCGATGTTTCTGGTGGCTGACATGGGGGAACCTGCTCGACGGGGTTGCAATGACCGACCGCAAGGCGTGTGCCCGGTGGCGAGAGGCGAAACCTCTGCCGTGACGTCAGTGAGTAATCCCTAGCTCGGCTTCGATTGCGGCAACGTGGACCGGAGCTGAATTCCGTCATGATCGCTGATCAGCGCCGCCAGCCAGTCGACGAACACGCGCACCCGGCGTAAGAGATGCCGGCTCTGCGGATAGACCACGTGCAGCGCGGCGGGCTCGGGGAGCCAATCCGGCAGCACGAGGTCGAGCGCGCCGCGCTCCATCGCTTCTTTCACGACGAACGCCGGCATCTGCGCGATCCCGAGTCCGGCTTCGGCGGCACTCACGTAACTGTTCTCGTCCTCGAGCGCCAGGTGGCCCGGAAACACGGCCTGCACCCGCTCGCTGTCCTTGGAGAAGACCCACTCCACCGTCTCACCGGTGCGCGGCGAGAAATGATTGATGCAGCGGTGCCGTGCGAGCTCGCGCGGATGAGCCGGGCGTCCATGCGCGCCGAGGTAGGCGGGCGATGCGCACGTCGCCAGGTAGACAAAGCCGACGCGGCGGGCGACCAGCGCGGCATCGCCGATCTCTCCGATCCAGAGCGCGCAGTCGATCCCTTCCGCAACCAGATCGAAGTGGCGCTCGTTGCACGCCAGCGCCAGCTCGATGTCCGGATACTGAGCGAAGAAGCCCGCCAGTGCCGGCACGATCACCGAGCGGGCGATCAGTGTTGGGGCATCGACGCGGATGCGCCCGTGCGGCGCTGTTGAATGATGCGCAAGCGCGTCCTCTGCTTCCCTGAGCTCGGCAAGAATCGCAGCAGCGCGTGCGTAGTAGGCGGCACCGTCGGGCGTGACACTAACGCGGCGCGTCGTGCGGTTCAGCAGCTTCACGCCGAGGGAGGCTTCGAGCTTTTGAATCAGGCTGGTGGCTGTTGCCTTGGGAATCCGCAGGCTCTCGGCGGCACGCGCCATGCCGCCGGTCTCCACGACGCGCACGAAGAGACTCATGGCCTGGAACTTATCCATCCTGATTGTTCCTGTAGCGGAATGATGATTTCAGTATAGGTGGTTTATTTCGTGAATTCAGGACAATACATTGTCTTTCGGGGCCAATCTGAGGAGATACGAGCGATGAGCCAGGCGACCAGGACCGTGAGCGATAAGACCTTCCAGGCCGACGTGCTGCAGTCGTCGAAGCCGGTGCTGGTGGATTACTGGGCCGAGTGGTGCGGGCCCTGCAGGATGATCGGCCCCTTGGTCGAGGAATCCGCCGCCGAATACGCCGATAGGCTGAGCGTTGCGAAGCTGAACGTGGACGAGAATCCCGCCACCCCTACGCGCTACAGCGTGCGCAGCATCCCAACGCTGATGATCTTCAAGGACGGCTATCCGGTGGCAACGCACGTCGGCAGCCTCAGCCGATCGCAGCTGCACGCGTTTCTCGACGCACACACTTGAGTTGCCGGAGGCGCCGCATGGGGGCGCCTCGGGCCGATATCGCGCAGGAACCGCTCAATCGGTGCGCCGTTTAGATGCCGGCAGCGCCCGCAAGAGAGTGCATCCCATGGCAAAAGTCCTCGTGCTCTATTACTCGGCCTACGGACATATCGAGCGCATGGCGCAGGCGGTAGCGCAGGGCGCCGGCTCCGTGTCAGGGACGGAGGTGACCGTCAAGCGGGTGCCCGAGCTGGTGCCTGAGGAAGTCGCCCGCAAGGCCGGCGTGAAGCTCGAGCAGAAGGCGCCGATCGCCAGCGTCGATGAGCTGGCCAACTACGACGCGATCATCTTCGGTACGCCTACGCGCTTTGGCAACATGGCGGCGCAAATGCGCAACTTCCTGGATCAGACCGGTGGTCTGTGGGTGAAAGGCGCCCTCGTCGGCAAGGTCGCGAGCGTGTTCGCTTCGACCGCGACACAGCACGGCGGGCAGGAGACCACCATCACCAGCTTCCACTACACCCTTCTGCACCAGGGAATGATCATCGTGGGCCTGCCGTACTCCTTCGCCGGCTTGACGCGCATGGACGAGGTCACGGGCGGCACGCCCTACGGCGCGACAACGCTCGCGAAGGCCGACGGCTCGCGGCAGCCGAGCCAGAACGAGCTCGACGGCGCGCGTTTCCAGGGCCGGCACGTCGCCGAGATTGCGGCGAGGCTCGAGCGCGGCGGCGGGTGAGCGCGGTCCGGCGCCGAAGTCCATGCAGAACCCGACCGAAACCACAGGCGCAACGGTTGGGCAGTATCCCAATCACTTTCGCAGTCGCGTCATGCCCGACCATGTGTGACGCAAGCGCACTTCTTGCAGCGGTGATGGGTTTCTCCTCACACGCGCAGGCCGATGGCGCGCATCAGCTCGAGGCCATTGCTCTTCGTCACGACGCCCTCGCGCAGCTTGTAGTCGAATTGCATCCGCCCGTTCTCCAGGTGATCCTCGAAGTGCATGTTGCGCAAGACTCCGTCGCCGAGCCCGCCGAGCTCGGTGAGGGCCAGATCGTGGGTCGTCGCGAATCCGATTGCGCCCAGCTCGACGAGCGCCCCCAGGATCCCCTCCGCGCCAACGCGCCGATCGTTGGAATTCGTGCCCTGCAGCATCTCGTCGATGAGGAAAAGGAGCGGCGGGCTCCGCTCGGATAGCTCCTTGAGCTCTCGCAATCGGGTGATCTCCGCGTAAAAGCGCGAGCTGCCCTCGCGCAGCGAATCGTTGATGCGGATACTCGCACCGACCTGCAGCGGCGTCAGCTCGAAGACCTGCGCTCTCACCGGCGCACCGGCCATCGCCAGCACCACGTTGAGGCCGACCGCGCGCAGCAGCGTGCTCTTGCCGGACATGTTGGAACCGCTCACCAGCCACACTCGGGTGCGACCCGCAAGATTCACGTCGTTGCGAACGCATCGCGAGAGCGGGATCAGCGGATGACCGATCCCCTGGGCCCGCAGGCATGCTCGACCCTCGAGAAATCCGGGGAAGAGATCGTGCGGATGCTCGAAGCTGTACTGGGCGAGCGACGAGAGCGCCTCGAATCGCCCGGCCGCCTCCATCCATCCGCGCACCAACATCCCGTATGCGCGGCGCCAACGCTCGGCAGCCATCGCGACGTGCGGCAGGTACATGAGCGGCACCTGGAGCGCTCTCACTATGAGGTTCAGCCGCTGCTCCGAGAAGGCCACGATGGTGGCGAGCTGCCTGACCCGGGCGGACGCGCGGATTTCACCGCAAGTGAGCCCACCGGCCAGTGAGCGCATGGCCGGCGAGTCGAACCGCTCCCGCTCGATCTCGAGGAGCAAGCCAGCGAAGGTCTTCAGGCCATCGAAGTCGAAGGCGCGCTCTGCGGGAAAGAGAACCTGCTGCAGACGCTCCCCGAGCCGGTACAGCACCGTCGCTTCGATGAGCAGAACGAGCGCGACCGGCGACCAGATACCGGTCAGGTCGCCGGCGATCAGCGACGCGATGAGCAGGGCGGGCAGCAGGTATGCGACCCATCGGATCCAACCTGCGCCGAGTACGGCGGGCGCCTCTGCCCAGGCGAGTAATCTCCCCGGGTGGAGGGTGGATTCCTGCTCGCTGCCGAGGACCCCGATGCGCTCTCTCAGATCCAGGCGATCGCGCAGGTCCTGGACGCAGGTCTGCCGCTCCCGGACTTCCGCGGCGGCTGTCGGTGCCAGCAGCCATCGTGCGAGTGTCTCCTCGCCCATTCGGGTCCGCGCGGCGCAAAGCAACTCGAAAAGGCTTCCTTCCCCGAACAGATCCAGATCGGCGGCATAGACATGATGGACATCGCCGAATTGCTCTCCCCGATTGCCGATTCCAGCCCAGCGGTCTTCCAGGCGAGCCAACCCTCGGCGATAGAACTCCGCCGCGCGGCCGGCCCGTGCGTGGCGGCGGCGGAGAGCGGCGTGGTACGCGACTGCGCAAATGAAGGCTGCAGCAGGCGCAAGCAGCCAAAGCGCCGACAGCCAGCGCTCGCCCCATGATGACCAGGCGAGCACCAGCACGATCGCCCCGAGCGCCAGGCGCGCGACGCCCACGCGCTCCTGGATCGTCTCAAGCTGGCGCACACTCGCCTCTCTCGCGGCAAGTCGGCTCGTGTATTCTTCGCGCGGCATCGCCAGTCCATTCTACAGCCGAAGCCGCCGATGACCGAGGCAGCCGGCACCGGCCGGTTGCGACCGAACGCTACATGAGTTGCGTACGTCAGAAGAACGACCCGGTCACGCCCACCGACAGCAGGCTCGGATGCTCGCCCAGGGCCGCCGATCAGGCGCTCGCCACCGAGGTGACGTACTCCGCCGGGAAGCCGAGCTCTCCCAGGACTTTTTGCAACTTGAGCGCGTAGTCCGGATTTCTTTCACCGGCCCGCGGGTCGGCGAGAAGGTTGTAGCACAAAGCCGGGACGGAGCCGCCATCCAGGCAGTGAGCCAAAAGAGCCTCCGGTCGGTACTGATCGAGGCCCGGGGCGCTGTACAAGCGCTCGAGTTCCGGGCGCGTGAGCGCAATGAGCATCCCAAAGGAACGGGCGCCCGCCGACGGAGTCAGCGTGGCGCGATTGCCGATCCGGAGAGCAAAGTCATCGATATAGGCTCGCCGTAAATCCATCGGCTCGACGCCGCAGTTCCGTAGGACACCGACGTCCATGAAGAGCCCATAGAAGAAGCTGTCGACACGGCGATCGTTCATCGTGCTCGCCCGATGGCAGAACGTCTCGGGCGAGAATTATAGCGCGGTCGCGGTGTGCGCACTGATTATTGACGGAGTGAGTACTCACTCATTGCGTTATAGTGGGAGCATGCTCCAGCCCGCCAGCTCCGCCCCGCCGGCCCGGCGCGCGCCCCGGCGCGCGCGTCCCCTCCCGCCCGACGCACGCCGGGCGTCGTTGATCGCCGCGATCCTGCCGCTCGTACGGCGGTACGGTGTGAACGTGAGCACGCGGCAGATCGCCCGCGCCGCAGGCGTCGCCGAAGGCACGATCTTCCGCGCCTTTCCCGACAAGGAAAGCCTGATTCGCGCCGCGGTGGATGCCGCCCTGGACGCGGCGCCGGCCGTGGCTGCGATCGGGCAGATCGACCCGGCGCTGCCCCTCGCCGAGCGGCTCATCGCCGCCGCGCGCATCGTGCAGGCGCGGCTCACCGCGATTATCGACCTGCGGATGGCGCTGCAGGCGTGCCATCCGGGCGGCAAAGCATGGCGGCGCCATGAGCCGCACGCCGATCCCATCTCGGCCGCCGTCGCGCGGCTGATCGAGCCGGATCGCGCGCGATTGCGCGCGCCACCGGCCGAGGTCGCGCGGCTGCTTCGGCTGCTGCTTTTCTCCGGCTCCCACCGGGCGATCGCGGGCGATGAGCTCCTCACGCCCGAGGAAGCGGTGGGCACGATCCTCGACGGTGTCCGCCTTCGCGCTACCTCGCGATCGGGGAGGAGCCGGTCATGCTGATCCGCCTGCTACGGGAATACCTGCGTCCCTACGCGGACGCGCTCGCCGCCGTCATAGCGCTGCAGCTTCTCGGCACGATCGCTGCGCTCTATCTGCCGAACCTCAACGCCGACATCATCGATGACGGCATCGCGAAGGGCGACACCCACTACATCCTCGTGACTGGCGGCTGGATGTTGCTCGTGAGCCTAGCCCAGATCGCCTGCGCGATCGCCGCTACGTATTACGGCTCGCGCGCCGCGATGACCTTCGGACGCGACCTGCGTGCGCAAATCTTCCGTTGCGTTACCGCGTTCTCGGGCCGGGAAGTCGCGAAATTCGGCGCGCCTTCGCTGATCACGCGTACCACCAACGACGTGCAGCAGGTGCAGATGTTGGTGGCCGTGACCTGCACGATGCTGGTCACGGCGCCGATCATGTGCGTCGGCGGGATCATCATGGCGCTGCACGAGGACGTGGGCCTGTCGTGGCTGGTGGGCGTCAGTGTGCCCGTCATGGCGCTCGTTCTGGGTCTCGTCATCCGCCGCATGATGCCGCAGTTCCGGCTGATGCAGACCTACATCGACACGCTCAACCGGATCCTGCGTGAGCAGATTGGGGGCATCCGCGTCGTGCGCGCGTTTGTGCGCGAGCCCACAGAGACGCGCCGCTTCGCACGAGCGAACGAGGAGCTCACGGACACGGCGCTCGTGGTCGGCCGGCTGATGGCGCTCGTCTTTCCGACCATCATCCTTCTCCTCAACATCTCGAGCGCCGGCGTACTGTGGTTTGGCGCGCAGCGCATCAGCGCCGGGCAGATGCAGATCGGCGCCCTTACCGCATTTCTGGTGTATCTCACCCAGATCCTCATGTCGGTGATGATGGCGATCTTCATGCTGATGATGGTGCCGCGCGCGGCGGTCTGTGCGGACCGAATCGGCGAAGTGCTCGCCACCGACTCCTCGGTCGCGCCCCCGACGAACCCCGTGAGATCCGTCCGCGTCCGTGCGCAGCTCGAATTTCGCAACGTCGGCTTCCAATATCCCGGCGCCACTGACCCTGTGCTGCGGGACATCTCCTTCCGGATCCGCGCCGGCGAGACGCTGGCGGTCGTAGGCAGCACCGGCGCCGGCAAGACGACGCTCGTCTCGCTGATTCCGCGCCTGTTCGATGCAACCCGCGGCAGCGTGCTCGTCGACGGCGTCGACGTGCAAGAGCTCGATCCGGACCTGCTCTGGTCGCGCATTGGCCTCGTGCCGCAGAAGCCTTATCTCTTCTCCGGCACCGTGGCGAGCAATCTGCGCTACGGCAATCCGGAGGCGACCGATGAGCAGCTGTGGGAAGCGCTGGAGGTTGCCCAGGCGCGAGATTTCGTCGCAGCGATGCCCGAAGCACTCGCCGCGCCCATTGCGCAGGGCGGCACTAACTTGTCCGGCGGGCAGCGGCAGCGGCTGTCCATCGCTCGGGCGCTGGTGCGCCAGCCGGAGATCTACCTGTTCGACGAGTCATTCTCGGCGCTCGACCTCGGCACCGATGCGCGGCTGCGCGCGGCGCTGCGCCCCGTCACCCGTCACGCGGCGGTCGTCCTGGTCGCGCAGCGGATCTCGACGATCATGCACGCCGATCAGATCGCCGTGCTCGATGGCGGTGTTCTCGTCGGCCTCGCCTCGCACGAAGAGCTGCTCCGCAGCTGTCCGACTTACGCGGAAATCGCCGCTTCGCAGCTCTCCGCCGAGGATGCCGCCTGATGCCGCCGCCGAACGACTCCCGCCCTAAAGGTCTGCCCGGGCGACTGCCCTCGGCCGGACAGCAGACCGGCCACGGTCCGCCGTGGATGAATGTCGGGAAGCCCACCGAGAAGTCGCTGCATTTCTGGCCGTCGGTGCGCCGGCTGCTCGCGTTGCTGCGGCCCGAGCGCCTGCGCCTTGCCTGTGTGATCGTGCTCGCCGTCGCGAGCGTTGCGCTCTCGGTGGCCGGTCCGGAATACATAGGGCGCGCGACCGACATCATCTTCTCTGGCGCCATCGGCAAGACGCTCGCCCCGGGCACCACGGCACAGCAGGCCGTGGCCGCCGCGCGCGCCGCAGGCAACGAGCACCTCGCGGAAATGTTCGCGCGCATGCACCTCGAGCCCGGTGCCGGAATCGACTTTCACGCGCTCGCCGTCACGCTCTTTATCGTCATCGCGCTGTACCTCGCCTCGAGCCTGTTCCTGTGGGCGCAGGGCTGGCTGCTCAACGAGGTGGTCCAGTCGACGGTGCTGAAGCTCCGGGCGGATGTGGAGGGCAAGCTGCACCGGCTGCCGCTCGGCTACTTCGACCGCCAGCCGCGCGGGGAGCTGCTGAGCCGGGTCACCAACGACATCGGCAACATCTCGCAGGGCCTGCAGCAGGTGCTGAGCCAGCTCCTGACCTCGCTTCTCACGCTGATCGGGGTCGTCGCGATGATGTTCGCCATCTCGCCGCTTCTCGCGCTCATCGCGCTCGTGACTCTGCCGCTTGCGATGCTCGTCACGAGGCTCGTCGCGAAGCGCTCGCAACGGCAATTCATCGCCCAGTGGACCCACACCGGCGATTTGAACGCGCTGATCGAAGAGGTGTTCACCGGTCACGAGCTCGTGAAGGTATTCGGCCGGCAGCGTGAGGTCGCGCAGCGCTTCGACGAGAAGAACCGGCAGCTGTTCGATGCGAGCTTCGCCGCGCAGTTCATCTCCGGCATCATCATGCCGTGCGTGATGTTCATCGGAAGCCTGAACTACGTGCTGATCGCCGTGATAGGCGGGTTGCGTGTCGCCACCGGCGCCATGACGCTCGGGGCCGTGCAGGCCTTCATCCAGTACTCGCGGCAGTTCACGCGCCCCCTCACCCAGGTCGCCTCGATGGCGAGCAGCGTGCAGTCAGGCGTCGCCTCGGCGGAGCGTGTGTTTGATCTGCTCGATGCCCCGGAGCAGACATCCGAGCCCGTCACTTCCGCCCACCCGGCGGTGCTGCGCGGCCGCGTCGAATTCCAGCGCGTCTCGTTCCGCTACGACCCGGACCGGCCGCTGATCCAGGACCTGTCGCTGATGGCCGAGCCCGGACACACGATCGCGATCGTCGGTCCGACCGGCGCCGGGAAGACGACACTGGTGAACCTGATCCTGAGATTCTACGAGCTCGACGCCGGCCGCATTACGCTCGACGGCACCGACATCGCGACGATGCGCCGCGATGAGCTGCGCTCCCGCACCGGCATGGTGTTGCAGGACGCGTGGCTGTTCAACGGCACGATCCGCGACAACATCCGCTACGGTCGTCCCGATGTGAGCGATGCGGAGCTGCTCGAGGCGGCCCGGGCGACGTTCGTCGATCGCTTCGTGCGCGCACTGCCCGCCGGCTACGACACCGTCATCGACGAGGAGTCGAGCAACATCAGCGCCGGCCAGAAGCAGCTCATCACCATCGCCCGCGCGTTCCTCACCGACCCGTCGCTGCTCATTCTCGATGAGGCGACGAGCTCCGTCGACACCCGCACCGAGGCACAGGTGCAGCATGCCATGGCGGCGCTGCGCTCGAACCGCACGAGCTTCGTCATCGCGCACCGGCTCTCGACCATCCGTGATGCCGACCTCATCCTGGTGATGCGCGACGGACGCATTGTCGAGCAGGGCACGCACGCGTCGCTGCTCGCGCGCGCGGGCGCCTACCACGATCTGTACCACGCGCAGTTCACCGGCGCGGAGGTGGAGAGCGAAGCTTCGCCGAGAGCCTTCAGGCGCCAGGGCGTTGGCAGGGCTTGACCGGTTGCGGGGCACGCCAGCCCACCGGACCGGCGGCCCGATTACCCGAAATCCGAAGGCCACCGAGAAAGCATCACCACTGGTCGCATCTTGCCACCCGGCGCCGCCTTATTGGTCCTAGAATGCCCCGCTCCGCACGTCAGCCTTCGGTATCGCATAACCCATTAACCGCTACTCCAGCGAGAGATGACGGACCGATGATGAACGCCAAGAAAATTTCCACTGAATGGTTTGTCTTCCTTCCCTTGCTGGCGATGGCCGGTGTGCCGCTGGCCGCCGGGGCTTCCGACATCGCACCCAAGGATCTTCAATCCATGCGGTTTCATTTCGTCGGTCCGGACCGCGGCAACCGCGCGAGCGCCGTCGTCGGCGTTCCTGGAGACCCCAACGTCTACTACGTTGGCGCTGCCTCCGGCGGTGTCTGGAAATCGACTGATGGCGGTAGTACGTTCAAACCGATCTTCGACAAGGAACCGGTGCAGTCGATCGGCTCGATGGCGATAGACCCCAGCGATCATGATGTGGTCTGGGTCGGCACGGGCGAGTCCTGGGTGATCCGCAACGGGATCACGCCGGGCGACGGCGTCTACAAGTCCAGCGATGCCGGCCGCACCTGGACTCATATGGGCTTGACCGACACCGGGCTGATCGCGCGCATCGTGGTCAACCCCCATGATTCGCAAAACGTCTTCGTCTGCGCGATGGGAACGGGCACGCACTCCGAAAAATCACGCGGCGTGTGGCGCACCGAAGACGGTGGCAAGACCTGGAAGCAGGTCCTGTTCGTCAATGGCGATACCGGCTGCTCCGGCCTGGCGATGGACACGCAGGATCCGCACATTCTGTTCGCCGGCATGTGGCAGTGGAAGCTTCGACCCTGGGCAATGACCAGCGGCGGGCCGTCGAGCGGCGTTTATGTCTCGCATGACGGCGGCGACACGTGGAAGCAGATCAAGGGGCACGGTCTGCCCCATTCCCCGCTGGGCAAGATCGATGTGGCCACCGCGCCGTCCGCCCCCGAGCGCGTGTACGCCCTCATCGAGACCGCGCAGCAGGGAGCACTGTGGCGATCCGACGACGGCGGCAAGCATTGGCACGTCGAAAGCTACAGCCGGCTGCTGACGGAGCGCGCCGGTTATACCGTGCGCCTGGCCGTCTCGCCGACCGATGAGGACAAGATCTACGTCGCGTGCAACTCCTTCTTCGTGTCCGGAGATGGGGGCAAGACGTTCCAGGAAGTGCACTGGGGAGGCGACAATCACGATATCTGGATCGACCCGACCAACCCGAAGCGGATGATGATCAGCGACGACGGCGGGGCCGAGATCAGCACGACGGCCGGACAGCAGTGGCACCACGTGCAGCTGGCCATTGGTCAGATGTATCACGTGTCCGTCGACAACCAGGTGCCGTATTACGTGTACGCGAACATGCAGGATGACGACGCCGAGCGTGGTCCGGCCTATCCGCAGGCCACGCCGCTGCTCGGTGGTGTTGGTGAGCCCAACGCGGGCTGGCAGGAGCCGCTCGGCGGCTGTGAATCCGGCTTCATCTATCCGGATCCGAGCGATGCGCATGTCATTTGGAGCACCTGCTACGGAGATGAGATCACCCGCCTCGATACCAGGGTCGGCTATCCGCGGGCGGTGAGCCCCTGGCCCCTGCATTCGCTCGATTCGCCGCCGGAAGATCTGAAGTATCGCTGCCATTGGACGCCGCCCATGGCAATCGATCCGTTCGATCACAACACCGTATATTACGGCTGCCAGGTGATCTTCAAAACGACGGATGGCGGGCAGAGCTGGCAAGTGATCAGCCCGGACCTTTCGACGCAAAATCCCAAATATCTCGTGCCATCGGGCGGCATCCCGATGGGCGGGAAGATGCGCCGGCAGGACAACCTCGGGCAGTTCTACGGCGAGGTCGTATTCGCCATTGCGCCCTCGCCGGCGCAGCAGGGCCTGATCTGGGCGGGTACGAACGACGGACAGGTCTGGTTGACGCAGGATGGCGGGGGCCATTGGACCAATGTCACCAAACACATTCCCGGCCTGCCGCCACTCGGCGTGGTCACCCGCATAGAGCCCTCGCATTTCGACGCCGCGACCGCTTATCTCTCGGTGGACCTCGCGCTGACGGGCGATACCAAGCCCTATATCTACAAGACCACGAACTTCGGACGCAGCTGGAAGCTCATCGTCCATGGCATCCCGGTGAGCACCACGAGCAACGTGAGCTCGGTGGCCGAGGACCCGTACACCGGCAATCTGCTGTTCGCCGGCACCGGCAACGCGTTCTATGTCTCGTTCGACGCCGGTGGCAACTGGATGCCGTTGCAGACCGGGCTGCCCCATGCGCCCGTCTCCTGGGAGACGGTGCAGAAGCAATTTCACGACCTGGTGGTTGCGACGTACGGGCGCGGAATCTACCTGCTGGAGGACATCACTCCGCTGGAACAGTTGGCAAGCGGCAGCGCGGGTGCGCCGGTCCAGGTTTTCCGGTCACGGCCGACGTATCGGTTCTTCCACGGCGGCCACGCCTTCATTGACTTCTGGCTGCAGTCGGTCCCCAAGGTGAAGGAAGCGACCAAGGCCAAAGACGACAAGCAGGACAAGAAGCAAAGCCAGGAAGCCAAGGAAGAGAAGCAGAAGAAGACGGCCGGCATCAAAGTCGCCATTCTGGACGCCCAGGGACATCTGGTGCGGACGCTCAATCTCCTTCCGAAGAAAAAGCCAGGGCTCAACCCCAAGTATGAGAAGGGAGGGTATGGGGGGGCGCACTGGGCACACGATCCCGATGCGCACGTGCATCCCGGAATCAATCGCGTTTACTGGGATCTTCGTTACCCGCCGCCGAAGCTGATCAAGTTGCGGACGACACCGTCGACGAACCCACATGTCTGGGATGATTTGCGCTTTCTCGGCAAGGATTCGCGCTCGATCACCCACTGGGGTATTGATGAGGCGCAAGTCGGTCCGATGGTTGCGCCGGGCACCTACACCGCGCGTGTGACGCTGGACGGCAAGACCTACACCCAATCAATCACCGTGCTGGCCGGTCCCCGCTCGCCGGAAGCGCCCGCGCAGACCGCAGCCAGAGTCAAGATGCTGCTGCATGTCCGCAATGACATTTCGAGCGTATCCAAGATGGTGAACCAGATCGAGTGGCTGCGGAAGCAACTCCAGACGGACGAGGACATGCTGAAAGCCGACAAGAAGGCCAAGCACAGCAAGGCCCTGAAGGCGATCAAGGACATGGACAAGAAGATTCAGGATCTGGAGAATCAACTGCTGTCCCCGGCGCTGGCCAACAGCGATGAAAAGAGCTACCTGGCCCCCTACGGCCTGTACCTCAACCTGATATGGCTGAACGGCGAGCTGGGCACGGGCGCGGGCGATGTGTACGGCGATCCCGGCTATCCTGCGACCGATGCGACGATTCAGGTCCTGCAGCTCCTCGACGGGAAGCTGAATGCCGCCAAGGCGCAGTACCACACCCTGATGCAGCAGGACCTGCCGCAGTTCGATCAGATGCTGATGCACGACAATATCTTCCCGCTGGTGGCGAAAGCCGGCAGCGGCAATGACACGTTCGCGGTCGCAACGCCCGGAGGCAGCCACTGAGGATTGCGATCGTTCGAACCTTACATATTCAACCTCACGCTGCGGCGTCACGCTTCCGTGATGCCGCCGCCGCAAATGGTGAGGTGAACCCCGCTTTCCCCGCAGGAGCGCGTGACGGGCGTCGCCCGAGCGCAGTTTGGTGAGTGCTAACGTGCCGCCGCAGCCTCCTTCATGTGAAGCTGCGGGAGCACGTCATGGTCTCCAAAGCGTTACTTGTCGCCACCGGCGCAGCGCTGCTGAGCGTTCACCTTTGGCATTCTCATCAGAATGCAGTGTTCCAACGGCAGCTCGAGGCCATGGCCGACGTCGACGGATTCGTCCCCGTGGCGGCCCCCATTGGCGTGCGAGCTGACACGGTGGTGATCCTCGCGCCTCTCAACTGCCCCCGGGCCGGCGCGCAGCGCGCAAGAGCCCTGGCAAAATACCTGACCGGGCACGGTATCCCCAACGTCCAATCGGCGGAATACAGCGTCACTGGGGCTGGCGCGGACGCAATGTTGATGAAGGCTACGGCCGCGATAGCCACCGGTACGCTGCCGGTCGTACTCGTAAGCGGCCGTGGTGAAGACAACCCGGCGCCATGGAAGGTCGTCGACGAATACCGCGGCATCCAGCGCTGATCGCACGCAGGCGCGGACGAACGCAGGCTCGGCAATTGCACCCAGTCGGGCAGTGCTAGCTCCGGGATCCCCCCAACGTTGAAATCCTCGTAAAGTCCTGAGCGAAGTCTACTTGCTACGCTTGCGGGGCGTTGCGCAACGCCCGATCCAGATCGGCCCACAGGTCCTCGACGGCCTCGATGCCCACGCTCAGCCGCAGCAGCGTCGGCGGCAGGTGCTCCTGTCCTGAAATGCCGGCCCGCCGTTCGATGGTGGACTCGACCGCGCCCAGGCTGGTGGCGTGTTGGACGAGCTGCAGCCCGGCGCACACGGCGTCCGCGGCGCGGGCGTCTCCGCGCACGTCGAACGAGATGATGCTGCCGAAGCCCTTGAGTTGGCGTCGCGCGGCTTCGTGAGTTGGATGGCTCGCAAGGCCGGGGTAACGCGTCAGAGTGACGCGCGGATGCTGGGCAAGACGCTCGGCCAATATCATGGCGTTGTGCTGCGCCCGCTCCAGCCGCAGTGCCAGCGTTCTCACGCCGCGAACCGCGAGAAACGTTTCAAGGGTGCCGGGTGTCGCGCCCGCGAGCTCGCGGGCCTGCCGCACCGCCGCCAGCAGGTTCGCGTCGCGCACCGTGACGACGCCGCCGAGCAGGTCCGAGTGCCCCCCGATGAACTTCGTCGCCGATTGCACGGCGACGTCGGCCCCAAGCGCCAGGGGACACTGATTGAGCGGGGTAGCGAAGGTATTGTCCACGCCCAGGATCGCGCCACGCTTGCGGGGTGCGGCACAGATGACGTCCAGGTCAGCCACCGCCAGCAGCGGGTTCGACGGCGACTCGAGCCAAAGGAGGTCGGCTACGCCGCACATCTCGATCCAGCCTGTGGTGTCGGTCACGCCGATCCGATGCACCGTCCACTGGCGGCGGCTTTGGCCGGCCTTGGCGAGTCCCGCGACACCTTGGTAGCAGTCGTCCGGCAGGGCCACAACCGAGCCTGCCGGGAGTTGATCGAAAATCGCTGCGATCCCCGCCATGCCCGAGGCGAAAGAGACCGATGAGCCACCCTCAAGCCCGCCGACGATCTCCTCCAGCGCCTCCCATCCGGGCGTGCCGTCGTTACGAGTGTACGCACGGTGCTCGCCCCGAACGAAGTTTGACGCTGGCCAGGGAGGCACGTTCAGCGGCGAGCCCGGGCGCCGGTCCCGTCCTGCCGCGACCAGCCACGATTCGACCGAACCGGAATCAGCCGCGTTGCTCACTGTCGTAGTCCTCGATGGCATGGCTGCATTCTAGCGGATGTGACCCCACAGTGGATTTGCCCGCCAATGACACCGCGTAAATCGCACACAAAGTCGGCCCCGAACGGCATCGCAGGCCCAGCGGCCACGGACGGAGTACGGGGCGTACCGCGGCCGCATGGCGCGTCATCTGCGTGCCCCCTTGTTCGGATTGACCGTCAGGTGTGCGACCTCGGCTGGTGATCCTGATGGGCCTTGCGTACCATCCGTACAGGCATGCCGGCACGCTCTCCACAGCGCTGAGACCCGCCGTCGGAGACGCCCGATCGGACGACTGGCTATGTTGAGACATTACCTCCAGATGGCGGTGCGGGGATTCGCTCGCCACAAGCTTTACAGCCTGATCAACCTGGTGGGGCTGTCGGTCGCCTTCGCGTGCGCCATCCTGATCCTGCTGTTCGTCCGGTACCAACTCTCATACGACGCTTGGATTCCTGATACCTCGAACCTCTATCGCCTGGAGGTGACGCTGCACATGATCGGGCGGCCGCCGCTGCCAGAGGCAAAGACTCCCCTTGCGGTGCTGGAGGACTTGCAGTCAAAAATTCCGCAAGTCGAGGCGATCACCTATTTGGCGCCCGCAACGATGACCGTCACGGTCGGACATCGGCAATTCCTGGAGACGGTGACGGGGGTGGATTCGGATCTTCTCCAGGTGATCAAGCTGCCTCTCGTGAGCGGCGATCCGGCTCACGTGCTGTCCCAGCCGGGTTCCGTCGTGCTGTCTCAAGCCATGGCGAGAAAATTCTTCGGCGATACGGATCCGGTTGGGAAACTCATGACAGTGCGGGGACCATTGGGAGGCGGGTGTACATTCGCATTTGAGCACCCTGGCTGTTCGCCTGAAACCCGCACGCTCGAGGTGACCGGTGTGCTGCGCGACTTGCCACGCAACACGCAGCTCGTTGCAGGTATTCTCGTACCCGACTCGAGCTCCGCGGGCACCCTGGCTTGGAAATACGGGTCTGCTTATGGGTATGTGCGCCTGATTGCCGGTGCTCGTCCACCAGGGGTGCTGCAAGAGCTCAAACCGATACTGGATGCGACATTTCATATCAAAGTGGGGAATATCGAGCAGACCGCCAGTCAGCTCGAGCACTTTCACCTCACTCGATTCCGCGATGTCCACCTGATGGGCGGACGGTACGGCGGAATGACTCCGGCGGGAAGTCCGGCGACCGTGTACGGCTTTGCGATCATTGCCTTGCTCATCGTGTTGATCGCCGCGGCGAATTTCATGAATCTCGCGACTGCCAGGGCGACGTTGCGCGCGCGCGAGATCGGTCTGCGCAAGCTCGGCGGTGCGACGCGCGGACAGCTCATCGTGCAGTTTTTGAGCGAGGCCGTTCTGATGAGCGTGATTTCGCTCGCTGTGGCGCTGGCACTCGTCGAGGTCATGTTGCCGGCCTACGACCGCCTTTTGGTCGAGCCCATCGGCTTGCATTACCTCGCGGACTGGCAGCTGCTCGCCGCGATCGTCGGCGGCACGGTCGGCCTCGGATTGCTGGGCGGGGCGTATCCGGCGCTCGTGCTCTCACGGTTTCGTCCTGCCGAGGCCCTCAGGGGCGGTACCGTGCAGACCGGCGCCGGCGTGTTTCGTTCGGCGCTCGTTCTGGGGCAGTTCGCAGTCTCCATCGGTCTCGGTGTTGCCGCGATGGTGATTTTCCGTCAGATAAACTTCGCGCGCGAGCTTGACCTCGGATTCAACCGGCATCACGTGCTTGTAATCGGCGGGATGAGCAACATCGCGCCTGGAGCCAGAGAGGGATTGATGCGCGCTTTGAGGAGCGGTCCCGGGATAATTGCGACGGCGCTATCGGATGATGTGCCCTTTCAGCGGGGGCACACCTTTACGGGGCTGCTGCACGCGCAGGGCAGCTCGCAGGTGTTCAGTGCCCGCTTCATCCACATCACTGTGGATTACCCTTCGCTGTATGGAGTGCGACTGGTCGCAGGGCGGCTTCTGTCACCGATGCATGGGCAGGACGTGTCGTCGGGTTCAGGGCTGCAGAACATCCTGATCAACGCCGAAACTGCGCGCCGGCTGGGCGGTTCGCCCGCTGCCGCGGTGGGCCGCATGCTCGTACCCGTAGGCCGGATTGTCGGGGTCTTGGCGGATACGAAGATGAGGGGCGTGCGGGTTCCGGTATTGCCGACCATTTACCTGGTCGATCCCGTCCCGGCGACACATCTGTTCGTCAAAGTGAGCGGCGGCGAGCTTTCCCAGACCCTGGCGTTCATAAACCGAACCTGGCGATCATGGGCACCGGGCATTGCCATGGATCGATACTTCCTCGGCAGCGCATTCAACGACCTTTTCACGTCGGATGAGAGTCAGGGTACCGTGCTCGCTCTCTTCGTGGCGCTTGGCATCTTTATCGCCTGTCTTGGGCTGTTCGGCCTGACAGTCTTCACCGCCGAACGCCACACCAAGGAAATCGGAATCCGCAAGGTTTCGGGCGCACGGACGCACGACATCATGAGGCTCTTGCTCTGGAGGATCTCGGTGCCGGTGCTGCTTGCGAACGTCATTGCGTGGCCCGTCGCCTATTATTGCCTGCACCGCTGGTTGGAAGGCTATGCATACCGGATCTCGCCGAATCCGGTCTATTTCCTGGCCGCCGGCGCCGCGGCGTTGCTGGTCGCCTGGGCGACCGTGTTCCTGCACACGCTGCGCCTCGCGCGCACCAGTCCCGTACACGCGCTGCGCTATGAGTGAGTAGTGGGGTATATTGGCTGCCGTGCACGGTCTCGCGGAAAGGGCGTCAACATGAAGCGTCGGGCAGCGGCTTTTGGTCGATGGGCGATCTTGGTACTCGCGGCCGCGGCTGCTCATGCAGCTCCTGCCCTGGCCGCCCAAGGGTTGCTGCCAGTGCATGTCGACCTGACCCAGGGGCGGATCCTCGTCACGCTGCCGCCGCCGGACCGCGACGGCATCTACGGCCGTTACCTGTACGCGGCCTCGATGCAGACCGGGCTCGGTTCGGCCGCCATCACGCTCGACCGCGGCTTGCTTGGAGGTACTCAGCTGCTCGATTTTCGCCGCATCGGCACGGAAGTGGCGGTGGCATTCGAGAATCCCCGCTTCCGCGCCATGGGCGGCACCGCCGAGGAGCGGCGGGGGGTGAGCGAGAGCTTTCCGACTGCTATCGTGTGGATGACCCGCCCGGTCACGACCAAACCCGATGGCAGCGTCGTAGTCGATATCGCGCCGTTCCTCACTCAGGACGTAATGCATCTGGCCGCGCAGCTCGACTCGAGTGGCGGCGCGCCGTTCAAGCTCGTCCCGTCACTCAGCGCCGCGATGCTGCGTTCGGTGCAGTCGTTCCCCGACAACATCGAGTTCGCGGCGCTTCAGACCTTCGAGTCCAGCAAGGCCAGCGATGCGGTGCGGGAAGTCTCGCCGGATCGGAACAAGGTCAGCTTCGTCATCCATTCGACGCTGATCAAGCTGCCGCCGCCCGGCTACACGCCGCGGGCGTTCGACAACCGCGCCGGCGGCGAGCCGATCCAGGTTTTTGATTACACCGCTCCGCTCGGACAGCGGGTCGAGCGCGAGTATGCCACACGCTTCCGTCTGCAGAAGATCCACCCCGACCAAGCGCGCTCGCGCGTGCGCAAGCCCATTGTCTATTATGTCGACAGCGCCGCACCGCCGCAGGTTCTGGCGGCACTGCTGCGCGGTGTGCGCTTCTGGGCCAGGGCATTCGATGCCGCCGGGTTCATTGACGCTTTCCAGGTGAAGGTGCTGCCCGAGGGCGTTAGCCCCTATGACGTACGTTACAACGTCGTGTTCTGGGACGATCGCCTGACACGCAGCTGGTCATACGGCGAGCGGATCGTCGATCCGCGCACGGGCGAGATCGTCCGCGGGGTGGCAGTCCTCGGCTCCTTGCGGGAGCGTCAGGACATCCGAATATTCCACGCGCTGATCGGAACGAAGTATGACAACACGGGCGGCCCGGACGACCCCGTGCGCGCCACGCTGACGCGCCTCAGCCAGCTCGCCGCGCATGAGGTGGGACACACGCTCGGGTTCAGTCACAACTTCGCGGCGAGCACCCAACATCGGGCATCCGTGATGGATTATCCGGGGCCGCGAATTCTGCTCAAGGACGGCAAGATTGATCTGTCGCAGGCCTATGCGCCGGGCGCCGGCAGTTGGGACATGTTCACCGTCAGCTGGCTCTACGGTGAGCCGCCGCCGGGGGTGAATCCCGATCAGTACGCCAGTGCCAAGGCCGACGCGATGGTGGCCTCCGGCGCACGCTATATTACCGACATCGACAGCCGGTCGGCGGACTCGCCCACGCCTTGGGCGACCCTGTGGGACGATGGTCCCGATCCGGTCGCGGCGCTGAAACAGATGATGGCGGTGCGCCGTGTCGCGCTCGATAGCTTCGGCACCGACGTGCTGTTACCCGATGAGCCGTTGGCGGACCTGCGCCGCGAGTTCGTGCTCGTCTGGCTGCTGCACCGCTATGAGGTGATCGCTGCGGCCAAGATGATCGGCGGCGTCGATTACAACTACGCGATCAACGGCCATGCGCACCCGACGGCGCATCCGGTGAGCGCGCAGCGACAGCATGCCGCGCTCTCGGCGCTGCTCCAGACACTATCGACACAAGCGCTGACGGTTCCGCCGCGCCTGCTGCCGGAGCTCTCGTACGGAATCAACGGGGCGCGCAATCCGCAGTTCGATCAGGAAATCCTGGCTGATGCCGGCGCCGCCGTGTTCGATCCGCTGGTCGCGGCCGACGTCGGGGCGCAAGTCACCCTCAATGCGCTGCTGGGGCCGACTCGCCTGACACGCGTGTACGAGCAGCATCTGGCCGACCCCGGGTTGCCGGGTCTGCAGGAGCTGCTTGATCGCCTGCTCGCGGTGACCGTGGACAGTGAGCGCGATGCGGTCGGCCGGCGAATTGCCTACCGTACGCTGATGTCGCTGGAGCGCGTCACGCAGGCGCCGGGCACCTCGCCCGATGTTGCCGCGCTGATCCACGATCGCCTGCAACGAGTGGCCGTGCAGTTGGGCGCCGCGCAAGGCGATGACGTCGATGCGGCCTGGAAGCGCAGCATGGCGCATCTACTCCAAGACCCGAGGCTCATGAAGCTGCAGCTCGCCCACATGACACCCGTCATTCCGCCGGGCATGCCGTTCTGAGGCGCACTGTCGTGAATCAACCCTTCAGTATCTCATCGAGCCAGTTGTAGATTCGGAAGTCCCTATAACCAGGCGAGCTCACCTCACAGTGTAGTTGCGCTCCCTGCTCCGCCGTGAAGTCGAGCCACGTCTTCGGGCAGCGCAGCATCCGGTAGAGCTCCTGCGGCTGCCCAGGGAAGAACTGCTCTGCCTCGGGATTGGTGATGAGCATCGGGCATTGGATCTGTCCCGCCACGGCCTTCAGGTCGTACTGCAGTACGGCTCGAAACGCCTCATAGTACGAATCCGTCCCGTAGGGGCGCATTCGAAACGCCAGTGTGGCCCGCGCCTCCGGCTCCGGCACAAATCGAAGGGCGCGCGTCAGGTCCCTATCGAACTTCTCCTTGTCTCCGGCATCCAGCAGCTGCAGCATCGATCTCGGCAACCGCTCCGTCCATGCGCGCCCCACGTTCCACACGCCCGGATCGGCCACGCCCGCCGCAATGCGGCGCTCAAATGCCAACGCTCTCGGGACCCAGAACCCGCCCTGGCTGATGCCCACCAGCGCGATCCGCTTCGCATCGACCTCAGGATGTGCAACGGCAAAGTCCACGACCGGAGTAATCACCCGCTCCCAATCGGGGCGGAAATACATTTTCTTCAGCCACAAGGAATCGCCCTGTCCCGGCCCATTGAAGGTCAGGCAGTTGTATCCTCGCACGGTTCCGGCCGTGCCTCCCAACACCAGCATATCGAGCTCTGACCCATCGGCACCGTTATTCAAAATCACGAGTGGCCTCCGTAGGCCGCCTTCCGAAGCGCGGAAGAACCACCCAGTCAGGGTCGTATTCTCATAAGGAATCTCCACGCGCTCGACCGCCGGCGTGCTGAGTGCCGCCGCTTCCATCCAGCAGCTCTCATAGTGCTTCCAAGTGGGCAACATTCGGCCGGGATCCCCGGCTCCATCGAGAAAGTAAAGCGAGGCATAGAGGTAGTTTGCCGCCCACAGATACGCCGCGCGCGCGCTCACCTGCTGATTCCTGCGCGCCGCTGCTTCTGCCCATTGCTTGGCTTCGTTTCCGGCGTTGAAGAAGGCCGTGTAAGCTGATTCATAATCTCCATCTTTGATATTCGAAGTGATGGCAAATACCTTGCCCGGATTTGCGCAGCCATAATAAGCGGTGCCAAGTACTCCTCTTGTCGCATAGTCGAATGTCGGATTCGAAAAGAACCGGCGGCCCAGATATTCCTCCGACCTCTGTTGCGCTTTGTGATGAAAGTATCCGCCCGCCGCGGCGCCGCCTGCGATTGCGCCTGCGGCGCCCACTGCCGCCGTGTGGAAAAAATGCCGTCTGTTCATGCGAAATGCCCTGTCGCCCACGATTGTTGCGCCATCTGCATGGTGGACGGGCTGGCGACCCGAGCACAGTGCCGGAAGGCATACGCCAGGGTGCCGGAAGTCATGTGCGGGGGATCGGACCTTGAAGGTGAAACCCCGATGTGGCTATCGTCTCGCATGCGCTTAACCCGCCTCCTATCGGGACTCGCGCCCAACCCGGTCTTTATCGCCGGTTACATGGCCTGGGCAATGGTCGCCATCGCTCTTTGGCAAGTACCGCCTGACTGGACGCCCCTGGGAGAGACGGCCGGAAGGGCCATGGTGGTGCTTTGCATGCTCGCCTTCGTTTTCGGCTTCGCCATTCCCCGCGGCAGCGGCGCGCAACAGCCGAACGATGCCCGCACCGCGATAAAGCTGTCCTTCATGCTCATATCCGGGCTCGCGCTGCTTGCGCTCGGACCCTCGAGCTTCACGCCCGTTCTGTTGATCATAATCGCGGTGACGATCGGGGCGATCTACCCCCGGAGAGTCGCCGTGATGGGTCTCGTGGCACTGAACCTCGCGTTCCTCGCGATTATCGTCGCCCGCTGGCACGTCGCCGACCCCGGGTTCATGCTGTTCGTGTACGGCAGCTTCGAAGCATTCGCCCTGTTGACCACTCTCGAGCGCGTGCGGGCAGAGCGGGTGTCCGGACAACTTCGCGAGGTAAATGCCCAGCTGCTGGCTACCCGAGAGCTGCTCGCCGAAAGCGCGCGCGACGGGGAACGACTACGCGTGTCACGTGAGTTGCACGATGTGGCCGGCCATCGACTCACCGCCTTGGCGCTCAATCTGGATCTCCTGGGCCGAGAGGCTGGAGTGTCGGAACGGCGCGAATGGCTCGTCTCCAGGGAGCTGGTGGCCAGGCTTCTGGCGGAGCTGCGTAGTGTGGTGGCGAATCTTCGCCGCCATGATGGGATCGATGTGCGTGAGGCGTTGCGCAGGGTCGCCGATGCCTTTCCGGCGCCAAAGATTCACCTTGACCTCGATGATCGCGTTCGCATCGATGGGGCGGACCGGGCCGACGCGCTCGTGCGCGCAGGGCAAGAGGGACTCACCAACGCCGTGCGGCACGCGGATGCACGGAACATCTGGCTATCCCTGGCGCGGGACGAGGAAACGCTGCGGCTCGAGGTACGCGACGACGGAACGTGTCGTGAAGCAAAGATGGCGGGCTATGGGTTGCGTGGCATGCAGGAGCGGGTGGAGCAGCTTGGAGGCCGTGTAGAGACCGATACGGCGCCGGAAGGCGGCTTTCGGCTGCGGGTGACTCTCCCGACGGGCCGCCAATCATGAGGATTCGCGTGGCGCTGGCCGACGATCAGGACCTCGTACGAGACGGCCTGCAAGCCTTGCTCGAACGGTTGGGCATCGAAGTGGTGCTGCTGGCGGCGGATGGAGCGGAGCTGCTCGAGCGATTGAGCGCGACACCGGCGGATGTGATAGTGAGCGATATTCGGATGCCCGGCCTCGACGGCATCTCTATGGTTCGCGAGTTGCGGCGACAGGGCAACCGCACTCCGGTCGTCATGCTGACGACCTTCGAGGATAGCGATTTGTTGCTGGCGGCGGTCGAGGCAGGCGCTCAGGGCTTCCTGCTCAAAGGAGCTTCCTCGGACGATCTGATCGCCGCCATCGATCGCGCGCGGCGCGGCGAGCAATGGTTGTCGCCGGTCGCGATGCAGCCGATACATCCGCGCCTGGCTTCCGCGACTCGAGCTGAGGGGCCAATCGATCTCAGCGCACGAGAGCTCGACATTCTGAGATTGCTGGCAGGAGGATATTCGAACAAGGAAATCGCGCGCAGCCTCAATCTCGCCGACGGGACAGTCAAGAATTATGTTTCCGATATCCTCGCCAAGCTCGGTACGCGGGACCGTACACGGGCCGTATTGAAGGCAATCACCTTACGGCTGGTGTGACCGACAGTGTAGTGACGGTCAGAGATCCTGCATAGGGGTATCAATGCGCGCACTCGCGGCGTGCGCGTTACGTGAGCGCGCCGCGTAACTGAACGTCCACAGCATCGTAAGCAGGCTCGCCGTGCCGAGGGCGACCGGAGAGACGGCCAGGACCGTCGCGGGCGAGACGGTATAGATCAACACCACTCGCAAAGTGAATTCACCCACGAACACCAGTCCCCAGACCAGCGTGATTACGCGCTGGACTCGACGGAAACCGGGATACTGCCAAAGCTGGTCGTACCACGCACGTTTGCCGGGATCGCTCCCCGCGGCAAAGAACCGTCCGAAGAAGAACATCAGCGGGCGCCGGGATCGGAACAAGAGCGAGACGAGGCAGAGGAGGCCGAAGGCTCCGGTGAACAGCGATTCGCGCACCAGCAGCAATTTAGGGCCGCCGCCGGCAAACAGCATCGCTACCCCGAACGCCAAACCGAAAAGAATGGCGATGCTCACCGGATCGAGTGCGCGCTTTCGCAACAGCCCGTACGAGCTTTTGAGCACCGGGAAGATGCTGGCCACGATCAGCGCGACGACCTCCGAGTGGGAGAGATAGGTCATCGACAGCCAGTAACAGCCCGTCGGGACGCCCGCGTCGATCGCGATCTCCAGGATCATCGGCAGGACGTTCGGCCGCTGCCGCCTTCCGGATGGCGCGCCGGGGTGCGCGGGAGGGGTTGCGAGCGAGCCGCCGGGTGCGGTCGCTGAGATCTGCTCTTCTCGAGTCATGGCGAGGCTCCTGGGCGGGGACGGTTGCCACCAGCTCGACTCAATGGTCGGCAAGACGGCGTCAGTGCCGGGTTGAACATAGACGGCTGGAGATCCAGTTAGCAGTCTGAATCGTCAGGATCGGGAGGTGACATTCATCACCTCACGGCGGCAACGGACCGCCGCAAGCGGTATCTTCGCAATGGATACCTCAAAGCGGTCGAGCGTCGCCGCCATGCGCTAGCGGGCGGGTGGGTCTTCCTGGGTGCTCGCAACGGCTTCCGCCAACACCTCGGCGCCGGCGCCCGGACGCCGTGCGCCCTCGGTCAATATGCGCCGGTACTCACGCGCTCCGGGCTCGCCCGCGTACAAACCCTGCATGTGACGGACGACAGCGGACAGCTTCTCACCTTGCGCCAGCTGTCGCTCGGTGTAGCGCTCCATACGCTCGATCGCATGCGCGCGCGCAGCCGCGTCGCGCGCTTCTCGGGTCGAATGAGGCTTGCCTGCAGTCGGCTCTGCGCCGAACAGGAGCGCGTCGAGCCGGGCGAGGACCAGGGGTCGGTGATATGCCTCCCGCCCAAGCATGATGCCATCCAGGCCGTCAAACGTCCTGAGAATCGCGTCCGGCTCGCTCAGACCGCCATTGACTACCACCTGCAGATCGGGAAAGGCTTTCTTTACCTGGCGCACGACGTCGTACTGCAGCGGGGGAATCTCCCGATTGTCCTGCGCCGACAGTCCGCCGAGCACCGCTTTGCGGGCATGGACGATCACCGCGTCGCAGCCGGCATCGCGCACGGCGCCCACAAAACGGTACAGCGCAGCTCGCTCCGCTTCGTCGAAGCGACGGCTTGCCTCGATGGCCGCTCCGCCCCGGCCGTCGATGACTCCGAGCCGCATCTTTACCGTCACTGGCACGCGAACGGCGGCACGCATGGCGGCCACACAGGCCGCTACGGTTTCTGGCCGCTGCATCAGATAGGCGCCGAACACGCCGCCCGTCGCCCGGTCGCTCGGGCATCCGCAGTTGAGGTTGACCTCGTCATAACCAGACTGCTCACCTCTGTGAGCCGCGACCGCCAGCTCCTGCGGGTCACAGCCGCCGAGCTGCAGCGCGACGGGGTGTTCCTCGGGGTCGAACTCGAGGAATGGAGCGCAGTCGCCGTGCACCAGATCGGCGGCGGTGATCATCTCCGTATACAGGAGCATCCGTGCGGAGAAGCCGCGGAGGAAATAGCGGCAGTGGCGATCCGTCCGTCCCATCATCGGTGCGACACTGATTTTTCTGTCTGTTACTTTCGCCATGAGCGAGTCCGGTAAGATCGCGCATACTACCGGCCGTCCCACTGTTAGCGCGGCAGTCAATGGCCGGGCGCGCACGGGCCAGACCGCGGCAGGGCGGTCGAATCGTCGCGGACGATTTTCCAACCTCGGGTCGTTTTCTCGAACACCAACAGAAAGTAGCCGTCGGCGTCGCCTCCGCCGACTTTCCCGCGCCGCAGGTGATAATTCCCCGTGACGGTCGCGAATCGCTCATCCAGCGGCTGCATCGCCAGCTGAGAGAAGCTCAATCGACCCATCTGTGCGCGATTGGCGTAGTGCTCGCGGTACGCCGCGAGCATCTGCGCGTATCCGTGACTCACCGAATGACCAATGAACAGTATGTCCGAAGAGTTCTTGTAGCTGTGCGCAAAGGCGGCGATGTCGCCTCGATTCCACTCAAGGGCGGACTTCTGCATTACGGCGAAGATTTCCGCAGCCGGATTTGCGGGGGCACCGCATGCCACTGACGTGAGGCCCAGATTCAGGGTCGCAATGAGCGGATACCATGCGCGCATGATTCTTGTCCTCTATCGGTCTCGTTGGTACGACGGCTCATTGAAAGTGTATCACCTTCGCCCGTCGGCCCCCCAACCAAGGCCTCAGACAGCGAGCTCACCTCGCGCATACTTTTCGCGCAGCGTCGTCTTCTGCAGTTTCCCCGTCGCGGTGTGCGGCAGCTCCATCAAGAACAGGATCTTCTCCGGCAACCACCACTTGGCCAACTTGCCTGCGAGGAAGTCGAGTAACTCTTGCTCCGTGAGCTGCTGGCCGGGCCTTTTCACGACGAGCAGCAGAGGACGCTCTTGCCAGAGCGGATGCGGCACGCCGATGGCGGCGGCCTCGCCGACGGCGGGGTGTCCCATCGCGGCATTCTCAAGGTCGATCGACGAGATCCATTCGCCGCCCGACTTTATGACATCCTTTGCCCGGTCCGTGATCTGCAGGTATCCATCGGCATCGATGGTTGCGATGTCGCCGGTATCGAACCAACGGTCGGGATCGAGAATCGCTCCGGGTTCGCTGCCGTAATAGCCGGAAGCAATCCAGTGCCCGCGAACGAGCAGGCGGCCCGCCGTTCGGCCGTCCCGGGGACAGACCTCCCCTTCGGAGCTGCTCGCCTTGATCTCGACGCCGAATATTGCGCGCCCCTGTTTGAGTTGCAGCTCGACACGTTGCTCGCGGCTCGCGGCGCGGTGTTTTCTCGCGGCATGTGCTGCGGGTCGGTCAGGATGACGAACGTCCGAACGCTCTCGAGCCGCGGCGCCAAGCGCTCGATGAGCGGCACGAAACTCGCGTCGACGAATAGATAGCTGTCGCCCGCGTGATTGACGATGTATTCGATCTGCTCCGGATAGAGCCGTGGATTCACGGTGTGCAGCACCGCCCCGATCCCCGATATGCCATAGAACAGTTCAAGATGACGGTGCGTGTTCCAGGCAAGCGTTCCGAGGCGCGTGCCCTCTGTCACGCCGAGCAAGGTCAAGGCGCCAGCCACCTGACCTGCGCGCATTGCAATCTCGGGATAGGTGTGGCGCCGCATCCCACCCGCGGGTGTGCGCGAGACGATTTCGGCGTGAGGATGGGCTACAGCGGCGTGCTCGATCAGCGAGGAGATGAGCAGCGGATGGTTTTGCATCAGGCCGAGCATGGGTGTGATCTCGTTCTTCGGGCACCGGGCCGTCGCACTCCTGCATACGATACGGCGTCGCGGGGCTCGCGTCAGCGTCGACGCGGCGGGCAGTTCAACGGTAAGTCCTGGCTATCGACGCCGACAGCAGGGCGGCGACGATGCGCATGATGACGCCTGTCACGTTCGGCGACAGCGCACTGCCACGCATCGCAACGACTTGAGCCTGCACGACGGCCCAGTTCCCATGAAATCACCAAGCAATCAGCAATTCGCTGCCGCCGCCACCCCGCTCCACCCGCTTAGAGGTTCTGCGCAGTGCACGAGCAGGCCGCGGCCGAGGAAGGTACCCCCGACAGACCTTCCGCTCTTTGCCTGTGCGGCGCCGTGCATAGCGAGAGCACCCGGCACGGTCCCTCGCGCGCGGCGACATACGCATGGCCCATGCCGCTGTCGAAGTAGATCGAGTCGCCGGCCTTCAGGTGCACCGGCGCGTAGAGACTCGTGTACAGATCGACCTCGCCCTCGAGCACATGGGCGTACTCCTCACCGGGGTGCCGGACCAGCTCGCCGAACTCCTCCAGGCTGTGCGCATGCAATTCCGCCACGAGTGGAATCATGCTCTTATTGAGCAGGTCCCAGGCGGGGTAGAGATTCAATGAATTCCCGGTCTCGATTGCATTGCCTTCACCACCGCGCGCGATGCTACGCCGTCCGCTGGTGTAGCTCGCCGGTCGGCCCTCCCCCTCGCTGAGGAGGGCCAAGATATCGACGTGCAAACCGGCGCTGAGGCGTGCCAGCTTCTCGAAAGTGAGCGAGGTCCTGTCGTTTTCGATCTTCGATAGTGTGGAAGTGTTAAGTCCGGTGAGGCGGCTCACCTCGGCGAGAGTCCAGCCGTATTTCCGCCGCAACGCCCTGAGCACTGCGCCCGGGCTGGCGACGGACGCTGGCGGGAGGGACTGATCCGTCATCGCAACAGGACTCGCGCCGTGGCCTCACTGGAATTGCCGCTGGCGAGCAACCACCCGAACGGGTTCCTTGTCTCTGCCGCGCCCGGCTGGGGAGGCGATCGTAAGTGAGCGCTCAGTCACTGTCAAGTGAAGCCGGTGCCCGGAGAGCCGGGCCGCATTTCAATAGCTTTCGACGAAAGCCAGCTTTACATTACTCGCCCCCTTCAGGAGTCCGCGGTAATGCCGGAAGTGGCGAAGAGACGACGAGAAGATCCGCAGGTCCGAAGAAGTCAGCTTCTCCAGGCTGCCAAGCACTGTTTTCGAACGTACGGATTCCAAGCCAGCACCGTGGACCGAATTGCGGCCGAGGCACAAGTGAGCGTAGGGCTGCTCTACCGGTTCTTCGATTCCAAGTCCGCGATCATAAAGGCCATCATCCTAGAGGATGTCGAAGCGCAGCTCGAACAGGCAGGCATCGCAATAGAGAATTCCCCCGGAGAGGCGCCCGAGACTTCACGTGCGATCACGAGCCGACTTGTCGAAACCACCTGCGACCGCGACCGTATCGCCCTTATGCTTGAAATCGCCGCCGAAGTATGCCGAGACCCGGCACTGCGATCGTTCCTGCAGGTCAAGCGCGCCCAGGTCAAGGAGGCGCTCGTGAAGAAGCTGGAGAGGAAAGGAATCAACAGGAGAACAGCCGTGCAGATGATCGAGAGAACCGAAATCAGCAGCGCGATCGCCTCAGGCGCAGCTATCCACGCGATGCTCTATTCAAACGGGTCGCCGGAGAGCAGCATGAAGTTGATTGCAAGGTTGATCAATGCCGCTGACAGAGCTTGAAGAAAGGTCGCGCCGGTTACAGCGATCTGCTGTACCGAGCGGCCCTATACCGCGCCGAGCACCCACGTGGTTTCCGCGAGCACGAGGTGCGATACCCGGCGGGCCACGGCAACGTAGGGTAATTGAGGTGGCGCGCCGATGACGGGCGGGCGATACGTTCGAGCGGATCGGCCACCCTGCATCTGCCGGGTAGGCTGTCGGCCAAATTGAAGCGTTTACTCGGTGGCCGAACCGTCGCACGCAGTATTTCTCAGCTACGCCTCGCAGGATGCACAGGCGGCCCAAAGGATTTGCGAGGCCCTGCGTGCGGCCGGAATTGAAGTCTGGTTCGACCAGAGCGAGCTGCGAGGCGGCGACGCCTGGGACCACTCCATCCGCCGGCAGATCAAGAGCTGCGCCCTATTCATCCCCATCATCTCGAAGACCACACACGATCGCGACGAGGGGTATTTCCGTCTCGAGTGGAAGCTCGCCGTTGATCGCTGCCATCTGATGGCGGCCGACAGAACGTTTCTATTGCCTGTCGTCATCGATGAGACGCGCGATGACGATGAGCGGGTGCCGGAGCGCTTTCGGGAGGTGCAATGGACCCGCCTGTCGGGAGGAGAGACGCCGGCAGCCTTTGTTGAGCGTGTCCGGCGACTCCTGGTGCCGGCCGGCCGTCATGTGTCGGCACCTGACCCCGAAGCGACACGTCCGCCGACAGCCGCAACTTCGCCGAGGAAGGTGATGGCCTCGGCATCCTGGTCGAAGCGCGGCCTGCCATTGACGGCCGTCGTGGTGATCCTGGGCGTCGTAGCCTATCTCGACATTGGCAAGCCCTGGATCTCGAAGCCCTCGGTGTCATCATCTACGGTTGCCGTCAACGCTGCACCCGCCGCGTTTACTCCGCCGCCGCACTCGATTGCGGTGCTGCCGTTCGTGAACCTGAGCGGGGACAAGGATCAGGAATACTTCTCCGAGGGGCTCACCGAAGAGCTTCTCAATTCACTGACCGAGATCAACGGACTGCAGGTCTCCGGCCGAACGTCGGCTTTCTCCTTCCAGGGAAAGGACGCCGATGTTGGCGCGATCGCCCGCAAGCTCAACGTCGGGGCCATCCTCGAGGGGAGCGTGCGCCGCTCGGGCCACACGGTCCGCATCACCGTCCAGCTCATCAACGCGGTCACGGGATTCGAGGTGTGGTCGAGGAGCTATGATCGGAACCTGAGGGATGTGCTGAAACTGCAGACTGAGATCGCCACCGCCGTCGCCGACTCCCTCAAGGTCGCACTCCTCGGCGATATCGCGGCGAAGATCGAGCTCGGCGGAACCCGTAACGCTGCAGCCTTCAATGCATACCTGCGGGCGTCCAGCTCTTTTCAGGCGGTGCGCGAAGGAAACGAGATTCCCGCTGCGATCGCCGAGTACACAGACGCGATCCACCTGGATCCGAGCTACGCGCTTGCATTTGCGGATCGATCGATCGCCCTCACTAGCTACGCCGGATATGCGGCGACCGGGGCTGCTGTTCGTGAGAGCCTTGTGAAGGCCGAAGCGGATGCGCGCCGGGCGATTGCGCTTGCCCCCGAACTGGCCGAGGCGCATCTGGCGCTCGCATATGCCTCGTTGGCGACCCTCGACTTTGCGCAGGCGAACACGGAATACGAGCGGGCGCTGGTCCTCGCGCCGGGCAAAGCAGAGGTACTTCGGGAGAGCGGTGTGTTCGCCGCCTCTATGGGGCACTTCGATGAGGCAGTTGCCGCAACGCGTCGCGCGGTCGTGTTGGACCCGCTCGATCCACGCAGTTACGAGGCTCTTGGCATTGAACTCTATGCGGCCCGGCGGTACAAGGAAGCAGCAAAGGCCTACACGGAATCCATTAGCCTCAATCCCAACTACAAATTGACTTATGGACGGCGCGGGCTCGCTTTCTACGAAGCCGACGAGCTCGGGAGCGCACGTACCTCATGTGAGACCCAGCCGAACAACTATTTGAGTCAGGTATGTCTGGCGGTAGTGTATGACAAGCTCGGCCGGCACGCCGATGCGCAAGCCGAACTCGCGAAAATGATCGCTTCACTGGGCGACGCCGGCTCCTCCCAGTACGCAACTGTCTATGCGCAATGGGGCGATCGCTCCAAGGCACTCGAATGGCTCGATACGGCGATGCGCGTGCGTGACCCCGGCTTGATCTCTCTGAAGACCGACCCCCTCTTGGATCCGGTGCGACAAGAGCCGCGTTTTCAAGCGATCCTGCGGGAATTGAAGTTTCCGCAGTGATCGGCAACACGCGATGCCAGCTCTTGTCGCGGCTTGCCTGGCGAAGCCTCAGAGTGAAGCGGGTGATGGGAATCGAACCCAAGCCGCACAAAGTCATTTCCCCTTTTGAGCCAGGTGTTATAGCGGCTGTGCACGGCTGCGTGTGATTGGCGTGTGAGCCAAGAGTATATCAACACGACGGGAACGCACGTACCACTTCATTGTTCTAATCGGGCGCGCGACCGCTCCGATGAGCGCGTAGTCGCCTCAAAAGCGCAGCCGCTTGAGCCCGTTCGTAACGCCGGTCCATATTCACTGATGCAAGCGCACCGTGCCATTGAGCTTCGCGAGATCCCGATCGAACGTACCGAGTGGCAAGTGGCCGACCTTCCGCGCGATCTCCAGCACGAGGCAGTCGGAGAAACCGAGAGCCGGCCGTTTCCTGAAAATCTCGGTCGCCGCGGCCACCACATCGGTGTCCTGCACCGTCAGATGCTCGTGGTTTAGTAGCCTGTCGATGGCCGTTGCGATCTGCTCTACCGAGCGATCATATACCGCATCGAGCACCCACGTCGTTTCCGCTAATACGAGGTGTGACACCCACGCTCCACTGGCGATGAACTCTTCCGCTGCGCGGACCTGATCCGCATCGTCGCGCACGACGAGGCGCACCAACACGTTTGTGTCAACCGCGCGCATGTCGCTTGCGGATATACTTCCGAATCGCGTCCTTCACATCCGCGGGGTTCCTTCTTGAACCTTCTTCCGGAAAAAGCGCGCTGTGGACGTCCTTGGACGTATACTGCCCCGCCCGCCGGACGACGACTTGATCGTTCTGCTCGTCCCATTCGAGCACGGAGCCAGGGCCCACGCCGAGCTTCTTGCGAACCTCAGCAGGTACGGAAATCTGACCTTGGGCGGTAAGCCGTGAGTGTGCGATTGCCATGGAAATACATTACTACGGTAATGGAGTGCGCGCAAGCCGCGTTATCGCCCGACAGAGGGGGCTTCGGCCAGTTCGCGGGTATGCTCGACAAACTGGCCAAGAAGACCGGACGCACGAAACAGGAGTTGTTAAGGGAAGCCGTCAATACGCTCCTGTTTGAATATCGAATCTTCGATCTCTCCAAGCGCCAAGCTTGAACCGGGGCCGTGGGTCGTGCCCACATCCTCGCGTCGCACCAGCGTGTGCCCGGAGAGGTGGTGTCGGCCGCGCACGATTTACCCGCCAAACTACAACGGCAGGGGATCGGCTGACGACTCACCGCGCCCGACGCCGAGCACCGCCCTCAGGGATTCCATTGGCAAAGATGCAGCAGGACGCCCGTGGGGTCGTGGACGAAGGTCACCATCGCACCGTAAGGCTGCAGCTTCGGCGGCTGCACACGCGCCGCGGGCCACCTGTTACTTGCCAGCACCGCGGCGACGTGTTCGTACCAGGCGCGCGCGTCCTCGACGGCGATGTGCAGCATTACGTTCTCGGCAAACTCCTTGATGTAGTAGTCCTGGATGTAGAAATGCACCTCCTCCGATTCCACGAGTGCGAGCTTGGGCGCGACGTCTTTCACCGACCATCCGATGTTCGAATAGAATTGTTTGGACTGCTCGAAGCTCTGTGCAGGAATGAACGGACGAAGATCGCAGACCCTTAGGTTCGGCATAGAGCCCTCCAGAATAGGACAAATGCAACCGTATCGTACGCCGGACCGGGTTTAGTGGCGCGCCGGAAAGCTGGCGCCCGCCCCTGCAGTGAACACATGGTCGGCCGCTGTTTCTCTTGAGACACCCGGCAAAGCGACTCGGCGCCGACTGCAGGACAATCCGCACTGCGCAAACCTGAAGGCAGGAGCGACCCCTGTGTCCGATGCTCCCGTAGCCGCCGTACCCGAGGGGGATACATCCATGAACACCACTACCGCGGCCCTCCCGACTGAGGTAGTCGCGCCGCCGCAGGGCGGCCGCATTTGGCGTCAGTTCGCCGATCATCGTCGGCGGGATCGCAATTTCTTTCTGCTGATGGTGGCGCTGATCTGGCTCGGAATCCTGATGGGATTTGTACCGGAGATCGTCGGACGTGCTCGAGCCCACAATCCTTTTCCGGCGGTCGTCTATTTTCACGGGGCTGTATTCGTCGGGTGGCTCTGCCTGTTGACCGTCCAGGTTCTACTCATCCGCTCCCGAAGAGTGGACCTTCATCGCGAGTTGGGAATGGCCGGCACGGCACTCTATGGTGCGATGATCGTTCTGGGTATCACGACTTCGGTGGTCGTGGACCATGACCTCTTTGCAACGCCGCACAGCGACCCTTCATTCCTGAGCATTCAGTTTGCGGATATGCTGGCATTCGCGGTGCTGGGCGGCGGGGCCATTGCGTTGCGCAAGAAGCCGGACGCCCACAAGCGTCTGATTATTCTCGCCACCATCTGCATTGCCGACGCCGGCTTCTCCCGCTGGTGGGCCCCCGGCCTGGCGAAAATCCTCGGTGATGGCTATTGGGGCAACTGGGCCCAGCTGTATCTCAGCGACTTCCTCCTAATCACTATGCTGGGTACCTACGACCTGATCAGCCGACGCCGGCTGTATTCCGCTTACATCTTTGGAGCGGCTTGGGGGTTAGGGCTCGAGTTCGCTGCGGTATGGATGTACCTGAGTCCGTGGTGGAAGCCTGTGGCCACGGTGCTCATCGGCCGCTGAAGCGGCTCGCTGGGAGCACGCAGCTGCACCCATAGACCTCACGAACGCGCACGCGGCCGTGGATCTTTGCCCTTCTGCCCATTGCCGGCGCCGCTTGGCCCTTCACGGCGGTCGCCATGCCGTTTCCACTGCGCAGCGAAACTTCATGGAGCGGCAGTGTGACACTCCCGTCGGGTCAGCATAGCATTACGCCTACGGTGGCGGGCATTTGCCGCCGCTGCTGTTGGCGCAGCTTGCCTGGCGAAGTCGTAGAGTGGAGCGGGTGATGGGAATCGAACCCACGTCATCAGCTTGGGAAGCTGAGGTTCTACCATTGAACTACACCCGCGCCGGCATCGATTCTACGAGAGCCCGGCCTCGCTGGGCAATCGGCTGATCAGGCGCCGCTTCCGTAGGGGCGCGTGAGGATCTCGAGGAAGTGGCCGTCCGGGTCGTCCCAGTAGATGCCGCGACCGCCGTCGCGGCGATTGATCTCGCCCCGGTGATGGTGTCCCGGGTCTGCCCAGTACGGAGCGCCGCGGTCGCGAAGGCGGCCGAAGATCGCGTCGAACTCCTTCTCACTCACGAGAAAGGCGTAGTGCTGGCTGCGGATCTCGCCGTCCGTGCTCATGAAATCGAGCGTCACGTCATTGTCCATGCCCACGATGAAAAACGGACCGAAGCGCTGTGGCGCTGCGCGTCCCAATACTTCGGCAAGGTACGTCGCGGAGGCTCTCGCGTCGCGGGCCGGCACGATCGTGTGGTTCAACTGCACGGACACAGGGACCACCTCCTTGCATGATTATAGCGCTACTCGATGGCCGCCCGTTCTTGACAGCGGGGCCATGCGATGTCATGAAGCTCTCATGAGCGCTGAGCCGGAGCAACCGGTTTCCCGAGCGGTGTGCGTCTACTGTGCATCGAGCCGCACGGCGCACCCGGAGTACCGTCAGGCCGCCTTCAGGCTGGGGGAATGCCTGGCCTTACGCGGCATCACCGTGATTTACGGCGGCGGCGGCAAGGGCTCGATGGGCGCTCTGGCCGATGGCGCGCTCAGCAGAGGCGGCCGCGTCATCGGCATCCTGCCGCGCTTCATGGCCGAGCTCGAGTGGGGTCACCAGGGCCTCTCGGAGCTCAAGCTCGTCGAGGACATGCGCACACGCAAGCACCTCATGCTCACCGGCGCGCAGGCGGCGGTGGCGCTGCCCGGCGGCTGCGGCACGCTCGAGGAGCTGCTCGAGGCGATCACCCTCAAGCGCCTGGGGCTGTTCCTCGGTCCGATCGTGTTGGTGAATACCCGCGGCTTCTTCCAACCGCTGTTGGAATTGCTGTCGCGTGCGGTCGATGAGCGCTTCATGGACGAGCGGCATGCGCTCATGTGGCAGGTGGTCGCCCAGCCGGAGGAAGTCCCGGACGCCATCGAGCGAGCGTCCGCCTGGGCAGCCGAGGCGCGCAGCGTCGCCAGCGTATAGCGCCGTCGGGGCGGCGCCCAGCTAACCGGTTTCCGCCGCTGCCAGCACCTTGCCGAAACGCCGCTGGCGGCGGGCGTAGTCGGCGAGCGCCGCCTTGAGCTCCGCCTCGCCGAAATCCGGCCAGAGCCGGTCGGTGAAATAGAACTCCGCGTAGGCGCAGTCCCAGAGGAGGAAGTCCGAGAGCCGCTGCTCGCCGCCGGTGCGGATCAGGAGATCCACCGCGCCGGTATCCGGTACCGAATGATCCACATGGGCCAGCAGGTTCTCGAATTCCTCCAGGCTGAGCGCGCCGTTACTCGGGGCGCGCCGCGCCGCCTCGAGGATGCTGTGTTGGGAGGAGTAGTCGATCGCGATCCGAAGGTGCATCCGCGTGCAGCCCGCCGTGAGCCGCTCGCTCTGCTCGATGGCGCGCACCAGGCTCGGCCGCAACCGGTCGCGGCGGCCGATGACGTTGATGCGGATCGACTGCTCGATGCACGGGCGTGTCTCGGTAGTGAGGTATCGCTGCAGCAGGCGCATCAGCGCATCGACCTCGAGGCTGGGGCGCGCCCAGTTGTCGGCGGAGAACGCGTAAAGCGTCAGCGTGCGGATGCCCGAGCGCGCTGCCGTCTCCACGATGCCGTTGACGGCCTTGGCCCCGTGGACGTGGCCCGTGCTGCGCGGCATGCCGCGCCGCTGCGCCCAGCGCCCGTTGCCATCCATGATGATCGCGACGTGCAGGTTCATTGCGTGCTCACGAGCGCCGCGTCGCCTTGATGACCGCCTCGATGTGCTCGAGGTAGCGATAGAGCGCCTGGCGGCCCACGGCCGTCAGCCGGTATTCCGACTTCGGGCGCCGGCCGGCGAAGGACTTCGAGCATTCGATGTAGCCCGCCTCCTCGAGCTTGCGCGCGTGCGCGCTGAGGTTTCCGTCGCTGACATCGAACAGGGCCTTGAGCTCATTGAAGGTGAGCCGGGCGTTCACCGCGAGCGCGCTCATGATGCCGAGCCGCACCCGCTCGTAGACCAGCCGGTCGAACTTCGAGTCCTCGCTATGGGCGCGAGGGACCGGCACCGGCACCGGCGCGGGCGCAGGCCTGTTCGCTTCGGGTGAGCGCATCAAGGTCTCGCGTCTTCGAGCGGCGGGCTTCATGTCCTCGAGCGCTCCGCACCGTCGATGCGGCCGATCAGGAATCCGAACACCAGGTGCAGCACACCGAAGCCGCCGCCGAGGAGCACGTTGTGCCAGCGCGGCGAGAGCTCGAAGGCGAGCGCGCCGCAGATCACAAAGAGCCCGCCCATCGCGCCGATGAGCCGCATCATCGCCGGGGCCGTCATCAGCGTCGCGGAAAGCACCGCGCAGCCGTAAAGCAGCAGCCACACTCCTGGAACGAGGCGCGCCTCGCCCACCTGACAGAGCACCGCCGTCAGGACCCCGCCCGCGAGCAGGGCCGGGCAAAGGCAGAGCACGAAGCGGCGGGCCGGTCCGCGATAAAGCGGCAGCCCGATGCCGGAGCGGTGGCGCGCGACGAGCACGACGCCAAGGCCCGCCCCTAGCGTCGCCGCGACCAGCCAGATGAGCAGCCAATGCCCGGCGAGCGCCGGAATCGAAGCCACGCCCGCCGCCGCAAGACCCACCGCCCCCATGGCGATACCCGCCGTCCCCGGCACGGCGAATGCGCCGGCCGCATCGATCGAAGCGCGGATATAGTTGAGCGTCCCGAGCGCGTGGCTGTCTATCGCGACAGTGTTGTTGGACGGCATCGGCGCAAGCGGACCTGCAGCGGACATTGCCGCTCAATCTAGCAGACGCCCCAATCCCGTCAAGTACTCTGCATCGCAGAGTGCAAAATTGTGAAGCCGTCGGCACCCGGGGGGAGACGCTCGCGGGAGCGGCTGCGGCCGGTTCGGGCCAATGCGCCAGTCAGAACTTCAGGAACAGCCCCGCGTTCAGGTTCCAGCTCGAGTTCTGCTGGTCGGCGTCGTTCAGCGACTGGAGCCGGCTGAACTCGCTCATGCCGGGCGTCGTGTAGTCGATCTGCGAGAGCCAGTCGGTGTAGATTTAGCCGAGACCGATCGATCCCAGCGAGGTGTTGGACCGAAGGTGAATCCGAGGTTCTGACCGTCCTGCGACGTCGTTGTGATCCAGGCAGGTCGAATAGATGTAGTTGGCGTTGACGTTGCCATCGACTCCTGACGCCGGCGGCGGGCGGTGGCCCGGTCCTCGTGACGCGAGCGGGGCGGGTGCGACTCAACGCAACGGCGGCGGCCATTCTCGCCCTGTGTGATGGCACCTGGACGCCGGGGGAGATAGTCACCCGGGTGGCGGGTACCGCGGACCCGGCGCTTGCGGTGGATGTACGGGCATTCCTCGAGGCGGCGCGGCGCAGCGGCTGGATCGTCGAGCGTTGAGGGGAACCGGCGTAGCCGGGCGAGCGTTCCGGTCCGATCCGTCGTAGGATGCGACTCTAACCGTGGCACCTTCCTCCTCCGATCCCCCAAGCCGTACCGTGCGGCTGGACTCCTCCCGTGCGGCTGGCGCGCAGCCGGCGCGGGACGACCTGCGCGAGCGTGACCGGCCTGGAGAGCAGGACCGCGAGACCGAGGCGCAGCCCCGGCGTAATGCCCCGGAGCCCTGGTTCCGGCGCCGCGGTGTCATCATCGGGGGCATGGTGCTCCTCGCCGTCATCGTGGCGCTAGCGGGCATCTGGTGGTGGCATGAGAGCGGTATCGAGACCACGGACGACGCTTACTTCGAGGCGCACATCGTCGATGTCTCGCCGCAGATTGCCGGTCAGGTCATCGAGGTGCTCGTGGACGACAACCAGCTCGTTCACGCCGGCCAGCCGCTGGTCGAGATCGATCCTGCGCAGTTTCGCCTTGGACTCGCGCAGGCGCTTGCGTCGCAGCAACAGGCGCAGACGGCGCTCGGGCAGGCCAGTGCCAATGTCGCCGTGGCGCAGGCCAGCTTGGCGCAGGCCCATGCGGATCTCGCGAGCAGTCAGGCCACCGCGATCCGAGCGCAACAGGACCTCAAGCGTTACCAGACTCTGCGCAGCGTCAACCCGAGGGCGCTCGCGCGCAGCACCGTCGATGAGGAGATCGCCAATGCCCGCAGCGCCGCCGCCGAGCAGCGCGCCGCGCAGCAGAAGGTTCTCAGCGCCCAGGCGCAGATCGAATCGGCCCAGGCCGCCGTGGCCGGCGCACAGGCGCGCATCGCCACCGCCCGGGCCGGGGTCGAGCAGGCGAAGCTCAATCTCGGTTACACGTCTGTACTCGCGAGCGTCGACGGCCATGTGGCCAACCGGACGGTGGCGGTCGGCACGTATGTCACGCCGGGCCAGCAAATGATGGCGATCGTGCCGCTGCACCTCTGGGTGCGCGCCAACTTCAAGGAGAATATGATCGCCAAGCTCAGGCCCGGGCAGAGCGTCAGCATCCACATCGATGCCTGCCCGCTTTCCGATGCCAGCGGCCACGTCGTCTCCATCCAGCGTGGCGCCGGCCAGGCATTTGCACTGCTGCCCCCCGAAAACGCGACCGGCAACTACCTCAAGGTCGTGCAGCGGGTGCCGGTGCGGATCGCGCTCGACTCCGTGCCGGCAGGCTGCGTCTTGGGACCCGGCATGTCGGTCGAGCCGACCGTCCGGGTGCACTGAGTGGCCGAGGCGCCCGCCGCCGGCGGCCGCCCTGCCCACGGGTGGACACCAGCCCGCTCCGCGGCCGGCAACCGCAGTCCCTGGCTCATCGCCACTGTCATCTCGATCTCCGCCTTCATGGAAGTGCTGGATACGGCGATCGCCAATGTGTCGCTCGACCACATCGCCGGCTCCACATCCTCCACCTACGACCAGGCGACGTGGGTACTGACGAGCTATCTCATCGCCAACGCCACCATCATCCCGATAAGCGGCTGGCTGTCGGACGTCTTCGGACGCAAGCGCTACTACATGACCAGCGTCGCGATATTCAGCTTCGCCTCGCTCTGCTGTGGGCTCGCGCCGTCGCTGACATTCCTCATCCTCGCCCGCATCCTTCAGGGCGTGGGTGGCGGGGGACTGCAACCCGTCACCCAGGCGATGCTGATCGACACCTTCCCGCCCGCTTCGCGCGCCAAGGCGATGTCGGTGTACGGTTTCACCGTGATCCTGGCGCCGATGCTCGGGCCGCTTCTCGGCGGCTGGATCACCGACCAGTTCTCCTGGCACTGGATCTTCCTGATCAACGTGCCGGTGGGGCTGCTGGCGCTCTTTCTGGTGGAGACGATGGTGGATGAGCCGCCGCTGCTCGTCGAGGAGCGGCGCCAGCGCTGGGCGCGCGGGGTGCGGTTCGATCTGCCCGGGGCCGTGCTCATCGCTCTGGCGCTCGGCGCGCTCGAGGTGATGCTCGATCGCGGCGTGCAGGAGGACTGGTTCGCGAGCCCGCTCATCCGCGGCTCCGTCCTCGTCGCGACAGCGTGCCTGGTCGCTTTCGTCCTCTGGGAGCTCGTCGCGCGCGATCCGCTGCTCGACATGAGACTCTTCAGGTATCGCAACTTCGCCGCCGCCACGGTCATCATCATGACCATTGGCGTGGTGCTCTTCGGCACCACGCAATTCATCCCGCAGCTCGTCCAGCAGGTGCTCGGCTACACCGCCGAGCAGGCGGGCCTCGCCCTGACGCTGGGCGGGATCATCACGCTCTTCACCATGCCTCTCGCGGGCATTCTCTCGAGCTACGTCCAGCCGCGTGTCATGATGGGCATCGCGTTCGCAGTGGAGGCGATCGCCATGTGGAACATGACCCGCTTCGACACGACGGTGACGTTCGGCGGCGTGGCGATCGCACGCATGTGGCAAGGGGCGCCCATCCCGTTTCTGTTCGTGCCGCTTATCAGCGCCGCGTACGTCGGCCTGCCTGGCAACAAAACCAACAGGGCCTCGGCGATGATCGCGGTCGGGCGCAACATCGGCGGCAGCGTCGGCATCTCGCTCGTGCAGGCGCTGCTCGCCCGCCGGGAGCAGTTTCACCAGGCGCGCCTGGTCGCGGGCCTGCAGCCACTCAACCCCGTTTATGCGCACGGCATCCACTCGCTGACGCAGACGCTGACGGCCCGTGGCGCTCCGCCAGCGGCCGCCTCGCGGATGGCCGTCGCCGCGCTGTATCAGATCGTGCGGCGTCAGGCGGACATGATGGCCTTCAATGATGTCTTCTGGGCGCTGGCGGTCTTCATAGTCGTCATCCTGCCGATCGTCTTGCTGCTCAAGCGCACGCCGCTCGAGCGTGGGCATTCCCACCGCGCGCAGCCCGCTTCCTCGCCCGGCACGCCCTGAAAGGCGGTAGCGCCCGCCGGCCGCGCGCTACAATCCGGCCATGAGCCACACCACACCCGATGGCATCACGGAGTACGACCCCGAGGAAGTCGAGGCACTGCTCGAGCAGGGCCGGATCCTCCTGGTCGATGTCAGAGAGCCCATGGAATATGCGGCGGAGCGCATCTGCGGCGCGCTGCTTTATCCCCTGTCCAGCTTCGATGCCGCACACCTGCCGCCGGAGGGCGAGCGTGCCGTGGTCTTCCACTGCGCCGCGGGTGGCCGCTCGCTCACGGCGGCGCGGATGCGCAAGGCCGCAGGCCAGCCCGCCGCTCACATGGCCGGCGGGATTTCGGAGTGGAAGTCCCAGGGGCTGCCGACCGTGCGCGGCGGCTCACGCCCGGCTTGAGCGACTCCGACCACCCCCGCGCGATCCGCTCGTTCGTCACCCGCAGCGGCCGCATCACGCCGGCGCAGGAACGCGCGCTCGAGGCGCTCTGGCCGAAGTACGGCATTGAGCTCGGCGGCGCTACGCTCGATCTCGCTACGCTCTTCGGCCGCGATGCCCTGCGAGTCGCCGAGATCGGCTTCGGCAACGGCGAGCACTTGCTGGCGCTCGCCGGTTCCCGGCCGGCGGATGATTTTCTTGGGATCGAGGTGCATCGGCCGGGGGTCGGGCGGCTGCTGCTGCAGCTCGAGGAGCGCGCGCTCGCCAACGTCCGGGTCATCTGCCGGGATGCCGTGGAGGTGCTGGAGCGTCATCTCGACGGGCAGTGCCTGGATGAGATTGTGATTCTCTTTCCCGACCCCTGGCCCAAGAAGCGGCACCACAAGCGGCGGCTCATCCAGCGGCCCTTCGTGGCACTGCTCGCTGACAGGCTCAAAGGCGGGGGTGCGCTCCATCTGGCAACCGACTGGCAGCCCTACGCCGCCGAGATGCTGGCGGTGCTTTCGGAGGAGCCGCGGCTGCGCAATGTGGCGGAGGATGGCGGTTTCATACAGCGTCCGGCAGAGCGATCACCGACGCGGTTTGAGCGTCGCGGCGAACGTCTTGGCCATCAGGTGTGGGACCTGGAATTCCGCCGGACGTAGCTCAGCGGGTAGCTCAGCCGGGTTTGACGAGGAACGCGGCCCGCAGCCCGTCAATCACGAACTGCACCGCCAGCGCCCCGAGTACGACGCCGAGCAGTCGCCCTGCGACATTCACGCCGGTGACCCCCATGAGCCGCATGAGCGGCTCCGCGAGCCACATCGTGACGAGCGAGATGGCGAGCACCACGGCGGCCGCCGCGAGCAGCACGAGAAAGAGCACCGGCTGGCGCAGGATGTGCACCGGCCCGAACCAAAGGAGCACGGTGGCAAGCGCGCCCGGTCCGGCGATGAACGGGAAGGCCACGGGAAAGACCGAGATATCCGCCCGGCGGCGGCTCTCCGCCCGCTCATCGCTCGAGGTGCGGCTGCCCGACTCGCGCGCGAACACCATCTCGAGTGCAAGCAGGAAGAGCAGCACGCCCCCGAAGATCCGGAACGCTGCGAGACTGATGCCCATCACGGCGAGGAAGGGCGCCCCGCCCAAGGCAAAGAGAACGAGGATGAGCGCCGCGACCCACACGGCCTTGACCGCCATGCGGCGCTGGTATTCGCGCGTTGCCCCTTGCGTCAGGCCGCTGAAGAGCGGAATCAGCGAGATCGGCTCGACCACGACGAAGAACACGACGAGGAATTTCAACGGCTGCTCGAGCATGGAACCCCGCGGCAGGTCACGCGCTGCTTGAAAGCGGCATACGCGAGGCGCAACATCGGTAGCCGTCCCCCCGCGCGGCGGCCGGAGGATAACAGCTCCGGGACCCACCGCGAGGTGTTATGCATTCACCACAGACGCGCGATCCTGAGCCTCGGGATCGGGCCTGCTGGAGGTTTGACCATGGCGGCTCCTCAGCCCAGTATCGGTGACTGGTATCGCTTTAACGGCGGCGAGCTGTTCGAGGTCGTGGCCATCGACGACGACGAGGGCACGATCGACATCCAGTACTTCGACGGCACCGTCGAGGAGATGGACCAGGAGGACTGGGAGGCGCAGTCGGACGACGGCACGCTCGAGGCGGCCGAAGCGCCCGAGGATTGGAGCGGCTCGGTGGACGTGGAGGGAGGCGACGAGGAGGGGCACGGCTCCGACAACATCAATGAGGACCCGACGCTGCGCGCAGGCGCGCTCGACGGCATCGATCTGTTCGAGTTCGACTAGTTGAAGCGCTGGATCCGGGCTCGTGCCCGGCCCAGCGCGCGTTGCGCAAAAAAGCGTGGTTTTTTGCTCAACGCCCGCCACCTGCGGCGGCGGGGCACATCCCTGTGCCTCATCCGTCTGCGGCCAACGCGGCGAGATCCGCATCCGCCGCGATCAGCACGACATCGCCGATCACTTCCAGCGGCACCGCCCACAGCTGCTGGCCCGCGCACGGACCCGCGAGACAAAGGCCCGCGTCCTTCTCGAAGAGCGCGCCGTGCGATGAGCACAGAATCATCGCCCGATCCGGCGTCAGGAACCGATGCGGCATGAGATCCAGGGGATGGCCCGCGTGCGGGCAGCGATTGACGTAGCCGCGCACGCCGCTCCCACAGCGCACCACGAACCCTCGCAGCGGCCAATCGCCGCCGCCCACGCTGAATGCGCGCGAGCCATGCTCGTCGAGGTCCGCCAGCGTGCAGATCACGCGTTCGAGATCGAGCTCATGCTGCGCCACTGGCGCTGGCTCCAGACCCTGCAGAGAGCACTGGCAGTCCGTGGTCCGACATCCCGCGCCGCGCGAGCCACGCGAGCAGCAGCAGCACGGGAACGGTCAGCACGGCGGCACAGAGGAAGTAGAGCGGATAGCCCGCGAGGCGGGTGCCGAATCCCGAGAAGCCTTCGAGCCCCTTGCCCGAGAGTTGGTAGAGTGAGGAGAGCAGCGCGTACTGGGTCGCCGTGTACTTCGCGCTCGTCAGGCTCGAGAGGAACGCGATCATGGAAGTCCCCCCGAGCGCGAGCGCCAGGTTGTCGAGCGCGTTGACGATCCCGAGGCCGAGCAGCGTCGGCGTGTGAGTCGTGGCGAGCAGCGAATAGCCGATGGTCGCCAGCATCAGAAGAACGCTGCCGACCGCGAGCGAGCGTAGCAAGCCGACTTTCGCCACCAGCACACCGCCGATGAACACGCCAACCAGCGTCGCGGCGAGGCCGTAGATCTTCACGACGAGGGCGATCTGATCGAGCGTGTAGCCGTGGTCGATGTAGAAGGGCATCAACATGGCCCCCGTGGCGAAGTCGGCGAGCCAGTACACGGCGACGAGCGCGAGGACCAGGAACCCGAGACCGGTCCCGTAGCGCCCGAAAAAGTCGAGCACCGGGCAGACCACCGCGCCCATCAACCACGCGCCGGCCTGCTTCGAGAACTGCGGCCAGTGGGGCCGCCGCTCGACCCATGCGACCACGCGCTCCTCCTGCTTGACTGACAACCGCGACGCCGTCACCGCAGGCTCCTTCACGATGAGAGTGGTGATGATGCCGACTGCTGTGAGCGCCGCCATGCAGAGGTAGCTCGCGTTCCAGCCAAGCGCCTGCGCCAGAGTGAGCGCGCCGGCGCTGGCGGCAAACAACGCGATCCGGTAGCCGACCTGGTAGGCCGCCGCCATCGCACCCTGCATCTCGACAGGTGCAGACTCGATGCGCCAGGCGTCCATGGCGATGTCCTGCGTCGCGGCGCAGAACGTCGTAAACAGCGCCCAGAGTGCCAGGTGCAACACGTGGGAATCCGGGTGGCCGAAGGCGAGACGCACGAGACCGAAGGCGATGCCGGCCTGCGCGAGCAGCATCCAAGCGCGGCGCCTTCCGAGCAGCCGGTGAAGCAGCGGCAGGCGCGCACGATCCACGATCGGCGCCCAGAGGAACTTGAGCGAATAGGGGATCGTGGCCCAGGCGAACATGCCGATGAGCGGCAGTGCAATGTGCGCCTCGCGCAGCCAGGCGGTGAGCGTCTGCAGCACGAGGTAGAAGGGTAGCCCGCTCGAGAACCCGAGGAAGAGCATCGCGAGCATGCGCCCCTCGCGGTAGACGGCGAGCGCCTGCCGCCAGCCGGCGAGGCGGCCATTGACGGAATACCCGGGCATTCGGTCATCATACTGGCATGCAGGACTATCAGCTGACGTTCATCGAGCTCGCACTTTCGCGCCAGGCGCTGCGCTTCGGACAGTTCAGGCTCAAATCCGGGCGCGAGAGCCCGTACTTCTTCAACGCCGGCCTCTTCAGCGACGGCGAGGCGATCGCCGTGCTCGGGCGCTGCTACGCGGAGGCGATCACGCGCTCCGGTCTTGCGTTCGACATGCTCTTCGGCCCCGCCTACAAGGGCATTCCGCTCGCCGCCGCCACCGCGGCCGCGCTTTTCGAGCGCCACGGACGCAATGTTCCCTACGCTTTCAACCGCAAGGAAGCCAAGGACCACGGCGAGGGTGGCAGTGTCATCGGCGCGCCGCTCGCCGAAAGGGTGCTGGTCATCGATGATGTGATCACGGCCGGCACGGCGGTGCGGGAGTCGCTCGCTCTCATCGGCGAGCAGGCGGCGCGGCCCGCGGGAGTCGTCTTCGCCCTGGATCGGCAGGAGCGGGGTCAGGGAGCGCTGAGCGCGACGCAGGAGATCGAGCGCGAGCACGGAATCACTTGTGTGAGCGTCGTCACACTCGCGGACCTCATCGAGGCGCTCTCGCACCCGGCGGCGGGGCGGGCGGTGATTTCTGACGACCAGCTCACACTGCTCAGGGCCTATCGGCAGCGCTACGGGGTCGCTTGAGGCTTGCCACGGCTACCCCGTTGGTCAGAATATGTCGGTTCGCCTCATCACGACGGACGGGTCACCCGGACACATGCGCACGCCGCCTCGAGTTTTCGCCCTGCTGCTGGCGCTCGGCTGCATTCCAACGCTGGCGCTCGCCCAGAGCGGCGACAAGGCGGGTGGCGTCGTCTACCGGTGGGTCGATGCGCAGGGTCGGGTCCACTACGGCGACACCGTACCGCCAAAGTACGCCGGCGACCGACGCGAGCTCCTGAACAGCGAGGGGGTCGAGGTCGGGCATGTCGATGCCGAGAAGTCGCCGGCGCAGCTTGCCGCGGAGGCGCGCGCACGGCAGCAGCGTCTCGCACAGCAGCAACACGATTACTTTCTGCTCAACACCTACGCCTCGGTGAAGGACATCGAGTCGCTGCGGGACGAGCGGCTGTCGCAGCTCGAGGCGCAGCAGACCGCCGCGCAGCAGTATGTGCAGAGCCTGCAGTCGCGCCTCACCTCGCTCCAGAGCCGCGCCCAGCGGTTCAAGCCCTACAACTCACGAGCCGATGCCCAGCGGATGCCGGACGATCTTGCCCAGGAGCTGGTCCTCACGGCGAATGAGGTCCACCTGCAGGACCAGGCGATGCAGGCGAGAAGCGCGCAGGAAGCTCAGGTCAAAGAGCAGTTCCAATCGGACATCGAGCGCTTCGAGCAGCTCAAGCAGGCGCCGCCCTAGCCGCAGATACCGCCGCCCTCCTCGGCGGGCGCAGCGCTGGCGCGAAAGGCCCGGAAGAGCTCGCGTCCGACCCCGAAGGCGTTGGCGGCCAGGTCCGTGGTCGCGATCGGCCGGCGGCCCCAGCTCTCTTGCGACACCAACGCCTGCAGCGTGCCCTTCAGGCTGTCCAGCCGGATGATATCGCCGTCGCGGACTTTGCCGAGCGGGCCGCCACCTGCGACTTCGGGCGTCAGGTGAATCGCCGCGGGCACGGCGCCCGAGGCGCCCGACATGCGTCCGTCGGTAACCAACGCAACGCGATGTCCTTTGCTCTGGAGCGACGCCAAGGCCGGCGTCAGGCCGTGCAACTCCGGCATGCCGTTGGCACGGGGTCCCTGGAACCGCACTATGACCACGACGTCGCCTGCCAGCTCACCGCGCTGGAAGCTTTCCAACACGGCTTCCTGAGTGTCGAATACCCGCGCGGGTGCTTCGACCACGCGGTGCCCGGGGCTCACGGCCGAGACCTTGATCACCGAGCGGCCGAGGTTGCCACGCAGGAGCTTGAGGCCGCCGTCGGCGCTGAACGGGTCGGATACGGGGCGCAGGACTGTCGTGTCGGCGCTGCTCCTGGGCGCCTCGCGCCAGGCGAGGCCGCCGGGGGAGAGCCAGGGCTCGAGCGCCGATGCGCCGAGACCGGGGCCGGCGATGGTCTGCACGTCCTCGTGCAACAGCCCCGCACGCAGCAGCTCGGTCATGAGGAAGCCCATGCCGCCTGCGGCGTGAAAATGATTCACGTCGGCGCCGCCGTTGGGATAGATGCGCGCCAGGAGCGGTACGACATCGGAGAGTTCGCTGAAGTCGTCCCAGTCGACGATCAGGCCCGCGGCACGCGCGATGGCGATGAGGTGCAGCGTGTGGTTGGTCGAGCCGCCGGTGGCAAGGAGACCCACGATCGCGTTGACGATGCTGCGCTCGTCGAGCACCTCCGAGAGCGGCCGGTACTCCGGTCCGAGCGCGGTGATCCGTGCCGCGCGACGGGCGGCGGCGGCGGTCAGCGCGTCGCGCAGCGGTGTGTTGGGAGGAACGAAGGCGCTGCCGGGAAGATGCAGTCCCATGACTTCCATCAGCATCTGGTTGCTGTTGGCGGTGCCGTAGAAGGTGCAGGTGCCGGCGGAGTGATAGCTGCCGGCTTCGGACTCGAGCAACACATCGCGCCCGACCTTGCCCTCGGCGAAGAGCTGGCGGATGCGCGCCTTCTCCTTGTTGGGCAGGCCCGAGGGCATCGGGCCTGCCGGCACGAACACGGCCGGCAGCTGGCCGAAGGAGAGCGCGCCGATGAGCAGGCCCGGCACGATCTTGTCGCAGACCCCGAGGCAGAGCGCCGCATCGAACATGCCGTGCGACAGGGCGATGCCGGTCGACATCGCGATGACGTCGCGGCTGAAGAGCGAGAGCTCCATGCCGGGCCGGCCCTGCGTTATGCCGTCGCACATGGCGGGCACTCCGCCTGCGACCTGCGCGGTCGCGCCCGCCTCGCGCGCGGCCGCGCGGATGAGGCCGGGGAAGCGCTCGAACGGCTGGTGGGCCGAGAGCATGTCGTTGTAGGCGGTGACGATGGCGAGGTTCGGCCAGCGCAGCTCCTGCAACGCCTGTTTGTCAGGGGCCGGGGACGCGGCCAAGCCGTGCGCCAGATTGGTGCAGGCGAGGCGCTTGCGTGCGGGCCCGCCGGCCTCTTGCGCGGTCATGCGCTCGAGGTAAGCCGCGCGCGGATAGCGACTGCGCTCGCGGATGCGCTCCGTGACGTCGCGTACGCGCTGATTCATGTTGGACTTCATCCCTCGCTGTCCTCGGGCTTGTAGCCTTCGGGCTTGCTCGAGCCGCTGCCGAAGAAGAATTTCTCCATCTCGGCCTCGAGGAATTTGCGCGCCTTGGGCTCGATGGGCGTCAGGCGGTATTCGTTGATCAGCATGGTCTGGTGCTGCAGCCAGCGCGCCCACGCCTCGCGCGAGACGCTCTCGTAGATGCGCCGGCCGAGCTCGCCGGGATAAGGCGGTCGGTCGAAGCCGGGCGCCTCGCGCTTGAGCATCACACACTGCACCATTCGGGCCACCTTGAGTCTCCAATCAGTCGAAGAGTTGCGCTTGGGTTCCCGCCGCGCCCGCGAGCCGCTCGAGCAGCAGCCGGATCGGGGCGGGCAGGCCGAGCCTCGCAGGCTCACGCGCGCGGTACCACAGGGTTTGCGCCGGATCCGGCGCGCTCGCGCTGCCGGAACAATGAGCCAGGAGCGGCGAGATGACAAGGTCAAAGTGAGTGAACGCATGCTCGAGGCGGGCGAGCGGCACCGGCCGGCCGGCGGCACCTCGCAGCGTGCGCCGCGCGTAGTCTGCGGCTTCAGCCGCGCTGGCGAACTCCGGCAGGCACCAGAGACCGCCCCATACGCCGCTCTCCGGACGGCGCTCGAGCAACACGTCCCCGTCCGCGCGCACCGCGGCCAGCATGAAGACCTGCCGCAGCCGTCGTGCCCGCGCTTGCCGCGGCGAGGGCAACTCGTGCTGGCGTCCGGTGACGCGGGCGACGCAGGTGGCTGATACGGGACAGGTGGTGCACGCTGGATTGCGGCGCGTACAGAGGGTCGCTCCCAGATCCATCACTGCCTGCGTGTAGGTATCGATGCGCTCCGTGGGCGTGCATTCGTCAGAGAGTTTCCACAGGATCTCCAGAGTGGCGCCATTGGTCGCGCGATCCTCGACTCCGAAATGACGCGACAACACCCGACGCACGTTGCCGTCGAGAATCGGGAAGCGCTCTCCGCGACTCAGCGCCAGAATAGCCCCGGCCGTGGAGCGGCCGATTCCCGGGAGGTCGGCGACTGCCTCGAAGCTCTTCGGGAATCGCCCGCGGTGCGCCTCGACGATGCGCACCGCGGCGCGGTGGAGGTTGCGCGCCCGTGCGTAGTAGCCCAACCCCGACCAAAGATGGAGCACGTCATCGAGCGCCGCGGCGGCGAGCGTGGCGACATCCGGGAAGCGCTGCATGAAGCGCTCGTAGTAGGGAATGACGGTCGCGACCTGCGTCTGCTGCAGCATGATTTCCGACACCCACACCCGATAGGTGGTACGGCGGCGCTGCCACGGCAGGTCATGACGGCCGTCGCGCGCATGCCAGTCGATGAGGGAGTCGGCGAAGTGTCGGGAGGACGGGCGCGGTCTACGGTGCATTGCCGTCGCGCGCCGGGCGCACACGCAGCCTCGCCGTCGAGTCAATCGGAGTGTGGGGATGCGCGGCGACCGCCGGCCGCGCGACCTTGTGCCAGTACGCATCGGCCGTGGCGCTCCAGGCCGGATCATCGAGGTTCGGCCATTCGTCCGGCGTGAAGCTCGGTGCTCCCTCCAGCGTCGAGCCATCCAACACCACGTGGCCATTCTGGATGCTTGCGAGGGCGGTATCCCAGGGCACGGCCGTCAGCTTCCCTTCGGGATTGGATTCGAGCTTGCCGTCGGGGATCTCCCCCGGGCCGGCTTGGGACTTCGCATCGTAGGCAATCACGACGTGAGTGGCCCGGCCCTGAGGGTCGAAGACGATGTCCTTGACTTCACCCAGCGGGCTGCCGTCCGTCGACACCACCGGCATTCCCATCAGTGTTGACGCGCGCTGCGAAGCCGGCGCGCTGATCGCGTTTGTGCCCGCCTCCGCCGCGGATGACGATGCGGACGAAGTTGCCTGCGAATCAGCGGGTGCGAGCGCAGCCGTGCCCTGCGGCGAGCCAGGCGGGGTCGCCATCGCCGCCGAGGCCGCGCCATGCGAGCTCGGGTGCGGCGAGGCAGGAGCCTCCGCCGGCGCGAACGGCCCCTCCGACTGGCTGCAGGAGGCTGCCGCCAGGCCCAGCGCCGCGCCGATGAGCGGCAGGAAGATCCTCATCATGGGCTTTCCCATCCTCACCGTCTCGGCTCACCACCTGACGAGCGGCGGCAGGCTCATGAGATAAGCCTCCGGGTCCGCGTCGGTCTGAAAGCCGAATTTGGTCCCCCGATCATAGACGAGGTTGAACTCGACGTATCGCCCCCGCTTCACGAGTAGCTGCTCGCGCGCCGCGTCGTCGAACGGGGTGTCCTTGCGGCGCGCGACGACCCTCGGGTAGACGCCCAGGAAGGCTTCCCCCACCTGGCGCACGAAGGCGAAGTCCGCGCCAGGGTCATCGCTCGCGAGATCATCGAAGAATATACCTCCGACGCCGCGCGGCTCGCGCCGGTGCGGCAGGTAGAAATACCGGTCGCACCATTCCCTGAACTCGCGATAGGCGTCCGGACGGTACGTATCGCAGGCCGCACGCAGTGCGCCGTGGAACTCCGCCGTGTCCTCCTCGAAGGGAAAGGTCGGCGTCAGATCCGACCCCCCGCCGAACCAGGAGGAACTGGTGCTGAGATACCGCAGGTTCATATGCACCGCGGGCACATAGGGGTTCCACATGTGCGCGACCAATGAGATGCCGCAGGCTACGAAGCGCCCTCCCGACTGCGCGGCACCTGCGACTTGGCCGCGCGCCTGCTCGCTGAAGACGCCCGATACGTGGCTGACGTTGACACCGACCTTCTCAAAGACCGCGCCGCGCATCAGCCGGGACTCGCCCCCGCCCTGCAACCGGTGCCCCTCCGGCCGCCGCCAGGCGCGTGCCTCGAAACGGCACTCGGGCTCGAAGGCCTCGAAAGCTGCACAGACGCGCGCCTGCAGGTCGCGGAACCAGGCCGCCGCGGCCGGCGCCAGTCCGCCGGCGTCGCACGGGTCTGCGTTGCGAGGCTCCGTCCCTGCGCCCTCTGAGCCCCGCGCTCGCGAGTCGGAATTCACCGGGAAACCCCTTCGGGCCGGCTATCGCCGTCCACAAAATCCGCCGGAGCGGATTTTGAACGCCCGGCATCGCCGGGCGGCCCCGCAGGGCCGAGGCCCATGGGCTCGTCGCGAAGCGACGAGCGGGCGGACAGGAGTCCGCCCCGGTCAGCTCGCGGAGCATGGACTGCGCAGCGAGATGGGCCGAGTAAAATCGTTCCAGACGATTTTGTCATGCCGAAACCTCGGGCACGGGGGTGGGACGTTGCGAGGAGCGCTCGTGCACGTAGTCGACGAGACGCGCCACCGCCTCGGGATCCGTCTCCGGCCAGATGCCATGTCCCAGGTTGAAGATGTGTCCGGGTGAGCCCGCGACCTCATCGAGCACCCGTCCGGCGTGCCGGCGCAGATCCTCCGGCGAGGCGAAGAGCGCCGCCGGGTCGAGGTTGCCCTGCACGGCCTTGCCCGCACCCAGCCTTCGCCGCACCGCACCGAGGGGCGAGCGCCAGTCGACGCCGATCACGTCGACGTCGAGATCCGCGACGCAATCCATGAGCGCCGAGCCCTGGTTGACGTAGTAGATCAGCGGCACGCGGGTGTCTCGCAGCGCCGCCATCGTACGCCGCGCAGCGCGCAGCGCGAACCGCTCGAACTCGCGCGGCGCCAGCAACCCCGCCCATGACTCGAAGAGCATGAGCGCCTGCGCCCCCGCCATGGCCTGCGCGCGCAGGTATGCGGCCATGGCGTCCGCCAGCCGCCCGAGCAGACGCTCCGCCGACTCCGGGCTCGAATAGAGGAAGGACCGGGCCGCCTCGAATTCCTTCGACGGCCGCCCGCACACGAGATAGCAAAGCAACGTGAAAGGTCCGCCGGCAAAGCCGATGAGCGGCGTGCGTGGCGGCAGTTCCGCACGCACCCGCCGAATCGACTCGAGCACGAAGGGAACGTCGCGCTCCGGGACGAGCGCCGCCAGGGTCTCAATGGCGGTATCGGTCCGGATGGGCTCAAGCACTACGGGTCCGGGCTCGAACGAGAGCTTCACACCCATTCCCTGAAGCGGGGTCATGATGTCGCTGAAGAGGATGGCGGCATCCAGCGGGAAGCGGCGCAGGGGCTGCAACGTGACCTCCGCGGCGAGCTCCGGGTTGCGCAGCAGGGCCTCGAACGCGACCTGCGAGCGCAGCCGGCGGTACTCCGGCAGATAGCGGCCCGCCTGGCGCATGATCCAGATCGGCGTGTGCGGCACGGGCTGCCGCCTGCAGGCGGCAAGGAACGGCGGCACGCTCTCGTTGTCGAGGGGCCCGACCATCATCCCGCCAGCCAGTGCGCCACCTCGGGCGCGTAGTAAGTGATGATGAGATCCGCTCCCGCACGACGTATGCCGGTGAGCGTCTCGAGCACGGCCGCCCGCTCGTTGATCCAACCACGCTCGGCGGCTGCCTTGATGAGGCTGTACTCGCCGCTCACCTGGTAGGCCACGACGGGTACCGTTACGGCGTCGCGGACCTGACGGATGACATCGAGGTAGGGGCCGGCGGGCTTCACCATCACCAGATCCGCCCCTTCCTCGAGGTCGAGCCGCACCTCCCGCAGCGCCTCCCGGGCGTTGGCGGGGTCCATCTGGTACGAGCGGCGATCGCCGAACGCCGGAGCGGATTCGGCCGCTTCTCGAAACGGTCCGTAGAAAGATGAGGCGTATTTAGCCGCATATGAAACAATTGGCGTCATCGCGCGGCCGTCGCGGTCGAGCAGCCGTCGAATCGCCTCCACCCGCCCATCCATCATGTCGCTCGGCGCCACGGCGTCGGCACCGGCCCGCGCGTAATTGAGTGCTACCTGCGCGAGCGTCTCGACCGACGTATCGTTGTCGATCGCGCCGCCGGAAAGGACATGGCCGCAGTGCCCGTGGTCCGTGGCGCCGCAAAGACAGACATCGGCCCATACCAAGAGGTCCGGGCAGCCCTCTTTGACTGCCGAGATGGCCTGCGCTGCCAACCCCTTCGGGTCGAGCGCCGCGCTTGCGCGAGCGTCCTTCTCGGACGGTGCCGCGAACAGCAGCACCGCGGGGACACCTGTGGCGGCTACCGCTTTCGCGTCCTTTACGAGCTCATCAACCGAGAGTTGGCATACGCCCGGCATGCTCGACACAGGGTGCCGGACGCCCCGCCCTGGGACGGCGAACAGCGGGTAGATGAGCGCGTCGGGTGAGAGCCGTGTTTCGCGGACCATGCGCCGCCACGCGTCCGACTGGCGCGTCCGACGGGGTCTCGTTGCTGGATGACTCATGACTACCTCGAAGAGAAACGGCGATCTGCGTGCACGGCCCGCAGGCTCGTGCGTGCCAGGCCCCGCAACGTCGCGGATTCAGCCAATGTCGGGGTGTAGCCCCGTTCCGTCAGAGCGCGCGCGGTGGTGGGGCCGATCGCGACGGCGGGCGCCGCGCCGAGCAGGCGCGCGAAATCTTCCTTGCCCAGAGCACTCTCCAGCTCGACGACCGCGGAGGGGCTGGCGAAGGTGACGGCGCCCACTTCCTGGCGCGCGATCCGCGAGCGGCAGTCGTCGATGTCGAGTGCAGTACCCGAGACGGTACGATACGCCTCGACGGTCGTAACCTCCGCACCGAGTTGCGTCAAGCCGGTCGCGAGTGTCGGCAGAACGCGAGAGCTGGCGGGGTAGAGGACACGTGCCTGACGTGCGGAACCGGACGCCGCAAACGCGGCCACGAGTCCGGCGGCGCCAGGCTCGGCCGCGATGAGGTCGGCCGGCCAGCCGCGCTGCTCGAGCACCGCGGCGGTGGCGCGACCGACAGCGGCCGTCCTCACGCTGCGCGGCGGCGCCGACAGGCGAGCCGTCACGGCGGCGACTCCATGGCGGCTGGTGAAGACGATCCAATCGAACGACTCGACGCGGCGCAGCGCTTCATCCAGACGCGCGGTGTCGGCCGGCAACACGCTGACCGCCGCCCAGACCAACACCGGAAGTCCCAGGCTCCTGAGCTCGCTCGACAGCGGCCCGTCGCGCTCCTCGGCCCGCGTCACGACGACGGGCTTGAGCCTCGATCCAGGCGGTTGTGTCATGGGGCCTCGGCGGTGCCCTGGAGCGCGCGCTGCGCGGCGATGAGTCCGGTCGCGCCCAGCCTCATCAGGTCCGATGCGACCTGCACACCGAGCCTCGCTGCGCCAGTCCCGCTCGCCTCGGCCTCGCCGCGCGCGGTGAGCAGCTGCGAGCCATCGAGCGCGCACACAGCCGCGTGCAGGCGGATGCCTGCGCCCGCAGCAGTGGCCAGTGCGCCGAGCGGAACCTGACATCCGCCTTCGATGTGTTCCAACAATGCGCGCTCCGCCGCCGTCGTGAGGCGGGTCGGCAGGTCGTCCAACAGCTGCAGCCAGTTGCAGGATCGCCGATCGTCCGCGCGCGCGCAGACGCCGATGGCGCCTTGCGAGACAGCAGGCGGAAACTCTTCCGGCGGCAGATGCTGCGTGATCCGGTGCTCGAGCCCGAGACGCTTGAGACCCGCGGCTGCGAGCACAATGGCGTCGTAATCGCCGCGCTCCAGGCGCTCGAGGCGAGTCGGCACGTTGCCGCGCAGCTCGAGCAGTGTCAGGTCTCGCCGGGCGCGAGTCAGGAAGGCGCGCCGCCGTAGGCTGCTGGTGCCGACGCGCGCGCCTCGAGGCAACTGCGACAACGGCTCGCCGGCGCGACTGACCAGAGCGTCGCGAGGGTCCTCGCGTGTCAGGACTGCCGCGAGCTTCAGCCCCGGCTCCATCTCCGTCGGCAGGTCTTTGAGGCTGTGCACCGCGACATCGATCCTGCCGTCGAGGAGCGCACGGTCGATTTCCTTCGTGAAGAACGCACGGCCACGTACCGCCCATAGCGGCACGTCTGCGCGCACGTCTCCCGCCGTGGTGATGGGAATCAACTCCAGCGGCGGCGCGCCGGCCAACTCGCCAACGAGGCCCGCGAGATGACGAGCCTGCCACAGGGCGAGCGCGGAGGAGCGCGTGCCTATCCGCAGCGCTTGGCTTCGCGGCGTGCCGTACGTGCCGCTCACGACTCCTTCTCCGTCATGAACCTGTAGCCGACGCCCCAGACGGTCAGGAAGTGCCGCGGATTGGCCGGATCGCGCTCGAAGCGCTTGCGCAGCCGAAGGATGAAGTTGTCCACCGTGCGTGTCGACGGGAAGACGGCATAACCCCACACGCGCTCGAGCAGGTCCTCACGGGAGACGATCTCCCCCGGCCGCTCGGCGAGCACCTTGAGGATCATCGCCTCCTTCTCCGTGAGCTCCTGAGGCGCGCCGTTCCAGGAGCGTGCGCGGAACGCGCGGAAATCGACCTCGTTGCCGCCGAAGCGCAGCACCGCGCCGTCCGCCGCCGATGCGCTCTGATACCAGTCCCAGCGCCGCAGGATGGCCCGGATCCGCAGCAGCAGCTCGCGCAAATGGAACGGCTTGGCGAGATAATCATCGCCGCCGGCCTCGAGGCCGCGCACGCGATCGACGGGATCGCCGCGCGCAGTGAGGAAGAGCACCGGCGTGTTGTCGCCGCGCTCGCGCATCGTCCGGCAGACGGTCAAGCCATCCACCTCCGGCAACATGACATCCAACAGCACGAGGCCGCAGGACACCGCTGCCAGTCGCTCGAGAGCCAGCCGGCCGTGGTCGACGACGTCGACTTCGTAACCTTCCGCGCGCAGGTTCTCCACGACACCCGCCGCCAGGTGCGGGTCGTCCTCCACGACGAGGATGCGGCGCGTGTGCTCTGCCGGCACGGTCATGACTGCTGCCGGCGCGCGTGCGCTCCGGCAACGGGCCCGGCCTCGTGGGTCTCGCCCGGCGTTTCGGGCTGGCGCCCCGCTCTCGCCGGCCACGCGAGCACGAAGGTCGCGCCTTGCCCGAAGCCTTCGCTCTGTGCGCTGACACGGCCGCCCGCAAGTTGCATCAGCCGTCTGACGATGTAGAGCCCGAGGCCCGTTCCGAAGTGACTGCCGCCGCCGCCGGGGTGCAGGCGCGTGAATTTCTGGAAGAGCCGCGCGGCATCGGCCGGCCGGAAGCCGACGCCGCTGTCGCGCACCGCGAGCTCGATCTCACCGGCCGACCGCCGGCCGCTGAAGGCGATGGTCCCGCCGCCGACGGGGGCGACCGCGGCGAGCGCGTTCTCGAAAAGGTTGCGCAGGATGACATCGAGCGCCAGCGGGTCGGCGATCACCTCGAGCCCGCGCTCGATATCGGCGCTGATGGTGATGCGGTCCTTGCGCGCGCGCTCCTCGAGGCCGGCGACCACTCGCGCCACTGCGCCCGCGAGCTCGACCGGCTCGCGTCTCAGCTCCACCCGGCCGCGATCGAGCCGCATGCTCTCGAGGATCTGCGTCACCATGCCTTCCATGCGCGCGAGGTCTGACAGCATGCGCTCGATCAGGGTGCGGGAGTGCTCCGGCGAGAGTGGCCGCATCGCCATGGTCTCGAGCGAGAGCTGCAGGCTCGCGAGCGGAGTCTTGAGCTGATGCGACACCAGCGCGAGAAAGCTCTCCTGCTCCTGGATCACGCGCGCCTCGGCGCGTAGCGCGCGTGCAATCACGGCTATGCAGGCGGCGAGGGCGATGATGAAGAAAGATCCCTCCCAGGCGTACTGGGCGATGTGTCTTTGCTCCTCGGCGAGGAGCTGGCGGTCGATGTCCGGCGAGAGCTCGGCGTGCCGGTGGGTTACGATGACGCCCGGCATCAGCGCAGTCACGCGCGCGGGCGGCATCCCGGAGTCGAGCAGCGCCTGGGCCGCGCCGACCTGCTGCCCGTAGACCTCGTGCATCTCGCGAACCTTGTCGACGGCAAAGTGATGCTGATCGAGCAGCCACCAGCCGACCTCCACGGTCGACACCAGCACCAGGGCCAGTGCCGTGAGCTGGAACACGCGGGGCGCCTTCATCGGTCGGCCGTCACCGCAGCGCTGCGAGAGCCTTGCGCAGGCCTTGCGCGAGGCGCTCGAGGTCCGCGGAGGTGTGAGCGAGCGAGAGGAAGCAGGCCTCGTATGCCGAGGGCGGCAGGTAAATTCCCTCGGAAAGCATCGCGTGAAACAACGCTGCGAAGCGACCCGTGGCCTGGGGCGACAGCGCCGCTGCCGTGCGCGGCGCGCCACGTTCGTGCATCGACAGCCAGAAAAGCGAGCCCACACGCACCAGGTGCACAGGGAAGGGCGCCTCTTGCAGCACCGGTTGCAACATGCGCTCCAGCTGCACGCCGAGCGTCTCGAGCTTCTCCCAGCCGTTCTCGCCGGCCAGCACATCGAGCGTGGCGACGCCGCTTGCCATGGCCACGGGATTGCCGGAGAGGGTGCCCGCCTGGTAGGTGTCGCCGTCCGGCGCGAGGCGCGCCATGATGTGTCGGCTTGCGGCGAAGGCCCCGACGGGCATACCGCCCCCGATTACCTTGCCGAAGGTGGCGAGGTCCGGGACGATGGCGAGCCGTTCGGCCGCGCCGCCCCGGGCCAGCCGAAACCCGGAGATCACCTCATCGAAGATGAGCAGCGCGCCGTGTTGGCGCGTGAGGGTGCGCAAACTCTGGAGGAACTCTCGTCGCTGCGGCAGAAGGCCATGATTGGCCGGCACCGGCTCGATGACGACCGCGGCGATCTGCTCACCCTCGCGGGTAAAGAGGGCCTCGACGGCGGCTTCGTCATCGAGCGGCAGCACGCGCGTGCACGCGGTGAAGGCTTGCGGCACCCCCGCGGAGGAGGGCCGGCCGAAAGTTGCGAGGCCGGAGCCCGCGGCGACGAGCAGGTGATCGGCGTGGCCGTGATAGCAGCCCGAGAACTTCACGATGAGGTCCCGCCCGGTGAAGGCACGCGCGACGCGGATGGCGCTCATCACCGCCTCGGTGCCGGAGGACACCAACCTGACTTGCTCGGTGCCCGGGTAGCAAGCGACGACCCGCTCCGCCAGCTCGACTTCCGCCGGACACGGCGCACCGAACGTCGTTCCCTGCCGGCAGGCCCGCGCTACCGCCTCGATCACCGCCGGATGCGCGTGACCCAGGATCAGCGGACCCCAGGAGCAGACGAAATCGAGATAACTGCGGCCGTCCGCATCCGTCAGCTGCGCGCCGCGGCCGCTCACGAAGAAAAGCGGCGTGCCGCCCACTGCGCGGAACGCCCTCACCGGCGAGTTGACGCCGCCTGGAATGACCCGGCTGGCGCGCTCGTAGAGTTGTGCCGAGCGGGGATACGAGGAATGGCTCATCGGGCTCCTATGGTAGTGGTTTCCCGGCAGGCTCCGTGCGATCCGCGCGATGGAGGCGCGCTTCCCGGAAGAACGCGTCAATTACATCCGGAGTCGCGTGCGCGGCGGCCGCGCGCATCCCAGCGATCGGCAGATGTGCGAGACGTCGCGCGAGCCGCGACGTCACCTGCTGCACTGCCTCGCGCTGGTCCTGGGTCAAATCGCGCAGCTCCGCCATCAGCGCCCGATCGAGCTCGGCCGCGGCGATTCGCTCGAAGGTGCCACGCAGCTCTGAGAGCCGGGGACCAATGGCGCGCGTGGCCATTTCCTCGCGCAGGCGCGCCAGCCGCTCGTCGATGGCGGCGCGCACGGGCGCCAGGCGCAGGAGCTCGGTCACACGTTGCTCCTGCACCCCCTGCACGAGCTCGCTCATGCCGATTCTGTTGATGCCGGCACGTCGCGCCTCGTCGGGATCGAGGTTCGGCGGAACAGCGAAATCGATGGCGAGCGTGGCTCGCGCGCTCTGCGCCAGCAGTCGCAGCGAGCGACCGTCCAGCACGGGCTCGCCCCCGCCCGCGGCAAGGACCAGCGCGCTGACCTGCTCCGGCTGCGCGCGGAACGCCTCGAGGGGCATGGCTCGGCCTGAAACGCTCGTCGCGAGCTCCGCCGCGGGCGCGAGCGTCCGGTTGACGATGAGCAGCGGCACACCGGCGCGATGCAGCGCCAAAGCGCAACGTCGGATCATCGGCGAGACCCCTACCAGGGCGACGGTGTGGGGATTGCCGGCCAGGTGATCGAGCACGCGGGCCACAGCGAGGTCGGCGAGAGAAGGCGCGTGGGCTCCGGCCTGCAGGCGTTGCACCCGGTTGGCCATGCCGAGCGCCTCACCCAGCAGCCGGTCGAGCATCGGGCCGCTCGTGCCGGCACCGCGGGCAGCTTCCCAGGCTGCGCGCAGCTGCGCGGCGATCTCGCGCTCACCCGCCTGCGCGGAGTCGAGTCCACAGGCGAGGAGCAGCACGTGCTCGAGGGCCGATTCGCCCGCCCAGGCCCGCAGCAGGCGCGAAGCCTGACCCGGGGGGGAGTGGTGTCCGGTCAGCTGCTCGAGGGCGCCCTCGCGCAGGTCGCCCGCGGACTCGCCGTCATGGGTCGCAAAGAGAAGCTCGACACGGTTGCACGTGCCGAGATAGAGCAGCTCGGAGACCCCCAGCGCCTCGCGGAGCGAGGGTAGGCGGGCCTCGAGGTCGCTCTTCGGGATGGAGAGGCGCGCGACATCATCGATACCGGCATGCCGGTACGAGAGGCCCACGACACCGATCTGGTGCATGGGCCGAGCAGACCACGGCCGCCGGCCCGATGTGTCACAGCACCATCACGGCCTCATCTACGGCCGCGCAGCAGCCCCATGACGAGCAGTCCCGCCGCGAACCCGATCCCGAGCGCCCAGGCGCTCGACTGGTACGGTTGGGATTCGACGCTGTGCTGCAGGTCGCTCCAACGCGACTTGGCCCAGCGCTGCGCCTGATCGGCACGCTCGCGCGCCGTGCCCGTCGCTCTCGCTGCCGTGTCCCCTGCCTTGTCCGCCAGACGCTCCGCACTACGCTCAGCCTCGCGCGCGGCTTCGCCCGCAGTGGTCTCACTATTGGTCGCAGTAAAGCTGGGATTCATTGTCGATCTCCGAGTGTGTCTACCGGCCAGCCGACCTACCGTGTTCGATCCCGCCGGCCCTCTGAGACCCGCCAACACGGCAGGAGGGGTGCCCCAGGAAACGGACGGCCTTGGCCGGCTAAGTCACTTGCTGTTCCCGTCAACGGCAGCCCACACGGAAAGTTCCGACTGCGCGCCGCGGTCTGCGGCTTGATCTAAAGCCGGATAAGGCCTCTCCTGTGAGCCACTGCCACCGCCTCCGTGCGGCTGATCGCATCGAGCTTGGTGAGAATGGACTTGACGTGCGTCTTGGCCGTCCCCTCCGTGATCGACAGCCGTCGCGCGATGTCCTTGTTGCTCCTTCCCTGCGCCACGAGCTCCAACACATCCAGCTCGCGCTGCGTCAAGCTGGGTTTCCCCATCCTCTGCAGCGCCTTCGCCGCCACGGAGGATGAGGTGTAAGGCCGATCCTCGCTCACCGCCCGGATCGCCGACAGAATCTCCTGCCGTGGCGCATCCTTCAGCAGGTATCCCTTGGCTCCCTGGCTCAGGCACTGAAAGATGTCCTCATCCCCATCGTAAGTCGTCATGATGAGGAGCCGCGCCTTGGGGTTGATCTCCAGCACCCGCTGCACCACGGCCACCCCATCCCTTTTCGGCATCCGTAGGTCGAGCACCATCACATCCGGCTGGTGCTGCTCGTAGAGCGCGATCGCCTCATCTCCATCGCCCGCCTCCGCAACGACTTCCATATCCGCCTGCTGATTCACCATGGCCGCCAGCCCGTCCCGCACCACCGGATGATCATCCGCGAGGATCACCCGGATCTTCTTCTTCGTCAGCACCGCGACCATCAGGCTGCTGCCTTGCGCTTCGGCAGCCGCACGCTCACCCGCGTGCCCGTTCCCGGTTGACTCTCGATCTGCCACTCCCCGCCGATCGCGCTCGCCCGCTGCCGCATGCTCGTGAGTCCGAAGCCCTCCCGCGCATACAACTCGGGCCGCTGCTCCATGCCGCGGCCGTCATCCTCCACCGCCAGTATCCAATGCGCCGCCTCATCCGTCATGGTGATGCGAACGAGACTGGGCCGCGCGTGGCGCACCGCGTTGCTCACCGCCTCCTGCGCGATGCGCAGCAACTCGTGCTCATGCTCCGGCTTCAGCCCGGTGGCGATGCCGCCGCCCTCGAAGTTGCACGTCACACCACCCGGCACGGTCGAGCGCTCGGCTAACTGTCTCAGGGCCAGCTCGAGCCCCGCCCGACGCGTCTGATCGAGCCGCAGCGCCATCACCGAGCGCCGTGCCTCCGCGAGCCCTTCGCGCGCGAGATCGCGGATGCGACTGTGCGTCAACGCCAGCCCCGAGTTCTTCTTCTTGCAGGAGGGGAATTCCTCCACCGCGCCGAGCTGCATGAGGATGCCGGTGAAGGCCTGCGCCAGCCCGTCGTGGATCTCCTGCCCGATGCGCGCGCGCTCGACCAGCACCGCCGCCTCCTTCGCCTGGTAAGCGAGGCGAGTGAGCTGCACGGCGAGCGTCGCCTGTTGAGCCAGCGCGACCAGAAGCTCGCTCCTTTGCACGTCACGGGCGTTGCGGCGGAATCGCAGGATGAGAAAGCCGACGTTGCAGCAGCCGAATACGAGCGGGTACACCACCGTGCCGACGTAGCCCTCCTGACGATGGAAAGCGAGCATCCCCGGCCAGAACTCCTCCGCTTGCTCCTCGACGTCGAGATACATGGGCTCGGTCGGCTTGGTGAACTTGTCGCCGAAGGAAGAGCCGTCGATCGGCACACTGATGGGGTAGGGCGGCTCCTCGATGCGCCCGTCCCTGACGTGCGCGGCGATCCGCCACTGCTGCAGGCTCTCCTTGGAGACGACCGCGGCACCGGATGCCGCATCGAACTGGCGCGTGGCTTCCAACAGCATGTGGCCGAGGAAGCTGTGCAGGTCCGGCTCGCTCGCCAGACGCTCGAGATTGCCGCGGATCACGGCGTTGGCTTTCGCCAGCTCCGCCACGCGCTCCTCCGCCGCGCGCTCGCGCTCCCGTCTCATGTCATCGATGAGGCGCTGCCGATGCAGCGCCGCGCCGATGACGCCGGCCGCGGTCTCGAGCGCCGCGAGCTCCGCGGAGTCGATTGCGCGGCGCTGTCGGGTGTTGTCGAATCCCACGACGCCGATGAACTCTCCTGCCACGAAGATCGGCACGATGGCCTTGGTCTTGGTGCCGATTCCCTCGAACCCCGCCACGCCCGGGCAGTCGACCGGCGAATCGCTCTTGTTGAGGCAGACGCTGCGTCCGGCGCGCAGCTCCGCGGACACAGCGGAGAATTGACGCTCATCACACGTGCAGACCGCAGGATCGTCGATGTGCGGCGGTACGCCGTCGGCGGTCCACTCGCTCACCACGACCAGCAGCGGCTCGCCTTCGGGACCGCGCCGGGTCGTCATGACGTTGACGCGGTCCACGCGGGCGCCGTCGCCGATGAGCCGCAGCACCTGCGGGATGGCGCCGTGCACGTTCGGGGCCTCGAGGAGCATCCGGCTCGCCTTGGCGGAGGCGGCGAGGAGCGCTTCCCGGCGCCGCAGGGACTCGTTGATCTGACTCAGCTCTTCCGTGCAGGGACCGGATTCCGTCAGGGACGCCAGGCCGGCGAGGGCCGGATCGACCACCGAAACGCTCATACGACATATCTCGCTATCGGGAAATCGAAGCGTCAGTGTACCTCGGCAGGGGGGCAGTCTCCCAACCACCCCCCAGCGCATTGTAAACCGCGATCAGGCTGGTGGCGGCCTCCGTGCGGCTCTGGGCCAAGGCGTTCTCGGTCTGGAGCTCGGTTCGCTCTGCATCCAGGACGGAGAGGAAGTCCACCATACCGCCCTGATAACGGATCTCGGCGAGCTTGGCCGCGGTGGCGCTGGCGCGCGCGGCATCCTGCGCATACTTGAGCTGGTCGCGGTCACGGGCATGCGCCACCAGCGCGTCCTCGGTCTCCTCGAGAGCATTGAGCACGGTCTGGTGATACTCATCCAGGGCGATCACGGTGCCGGCGCGAGCGCCGGCAATCTGCTCGTGCACCCGGCCCAGGTCGAAGGCCGGCCAGGAGATGCCCGGCCCGATCAGATAGCTACGCGAGCCCGCGGTGCCGAAGCCGGCCGGCGCGGCGGCGGCGAAGCCGAAGCTGCCAGTGAACGTCACCTTCGGAAACAGGTTGGATATGGCGACTCCGACCAAGTCGGTTGAGGCCGCCAGGTTTCGCTCCGCGGCGCGAATATCCGGGCGGCGGCGCAACATCTGCGCGGGGCTGCCCACAGGGACGATGTGCGGCAGCGGCGGCAGCTCGTGGGGCGCGCGCAGCAGCCCCGTGAGCGCGTCGGGGTCGCGGCCGGTCAGCACGCCGAGCCGGTGAATGGAGCGGGAGACCGCCGCCTCGAGCGGCCCGATCGTGGACAGCGTGGTGCTGAGCTGCGACTGCGAGCGCGCCACGTCGAGGTCGGTGCCGCTGCCGGCGGCACGCTCCGCCTGGGCCAGTTGCAGGACCTGCTGTTGGTTCCTGACGTTGGCGCGGGCCACGGCAAGTTGTGTCTGCTCGCCACGCAGCTCGAAGTAGTTGCGGGCCACCTCGGCGATCACCGACACCTGGGCGTCGTGCAGGTTGGCCACTTCGCCTTGGAGCTCGGCATTGCGAGCCTGGACGTTGCGCCTGACGCCGCCGAAGAAGTCGAGCTCCCACGTGGCGTCGAACCCCGCATCATAGAGCTTCGTCGTGTAGGCTCCGCCGAACGGATCCTCCACCGTCGGTGTACGCTGCTTGGTGTAGCCGCCGGAGGCGGTCACCGTCGGTGCGAGGTCGAACTCCGACTGATTCCGCAGCGCGCGCGCCTGCACCAACCGGCCGACGGCGATGCGCAGATCGTAGTTGGCGCTGAGTGCATCGCCGACCAGCCGGTCGAGTGTCGGATCGTCGAACTGCTTCCAGAACTCGATCTGGCTCTGCTGGTTGCTATAGACGTCGGGCTCGGCGTCTGCGAACTGCGCGGCCACCGGAGTATTCGGCCGGACGTAGTTGGGGCCCACTACGCAGCCGGAAAGCGCAGCTGCGACGACCAGGGTGAGTAGCAGATGCGTCTTATGCATGGTGAAAGTCCGGGGAAGGTAGCCGCTCGGGCGCCGCGTCGGAGCTGGCCAAACCTCGGCGGATGAGTACGTAGAACACCGGCGTCAGCAGGAGCCCGAAGAACGTCACGCCGAGCATGCCGGAGAACACCACAGTTCCGAGCGCATGGCGGATCTCGGCTCCGGCGCCGCTCGCCAGCATCAACGGTACGACCCCCATGATGAAGGCGAAGGATGTCATCAGGATCGGCCGCAGACGCAGACGAGCGGCTTGCAACACCGCGGACACCGCGTCATGGCCCTGCTCTTCCTGCAGGTGCTTGGCGAACTCGACGATCAGGATCGCGTTCTTGCAGGCGAGGCCGACGAGCACGACGAGTCCCACCTGAGTGAACACGTTGTTGTTGCCGTGGTCGAGGAACACGCCGGTAATGGCCGCGAGCAGGCACATCGGCACGATCAGGATGATCGCGAGCGGCAGCGTCAGGCTCTCGTACTGCGCGGCGAGCACCAGGAACACGAACAGCACGCAGAGCGGGAAGATGATCAGACTGGTATTGCCCGAGATGAGCTGTTGGTAGGAGAGGTCGGTCCACTCGAAGGACATGCCCCGTGGCAGCGTTGACTTCAAGATCTGCGTCATCGCCGCCTGCGCCTGCCCGGAGCTGTAGCCCGGCGCCGGGCCACCGTTGATGTCGGCGGACGTGTAGCCGTTGTAACGCTGCACGATGTCGGGCCCGTAGGTCGGGGTGACGGTCAGGAACGAGCCGAGCGGGATCATTTGTCCTGCGGTGTTGCGGACCTGAAGCGTCGAGATGTCGTCGATCCGGGAGCGAAACGGCGCGTCGGCCTGCGCCAGGACTTCATAGGTCCGTCCGAAGCGGTTGAAGTCATTGACGTAGAGCGATCCCAGGTACACCTGCAGCGTCTGGAAGACATCGTCGAGGTTGACGTGGTCTTGCATGACCTTTACCCGGTCCACGTTGACGTTGAGCTGCGGCACGTTCACCTGATAACTGCTGAAGAGCCCGGCGAGCGCGGGGTTCTGATAGCCGTGCTGCAGCGCGTTTTGCACTGCGTCGTAGAGAGCCTTGGGACCAGCCTCGCCACGATCTTCGACCTCCAGCTTGAAGCCGCCCAACGTGCCGAGACCCATGACGGGCGGGGCCGGGAAGACGACCACCATGCCGTCCTGGATCGCGGAGAGCTTCTGGTTGAGCTGTGCGGCGATGGCGTCGGCCGAGAGGCCTCTGGACTTGCGCTGGTCGAAGGGCTTGAGCCCGAAGAACACGAGCCCGGCGCTCGAGCTGGGCACGAAGCCGTTGACCGACATGCCGGCAAACTGCACGGCATGCTCGACGCCGGGCTGGTGCATGCCGATGTCGCCGATCTCCTTGATGACCTGCGATGTGCGATCGAGCGACGCCGCGGGCGGCAGCTGCGCGACCGCGACCAGGTATTGCTTGTCTTGCTGCGGGATGAACCCGTGCGGCACGGCCGCAAAGCCCAGGTAGGCGAGGCCGAGGAGGCCGGCGTAGACGATGAGCGCGATGCCGATACGGCGAACCGTACCGACGACGGCGGTCTGATAGGCGTTGCCGAGGGCCGCGAAGCCGCGGTTGAACCGGCGGAAGAAGCGGCCGAGACCGCGGTCCATGACACGCGAGAGCGCGTCGGGCCTGGCACCGTGGCGCTTCAGCAGCACGGCGGCCAATGCCGGGGACAGAGTGAGCGAGTTGAAGGCCGAGATCACCGTGGAGATGGCGATGGTCAGGGCGAACTGGCGATAGAACTCACCGGTCAGCCCGCTCACGAACGCGACGGGCACGAACACGGCGCAGAGGACCAGCGTGATCGCGATGATGGGCCGGCTGACTTCGTTCATCGCGGACTTGGCTGCCTCCCGCGGGGACTGTCCGCTCTCGATGTGGCGCTCTACGTTCTCGACAACGACGATGGCGTCGTCCACGACGATGCCTATGGCCAACACCAGGCCGAAGAGCGTCAGAGTGTTGATCGAGAACCCGAATGCGAGCAGAACCGCGAAGGTGCCAACGATCGATATCGGCACGGCGATGAGTGGGATGATGGATGCGCGCCAGGTCTGTAGGAACAGGATGACCACCAGCACGACCAGCAGCACCGCTTCGAGCAAGGTGTGCACGACTGCGTCGATCGACTGACGTACGAATACCGTCGGGTCATAGACGATCGCGTAGCGCATGCCTTGCGGGAAGCCCTTGGAGAGCTGCGCCATGGTGGCGCGCACCTCAGCGGAGAGCTGCAGCGCATTGGACCCCGGCGCCTGGAAGACCGGGATCGCGACGGCGTCCTGGTTGTCCAGATAGCTGTTGGTGCCGTACGACTCGGCACCCATGTCCACACGGGCGACGTCGCCGAGGCGCACGACCTGGCCGTCAGCGCCGGTCTTCAGCACGATGTTGCGGAACTGGTCCGGGGTCGTGAGGCGCCCCATCGCGTTCAGCGCCAGCTGGAAATCGGCGTTCGGATCGGGCGGGGCGCCGATCTGGCCGGCGGCCACCTGGATGTTCTGCGCGCGGATGGCGTTGACGACGTCACCGGCGGTCAGATTGAGCGCGGCGAGCTTCTGGGGATCGAGCCAGATCCGCATGGCGTAATCGCCGCCGCCGAAGAGCTGCACGTCGCCCATGCCCGGCAGGCGTGCGAGCACGTCGCGGACGTTGCGCAGCGCGTAGTTGCGCAGGTACAGCGTGTCGAAACGGCCTTCGGGGGAATAAAGGTGCACCACCATCGTCAGGTTGGGCGAGCTCTTGGTGGTGGCCACGCCGAGATTTCGCACCTCATCAGGCAGTCGCGGCAAAACCTGCGAGACGCGGTTTTCCACGAGAGTCTGCGCGCGGTCGATGTCCGTCCCCACCCGGAAGGTGATGGTCAGTGCCAGCGAGCCGTCCATGGTCGAGGTCGAGGACATGTAGAGCATGTTCTCGACCCCGACGATCGCCTGCTCGAGCGGCGCGGCCACGGTGTTCGCCACGACCTTCGGGTTGGCGCCCGGGTAGGTTGCCCGCACGATGACAGACGGCGGCACCACCTCCGGATACTCGCTGATCGGCAATTGCGTGATCGCGATCGCACCGGCGAGGAAGATGAAGGTCGACAGCACCGCCGCGAAAATGGGGCGGTCGATGAAGAAGTGTGAGAGTTTCACCGATTCTCCCCGGGCGCGGACCCGCCGCCGGCGGCGCCTGCGTCACGAGTTGCGTTCTGGACTAGCATCGTGCCGTCCGTGTCATGACGCTCGCCCATCGCGATGAGCTGTGGGGTCACCTGCATGCCGGGCCGCACCCGCATCAGATCGTTGACGACGATGGTGTCACCAGGTCTGAGTCCGGATCGCACCACACGCAGTCCGTCGACCATAGGCCCGAGATCGACGGGGCGGTACTCCACTTTGTCGTCAGGGCCCAGGAGGAGCACGTAGCGCATGGTCTGATCGGTGCCGATCGCGCTGTCGTTGATCAGCACGGCGTGATAGTGGTCGTTGCCGATCAGCTTGACCCGCGCGAAGAGGCCCGGGACGAAGTGGCCGTCGGGGTTGGCCAGCAGTGCCCGGGCGTAGATCGTGCCCGTCTCTGAGTCGAGCGAGTTGTCCATGAAGACGAGGTGGCCTTCGTGGGGGTAGCCGTTCTCGTCCGCCAGGCCGACATACACCGCATTGCCCAGCACGTCCGGGCCGCCGCTGGTAGTGGTGGGCTTGTCCTTGCGCCCATTGTTGCCAGCGTATTTCTCGAACGCCAGGTAAGCCTGTTCGTCCGCGTTGAACTCAACGTAGATTGGGTTCAGCGACACGATCGTTGTCAGCAGCGTCTGCCCGTTCGTGACCAGATTGCCTGTAGTGACGATCGCGCGGCTGACACGACCCGTGATGGGGGCGGTCACGCGAGTGAACGTAAGATTGAGGGCAGCGGAGGCCACCTCCGCCTTGGCCGCTTCCACGCTCGCCGCGGACTGACGCGCATTGGCGGTTCGGGTGTCGAACTCGTCCTTGGAGATCGCGTGCGCTGCAAGGAGGCTCACCGCGCGGGTCTGTTCTGCCTTGGCGAGCGCCGCCTGGGCGCGCGCTTCATCGAGATCCGCCTCCGCGTGCTGGTAGTCAGCCTCGTAGGGACGAGGATCGATGACGAACAGCACCTGGCCCTTGTGGACCACGGTGCCATCCACGAAGTCGACGGAGGAGATGTATCCGGTGACTCGCGGCCGGATGTCGACGTGATTGACCGCGTCGAATCGGCCGGAGAAGGTCTCCGAGTCCGTAACGTTCCGCGCGACGACACGCGCCACCGTGACCTGCGGTGCCGGCGGCGGGGCGTGCGCGGCTGCCGCGTCGCGCGCGCAGCCGGATAGCGTGAGGACGGCCACCAACGCGGCGGCGGCGAGTGAGACGAGCGAGGCGAAAGCGATCGGGCGATTGCGCACGATGAGACTCCCTTGGTTTCCCTGAGCTAGACGTAGCTGAGCGCCACGGTTCGACGGCGTCGGGTGAGGATTCTGGTGTTGACAAGCCGTTTCCGGAATGACTCGCGCGGAGGGGATGCGCGGTGTCCGGCGACGGGTGGGACTCTCTCCCTAACGAGGGAGAGGAGCTGTCAGGGGGGCTAGATCGTCGCGGAATGCACGCCGGCCACGAGCGGCGGCGCCTGGATGCCAGGCCGGCGGATCTCCTGTCGAAGTGTCGGACGGCGTCTGCGCTGCGGCAGCTCGGGTGATACCCACCTGCCCGTCTCGATGCTTCGATTCAGCGCCTCGATCACGCGGACGTCGGCAATGCCTTCCTCCCCGGAAGGCTCGGGTTCTCTGTCGTTGAGTATGCAGTCGGCGAAGTAGAGCAGTTCCGGCGCGAACTGATCGCTCGTCTCATAGCGCTTGTCACGCCTGCGCTTGCCGAGGCGCAGCACGTACTCCACCCCTTGCGCGTACTCGTAGGCCGGATCGAGCGTGATGCTCCCCTTGGTGCCGACGATCTCGTACGCGGAGCGATCCGCGCCACCGAAGCTGCAGGTGAAGGAGGCGATCCGCTCCTGGGGAAACGTCATCACGACGGCCACGGTCTCCGGGATCTCCTTGAAGCGCTGATCGCGGCGCGTCACTGCGGTGGCGAATACCCCGGTAGGCTCCGCCGCGAACGCGGCACGGGCGGCGTTTATGCAGTAGATGCCTATGTCGTAGAGGGGTCCGCCTCCGAGCTTGCGGCTGCTGCGGAAGTTCTCGGGCGCCACCTGCATGGAGAAATTGGAAGTGAAGAAGCGCAGGTCTCCGAGCGTCCCCGAGTGCGCCATCGCCGCCGCTTCCAGATTGCCTCGCTCGAAGTGCAAGCGGTAGGCGATCATGAGCCTGACGTCGTTCTCCCGCGTCACGTCGATCATCCGCCGACAGTCCTCGGAGGTCACCGCCATCGGCTTCTCGCAGAGCACGTGCAGGCCCGCGCGCGCCGCGCGCTCCGTGTACTCGCGGTGCATCGAATTCGGCAGCGTGATGTAGACGGCATCGACTTCCCCGCTCTCAAAGAGCTCATCGGCGTCGTCATAGCTGCAAAGGTGACTGACTCCGTAGCCGCGGGAGAGCTTTCTCAACTTCTCCGGATCGTCGGAGACGAGGGCGGTCAGGGCGCTGTTCTGCCCCGCCTGAGCGAAAGCGGGCAGAATCGCGACCTGCGCAATATGGCCCAGGCCAACGACGGCGTAGCGGATCTTCCTGGCGGATGCGGCACTTGCGCTTGCGCGGCGGGAAGTGTCCCTGGCGCGACCCCCGCGGGGCAGGACGCCGAGAGCACCGTCGTCATTCGCGGCGGTGAGGGGTAGAGGTACGGCACGATCCGCTCGGCCGGAGCGGCGTCTCGGCGTGCCGGACTTCCCTTCGGCAGCGGCCTTCCGGGTAGGAGCGCGACGGGGAGTGGATGATCGCGTAGCCATGCGCGCCGCCGAAGCAAGCGCAGTGCCGCAATCGGCGCTGCCGCGTCCGCGCGGATCGCGGAATGCGGTCCTGAATCAAGGGCTTAGGCTCGAGATTGCTTGACGACCACTACGGGGACCGGTCTAATACGCGGCCCTCCCCCCAAGGCGGCCAGGTAGCTCAGTTGGTAGAGCAGCGGACTGAAAATCCGCGTGTCGGTGGTTCGATTCCGCCCCTGGCCACCATCAAATAAGAATTTGGAGCCATAACTTCAACGCCAGTGGGGATGGACCCTGTTTGTCGAAAATTCGCGGTTGGCTCTGGGGTTGCGCTCCTGTAAACACTGCGCTGCGCCCGGTCGCCCCGGGACGCGCGCCAGCTTCTGTTTTGACTAGGTTCGCGCATCCGTCTCGACGAGTGGGTCCTGGATTCGCGGAGAATTCAGCTAATCCGGTGGATGGCTGTCCGGCGGCCCGAGCGGGCCGCACGGTCGCGCCTCGATACGAGTGGACTGTGCCTGACCGCTCCTCGCGGTGGGTTAGTCATGAGCGACGTCGGACTCGGCAAACGCCGTCGCGGTTAGCTCGATGTCGGCACGTGCGATGTTGAGTGCCCGCGCAGCCTGGCGCCATCTTCGCGTCTCGTGCAGGATTTCCGTGACGATTACCCGCCCTCTGTCCTTCGACCCCACGTACCACTCTGAGGTCTCGATCACAGCCGCAAGACTTGGGCGGTTGTCGGACTCGTCGATGTTGAGAACGTGATCCGCTCGCTCGGTGTTGGGGTTGAGATCGAACGCCGGTGAGAGACGCCAGCCTGTGGGGGTCAGAAGAAATCCATGGTTCCGCAGATGATCATCGCGGTTGCCGATCGCGACGTTGAAGGCCACCCGCCGGAATAGCTGCTCGAGGTCGGCCTCAATGTGATCCTTGGCTCCCCGCGCGTGTAGAAACTCCGCGAGCTCGAGGTAACTCGTCCCCTCGCTTTGGTCCTTGCGGAGGAGTGCCATCGCGGAGGCATAGAAGCGCCTTCGAACACGTGAACGGTCGAAGCGCTGCACGCAGAAGGTGTGGTACTCGCCGCTGAGGCGGCGCAGCTCGGAGGCCGGCACGTCGATGCGTGCGCGGGCGGCCAGTTGCTGCACGAGCGCCTCCCAGGCGCCAACGTCACGGGTGTCGTCGCGGGCGGGAAATTTCGCAATCCATAAGCTGCCGTTAGTTTCGGTGAAGCTCGCCTTCGGGCGGGCACCGCCCAAGGAGGCGCCCGGAGCCACGAGCACTTTCAGCCACTGACGAAGCGCTTTGAGGTCGTCGACCCGCTTCGCGGTGATCTCGCCGGCCACGATCTCGAGCTCCCGAAGACTCGCGGCCGGCGGCACGGTCAGGGTCTCGTGCGCCAGGAAGGCCTCTTCACCCGGGCGGCGATAGCGCAGCGCCCCTTGGCGACTTATGTCTTCGACCCCCAGGAGAAAGTCCCACGCATAGAGAGTCCTTGGCCTGCGGCCTTCATCCTTGGCGGCGAGTGCCTCGCGGCGCTTCATGAGGGTCTGACCCCAGCGATCGGGCGCCGAGTCGTCGAAGACACGAAAGTTGCCGGCTTCCGCGTTCGGGAAGTAGCTTCCCTCGCCTAGAGACAGGTCGGGGTCGAGCGCGAAGGCCTGAGGGTTCTTGAGCCACACCGGGTCATACGCAAAGCGGAGCGTTCCGCGATCGTGGGAAAGCGCGCCGACGCGCGTTCGCTCAAGCAAGTCGGCATCGAGCCACACTTCCACCTCATCGGTCACGGCGCGCGCTCCTTCGGTTCTAGACTCTTCGCGCGCGCGCGCGGGCTGCGACGCCTTCGCTCCGGGAGCGCTTGGTCTTGCAGCAGCCTCCCAACTTTATCGTCGCGCGCGAGACCGTCAAGATCGCTCTCGAGCCCCAATACAGAGAGAATCCGCAGGAGTGTCCCGAGCGCGATCGCTGGGCTTCCAGCTTCCGCTCGAAAAAGTGTCATCCGTGAGATACCCGCGCGCTGACAGGCGATGTCGATCGTGAGCTTTCGGCGCAGCCGTGCGAGTCTCAGCCGCTCTCCGAGCGCGGTGAGGATGCGCTTTTGGGCCGGGTAGAAGGGCGGCTGTTTGGCTGGCATGTATCACAATATAGACTAATAGCGAATTTTAGTCTAGAACGTGATGCATCCGGAACTTCGAACACTCGGAGCGCTGGTATGGCTGAGCGCGCCGGCCGGACACCTGCGCCAGCCGCCTGGAATCGTTGTGTCGGGGGTTCGTCCGCAATGCGTCGCGAAGAGCTTCGGCAGTGGCCGGGCCGGCGTGCGTACATGGGGAGGATCTTGATTCCCTGTACACGACTGTGCGGTCGAACGTCGGGCCCGCACGGCAGCTTCTTGGCCACGGGACGCATGATCCCTCGGTCAACTTCGGAAGATGCTGCTCAACTTACTGCGCTCCAGCTTCACGAACACCTGACGCGGGGAGCAGCAAGCCGCCGCGAGGGATTGATTTCGACAGCTCCTGGCTACCGGTTCCATCAAGCCAGAAGAGCTTGAGAGTATCTCGCTTGCCGTTGTAGAAGAAGACGAACAGTTCGTTGACTCGAGGATCGCGCTTGAGCTCAGAACGGCAGATCTCGAGGAGCTTTCTTTCCCCGGAGCGCATGCTGATGGGCTTCTGAAACAAATTGATACTGCTGCCACATCTTGGTGGCCGATGTCGACGCCGTCGAAGAGATTTCCTGCAGAAATGGCACCTGCGGCGCACCGACCAACGTCGGTTCAGGATTCGATAATCCGTATGACGTTGCGATCGGCGGCAACGGGCGGCTGTATGTAGTCGATCTTTACAATATATGGGGGCTTGCTCCGTGAGGTCGCGGCCACGCTGCTATCGGCTGTGGCCTCGGGGGATCGCGCAGCGATTCGCGGTTGACGTGCGTCCGGCGGGACCATAACCTTAACAGTCAATAACTCATATTCACTGTCAGGGCTCGATCCGTGGACAACGCGAGACGCGCCAGGCGCTGTCACTGGAAAACCATTTTCTTTGGCTGCACCACGCTGATCCTGGGAGGCTGCGGGGGCACCTCGTCGCCGGCGAATGGGACTCCGCCGCCGCCGCCTCCTCCTCCCGCGACTTACAGTCTGGGCGGGACGATCAGTGGTCTGAGCGCCGCCGGGCTGGTGCTGGCCAATGGGAGCGACACGCTGTCCGTTGCCTCGGGGGCAAGCACCTTCGCGTTTGGTACGCCACTCGCCTCTGGTGCCAGCTACGATGTGACCGTGCAGACACAGCCCGCAGGAGAGACCTGCGCGGTCAGCCAGGCCACGGGCACGATGCCGGCGAGCGCCGTGACCGATGTGACGGTGAGTTGCGCGGCAAGCACTTACGCCATCGGCGGCACCATCAGCGGGCTCGGTGCCGATACCGGTCTGGTGCTGCTGGACAACGGCGGGCAAGCGACGAACGTTCCTGCCAACGCCACGACCTTCACTATGAGTACGCGGCTGACCTATGGGTCGGCCTATCAGGTCACAGTCGGCACGCAGCCCTACGGAATCACCCTGGCTTGCACGGTATCGAATGGAAGCGGCACGGTCAGCGCCGACGTCACCTCCATCGTGGTCAGTTGTGTAGCGGTCACGCCGACACAGACGGCGATAGCGAGCTATTTCTACAACCCCAGGGGCGTGGCCATGGATGCCTCGGGCGATGTGTTCGTGGCGGATACCGGCAACAGTGAGGTCGAGGAGATTCCGTATAGTAACGGCAGCTACGGCGACCCGGTCGCCCTCGGGTCGGGCTTCCGCAACCCGGAGGCTGTCGCGCTGGATTCGAATGGGGACGTCTTCGTGGCGGACTCGGCCAACGGCGCGGTGAAGGAGATTCCGTACAGCAATAGCAGCTACGGTGCTCCTCTCACCCTGGCATCGGGTTTCAACGTACCCGCCGGCATTGCCGTCGATGCGCACGGTAACGTATTCGTGGTCACCTTGAGTGGCGTCGACGAGATCCCGTATGGCAATGGCACCTACGGTGCAGCGATTTCTTTCGGTGCCGGTACGGGCGGAATTGGTATTGCCGTTGACTCGGCAGGCAACGTGTTCCTGGGGGATCAGACTGACAAAGCGATCCAGGAGGTCCCTTTCACGGGGAGCGGCTATGGCTCCCCGGTCACCATCGCTACGGGTTTCTACAACATCTTCGGCATCGCGGTGGACTCATCCGGCAACGTATTCGTAGCGGATCAGGGTCCGTCAACGCCGCAGACGCCGGGCGGGATAGTCAAGGAGATTCCCAACAGCGCTGGCACTTTCGGAACTCCGATTGTCCTGAGCGCGGGCCACCTCGATCAGCCCGACGGCCTGGTCGTGAATGCGAGCGGCAGCGTGTTCGTGGTCGACACACCCGACTGTGCGGTCAAGGAGATTCCCGATACAAGCGGGAATTACGGCACGCCGTTCGTCATCGGTCCGCAATTCAATTTGCCGTCGGCTCTGGCGGTGGATGCCCAGGGCGGTCTCTTTGTCGCGGATACCGGTAATGGCGCGGTGAAGGAGATTCCCTACAGTGGCGGCACCTACGGCCAGCCGGCCACCATCGGCACGGGTTTCAATGTCCCGATCGGGGTTGCGCTGGACGCCGGCGGTGACATCTTCGTGTCGAATCTCGGCGATGACACGCTGCAGGAGATTCGCTACGGCAATGGCAGCTACGGCACCCCGAGCATTCTTGGCACCGGCGCGATGTATTCGAGAAATATCGCGGTGGATGCGCATGGGAACGTGTTCGCGGCAGGTGCCTCCACCGTTACCGAGCTGCCGTTCAGTGGCGGCAGTTACGGTCAGCCCATCAGCCTGGGCACCTACACCAACACCTTTCCGTACGGCGTGGGGGTCGACGCGGGAGACGACGTATTCGTGGCCGAGGAAGGCGTCAACTCGGTCGCGGAGATCCCCTTCAGCAGCAGCGGCTATGGGGCGCCGATCACGCTGAGCACGGCCTTCCTGGAGCCCGCCGACGTCGTGGCGGATGCGAATGGAAATCTCTTTGTGATCGACATCGACGGCCTCTGGGAGATGTCCTACTCCAACGGCAGCTATTCCGCACCCCTTATCATGGGCTCGGGGTTCTTCGCTCCCGCCGGCGCCGCCATCGACAAGAACGGCCGGGTGTACGTCATCGATGCGGGTCACATCTGGCTGTTCACGCCATGATGCGCATGGAATGATCTGCCGCGCTTGCATTGAGCGCCGGCTGGGCTAACGTCGCACGATTTTCGAAAGGCCACTGACGATGAGTCGGCGTCGGAAGATCAACCGATGCGACAAGAGGGCTATGGAATTGAAGCACGCACGCTACCGAAACGGCCACTCTGCCGTTCAAATCGGAGACACCCCGAAATCGCTGCAAGTACATGTCCAGATTGGCTTTCTAGCGAATCTCAATCAAGTTAACCGGACAGTAGTGGTACCTCCTATCACTGCAGTGCGGCCCCGCATATGGGTAATGCTCGCTGCGTCGAGGCCTTGGCGGAGAATGCAAGCGCTACGGCCGTCAGTGCTATGGCAAGCCGGGAAAGCTCCACTGCGAGTCGACTCGATTTCATTGGGGCGAGGCCGCGAATGCAACGTGATAACTCACCGCCCCTCGGGGAAACTCCTCGCGAAAGGCGATGGCCTGAAAGTATTCAGGAGGAGAAGCAGCGATATGACCGACAAGTTCTGAGTCCAGTGCAGCAACGAGCGAGACGGTCAGCTGCCCGGCTTTCCGGAGCGCATCGAGAATCAGGTGCTCCCGGTGTTCACTGTGGGCCGCGGCGGCAAATGCATCGATCGTGATAGCCTCAATCGCCGCAGCATCTTCCGCAGTTTCGGATCTGATTCGCACGCCATGACGCCATGGTAGCGAATCCGCGGCACGCGCGATCGGCTGCGGTACGATCCGGCCACAACCCGACGCTGGCCGTCAGCATACAGCTTGTCGGCTTCCGGACACGCGCGGCAGTATACTGGTGCCTCCGCATGTCGTCCGGGTGATGTGGATGAAGCAATCTATTGCCAGGCGGTCAGGTGCGAATGAGGGATCATGTGTTCGAACCTGATCTCTGGCCCGCCCGGGCTAGAATGGATATGATCATCGGATAGCTTTTCCCGATCAGTCAGCCATGACCGAACGGTTTCCGACGCGATCTGCAGGGTCTGGCGCAAAGCCTCTATGCCCAGGGCACCGAGGAGGGCATCCTCGAGCGCCTGCTGCAGCGGATTGAGCCCACCAACCGCTATTGCGTGGACATCGGCGCCAGCGACGGCCTTCGCAACAGCAATACGGCGCTGCTGCTGCGCGAGCGCGGCTGGCAGGGAACGCTGGTGGAGGGCTCGGTCTACCGCTATCGCCGCCTGCAGGCCACCTACGGTGCCTCCCGGAACGTGCAGTTGCGGCACGAGCAGGTGCAGCCCGACACGATAGAGAGCGTCCTGGCCGAGGCCGGAGTGCCGGACGGCATCGACCTTCTCTCGATCGACATCGACGGCAACGACTACTGGGTGTGGCGCGCGATCCAGGCCGTCCGCGCGCGCATCGTAGTCGTCGAATACAACCCCTACTACGCTCCGCCTGAGCGGTGGGTCATGCACTTCAATCCGAGTCACGTCTGGGACGGATCGACGTACTACGGAGCCAGCCTCGAGTCGCTCTATCATCTCGGCCGCAGCAAGGGTTACGAGCTGGTCTGTTGCGACGACATGGGCAACAACGCCTTCTTCGTCGCGTCCGAGCTCTATCCGCGGCTCGGCCTGAACGACAACGCGCCGTCGGCGTTGTTCCGTCCCGCAATGTACAAGCTCCGCTACGTGGGGAACAACACGTTCCTGACCGGGCATCCTTACCGTTACGGCCCATCCGAGGCGATCTGAATGGAGCTCATTGCGGACGCCATTCACGCGATCGGCGGCGCCTATGCCCTCAGGGTGCAAGGGGCGGCGCGCAGGGTCGGCGAGCGTGTATGGTGCCTCCGGAAGGTGTGGAGAGCGCCCTTCGCACTGCGTGGGGGCTGCGGCAAATGCGTCTGCAGCCCATACCCTCGGGGCATGTTAACAGCAACCATTGGGTAGACACAGGCGGGGAACGGTTCGTTCTGCGCGTATCCTGGCCGAACAAATCCCCCGCTCAGGTGCAGCGCGAGGCATTCGTGCTCGATGGGCTCGGCGGCCATCCCTCACTGCCTGCCCTTCCCCGCGTGCGGCCAACCCTGGACGGGCGCTCGTCACCGCGGCCCGCCACCTGCGCCGCTCGCCGCCGTCAATCACACGAGCACTATCGGCCCTTGAAAATCGAGTCGGTGCCCGCCTCGTAGAGCGGACCACGCGCCGGCTCCCCGGCCGAGGCTGGGCGGGCGCTCGCGGAGAGCTCGCGAGCGCTGCTCAGCGCATACGAGGCTGCGGTGCCGGGAATCCTGCGCGCTCCCGTACGCTGTGCGAGGATCGCCCGCTGTAAAGTGGCCCCTGTGATCCTCGCGATCGATGCCGCGCGTGAAGAGGCGACGCGCGGGCGATTCGTCTGGGAGAGCTAACCGTGATCGCGCTGGGCAAAGCGCGGAGGAGGAGGACCGTAGACGAGACGGAGAAACCTTCTGTTGAGACCCAGGGGGTGCAAGTCCCCTGCCGCCAAAGCCGTAGCGGGCAGGCGGGAAACGAGCATTG
>JBOIAR010000010.1:0-138628 GCA_050739095.1 Steroidobacteraceae bacterium | reverse complement strand
TTCGTCCAGATGCGGCCAAATCGAACGCAACTTTCGCTTCAACTCGGAAAGCGCAGCCTCCATGCCCGGGCAGCATAACACATCCGCTCATCTACTTGATACCTTTATTTATTTACGCCACCTTAGGCTGCGTGCGTACGGGAAGGTCTGCTGGGACAGTCATGGTCGCCAACCGGCTCTCGGGAAATCCGACTGGCCGGGATGACAACGGAGGCTTGCGGAATCGTGTGTGCCATGGGAGCCGGACTGAGGTCCCTCGGGAAACCGCGGGAATCACCACCGTACCCTACCGTGCGCGCGCGCCGCATTTCTATCAAACAATCCCGTCGGGGACGCCATAAAATCCATATGTTATTTCGCGGCCGACCGAGTGTGTCCAACAAGTGTCCAATAGAGCCGTACGGTGAAACAGGCGATCGCCGCCACGTTCGCCGTGGCGACTGCGGTTATGAAGGGGAGATTTCTGCCGAACGACGGAGCTTGGTGATCGCAATCTGCGGCGGCGACCAGAGCCGGCACCAGGGGTTTCGTCCGTGCCGCTCGCGCTCTATTTTCCATTGACGAATCCTGACCAGCTCGGGCTTTGTCGGCCTTGAGCTGCCACTGAACACCCGAGTTGAGACGCTACGAAGCAGTCGCTCAGCCAGGCACGAGCGGCGTAAGCGGTAACCAGGCGACGTGCTTGCGGTCGGTCAGTGCGCCGCTGGCATTTTCGCTCCGTACTCGATTAGCAAATTGCAAAGCGCGACCATGCGTGGAGGAGTAATTGGCCCCTGTCGCAATAGCTCCGGCACCATACCCCCAGAGCCGAAAGTCGCAGCGATATCCGCTCCATGGGTCAACAGCAGGTAGACCGTCGAGATATCTTGCGCATACACGGCAGCGGCGAGGGCCGTCTCATGATTGTGCGGAAAGCGAAGGACCTGGTTGATGTGCGCGCCCCTGTGCAGTAGCAGCTTTACAACATCATCCTCCCCGTAGGAGGCCGCAAGCGGCAGCGGCGCCTCAGGTCCTAGAGGCGTACCGTCCGCAGCAACCTCATCAGGCGGATTGACGCTGGCGTTGTGCGTCAGGAGCAGTCTTATGACACCCCGCTGTCCGGCCTGGATCGCAAGATCCAATAACGAGACGTCCATATTCAATGGATACCCCATAAAAACCGTTGAGTCAGGATTCAGGCCCGTAACCAACCTGGACGTTAAATCCCGGGTGTTTCCGTAAATCACATCTCTTACGACGGGCGACAGGCTACGCACGTCCACGATGTTGCTTCTTGTCACCCTTGCGTCTAGCTGCAGGCGAGATCCGGACAGTGGCCCGTACGCCTGTGGCTGATTGGCCTTGTAGCGTCGCCGCAGAGAGATATATTCCCTTTCTGAGTATTCCTTTTTTGCGGCCATCGCATTCGTAGCCTTCGTCTCCACTTGATTGTTCGCTGAGACTTGCGGGAAACCCACAAGCGCCAAGTCGCAACCAGCGAGGGCGAGCATTACCAGGATCGCGGCAAAGGACTTTGACATCGACGCTCCTTGGCCCTACGTGGGGGTGGTACGCAGGGCCGACCGCAGCGGGTTCGGGGCGAAGAACCGCTTCCACAGCCTCGGAGTGAGCTCGGCGACGCGGGATGCCGGGTGCTCGCTGATGCGCTGCAGAACGTCCACGAGGTAGGTGTACACGTCAATGCCGTGCAGGCGGCAGGTGACGATGAGGGACTGAACGATACCAACGTGCTTAGCGCCGAGCTCGGTCCAGCAGAAGTTCCAGTTCTTCCTGCCCATGGGTATGACTCTTAGCGCGCGCTCGAGGTGGTTTGTGTCGAGCGATACATCGGGGTCGGTCAGGAACACCTCGAGCCCTGTTCGTCGCTCACGCGCGTAATTGAGCGCGTTGATGAACGGCGTCTTCGGGCAAAGACCGTGCGCCTCGAGCCAACGATCCACCCAGTCAAAGAACGCCTCCACATGCGGCTTGCTGTGTGTCAGCCGATGCAGCCGCTTGGTTTCTCCGGTAAGCTTCTGGTTGCGGATCTCCTCTTCGATGTCGTAGAGCGTACCGATGCGGCGCAGGCCTTCACGCACGCCCTCTGGATCGGCCGCTTCCGCCTCGAAGATCTCTCGCCGCACGTGCGACCAGCACTGAGCGTGAGCGATGCCAACCTTCTTGGCGTAGCTCGCATAGGCAGCATACCCATCGGTGAGCAGCACTGAGCCAGAGACCGGATTTTCGCCGAGCGCGGCGTACACATTGGCCGCCTCGCGCGAGGGGAAGTACGGGAAGCACACCTCGTTGTGCTCGCCGTACACGGGCCAGAAGTAGGCGGCGCGCATCTTGCCGCGCTCGATGCGGCCGGCCTTGATCGGGGTCTCGTCCATGGCCTTGACGCGGCTGCCGCGGATCGAGGTGAACTGAGCGTCGTAGATCGGCTCGAGGAGGCCGGTCACCCGCTGCACGAGCTGGGTGAGCCACGGCCGGCTGACGGTGATACCGGCGGCCTCGAGCCGCTGGTGCTGACGGTACAAAGGCAGGTGCCAAGCAAATTTATCTACGAGGAGCCCCGCGAGGAAGCTCACATCGGCGCGGCTCCCCTCGATAACCCCGGCCGGGGCCGGGGGACAATGGATCGTCTGCGTGGCACGGCGCTTCACCACCGGACGCACGTACTTGAGAATGACGTAGCTGCCGGGGCGCTGCGCCAGGCGATGGGTGACCTTCTGACCGATGATCTCCAACTCGTCGGCCTCGACCCCCTCGAGCTCAGCAGGGCGCAGCTCAATCGTCTCAATGGGCACACAGCTCTCATCGAAAAACGGTACGCTCTCGGTGTCCTCCGCCGCTGCATCGTGCTGGGTAATGCGGCGCGTGTAGCCGGCGACCTGGCGCTCCTTGGCGAGCGCTGCTTCCTCAGGCGTGCGCAAGGCATCGCCGAGCGAGAGCTGCCGGTCGTTCTCGAGCACGCGCAGCCGCTCGCTCTTGGTGCCGAACAGGTTGCGCTCGAACCACTCGAGCCGATGTTGCATCGACTGGATGCTGGCAGTCAGAGACTGCACGAGAGCGATGAGCTGCGCAGTGCTTAAGGAGGCCATCTCAGCCTCGGTTGGAAGTGTCGTGCGCTGCGCCTGTTGCATTCGCCAACTGTAGCAGAGCACGGGTGATTCATGAAGTGTTTGGAGGAGACGCTCGCGACACGCGTGGCAAGCGATAACGCTTGCGCACGCGCACCGGCTCGATCCCCTCGAGCAGCATCTTCAGAGCCGTGAAGTCCATCTCCTGTGTTCGTACCCGCGACCAGTCGCCAATGAAACGGCCCGCTTCGAGCCGCTTCGCCCAGACGCAAAATCCCGAACGGTCGAAATACAGAACGCGCATCTGCGTTGCGCGCCTGTTGACGAAACAATAGAGGGAGCCGTCGCAGGGATCGGCTCGCAGCTCATGGCGCACCATTGCCGAGAGCCCATCGAAGCTGCGCCTCATGTCGCAGGGCTGCCCGTACAAATGCACTCGGAGCTGCCCCTCGGGGAAGAACATCAGCCGCGCACCACTCGCAGCACTATGCCGCCACCGAGCTCCAATCGGATCTCGCACCGCGACGAGCCGCTCCCCAGCGCCCCAAGATCGATGAACCCCGCCGCCGGCTGCCACTCCTGCGACCGGCTCATCGGCTGGTCCTCAGCTACCACTGCACTCTCGCGCAGCCGCGACCGCCAGCCGTAGAACGTCCACGCGTTGAGCCGCTCCTGCCGGCAGAAAGCCTGCACCGATAGACCGCTCCGGACCTGCCGCGCCACAAGCTCGCGCCAAGTCTCCACGGTTCGCCGCTGAATCATCCTCTGCATCGTTCGCTCCAGTCGGGGGATCCTGGAGCGCCATTCTCGGCGTCTACGCGAGAGAAGGAAGAACGCCTACGGTTTACCGGTTACCGAGCGGCTGCCATCAGGGCATCGCTGCGAAGCCGTGACTGCGGTCGTTTCAGCTCTGTGCTTGCTTCGCGACCAGCCATTTCCCCACTTCGACCGGTGAGAAGTCAGCTGCGGTGGCGCAGACAAGGGACGATCTTGTCGAGGGAGGGCTCTATTGTTTGCGCCAAGCCCTGCTCTGCCAGAGCGGGATTCCACACCACCGCCGCACTCAGTTCGTATACACAAGGGCGGCCGTGTCCTTAGGAGTCCGAAAAAGAAACAAGGCGCCGTGGATGTACTCTCGAGGATGAACGCTGGAAGTGACGAGTTTGTCGAGCTCTGCCGCCCATTTCCTTTGGCTTTCCGTCAGTGATGTCGATCGCTCCTCAAAGACCCCCACCACGTCCCGGCGTACCGCCGAATCGTCACAGTACATCGCCACAACAGGATTTCCGCCTGCCGCCAGGAGACAGTCGCCCACGTCAGCCATCCCCAGTTGAAGCTCTGAGACATCCACGCCTATCAGATTGACCCAGTTGTCCTTGGGCTTTGTGTTGAATTGTTCCGGCTTGGCCTTTTGGATCAGGTCCCGCTGGAGTCGAAAAATGTCGCCGGTATCATCAGCTATCGCTATTTGGTAAATGTTCGATGCCGCAAGCTGCGCATTGATCTCTTCCTGAGTCGCGTCATCTTCGCGAAGCAGCTTGGTTTCCAGAAAGACCTCGTACGGACCGACCGCAAAGCGAAAGTCGATGTCGCCTTTGCCGCCTTGCTTCGCACAAACCTCGGGATGAACGTCCGCGCGTTCAAACTGGAACGCCAAGTTGACCTCGAGGAGGCGGCCCCGCAGATCAGCTTGATCGGCCGCCGTGAGAATGGGTTGTAGCAGTGGCCCGTACGTGCCGCGGCCTTCGAGACACTGGATTTTTGTCAGCAGCGGAGCGGCATATTCTCGCGCACCGCCTTGTCCGCCAGACCTCGTGATGATTCCTTCCAGTTCTTGAAGGGTCATGTTGGGTAGTGTCGGGGCGGATTTCATCGGTATGCGCACACCGTTCGCATCTGTCGGGCTCTCCTTGTCACCACCCAGTTGACCGGCCGCAGCAGCAGCCGCTCGGCTTCATTATACCCTGCGACGGGACATCGGCGGCCAGCACCGTGGTGCGCACTGGACAGAGCGCAATCGGCCAGAACCCGACGCCGACGTATTCAATCGGGAGCACGGATTGCGGTCACTGGCGCATCGAGGGATCTCGGACCCTGGTGTTCAAATACGTCGAGGGGCAGAGGTGCTAAAGATGGGTAGATACGGACCAATCCGGTACGTGGCGCGTATTGAACCGCCTGAAGACGCTACGGCTGAGCGGGTGCGACCCGGCGGATGATGCTCGTCGCCATCGTAACGACAGAAGCCAAATCGCTGAGGTCCCCGGGGACGACCAGCGTTGTGCTCTCCTTTGCGAGTTTTCCGAACTGGCGCACGTACTCCTCGCCGATACGCAGCTGCATCGCCTCGATGCCACCGCGCTCGCTCAGAGCCCCTCCAACCTGGCGTAGACCCTCGGCGGTGGCGGTGGCCACGGCGAGGATCGCCGCGGCCTGACCTTCTGCCTCATTGACCTGTTGCTGCCGATTCGCTTCGGACGCTTTGATGACACGCTGCTTGTCACCCTCCGCCTGGTTGATCTTGGCGTCCCGCTCGCCCTCGGAGGCGAGCACCACCGCACGCTTTTCCCGCTCGGCCCGCATCTGTTTCTCCATCGCCGACAGGACATCCTTCGGCGGCGTGATGTTCTTGATCTCGTAGCGCATCACTTTGACACCCCAAGCGCCCGAGGCCTTGTCAAGTTCGGCCACGACGTTTGCATTGATGATGCCGCGGGCCTCGAAGGTCCGGTCGAGTTCGATCTTGCCGATTTCGCTGCGCAGTGTGGTCTGCGCGAGCTGCGCGATCGCAAAGCCGTAGTTCGTGATGCCATAGGAGGCCAGATGGGGATCGAGCACCTGCATATACAGGACCGCATCAACACCGACCTGGACGTTGTCACGCGTGATGCACACCTGCTCAGCTACATCGAGGGCTTGTTCCTTCAGGCTGTGCTTGTAGGCAACGCGCTCGACGAATGGCACGAGGATATGAAAGCCGGCGTCCAGGGTGCGGCTGTACTTGCCGAGACTCTCGATCACGTAGGCGCTCTGCTGCGGGACCACAGTAGCGGTACGCGCAATTACAATGACCACGACGATCGCGACTGCCAGAAACACGTAGGACGCGAGCATGAAGAGTCCTTAGGTGACTAACCGATGGGCTGGACCAGAAGCGTGAGACCTTGGACGCGCACGATGCGCACACGAACACCGGATAGGAGCGGCTCCGCGCTGGCATTTTGGACCGTCCAAAAGCTGCCAGCGTGCTCGGTCTGGCAGACCTCACCGGGCGCCAGTGCTGTGGGCAGAGTCAGGACGCCGCCAATCGGTCCCGAGTGAACCTCGGGCGGGTGGCCCCGCAGTCTGCGGTAGATGCGGCTGCGGAAGAGCACCATGGAGCCGATCGACAGCATCGCAAAAACCGCCCACTGCGCCCACTGAACGACTGCCGTGGACGCGACGAGCAGACCGACGAGGATGGCGGCCGAGCCAACGAAAAGCAGATAGAACTGCGCGTCAATGAACGCCAGCTCGGCGCCAAATAGAATGACGCCACCAATCATCCACGTCCACCAGCTCAATCGTGAGCCCCCTGCGCGCTGCCGTCGTAGACTATACGATCCGCCGCCATTATAAGCTATGCGCGCGCTTCATCGCGATCTCACGCTGCCGGCGAGGTTGATTGAGCTCCCTACGAGCCCCTTGAGCAATCGCCGCAAGCGGCCACTATGCGTAGCGCTCAACTATGCGGAGTAGCGTTTTCGGTGTTCGCCTGGCGGGCCAGTATTTCTGATGCGAGGCGCAAGTGAGGTTCGGTTGAACTCCGCATAGTTTTGGCGTCGAGTGGAGGCGGTTTCAACTTCGGGAGACCGCCGATGATCTCGATACCTCGACGCGATTTGCATTCCGACGACCCACTCGATGCGCGGGTCTTGCCACCGGGTGCTGAAGCCCTGGCGCGATATCTTGGGGAGCGGGGGTACGCGCCGCAGACGATTGCTGGATACGTCGCGACCGCTGCGCATTTCCTTCGCTGGACCGAACACTCGAGTCTCCCCTGCGCCCCGATCGACGAGAGCGTTGTCCGCAGCTTTCTCGATCGACATATCGCGCATTGCGACTGTGGATGGCGCAGGTCCGAAGATTATCACGGTGCTCGGGCTGCGCTGGGCCACTTGCTCCTGGTGCTTCGAACGCTCGGCATGGCTCCGGCTCGCCCCGTAAGCACAACACCGGTCGATGAGGAGGTCCGCGGCTTCGAGGAGCACCTCGATCACGTGCGGGGGTTGGCGCCCAAGACGCGACGAACGATGGGGCGGATTGTTCGGGAGTTGCTCTGGAAGCGCTTTCACGATCGCCCGGTGGTGATCTCAGCGATCACGCCTGAGCATTTGCGTCGCTGCTTTGCGTCCCTGTGCGAGCGGTACCGAGTCCCAACGAGCGCGGGGACAGTCGTATCGGCGCTGCGTAGTTACCTGCGCTATCGGGCTGCCGCGGGCGATGCGGTCGGGGGACTGGTGAGCGTTTTGTCGTCCCCCGCGAACTGGCAGCACGCCTCACTACCGAAGAGCTTGGCGGACGAGGAACTCGAGCGGCTTTTGACCTCGCTCGATTGGCCCGCTCCCGCCATGCGTCGCAGCACCGCGATCGTACGCTGCGCGGTGGATCTCGGACTTCGAAGCGGCGAGATCGCAGCGCTTTCACTCGATGACATTGACTGGCGCGCCGGCACGGTGAAGCTGCGCAAGACTAAGAGCTGCCGCGAGCAGCTGCTGCCCTTGCCCGAGCCGACCGGACGGGCGATCGCCGCCTATCTGGAGCACGAGCGGCCGAGGAGTGCGCACCGGGCGATCTTCGTGCGCCGTGTCGCCCCCCATGACCGGCTCGTGGGTGCTGATCTGGTGCGCAAGACCATCCGCGAAGCGTACCGGCGGGCAGGCCTCCCCTACACCCGATCGCACCTGCTGCGCCACACGATTGCCCGACGACTGCTGGAGGGGGGCAGTTCGCTCAAAGAAGTGGCGGACGTGCTGCGTCATCGCTCGCTCAACACCACCCTGATCTACGCCAAGCTCGATAGCCGGGCATTGGGCGCGGTGGCATTGCCCTGGCCGCGCTCTGTGCCCCTGGATGCACCCGAGGTCGCATTGCGGTGGCCAGGGAGTGCGCCATGAGCCGCCGCATCAGCTTGAGCCAGCGCGCTCAACAGTACCTCGCCGAACGTCGCCGCCTCGGCTTTGAGTTATCCGACATGCAGGAGGCGCTGGGGAGCTTCACCTACTATGCAGACCGCCTGAAGCGCCACGGCCCGATCACCCTCGAAGTGATGAGCGAGTGGGCCCGGCGCGATCACATCCAAAGCACCGATCCGCGCACCTGGGCGCGGCGGCTGAAGCGGCTGCGGCCCTTTACTCGTTGGCTGCGCCAGTTCGAACCGCGCACCGAAGTACCCGACGACACCGTCTTCGGTCCGATCGGCGGACGCGGAACCCCACATATCTACAGCGAGCAGGAGATCGGGCAACTCCTGGCCGCCGCCGCGCAGCTTACCCCTGCGTTGCGGGGAATGACCTACGCGACGCTCTTCGGTCTGCTGCTGTGCACGGGCCTGCGGATATCGGAAGCCGTCCGGCTGCGCAACGGCGATGTCGATCTGAACAGCGGCGTACTGACGATACGGCGAAGCAAGTTCGGCAAGTCGCGGCACGTTCCCCTGCACGCAAGCGCACTCGAGCGCCTGCGACAATATCGGCACGCGCGTGACCGCTGGATCACGCCCACCGAGGAGAGCGCGTTCTTCGTCGGTCATCGGGGCCGGCGCTGCGGTCAGCCCTTGAACCAGCGCTCCGTGGATCGCGTGCTCAGCCAGTTCCGAAGGCAGCTCGGGTGGGTAAACCGCGGCACCCACCACGCCCCGCGCGTTCACGACACACGCCATACCTTCGTCGTGAGGCGGCTCTTGGCTTGGCAGCGCCAAGGCGTCGACATCGATCAGGCGATGCTCGCGCTCTCGACCTATGTCGGGCATGCACGGATCAGCAATACCTACTGGTACCTCACCGCCGTACCGGAACTGATGGCGCTCGCCGCCAAGAAGTTCGAGTCGAAGGTGGCGCCACGCATGGGAGGACGCCATGCGTGAACCCACTGCGGCCAAATCCCCGTCCTTCCCAGCGCTTGTGCAATCGTTCTTCACCGAGTATCTCGTTACGCAACGTGCCACGAGTCCGCGCACCATCGCCTGCTATCGAGACGGGTTGATGCTGTTCCTCGACTTCACCGCCCGAAAGCTCGGCAAACTCCCCTGCGCAGTGAGGCTCACCGACATCGACCCCGATCTGATCCTCGCCTTCCTCGATCACCTCGAACAACAGCGGCACAACACGATACGCAGCCGCAACTTGCGCCTGACGGCATTGCGCACGTTCCTGAAGTTCGCCGGCCGCCGTGACGTTCTGTCCCTGCACACCGTCGAACGGGCGCTCAGTGTCCCCATGAAGCGCTTCGAGCAACCGATGCTCGACTTCCTCACCCACGAGGAGATGCTCGCCGTCCTCGGGCAACCCGGGGAGAGCTGGATATCGCGCCGCGATCACCTCTTGTTCGCGCTCCTGTACAACACCGGGGCGCGAGTCTCGGAGATCATCGGCGTTCGTGTCGCCGACGTCGTCCTCGATGCTGCCGCCTGCGTGCATCTGCACGGCAAGGGACGCAAGCAGCGTAGCGTGCCGCTGTGGAAGAGCACAGTGACCGAGGTCCGTCAGTGGTTGCGCGTAAACCCCTCCTTGCAGGGCGACTCGGCGTTGCTTCCCAACCGAGACGGCCATCCCATGACGCGTTCGAACGTCGAAAAGCGTCTCGAGCTCGCCGTGGCTCGTGCGATCCTTCAGTGCCCAAGCCTCGGCAAGAAACGCATCTCACCCCATGTCATCCGGCACTATTTCTCGTGGTCGACTATGTCTGGTGCTCACGTCAAAACCCTATAAGTTACGGCAAACACGATAACGCGACTCGATATAGTCTTGGCTCCTTGCTGCCCTTATTTCTCGGCCAGGAGCCAGTCATGAGATACCGCCTGAACAAACAGATCGTGCTATCAGGTGTACCTGACGGCCCATTCGCAAAGCACCTCCGAGCATTCGCGGTCTCGTTGAGTCAGCAGGGGTACACATCACACTATTTGCATCGGCATGTCATGCTCGCCGCACGCTTCAGCCAGTGGGTAAAGCGCAGGCGGTTGGCAGCCCGGTGCGTTAACTCTGGGCATGTATCTCGATATTTGAGATGTCGACATCGCCAGCGACGCGCCTCCAAGGGGGATGTTCCCTCGCTGAGACATCTCATGGCATTTCTGCGCGATCGACAGGTGATCCGAGCCGAGAGAGTCCGCGCAGCGCCTCTCGTGCCGGCCGAGCGCTGTGCGCAAGCCTACGAGCGGTACCTGCGCCAGGACCGCGCCTTGTGTAGGTCCACCATCATCAACTACGTGCCATTTGTCCGCGATTTTCTCAAAGAGCGTTTCGGCGACGGCGCGGTGCATCTTTCGTGTTTGAGAGCCAAGGATGTCATGACATTCGTTCAGGGTCGCGCCAGACGTCTGCACGTGAAGCGAGCGAAGCTCATGACGACGGCGCTGCGCTCCTTTTTCCGATACGCCCGCATGCGGGGACAGATCACATTGGATTTGGTCGCCGCCGTTCCGATTGTAGCCAACTGGTCCATGACCTCGATCCCACGAGCGATTGCTGCGGAGCAGACTCAAAAGCTCCTCGCCAGCATCAATCGGAAAAGCGCGATGGGACGCCGCGATTATGCGATCCTGCTGGTCCTGGCCAGGCTTGGATTGCGAGCGGGCGAAGTGATGTCCTTGGAGCTCAACGACATCGATTGGAGCACTGGAGAGCTCACCGTTCGTGGCAAGGGCCGTAGGAGCCAGCTGCCCCTTGCGCCGGATGTCGGCAGAGCGATCGCGGCGTACTTGCGCCACTGCCGGCCCGAGTGTGCGTCTCGGCGTGTTTTTCTGCGCGCCAAGGCACCGATTGGAGGGTTCCACGGCGCAAGCGGCGTGGGATCCATGGTTCGACATCGCCTCAAGCGGGCGCGCATCCACGCGCCGACCTTTGGCACGCATCAGTTTCGCCATGGACTTGCCAGCGACATGTTGCGCCAAGGCGCGTCGCTCGCCGAGATTGGTGCAGTGCTGGGCCACCAGCATCCTGATACCACTCGCATTTACGCGAAGATCGATTTGAAGGCTTTGCATGCGCTGGCTCAGCGCTGGCCGGGAGGCGTGCCATGAACACGCTGCGGCAGTCGGTTGCCGAGTACCTGGCCCTGCGTCGTAGTCTCGGCTTCAAGATGAACGATGCCGGGCGGGCGTTGACAGACTTCGCCACTTTCATGGAGCGCCGCCGTGCCTCGTATATCACGCAGGTCTTGGCGTTGAGGTGGGCCCAGATACCTCAGTACGCACAGCCCTCGCACTGGGCCAGCCGGCTCTGCCATGTGCGGCAGTTCGCGCTCTATCGAAGTGCAAGCGACCCGCGTACGCAAACTCCGGCGCTCGGCCTGCTGCCATTTAAACCCAAACGGGCCCGGCCTTACCTTTACACCGATGACGAGATTCAGCAGCTTTTGCACACGACGCTGCACATGCCGCTGTCGCCACAGCAGCGTAATACGTGTGCGCTGCTGCCGTGGGTTTATTACTGCCTGTTTGGCTTGCTCAGCGTCTCGGGCCTGCGCCTGGGTGAAGCGCGCAACCTCAAGCTCGAAGATGTCGACCTGAGAGCCGGCGTGCTGACCGTTCGCGGCGGCAAATTTGGTAAAGATAGGTGGGTCCCCATTCACGACTCCACCTGCAAGGTATTGTCCCGATATATTGAGAGGCGAAAGACGCATTGGGGCGCACGCTCGGTCTCCCCGTACTTGTTCGTCTCGAGCTGGGGGAACCGACTGGATAGCGCACAGGTCCATCGGGCGTTCTATGCGGCCTCTCGACGCACCGGACTGCGCGGCGCGCGCGACAGCCATGGGCCGCGTCTGCACGATTTTCGCCATCGATTTGCGACGACCACGCTGGTTAACTGGTATCGCTCGAAGCAGGACCCCGAACGGCGCCTGCCGCTTTTGAGCACATTTCTTGGGCATGTTCATGTGGCCGACACCCAGTGGTATCTGAGCGGATCTCCAGAGCTGATGCGCGAAGCGATGCGTCGCCTCGAGCATCGCTGGGGCAGACCCTCATGAGCGACACGGCTAGCTTCGCGCCGTTGCTTGAACGATTCTTCCTGCAACGGTTAATGCAGCAGCGCCAGGTGAGCCCACACACCATTGTCTCCTATCGCGATACGTTCTGTCGGCTGCTGAAGTTTACGCAGCAGCACCTGCACACGGAGCCCTCGCAACTTCGATTCGAGCAGATCACCGCGCCCTTGATCGGGAAGTTTCTGGATCACCTGGAAAAACACGACAAGATCAGCGTGCGCACGCGCAACCTGCGCCTGACGGCGATCCATTCGTTCTTTCGCTACATGGCCTTTGAGGCGCCTGAGCATGCCGCGCAAATCCAGCGTGTCCTGGCGATTCCGAGCAAGCGCTTCACCCGCACGTTGGTCAGTTTTCTCACACGCCCAGAAGTCGATGCGCTGCTCGCTGCGCCTGGCCGCAACACCTGGTCCGCCCGGCGCGATCACGCATTTATGCTTACGGCGGTACAGACCGGCTTTCGCCTCTCGGAGATGACCGGCCTCAAGCGCGAGGATCTTGTTCTTGGCGCTGGTGCCCATTTGAGAGTGATCGGCAAGGGCCGACGTGAACGATGTACGCCGCTCGCGAAGGCAACTCGCACCGTGCTCAAAGCTTGGATGCGTCAGCCCCAACGAGGTGAGGATCATATCCTCTTCCCCAATGCCCGCGGTGGCCGGCTCACCGTTCACGGTGTTCAGTATTTGCTCAACAAGCACCGGCGCGCAGCGGCCCGCATCTGTCCCTCGCTCAAACAAAAACGTGTCAGCGTCCACCGTCTGCGGCACACCATGGCCGTTGATATGCTTCAAGAAGGTGTCGATCGGTCCACCATTGCACTGTGGCTTGGTCATCAACATGTCCAGACCACCCAGATCTACCTCGACGCCACACTTGCGATGAAGGAAAAAGCCCTCGCCAAGGCAACGCCGCGTGAGGGCAAGCCGGGCCGGTATCGTCCAGGCGATCGCCTGCTGGCCTTTCTCAAAAACCTGTGAGGCTACAAAACTATGTCGCGCAATCAACTGAGACCCTACCCCCCGCACAGCCAAATTCCCGCGAAACCGCGATGGACGTTCCTTCTGTGCAGATGTAGTCGGGCAAGCGATATAGTGACGGCTATATCTCGGGAGATATAGCCGTCACGCGACCGCTATGCGTCTGCTGCAATCCGGCGTCGCCTTCAACATCATCGCGCTGTGGCTCGGGCATGAAAGCCCGAATACCACCCACCGCTACGTCGAGGCCGATCTCGCCATGAAAGAAAGGGCCCTCGCACGTCTCAAGGAGCCGGCGACGCGCTTGCGCCGTTACCGTCCGCCAGACGCCCTGCTCGCGTTCCTTCAACAGCTATAATTATGCAGAATCAAGCCGACTCCCATGCCGAAAAACAAGGGGGTCGGCTCACTTACTCCGCATAGTTGAGCGCTACGCATAGTGGCCGCCCAGGGACGGAGAGAGGCGACCCGAAACCGCCGGTCGCGACGGTGCGCGGATTGTTGGCCCTGAGCCCAGCTACGATGGTACCGCATTGACCTTTGTTCTTATCGAAGTCGTTCCAATTTGCGTTGCAATCTCGACAAGTGCGGCGGTGCGACGAATTTGACAGGCAAAGTCACAGTGACTATGTGGCCTGTCGGATTGCTGTAGCGCATTAAGTGCGCGAGCGTAGATGCCGCTGCGCCAAATCCTAGGTCCGGCGGCGTTTCCGATAGTATATGGGTATCTGTCGCGCGCCCTGCTTTGTCCAGCGTAACGGTAATTCTCACCAGCCCGTTGATATGTTCGCGAGCAGCTTTCTCCGGATAGAGCTGTTCGAGGCTGGCCGGGTCCGGCCAACTGACCACTTGAGGTTTGTCAGTTTTCGGTGCTCTCGAAGGACCAGGGGCCGCACTGGTAAGCGTGACCAAGGAGGAAGGTCGAAACGAACTACCGAAATGACTGGTGCGCGAATCACAACCGGATAGGGAAACAATCGCCACAGCAGAAAGCGGCACGGCTGCCAATACGAGAAGTTGACGCATACTGCCGAGAAATAATAGTCGGCGTGGCCGCCGCGTCAACCACAGCGGGAGCTTCGCCGAACGGTGGCCTCGTCAATTCGGGGTTTTGGGGGCAAATTCCCGCTTCTGGGGGTTGGCTCGTGCGCCTGCTCATCACCGGGTTGTGCGCGTCGTGGCTGCTGTGATCGGCAGTGCCCTCGGCAGCAGGACTTCCCTCTTGGGTCGAACCGTCATCAACCTCTCAATCGCGAGCATCGGGCCTCCGGTTTCCAACCGCTACGTTTCTTAACTCACGCAGTTAGTCAGCACAGCGGTTCCAGCTGCCGTTCCGGTCGCTGGCCCAGGCCGCTGATTCCTTGAGCTGTCCGTCCTCGCCATAAATGCTGGTTTGCAAAACAGGGGTTCCAAGCTCCCGAGAGCGGGGGAGCGACATCTCGGAGGTAAAGAGCCAGGTATGTGGTCCGTTGCTGCGGGCCGACCACACCTTGCCTTCCTGCGTTGCGCGTTCGACCAAGTTCTGCAGCAGAATCGGCAGCGACTTCGGGTCGCGAATCTGGTAGCTGTCCTCCGGTACCAGTTGCGCGCGTGCGATGAGGGCATCGAGCAACCGCTCGAGGCTGGTGGGCACCTGGATCTTGCGTAATCGCATCGTTTCCATGGCAATCGCTCCGTCAAGGCCGAAGCTGCCCGCGGCCGCGGGCCCTCGGCCCCAAGGGGTGAGATGAGGCCATAGTCCATCTCACACTGTCCATGATGCTGACCGCAGTTATGGCTGAAAGACCTGAAAAACGCGCAGCAGACCCCTTCACCAACATTCGGCTTTGAGCGCTTAGGAAAACCTGAATAGCAGCACACATTCGCCGGTCGCACAAACCACTCGGGTCGACGCTTTCGATTTAGATTGGGTCGGGGTCTTTACGCCCCGCACCCGCGCCACTATTGGGTGCGCTCGGTCTCGCGGTCGGATGACATCGGGGTGCGCGGCTGCCAACGTTCAGCGTCGTTCCTCAAGGGACCTTCGCCACCAGCCCCGAGCTCCGGGGATCCTTAGCTATCGGGTCGCAGGTGATCGCCGGTCGGCCCTGCTCAAGAGAGGGGATTTATGGGCGATGGGACTCGGCGTTTGCGTCAATGGCGGGAAAGGATCTCTCGCTCGAGGTGTAGCAGAGCCTTGTGTGAGCCGCACCGCTCGCACTGGAAGTGACAATGAAGGTGATTGGGACTCTCCGCGCCGAGCGTCACCATGATCTCCCCAGCGGATTTCGAGATGCGCCCGCAGTTCGGGCAGTCGACGAAGACACGCACGCGCGCCGGAACAGTGCTGTGGTGAATTCGAGAGGTCATGGGTGAGAGTGTCGCGCTACTCGACACCCGTGCTCGAAAGCGCGCCGCGCGCGCCGCGCAGCCTCTCCTCACGGGAGGGATCGAGGCGAATCGGTTCAATGAGCTCAGGTCCATTATCGCTGGTCGCTTCCATGCCTTACCGTCGTCGCGGGTAAGCAGCGGTGCGGTCGGGAGTTTCGATTTAGCAAGCCGTTCGAACAACGTTACGGCGGCAGGGGAGAGCGGAATTGAGCGGGTGCCGGTCTTGCCGCTCAGAGTGAGCGTCTTTGTGCGGGAGTCGAAAGCGCTGCGTGGAGCGCTTGCGAGCTCTCCCGGGCGGGCGCCGGTGACGAGGACAGCTTCGATCACGCCGCCCGTCGCGGCCTCGAGTAGAGCGCGCCGCTGCGGAAGATCCAAGTAGATCTCGCGGCGTCGGTCGGCATTGCGATGCTGTTTGACCGAGCGCCACTCGATTGCGCGCGAGGCAGTGACCCTGCGATTCGTCACGGCAAGGTTGAGCGCGGCCTTCAGCGTCGTGGTCATCCGGTTTGCGCCCGATTTGGTCATCCGTAGGCCGTCCCGCCAGTTCTTAATAGTATGTGCGCGGAGTTTTGCGACTTCGATGGCGCCGATCGGCGCATCGAAGACGTACTTTCGAAAGCGCCAGCTGGCGTCATAGGCACAACGCTTGCCCTTCTCTCGAGTTCGGTCTTCGACGTACTCCTCGCAGGCCGTGCGGACAGTAAACTTCTCAGTGTCCACGACTCCAGCATCGAGCGCGGCGAACCACTCTCGAGCCGCCTTACACGCCTCGCCGTACCCGAATGTGTCGGTGACCGAGCCGAGCGCGTTGTATCGCTGCATGCTGGCCTCTTCGGTGCGTGCTCGCGCAACCCACGTCTCAGAGGTGACGATCCTTGGATTATTCGGGTTCGCCATCTTGCGATAGCCGATGAACCGTCCGGGCTCGAGCGGTGAACCCCAATGCGGTTCACGGCGCGGCGGAAGTTTTGCCCGGACACCTGCCTGGTGGATGGCTTTCGACATGGCGGCGTATCCCGAGAATTTTCCGTACGGACGCTGGTACGGAAATTCTAGCAGGTACGCCCTTGGACGCCGAGAGGCAATATTCTGTGATTTCAGACAGTTAGGCATTCACCAGTGGACGCCTAAAGACGGGTTTGTGGCGTTTACACGGCGAATGTCGGGGGTTCGAGCCCGTCAGCACCCACCGTATAATCGACATCTTACGCGACAAGACGTTGCCAACCCCTTCCGTACGGAAAGCCTTACGGAAAGCTGGGGAAATACATACCGGTGTACGCACGTGGCACGCGACTCTTGAACCCACGTTCTTTCGCATATGAAAACCATCTGAAAAGCGCGTTGTGGACGCAGGTGGATGCTCTTCAGTGTGAACCGGCATCCGGATCCGACGGTCGTTGACGGAAGCATCTGGCGCGAATGACCTCGCAGTTGCAAGGCCCGGCGCACCCGCTTCGCCACCGGCAATGAAGAAACACTCGGTCCTCAAGCCAACACGCCCACGCTCATTCAGACAGTGGGTGCGGGCCGGATACCGCCCGTCGGGCAAATTTTCAGGTTCGGCACAAGCACCGCGAGCCATGGGCGGATATGCCTCCTTGTTTTAATTACTTTCGTCATTTGCAAGTTTGTGCTGTACTGTCGCGGTCGGCTCGCACCGCACACAGCGGTTGACCGACTGATCCACGGAGAGAACCGCAATGCATCGCTCTCAGCAGTTCGCCCTCGCAACACTAATCGTATTCGGCGGCGCGCTTGCGACAGCCACGTACGGCGCAACGACTGACTTGCCGGTGCCATCGGGCTTCACCTTGCGGCAAGTCCTCGGCTACCCGTTCCCGAGTGATCTCGTCGCATCACGCAAAGGCAATCGGATTGCATGGTTGATCAACCTCAAAGGTGTACGCAACATATGGGTGGCCGATGCGCCCATGTTCGCACCGCGGCAGGTTACCCACTTCACGCAGGACGATGGTCAGGAACTCACGCAACTGACGTTCTCGCCGGACGGCAATGAGCTGGTATTCGTCCGTGGCGGCGATCACGATGCCAACTGGGCGGAAAAAGTTCCGGCGGACCCCACTTCCAGCCCGATCGAACCGAAGGTGATGTTGTGGATGGTCGATCTGCGCACCCACACGGCGCGCGCACTCACCGATGGCGACGCGCCGGCAATCTCGGCTGACGACCGTTTGGCTTACATCAAGCAGGGCCAAGTCTGGACCGCCCCGCTCGTCTTGCATGCGAAAGCGCAGCCGCATCGGCTGTTCTTCGATCACGGTCAAGACGGCGATCTGCACTGGTCACCGGATGGGAAGCGCCTGGCATTTGTATCTGATCGCGGTGACCACGCCTTCATCGGTGTTTACGCCAATGACACCACGCCACTTTTGTATCTTGCGCCTTCAACACACATTGACGGCATGCCACGCTGGTCCCCGGTCGGATCCGACATCGCGTTCGTTCGCCAACCGGGTAACGGTGGTCGACATAGCCTGTTCCCCTATTTTTCACGAGCACCGGAACCATGGTCGATCGTGGTTGCCAATGCGCGTACCGGCGAAGGCCATGCCGTGTGGAGAAGCCCGGACACCGCGACCGGCACGCTCCTGCTGACTTACGGCGAGGCCAACCTGCACTGGGCTGACCACGGCAAGCGGCTGGTGTTCATGACCGACCTGGACGGCTGGGCGCACCTGTATTCGATGGCCGCGCACGGCGGCAAACCTTTACTGCTGACGCCCGGCAAGTTCATGGTCCAGGACGTAGCCCTGTCGCGTGATAGTCGCTCCATTTTTTACAGCGCGAACACCGGAACGACGAAGAAGGATCAGGGCCGCCGGCACTTGTACAGTGTGCCGGTCGATCGCGCGCAACCGGTTGCACTGACCGCGGGGACGGGCTTGCAGTGGTCGCCGACCGTGGCCCGAAATGCCATCGCCTACATCGAGGCCGGCGCGCAACGGCCTCCCCAGGTCGCCGTCATGAATGACCGGGGCAGCGATATGCGCCCGCTGCAGTCCGCGCTGCTGCCAAAGGCTTTTCCGACCGCGCAACTGGTCACCCCGAAAACTGTGAGCTTTAAGGCCGCCGACGGCACGTTGATCCACGGGCAACTGTTTCGCAGCCCAGATGCGACGCCCAATCAACCCGGTGTGATCTTCGTGCACGGCGGTCCACCGCGGCAGATGTTGCTCGGCTGGCATCCCATGGGTGCCTACAGCAGCATGTACGCGGTCAACCAGTACCTTGCCACGCACGGGTTCACGGTGCTGTCGGTGAATTACCGGCTCAGCATCGGCTACGGGCACGCCTTCCAGAATCCACCGCATGCCGGGCCGACCGGGGCGTCCGAATATCAGGATGTACTCGCGGGCGCGAAGTTCCTGCAACGCGTATCGGGCGTCGACCCCACGCGGATCGGCATCTGGGGGGCTTCCTATGGCGGCTACCTCACCGCGCTGGCGCTGGCGCGTAACTCCGACATCTTCAAGGCCGGTGTGGACATGCTCGGCGTACACAACTTCACGCTATCCTTAGGCCCACAGCTCGGCAATGAACTCAGTACGGGTAGCAAACAGGAACAAGAAGCCCCCAAACAGGCGTTGCGAGTCGCCTGGGAGTCCTCACCCGACGCTTCCATCGCCACCTGGAAATCACCGGTATTGCTGATCCAGGGTGATGACGACCACAACGTGCATTTCGCCCAGATGGAGGATGTCGTACAGCGTTTGCGCAAACATCACGTGCCCTTCGAGGAGATGGTGATCCCGAACGAGGTCCACGATTTCCGGCGCTACGCATCATGGCTGAGAGCCTACGCGGCGACGGTGGATTTCCTGCAACGCAAGCTCGGCAAGAATTGAAGAAGCTGCAGGTGAACCTGCGGCCCCCGCGAAGGTCCAGTTTACGATCGGCACGGCGCTGAGACTCCTCGATCTGGGCGGCAACACGAGCGCGGCGCGTGGGAAGTAACGCGCAGGAGCGAATGCGGATCGAGGCGCTTCGAACGGCCCTAAGCGACGGCAAGGGCCGTGCATCGTCTGCGCCCGGGCATTCTCCAATTTTTGCCGAGCGGGCCGCCATCTTGCGGAAGACGTCCGGACTGGCAGAGGTGATTGTGGAGGCGCGGCGCAGCAACAGTTGGCGAGGGAAATCAACTCGAAGGTATTTCATGGCACGCCTTCGCGGCTTTACGAGCAACGAAAAACGGCGCTCCAAGGCGCCGCTGTTCCGGGGGACTACGTGACCCGCTGGCTGCGATGGACGCACGCCGGATTGCGGCAGTTAGGCGGCAGCGGCAGCGGTCTTTCGCTTGCGCCGTGCATATCCAAGCCCGGCTAGGCCGAGGCCGAACAGCGCTAGTGAGGCCGGTTCCGGGACGGCGGTGAACGCCGCCCCCTCGCCCACCACGTAGCCACCGACTTCTTCGTTGAAATTCACCCCCAGGGGCACATCGTTGTCCCCGAGAATCCACCCCGCCGGCAGCGGCGGGAACCCGTCGGCTGCAAACCCCATCCCGTCGCCCGTGTAAACGAAGTACGCCCCCGCGTTCGTGCTATCGAGTTCCGTCACGCTCGCTCCAGTGAGTGCGGCCGCGAGGTCCGTCGCGGCATCCCGGCTCCCCGGAGAACCTGCGGCGAACGTGGACCCGAACGAGGTCAGGCTAAACGTCACGTCGTAAGTAACCCCATCGACTATCAGCCCCGTGAAGCCGGTCGGGTCGGTAGTCGAACCTGTGAGCACCGGGGTCGCCCACGCGGACCCGGCGAAGGACATAATCGCCGTTCCCGCTAACGTTGCAATAATCTTTCGCATCGTAAACCCCCAAGTCCGGTCATCGCCGCCAGAGCGCTCGCTGGTTGTTCACAACTAGCAAGTTGCGCGCCGAGCTGGAACATCCAAGTATATCAATTGCTTGCAGCCGACCGAATCGGCCGCGACGCTGAAGTGTAATAAATCCCGACAGCCTGACGTGCCGTCTCGTGATGTACGAGGGACGAAACCCTGGCCCTGGTTGATCCCAGCGGACAACGCCTGCCTGGCCATTCCGGACCGGCGAGTCGTGACCAACGAGGACAAGGCTCGCCATCTCGGCGACAGCCTGGAGCGCATAGGCGACCCGTATGTGCGGATGAGCCGCACGCTGCAGCAGGCGTTCGAACTGCGGCGCGAGGAGTCCATCAAGTTCCGGCCGAGCTACGCAGACCGGGGCGATCGCATCGTCCTCAAGGGCTCGTGGACGAAGGGCGGTCGCCCTCGCGCAGTGCCGGTCACGACACCCGAGCAACGCGCCGTGCTCGACCAGGCGCGCGGCTAACCGGGCGGGGCTTCCTGAAAGATTTCGACCAGACGGTCGATGAGCGTCACCAGGTGGCGCAGTTGCCGTTCCATCATGGGCGGGATGGTGTCGAGAAGGGAGGGCTGCTCGCGAACCTTCTGCAGGAGCTCGATTCCGGTGCGGATGGGGGCGAGCGGATTGCGAAGCTCGTGCGCCAAAGTGGCGGCCAGGCGTTGGCGCTGACGTTCCGCCGCCTGCCGCTCCTGATCCCTCAGGCGCTTGTCGGTTACATCGCGAACAACGGAGACCGAGCCGATGATCCTGCCGCCGCTGTCACGCACGGGGGCTGAGCTCACCTGCCGATGGCGAAGCTCACCCGTGCGCGGGATACGGACGATCTGCTCCTCGTCGCGCACGACCTCGCCGGCGAGCGCGCGTACGGGCGCTTCGGCAAGGGCCTCGGGGTTCCGTCGGGCCGCAAGACCTCGAGCTGCGAGACGACCCTCTCGATGTCCGCCCCTTGCACGGTGTCGTGACCGAACTCGCGCAGCGCGGCGGGATTGGCGTAGGTATAGCGCCTCTGCGGATCGGCGAAATAAACTTCCTCCGTCATGGAGTTGAGGACCGCCGTCAGCCATTCGCGCTCGGCGCGGTTGACTTCCAACAGCCGCCTGACCTCGGCCTCCACCCGGAGGCGCGCGCTGATGTCGACGCCGCAGGTGACGATCGAGTCGGGGCCGATCGGAAACAGGCTCACGAGCAGGTCCGTATCGCCGCTGCGCTCCTCGTACTGTTCGGGCCGGCTATGAGTGAGCGCGCGCGTGTAAAGCGGGATGAGCTCCGCGGCGCGTGCTGACATGATTTCGCCCACCGTCCTGCCGGGCAACCGCTCGCGCGGGCGGCCGAGCGCCCGTATCCAGTTGGCGTTGGCATCGCAGTAGCGCCAGTCGACGATCGTACCTTCCGGGCCCGGCACGGCATCCAGCACGGCGATGAGATCGAACGGATTCTCGAAGATTGCGCGGTAGCGCCGCTCGCCCTCGGCCGCCGGCCCCATCTTGGGGTCACCCGGCGCGCCTGCGTCCGGGTGGGTGCTTGCAACGTCGTTCTGGCTCATTCCGCTTCCTGGCCTGCCTGCCGCTGGACCGGAGTATAGGGCCACGCTGCGGCCGCGAAAGTTGCGCCACCGCACATCCGCGTCGCCGTCGGCTCAGCCGGCTCCGTCGGGCGCGCCGATCGAGCAACTATCTTCGTATGAGAATGGCGTGTCCGTTCAGGTTGTGGAGGAAGAGAAATCGGAAGTCACGTCGCAACTCAGGGAGAGCAGCCGCTCGAGATCACAGTCGCGTTCGATCGTGTCCGCCAGGCGCTCGAGCATCTGCTCGCGGTGCGCGCCGTGATCGATCTCGAGCGGCTGCGCGAGCCCGCCCCAGCGCAGGAGCGCGGTGCAGGCGCCCGCTTCCTCGAAGAGGCCGTGCAGGTAGGTCGCGATGATCCGGCCGTCGGCTGAGATCGCCCCATCGGGCGCGCCGTCATCCAGCAACACGGCGGGGCGCTCGAGCGCCGGCCCCTGGGTGCGCCCGGCGTGGACCTCGTAGCCGCGCACACGCGCAGCGTCAAGCTGCAAGCGACCCGAGACGTTGCACAAACGCTTGCCAGGCTGCAGCACCGTCGTCAGATCGAGCCAACCCAGGCCGGGGCTCTCGCCGGGAACCCCTTCGATTCCTTCCGGGTCGGCGATGGCTCTGCCGAGCATCTGCAGCCCGCCGCAGATGCCGAGGACCCGGCCGCCGTAACGGAGGTGCCTCTCGAGATACGCCGGCCAGCCGCGCGCACGCAGCCACTCGAGATCGGCGCGAACGGACTTGGAGCCAGGGAGAATGACGAGGTCGGCGGGCGGCGGCGGCGTCGCGGCGTCGATGTAGCACAGTTCCACCTGTGGGTGCTGGGCCAGCGGCTCGAAGTCGGTGTGATTGCTGATCCGAGGCAGGACCGGTATTACGACCCGCAGCGCGTTGGCTGATGCGGCGGCCGGCGGGATCTCGCGGCTGATCCCGTCCTCGGCATCGAGATGGAGCCCTGGCAGGTAGGGCAGCACGCCGAGCACGGGCTTGCCGGTGTGCCGCTCGAGCCAGTCGAGGCCGGGCTTCAACAGCGACAGGTCGCCGCGAAAGCGGTTGATGACGAATCCCCGCACGCGGAGCTGCTCGCTCTCGCTGAGCAGCGCCAGGGTGCCCACGATATGGGCGAAAACGCCGCCGCGATCGATGTCGGCGATGAGCACGACGGGGCAGTCGACCGCTTCCGCGAATCCCATGTTGGCGATGTCGCCCTCGCGCAGGTTGATCTCCGCGGGAGAGCCCGCGCCTTCGACGAGGATGTATTCATACGCTTCGCGGAGCCTGCGATAGGAAGTCAGCACGGCTTCGCGCGCGAGGCGCTTGAATTCGTGGTACCGCCACGCGCCCATCTCGCCCACCGCCCTGCCGTGGATGATGACCTGACAGCGCTGATCCGTGCTCGGCTTGAGCAACACCGGGTTGAGGTCGACCGTCGCTGGGATGCCCGCCGCCTGCGCCTGCAGCGCCTGGGCGCGACCCAGCTCACCGCCGTCGATCCCGACGGCGCTGTTCAGGGCCATGTTTTGCGGCTTGAATGGCGCAACCCGCACGCCCCGCCGCCGCAACAGGCGGCAGAGCCCGGCGACGAGCGTGCTCTTGCCGGCATCCGAGGTGGTGCCTTGCACCATCAGCGTGCGGGCGCTCACGGCGCGTCACCCGCTCTTCGGGACGTCGAGTCCTCTAGCGACTGCCGGGCGCGCGAGGAAGCGCTCGAGCGCACGGGTGACGTTGGGAAAATCCGCAACGCCGACGAGCTCGCCCGCCTGATAGTAACCGATCAGGTTGCGCACCCAGGGAAACGTCGCGATGTCCGCGATGGTGTACTCCGCGCCCGCGACCCAGGCGTGCGCCGCGAGCTGCTCGTCCAGAACGCCGAGGAGTCGTCTCGATTCCGCCACATAACGGTCGCGCGGGCGCTTGTCCTCGTAGTCCTTCCCGGCGAACCTGTTGAAGAAGCCCACCTGGCCGAACATCGGTCCGACGCCGCCCATCTGGAACATGAGCCACTGGATCGTCAGGTAACGGGCGGCCGGGTCGTGCGGCAGCAGCCGGCCGGTCTTCTCCGCAAGATAGATCAGGATCGCGCCCGATTCGAAGAGCGCCAGAGCCTTGCCGCCCGGGCCGCCGGGGTCGAGGATCGCCGGGATCTTGCCGTTGGGATTGAGCGACAGGAACTCGGGGCACAGCTGCTCCTGGGCGTCGAAACTCACGCGGTGCGGCTCGTAGGGCAGCCCCGTCTCCTCCAGCATGATCGATGCCTTCACGCCGTTCGGCGTCGGCATCGAGTAGAGCTGCAGGCGGTCGGGGAACCGCGGTGGCCACTTTCGCGTGACGGGGAATGCCAACAGGTCGGACATGTCCGGTCTCATCCGATATACGCCGATAGGATGCGCCGGATTCTCTCACAGGCCAGGCGAAGGCTGCTCGAGCCTGAGCGTGGCAGCGACTCGTTCGATAGAAGCTCGCACGCCAGTACGCTGCGGCGTCGCGACGGACGGTGCGCCCGAGTGACAGCGGGCGGCGACCGAATCCGGTATGGTTATCGGTTTAATCGCTGGGGGTCGTCAATGGCCACTCTGGATTACCGATCGACAAAATCGCCGCGAGCGATTTTGGGTCTCGCTCTCGCGTTGTCCGGCGTCATGCTTCTCGCGCGACCTTCCGCGGCTGAGGCGCAAGAGGTCGCGACGGCGGCGCAGGGGCCGCTGGGGCCTACAGCGTATTCGCAGCTTCGCTGGCGCCTCGTCGGTCCCTTCCGCGGGGGCTGGGCGACGATGGCGACGGGTGTGCCGGGACAGCCGAACACGTTCTACTTCTCGGGCGCCGGCAGCGGTGTGTGGAAGACGATCGACGCCGGCAGGACCTGGCAGCCGGTAGGAGACAGCCTGCCGCCGGCCATCGGGGCGCTCGCGGTCGCACCGTCCGCCCCGGACACGATCTATGTGGGCACCGGGCAGGTGTCGGTGCGCTATGACATCGGCTCGGGCCACGGCGTCTTCAAGTCCACCGATGGCGGAAAGACCTGGGAGCCGCTCGGTCTGGCCGCGACCCGCGCTATCGGCCGCATCTGGGTCGATCCGCGCAACCCCGATGTCGTGGTGGTGGGTGCGCTCGGCCATCTCTTTGGCCCCAATTCGGAGCGCGGTATCTACCGTTCGAGCGACGGGGGCAAGACCTGGGTGCACGCGCTGACGATCGACGACGACACGGGAGTCGTCGATCTTGCCGGCGACCCGGTTAACCCCGATCTGCTCTATGCGGCCGCGTGGCAGACACGCGATTACCCGTGGCTCGATTACTTCGAGCCGCATGCCGGCCCGGGCAGTGGCATCTATCGCTCCACTGATGGTGGGGTCACCTGGACCCGGCTCGCCGGCAACGGCTGGCCGTCCGGGCCGCTCGGGCGCATCGGGATCGCCGTTACCCATACCGCCCAGGGGACGCGTGTCTACGCCACGGTTGCTTCCAAGACGGAAGGGGGCGTGTGGCGTTCCGATGACGGCGGGGGTCACTGGGTCCGCGTCAACTCCGATGGGCAGACGTTCGGCAATGCATATTTTTCGCGCCTGACCGTCGACCCGCGCAATCCCGACGTCCTCTACTGCGTGGGCCAGTCGATCCGCCGCTCCATCGACGGCGGGAAGACCTGGACGATCATCAAGGGTGAGCCGGGTGGCGACGATTACCACTTCTTCTGGATCAATCCGCAGCATCCGGATCATTGGATCACCGGCTCGGATCAGGGCGCGGTGGTCACGGTCGATGATGGGCGCACCTGGAGCAGTTGGTACAACCAGCCGACCGGCCAGTTCTACCACCTGGCCACCGACAACCGCTTCCCGTACTGGATCTACAGCGGTCAGCAGGACAGCGGCACGGTGGGCGCCGCAAGTCGCAGCGACTACGGCGCGCTCTCGTTTCGCGACTGGCACCCGGTCGGCGGCGACGAGCGGGACTACATGGTGCCGGATCCCGACGACCCGAGTCTCGTGTTCGGCAGCGGCATGGGCGGCAGAGTGTCGCGCTTCGACGGGAACACGGGTCAGGTGGCCAACGTTTCCCCGTGGCCGATCAACAGCTACGGTGCCCGCCCGACGACGGTGAAGTACCGTTACGGGTGGGTGACACCGCTCGTGTTCACCCCGACGAAGCCGCACGTGCTGCTCCTTGGGGGGCAGGTGCTCTTCCGCTCCAGTGATGAGGGTAACCACTGGGATATCATCTCGCCGGATCTCACCGGCGCGCGGCCGGGCGCGCGCGACTGCAATGGCCAGGTGGCCGGCGAGCAGGCGAGGGCGTGCGGGTATGGTGTGATCAGCACTATCGCGCCATCACCGAAAAATGCGGACCTCATCTGGGTCGGGACCGACAGCGGCCTCGTCCAGCTCACGCGTGACGGGGGGCAGCACTGGGAGAACGTGACCCCGCCGGCACTCGGCCCCTGGGAGAAGATCAGCACGATCGACGCCTCCGCGCTCGACCCGGGGACGGCGTACGCCGCGGTGGACAACCACCGTCAGGATGATTTCCGTCCACATGTCTTCCGCACTCACGATTACGGCAAGTCATGGACGGAAGTCGACACGGGACTGCCCTCTGACGAGGACGTGCCGGTCGTTCGCGCCGATCCCGTGCGCAGGGGGCTGCTGTATGCCGGCACGTCGGAAGGCGTGTACGTCTCCTTCGATGACGGCGATCACTGGCGATCCCTGCGGCTGAATCTGCCGAAGGCCCGAGTCAACGACCTTCTGGTGCACGGTGACGATCTCATCGCCGCGACCCAGGGCCGGGCGATCTGGGTGTTGGATGATGTGACGCCGCTGCGTCAGCTCTCGACCGCCGTGCTCGCCGCGCCGGCGCACCTCTTTGCGCCGGCGGTCGCCTGGCGGGTATATCCCAACAACAACAAGGACACGCCACTGCCGCCGGAGACGCCCGAGGGACAGAACCCGCCTGCCGGCGCGGTGATCGATTACTGGCTGGGGAACGATGCGAGCGGGCCGGTGACGCTGGAGATTTACAACTTTACCGGCCAGCTCGTGCGCCGCTTCACTTCCGACGAGGCGCCGCAGCACATCCAGGCGTTCCGATACTTCGACAAGAAGTGGCTGCAGCCGGCCGAGCGCCTCTCGGCAGCACCCGGTATGCACCGCTTCGTGTGGAATCTGCGCTACGCGCGTCCGCAGGCGATCATGTACGAATACGGCATGGCGGCCGTGATCGGTGAGGACACCGCAACGGCCGTGGACGGTCCATTTGTGCTACCGGGCATCTATAGCATCGTGCTGACGGCGAACGGCCAACAGCACCGGGCACCGCTCGTGGTGCAGCGCGATCCTCGCGTCCACACGAGCAGGGCCGATCTGCAGGCGCTGCTCACCTTCAGCCAATCGCTCTGCGCGGCGCTCGAGCGCGCCAACTTGGTGTATCAGGCCGAGAGCGCGGCTCATGACGAGCTTGACTCGCTGGCCAAGCGGCTGACGGCGGGGCACGGGGAGCGGTCGTTGCTGCGATCCGTCGAGAAGCTGCGCCATGCCACGGCGGGGCAGGGTGGCGATAAGGACCTGCGCGCGATCACCTTCCGCATCAGCGCCATGGAGGCAGATGCCGAGTCGGCCGACGCCGCCCCCACTCCGGCGGATGTCGAGGTGTTCCATACGGAATCCCGCGCGTTGGATCAGGCGGCAAGTGCGTGGCGCGAAAACGCGGCGGCGATCCGGAGGCTGAACGTGCGCCTGCGCCACGCCCGCCTGCCAGCGATTGGCGCATCGGGCTGAGTTGCATCAACAATCGGTAGTGGATCAGTTTGAATTGACCCACTACCCAACAATCGGAGTCCGTGCGAAAGCAAATAGATGAGCGGCCGTTTCCTGGGGCGCGTCCTCTGGCGTTGGGGGGTCTCAGAGGGCCGCTCCCTGGGCCGCGGGATGAAGATAGCTATAAGGCTGGCCGCCCACAAAATCGCCGGGAGCGATTTTGGACGGCGAATGCCGGCCCCGAAGGGGCGAGGCCCAGGAAGGGCCGAGCAGTGCGCCGCAGGCGACTTTGGGCCAATCTAATAAGCAAAGTACGGACCCTCGCCGCCGGTGGTATTGGCGCCCGCTATGGCGATGTAGACGTTGCGGCCGAAGAAAAACGGCAAGCCGAAGTCAAAGTAGCAGTCGCTGGAACCGGTACTCGTGCATTCGCTCGACTGACTACCGCTGTCCGCGCCCAAGTCATCGAACGCGGTGTTGTTCTCGGTGTCGGCGCTGTCGAACAGCGTATCGGCGTTATAGATGTTGATGGTGACGTCCGAGATCGTGCCGCTCTGGCCTTCGTTCTGCACGCTCAGGGTCTGCTCGGAAGTCGGACAGAGCCAGCTGGCTGTAAAGGTGCTGGAGCCGCCGGAGCTCGGGCAGTCGGGAAGGGTGGGCGGCGCCAGCGCGGTGGCGTCAAAGTAGTATGCGTTCGAGCCGGTGTCCAAGTACGAAGAGGGCAGCTGGGTGTTGTTGTACGTCGCGATGATATCCCCGTAGTTGGGATCGGCGGTGAGCACGGTGGCGTTGCCCAGGCCGTTGTTGCTCTCGGTACCGATTCCGAACACGAGCGAGCCGCTGGTGCTCGCGCTGCCGTCGGGATCGGGAACTGAGGGCAGCTCGATGATGATGCCGTTGTTGTCCGTCTCGAAGTCGACCACGGGGTTGGTCACCTGCTGGTTTACGGCGGCCTCGGCATTGACGCAGTCGGTCGTCGAGTCGCCGCCCGATGGACAGGCGTAGTACCAGTCATTGTCGACGTTGTTGGCGCAGCCATTGCCGCAGTCCGAGCCGAAGGGGCCGAGACCGATGATGCCGTTGGTGCCGAAACTCGCGAGCGTGTCTTCCTCGGTGCCGGTAGAGGAGCAGGCGCTCGGAATCTCGTTCTCGAAGCTCGAATCACCGATCACCTGGATGGGGACGGCGCTCGCCGATTCCCCGCCGGCCTGCACCTCCGCAAGCGCCACCGGTCCCCAGCTGAAGCCGTCGAGGAACTGCGTGCACTCCACCAATGAGCCGCCGCTCGAGGCGGTTTCCGGCGTCAGCGCCGTGAGCAAGGTGGAGGAGAGTGCGGTGGCAAGCACGCGCAGCCCGTAAGAGCCGGTGTCGACCTCGACGTTCGGGATCTGCTCACAGTTGGTGGTGCTGTCAGGCGCGCAGACGGTGACCGTGATGAACGCCGTGTCGACGTCGAATGCGGATGCGGGACCACTGTCCACGGTCATCGGGACGATATTGCTGCCGCTGCCGCTGCCGCTGCCTCCGCCTCCGCCTCCGAGGCCACCTCCTCCTCCCCGGCCGCAGCCGCCGAGGACGAGCAGGACCTGGACGAAGCTGATGAAAATGAGCTTGCGCACCTTTTCCTCGCTGCGGCTAGTGAAGATCGGAAATGGAGAGATTCGGCGGCACGAGCGAGGGCACGTAGGCGACGCCGAAGTACTGGCGCATGTGCCCGCCCGCATGCAGCACGAGGTTCGGCTGACGAACCTCGAGGTGATTGTGGCCCCCGCGCCGCGCGTGTCCCGCTCGTTGGGCCTGAACGGCCGATTGGAGCTGGGAGAAGTAAGTCCCGAGTGCCTGCTGCAGATTGGGCATCGCCGGACCGTTCCAGCTCACCGCGAACACCACCCCGGCGGGGGAGATGAACTCGCGGACGAGGGTACCGCTCGCCGTCGTGATCTCCTGCACCGAGTAGCCGGGCTCCGATCTCGTCCGCAGCTGGCCCTTCATGCTCGCCCGGTCGGCTTCGACCGAGGTGACCGTGCCGCCCAGGCCAGCATAGGCGGGGTGGTCAGCAAGCGGCAGGAGCGACGCCGCCCCCAATGCGAGCGCGGCCGTAAGGCTCAACGGGAGTACTCTCATGAGGTCAGTCCTTGCGTTGCCGAGGCGTATCGTTTGCAAAGGCGCCGGTGAGGTTCGTGGCGGTGACCCCCGCAGCTCGCAGGCTTATCCCACCTTAAGCGCTCGGCGGCCTTCGGGGTTGACCTCGAGCGCTGGGGCCCGGGGTCACGCTATCACGCCGCGGCCCCGCTCGCGACTGTCGCGCAGTGCAGACCCCGCGGGCGGCAGCGACCCCATGCGGACCCCAGGGCAATTGGCGCGCTCGCTGCGTGAGGTGCGTCAAATGAACCAGCGGCAAGCGGGGCCGCAATCTCCGGACTATCCGGCACCTTGGCGGTTGCGTCCGGCCCGCGGCTGCCCGCTACCTCGCGTGGACAGCGGGCGAAGGCTCCGATAGCATTCGGCCCCCCAAGTCGGAGCGGTAGTTCAGCTGGTTAGAATACCGGCCTGTCACGCCGGGGGTCGCGGGTTCGAGTCCCGTCCGCTCCGCCAGTTGGTGTTCTGCTGGTGTCCAGGGAAGGCCACCGAAGAACCCAAGTGCCTGAAAACCCGAACAATGCGGTCCAACGACGTCGCGCACGACGTCGTTCTCGGATTGGCAACACGAGGGGCCCGGTGTCGGCTGATTGTACCGGTTGAGGTGCGCGCCGGCGTTACTCGCTCGTGGATCTTCCGCGCCGTGGCGCCTCCAGCGCGCTTCAGCGGGCGCTTGCACTCATCGACAGCGCTCGGCGCGAACCTACAGTGTGATCCGGCGCACGCCTGGACCGAATCAAAGCGTGAAGCTCAGACGTATCCCACCTTTACCATAACAATAATCTGCCACCTGGCATGAGCGCTCTCCCATCAACGCGGCGTGGCGCGGCCCAGTGCTGCGCGATCCTGCTCGTGCTCGGATTTTGCGCCGCGAGCGCCAGCCGCACCGCCCATGCGGGCTGCTTCGATATCACGGATCCGGAGTTCGTACAGCTTCGCCCGCTCATCGACCGGAACGACGCCGAGGCTTTGGCGGAAGTGAACGCCCGCCTGGCGGCCCTGCCCGCGGATGCCGCCCGGACCGAGCCGAGGCGCCTCGCCGTGCTTTATGCCCTGCAGGCCGACGCCTATGGGGGACTCAGCCTGAATCCCCAGACGCAGTCCGCGGCAGTGAAAGGTCTGGCCCTGCTCCATGAGCCCATCGACCCGCTACGCCTGGAGTTACTCTCGACGTATGGCAGCTCGTTCAACGAGCCGACCGGCATCGACAGGGTCTTGGTCCTGATGGAGCAGGCCAGAGCCCGGCTTCCCGTCGGCTCGCGCAGCGATCTGTGCCTGGCAATCAACGAGGGAGCGATGAATTACTTGCGGGGCCGCACCGACCTGGCCGTCCGCGAGCTGACCCAGGCGTACCTGCAAAGCGCCTCACCGTCGCTAATCGAGGCGCATATCCAGGCCGCGGCGAATCTGGCCAGAGTGTTGGGTGCCGTGGGAGATTTCGAGGAAGCGCTCGCGCTCATGAAGCAGGCCAGTCAATGGGATGCCTCTCACGGATTCTCCGCCGACCTCACGAACGACCTGTACTTTCAAGGAAAGATTCTCGTCAAGATGAGACACTTCCATCAAGCTGTGGCGGCACTCGAGCGGCAACGCAGCATCAGTGTGTCGGTGGGCGACCTCCAGGGTGTTGCCTATGCCGATTTGCGGATCTGCGAATCCGAGATCGGCCTCGGACAGTTCGCCGCGGGCCGCCGCCACTGCGATCGCGCTGAACCCGTTCTCGCCGAGGGGGGAGCCTTCGACGAGGTCAAGGAAACCCACTCCCTGCTGGCCCGCATCGATCTGGCCGAGAGTCAGCCGGCTCGCGCGCTGGTGCTCCTCAATGTCGTCCTCGACCACGATGGCAAAGACATGCTGGCACGTGACGTCGCGCCGGCCTATCTGGCGCGGCGTGAAGCGAACGCCGCGCTGCACCAATATCGAAGCGCGTATCGGGATGGGCAGGAATATCTTCGGCGCTATACGCCGCAGAACCGCGCTGAGCGTGTCCGGCTGAAGGAGGCGCTGGAAGTGCGCTTCGATGCCAAGCAGGAGATCGAGCGCAATGCCGTGCTGCGTCGCAAGCTCCTGGCCGCAGCCCAGCGGCTCCACTGGATCGAGGTGGCGAGCGCCGCAGGCACGCTGGTGATCGCTCTGCTCTCTTATATCCTGATCACTGACAAGCGCCACCGGCGTCAACTGCTGCGCCTGGCCAACGAGGACAACCTCACGGGCGCGCCGAACAGGCGACACGCCGCGCAGCTCGCGGCCGCGGCGGTCCGAACGGCGCTGGACACCGGACGTCCTCTGACGGTGGCGCTGCTCGACTTCGACCACTTCAAGGACATCAATGACAGGTGCGGCCACGCCGCCGGCGATCACGTGCTGAAAGAGTTCACGCGCCTGGCCCGCGACGCGCTGCGCGCCAACGACATCCTTGGCCGCTGGGGCGGAGAGGAGTTCCTGCTCGTGCTGCCCGGCACGACACTCGATTCCGCGTTCTCCAGTGTCGAGCGGCTGCGTCAGTTGGCTCTGAGCATCCAACTGCGCGTGAACGAGGGCCCGCACGTGACCTTCAGCGCGGGGCTGGCGACGACAGCCGATGGCGCGTGCACCCTGGACGAGATTGTTGCCCACGCCGATGCGGCACTGTACGAGGCGAAGAACGCGGGGCGGGATTTGGTGCGGATCGATCGCGAGAGCTTGCAGAACGCTTCCACCGACGTGCGGCGGGCGTTGTCCAGCGCGGTGATGGGCTAGCACCGGATATCGAGGGCTGAGGCCGTGTTTGGGAATTCTGTGATGGGCGTCACTGCCGGTGGCTGCTGCGCACGCTGCTCGCGGCGGATTTTGAGATGCCCGGATGCAAACGGAAAAACGGTTCGATCTAGCTTATCCGCGTGAATATACCGTCGAAAGTCGGCGGAGCCATCCCCCGCTGGGTTGATAAGCTCTTCAGCGCTCTGGTCGTGTATGCCGTCATTGCGGCGGTATGGCTGCTGACAGGTTTCTGCGGCCCTCAGGTCACTCACTATCTCGGATTCTTGTCCCCGGTTCCCGCCGGGCTCGCAAGCATAATCCTGATTTCTGCCACGGCGCGTCACGCGCCCCGTGGTGCGTTGCGGATCGCATGGATCCTATTGTTTACCGCACTCGCTCTGAATTTTGCCGGGGATGCCATCGTGGCCGGCTCCTGGCTGCAAGGCTATGACCCACATCCGGGTCCTGCCGACATTTTCTACTGCGCGTTTTATCTGACCGGTTTATTGGCGGCGCTATTCTTCATACGGGCCGCGGCGGTACGCGTTCCCTGGGTTCAATTCTCGCTCGATGGGACCATTCTCGTCGTCGGCTTCGGGACGTTCTTTTGGTATCTCGTGATTCGGACCGCCGTGTCGGGGACCGAAGCGGATATCCTCAGACAGAGCCTGGGTCTGGCGTATACATCCTTCGATTGTGCGCTCGTACTCCTCTTTGGCGTGCTGCTCCTTGTGGGCGACGGGAGCGAGGGGAGCCGGCGTGTTCCAATGCTGCTCTTAAGCGGGGTCGCGGCGCTGTTCGTGGGTGATGTGGGCTGGTCGCTTGCCAACCTGCGCGGGTACTCCCTACCGGGCCACTTTCAGGACGCCCTGTACGTGTGCTGGTACGTGCCCATTGCGGTCGCGGCGCGCGAACAGATGCGGTCGGTCGCAGTGTCGGCGCGCGCGAAGCCACGCACCTCGGATGCTTTGGCGCGCTCGCTCCCATTCGCCGCGATCCTCACGGCGTTCCTGGTACTCGTGTGTTTGGGCCGCGGCAACATTGGCGGCCCCGCAACCGTGGTGGCCATGATCGTGTTTGCCCTCATGCTGCTGCTCATGGTTCGACAGGGCGTGGCTCTGCGCAGCGACGCACTGCTCCGTGAACGCGAAGCCGCGCGCATCGTCGAAGCGCGCTACGCATCTCTGATCGCAAACGCTTCCGACGTAATCATGATCGTCGATGAGGGCGGGACTCTGCGCTTCGTGTCGCCCGCCTCTCAGAGCACGTTGGGTTTTAGGCCGGAGGAGATCACCGGGAAGATTCTGCCCGACTTGTGGGTCGGCGAGGATGGGGCAAAACTACGGGACTTCCTCGCCGAAGTCGCCGCCACGCCTTCCGGAACGGTCGGTCCGGTCGAACTGCGTATTACGCGTGGCGCAAACCGCCGTGTGCTAGAGGCGGTCGGCAGCAACCTGACGCAAGACCCGGCAGTGCAGGGGCTTGCGCTTAGTTTTCGCGACATCAGCGAGCGCCGGGCGCTTGAGGAGCGGCTGCGGCAGCTCGCATTCCACGATCCGTTGACGCTACTTGCAAACCGCAATCTGTTCCGCGATCGGGTGCAACACGCGCTGGCTCTCGCCCAACGCGGAGAGGGTGTCGTTGCAGTCCTGTCCCTCGCCTTGGATAACCTCAACAACGTCAACGATTCGCTTGGTCACGACGCGGGCGATCGTCTGCTTCAGGCCGCCGCACAAAGGATCGTCCGGACGCACCGCTCCTCGGATACCGTCGCGCGGTTGGGCGGAGATGAGTTCGCCGTTCTGCTTGAAGGTGTCGCGACCATCGCCGAAGTCGAGTATTTGGCCGGCGCGCTGATCAAGACGCTGGATGCCCCGTTCACACTCAATGGAAGGGACGTGCGCGTCGGGTCGAGCATGGGCGTCGCGTTTTCCAGCGCCGAAGACAGCGCCGATACGCTGCTCAAGAAGGCCGATCTGGCCATGTACCACGCCAAGGCGGCGGGTAGGAACCACTTTGTCACCTTTCAGCCGCAAATGCAGGCACGGCTGCACGAGCGACTGCGCGTGGAGTCGGATATCGGTCGCGCGCTCGCGGGCGATGAGCTTTTCCTTGAATATCAACCGATCGTGGATCTCGGTACCAGAAGCCTGCTGGGTGTCGAAGCTCTCGTTCGCTGGAGACACCCTGAAGCGGGCTTACTGATGCCCGCCCGATTCATTCAGGTGCTCGAGGAATGCGGTCAGATCGACAAGCTGGGCCGCTGGGTCCTACGGCGGGCGTGTCACGACTTCAGCTCGTGGCGTGGCGCAATACCCGGCGGGAACGAACTACGGATTGCGGCAAATATCTCTGGACGCCACGTACAACATGGAGACCTGGCCGGTGACGTTACGCAGGCGCTGCAGGAATCGGGGCTCGAGCCGCGCAATCTCATCATCGAGCTCACCGAAAGCACGATCATGCAAGACACCGATTCGAATCTTGAGCGATTGCATCGCCTCAAGGCACTCGACGTTCGACTTGCGATTGATGACTTCGGAACGGGTTACTCATCGTTGTCCTATCTTCATCGCTTCCCGATCGACATTTTGAAAATCGATCAGTCCTTTGTAAGTCGCCTTACCCATTCTGCCACTGGGCGAGAACTTGTGAGCGCGGTCATTACGCTCGCCGGGACGCTCGGGCTCGACACCGTGGCAGAGGGAATTGAGCACGAGTCTCAGGTCGCGGCGCTCCTCGAGCTTGGCTGCGTTGCTGGACAGGGATTCCTTTTCGCAAAGCCCTGTTCGCTTGAGCAGATATCAAAGAGCTCGTTTGTCGCCCGACGTAACGCGCTTTGGACGGCCCAAGCCGGCCGTGAGGAGCTTTCCGCCACGGGCCGGTTCAAAACCATGAAGGCGATGCACCGGCGCACGGCGGGAGCGGCTTAGGAGAGCAGGTGCGGGCATTGGGCGCCGCGAGTAGAACAGCCTGCGCGGCGCTCGCGTCATCATCTCGAGGTAGCACGAGCCACCGCCCCGACCACCAGGCCACGTCCGAAACGCCAAGCGCCGTACCCTACTCGCCAGGCATACCACGCCACCGCCGCCGCCAGGATGGGCCAGCCGATCCCGAGCGGCAACGTGAAACCGCCCAATATGGTCCAGATCAGAAACAGCAGCGTGCTGCGCACCCGCCAGTGACGGTGGCTCTCCGAGAAACCATCCACCGAAACCAGAGCCGCTCGGCGGGTATCGATGTATACCTGCAGCCCGATCGGAATTACATACAGCAGCAATCCCGCGGCCTGCAGCGCGTAGCAACGCCAGCCGAGGCGCCGCGAGCCGCTACTGTCCCATGATTTGCCGCTCTCCAAGCCGGAATCTACGCGCCCACCGGGCGCTTTGCGGTCGTCGCGCCACCGAGCGCTCATTAGGTTGCGGCCGTTCAACGTTGGCGCCAATAGTGCCACCAGCGTGGCCCGTGCGGGCGCACGACTTGTCGCCAGTAGAGTCTATAGAGGGCATAGCTCAGTGCGCTAAGCAGGCCGAACAACCCCAGGATCCACGGCCCAATGGCGTGTCGCTCCTGCTGGTGCGGATGCGCCAGCAGATATAGAAAACTGACGATATCCCGTGCCGTCCGGTCGAACTGTGCCGGGGACATCGTGCCCGCTGTCAGCGGTTTCACCCCCACCGCGACTTCCTTGCGGCTGCCGAACCGCAAGCCCAACTTCTTCACCGGTGACTGCAATCCCTGCAATCCGGCGAACACATCCGGCATCGCCACGTTGTAAACCACCACGTTGTTGACCCCGGTCGGGCGGGTCGGATCCAGGTAGAACGAGGTGAGATAGGTGTAGAGCCAATCGGCACTGTAGCGCTTGGCGATCACCGTCAGGTCGGGCGGCACGGTGTGGAAGAATAGCTTGGCGAGCTGCGGCGGCATCGCCGTCACGATGGTCTGCGGCAAACGGCGCCCTGAGGGGTCGAGAAAGCGCTGCACCTGTTTCGTCGTCAAGCCGAGCGGGCCCGCGAGCTCGACGTAGCGCGAACCCTGGACGCCGTGGCAGGAAACGCAACGAGTCATGACTTGGAGCGCTCCGGTGCGCAGCGCCGCCTGGTCATTCAAATCTACGGTCATGTGCCGCAGTGGAGGCTGGCTGGTCTGGGTGCCGGCCGCCCACGCCGCCGACGCTCCGCAAAGCAGCGTTAGGACGAGCCCCAGCAGCATCCGAAGGCCGACCTCAACGGACATCAAGGCTCCCTGTACGGCCGTCGCCTGATCCAAGCGTCTCAATGCATCAATCCCCCCGCGGTCAGTCGTTGCGGTAGCGACGGCACATCCCGCTGCAACCGCGGGCATACGAGCGCCGGTACCAGCACGAGCCCGATGTATGCGGCCGGCATCCAGTCAGTGCGCAGCATCAGGGACCAGGTGTGAGCATGCGTGTCGTACATCCAGTAATCGATCAGCCACACGCACAGTTCCAGAACCACGAGCCATGAGACAGTCCCGATCCGCGAGCGGCGCTTATTGAAGAATAGAAACAGGAAAAACGTCACGTAGAAAATCTCGGTCACATGCAGTCCGTACACCATGTTCGCCGCTGTAGCGTGTCCATGTGCGATGAGCCCGAGCCAGATTACAACCAAAGGGATCGCAAACAGATTGAGTTTGTACAGCGGCGAGCGATATCTCACGGAGCGGATTTCATTGCGGTCGAGCCACGGAAGAAGTGCAAGCAATACGAATACGCCGGCGAAGGTCAGTACGCCGTATAATTTGTCGGGAACGCCGCGAAGCATTGCGTAGAACGGCAGAAAGAACCACAGCGGGTGAATGTCCGACGGCGTACGAATCGGGTTTGCCGGGGTGAAATTCAGTTTATCGACCATCAGGCCCCAGCCCCCGGGGTTGTAAAAGACAAACGCGAACAGAATGAACAAAAAGGCACAGACGCCAAACAGATCCTTTACCGTAAAGTAGGGGTGGAACGGAATACCATCCACGGGCCATCCGTTGCGATTTCTGTTGTCGCGAATCTCAATGCCGTCAGGATTGTTGGAGCCGACTTCATGCAGCGCGATGATGTGTACGAGCACGAGCGCGAGCAGGAGCAACGGTACGAGAAACACGTGGAAAACGAAGAAGCGGTTGATCGTCGGCAGACCGACGACGAACGATCCGCGCAACCACGTCGCTATTGGCTTGCCGACGAGCGGGATCGCCGTAGCGAAGTTCATGACCGCCGTCGCGCCCCAGAAGGACATCTGTCCCCAGGGCAACAGGTATCCGAGAAAGGCCTCGGCGGCGAGTACCAGGTAGATGGCGACACCGATCAGCCAAAGTAACTCGCGCGGCTTCTTGTAGGAACCGTACATGAGTGCGCGGAACATGTGCAGGTAAATGACCACGAAGAACGCCGAAGCGCCCACGATGTGAATGTAGCGGATCAGCCATCCCCACCTGGAGTCTCGCATGATCCCGCGTAGCACCGACCAATAGGCCAGGCTCGGGTTCGGCTGATAGTGAATCGCGAGAAATAGCCCGGTCGCGAACTGGATTGCGAGCACCACCAGCGAGAGCGATCCGAAGAAGTACCAAATGTTGAAGTTTTTCGGCGCCGCATAGCCCGCAAGGTGCTCTTGCCATAAGGATCGCAGCGGGAAGCGCTGGTCAATCCAGCCCGCGAAACCGCGCGCCCGCCGGTCATCCGCACTCACGGTCATGAATGACCTCTCCCGTTCGCGTCCGCCGCTCGGGCGGTAGGGCCGATAGTCTCGATCGGCGCAGTTGCGCGCAGGCGCGTATTCACTGTGAGTGCCCCGAGGGAGAGGAGTTCGCCGTACTCAGGTCCGAAGCCGCAATCCCGGGCACCGGCTGGTGAGACAGCGCCTTGACATAGGCCGCATAGCTCAGTGAGCCGATGCCCGACATCAGTTTCGGAGTGAGCTCCTGCACGTACTCCGCCACCGCCTCGATCTGTTTGCTCGAGAGCCGTGTGGCGATGATCGCCATGACGTGCTGGGGACTGTTGTCGCGCTTACCCGCCGCGAAGCGCCGTAGTTCGTTCTCCACATACTGGGCGTGCTGGCCGGCCAGCGCCGGAATGGCCATCGGTGCGTTACCGGTTCCGCCGGGCGCATGGCATGCGGCGCAGGCCGGAACTTTTTCGGTGCTGTCGCCTCCGGCGTAGAGACGGTAGCCTGCGGCCGCCACTGCCTTCCCGGGCTTGGGCTCGGTGGCGTTGGCACCGATTGACCTGTTCAGCGCCTGGGCCGCGAAGTACGCGGCCAAGTCCATTAGGTTCCGGTCCCCCGGAGCAGGCGGAATCGTGTTCATGAAGGCGGTCATCGGCGTCGCATGCCGTCGGCCGCCACGGAAGTCTTCCAATTCCTTCAGCAGGTAGTTGTAGTTCTGGCCGGCAAGATTCGGGAAGGTCAAGCTGATGCTATTTCCGCGGGGGCCATGGCACGCCGCGCATGTGACGGAGAGGCTTGCGCCGTGCTGTACGCCGTCCGGCGCGGGAACGCCCCGATACGGCGCCGGGGTCGCCGCCAGCTGCGACAATCCGCCGGCCAAGGCCAATAACAACGCAGCTGAGTGGGACCTTAACACAACCCTTAGCACGTCTACCGCGCCTCGCCTACCAGATCGCGGGTGTCCAGCTCTCGTGGAGCCCGTCCGCGTCTCCTTCCCCGATCCGCACCACGCTTTCGCTCTTCCAGTAGTACGGCGGGATCGGAATGTTGAGCGGAGCGGGCGATCCCTCGAACACTCGCGCTGAAAGATCGTACGTCGATCCGTGGCAGGGGCAGTGGAATCCTCCATACCACCAGGAGGTCACGCTGTGGGGAGCGGGACGGTAATTCGGCACACACTGCAGATGGGTGCACAGCGCCACCGCCACAAAGAGCTGCGGCTTGAGCGAGCGGTAGTTGCCGTTGATATAATGCGCAGAAGGTTGTTGCGAGGCAGAGCTGCCGGGATCTTTGAGTCGTTGCAGGAGTCCCTTTTCGGACAACGTGTCAAGCATCGATGGCTCGCGGTGCAGGATCCAGATCGGCTTTTCTTTCCACTCCGCCACGATCAGCTGACCCGGCTCGATCTTGCTCACGTCCACGTCAATCGGCGCGCCCTGCGCGGCAACCGCCCTCCCGGGATTCATGTCGTCGACCAGAACGCCGACAAACAGCCCGGCCGCACCGGCGCCGAGCACGCCGGTGGCGGCGGTGAGAAGAAAGCGGCGTCGACTTGCATCGACCTGCGGCTTGATCGAGTCCATCGCCGGCGATGCAAGACTCTCCTCGCTCATCGGCATTGTTTGTTCTGCATTGCCAGTAGACTACCTCTCGTTGCCGCGGTTCCGTGAAACCTCCGTGGCGGAAATCGGTCTTGGACTGAGGTGTGGGGCTGCAAGTTGGGCGCTTGAGCATGAGCGTTGCCGAAGGGTAATGAAGACGCTGGGGATCAAAGGTCGCCTGGTGCCATACCCGCGGACGCTCATCGAGCCCGGGTCGCACGGGGTTGTGAATCGCGGCCGAACGAAGCAATTAACGTCGAGATTTGGCGGCTCACGCACGGCTCCGATGTTGAGCGCGGCCCGCCATGGAGGCTCGGGGCCGCAGGCTTGAAAAACGGCGGATCGAACTCTTCGTTCAAACCCCGGGGCGCGGGCGGTCTGCCGAGCTTCATCTCGCTCCTGGCCTACAATCCACCCGAGCCGATTCTGGCGAATCGAGTAGTCCTGATCACCGGCGCTGCAGATGGAATCGGACGTGAGGTGGCCGCGGCCTATGCCCGGCATGGAGCACGCGCGGTTCTGCTGGACCAGAACCGACAGGGGCTCGAAGCGCTCTGCGACCGCATCGTCGCGAGCGGCGGGCCCGCGCCGTGCCTTTGTCCCATCGACCTCTCAGGAGCGACGCTTGAGAATCTGCGCGAGGTGGCGTCTCGTATCGGTCAGGAATATGGTCGCCTGGACGGATTGCTCAACAACGCGGGATGGATTGGATCCTTCATGCCGTTCGAACACTACGATTCGCATCTGTGGTCGAAGGTTCTCACCGTCAATTTGGCAGCGCCATTCTTTCTGACGCAGGTTTGCATTCCGCTGTTGAAACGGTCCTCGGACCCGTCGTTGGTATTCTCCCTCCACGACTCGCGCCGCGCGTACCAGGGCGCTTATGGATTGGCCAAGGCGGGGCTCGCGGCGCTGGTGGAGATCCTGGCCGACGAATACGACCAAATCAGTGCACACCCCATGCGGGTCATCGGGATCGACACGGGACCGGTGCAGACTGCCGAGCGTCGGCGGCATTACCCAGGGGAATCGGAAGGCAAGCACCCTCCCGCCAATGCCGTGGTCGGCCCCTACCTCTACGCCATGGGTCCGGACGCCGGAAAACGGTCCGGACTGATCCTACGATGATGTGCCACCCGTTAGGTTCTGGCGTTGAAGGAGGAGCACCAGCCATCGGCGTTTACGGAATAGCCGGCGTAGATCTGGCAGCCGGCATAGCCGGACTGCTGCCCCGGAGTGCCCTCGAAGAAGCGGCATTTACCGCAGCGCTCGCCCGGCTTGTAGGTCGGAAACTTGCTGCGATCGACGTTCTTGGCGTTCGCTTTGTAGCCGAGGGATTTCGCGAGCGGGTCGCTCTCGGTCAGATGCGGCAGATTGCTGCCGGTCGCATCGGCCAGGCGGGGCTTGAAGCCGAGGAGCGCGGCCGACGCCGCGCCGATGGCGCTCGCAAGGAAGACACGACGCGAGGATTCCGGATTTACGTTGGAGCGGGACACGAGTGAGAACCTCCGCAGGATTTCCAGATTATCGACGAAGTGATCTCGGCTGGTAACCTGAGCCCGGCCGAGGTCCGCGAGCGCGTCTGCCGCGGCAATCGTCTTCACCAGCGTGGCGAACCGGCCGAGTACGCCCAGAGGGCCGCAGATGCGTAGCGGTCTGTTGCAGGCCGCGACGGTCCGCCGAGCAGCAAGCGCTGTGCCTCGAGCCTGCGATCGGAAGCGAAATCCGTATCCGGCTCGCCGGCGCTCGCTCCGGCGGTGTCAGGCAGGTTGTCGATCAGCGCGTGCGCCTGCTGCTTGAGCGGCGCCGAGTTCGCAGCCATTGCAGGGCCGATACTTTTCAGGCCGTGGCGCTCGAGCTCTTCACGATTTTGCGCAAGGCGAGTCTCGCGGGCAAGGAGCCGCCGCAACTGCGGCCGAGATAGGCGAACGCTTTGGTACAATCCCAGCGCCCAACCGAACCAGCCCATCGGCGGCGGGGTACGGTTGGGGGTAGATAGGTGATCCAGCGGATCTGCTATCTTTTATTTTCAATGACTTAGCAGGGCGAATCGAGTCCCGTCCGCTCCGCCACCTTAATATGCTTCAAAGAATCACCGACACCATCGAGACGCACAAGTGGCTGTGGTACAGCATCCTTGGTGCGCTCGCGCTGGTCTTTGCCGCCTGGGGCGCCTACGGCATCGTTAACCTCAATTTCAGCACCTCGAGCTATGCGGCCGAGGCCGGGGGCCAGACGATCTCCCTCGACCAGGCCCGTAACGCCTGGCTCCGCCAGCAGGGCCAGCTGCAGCAGCAGTACGGTGGCAATATCCCGGCGGCCGTGCAAAAGAGCGTCCAGGACCAGGTGCTCGAGAGCCTGATCAGCGAGGCGCTCATTTCCGAGCACACCGAGAAGCTCGGCTACCGCGTGAGCGAGCCCGAGCTCATCGCGGCCATTCGCAGGGAGCCCAACTTTCAGGTCGGCGGGCATTACTCGCCTGAGGCCGCGAAGGAAATCCTGGCCGAGAACGGCCTCTCGCTCAACCAATACGAGGCCGATGAGCGCAGCGACCTGCGGCGCCAGCAGCTCCTCATTGGCATCGCCTCCTCGGAGTTCGTCACGCCGACGGAAGCCACGCGTACGGAGGCGCTGCGCGACGAGGAGCGCGAGGTCCAGTACGCCATTGTCCCCGCCGATAGCCACAAAAGCGACGCGCCCATCGCTCCCGCTGCCATCGAGGCGTACTACAAGGCTCATCAGGCCGATTACCTCGTGCCCGAATCGGTGGACCTGCGCTACGCGCAGCTCACCCTGGCCCAGGTTGCGGCTACCCAGACGATCTCCGATGCCGACCTGCAGGCGGCCTACGACAAGGACAAGAGCCGCTTCGTCATACCCGAGAGGCGCGAGGCCAGCCACATCCTCATCCCCTTCGGCAAGGACCCCGCCGCGGCCCTGAAGCAGGCTGACATGGTCCTCGCGCTGGCCAAATCGGGCCAGGATTTCGCTGCGCTTGCGAAGAAGTACTCGCAGGACCCGGGCTCGGCGCAAAAGGGCGGCAATCTCGGCTGGATGGGCCGCACCGGTTTCGTGGCGCCGTTCGCGGATGCGCTCTTCAGCATCAAGTCGGTCGGTGACATCGCGGGGCCGGTGAAGAGCCAGTACGGCTACCACATCATCCGACTCGATGGCATTCAGCCGGGCCGGACGAAGACCCTGGCCGAGGCGCGTCCCGAGCTCGAGGCGCAACTCAAGAAGAGCGCGGCCACCAACCACTTCGGCGATATTGAGGACCGGCTGCAGACCGCGCTGCAGAATCCAGGGGTGACGCTCGCGGGCCTGGCGAAGCAATTCAACCTGACGAGCGGCGAGGTGCCGCAGTTCCTGCGCGGGGCGGGTGGGCCGCCGCTCGGCCAGGAGAAGCCCCTGCAGAATCTCGTGTTCGGCAGCAATGCCATCGCGTCCGGTACGCTCGGCGGGCCGGTGATCCTCGACAACAACAAGATGGTAATTTTCGACGTAGCAGCTCATCACGCGCCGCACGTTAAGCCGCTCGCGGACGTTCGTGACAGCATCGTCGCCGCGCTGCAGAAGCAGCGGCAGACCGATGCCGCGCTAGCTGCCGCGCAAGCGGCACGCACGCAGCTCCTGTCGGGCACGTCCTTCGATCAGGTCGCCCAGAATCTCAAGGTCAAGGTCGACCCGCCGAAGTTCGTCGGCCGCGGCGATCCGTCCGTTCCGGCCGAGATCCTGTCGGCGGCGTTCGACTCCGCGAAGCCGGTGCACGACCCGGTGTACGAGGCCGTGACCCTGCAGAATGGCAGCGCCGCGCTGATCGCGATCACGCAAATCCGCAGCGGCGCGCAGCAAACCAACAGGTACCTCGAGCAGGCCCTCGAGCAGGAGCAGCTCGAGCGCGACGGCGAGGCCGACGCGTTAGGCTACATCGCGGAGCTGCGCGCCACGTCGAAGGTCCGCAAGAACCCCGACGCCTTCCAGTAGTACTCAGCTCTCGGCTTCTTGGGCAAAGCTCATCCCCACGGTGTTGAAGCCGCTGTCGACGTAGAGAATCTCCCCGGTGATCCCGGCTGCGAGATCCGAGCAGAGGAACGCCGCGGCGTTGCCGACATCCTCCTGCGTGACGTTGCGCCGTAGCGGGGCCACCTCGGCGACGCGGCTCAGCATCTTGCGAAAGCCCGCGATCCCTGCGGCGGCGAGCGTCCTGATGGGACCGGCGGAGATGGCGTTGACCCGGATGCCGTGTGGGCCGAGGTCAGCGGCGAGGAAGCGCACGTTGGCTTCGAGACTCGCCTTGGCGAGGCCCATGACGTTGTAGCTCGGGATCGAGCGAACGGCGCCGAGATAGGACAGGGTGAGGAGGGCCCCCGATCGGCCCGCCATCAGCGGGGCCGCCCCGCGGGCGAGCGCCGTGAAACTGTAGCTCGATACGTCGTGGGCGATGCGAAAGGCCTCTCGGCTCGTGTTCTCCACGAAGCCTCCGGCGATCGCTTCGCGCGGTGCGTACGCCACGGCGTGAACCACGATGTCGAGGCTACCCCACTCCCGCTTCAGCAGGTCGAACGCCGCGTCGATCTGGCCGTCGAGAGTCACATCGAGGGGCATCGTGAGCCGTGAGCCCACCGATTGGGCCAGGGGCTCGACGCGCTCCTTCATCCTGTCGTTGACGTAGGAGAAGGCGAGCTCGGCGCCTTCGCGATGCATCGCCTGCGCGATACCCCATGCGATCGAGCGGTCGGTCGCGACACCGACGATAAACGCGCGCTTGCCTGAGAGAAATCCCATTACCCGCCGGAAGCAAGGCGGATGGTGAGCTTCTGGCCCGCCAGAATCGGCGTGCGTAGGCCGATGGCGTTCCAGACGAGGATCTGGGAGACCTTCACCTGAAACAGCCTCGCGATCCGCCACAGAGTGTCGCCCGAGCGGACCGTATAAATTACTTTGCGTTTGCCCGAGCTGGCCACATGTGTGCCGCCGGGCGGATCCAGGGTTCGGCCTGCGCCGGGGGAGCGGGTGAAGAGGCGCAGGCGCTCGCCCGGATGCAGTGTCTCACCCCGCTCGATGCCGTTGAGGCTCGCCAGGGTTCTCACGCTCATGCCGTAACGGCGGGCAATCGACCACAACGTATCGCCGGTCCGCACCACCTCGAAGCGCAGCTCGCCGTGATGCTCGACAGGCACGCGGGCATACAATCTGAGCCTCTCGCCCGGCCTGAGGATGTGGTGCACCGAGATCCCGTTCATGCGGGCCAGAGTGCGCGGGCTCATCCGGTAGTGGCGCGCAATACTCCAGAGCGAGTCCCCACGCCGCACCACCTGGAACTGCAGGTAGCTACCCCAGCGGGCGCGGCCGTCCACGCGGGCTGCCGCAAGGCGCACGTTCGCAGGCAATGTATAGGTCGTCGCCGGCACCAGGACATCAGCACCCACGGTGAGCCGCCCGCCGGGCAATGTGTTGAGCTTGCGCAGGATTTCCACGCTCGTCTTGAAGTGTCGCGCCACGGAATAGATCGAATCGTGACGCCGGACCTCGTAGTGCTCGACGCCCATGAGCTCATCGGCTGTGAGCTCCGCGACGTTCTGCGTGAAGATCGGCGCGGCATCGACGGGAAGGAGCAGGTAGAACGGTCCGGTGGGGTCCGTGGCCCAGCGGTGGAACGCGGGATTGAGGTCGTAGATCTCTTCAGCCGAAATGCCGGCGATCTGCGCGGCCACCTGCAGATTGATCTGGTGGCCGCCGGTCGGCACGTGCGCGAAAAACGGCTGGTTGGGAATTGCGGTGAAGGCGAGGCCGTACTTCGGCGGATCCTCCACGAGGCGCTTCATGGCGAGCAGCTTCGGCACGTAGGCCTCGGTCTCCCGCGGCAGGCGCAGGTCCCAGAAGTCGATCGGGCGGTGCTCGGCCTCATTCACCTGCACGGCATGCTGGACGGCGATCGCGCCGCAGTTGTAGGCGGCGACCGCGAGCAGCCAGTCGCCGTTGAACTCATCATGCAGCGCCTGCAGGTAATCGAGCGCCGCATTGGTGGAAGCCACCACGTCGCGGCGGCCGTCGTACCACCAGTCCTGCTTCAGGCCGAAGCGCGAGCCAGTGCCGGAAATGAACTGCCAAAGGCCCGAGGCCCGCGCCCGCGAATAGGCGTAGGGCTCGAAGGCGCTCTCGATGACGGGCAGCAGTGCCAGCTCGAGCGGCATGTGCCTGGCCTCGAGCTGCGTGACGATGTAATAGAGATACATGTCCGCGCGGCCGAAGGCGCGCTGCAGGTACTCGGGATTGGAGGCGTACCAGTTGAGCTGCTCATCGATCGACGGCTCGTCGGGGTCGGGGAGTGCGAAGCCGGCGCGCATGCGGTCGAAGAGATCGGCATACTGCGCCGGCGCGAGGGGAGCGGCCTGCTCCGGCGCGGGCGCCGGCGGAGGCGGAGCCTCGGCGGGAGGTGTGGCGGCGGGCGCGGCGGGCGGCGGCGCGACGGCCTGGCTCGGCGGCGGACGCAGCGGCTGGCGCGTGGCGCAGGCGGCAAGCGCCGTGAGCGCTACGGTGAGCAGCGCAAGGCGAGTGGCTCGAAGTCTTTCCGTCGCCAAGTTCCCGACCCTCTGAAAGCCGTGTTAAGTTTCCGGGGCGAAATGGCCCGGACTGCCGACCTTACTTATCCGGACTGCGAAATTTAACCGGTAACTTCACACTATTGCCAGTACTTCATGGCAGCCGCCCACAGATCTCAATTCCATGAGCCGCACGCCGCGCGGCTCGCCTGGTGGTCGAGCCCTCTCGGCAGCGCGCTCATCGCCGCGGAGTCGCAGCTTCTTGGCGAGGCGCTCGAGGACGTGTTTGGCTGGGAATTGCTGCAGATCGGCGCCTGGGGGACCGGTAGGGAGTTGTTGTCCAGTGCGCGCACGCGCCATCAGGCTATTGTCGCCACGCCCGCTTTGTCGTCAAGGGCCGACATCCGGGGGCGCCCCACCCAGCTGCCGATCATCAGCGACTCGATCGATGCGGTGCTGCTGCCGCACATCCTCGAGTTCGCCAGCGACCCTTATGCCATCGTGCGCGAGGCGGATCGCGTGCTCGTCGGCGAGGGACGGCTGCTGGTGCTCGGATTTCGCCCATGGAGCCTCTGGGGGGTGCGTGCGCGCTGGAGCCGCAGCGGCTTTCCGCCGGACATGCGCCGCGTACTCTCCGAAAGAAGGATCCGCGAATGGCTGGTGCTGCTCGGGTACGAAGTGGTGTCGGCGCAGCATTATTTGTTCCGTGGACCCTGGAGCGGCGGGCTTGCCGCGGGGGAGGGCACGGGCCGGATGCTGCGGCGCGGTTTGACATATCCGCTGCCTGCCAACGCCTATCTTCTCAAGGCCCGCAAGCGCATCTACGCGCTCACACCCATTCGGCCACGATTCCGGGAGCGGCCCGCGGTCTTGGGCGGGCTCGTCAAGCCGACCCCCCGCTCACCGGCGTGACGTTGGAACGATGTCGATCGTGGATATTTATACCGACGGCGCGTGCCGCGGAAATCCCGGGCCCGGCGGCTGGGCGGCGTCGCTCAGCTTCGCGGGACGCGAGAAGGAGCTGGCGGGCGCCGAGGCGCTGACGACCAACAACCGCATGGAGCTGACGGCCGTGATCCGCGCGCTCGAGGCGTTGAAGCGCCCGGTGCGGGCGCGCGTGTACACGGACTCGGAATACGTGCGGCGCGGCGTCCTCGAGTGGATGAGCGCGTGGAAGGCGAGGGGTTGGCTCACGGCGGACCGCAAGCCGGTGAAGAACCAGGATCTGTGGCAGCGTCTCGATGCGCTCGCGGCCGGCCATTCCATCGAATGGCACTGGGTGCCGGGGCACGCAGGCGTGCCCGGCAACGAGCGGGTCGACCGACTTGCCAACGAGGCCATCGATGCGATGGCGGCCGGTGGTTCCAGGTAGGCACAGGGACATGCTTGGGGAAATACTGCTAGACTTCGCTGCATGCGACAGATCGTCCTCGACACCGAGACCACCGGTCTCGAGCCTGCGCTCGGACATCGCGTCATCGAGATCGGCTGCGTGGAGCTTCTCAACCGGCGGGTGACGGGACGCACCTTTCAGCGCTATTTGAATCCGGAGCGCGACATCGATCTCGGCGCGGAGGCGGTCCATGGCCTGCAGCGCGAGGACCTCGCCCGCCAGCCGCGGTTTGCCGAAGTCGCGGACGATCTCCTCGAGTTCATCGCCGGCTCGGAGCTGGTGATCCACAACGCCGAGTTCGATGTGGCCTTCCTCGATGCGGAGCTGGTGCGCGCCGGCCGAACGGTCGTGATGAGCGAGCTCTGCCGCGTCCTCGATACGCTGGTGCTCGCACGGGAGATGCACCCGGGCCAGCGCAACAACCTCGATGCGCTAGCCAAGCGCTACAACGTCGACAACTCGCGCCGGGAGCTGCATGGGGCGCTGCTCGATGCGCGTATCCTGGCGGACGTGTACCTCGCGATGACCGGCGGCCAGGCGGCGCTGGCCCTCACCGAGAGCGCCGCGGGCGTCGCCGCTCCGGCGGCCGGCCAGATCCGCGCGCTGGTGCGCCCGCCGGCGCCGCTGCGCGTGGTCTGTGCCACGCAGCAGGAGCTGCGCGCCCACCGCGAGATGTTGGCGCTCATCGCAAAGTCGAGTGGCGGGCGCTGCCTCTGGCCCGCCGCCGGGGATGACCCGGTCCCGGAAGCGAATCGCGCCTGAGTCGTGTTGCACCTGCGCAAGTGCCGCATCGGCATCGTCGGGCTGGGCTATGTCGGCCTGCCGCTCGCCGTGGAATTCGGCAAGCACTTCGACACGGTCGGCTTCGACATCAAGCCGCAGCGCATCGCGGAGCTCGTGGCCGGCCGTGACAGCACGCTCGAGGTCTCGCGGACGGAGCTCAAGGCCGCCTCGCGGCTCTCCTTCAGCGCCGACCTCGAGAGCCTCAGGCGCTGCCGCGTGCTCATCGTGACGGTCCCGACACCGATCGATGAGTACAAGCGGCCGGATCTGACGCCGCTCGTCAAGGCAAGCGAGACGGTCGGCAAGGCCCTCGCCAAGGGCGCGGTGGTGGTGTACGAATCCACCGTCTACCCGGGTTGCACCGAGGAGGTGTGCGTCCCGATTCTCGAGCGCGAGTCGGGCCTGAAGTTGAATCGCGATTTCTGCGTCGGCTACAGCCCCGAGCGCATCAACCCCGGCGACAAGGAGCACCGGCTCGCCACCATCCGGAAAGTGACTTCGGGCTCGACGCCCGAGGCCGCGGAATTCATCGACAAGCTCTACGCGACCATCGTCAGGGCGGGCACGCACAAGGCCTCGAGCATCAAGGTGGCGGAGGCCGCCAAGGTGATCGAGAACACGCAGCGCGATGTCAACATCGCGCTCATCAACGAGCTGGCGCTCATCTTCAACCGCTTGGGGATAGACACCGAGGAGGTGCTGAGCGCCGCCGGCAGCAAGTGGAACTTCCTGCCGTTCAAGCCGGGCCTCGTGGGCGGGCATTGCATCGGGGTGGACCCCTACTACCTCACCCACAAGGCACAGTCGATCGGCTACCACCCGGAGATGATCCTCGCCGGGCGTCGGCTCAACGACAACATGAGCCTGTACGTCGCCGGGCAGATCATCAGGCTGATGACCGCGAAGCGCATCCATGTCAAGGGCGCGCGCACGCTGGTGCTCGGCATGACGTTCAAGGAGAACTGCCCCGACATCCGCAATTCCAAGGTGATCGATGTGGTGCGGGAGCTCGAGAAATATGGCGCGGAGGTCGATATCTACGACCCCTGGGCCGACGGCGAGGAGTGCCGCCACGAATACGGCGTGCGGCCGATCCGCGCTCTGGTCCCGAGGCGCTACGATGCCGCAGTGGTGGCGGTGGCTCACCGGGAATTCCGCGAGATGGGGGCCGAGGGCGTGCGGCGCCTGTGCCGAAAGAACCACGTGGTCTACGACATCAAGCACGTCTTCCGCGCCAGCGAGGTCGACGGGCGCCTGTGAAAATCCTCGTGACGGGCGCGGCCGGGTTCATCGGCTATCACACCTCGCAGAATCTGCTGGCGCGCGGCCATGAGATCGTCGGGCTCGACAACCTCAACGAGTACTACGACGTCACTCTCAAGGACGCGCGGCTCGACCGGTTGCGTCGACAGCCGGGCTTCAGTTTCGTGAAGCTCGACCTCGCCGACGATGCCGGGATGACCGGCCTGTTCGCGCGCGAGAAGTTCCAGCGCGTCGTGCATCTTGCCGCCCAGGCCGGGGTGCGCTACTCGCTCAAGGACCCGCACAGCTATGTCCGCAGCAACGTCACCGGCACGCTGAACGTGCTCGAAGGCTGCCGGCACAACGGCGTCGAGCATCTGGTGTATGCCTCGACGAGCTCCGTCTACGGCGCCAACACCGACATGCCGTTCTCGCCGCACCGGATCGCGGATCATCCGCTGACGATCTATGCCGCCACCAAGCGCTCGAGCGAGCTGATGGCGCATACCTACTCATCGCTCTTCAACCTGCCCACGACGGGGCTGCGGTTCTTCACGGTGTACGGCCCCTGGGGGCGCCCGGACATGGCGCTCTTTCTCTTCACGCGCAACATCCTGGAAGGCAAGCCGATCGAAGTCTTCAACAACGGGCATCACCGGCGGGACTTCACCTACGTGGAGGATATCGCCGAGGGCGTCGCGCGGGCCTGTGAGCGGGTGGCGCAGCCCTCGCCGACCTGGGATGGCGGCGCGCCCGATCCGGCCTCGAGCCGCGCGCCGTTTCGGCTCTACAACATCGGCAATCACCAGCCGGTGGAGCTCATGCGCTACATCGAGGTGATCGAGGAGTGCTTAGGTCGCAAGGCCGAGAAGCGCTTCCTGCCGTTGCAGCTCGGGGATGTGCCGGAGACTTTCGCGGACATCGAGGATCTGGCGCAGGACGTGGGCTACCGCCCGACGACGCCGATCGAGGTGGGGGTGCGGCGCTTCGTCGACTGGTTCTGCGAGTATTACGGCTTCAAAAGGTCCGGATAACCCTGGGCAGCTACAATGCGGGCTTTATTTGCCGCAGGTACCCCCGTGACGAAACCGCCTCCCCCGCCCGCCATGAAGGTCCCGCTGCTCGACCTCACGCAGCAATACTCGAAGATCGCGGCCGAGGTGCGCTCGGCCATCGAGCAGGTGTGCGACAGCCAGCAGTTCATCCTCGGCGCGCAGGTGCGGGAGCTCGAGCTGCGCATGGCCCGCCACACGCGCTGTGAGCATGCGATCGGGGTCTCCTCCGGTACGGATGCGCTGCTCCTCGCCCTGATGGCGCTCGGCATCGGCAGCGGGGATGAGGTGATCACTTCCCCCTTCACCTTCTTCGCTACCGCCGGAACGATCGCGCGCCTCGGCGCGCGGCCGGTCTTCTGCGACATCGATCGCGAGACTTTCAATCTCTCACCCGCCCGGGTCGAGGAGTTCCTCTCCCGGGAGTGCGAGCTCCGCGGCGAGGGCAGCGGCCGGGAGGTGCTCCATCGCAAAACCGGCGGGCGCATCCGGGCCATCATGCCCGTGCACCTCTACGGGCAGATCTGTGAGATGGACGCCTTCATGCAGATGGGAAGTCGCCTCGGGCTGCACGTCATCGAAGACGCCGCGCAGGCGATCGGCGCCCAGGACGAGCAGGGGCGGATGGCGGGCGGCATCGGGCATATCGGTTGTTTCTCGTTTTTCCCCACGAAGAATCTCGGGGCGTTTGGCGATGCGGGGCTCTGCACCACGAGCGAACCGGCGCTCGCCGAGCGCATGCGGGTGCTGCGGGTGCACGGGGCGGAGCCCAAGTACCATCACAGCCTGATCGGCGGCAATTTCCGGCTGGATGAGATCCAGGCGGCCGTGCTCAACGTGAAGATCGGGTACCTCGGCGGGTGGATGGAGGCGCGGGATGCCCATGCCCGGCAGTACACGGAGCGACTGAAGTCGAAGCTTCCGGGCGGCGGCGTCACGACACCGGTGCAGAGCCGAGGTGGGCGGCACGTCTGGAATCAATACGTCATCCGCGCGCCGCGCCGGGATGAGCTGCGGCAGTACCTGGCGGCGGCGGGCATCGGCACGGAGATCTACTATCCGATTCCACTGCACCTGCAGCGGTGCTTTGCCTATCTGGGCTACGGTCCCGGGGAGCTGCCGGAGGCCGAGGCCGCGGCCCGGGAGGTACTCGCGCTGCCCGTCTTTCCGGAGCTCTCGCCGGCGCAAATCGACTACGTGGCCGGTACAATCGAGCGCTTCCACGCGCCCGCCCTGACCCTCGTAGACGACAAGGCCCAGCAGATCACCTGAGGAGCAGCTCATGCCGAAGGCCGCAGGTCCCCGTACTCCCGTCTGGTCGGAACTGGCGACGCACGCGTCGCGGCTCAACACGGTCGCAACGCGTGAGCTCTTCGCACGGGATCCCGGGCGCTTCGAGCGCTTCTCGCGCCAGGGCGCCGGGCTCCTCATGGATTTCTCGCGCCAGCATCTGGACGAGATGGTGCTGGGCAAGCTCCTCGACCTCGCCGAGGCGGTGGGCCTCAAGGATTACCGCGATGCGATGTGGCGCGGCGAGAAGATCAATTCCACCGAGGGGCGCGCGGTGCTGCACGTGGCGCTGCGCCAGCCGCCGGGAGCCAACATCGGCGGCGCCGACATCGCCCGGGTGCTAATGGCGGAGCGCGACCACATGCTCACCTTCGCGGAGAGCGTGCGGGCGGGGCGGATCGTCGGCAGCTCGGGCAAGCCTTTCACGCGGGTGGTGAACATCGGCATCGGCGGCTCGGACCTGGGGCTCGCGATGGCGGTGCGGGCCCTCAAGCCTTACACCATCGATGCGCCTAAATGCGACTTCGTCTCCAACATCGACGGCTGCCACCTCGAGGACATCCTCGAGAGCGCGGACCCGCGGGCGACGCTCTTCATCGTCTCCTCCAAGACGTTCACGACGCTCGAGACGCTGACCAATGCGCACACGGCGCGCGCGTGGGTGAAGGAGAAGCTGGGTGATGAGGCGGTGCGGGAGCATTTCGCGGCGGTGTCGGTGAATCATCGGGCGATGGACGAGTTCGGCGTCCATCCGCAGTACCGCTTCAAGATGTGGGACTGGGTCGGAGGGCGTTACTCGCTCTGGTCGTCGATCGGCGTGTCGCTTGCGATCGCGATCGGCAAGGATCAGTTCCTGGCGCTGCTCGCGGGCGGCTACGAGATGGACGAGCACTTCCGCAAGACGCCGTGGGCGGACAATCTCCCGGCGCTGATGGGCCTGCTCGGTGTCTGGAACATCAACTTCGAGGGGCTGCCGACACTGGCGGTGTTGCCCTATGACGATCGCCTGAAGCGGTTTCCGGCCTACCTGCAGCAGCTGGAGATGGAGAGCAACGGCAAGTCGGTGACGCTCGAGGGGCGGCGGGTCGACTGGCAGACGGCGGCGGTGATCTGGGGGCAGCCGGGCAACAACGCCCAACATTCGTTCTTCCAGCTCTTGCACCAGGGGACGCCCCGGGCGGCGCTCGATTTCCTCCTGCCGGCGCGGTCTTCCTGCGGCAATCAGCCGCAGCAGGATCTCGCCATCGCGAGCTGCCTGGCGCAGGCGGAAGCCTTCATGAACGGCCAGTCGGCCGAAGCGGTGCGGGCGGACCTGACGCAGCATCAGATGCCGAAAGAGCGGCTCGAGGAGCTGATTCCGCACAAGGTGCATCCGGGGTGCCGGCCGAGTACGCTGGTGGCGTTTCAGAAGCTGGATCCCGCGACGCTCGGCAAACTGATAGCCCTGTATGAGCACAAGGTGTTCACCCAGGGAGTCATATGGGGGGTGAATTCGTTCGATCAGTGGGGCGTGGAGCTCGGCAAGAGGCTTTGCGATCAGCTGGCGCCGGCGGTGAGGGATCCGGAGGGGGCGCATGGAGTGGCGCCGGGCGTGGGAAAGATCATCGCGAAGCTCACGGAGTGGAAGCAGGGGGATTGAGATTCACTTGAGCAACATCTTTCAGCGGGGGTTGCAGGAGCATCTGGGACTGTTTCAGGGCTTGTCGGGGCTGTCTGCGGAAATCGAACGGGCGGCGGCTCTCATTGCTGGCGCGCTGCGCACCGGGCGCAAGCTCATGTTGTGCGGCAACGGCGGCTCGGCTGCGGACAGTCAGCACATCGCGGCGGAGATGACCGGGCGGTTCGTGAAGGACCGCCGGCCACTCGCGGCGATCGCATTGTCGACGGATACCTCGGCGCTCACTTCCATAGCAAATGACTACACCTTTGACGAGGTATTCGCGAGGCAGGTCTCGGGTCTCGGGGCGGAGGGCGACTGCCTGATCGCGATCTCGACCTCGGGGAATTCACGCAACGTCATGCGCGCGGCGGATGCGGCGCGCGCTGCCGGCATGCATGTGATCGGGCTTCTGGGGAGGGATGGAGGGGCGCTCAAGGAGCTCTGTGACGTCGCGATCGTGGTGTCGAGCCACACGACGGCGCGCATCCAGGAGGCGCATATCTTCATCGGCCACACATTGTGCGCCTTGGTGGAGGAGGCGTTGGGGTTCGGATGAGCGGGGGCAGAACAGCGAACGCACCAGGAAGGGCAATCCAGGCGGGGGCAGACCTCAAGGCGCGCTTGCTCAAGGCGCGGGTGCTGGTCGTGGGCGATGCGATGCTGGACCGATATCTCTTTGGCGAGGTGGAGAGGATCTCGCCGGAAGCGCCGGTGCCGGTGGTGCGGGTCACGAAGGACGAGCATCGCCTGGGCGGGGCGGCTAATGTTGCGCTCAACGTCAAGGCGTTGGGGCCCGCAGTGATGCTCATCACGGTCGTGGGCGATGATGAGCCGGCGAAGAGGCTCGAGCGGTTACTGAAGACGCAGGCGGTCGAGGTGATTCTCGGAAGGGATCCCAAGCTCTTCACCTGTGTGAAGCTGCGGGTCATCGGGCGCGCGCAGCAGCTGGTGCGGGTGGATTTCGAGAACCAGCCGGACCACGAGGTGCTGGCCGACATGCTGTCGGATTTCGCGCGGGTGCTGCCGCAGTATGACGCGGTGCTGTTCTCGGACTATGGCAAGGGGGGGCTCACACACATTCCGCGGATGATCGAGCTGGCGCGGATGGCCGGTAAGCCAGTGCTGGTGGATCCCAAGGGCGATGATTACAGCCGGTATGCGGGGGCCACGGTCGTCACGCCCAACCGCGCGGAGCTGGCGCAGGTGATCGGGAGCTGGAAGACGGAGGCGCAGCTCGAGGAGCGGGCGCAACGCTTGTGCGAGAGCCATCGGTTCGCCGGCGTGCTGCTCACGCGGAGCGAGGAGGGGATGTCACTCTTCGATGCGGCTGGACACGTCCGGGTGCCCGCGCAGGCGCGTGAGGTGTTCGACGTGACGGGCGCGGGCGACACGGTGATTGCCGCGCTGGCCGCGATGATGGCCTGCGGCATGAGCTTGCGGGAGGCGATGCCCATCGCCAACCGCGCGGGCGGGGTCGTCGTCGGCAAGTTTGGCACGGCGACGGTGAGCTACGAGGAGCTATTCGCTTGAGAGTGGTCGTGACCGGCGCAGCCGGGATGGTGGGCAGCAACCTGGTGCACGGACTCAATGCGATCGGCATCGACGATGTGATCGCGGTCGATGACCTCACCGAGGGCGCGAAATTCTGCAACCTCCTCGGCGCGAAGGTGAGCGACTACTTCGACCGGATCGAGTTCTACGATCGCTTCGCGTTGGGAGAGCTGGGCCGCGTCGATGCGATCTTCCATGAGGGCGCCTGCTCCGACACGATGGAGCACAACGGGCGCTACATGCTCGAGACCAACTACCGCTGCTCGAAGGATCTGCTCGATCACTGCCAGAGTCAGGGGACGCGGCTCCTCTATGCCTCCTCCGGCGCCACTTACGGCGACAGCACGGTCTTTCGCGAGTCGCCGGAGCACGAGCGGCCGCTCAATGTCTACGGGTACTCGAAGCTCCTGTTCGACAATATCGTGCGGCGGACGCTCCCGACGGCCCGTTCCCAGGTGGTGGGCCTTCGCTATTTCAACGTCTACGGGCCGCGGGAGCAGCACAAGGGCCGCATGGCCTCAGTGGCGTGCCATCATTTCGGGCAGCTGCGCGAGAGCGGCAAGGTGAAGCTCTTCGGCGAGTACGGCGGCTATGGCCCGGGACAGCAGACGCGCGACTTCGTGTATGTGGATGATGTGGTCGCGGTCAATCTGTGGTTCCTGCGACATCCGGAGCGCATCGGCATTTTCAACGTCGGTACCGGAAGAGCGCAGCCCTTCAACGACGTGGCCCATGCGACGATCAATGCGTCCCGGGTGCTTCGTGATGCGGCGCCGCTGAGCCTCGAGCAGCAGGTCTCGCAGGGCCTGATCGAGTATGTGCCTATTCCGCAGGCTCTGGTCGGCAAGTACCAATGCCATACCCAGGCGGACCTGAGGTCCCTGCGGGCGTCCGGCTGCGACGTCGAGTTTGCTGACGTCGCCAACGGCGTGCGGCGATATGCGGAGTGGTTGGCGGGGCAGCGGGAGCCTTGACCGAATCGATGTCGGAGATACCGGCCTCCTTGAGTCGTAAGCTCGTCCCGGGTGTGAGGGCCCGCGACTGGGATTGGCCGCGCCCGTTGGTATTCACGAACGGCGTGTTCGACGTTCTGCATCGCGGCCATGTCCTCTATCTCGCGGCGGCTCGCGAGCTCGGCGCGGCGCTGCTCGTCGCGGTCAACAGCGACTCCTCGGCGAGGCAGCTCGGCAAAGGGCCCAACCGGCCTCTCAACCAGGAGGCCGATCGTCAGCTGGTCGTGGCCGCGCTCGAGAGCGTCTCGTTCGTCACGGCGTTCGACGAGCCGACTCCGTGCGAGCTGTTGAAAAGGTGCCGTCCTGACATTTACGTGAAGGGCGGTGACTACGACATGGAGACTCTGGAGGAGACCCGCCTCGTGCGCACCTGGGGTGGCCGATCGGTCGCGATTCCGTTCGTGGACGGCTACTCGACGAGTGCCCTCCTGAGACGCATTCGCGGCGGCCCATGAGCCGAAAGGCGGCGTTCATCGACCGCGACGGGGTGCTCAACGAGGAGCGCGCGTTCGTCTACCGCGTCGAGGACTTTGCGTTCCTGCCGGGCGCCATCGAGGCGTTGCGGACGTTGCAGGCCGCCGGGTATCTGCTCGTGGTCATCACCAACCAATCGGGCATCGCACGCGGCCTCTACTCGGAGGCGGATTACCTGGCATTGACGGCGCACATGCACGAGCGGCTCCAGGCGGCCAGCGTCGCGCTCGATGCGGTGGAATACTGTCCGCACCTCGCCGATGCGCCCGTGGAGCGCTATCGGATCGATTGCGACTGCCGCAAACCCAAGCCCGGTATGCTGGCGACGGCCATCCGGGCACTGGATATCGATCCGCGGGTGTCCTTCCTGGTGGGCGACCGCCTTTCAGACCTCGAGGCCGGCCGCGCGGCCGGGGTCCGCCGCTGCTTCCTGGTTCGCACGGGGTACCTGCTCTCCGAAGAGGCAGTGGCACGTGCGGATGGCGTATACGATGATCTGCTGTCGTGCGTCGGAGCCGTATTGGCTCCACGCTAGCGGTGAGAGGTACCAAGATCTTGAAAGGCATCGTTCTGGCCGGCGGCGCGGGGACGCGCTTGCATCCGGTGACCCTGAGCATCAGCAAGCAGCTCCTGCCGATCTACGACAAGCCGATGGTCTACTACCCCCTGGCCGTGCTGATGCTGGCCGGGATCCGCGACATTCTGCTCATCTCGACGCCGGAGGACCTGCCGCTCTTTCGGCGCCTGCTCGGGGATGGCGCCAAGTGGGGCCTCTCGCTGTCGTACGCAGAGCAGCCGCGGCCCGAGGGGCTCGCCCAGGCATTCATCATCGGACGGCGCTTCGTCGGCAGCGATCGCGTTGCCCTCGTTCTGGGCGACAACATCTTCTACGGCCACGGGCTGCCGGAGCAGCTGGGAGCCGCCGCGCGGCGCGCAGAGGGCGCGACGGTATTCGCGTACCGGGTGCGGGATCCGGAACGGTATGGCGTGGTGCAGTTTGATGACGCCGGGCGGGCACTCGACATCGAGGAGAAGCCCGCCAGCCCCAAATCCCACTTTGCGGTAACGGGCCTTTATTTCTACGACAACCAGGTTCTCGATATCGCCGCGAGCCTCAAGCCCTCGGCCCGGGGTGAGCTCGAGATCACCGATGTCAACCGCAAGTACCTCGACCGCGGTGCCCTGCGGGTGGAGCAGCTGGGTCGGGGCGTGGCCTGGCTCGACACGGGCACCCACGAATCCCTGCTCCAGGCCTCCATGTTCATCGAGGCGATCGAGACTCGTCAGGGCCTGAAAGTGTGCTGCCCGGAGGAGATCGCCTACCGCGCCGGTTACATCACCGCCGATCAGCTCGAGTCCCTGGCGCGGCCCCTCGCCAAGACGGGCTACGGCACCTATCTGCTCGAGATCCTGAAGGGACACCTCTGACATGGAGTTCGCACCTACTGACATCCCCGAGGTCGTGCTGATACGCCCGAAGGTTTTCGGCGATGGGCGCGGCTACTTCATGGAATCCTGGGAGGAGCGCAAGTTCGCTGCCGCGGGGCTCAACCCGAAGTTCGTTCAGGACAACCACAGCCACTCCGCACGGCACATCCTGCGGGGCCTGCATTACCAGATCCAGCAACCCCAGGGAAAGCTGGTGCGTGTCGTCACCGGCACCGTTTACGATGTGGCGGTCGACATCCGCCGCGGCTCGTTCACTTTCGGCAAATGGGTGGGCGTCGTGCTCTCGGCGGAGAACCATCACATGCTCTGGGTGCCGCCCGGTTTTGCGCACGGCTATCTCGTGCTCAGCGATTACGCGGACTTCCTCTACAAGGTCACCGACTTCTGGGCGCCTGCACATGAGCGGGCGATCCGCTGGAACGATCCCGAGATCGGCGTGAAGTGGCCGCTGGCGGCGGGCGCCGAGCCTGTCGTGTCAGGCAAGGATGCCGCGGCGCCGGGCTTCCGGGAGGCGGAGGTCTATCCTTGATGTCGTCTGCGTCGCCGGCAAAGGTCTTGATCACGGGCGCTGGCGGGCAGGTGGGCCGCATGTTGCTCGAGACGCGCCCTGACGGCGTCGAGGCGATTGCGTGCACGCACGCTGATCTCGACATCGGTAACGCCGAGGCGGTGCGCGACTGTGTCAGCCGCCATCGACCCTCGGTGATCATCAATGCTGCGGCGTACACTGCGGTCGACAAGGCGGAATCGGAGCCGGAGTTGGCGCGGCGGATCAACGCGGAGGGACCGGGGCACCTGGCTGCGGCGGCCGTCGCATGCGGCGCACGACTGATCCAGATCTCGACCGATTTTGTGTTCGATGGCGCCGCGTCCGTTCCCTACCGGCCGGATTCCGCCACCCATCCTCTCAGCGTCTACGGCAGGACCAAGCGGGACGGCGAGCTGGCCGTTCTTGAGGCGTTGCGGGAGCGCTCGATCATCGTGAGGACCGCCTGGGTGTACGCTGCTACCGGCGCCAACTTCGTGCGCACGATGCTGCGCGTCATGCGGTCGAACGGTTCGGCCCGCGTGGTCGCAGATCAAGTGGGAACCCCGACGGCCGCTCGCTCGCTCGCGGAAGCCCTCTGGCAGATCGCTGGGAACGCCGAGATTCGCGGCATCCACCACTGGACGGATGCGGGTGTGGCGAGCTGGTACGACTTTGCGGTGGCCATCGCGGAAGAGAGCGCGCAGCTTGGCCTTCTGCCGGCAGAGGTCACGGTGGTACCCATCTCGACTGCGGATTACCCCACACCCGCCCGCCGCCCGCCCTACGGCGTGCTCGACAAGAGATCACTGGCCCCGTTCGGCCTCGCCCCCGTCCATTGGCGCAAGCGCCTTCGTAGCGTCCTGAAAGAGATTTCCGATGCCTAGCGTCGAAAAACCTGCACTCGCGCGGGCCGGAGATGCCGTCGGCACCTTCCCGCGGAAGTCGAGGCTGCTCGTCACCGGGGGCGCCGGCTTCATCGGCGCCAACTTCGTACACTACTGGTTGGAGACACATCCGGGCGAGCGTGTGGTCGTGCTCGATGCGCTGACCTACGCCGGCAATCTCGCCAACCTCGAGCCCGTCAAGGGCCATCCGGATCTCGAGTTCGTGCAGGGTAACATCTGCGATACGCCGCGCGTCGAGCGACTGTTGAGGGAGGAGGGGATCGACACGATCGTGCACTTCGCCGCGGAGTCGCACGTTGATCGCTCCATCCACGAGCCCGACGCCTTCATCGAGACCAACGTGCATGGCACCCACTCGATGCTCAAGGCCGCGCGCAAGGTGTGGCTCGACGAGCGCGCGGTCGAGCGGCATCGCTTCCACCACGTGTCGACCGACGAGGTTTATGGCGCCCTCGCGCCCGAGGATCCGGCGTTTCACGAGCGCACCCCGTATGCGCCGAACTCCCCTTACTCGGCGAGCAAGGCGGCCTCGGATCATCTGGTGCGCGCCTACCATCATACCTACGGACTCGAGGTCACCACCAGCAATTGCTCCAACAACTACGGCCCGTACCACTTCCCCGAGAAGCTGATCCCGCTGATGATCGTCAACCTCCTGCACGGGCGGCCACTGCCTGTCTACGGCGACGGGCGCAACGTCCGGGACTGGCTGCACGTCAGCGACCACTGCCGCGGCATCGACCTCATCCTCAGGAAAGGCAGGCCCGGAGAGGTCTACAACATCGGCGGCGGCGTCGAGAGCGAAAACCTGAAACTCATCGAGACGCTGTGCGCCGTGGCCGAGGAGGCTTTCCGTGAGCGGCAAGACTTGGCGTCGCGCTTCCGCGATTGCCCCGCGGCACGCGGCGGCAAGACATCGAGCCTCATTCAGTTCGTCAAGGACCGTCCCGGTCACGATCGACGCTATGCCATCGATTGCGGGAAGATCGAGCGCGAGCTCGGGTATCGGGCGCAGGTCGCTCTGGCTGCTGGCTTGCGCAGCACCTTCGAGTGGTACGTGCAGAACGAGTGGTGGTGGCGCGCCGTCATGGACGGCAGCTATCAGCGCTGGATCGAGACGCATTACCGGTAGTGGTGAAGTTCAGGCGCCTGCGCTGGTTGATGGCCGCCTCTCTCGAGCTATACGTTACATCCCACCGCCGGTTCCGCGTCGAGACGTTTGACGCGTACGGCGCTCCGTCCTTGGCGTCCGCGGCCGTGACACGGATCGAGCGCGCGTTTCTGGACGGGCAAGGGTCAGGTTTGTTGCATCTTGCAACCCAAGAGCTCAAGAGCTCGCTGCCGCCCGGCCTTGCGTTCGCGCGTAGCTTTGCGCAGCGGTACGTAACGCAGCTTTGTCACCTTGGGGATCTGCAAGCTCTACCGCCGGACGAGGAGCTGGTCGCGCCGCCCGCTGATGAGGAGCTCGGTGCTTGGGCGCTCGATGCTCCGCCGATGAGGGGCCTCGAGTATCTCGACACTGAAGCGCTCCGCGCGGCATGGCAAGACATCGACGCGCGAATCCGCGACGAAGTCAGGATGGCGGGTAAGAGCCTTCGAGCGTGGCTGCACGAGAAGAACCCCCTCTGGCGGCTGGTCGGCCGCGTGACTTTCCATCTCGCCGACCATAAGCGCGACGAAGAGTATCCGTTTGCGTTTCTCGCCACATACGTCGCCGGCGTGTCGGAGCGGGGCGAGGCCCGGCACCTGCCCCTCGCGCGCGCCTTGCAGGAATACGCAGGCGCCGCCCATCGCAAGCGGCTCGTTGGATTGCTGACACCCATTCGCGATGCTTCCGAGCGCCTGCCCTGGGTGCGGGAGCTCATCGAGAGCGGGGATGTCTACCATCCGCTCGCTTGGACGCCCGCGCAGGCTCACCGGTTCCTGCGCGATGTTCCAACGCTCGAGTCGAGCGGACTCGTGGTACGGATTCCCGACTGGTGGAAGGCGGACCGTCCGCGCCGTCCCCAGGTTAGCGTGCGCATCGGCACAAACACCGCCGCGCTTGGTGCGGACGCCCTGCTCGATTTCTCGGCAGCCGTGACTTTGGACGGGGAGCCGTTGACTCATGCTGAGAGGCAGGAGCTGCTGTCCTCCGCGGGAGGCCTCGTGCGGCTGCGGGGACAGTGGGTCGAAGCCGATGGGGAGAAACTCTCCGCCGCGCTGGCGCACTTCAAGCGAATCGAGCGGGAGGCGCGCGCCGGGGGGCTCTCGTTCTATGAAGGCATGCGCCTGCTGGCCGGCGCGGGGAGCGGGGAGCGAGCGCTGGCGGAGCTCCCCGAGCCGCTGCGGGAATGGAGCGGCATCGAGGCGGGCAGCGGGCTGCGCGAGATCCTCGCCCGGCTGCGCAACAGCGAAGGCGAGCGCGACCTGTCGGCGGCGGGGCTGCGAGCCACGCTGCGGCCGTATCAGATCGCCGGGGCGAAGTGGCTGACCCTCCTCGCCGGTCTCGGCCTCGGCGCCTGCCTCGCCGACGACATGGGGCTCGGCAAGACGCTGCAGGTGATCGCGCTGCTGCTGCATCTTCGCGCGCAGGAAAACGGCGGGGCGTCGAAGAAGACCCGCCGGGGCGGTCCGCCGGGCGAGGCCGAGCCGCCGCTGCCGAGCCTCGTCGTGGCTCCGGCTTCGCTGCTCGCCAACTGGAAGTCCGAGCTCGAGCGCTTCACGCCGAGTCTCAGGGCCTTCGTGGCGCACCCCTCGGAGACCTCCGCGGACCTCGAGGCTGCCGGTGCGCTGGAGACCGCGCTCGCGGGCATTGACGTCGCGCTCACGAGCTACGGCATGGTCGCTCGCTCGCAGGCGCTGCGCTCCCGCAGCTGGCGCCTCGTCATCCTCGATGAGGCGCAGGCGATCAAGAATCCCGGGGCGCAGCAGACGCGGGCCGTCAAGCAACTCACCGCCCGCGCGCGGATCGCTCTCACCGGCACGCCGATCGAGAATCGCCTCTCCGATCTCTGGTCGCTCTTCGATTTCCTGAATCCCGGTCTGCTCGGCGAGCGGCGCGCCTTCGCGGGCACTGCCAAGCGCCTCGCCCAGGGGGCCGACGCCTCGTTCGCGCCCTTACGGCGCCTGGTGCAGCCCTACATTCTCCGGCGCCTGAAGACCGACAAGCGGGTCATTGCCGATTTGCCCGAAAAGACGGAGGTGCGGGCGTTCTGCGGCCTTACTCGCGAGCAGGCCGCTCTCTACGAGCACTGCGTTGCAGCGCTCGCCCAGGCGCTTTGCCTGACGGAGGGGATCCAGCGCCGCGGCACGATCCTCGCCCACCTCATGCAGCTGAAGCAGATCTGCAATCATCCCGCCCAGTGGTCGGGCCAGTTGTCGGACAAGGGCGGCTACGCCGCAGGGCGCAGCGGCAAGTTCGAGCGTCTGGCAAACCTCTGCGAGGAGCTGGCCGCGCGCCAGGAGCGCGCGCTCGTCTTCACTCAGTTCCGCGAGCTGGCCGAGCCGCTCGCGGAGCATCTCGAGCGGATATTCGGCCGTCCGGGGCTCGTGCTGCACGGCGGCACGCCGGTCGGCAAGCGCCAGGGGCTGGTCGAGCAATTCCAGCGCGAGGACGGCCCGCCGTTCTTCGTGCTCTCGCTCAAGGCCGGCGGCACCGGGTTGAATCTCACCGCGGCCTCGCAGGTGATCCATTTCGATCGGTGGTGGAATCCCGCCGTCGAGAATCAAGCCACCGACCGGGCCTTCCGCATCGGGCAGCGGCGCAACGTTCTCGTGCACAAGTTCGTCTGCCGCGGGACCGTGGAGGAGAAGATCGATGCGCTGATCGAGGCGAAGGCCGGCCTTGCCCGCGGTCTCCTCGAGGAGGGCGGCGAGCCGCTCCTCACCGAGATGAGCGATGAGGAGTTGCTCAGCGTCGTGACGCTCGACATCCACAAAGCCTGTGACGCATGATCGCGCCGGCTGAGGTCGAGAGAGCCTGGATTCGATGAACTGGCGGAACTACGCCCGCAAGCCGAGCGTCGCCGAGCAGCGCCAGCGCGTCGCACGGGATCGTCAGCGTTTCGCGAAGCGCCTGGTGAAAGGCGCACGCGAGCCGTCGCCTATCGTGATCGATGGCCGCACGATCGCGCGCAGCTTCTGGGGCAAGGCCTGGTGTCAGAATCTCGAGTCCTATCGGGATTATGAATATCGTCTGCCGCGGGGTCGCAGCTATCTGAGGAACGGAGCCGTACTCGACCTCGAGGTCGCACCGGGAAGGGTCACGGCACTCGTAGCCGGCAGCCGGCCGAATCCCTACGAAGTCGCCATCAAGATCAAACCGGTGGCCGCCGCGCAGTGGACACGCCTCAAATCGCAGTGCGCCGGCGGGATCGGCTCCCTCATTGACCTGCTCGAGGGGCGACTCTCCGATCAGGTGATGCAGGTCATCACCCACCGCGAGCAGGGTCTCTTCCCCAAGCCGGCGGAGATCGAAATGTCCTGCTCCTGTCCCGACTGGGCAACGATGTGCAAGCACGTGGCGGCGGTGTTGTACGGTGTCGGCTCGCGATTCGACCGCTAGCCCGAGCTGCTTTTCACCCTGCGCCAGGTCGATCACGGCGAGCTCATCGCCGCGGCGACCGCCATCGATGTATCGCCGCGCCCCTCTCGGCGCAAGACGCTCCACACCGAGGACCTCGGCAGTGTGTTCGGGATCGAGCTGGCCGAGGCACCGCGTGTCCGGTCCGCGGCGGTCAAACGGCCCGCCCGCAAGCCTCGCGTGCCGAAGAAGATGAAGGGGCGCGGGCGCAAAGGCGCTCTCGATAAGTCCTGAGCCTTCGCAGAGCGGCGGCGTGAAGCACTGCGTAGATCGATCATGTGGCTGGCGGTTGCGGCTTATCCAAATCGCGCAGCATGAATTCCGCGGTAGCCCGCAGCGTTGGCAGATCGTTCTTTACGGCATCCCAGAGTGTTTGGTAATCGACAGTGTCATATCCGTGGCTGATCTTGTCCCGCATGCCGGCGACGAGCCGCCAAGGCACCTGCGGATAGCGCTGAATCAGATCCTCCGGCAGCCGCTTGACGGCCTCACCGAGAACCTCCATTGCGCGCTCGAACGCGAGCGCGTTGCGCCAATCAGCCTCGATCGCGGCGACGGACGTATCTGCACACAGGAGTTGCGCGCGCTGCACGTACTCGATGATCTGGCGCAGCGTGATGCGATGATCACGCTTGCTCATACACGGCGACCGCCTCGCGCATTACCTCATCCCGGAAGTACTTGCTGAGCCACGCAGCCGTATTGAAGTCCACTCGACGGCCGAGAATTCTGCCCAACTCTTCACCGTACCCGAAGAATTTCAGGCCGGGATGTACGTCCGGCTCGAACTCCGCAAGGACATCAACGTCGCTGCGCCGAGGATCGAAGTCGTCTCGCAGCACCGAGCCGAACAGGCTCAGCTTACGGATGCCTCGAGCGCGGCAAAACGCTGCAACAGCATTAGAATCGAGCTTAATGCGAGGCTGGGGCATCACAGGAGTCTCGTGCTGCTATGGCGATTAGGTGCCGACCGAAAACTACAAGATGATAATTATAGCATCGCAGTCAAGACGCACTACCGGTAGGGCGGGATCTTCAGCCCCGCGCCGTCCGCCTCTCCTTCAGGATGACCATAGCTACGAACTCAGCGCTGCTCGAGCTTTTCGGTAAGCCAGATCTTGATGAGAGACTGCCGGGTGATTCCCAGCCGGCGGGCGTGCCGGTCTAACGAGTGGACCATCCATTGTGGGAAATCCACATTCACGCGCTTGATCTCGACGTTCGCCCGACGGGCCTTCGCCAAGTCGAGCTGATCCATGACGCTCTTGCCGGCATCGAATTTCTGATCAAATTTCGTCGCCTTCATACACCTCCATCTCCTCGTCCCGGGCGCGCCGGACTGAGATCAGCCGAATGTTGTCGCCGCAGCGAGTGATCACCGCGGACCAGTGCTTCCGCCGGGTTTGCCGATGGCGATCCATCGTGGCTCATCGATCGTGCGCGCAGGGATCTCCAGCAGATCCGGGTCGCGCCAGAGTTCCTGAGCCTCCTCGAAGTCGAGCTTGTCCTTGTTCGCGGCGCGCTTGTCCTGACCATATTCGAAGCCCACGATCGATTCCCGGTCCACGGCGCCCATCGCAAACGGCTGCCGGTGCGGATCCCGGACCCGGCTTGCCCTGCGGCGCGCGGGGCGGAACTGCATGACGGCGCGCCACTACCACTCGTCCTGGACGTCCAATCGAAGGCACCCCGTGGCCCCGCGGTGGTGGATCGAGACGCACTGCCGGTAGTGGCGACCAGGGTCATGCCGCGCCCGGCTGAACGTTCAGCACGGATTCCGCTCCAAAGCCGCAGCGCTCCCGCTACAATCGCCGCTTCGCATGAGACGGGCCGAGGCGATGAGGGCCTCGAGAATCCGGCGGACAGCCGGACTGAGGCTCGAGCGTGCGCTGCCTTGTGCACTCGCGATAAGGGTTGGTAATGCGCTTGATGCGACGTCCGCTTTGGCCGCTTGCCGGCTGCCTGATTGGTTTGCTTGGCCTCTGGCTCTTCGCCTCTTTTGCGCACGCACAGGCGGTATCGCCGAACAGCGGCTTGGCGCAGATGTACCAGGGACTGAGTCCCGAGGAGCAGCAGGCCATCATGAACGGCCTCGGCACCGGAAACCTGGGGAATGGTACCAGTGCCATCGGTACGCAGGCCCAGCTCAGCATGCAGAATCAGGCGCAGCTGCAGCAGTACGAGCAGCAGATGGCCGTTCGGCAGAAGCAGCAGGAGCAGGAGCAGCAGTCTCTGATCCCGATTATGAAGGGCGGCGACTGGATCATCGTGGAGATCGCTTTCAGTCTCCCGCGGCGGGCGGCCTCGCAGTCCGCGCTGGCGCTTCAGCAGGCGTACGCCGAGCAAGGCGCCGGCGCCGGCGCGGGAGCCGGCGCTGCTTTGTCGTCCTCCGAAGCGCTGCAGGCCCTGAAGGCGCTTCAGGGAGGCAGCGCGGGCGGCGCAGCCGCGGCGCTCGCCCAAGCCTCGACGGCGGTCACGCCTGCATCGCAGCTGAGCGGCGCCGACAAGCAGCGGCTCACGGCGCTCATGGAGATCATCCGCTCCCGCAATCCTTACCAGCTGTCGCCGAACGGGGACCTGATGCTTCCGGGCTTCGCGCCCGTCCCGCTCGCCGGACTCTCGGAGGACCAGGCGACGCTGCGGCTGTCCGTCATACCGGCGTTCCAGAATCTCGAGGTCAGGGTGACGCTCCTGCCGCTCGACAAAACCGGCGTGGCGGCGCTCAAACCCTTCGGCTACGACTTGTTCTCGCAATACTCCACGAGCTTCAATCCTCTGACGGACGTTCCGGTGCCATCGAACTACACAGTCGGTCCCGGTGACGTGCTCGACGTGCTGCTCTACGGCAATAAGAGCGAAGAGTACCAGCTGGCAGTGGGCCGGGGCGGGCGGGTCAGCTTCCCGCAGCTCGGCCCCATCAACGTTGGTGGCCAGCTTTTCAGCACAGTCCAGGCGGAAATCGAGGCCCGCGTCGCGCATCAGATGATCGGAGTGCGCGCCAGCGTGACAATGGAGCAGACCCGCTCCATCCAGGTCTTTGTCGTGGGTGATGCGTTTGAGCCCGGCGCCTACACCATCAGCTCACTCGGAACGATCACCTCGGCTCTTTATGCGGCGGGCGGCATCGGCCAGACCGGCTCGATGCGTAGGATCGAGTTGAAGCGCGACGGCGTCCTGGTGAGGACCCTGGATCTCTACGACCTGCTCCTCCGAGGCAGCACCAGGGACGACGCGAAGCTGCTCCAGGGCGATGTCGTGTTCGTGCCGCCAGTGGGGCCGACAGTGGCGATAGACGACCAAGTGGAGCGGCCCGCCATCTATGAGATCAAGAACGAGACCACGCCCGCGCAGATCGTCGCCTTGGCGGGGGGCCTGAAGCCGGATGCGGACACATCCAGGGCGACGCTGACCCGCATCATGCCGAATGGCCAGCGGGTCGTTCTGCCCCTGGACCTCACCGCTGAAGGGGGCGAGGCGGAGGGACTGCGGAACGGCGACTACATCCACATTCCGCGCCTTAGGCCTACGCTCGATGCGGATGTCGTGCTGCAGGGCAACATTTACACGGCGGGGCCTTTCGAGTACCACCCGGAAATGCGGCTGAGCACCGTGATTCCCTCGGTCGAGGACCTGAAGCCCGATTCTGACCTCCACTATGTGCTGATCCGGCGGGAGGTGCCGCCCGACCGCCGTATCGAGGTACTCTCTGCCGATCTCGCGGCGGCACTCGCTCGTCCCGGAACGGCTGCCGATCCGGTGCTGATGCCGAGGGATCAAATCACGGTATTTGATCTCTCCTCGAGCCGCGACCGCATTATCCAGCCGATTCTCGAGGAGCTGCGCTCACAGTCGACTGCGGAGCGGCCCGACCCGGTGGTGATAGTCGAAGGCCGGGTCAATGTGCCCGGGCAATACCCGCTCGGGCCCGGCATGAGAGTCGCCGATCTCGTGCGTGCCGGAGGGGGGTTGGCCAGCTCAGCCTACACCACCACGGCGGAGCTCACGCGCTACGTCGTCGATGCAGAGGGCACGCGGCGGACGCAGATCTTCGACATTGACCTGGCCCGGGCGCTGGCTGGCGATCAGGCAGCGAACGTGCGCCTCGAGCCCTACGATGTCCTCAGCGTGAAGGAGGTCTCCCAGTGGGCTAACCGGGCCAGCGTTACGCTGCTCGGCGAAGTGCGCTTCCCGGGGGTCTACACCGTCAAGCCGGGCGAGACGCTGAAGTCGGTGCTCGAGCGAGCCGGTGGTCTTACCCAGTACGCCTTCCCCCAGGGAGCCGTCTTTACCCGCACGGAGCTCCAGCAGCGCGAGCAGAAGCAGATGGATCAGCTCGCCGCCCGCATGAAGATCGAGCTCGGAGTGCTCGCCCTGCGGGCGGTGGCAACGGCCCAGGGAGCCAATGTGGGAGGTGCGACCAACTCGCTCATCATTGGCCGGTCGCTGCTCCATGAGCTGGAAGGCGAGAAGGCGGTCGGGAGGCTGGTCATCGATCTGCGCCAGATCCTGCGCAACCCCCCGAATTCGATATACGACATCGTGCTGCGCGATGGCGACCAGCTCATCGTGCCGAAATTCCAGCAGGAAGTGAGCGTGATCGGGGAAGTCCAGGATCCGACCTCGCACCTTTACAATCCCAACCTGTCGCGGAACGACTACATACGCCTCAGCGGAGGCTTCACTGCACAGGCCGACGAGAAGAGACTCTATGTCGTCCGCGCCAACGGCAGTGTGATCGCGAGCGGGGGCAGCCGCTGGTTCGACGGGGGGGGGAACATCCAGATCAGACGGGGCGATACCATTGTGGTGCCGATAAACGCGACGCAGATGCTGCCGCTGCCCTTCTGGCAGGCTGTGACGGGGATCATGTACAACGTGGCGATTGCAGCCGCGGCCGTGCATGCGTTGGGCCCATGACGACAGAATCGTGAACGGGAGAGACGGATTGGAGAGCAGTCTGCCGGCACACCAACGGACGCACGAGTCGCCCGCGGCGGCTCCATCGCTCGTCGACCCCCGTCCGCGGGCTCGAGCGACCTATGACCCGGGTCAGCTGACACTCAAAAAATTCGTGCAGCTCCTTCTGCACGATAAGTGGCTGGTACTGAGTATGACCATCGCCTTCACTGTGGCGGCGGGTCTCGCGGCCTGGCTGCTGCCGAGGTGGTATGACGCCAAGATACTGGTCTCACCGCTCGGAGAGGAATCCGTCGGCGGCGGGTTCGGGGGCTTGAGCTCGATTGCGTCCCAGTTCAGCGGCCTGGCATCGCTCGCGGGAGTCTCCACCACCGGCGATACGAGGAAGGCTGAATCGGTAGCCGTGCTCCAGTCGGACGCGATCGCGGAGCGGTACATCCGTGACAACAATCTGTTGCCGGTGCTCTACGCAAGCAAGTGGAATGCAGTCCGCAAGACGTGGAACACCAGCGACCCGGATGATGTTCCGACTTTGTGGAAGGCGGCGCAGTACTTCAGGAAGAGGATCTGCGACGTCGACATCGACTCCAAGACGGGCCTCGTGACTCTCACGGTTACCTGGAGAGATCCTGCGATTGCCGCGCGCTGGGCAAACGGTGTGGTAAAGATGACCAACGACTACCTGCGCGGCAAGGCAATCGCGGAGTCGCAGCGTGACATCGATTACCTGACCGCGCAGGCCGCGAAGACGGACGCAGTCGGCATCAAGGAGACGATCTACGCCCTCCTGGAGAGCGAGCTCGACAAGGCGATGATGGCGCAGGGCACGCAGGAGTATGCGTTCAAGGTTCTCGATCCTGCTCTCGCGCCGGAGATACCGTCATTCCCGCGACCCCTCCTGTGGGTGGCTCTGGGACTCCTCTGCGGGGCGACGATATCCGCGTTCGTGGTGCTCATCCGGGCCCACTGGCGCGAGGACGCCTGATCGCGCGCAGTGTAGGCCACGTGTGCAACTGACCCCGTATCCCCATGCGCCCGGGTCTCTCTGGCGGCCGGCGCTCTCGTTGCCGCGTGCGACCGGCTTGTTCGCCGCGCTCGTCTGGATCAGCATCGCCATACCGGGACTGGCCATACCCAAAGGAATGCTCATTCTCGCCTATTGGCTTTATCTCGTTCTGACGGCCCGGTTCAGCATCAGCTCCGCGATATGGTTGGTCTCGGTCGCTGGAAGTTTGCTCTACCCGAGTGTGGTGGGCTCCTTCCGCTCGGTCCAGAGCTCGGAGGTCGCCGGGCAATTTGCGCGGCTGCTCTTTTTTTTCATCGCCCTGAGTATCGTACCGCTGATCGTACAGCGCGATCCGCGAGCGACCGATGGTGAGTTTCTGGACAAGCTCATACGGCGCTCCGCCATATCCTCGATGCTGTTGAAGGTCGCCATTCTGGGTGGCGTCGTCGCCGGGCTGTTTACACTCGACGCGGCACAGCGGGTTTTGGGATTCGAGTCCGTGACCACGGACATCGGCATGAATCTGCAGCGGCTTCAGTTCCCTTCGGACATCGCCATGATATTTCTAGTGGCGTGCTACCGAGGCAGGCGTCGGATGATCGACGTCATCTTCATCATCAGCGTATCCATAGTGGTCTATACGAGCTTCTCGCGATTCCTGTTCGGGGCGTTCGCGGTTGCGCTGGTCACCCGGGCTCTGTGGCTGCGAACGATCGATCGGACCTTCATCGCCGCGGTCCTGTTGGCGGCGGTGGCGGCGGCCGTGCTCGCCGTCACGCTGAGCCACCGGTTTGTCGGACAAGCTTCCTCCGCCTCGGATCAGACCCGGATCGAGGAAATGAGGAAACTCTCCGATACTTTCGTCCAGTACCCGATAGCAGGCACCGGAATGGGCTCGAGCGTCCCCGGGTATCGTCGCAGTACCACGATTCCTTACTCCTATGAGGTCCAATGGTACGCCATGGCCATGCAGTTCGGCATATTCGGCCTGAGCTGGTTAATCGTGAATTTCTACGTTTTTTTCCGTTCCCAGCGGATATCCCGCAGCGATAGGCTCTATGCGAACGCGGTAATACTGCTTTGGGTCGCAGCGGGATTCACCAATCCTTACTTGACCGCAGTCGGTGGCGCGTTCGGCATGTGCATTCTGCTGCTGCGGTGTTTCTCGGGCGAAGCTGCCGTCGGCATTTCCTCGCCGCCGCACGCCGGGCGGCTGCCGCGGCCACCGTCGGAAACCCCCTGAAGGCTGCGAGTCACGGTTCGCGATTGCAATTAAATTAGAATACGAGAGCGAGCAGAGATGACCCGGAGTTTTCGATGGATCAATTGACGCGAGAGTCGCTTGCGGAGCAGATCCGCCGTCGTCTCGGGGAGCAGAAGGCAGAGCTCTCGAGGCAATGGCATGCATCGGCGCCGATCAGCCACTTTGTCCTGGATGATCTGTTGCCGGAGCCATGGGCGCGGAAGGTTTACTCGGCGTTTCCTCCACTCGAGAAAATGACGCTGAAAAAAAGCCTGAGGGAGGTCAAATACGTAGCTGCTCAGATGGACAAATACGACTCGCTTCTCGAGGAGGCGGTCTACGCGTTCCAACTGCCCGGGGTGACGACTCTGATCGAGGAGATCACACAACTCAAGAGTCTCGAGCCCGACGAGCTGCTTTATGCCGGCGGTATCTCGACGATGACCTACGGGCAGTATCTGAACCCTCACGTCGACAACTCCCATGATAGATTCCGTAGCCGTTATCGGGTCCTGAATCTGCTTTACTACGTCTCCCCGGACTGGGCACAAGAGTCGGGCTGCAATCTCGAGCTGTGGCCCGACGGTCCTGGCGGTCGGGCCATCACCATTCACAGCCGGTTCAACAGGCTCGCGGTCATGGTTACGCATCGCGATTCCTGGCACTCGGTGTCGAGGAATGTGTCGCGGCGAAACCGATGCTGCGTATCCAATTACTATTTTTCGCGCCATCCGGTTGGCGGCCAGGACTACTTCCACGTCACGAGCTTCCGGGGCCGGCCGGAGCAGCCTATTCGCAATCTGATGCTTCGCGCGGACGCGTGGGCGCGGATGGCCGTCCGGCGGCTGTTTCCGCGGGGCATCGTGGACAATCCTCACTACTACGCGAAGCAGCGCGATCGCCACTGACGCACTTCCTTGCAGCAGGCACATTATGCGCAGCGTGGTACTCGCGACCTGTGAGGGCGAGCGATTCGTCGGCGAGCAACTGGATAGTATCGTCCGTCAGCTCTCCATTGACGATGAGATCATTGTTTCCGATGATGCGTCAACAGACGGAACGGTGGCGGTGATCGCCGCCATGGGCGACAAGCGCATTCGAGTGCTCAGCAACACGGCCCGTGTCGGCTATGTTCATAATTTTCAGCGCGCATTGAATCAGGTGCGCGGCGACAACATTTATTTTGCCGATCAGGACGATGTCTGGCTGCCTGGAAAGGTTCAAACGTTGGACCGGGCATTGGAGAGAAAATCCTGCGTGACCTCCGATGCGGTGGTCGTGGACGAATGCCTCCGAGAGATCCATCCCTCCTATTTCCAGTGGCGCCGGGCGAGGGACTTCTCCGCCTGGTCGATTCTCCTGCGCCCCCCCATCATCGGAGCCACGCTTGCATGCACCCGGCGATACCTGGATGGCTTGCTTCCGCTGCCTTCCCGGATACCTCACGACTTCTGGATAAGTTTCAATGCCGCTTGGGACGGCGCGCTGGAAGTCGTTCCTACACCTCTCATTCTTTATCGCCGCCACGCGGCAGCAATCTCACCCACTGCGACCGCCTACCGACGTTCGACAGCGGTGATTGCTTCGGAACGTCTCCGTCTCATTGGTCTGATGCTTGGGAGGCGTTTGCCCGGTACAAGGCACTCATGGCTCTCTTGACTTGATCCAGTGTTCCGGAGATCACCCAGGCCGTGTAGGTATTCCTGCCTGCAGCGATGGGACCCACGTACGTTGCGGCGAGCTTGACGGTAGCGATGGAAGTGCCGTTCCAACCGCCATTCGTTGGTCCGGGATAGTTGGTTGCGGTAAAAAACGACACGGACCCACCTGATGATGTCACTACCCCATAGATGCCCATTGCGAAATCGTGTCTCGACGTCGTCGCGATGATCCCGCCGTAGCCACTCTTCGGCTCGTACGTCGCGGCTCTGTTGCGAGCGCCCGTGGCAGGCAACGTCTCGCGCGAACGAGCGTCGTACGTTACGGTTTGATACAATTCCGGGGCCAGGTATACCGTCGGTATCTCGACGTGGCCGCGCACCAGTGCGCGCGGGATGCTCAGCTCTGTCTCATACCTCGCAACAGGGCCCATGTTCATGTAATTCAGAGACACTTCCTTGCCTAGTGTCATGTCTTCCCATATGACAGGCCTGTCGGGACCACCTTGAGTTCCTGCCAACCTGCCGCCGTTCCATTCGAGCGGTACCGAGGTGGTGCTCAGACTCGCTCCCGAAACTGTCGCGCTGCATGGAGCCCCGTTCTTGAAACCGTCGCCGGCTTCAGTCGGGTTCGGAGTGTTGTGGCTCGAGTCGACCCAGGAAAGCGACCCTTGCAACTCACGGCCGTAATCGCGGTGATTGATGAGCTGTCTGCCATTCCACAGCCAGCTCCAGATGGAGCAACCGGCAGCGCGATTGGCCCCGAGGCTCACTCCACCGGCCGATAAGGTGATCATCGAATCGGACGCATCGCCGACCAGGCGCCACGCGAAGGCATTCGGATTCGCATTGGACTGCCCGGGGAGCCTTGACAGACCGAAAGCCTGTGACGCACTCGGGAACGGATAACCGGTTATCCCCGCGTGTGAGGCGGTCCCGGGATAGTGGTAGCGAGGAACATAGAACGTATGGCCGTCCCGAACGAGCTTGCTTACGATAAAGGCGTCGCCGGCATCGTAACGCCCGGCGTAGACCGGGCCTACTGGAACGATGATGACCGCAAGGACGGCAGTGGTGACGAACAAGCCCTTCATGATCACTCCTCGATGGTCATTTGGCACTTAGCCAGAGCGCAAGCAGATCGACTACCGGCGAGCCCGCCTGATCGCAGGCGACAGGCCGTATCGCGCAGACCCGTCTATCATTATGCATCCTTTCCCGCGCTATGGCGGCACGGACCACATTTGCGCGAGCTCCAAAATGCATGCTTGACGTTGGATCCGCGCCAACTTGACCGGCGCGGCGTCCCTGGGATCGCGCGAAATCCGCGGATGGGCGCACCGCGAACCGGGCCAAGAATGCGCCATAGCTTTCGCGACCGGGGTTTCGACAGGGAGATCCATGGAGGCCTCAATCGCCTGGTGTTTGACGAATCGCTTTCCGTTCCATCGCCAGCGCCAGATTGAGCAGCCGGCGACGCGGTTGGCTTCGAGCTCTACTTCGCAGGTCGACGACATGACGTGAGTCGAGGCTTCTCTCGGACCGAAGCCATCCAAAGACCAAGGAGACCCTCGGTCGCATCCGCAAGCAGACTCTCATTGATGCCCGTCATCGCGTGGTCGTGAGTGGATGAGTCGTAGCCGGCCGCGCGATCAGGTGATCGCCGCCTCTGCAAAACAGCCGGTAAGGGGCACGGTGCCACGATATACTTAAACTCTTTGAGGTGAGTAATCAGGCATGCGACAGGTGGAGCTGATCTCGTCACTTCCGATTCGGGACCTCTCAAACCCCTTGACAAGCTCCGCGCGCATCATTGGGCAGCAGGACGGTGATCCGGGATCGGTCCGTGAAGTCACCCAAGCCGGGCATGCCGTCCTTTCTTGGCAGGCTCGCTCAGATTGTGCTAGCTTCGCAAAGAGCCGCTATGGAAGCCGTAGCCCTCAAAGCGACAACGATCAGGGGAACCGCGGACTTCTGGTGAGTCCATCGGATCGTAGCCTCCCTCGAACATTCTTTCTCGCGTTCCGGGACCTTGCGTTCGGGGACGCAGAGAGATTGATGCGTGAACCAGTGGGCAAGCTCATTTATCTGGTAGCGGGTGCTCGACCCAACTTCATGAAAATCGCTCCCATCGCGCGGGCGTTGAGCCGGCGGAGCGGGCACCTTCAGTACAAGATCGTTCACACTGGGCAGCATTATGATCGAGAGATGAGCGATGTCTTCTTCGAGGAGTTGGGCATCCAGCATCCCGATCATCACTTGGAATGCGGCGGCGGCAGTCACGCCGAACAAACCGCCAAAATCATGGTGGCGTTTGAGCGCATTTGCCGGCAGCAGATGCCGGCCTGCGTGCTGGTGGTGGGCGACGTCAATTCCACGTTGGCTTGCTCGATCGTCGCCAAGAAGCTGCATATTCCGGTGGCTCATGTCGAGGCTGGATTGCGCAGTGGCGATCGAAGCATGCCGGAGGAGATCAATCGCCTGGTGACCGACAGCATCAGCGATTGGTATTTCTGCACGGAGCCAGCCGGAGTAGAGAACCTGCTGAAGGAAGGCAAACCGGCAGAGGCTGCTTTCCATGTCGGCCACGTGATGGTTGACAACCTACTCTACCAACGCGAACAGCTCGCCGCTGCCAATACAGCCTCATTTCAGTCCACCGAGCTCAAGGGCAAAGTACAGCGGTATGGGGTCGTCACGTTGCACAGGCCTTCCAACGTAGACGACCGGGAAGCATTCACCGGAATCGTCTCGGCGCTCAACGCCGTTTCCAAACAGCTTCCGCTGATCTTTCCGGTGCACCCGCGCACCCGAGCGAATCTACAGCGGTTCGGCCTGACGACGGCTGCGGGCATTACCCTGACGACTCCCTTGTCTTACATGGATTTTCTGAACCTGTGGAAGGACGCCACACTGGTGATGACCGACAGCGGTGGCCTGCAGGAGGAGACCACCGCTCTCGACATACCCTGTCTCACCCTCAGGCATAACACTGAGCGCCCGATCACATTGGAGGAGGGGACCAATACGCTGGTGGGTAACAGTGCTGAGGCCATTCTTAACGCTGTCCAACACGCCCTTGCTGTGGGAGGCAAGTCCGGAAAACGTCCCGCCCTTTGGGACGGCCATGCTGCGGAACGAATCGTTCAGCACCTGGAGGGGCTGCTTTGACGCAAGGCGCCATCCTCCATCTCTTTCATTGGGACAAGAAGTTCGTTGGGCCTTTCAGGGATTTTATCCACCAGCGTTTCGCTGATGGTCGACATAGGTTCGTGGTATACGGGAACGTCGAGCTTGACGCGCTTCCCGCCTCGGCCGATACGGTGGTGCTCCCCAAGCTGGGGAGAAATCTCCTTGCGCTGTCGAAGGCCATGCACCGGGCAGAGAAGATCGTTCTTCACGGTATATTCAGCAACTACTTATTTGGGTTGCTTGCCCTGGAGCCCTGGCTCATAAGAAAATGCTGTTGGGCCATATGGGGCGGGGACCTTTATTTTCATGAGGCTAAAGAGAAGACCCGGGGCTGGAAGAGGCGTGAGCTGCTTCGGGGGTTCGTAATAAGACGGCTGCCGGTAATCACGACGACCGTGCCCGGCGATTATATGCTTGCTCGAGCATGGTACGGAACTCAGGCGCGTTATATCCACAACCTGATGTACACAAGTCACGTGTGTCGTCGCGTTGTGGCATGTCGTGACGAGAAGAGCGGAAGGCTGGTAGTTCAAGTCGGCAATTCCGCCGATCCTTCAAACAACCACAAGGAAATGATCGACAAACTGTCCGCTCTGCGGGCGCTTGACTTTACCGTATGCGCACCGCTTTCGTATGGGGATGAATCCTACCGCAACGAGGTTATCGCCTACGGTGTGAGCAAACTGGGCGATAAATTCAATCCGCTTGTCACTTTCATGTCGTTTGAAGACTACAACAACTACCTGAGGGGCGTGGATATTGTAATTTTCAATCACATGCGCCAGCAGGCAATAGGCAATACCATTGCTCTGCTCAGCCTGGGGAAGACGGTGTGGCTCAGGAGCGATGTGACGCCCTGGAGTTACCTCAAGGAGCTCGGTCTCAACATATACGACTCGAGGGGTCAATTGCATCTGGATCGAATGCCTCTTGATAAGAGACAGGCCAATATCGAGTTGTGCGGTGAAGTATTCTCTGACGCGGCTTTGGTCGCCGGTTGGAGCAGAGTCTTCAGTGAGCCGTTTCCCGGCTGACCTGTCGTATGGCGCTTGCTGTGGATGCGGGTGATAGAGTGGTCGTTCACGGCGGGGGGATGATGGCGGCCGCGATGCGGGCCACCGAGGGGCTGGCCGGCGCGGTGTTCGCCGCCGGCGTATCGAATTCCGGAGAACTTGACCGCCTGGAATATGCCAGAGAGGAAGATACGCTGAGGGCCTTCATCGAAAAAAACCGCGACAGACAAATCATATATTTCAGCAGCTACATCGCCAAAGACGGGACATCGAGATATGCGCAACACAAGCGTGAAATGGAGCTGCTGATCGCGGAGAGGGCCAGGGACTTCCTTGTCTTGAGACTGCCGCAGGTCGTCGGAAAGGCGACGAATAAGACTCTTGTAAACTACTTCGTCAATGCCGCCAGGATGAGAGAGGCGATCGCAATTCAGAGAAACGCCTTCAGGAGCCTGGTCGACGCTGCCGATGTCGGAAGAGTCCTTTCGTTGTTCATCGGCAAAAATGTCACTCGTGAGATCATTGCAGTCGGCCCGCGGAAACCTCTGCGGGTCCTGGACATTGTCGAGAGCATAGAGTCGATTCTCAAGTTGAAAATGGACTACACCATCGTGGATGGCGGTGAGCGGCAAAGCGCCGATCTTTCGAGGGCATCGCAGTTGCTGGACTGCAATGACCCGCTGTTTGACACAGACTATCAACATTATGTTTTGAATAAGTATGTTTCAAAGCTATTCTCGGGGCGCTTTGATCAGTAGAAATCACGCCGTACCCTGGTCGTGCAACCGGCTGTCGTGTAACGGCGCTGACCGTATGACGGCCGTCTGTCCAGGGCTGAGTCCAAGGGTGGCGGACACCGTGGCCTCGGTCTTCGTCATGGAACATCCGGGCAGACGTTCGAATGGTCACGGAAGCGTTCCGCGCCCTGAAACGCGGGTTGCCATTTCGCTGCCGCGGCTCTAATGTGGCCTTGGTTCACCGGCCGCTTTAGAAGCGGCCGGAAGCTGTCGCGTTGGTCGAGCATGGCGGCAGCGCTGCCGCCATGGCATCTCGGCCGGGTATTCGCACCACTGCGTGAGAAGCGGAACCGCGAGCGGACATTGGGGGCGCCGGGGTCATGCTCAACGGCGAATGGACCGTGAGTCTAAAAAGCCAGACCTTCAGTGCGGTTCGTTGGACGACTGTGGCGATGCTGGGACGGTCGGCGCTGCAGTTTGCTCAGATGGCGATTCTCGCGCGCATGCTTGCGCCGGCGGATTTTGGTTTGATGGCGATCGTGGTCTCGATCACGGCGTTCATGCAGGTATTTACCGATCTGGGCGTCGGCACGGCGATCATTCACTATCAGGACGTTTCTCAAAACCAATTGTCCAGCCTCTACTGGCTGAATGTGTCGGTTGGAATGATATTGATGGTCGTGTTGATGGCGACCAGCCCTCTCGTCAGCAGGCTTCTCTTTCATCAGCCGGCGCTTCAGCCGATTCTGATGATCATGAGCATGAACTTCCTTTTTCTTGCGGCTGGCCAGCAGGTGCGCGTGCAGGCGGAAAAGACATTGCACTTTTCTGCGTTGGCCAAGGCCGAAGTTGCAGCGGCGATGTGCGGGTGTGGCACGGCGGTTGTCTGGGCATGGCGTGCCCCCAGTGTCTACGCGCTGGTTGCGGGCGTGCTGGTGAATGGCTTCGCGCAGACCCTGCTGTTGTGGCTGCTCGCGTCCGGGGGCTGGAGACCGGCCCTCCGCTTTCGCGTGAGTGAGATTCGCCGCTTTCTGAAGTTTGGCGGTTACATCGTAGCCGATAATCTGGCCAACAGCCTGTATCGACAGGCCGATATCCTGATTGGCGGAAAGATGTTTCCGGCGTCGACTCTGGGGAGTTATAGCCTGCCGCGTAACCTGAGCCTGAACGTTGCGACCGCCACGAACCCAATCATCACACGTGTTGGCTTGCCGGTCATGGCCAAAACGCAGCATGATATGAGTTTCCTCAAATCCGTATACCTGAAAACGATGCGGATGACGGCTTCCGTCAATTTTCCGGTGTTCATAGCGTTGGCAGTTTTCTCCCGAGATGTCGTGGCGCTCGTCTTTGGCGAGAGATGGATCCGCTCCGCTCCATTGCTGGTTTATCTTGCGGTTTTTGGCATGTTCCGCTCCTGCGGCAATCCTGTTGGCAGTCTCATGCTGGCTGTCGGCAAGGCAGATCTGTCCTTTCGATGGACCCTTGCCGTGCTCGCGATTACCTTTCCCGCTCTATGGCTTGCCTCGCAGTTTGGTATCGCGGGTCTCGCCGCGGGGCAGGTGGCTTTGATGGCTGTCTTGCTGATTCCGGGTTGGTACTTTTTGGTCCGGCCTCATTGCGGCGCCCGCTTGGGCGAATATCTGCTGACCCTGCTGGGCCCGCTGTTTGCCGCGTTGGTCGCCGTGTTTGCGGGCTATTTGGCGGTATCGCACCTGACAGTGCCGCTGTGGCGGCTTGGTGGCGCGGCGTTGGTTGGGATGCCCGTTTATCTGGCGATGAGCTGGGTCGCAAACCGCTCGTGGGTGATTGCGATGCAGCAACTGATTATCAAACAGTGGTAATCTACGAGGCCGAGGGGGAGAAGGCAAAGTGCTTGGATATGTTTCAAGGGTACTGGAGAAATTCGTTGGGCTCAGAGTCACGCGGATAGCGGCTGAGAGCGCCGCGCGCCTTGCCGATGTTTCACCTGAGATCAGGAACACGGTTGAGCGTGCGCGTCAGTACACGATGACCAGTCTTGAGCGGTTGGTGGCCCTATGCATGGCAGTGGAGCACGTGGTGGGAAATGGAGTTCAGGGTGCATTTGTCGAATGCGGTGTATGGAGAGGTGGCAGCAGTATGGCCGCTGCCTGGACATACAAGCGGCTTGGACGGGACGATGTAGACATCTTCCTGTTCGACACCTTCGAAGGGATGCCCAAGCCTGGCGAAGAGGATGTCCTTCGGAGTACCGGGGAGAGGGCGGCAGAGCTTCTGGCCATCAGCGACCGGAAATCGGGGATATGGGCATACTCGCCCGAGGGGGATGTTCGCCGAAATCTTGCGAGCACCGGGTACCCGGCGGACCGCCTTCACTTTGTCAAGGGCTTGGTCGAGGAGACGATCCCGGCCTGCGCGCCGGAGCAGATATCGATTCTCCGGCTCGATACTGACTGGTACGAGTCGACGAAGCACGAGTTGGTTCATCTCTTTCCCCGGCTTTCCAGAAACGGAATTCTCATCGTTGACGACTATGGCCACTGGGCGGGCGCCCGGAAGGCAGTCGATGAATATTTTTTGGCACACGGTCTGAAACCGTTCCTAGGCAGAGTCGATTACACCGGACGACTTCTGGTGAAGTCGTGACTTGCGCTTGGATATAGAGAATTGATGACTGATCCACGGAGAAAGGCCGTCATCTTCGCGCCATTCTGGCGCCAGGAGGGCCATGTGGGAAAATACCGGGTCGATCGCTTTGTGCGGTGGCTGGCCGACGGAGGCTACGCGGTGATCGTCATCCGCGCTGGCACGGCTGACGACGAATGCCATCAGACGTGGGGACGGGAAATCACCGTGCGGGATCCGTTTGCCTTATATCGTGATACGCCGCCTGAACCTGCCAATCGCAGCTCCCTGCGAAGGGTGAGCAGATTGGCTCGTGCGGCAGGTAAATGGGTGTTCATTCCCGATTCGACGGTCGTCTGGGCGCGCGCTGCAGCCAAGCGTCCGTCAGTTGTAGAGGCGGTGCGGAGCGCGGCGTTCGTCCTATCGTCCAGTCCACCCGAATCGGCTCACGTGGGCGCGTGGTTGCTTTCGCGCCGTACTGGCGTTCCGCACATTGTGGATATGCGCGATGGCTGGCTCGACGAACCACTGAAGCCCTTGCTACGTACGTCCGCGCTGCGTCGCTGGCTGGAGGGTCGAATGGAGGCGCGTATCCTCCACGACGCGAAGAGCATTCAGGTAACTTCGGACGTGTGGAAGAAGCTCTTGGGCGAGCGCTTTTCAGGCTTTGCCCGCAAGACCCACGTTCTGACCAACGGCTATCCCAAAAGCACGACGTTCCTGCAGTCGAGGCCTCCACACGGGCCGCGTGACCAATTGCTGATGATTCATGCGGGCCGCTTTACCGACTCTGACGAGAGGCGTACTCCGGACCTCCTGCTGGAGCCGCTGCTTCACAACTTGACGGGACAGTCATCCTCTGGCGTCATTCGCTTGATAGGCGCGCTTTCGGAAAGTGAGTCGGCCGTAATCGAATCCTTCAGATCGCGCTTTGAGCAAATTGGCTGGCGAATCGAGTGCTCTGGTCGTCTGCTCCGTTCGGAAGTCCTGGCGCTGTTGCCCAAGGCAGACGGGTTGCTTTTGCTCTCGGCATCTTGTGCAGCGCTGCCCAGTAAATTGTTCGAATACATCCCGACCGGAAGACCTCTGTTTGTGGTGACTGAGAAGGGCAGCGCAACGTGGAATGTTTGTGCGCAACTGCCGCAAGCCACCCTGGTCGAGATTGGCGCGGACCGTGTCCGCTCCAATGCGATCGGTGAGACGCCCTGTTACACGAAGGCAGAGTTTCGTATACCACCGGAATATCGTGAAGAGTGTCTGGCGAAGACATTTACGAGCGTCATCCAGTCGTAATCCGCTACTGTCGGACCGTTTTTTGTGCTACGAGAAAATACGCCATCGGCATGGTCTCGCGTGTTGCGGCCGAGAGACGCTTGACGAGTGGGGCTGCAAGCAGCGATCGGGTCACACCGTATGCGATGCGGGCGAGCGCCTTGCTCGCTCCGACCGACTTGGTGATGATGTCGCTCAGAACCTCGGGGCCACCGCCGGCGGCGGCGAGGGAGACTACGGCGAGACCTGCCTCTTCTGTCATCTTCTCCAGTGCATAGCGCGTGTATCGGTGAAAATCGTGCGGCATTTCGTGAATGCAGTAGAGGAATGGCACGCCAATCAGGAGTTTCCCTTCCGGCCGTAACAGGCGCGCCGCACTTGCGAACAGGGCTTTGGGAGTGTGCAGATGCTCGATGACATCGCTGGCAATCGCAGTATCGAATCCGTTCTCTTCGACGTCGAGAGGCAGGTTGAGATCGGCGAAGACATCAGTGTGCGTCGTTGCGTGCAGAGAATTCGGCCAGTCGACGCAAACGACTTCGCTGACCAGATCCTTGTACATGCCGTAGAGAGGGACTTTCCCGCAGCCCAGGTCGATGAGCCGGCCGCGCGCATGATCGCGAATGATCCGGTAGTAGTACTTTGCCGCTATGTCGGCCACGAGGCGCGACGTTATCGGAACCTCCGAGCGGCGTGCCCGCCAAGCGCCGGCTCGGTTCATCTCGAACTTGCTTGGCCGCCAGTCGGCGGGATTACGCATTCGTCCCCTCGGCATGCACCACGCGATCGACGGTGCCGGGAGGCTCGGACATCCGCATGATCGCCAGCAGCAGGTGCTCCCGCGTCTTTTGGTAGGTAGAACTGCGCATTACACGCTTTCGACGCGCGGTACCCATTTCATAGCCTCATCGGGTCTCTCGAACAAAACGCTGAATGAGGCAACGAGGGGATTAGATCCAGCCGGCAAGGGCCGCGAAGACGACAATCAAGTTGTCCAGAACTCTGCGTCTGCCCCCTCTGAGGCAGAAGAGCATCATCCGGAGCTTGCGTCGCCAGCCGCTGTTCGCAAGCAACAGCGAATTCCACTCGGCCACGACGACATTATAGGGCCCTGCGGCAGCGCATACGGCGCAGATCGCCGTAAGCTGAGCGCGGTACCAGCCTCGTCTCATGCGAGCGAGCCGTTTTCGTATCCCAGCCACGCTGGTGCGTGCGCCGGTGTCGTTGCCGGCGTGCTGCCGATAAGTGACCGAGGGTGACGGATCGAACGTCCAGGAATGACCCCACGATCGGGCAAGGGCATAGATCATCCAATCGTGGTAATGCAATGCCCCAGTCAGGGACTGATGCGCCGTCACGAACTGGCGGACTTGTCGATAAAGATCTGCACGGAGCACGAAAGTGCAGCCTTGGCCGGCTCCTTCAAGGAGGAAATCACCCGCCGTCATAACGTCGGCCTGTCGCAGCACGGCCGTGCGGCCATTCGGCCAAGCCGCGATTGTAGCGCTCGAGTATCCGGCAGACTGGCTCTCACTCAGCTTTCGGCAGGCCCTCGCGAGCTTGTCGTGACTCCAGATGTCGTCCTGGTCCGCTAGTGCGACGAACTCGAACCCATCCGCCGGATGGTCCCGTATGAGTCTGAGGAAGTTCTGCGCCGCTGAGCCGGTGCGGGCGGAACTGGAGGCCATTCGGACCCGATCGTCGCCACCGAAATGTGCGATCTCCGTCAGGGTTGCATCGGACGACCCATCGTCTCTGATGGCGACTCGAACATCGACCTCCTGCTGGGCGAGGATGGATTCGAGCTGCGAGCGAATCCAGGCTCCCCCGTTGTAGCAGGCGAGCAGCACCAAAACCGTCGGACACCCGTTACAGTTAATCTGTGGTGTCACGGAGCGCTCGCAGGCGTCACATGCAATGGCTCGGAACTGCCGCACTTGTTCTGCTATGGGCGTCGCCCTGAGGGACAGGACATCCTTTACGCCATCGGCGGCGGAGTCGGCGGCGTGCGAAAAACCCCGATTCGCCTTCAGTATGCTCCGCTTCCTCCGAGAACGACGCGCGTGGTCTTCAAGAGGATGTAGAGGTCCAGAAGCAGCCTCTGGTTTCTAACGTAGTAGGTATCCAGCACCACCCGCCGCCGGTAGTCGGTATCGTTGCGCCCCTTCACCTGCCAAAGCCCGGTGATTCCCGGCTTGGCCGAGAGGTAGGTGCGAACGTTTCGCCCGTACCTTAGGAGCTCCTCTCGAACCACCGGACGCGGTCCGACCAGGCTCATCTCTCCGCGCATCACGTTCCAGAGCTGCGGCAGCTCATCCAGACTCGTCCTGCGAAGGAATCTGCCGATGGGGGTCACGCGAGGGTCGCGCCGCAGCTTGTGGTCGCGCACCCATTCGGCCTTGCTGGCGGGGTCGCGCTCCAGCAGCTCCCGCAGGAGCTGGTCCGCGTTAGGGACCATCGTGCGGAACTTCAGACATTCGAACGCCCGGCCGTCTTTGCCTATGCGGCGGTGCTTGTAGATGATCGAGCCTCCCCGCCGGCCCATCAGCATCACGATGGCGAGGATGAGGGGCAGGAAGACTACCGCCAGCACGATCGCGCCTACGACGTCGAGAATTCTCTTCGCGGGAGCATAGGGCGAGGCGGGTAGCGCAATCTGCTCGCGGGCCGGCGCGGGGGATTCCTCCCATGGCCGCGGTTCGAAGGAATGCAGCCCTGCAGTCCCATGCTCGAACGCTACGGCAGCGCTCTCCGCCTGGATTTCAGAGTCGAAGCTCACGCGCCTGTCTCCACTCGAGACCAGATGAGGTCGCAGGGGCGGCCTGCGCGCGGAACCGGCGGCCGCCAATCGTTGGGGTGCTGCCTCGTTTGCCTGCTGCGTCGACAAGATCGAGTCTCCTTCCCTCACTCAATGACTGACCACTGTCGCGGGCGGGCGACAGACATGCTGTTGAGTATTCCCCGCGCCGGCGCCTGCGTTCAAGAACTTGCTCCACGTTTCACGAACTTAACGGCGGTACGTTGTGAAAGTTGACCGGTAAGCGGCGGTTCCCCATGCCCCTGAGCCTCATGCCCCTGAGGTGATGCAAGCGAGGTGCACGGCTCACAGTCGTGAGCAAATCGCGCTCCCGGCGCGTGCTGCGCGGTGGTGGGTGCCGGCGCAGCGGCGCGAAGTTCGGTCGGACTTCCAGCCGAGCCATCATGGCTACGGGGAGCGTGGCGGCAGGTGGAGTAGGGCGACCGCCCAGAGGGGCGCGCCGGTCGGGGGCCGAAACGTTGTTGCTTTCGTGAGACCGTGCATCAGCTTGTCAGTCCAGCCAAGCAACCGCGTGGCGCGGTTGAGGTGATCCCCTCGTCTGCATTGCTTCTTCTCAGGTCGCGCGGAGTATACCTAGACCTTGGGCGGTTTGAAAACACAAAGTTCGTGTCGAATAGGCATTTCCGACACGCTGAAGGCTGGCTTTGACATCCCCAGTCGACCGTCAAGGCCTGGAATCAGCCTAGGCAAGTGTCGCGCTTGAGAGCGGTCCAGCCTTCCGTTACGCTGCCCAACGATGCGTGTCACAATTTTTGGCTGCGGATATGTCGGTTTGGTGACGGGAGCTTGCCTGGCCGATGCCGGCAATCACGTCGTGTGTGTGGACATCGATGCCGGGAAGATCGAGCGCCTCAAGGGCGGCGAGATCCCGATCCACGAGCCCGGCCTCGAGGCCCTGATCCGCCGCAATGCGCAGGCCGGGCGAATCGAGTTCACCACCGACGCCGCGCACGGCGTGGAACATGGGCTTTTCCAGCTGATTGCGGTCGGGACGCCGGCGGATGAGGACGGCTCGGCGGACCTGCGGTACGTCCTGGCTGCAGCGCGCAGCATCGCGACCCATATGAGCCGCTACTGCGTCGTGGTCACCAAGTCCACGGTGCCGGTCGGTACGGCGGACAAGGTGCGCCGGGAGGTAGAGTCGACGCTGAAGGAGCGGGGGGCGGGCGTCGAGTTCGATGTCGTCTCGAACCCGGAATTCCTCAAGGAAGGCGCGGCCGTACAGGATTTCATGAAGCCCGACCGGGTAGTGGTAGGAGCCGACAACCCGCGTACGACGGAGCTGATGCGGGCGCTCTATGAGCCCTTCACCCGCAACCACGACCGCCTGATCGTGATGGACATCCGCTCCGCAGAGCTCACCAAGTACGCGGCGAACGCCATGCTCGCCACCAAGATCAGCTTCATGAACGAGCTGGCGAACCTCGCGGAGCGGCTTGGGGCCGACATCGAGAAAGTCCGTGTCGGCATCGGCTCCGACCCGCGGATCGGCTACAGCTTCATCTACCCTGGTACGGGCTACGGCGGATCCTGCTTTCCCAAGGACGTCCGGGCGCTCATCCGCTCGGCCCACGAGGTCGATCATGAGCCGCAGATTTTGGCTGCGGTAGAGTCGGTGAACGCCCGGCAGAAGGAGGTGCTGGTCGCGAAAATGCGGCAGCACTTCGGCGAGCGCCTCGCGGGGCGCACCATCGCCCTCTGGGGTCTCGCGTTCAAGCCGAACACCGACGACATGCGAGAGGCACCCTCCCGGACCATCATCGACCGGCTGTTCCAGGCCGGCGCCCGGGTGCGGGCCTACGATCCCGTGGCCGCGGCAGAGGCTAAGCGCATCTACGGCGGCCGGGCGGACTTCGAGCTTGCCCGCAACGCCTATGAGGCGGCGGAGGGCGCGGACGCCCTCGCGATCGTGACGGAGTGGCAGGAATTTCGCAGCCCGGACTTCGAGCGGCTGAAGCAATTACTCAAGACACCGCTCATCTTCGACGGCCGCAACCTCTACGACCCGGCGACGGTCAGCCGCTTCGGCCTGACCTACCATGCGATCGGGCGCGGGCGGTCGGCGAACCCTGAGACTCGCTTGCGCTAGCGCCGAAGCCGCCAGGAAACCCATGCTTACCCCAGTCATTCTCTCCGGCGGCGCCGGCACGCGCCTCTGGCCGCTCTCGCGCGAGCTCTACCCGAAGCAGCTCCTCGCGCTCACCGGCAAGCGCACCATGATTCAGCAGACCGCCCTGCGCCTCGAGGGCCTGGCGGCGGCGGCGGCGGTCATCGTGTGCAACGAGGCGCACCGCTTCCTCGTGGCGGAGCAGATGCGCCAGCTCGGTATCGAGCCGCAGGCGATCGTGCTCGAGCCCGTGGGGCGCAATACGGCGCCCGCCATCGCTCTGGCCGCCCACGCGGCGCTCAAGACAACCGGCCCGAAGGCCGCCGATCCGCTGCTCCTCGTCCTGCCGGCCGACCACGTGATCCGCGACGTGCCGGCCTTCCACAGGGCGGTGCACGCGGCCCTGAGTGCGGCCCAGCAGGGGCAGCTCGTCACCTTCGGCATCGTGCCCACGACGCCGGAGACCGGCTACGGCTATATTCAGATTGACAGGGGCCAGCGGGGCCAGGCAAAGGATCAGGCAAGCGGCGCCGTTTTCCGGATCGCGCGCTTCGTGGAAAAGCCGAGCGCGGCCGCGGCGGGGGATTTCGTCCGCTCGGGCGATTATTACTGGAACAGCGGCATGTTTCTCTTCGGTGCGCGGCGCTACCTCGAGGAGCTGGGGCGCTTGGCGCCCGACATCGCGCGTGCCTGCGCGGAGGCGTTCGCGGCCGCAAAGGCGGATCTCGATTTCACCCGCGTCGACCAGAAGCTCTTCGAAGCCTGCCCTGCCGATTCGATCGACTATGCGGTGATGGAGAAGACCTCCGATGCGGTCGTGGTGCCGCTGGCCGCGGGCTGGAGTGATGTCGGCTCCTGGGCGGCGCTGCATGAGGCGAGCGAGCCTGATGCGCACGGCAATGTCGCCCGCGGGGATGTGATCTGCGAGGACTCGCAAGGGTGCTATCTTTACTCCGAAAGCCGGCTGGTGTCGGCGGTCGGCCTGAAGGACCACGTGGTGGTGGAGACCAAGGACGCTGTGCTGGTCGCGCCGCGCGATCGGGTACAGGACGTGAAAAAGCTGGTCTTCAGGCTGAAAGAGCAGGGGCGGTACGAGCACTCCCTGCATCGGGAGGTCTTCCGGCCCTGGGGCAGCTATGACAGCATCGAGAATGGGCCGCGCTTCCAGGTGAAGCGGCTGAAGGTCAAGCCGGGTGCCGTGCTGTCGCTGCAGCTGCATCACCACCGCGCGGAGCACTGGATCGTCGTATCCGGGACGGCGCGCGTGACTCGCGGCGACGAGGTTTTCCTGCTGGAGGAGAATCAGTCGACCTATATCCCGATCGGGGTGCGGCACCGGATCGAGAACCCGGGCAAGATCCCGCTGCACATCATCGAGGTCCAGTCGGGCTCGTACCTGGGCGAGGACGACATCGTGCGGCTCGAGGACCACTACGGCCGCAAGGGGACGACCACCTGACCAATCTGAGCTCCTTCAAGGCGTATGACGTCCGCGGCCGCATTCCGGACGAGATCAACGAGTCCCTGGCGCATGACATCGGCAGGGCGTTTGTGGCGCTGGTCCGGCCAAGGCGGGTGGCGGTGGGGCACGACATCCGTCTCTCGAGCCCGCAGCTTGCAGCCGCCCTCAAGCGAGGGCTCACCGACTCCGGGTCGGATGTGCTCGATATCGGGCTCTGGGGCACGGAGGGGGCGTACTTCGCCACCTTCTGCGAATCGCTCGACGGCGGCATCATGGTGACGGCCAGCCACAACCCACCCGATTACAACGGCATGAAGTTCGTGCGCGAGCAGGCGCGCCCGGTGAGCAGCGACACCGGGCTGAAGGAAATGCGCGATATGATCGAGTCCGGCCGGCTGCCGGCGCCGGCGGCGCGGCCGGGGAGCGACCGGCCGCTCGACATCCGCACGAAGTACCTCGAGCACCTGTTGGGATATGTGGATCGCTCGAAGCTGCGCAAGCTCAAGGTCGTCGTGAATCCGGGCAACGGCGGCGCGGGCCTCGTGGTGGATCAGCTCGAGCCGCACCTGCCGTTCGAATTCATCAAGGTCAATCACCAGCCCGACGGTACCTTCCCCAATGGGATTCCCAACCCGATGCTGGAGGAGAACCGCGCGGCCACGGCGGATGTCGTCCGGCGCACCGGGGCCGATGTTGGATTGGCGTGGGATGGGGATTACGACCGCTGCTTCTTCTTCGACGAGCACGGGCAGTTCATCGAGGGTTACTACCTCGTCGGACTGCTGGCGGAGGTCTTCCTGGCGCGGGAGCAAGGCGGGCGCATCGTGCACGACCCGCGCCTCACCTGGAACACCATCGAGCTGGTGCGCCGCCATGGAGGCGAGCCGGTGCTCTGCAAGTCGGGTCACGCCTTCATCAAGCAGAAGATGCGGGAGGTCGATGGCGTCTACGGCGGGGAGATGAGCGCGCATCACTATTTCCGCAGCTTTTCCTATTGCGACAGCGGCATGATTCCCTGGCTCATCGTGCTGCAGGTGATGGCGGAGCGCGGCCCGCTCTCGCAGCTGGTCGGCGAGCGCATGCGCCGCTATCCGATCAGCGGCGAGATCAACCGGCACTTGCAGGCGGATACGAAATCGATCCTGGCCCGCGTGCGCCAACAGTACGAGAGTCGAGCGCTCGCGATCGACTTCACCGACGGTCTTTCGCTGGAATTCCCGGACTGGCGATTCAACCTGCGCGGCTCCAACACCGAGCCGCTGGTGCGCCTGAACGTGGAGGCGCGTGGCAGCGAGCCGTTGCTGCGGGAGAAGACCGATGAAGTGCTGCGGCTGCTCGACACGTAATGCGCGACTTGCGCCGGGCATGTGACTTGCTCACTGCGCCCGCGGCCCATTGCACGCCAGGCAGGGAATCCCTTGCAGGAACATAAGCAACCTTTGCGAGTGCTCATCGCCGAGAACCATCAGGATCTCAGCGACATCATGAGCCGGTTGATCGATACCGAGCCGGACATGCGCTGCGTCGGGCAGGTATCCGATACAGGCGACGTGCTGGCCGCGGCGCGGCGCACCGAGGCGGACGTGCTCATACTCGATCTCATGCTCCAGGGAGGCAGTGGGCTGCCGCTCATCGGCGAGCTCGCTCAAGCCCTGCCGTCGCTGCGGATCATCGTCTTCAGCGGGCTCGCCTTCAGCGAGGAGGTCGCCCGGGAGGCGAAGCGCCGGGGCGCCGCCGCCTTCGTCACCAAGGGGGCGGACTTCGCCGTATTGCTGCGCGCGCTGCGCTGCGGGTCGCAGGCGGCCTAGAGCCGCGCCACCGTTTGTCGCCCGGAAAGCACCGCCGAGCCGTCGGCGTAGGCTTGACCGGGCGTTGTCGGCATGTGGAGACACTGGCCCTTGGACTCGGCGACGAGTACCTTTCGACGCTCTACCTCTTACCATTTGATCGGGGGCCATCTCATGGCGCTTTGGAAAGACACGAATACGGGAACCGCAACTCCTTCGGCAGGAGCCTCGCCGGGCTTCGGCGGCACGCCGTCTCCACCCGCCCAGCCAGAGAAGAGCAACGTCGCCCCGCTCACCCCGGAAATCTCGCGCCGTCCCGCCAAGGAGCAGCGCTTGGACATGAAAGAATCGGTCATTGCCTCGGACCTCACCATCGAGGGAAAGATCGTAGGCTCCGGTCACGTTCGCATCGCGGGCCGCTTCAAGGGCGATGTGCAGGTTGACGGCAACGTGACGCTCGATACCGGCGCGCACCTCGAGGGCCAGGTGAAGGCCAGCGTCGTGGTCGTCGGCGGCGAGCTCATCGGGAACATCGACAACGCCAGGCGCGTGGAGCTCCTCGAAAGCGGCGTGATCACCGGCGACGTCAAGGCCGGCTCCCTCACCGTGGCCGCTGGCTCGCGCATGCGCGGCCAGGTCGAGTTCGGCTGGGAAGGCGAGACGCGCACCAAGGCTGACACGAAGGGATACGGCAGCTGATGAACCTCGCCTCTCGCCCGTCCCCGACGGGCAAGACGCGCCCCTGCCCGCACTGCAAGGCGGTCATCCTCGAAAGCCTGAGCATCTGCCCGGGCTGCCTGCATCATCTGCGCTTCGATTCGGAGGCGGCCAAGCGCCAGGTGGCGGCGACTTCGGCGCTCAAGGTGGAGGGGATCATCCGCCATCCGCCGGTCGAAGAGGCGTGGGAGTACTTCATCACCCTCTCGATCCGCAACGATCGCGGCGAGGAGGTCGATCGACAGGTCGTCAACGTGGGGGCTCTACAGGGTGCGGAAAAGCGCACCTTCACGCTCTCCGTGGAGGTTCTCCCGCCAGACGTACCGGAAGATGAGCCGGCGCTGCAGCCTGTAAAGGCCGAGCCCGCACCCAAGGCGCCCTCCCGCACCCCCCCGCCGCCGGCCACGGCCTCAGGCACGGGTCCCAAGGCACCCGCCAACGTCGAAGCTCCCAAGGCGCCTGGGCGCCAACCCTCTTCGCCGCCGGGCGGCAGCGGCATTCGTCTGCCCGACGGCACCGTGCTGGCGCCTCCGGGTCTCGGTCCCAAGCGCAAGTAGAATGAAGCAAGGCACAGGGAAGTGCCCCGCCGCCGCAGGTGGCGGGCGTTGAGCAAAAAACCACGCTTTTTTGCTCAACGTGCGCTGGGCCGGGCAGGATGCCCGGATCCAGCGCTTCAAACTAGAACTCCTGCTTCGTCTCCACCAGGAACTGCACGTGCCTGATGTTGGTCGGGCCCGCGTTGAAGGGAAAGGCCAGATCGACGTGAATGACGTTGCCTAGGCCGGTGCGGGCATTGCCGAAGCGCAGGCCGAAGCCGGCGTCCTCGAGCATTCCCAGGCTCGGCTGCGCGAGTGGCACACGGCCCCACGTGCGGCCCATGTCGAAGAATACGGCGGCACCGACGCGAAAGAGGCGAAACGGATACCAGTTGCTGAAGTAGCGCTCCTCGAGGGAAAGGAGCGCGCGCGAGGTGCCGTCCTGGTAGCGCAGCGGATAGCCCCGGAGGCCGTTGTCGCCTCCGAGGAGAATCTGGTCCTCGAGGTCGAGCCGTTTGCCCGCGGTCGCCTCGAGGGTGGTGTAGAAGAGCCAGTTGCCGTTGGAGCTGCGAAAGGGCCAGTAACCCGACTGCTCGTCATAGAAGCGCACGGCGCTGTTCAACACGCCGTTCTCGAGCGAGCCGCCCTCGACTCTGCCCGTGTAGACGCTCGAGACGAGGAGTGTGTTACCGCGAGTCAGCTCATAGCCGTCGCCCGCGGCGAGCTGGAAAGGGACGGCATTCTGGCTCCCGAACGCCGTATCGGCCCAGCCCAGCTGCACCGTGGCATAGGCGCCCATGTCAAAGTCCTCGGTCCGCTCGATCTGGTCGTGGTTGTGGAGCTTCACCCATTGATCCTGAACCAGATCGAAGCGTAGCCAGGGATACACGAACTTGCGGTTCTGCGGCAGCACGGTGGGGCCGGTCCAGAGATTCGAGTCGGCAAACGTATGCTCGTCGTAGGAGAGCCCGGCGCTGTAGCGGCGGGTCCAGCCGTTATCGAGGCCATGGGAGAAGCCGCTGTAGATCTGGAAGAAGCGGGTGTGGTCGGCGAACTTGTCGACTTCCTGTCCGAGATCATAGAGCGAATCGTCCTCGGTGATCTCGCTGACGGTGATGCCGCCGGCATGTTGGGTCTCGAGCGAATAGAAGGGCCTGTCGAGGATGAATTGACGCATCTTGCCGTCGCTCAAGCTGCCGTAGGCGAGGTCCGTCGTGAACCAGGTGCCGAACGTGTGCGGGTTCATCACCTGGACGTCGGACTCCGTGCGATCGACGGAGGTGCTGTGCTCGAGCCTGACATCGGTGCCTGTCCCGAGAGTATTGACATCCTCGATCTGTACCCCTGTCCGATTGGTCCCGCCGGTGCGTGAGTAGTCGAAGCCGGGGTTGAGCGTCCAGACGTCGCGCGTGAGCACGAGGATGTCGACCCTGCCGTCGTGATAGGCGATGGGCCGGATCGAGGCGTCGTAGAAATAGGGATTGGCGCGCAGGATGCGCGCCGACTCAGCGAGCAGGTGGCGCGAAAATCGCTCCCCCGTGTGAAAGAGGAGCTGCTCACGGATGGTCGCGACGCGCGTCACCGGATGCAGGCGGTCGGCGAGCCGGAAGAACCAGTTGTTGTCCTTGGGATTGTTCAGGTCGAAGATGTTCTCGTTGTCGATCTCGATCCGGCCGATCACGGCGCCGGTGCGCTCGAGCTCCGCATCCGAGGGGATGGGCTGCTCGGCCCTCTGACGGGAAGGCGCCGCCGCGGCGGCCTGCGGCGCCGTGAAGAGCAGCAATGCGGCCAGGAGCGGCGCGAGGGAGTCCGTTCGCATGCCGCGGAGGATACTGCAACGGCAATGGTTGCGAAGTGCGGGGGGTCCTGGTATGGCTACGCCCATTCAAAAATCGCGACTGGGTCCGGTATGCTGCGACGACACTGGTTGGCGGGGGCGATGGCGGCGGTGCTCTCGCTGGCGGCGGGCAGTGCGCGCTCCGCCGATGCACCGCGCGGCGTGCTGGTGTTTGCCGCGGCATCACTCGCGAATGTGCTCGGGGACCTCGACCACGTGTTCACCGCCCGCACGGGCATCCGCGTCACGTCCTCGCTCGCCGCCTCTTCCACGCTCGCCAAGCAGATCGAGGCGGGAGCCCCCGCGGATGTCTATTTCTCGGCCGACCTCCAGTGGATGGACTATCTTCAGCAACGCGGGCTCCTGCAACCGGGTTCCCGTCACGACGTGGCCGGCAACTCGCTGGTGCTCATCGCGCCGGCTGACAGCTCGCTGCGGGTGCGGATCGCACCCGGTTTCGATCTGGCGAGGTTGCTGGGCGGCGGGCGCCTGGCGGTCGCCGATCCGGACTCGGTGCCCGCCGGCATCTACGCGCGCGAGGCGTTGCGCAAGCTCGGAGTCTGGAACAGCGTCATGGCGCGGCTGGTGCGCGCCGAGAATGTGAGGGCTGCGCTCGCTTACGTTGCGCGGGCCGATGCGCCGCTCGGCATCGTTTACCGCACCGATGCGCTCGTCGAGCCGCACGTTCGCGTGGTTGGCGTGTTTCCCGCTGCCAGCCATTCGCCCATCGTGTACCCGGTGGCGCTCACGCGCCGGGCCGATGAGGATGCGGCGCGGTATCTCGCCTTCATCACCAGTGTTGGCGCTCGGCCGATCTTCCGCAGGTGGGGCTTCGAGCCCTTACCCTCGCCCTCGCCCTCGAGATAGCAGCTCTGGCAGCGTGTCGGCCTTGTAGTGCACAGACGATGGCACCGCGCAGCCGGCAAAAGTCGCGCCTTTTGCCGGCGGCAACGGAGCTGATGTCCGACAAACGCGCAGGAGCGCGTTTGAACGACCGAAGGTCGGCCCGAAGGGTGCCGTCCAGGGATGGACAGGCATAAAAACGGCCGCAGGCCGGTTTTTCCCATGGACAAGGGCTCGTCAGAATGTTCGCGAGAGATACAAAGTCCAGCTGGAGATGCTGTAGAGGGCGTCCGGCTTTGCGGTGGCCAGCGGCTCCGGGTCCGTCGACAGGTCTCTCTCGCGCTGGGCGTCCAGCACGGCGCGGTAATCAAGGCCGACGTCCCAACCGGGCAACACGTTCCGCCACTGCAGCCCGCCGCCGACATACACACCGTAGGCCGGCGTTGCAAGGGCATAGCGTGAGGCGCCGACGAACGCATTCAGGGCGAGCGGCCCGTTGAACCGATAGCGGTAATCCAACATCCGAACGCTGAGAAGCGTCCGGCCGCTGATATCGTCGCCCTCGAGTGCAACGCCGAGATCCTGGTGAGTCGAGACGCGGCGGCGGGCACCCACGGCGACGTACGGCCCGGCGGTCGATGGCGTGGAGTAGGGGGTGACCACGTGGAGGTCGACGAGGGTGCGGTAATAGTCCGCGCCCGCGCTGACATAGAGCTCATCGCCATTCGGGCGCTCGCCCGCGAAAGCGGCAGTTTCGGAATCGTCATCGCTGCCGCGCAGCAATGCATCCCCGTCGCGAAGATATCCCTCGACGCGCACGTAGTGGGCGCCGAAGACATCCCGACTGTCGTCGATCTCGGCGCCCACCGAGTAGCCCTTCCACGGATACGAATAGCTCAGCGACTCCAGGTATTCGTTCTTGTATGGGTACGTCGCAAAGAGCGTGTCGCCCTCGTTGGCGAGCGCCCGCAGCTGCAGCTGCATGAGGCCACCGAAGGAGGGCTCCCAGCCCAAGCGCAGCATGTTACTCTGGCCGCCCACCAGGTCGGCGATGTGGGTGGCGGTCGCGAGAACGCGCTGGTCCCCGAACCAGTTGCCGATGCTGTCACCGTAGTTGGTGATGCCCTCGGGATAGCCCGTCTGGACAGTGCTTGCGGTATGCACGTACCAGGTGGGCGACCAGGAGTCGACCTCGTACGTGAGGCTGAACGGGCCGATGCGCGGAAAGTCGATTCCCGCCGAGATATCGGGCTTGCCGATGAGTGGCGTGTGGCCTGCCAGGGTGTCATTGCCGGCGTACTCGAAATATACGGAGAAGGGCACGCGCCCGGGGAAGATGAAACGGCTGGTCACCGAAGCTTCCTGCTTGCCGACGACCGCGGTACCGGCGCCAAATCCCGTGGTTTGCGCTTGGCCGGGCTCGAAGAAGGCCTTGAGGACATCGCGGATCGACTCGCCGCCGGCGGCGCCTCCCCCCCAGACCAGCACGCGCTGCGCCGAGAGCGCCCAGCCGCTCACCGGCTCGATGCCCAGCCGGAAGCCACCCATCTTGGGATAGCCGTGCGTGAGCTTGCCGTTGGTGAGCTCGATGTCGTCCTGTTCCGACATGCGGGCGAGGAAAGCGCCGTACTGGAATCCGAGGCGCGTGAGCGGCCGGTAATTCGACAGCGTGATCGAGGGCATCGTCGGCGCTTCGGTGCTGATCAGCATCGCGCTGTCGGTCATGGGCGACCACCAGTGATCGCGCCAGCCGATGTCGAGCTGCGCCCAGTCGAATCCGAGGCTGAGCATCGTGCCGGTGGGCGTCGCCCGGCCCTGATAGGCGACCCCGCCGACATTCAGGAGCATGTAGGAATTCGGCTGCAGGTACGCGGCCCCGGCGACTTCGTAAGGACTCTGCGCCTTCTCGCCGTGCTGGTTCGGCAGGACCGTATTGGATGAACCGGAGGTCGCGGCGGCCGAGACGCTGGTGAATTCGACGCCCGTCGTGTGCATGTAGCGGTTGAGGTAGCGCCGGACGCTCTCGCAGAGGGGGCGATCCACCTTGCAGGCCTTGGGGAGCGCGTCGAGGACCAGCGCCGCCGGGATCGGGCGGGTCATCACCGGCTCATCTCCCAGAATCAGTACCCGCTCCACCTGGTTCTCGATATCCGGGTCGAGATTCAGGGGCAGATAGGGCGTCACGCCGAGCGCGTGTGCCGCTCCCTGGGATGCGATCCAGGTTGCCGCCACCAGCAGCGCCTTTTTCTTCATCGTCTGCGATCCTCTCCGTCCGTCATCGGCGGGTGGCACGGTATCGGGCCGAACCGCAAAGATCAATTGTCGTAGATCAGTCGGCATTCCGCGCCGCGCTCGAGAACTTCGCCGATGCCGCGGGTGATGACGGTGTTCTCGCCGAAGGTGACGCCGAGCAGTTCGCGATCGAAGCGGAAGGTGCGCAGGACCAGCAGCGGGTCGAAGCCGCGGACACCGGTGCGCTGATCGGTCGACGGGATGATGCAGCGGGCGCAGGGCTTGACCAGGGTCAGCCGGATGGGGCCGATGTCGATCGAGGCGATCCGGTCCTCCGCAAAGGGCGCCAGGCCCGCGAGCACCAGGTTGGGACGGAAGCGCTCCATGGGCAGCGCTTCGGGAAGTCGCCGGTTGAGATCATCGAGCGAGGCGCGATTGCAGAAGAGGATCGGGTAGCCGTCCGGGAAGGCGAGCGGGGCGGGGCCGGCACCTGCGTACCTGGGATTTGCCCTGCGGCCGGGTGTTGCCGGCATGCGCACGACACGCACCGGCTCACCGAGCACCTGGCTCACCCAGGCGGCGGCCTCATCGCCCTGGTCCAGCCCTTCGCAGGAATCCTTCCAGATGCGGACCGGCCGGCCGCGCCCCCGCGGCGCAAAGGGCAGCACCAGCGGTTTCGATCCCTCGGATGTCAGGACGAGCCTGTCGCTCGTCAGCTCCGTCACGATTTGAGTCAGTGACGGATGGGTGCGCTGAGTGAGGAACGTGCCGTCCTCGAGAACCACCATCCAGTGGCGATCCCACTCGAAGCCGGTGCTCGCAAGCCGCACCCGTGCTTGCGGGATCCCGCGCGCCGACTTCAGCGGATAGACGTTGAGCTCCTGAACGGTTATCGCCATCGACAGACGCCAGTGACGGGGTTTGAGATGATGCGATTGTATCCGCGGAAGCAAGCGCCGGGGCTACGGCATCGTTCGATGCCAAGGCGCTACGGCTGCCCGGAGGTCCGCGTAGGGTGCCCGCACGCGGCCCTCGAAACCGGCCGGCCCGCGTTCTGTCTAATGGCACGTCCTCGAGCCCGCCGGCACCAACACCTGGGCCAGCGCCGCCCTCAACCGTCCGCTGAGGGTATGATCTATCCGATGAGGCCATGGCATATCGCGTCAGCAAGCGCGTGCCCGGTGGGTGACGCCAATGAGGGACGCCCGGTGAAGCGCACGGGGTTCCCATTTGCTTTGGCAGTCGTGCTGGCTACGGCTCTGGTGCTGCCGTCCCGGGCGCTGGGCAGCGAGCGCTGGTCGGCGGAACGCGCCCGCTCGTGGTATGCCGCGCAGCCTTGGATCCTGGGCAGCGACTACATTCCCTCCGACGCCATCAATGAGCTGGAGATGTGGCAGGCGGCCACCTTCGACCCGAAGCGGATCGATCTCGAGCTCGGTTGGGCGCAGGGGCTCGGCATGAACACCATGCGCGTGTTTCTCCACAATCTTCTCTGGGAGCAGGACCCGAACGGCTTCAAGCAGCGCGTCCGCATCTTCCTCACGATCGCCGCGAGGCATCACATCAAGCCGATATTCGTGCTGTTCGATTCCTGCTGGGATCCCGATCCCAAGCTCGGTCCCCAACACCCGCCGGTGCCCGGTGTCCACAACTCGGGCTGGGTGCAGGCTCCCGGAGCGCAGCGCCTCGATGACCCGAGCCAGTATGGCAAGCTGGAGGCCTACGTCAAAGACATGGTCGGCAGCTTCGGCAAGGACGATCGGGTGCGCGCGTGGGACGTCTGGAATGAGCCGGACAATCCGGGCGGGGGCAACTACGCGGCGCGGGAACCGAAGGACAAATTCGAGCGCGTCGCCGCACTCCTACCCCGCGTTTTCGCGTGGGCTCGGGAAGAGCATCCCATCCAGCCGCTCACGAGCGGACTCTGGCACGGCCCTGATTGGAGCAAGCCCGCTGGATTGAATGCGGTCGAGAGGACTCAGCTTGCCGACTCCGATGTCCTGACGTTCCACAACTACGACTGGCCGGAGGACTTCTTGCGGCGCATCCGGCAGCTCGAGACCTACGACCGGCCGATCATCTGCACGGAATACATGGCGCGAGAGGCCGGCTCGACGATCGATGGCGATCTTCCCGTCGCCAAGCGGCTGAACGTGGGCATGATCAACTGGGGCTTAGTCAACGGGAAGACGCAGACGAACTTCCCGTGGGATTCCTGGGAGCGGCCCTACGTGCTGATGCAGCCGATGGTCTGGTTTCATGACCTCCTGTACCCCGATGGCACGCCATACCGCGAGCGCGAGGCGCGGATTCTGCGCGTGCTGAGCGCCGCGCCGAAGGGCGTCGTTCCCGATTCGATCGAGCTCGGCGCTCCGGCGGTCGACCCCGGTAGAATGCCGGTCAAAGGCCGCGCAAACAGAGGTTGAGATGCATCCGGGTGCGATCGACTGGACGATCATGGGGGTGTATTTCGCCTTCGTGCTGGGGATCGGGGCGGCGCTGAAGCGCTACATGCGCACGAGCACGGATTACTTCCTCTCGGGGCGCGCGATCCCGGCCTGGATCACGGGACTTGCCTTCATCTCGGCGAACCTCGGCGCCCAGGAGGTGATCGGCATGGCGGCCTCGGGCGCCAAGTACGGGATGGCGACCAGCAACTTCTACTGGGTGGGGGCCATCCCGGCGATGGTGTTCCTCGGCATCTTCATGATGCCGTTCTACTACGGCTCGCGGGCGCGCTCGGTGCCGGAGTACCTCAAGCTGCGGTTCGACGAGAAGACCCGGGGGCTGAATGCGATCACCTTCGCGGTGATGACGGTGTTCTCCTCGGGCATCTCGATGTATGCGATGGCGCTGCTCCTGAAGCTCCTCCTCGGCTGGGACTTCACCACCAGCGTGTTGCTCTCGGCGCTGATCGTGCTGGTATACATCTTACTGGGCGGTCTCACCTCCGCGATCTACAACGAGGTGCTGCAGTTCTTTCTCATCGTCTTCGGCTTCGCGCCGCTTGTCTTCCTCGGGCTGAAGGACGTGGGCGGCTGGCACGGGCTGGCGACGGGCTTGCGCGAGGTGGCGGTCGCGCGCGGGTTTGCGCCGAATGCGTGGACGAGCACCTGGAGCGTGATGAGCAGCCCGTCGTCCAACCCGATGGGGGTGGAGTGGATCAGCATCGCCATGGGCCTCGGTTTCGTGCTGTCCTTCGGCTACTGGTGCACGGATTTCCTGGTCGTGCAGCGGGCGCTCGCGGCCGATTCCATGCAAGCGGCCCGGCGCACGCCGCTCATCGCTGCCGTGCCGAAGATGCTCTTCCCCTTCCTCGTGATCCTTCCGGGGATGATCGCCATCGCCGCGACGCTGCACGGCGGCGCGAGCGGACTGGCGCTGCCGCACAAAGCGGACGGCTCGCTCAACTATGACATGGTGATTCCTCTCATGCTCGGGCACTACTTCCCGAGCGGCATGCTCGGCCTCGGGCTCACGGCGCTCATGGCGAGCTTCATGACCGGCATGGCGGGCAACGTGACCGCTTTCAACACGGTGTGGACCTATGACATCTATCAGGCCTACATCCGTCACGGGGCGAGCGACCGGCATTATCTCAACATGGGGCGGATCGCCACGGTCGCCGGCATCGGGCTTTCGATCGCGGCGGCATACGCGACCAACCGCTTCAACAACATCATGGATTTTCTGCAGCTCCTCTTTGCCTTCGTGAACGCGCCGCTCTTCGCCACGTTCCTCCTCGGCATGTTCTGGAAGAGGGCAACCGGACACGGGGCGTTCCTGGGCCTCCTGGCCGGCACCGCGGCAGCTGCCGTGCACCACGGGCTCACGCTGCCGGCGGGTAGCGTGACGGGCATCAAGGGGGGCTGGATCGCGGTACTGCACCTCTATCCCAGCCAGATGGCGCAGAACTTCTGGACGGCGATCTACGCTTTCGGAGCCTGCTTCCTCGTGACGGTGGCGGTGAGTCTCGCGACGCGGCCCCGCGCAGCGCGCGACCTCACCGGTCTCGTCTACTCGCTGACGCCGCGGCTGCGTGCAGTCGGGGAGCGCTGGTACGCGCGTCCCGCGGTGCTTGGCGGCTGCGTGCTCGCAGGAGCGTTCATTCTCAACTTCATCTTCCGGTAATCGCCATGGGACTCGACATCCGCTTTCCGATCGGCAGCTTCTTCGTGCTCCTGGGCGCGCTCCTCACCGGCTATGGGCTGTTCAGCAACCCGGCGATCTATCGGCGCTCGCTCGGTATCGACGTCAATCTATGGTGGGGACTCGCGTTGCTCGTGTTCGGGTTTGCAATGTTGGCGCTCGCCTGGCGGGCGGCCGCACGGGCGTCTTCAGCCGCCACGCGCGTGGCCGACAGGTCCCTCTCACGGTAGATCGCCCGCATCTCGGGCCTGATCTTCGGCAGCTGCGAGGTGAACCAGGCGGCGCCGGCGATACAGAAGGCGCCGGTCACCATGACGGTGTGGGGCGCGCCGATATGCTGCGCCAGAACTCCCGCCATCAGGCTGCCAAAGGGCGCCGCGCCGAAGAACGCCATGGTGTAGTAGCCCATCACGCGTGCGCGCTTGTCGTCGTGCACGAGCGACTGGATGATGGTGTTGCTCACGGCCATCGCCTGGATCAGGCCGAATCCGATGACCACCATGAGAATGAGCGACAGCCAGAGGACATGCGACAAGCCGAATAGGATCAAACCCGCGCCCAGCAGGGCCACCGCGCCCTGCAGCGTACGGGTGAGGCCGACGACCGACTTGCGCATGGCGAGGGCGAGCGCGGAGGAGAAGGCCCCGACGCCCGAGGCCGACGTCAACCAACCGAGAGTATGGGCACCGCCGTGTAACACTTTGCCCGCAAACACGGGCAGCAGCACGGAGTAGGGCCAGCCCATGAGGCAGGTCAGGGCAAGGAGGAGCAGGATGGTGCGGATCGGGCGGAGGCCGCTGACGTAATCCCAACCTTCGCGCAGCTCCCTGAGGAGACTGCTCTCGGATCGGCCGCGATCCTCCAGCGCAGGCACCCGCATGAGGAGGAGCGAGGCGATCACCGCGAAATAGGAGACGCCGTCGATGAGGTAGCACCAGCCTTCGCCGAAGGCCGCGATGACGAGGCCTGCGATCGCGGGGCCGATGAGTCGCGCGCCGTTGGCCATCGAGGAGTTGATGGCGATGGCGTTGGCGAGATCGTTGCGATCGTCGACCATCTGGATGAGGAAGGACTGGCGCCCGGGCATGTCGAAGGCGTTGATGAGGCCCTGAAAGGCCATCAGCGCGATGATCTCCTCCAGGGTGATCACCCGTGCGAGGGTGAGCGCCGCGAGAGCGAGGGACTGCACCGCCGCGGCCGCCTGGGTGATGACGAGGAGCCGGCGCCGTTCCATGCGCTCCACCCACACCGCGGCAAGCGGGCCCATGAGGAAGGAGACGATCTGCCCGGAGAAGCTCACGACACCCAGGAGGAGCGCCGAATGAGTGAGCCGATAGACGAGCCACGCGGTCGCGAGCCGCGTCATCCAGGTGCCGATCACCGAGATGCTCTGGCCGCAGAAGAAGAGCTTGAAGTTGCGGTGGTGAAGCGCCCGCCAGGTGTGCGAGATCGCTCCGAGGCCGGAGCTCGGTGCCGACCGTCCGTTGCCCAAGTGCGGTCGGGCGCTCATGGCTCGAGCAATCGCTTGAGGATGTGCCCGGCCCTGGCCAGGACCTGACGCTCCGCGTCCTCCAGCCCCGCGGTCGCCTGCGCGAGCCAGGCGCGCTTCAGATCCTTGGTGCTGCTGCGTACCGCTGCGCCTTTGTCCGTGAGGGCGATGTTCATCTGACGCCCGTCGCTCGGGTGCGGTTTGCGCTCGACGAGTCCCCGCTCTTCGAGCGTGGCGACGGCGGCGCTCATGGATTGGGGCCGCATGCCTTCGGCACGCGCCAGCTCCGCGGTAGTCGCGGGACCCTCTCTGCCGAGTCGCGCCAGCACGGCGGATTCGGTCAGCGACAGCTCATGCTGCGCGGCTGCCGCGCGCATATGCCGCACCAACCGGCCAATCGTTTGCGCGAAGTCATTGACGTCGAGATCCCGGATCCTTGCCATGGACCGCAGCATAGCAGACAGACAGGTAGACTGAGCAGTTTATCTTTCTATCAACCTGCTTGGGTGCTGATGCTCGCTGATGCCGCTCACCGCTCGGCCGGCGGCTGCTCCTCCAGGATGCCCGACTCGATCTCGCGCAGGAGCTCACGAACCTCATTGGCCGTGCATTGGCGCTCATCGAGGAGCGCGCCGAGCAAGCCCTCGAGACAGGTGCCTATTGCCACCGCCACCGCGACCGGCGGGAAGCGGTCGAGACTCATGACGAGCTCGCCCAGCTCCTCGATACATTCGTCGACCACGGCGTCGTCGTCCGACTCATTGATCAGGGACATGTGAAGCTCCTTCGGCGACTTGCTGTTGACTTCAGCATAGCGTGCGGTGAGGAAAGGAGGCACGCGCATTTCTGCACAAACACGCAGGCAAATGCGATTCCAATCCCCACGGGCGTCCCTAGACTGATCACCGTGCCATCCGGCACGTGCGGCCAACCCGAGGAGTCCGCCATGAACAGCTTCACGCTCACCGCCGTCGGCAATCTGTCCCGCAACCCCGAGCTCACGGTAAAGGGCGAGCACACCTACGCCAGGTTCTGCCTGATCGGCAACGACTACGCCGGCAAGGACGAGGAGGGCGGGGCGCGCGAGATCGCCACCAGCATCTGGTTCGCCGCCTTTGGTCCGCTCGGGGAGACGATAGCGCGCACCGCCCGCAAGGGCGACCAGCTCATCGTCGAGAGCCAAGTCCGCGCCGATAACTGGACCGACAACGAGGGGGAGCGGCACTACGACTACAGCTTCGTCGTGCAGGGCTTCCGCTTCGGCGCGCCCGGCAAGGCCAAGCGCGAGGAGCGCGCGGGGCGCAAGCCCGAGGAGCCGCAGCGGCTCGCGGCGAGCGCGTAGTCAGTCGTCTGAGCGGGCCGCAAGGAGAGGACTCATGTTGCAGCAGATTGCTCGAACCATGGCGCGCGCGGCCTCACCGGCCGCCGCCGCGCTCGCTTTGTCATTGGCCATCGCTCTGGCGATGTCACAGCCGGCATTCTCCCAGAGTTCAACCTCACCCTTTCTCACGGGCGCCACCGCCCTCGAGAGCAACATCCTGGCATGGCTCACTCCCATCGCCATCATTCTCGTGATGGTGCTGGGTGCCATGGCCATGGCAAACCGAATTTCGTGGGGCTGGTGTGTCGGCGCAATACTTGGAATAGCGATCGCGTTCGGCGCGCCGCAGATTGTTTCCTGGGTGCGCGGCATGTTCGGCGTCTGAAGGAGGCCAGGGTATGGAGAGGGGAACTCGTGGGCTCGTCAGGGATCCGTTATTCGTCGGTGCGACGCGGCCGCCGATGCGCTGGGGAGTCACTTACTCCGCGCTGCTGTTCAACCTGGTGTTCACGCTCGAGGCGTTTCTCGTCACGAGGAATCTCCTGACGCTGCTCGTCGCGTTGCCGATCCACGGCGCGAGCGTGCTGCTCTGCGGGCGTGACGCACGCTACTTCGACCTGCTGCTCCTCTGGGGACGGACACGCCTGCCGGCGTTGCTTGCGAATGGGCGTTGGTGGGGGGGGAGCAGCTACAGCCCGATCCCTCTCGACCCGCCGCGCTCGTCGGGATGGCGCCGGGCTGATGCCGCCGTCGTAATTCCCAGCCGCGCGTCGCGGGAGTTGCCATCGTGTTGAGCGCAAGCCGAGGGGCCGCCATGCGCCACGAACTGACGGCGGATCGGTACATCCCCTACACGGCGCACGTGGCGCCGGAGATCGTCAGGACCGCCTTCGGCGATTACCTGCAGGTGTTTCGGCTGGGCGGGGCCAGCTTCGAGAGCGCGGACATCGATCAGCTCAATGTCTGGCACGAGAAGCTCAATGTTTTGTGGCGTAACGTGGCCGCGCCGGGTATTGCGCTCTGGAGTCACATCATCCGCCGGCGTGAGACCGTGCGGCCTGCCGGAGCCGTGTCGGACGGGTTCGCCACCGCACTGCATGAGAAATATGGACGCCGGCTCGCGGGTGAGATCCTCATGGTGAACGAGCTCTACCTGGCGGTCCTTTATCGGCCGGCGGCCGGCCGGACCGCCGGCCTCCTCTCCGGTGCGATCAGCCGGCTCAAACCTGCGCGCCCACGGCTGGAGACGGCTGATGCCCTGGAGGCCTGCCGCAAGCTCGCGCAAGCGCTGTGCGCATCGCTGGCGCGCTACGAGCTTGAAAGCCTCGGTTGCTATCAGGACGCCGGCCGCTGGTATTCGTCGCTCCTCGAGTATCTCGCGCTCCTCGTCAACGGAGAGCGGCAGCGGATGCCGCTGCCTCGTGGCCCTCTGGGCGCGGCGCTCGCCACCACGCGGCTTTGCTTTGGCGGGGAGGTCGTGGAGTATCGCGTGGCGAGCGGCATCCGTGTCGGGGCGATGCTCGGGATCAAGGAATATCCGACACCCAGTGTCACCGGGATGCTCGACCGGTTGCTCAGCGCCCCGTTTGCCTTCGTCCTCACTCAGTCCTTCGGCTTTCTCTCCAAGGCAAGCGGTCAGGCATTGCTCGTGCGCCAGATCAATCGCATGGCCAACGCCGGCGATTTCGCGGTGTCGCAAGCGGAGGAGTTGGGCGAGGCGCTGGATGCGCTCACCAGCAATGAGTTCGTGATGGGGGACCATCATTTCACTCTGCAGGTGCTCGCCGCCCCCGACGAGGTTGCGGAAGGCCGTCCTCAGCAAGAGCGGCTGCGCACGCTGAATGATTGTGTCGCGCAGGCGCGCGCCATCCTTGCGGATACCGGCATGACCGTGGCACGCGAGGACCTGGCGCTCGAGGCGGCGTTCTGGGCGCAGCTGCCGGGCAGCTTCCAACTGCGGCCCCGCAAGGCGCCAATCACTTCACGCAACTTCGCCGCCATGGTGCCTTTCCACAACTTCCCGCCGGGACGCGCGACCGGCAACCACTGGGGCGAGGCATTGGCCCTTTTCCCGACCCGGGCTCATTCGGCGTATTACTTCTCTTTGCACGCCAGCGATCCGTCGGACGGCAACAGCCGGCGCGACACCGGCCACACCTTCATCTGCGGCCCGACCGGGTCGGGCAAGACGGTGCTGATCGGATTTCTCGTGGCGATGCTCGCGCGCCAGAGCGCCACCCAGGTGGTGCTCGACAAGGATCGCGGCCTCGAGCGCCTGGTGCGGGCGCTCGGCGGCGAATACCTGACGCTGCGCAATGGGCTCGCCACCGGATTCAACCCGCTGCAGTTGCCGACCGGCCCCGGCCATCTGGAATTCCTCCGAAGCTGGGTGCAGATTCTCGCGCGCGCTCCCGGCGCGCGTCCGCTCAGTGTCCGCGAGCAGCGGGATTTGGATCAGGCATTGCACGGAGTGCTGTCACTCGCGCCGGCGACACGGCGTCTGTCGCGACTGCTCGAGTTCCTCGATCCCACCGATCCCGAGGGTCTGCATGCGCGGCTCGGGCGCTGGTGCGAGGCGGGCGAGGGCGCATACGCGTGGGTGTTCGACAATGCGGATGACTCCATCATCGGGCGCCTGCACGGTCAGCCGGTGATCGGCTTCGACGTCACCGAGTTTCTCGACAACGACATCGTGCGCGCGCCCGTGACGATGTATCTCTTTCATCTCGTGCGACAGATGCTCGACGGCCGCCGGCTCGTGTGCTGGATGGACGAGTTCTGGCGGCTGCTCGCGGATCCTGCGTTCGAGAGCTTCGCGAAGGACGGGCCGAAGACCTGGCGGAAACTCAACGGCGTCATGTGCCTCGCGACGCAGAGTGCGGGCGACGTCCTCGAGAGTCCCATCAGCCGCACCATCATCGAGCAGACGCCGACCAAGATCTTTTTCCCGAACGCGGACGCCGCGCCCGAGGAATACACCGCCGGCTTCGGCCTGACGCACCGCGAGTTCGCCCTCATCAAAGAGGAGCTCGAGCCCGGTGCCCGCGCATTTCTCGTGAAGCAGGGGCATCAGAGTGTCGTCTGCCGGCTGGATCTTCGCGGTTTCGAATCGGAGCTCGAGGTGCTATCCGCGCGCGCGGGCGGCAATTGAGCAAGGAGTGTCTCATGTCATACGTCAAAAACTCGCTGCCGATCGTCATTCTCGCCCTTGTGGCGGCTGCTCCGGCGGCGCACGCTCAGTTCGCAGTGATCGATGTCGCAGCGGTCACCCAGCTGGTGACCGAGGTGCAGAATCTCGAGCAGGCGCTCACCGTCGCGCGCGAGCATCTCGCCGAGGCGGAGACGCAATTACGCTCCATGTCGGGCGATCGCGGCATGGAGCGGTTGCTCGCGGGCACGAATCGCAACTACCTGCCCACCGATTGGGCACAGGTCACATCCGCCCTCAGTGACACCAGCTCCGCGTACGCGGCGCTCTCGGCCGGCATCCAGCAGGCCCTCACCGAGGACACGGTGCTGACGCCACAGCAGTTCAACACGCTCTCTCCCGGCGGGCAGCAGCAGCTCGGCGCCGACCGCGGCACCGCCGCCCTGCTGCAGGCCGTCTCGCGGCAGGCGCTGGCGAACGCCAGCAGTCGCTTCGCCGACCTCCAGCAGCTCATCAACACCATCGGCACGGCGAGCGACCAGAAGGGGATCCTCGATCTCAATGCGCGGATCGCGGCGGAGCAGGCGATGCTCGAGAACGAGCAGACCAAGCTCGCCGTGCTGGTTGCCGCCGCCGAGGCGCAGCGCTGGGCCGATGAGGACCAGGAGCGCGAGCGCGCCATCGCCGGCCAGGGCCGGTTCGCGACGCGGTTTCAGCCGCAGCCCTGATCGCGGGTAACGCTGCCATGGATTTCTTCCAGACGTTCTGGACGTGGTTGAACGCTGAGCTCGCGAGCTACGTCGGCGAGAACACCGCACGGGTGGCGTCCATTCTCGAGCCGGCGGTCGTCACGCTGGGAACGGTGTACGTGATGATCTGGGGCTACCTGCAGCTCACGGGCCGTATCGAGGAGCCGTTCGCCGCTGGCCTGAAGCGCATCGTGACACTCGCGATAGTCTTCGGGGTGGGCCTGCACCTGTGGCTCTACAACACCGTTCTGGTGGACACGTTCTACAACGCGCCCACGGAGTTTGCCGCGGCGGTCGTCGGTGCCTCCGATCCGGTCCAGACGATCGATGCCATCTGGAATGCGGGCGGGGCGGTGGCGGATCAGCTCTATCGCGACGGCAGCGGTTTCAACGCGAGCCACTTCGGCTACCTGCTGGCGGGAGCCCTCGTCTGGCTGCTCGTGGGTCTCCTCTGTGTCTATACGATGTTCCTGCTGGCGCTATCGAGCGTTGCGCTTTCCGTGCTTCTCGCGCTCGGGCCGCTTTTCGTGACATTCCTGCTGTTTGACGCCACCCGCAGGTTCTTCGAGGCCTGGCTCGCCCAGCTCGCCAATTACGCGCTGATCACGATTCTGACCGTGATGGTCGCCGCCCTGATGCTGCATCTCGTCCAGTCGTACGCCCAACAGACCGAGGCGCTGGGCACCGCCATCCACACCGTGGATGCGATCAACATGTTGCTTGCGACCGTGCTGGTCTTTCTCTTCGTGCGTCAGGTCATGCCCATCGCGGCGGGACTTGCCGGTGGGGTGGCGCTCAACAGCCTGGGGGCGGTGAGTCGGACGATAGGAGCGCCGATGCGGGCGGTGATGGGCGGGCTGGCCATCGCCGGTTATGCCAGAAGTCTCGGATCGAACAGGTCTGGCGGAGCGAGGGCGCGAAATGCCGCGACCCACACGGCGAAGACCTCGGGAGGCGCAGCATGAAGACCGGCGCTTTCGTCATTGCGTTGCTCCTTCTGGTGGGGTGCGCCTCGAAACCCCCGCGCTGCGATCGGCGGCTCACGCCGATAAACGCGTCCTTCAGGGCCGCTACGCATGCGAGCGTGTCTCGCCCATGAGTACGGATCGAGCGCTGCAGGGATACCTGGAGGAAGCGGCCTCCTGGGACGCCGACCGGGTGGCGCAGGCGGCTCGGGCGGCGGCGGTGGCGTGGCGTGTGGCCGCTGCCGGATGGTTATGCGCAGTCGCCGGCGCTGTGGCGCTGGCCCTGCTCATGCCCCTGAAGCGGGTCGAGCCCTATCTGATCCGGGTGGACAGCTCCACGGGAGTGGTCGATGTGGTGCCGGTGTATACCGGGAACGCTCCGCTGGGCGAGGCCGTTGCCCGGTATTTCCTGACTCGCTACATCACGGTGTGCGAGCAGTTCGATTATGCGATGGCGGAGAGTGATTACGAGGAGTGCGGTGCGTTCAATTCGGCGCGGCTCAATCAGGCGATGTACGCGAAGTGGAACAGAGCCAATCCGGGCTCGCCGCTCAACGTGCACAGGGACGGCAGCACCGAGACCGTCCGCATCGAATCGGTGAGCTTCTTCAAGCGCGCGAGCGGCGCTTCGGACCTTGCGCAGGTGCGCTACGCGCGTATCGAGCGGCAGGGAGACGGCGCCCCCGGACGCGTCACTCACTGGATCGCCAGCATCGAGTATCGCTACGGCCGGCCGCCGGATGATCCGCGGACGCGCAGCTGGAATCCGCTGGGATTCGAGGTGCTGGACCTCGGAATCGAGCCCGAGGTGTTGGGTGCGGTCCGGGATTCGGGCAGCTGGTAAAGCTCTTCAAGGAGCGCGCGCATGCAGCGTCAATCACCGTTCGTGTCCCTGTCGGTCCTGTGTATCTGCTGTCTCGCGACGACTCTCGCCCGCGGGCAGTCTTCGCAGGCCGTTTTGCGGCCGGACCCACGGATACGAGTGGTTCCCTACCGGGCCGACGCCGTCTATCGGCTTAGAGGCTATGTGGGCTACCAGATCGACATCACCTTTGCTCCCGGGGAGCGCTTCGTGGGGCTCGGGGTGGGCGATTCGAAGGGCGTTACCTTCGCGGCTGACGCCAACCACCTGTTTCTCAAGCCCAGGGCGGCTCACGTCGCCACGAACCTCACCGTGCTCACCAATCGTCGGACGTATCTTTTCGACTACCAGGCCGAGCCGAGACCTCCGGACCCGAGTGGTGCAGACGTCATCTATGCCTTTCGATTCGAGTATCCGGCGGTTTCCGTGCGCGCCGCGTCACGCGAGCGGCGGCTGGTCGAGACGGATCTGACAGCCGCGCAAAGCATGCGGCCGCGAAACTACGACTACTGGTACTGCGGCGCCCCCTCCTTGAAGCCCACCGCGGCCTGGGATGATGGTGTTCGGACGACGTTGGCCTTCGGTGCGCACACCGAGTTGCCTGCGGTCTTCGCCTTGAACGAGGACGGCAGCGAATCACTGGTGAACTTCGACGTGCAAGCGGGCCGCATCGTAGTTCAGCGCATTGCGCGCCGGCTGATCGTTCGGCGCGGGAAGCTGGCGGGTTGCATCGTCGATCGGGCGTTCACAGGAGGCGGGGAGCGCCTGTCCTCCGGAACGATAGCCCCGAATGTGGAACGTGTGACGCGAGGAGCTGGCCGAGGAGGCGAGCCATGATCCGGTTTCCGTGGCGAGGGGTCTACAAGTCTGACTCGGTGAAGCCGGATACCGACGAGCCGCCGAGCGAGGCGCATCCGAACAGTCCGCAGGATGCGTCATCGGCTGGGCCTGCCGCACCGTGGGTGGGCGCGGTTCGCGGCGAGCGCGCCACCTTCATCGTGAGCGGCGCGCGGTCCTTGCAGTCGAGAATGACGAGTCTGCTCGCGGCCGGACTGATGATCAGTGTGGGCGCCGGCATGTTGGCCTGGTACTACGTCGAGGCGCTCGCTCGGCCGGCTGCGGTGCGCACAGCGGCGCACACCTCGCTGCCCGAGGCCGCTGGGGAAGGAATGACTCTGCCCCCGTTCGGAGCTGCCGCTTCGCCGCGCGTAACGAGGTCCGCTGCTTCAGTGCCGAGCGCGCCCCTGGTGCCGGCTATTACCGCGCTGCAGTCGTCCACCGGAGGACAACCCTCGGCAGCGGCGTCTCTGCCAGCCCTGGCTCCCCTGCTCGAGCCGCCGCTGAATCGTGCCGCGGGGGAGTTGCAGCGCGGTTATGACTCGCCTGCGCAGCCGTCCCCTCGCCAACAGGCAACCGATCGCCGGTTATCCGGTGAAGTGTTTGCCAGCGGAGGCGCCGGCACGTCTTCCAGCGTCGCAGCTCTTCCCCTTGGCTACGCGCAGGCGCGGATGCCCGCGAACGGTCCGCGCGGGGATGCATTGGAGACACTGTTGCGCCCGAGCGTCCTGAGCACGACACGGGCGCAAATGCTGCCCACGCAACGCCTGCTGCTTCCGAAGGGGACATTCATCGACTGCACCCTGGAGACTGCGATCGATTCGACGCTGCCGGGAATGACGACTTGCGTCACGGCCACCGACACGTTCGGCGCCGATGGTACGATCGTCCTGCTCGAGCGCGGCACCAAGCTGATCGGCGAGACCCGCGGCGAGGTGCGCCAGGGCGAGGCACGTGTGTTTGTCGTGTGGACGGAGGCGCGCACGCCATCCGGAGTCGTGGTGCAGCTTGATTCGCCCGGTACCGACGCGCTCGGACGCTCGGGACTTCAGGGCAAGGTGAACCGCCACTTCTGGCAACGCTTCGGTGCGGCTGCGCTGGTCTCCACGATCGACGGTGTCGTGGAATCCGAGGTGCCGTCATCATCCCGCGGCGGCACGGTGGTTCTCGATCCCACCGCTTCCGAGGACGTGCTCACGGAAATCCTGCGCAGCACTGTCAACATTGCGCCGACCATCCGGGTGCGCAACGGCGCGCGCATCCAGGTGCTGGTGGCGCGCGATGTCGATTTCAGGCCGGTCTATGAGCTCGAGCCCCGGTGAGTACGCCTCGGCGCTCGAGCTCACCCTGCATCCGCTGCGCCCACTGCTCGCGAGGCCGGACGTGATGGAGATCTGCATCAACCGGCCATCGGAGGTGTTTCTGGAGACGCACGCCGGTTGGCGCCGCGAGCCCGCAGCTTATGCCGACCTCGACTGGTGCCGCCGATTCGCCAAGCTGGTGGCGAATTTCAGCCGGCAGCGGATCGATGAGACGTCGCCGCTTCTTTCGGCGTCGCTCCCGAGCGGAGAGCGTGTGCAGATTGCGTTGCCGCCCGCAACGACCCAGGGGTGCGTGGCCGTCAACATCCGGCGTCCCTCGGAGGAAGTGTGGTCGGTCGGCGAGCTTGCGAGGCGCGGGATATTCCGTCAAACGCGCGCGGCAGGCGCTGCGCCGGAGGAAGTCGAGGTCGAGCTCGACAGCCTGCTCACCGAGCGCCGATACGAAGCGTTCATGCGTCTTGCGGTGCGCAGCCGGCGCAACATTCTCGTGTCGGGTCCGACGGGCTCGGGCAAAACCACTTGGACCAAGGCGCTGATCCGGGAGATTCCGGCGCAGGAGCGGTTGGTCACCATCGAGGATGCGCCGGAGCTCGTGCTCGACTCGCATCCCAACCACGTGCGGCTCTTCTACAGCAAAGACGATCAGGGACTGGCGCGCGTCACGCCGAAGCAGCTGCTCGAAGCCACCCTGAGGATGAAGCCGGATCGCATCCTGCTGGCGGAGCTGCGCGCCGAGGAGGCTTTCGACTATCTGCGCAATGTCAACTCCGGACACCCGGGGTCGATCACCAGCGTGCATGCCTCGAGCGCGGCGCTGGCCTTCGAGCAGCTGGTGTTGCTCGTCAAGCAGAGCGAAGGTGGCCGGCAGCTCGCGCGTCGTGACATCCGCAGTCTCCTGCGGCGGCTCATCGATGTCGTCATTCAGTGCGCAGTGGAGCGGCACGAGCGGTTCATCAAGGAAATCTGGTATCGACCTCGATCCTCGAAGCTGGCGCCGGCGTCGAGCGGGGCAGCAAAATCGTCCGGAGCGCGGCTCGGATGTTGACCGAGATCGGCTCTGCCGCCCACGAGCTGCTCCGCGGATGGTCGGGGCTCGCGCTCGATTACACCGCCGTGCAGGCTCCCATGTGGGTGGCAATGGCACGCGGACGCGCGCAGGCGCGGGCATTCCTCGCTTCTCCCGTCTTCGCGGGAACGCTCATGGTCGCCACGGGGATAGGCATGTCCCTGGCAAGTCCTCTCCTTCACGCCATGCACGTCGCCAGCGGCGGCCTGATGGAGTTCGCGATCGGCGGGGCGGTTGGCGGCATCCTCGGCTATGGCGGCGGACGCGTGCTCGCCACACCCAATGCGGATCGGCAGGTCTACGTGAGGGGCGCGACGGTCATCGCTGCAGACGAGGCGGCGACGCAGCGCGGCGGTTGGCGGGGGAGAGGGCGCGAGCGTGACGCTTCGATGGGACTCACGCTTGCCGGCATCCCGATCCCGGTAGCCGATGAAACGAAACACTTCAAACTGATCGGTACGACTGGCGCCGGCAAGAGCACCGCGATCACGGAGCTGCTGTCGGGGGCGCTCCGTCGCGGCGATCGCGCCATCATCGCCGATCCGGACGGCGGCTACATGCGGCGTTTCTTCGATGCACGCCGCGGGGATGTGATCCTGAGCCCCTTCGAGCCGGGGGGCGCCAAATGGGACCTCTTCGGGGAGATCCGCGAGGAATACGACATCGATCAGCTCGCCCTCGCGCTCATCCCGGATCACGAGGGCCAGGACCGGAGCTGGCGCGGCTATGCGCGCACACTCTTCTGCGCGGTGACCAGCCAGGCGCGCGCCGGCGGGGTGTCTGACGTCAAAGAGCTGTTCGAGCTGCTCATCGTGGCCAAGAAAAGCGAGCTCGAGAAGCTGGTCGGCGGCACTCCCGCGCAGCCTTTCTTCGAGGAACACAACGCCAGAATGCTGGACTCCATCCGGTCCGTACTGACCTCCGCGGTCGATGCGCTGCAGCACGTCGCGCGGCAGGAGTCGCCGCCGCTCGCGGTCACGCAATGGGTGCGATCAGGCCGCGGAGTGCTCTTCATCCCATATCGGGCCGGTCAGATCGCGGCGCTGCGCTCGACGGTCTCGGCGTGGATGCGCCTCGGCATCTTCGAGGCAATGAGCCGGCCCGCGCGCTCGCCGTCCTTGGCTCGCTGCGAGTCAGCGCACGGACAGATGCCGGATCAGAAGCTATGGTTCGTCGTCGACGAGCTCGATGCGCTCGGTCAGATCGATGGTCTGAAGGATGCGCTCGCGCGATTGCGTAAGTTCGGCGGGCGCTGCGTCCTGGGGTTTCAGTCGATCGCCCAGGTCTCGAGCACTTACGGCAAAGGTGAGGCGCAGACGATTGTCGAAAACTGCGGAAATTCGCTGATTTTGCGCTGTTCCGCGAGCGAGCACGGCGGCACCTCGCAATTCGCCTCGAGGCTGATCGGCCAGCGTGAAGTCGTGCAGATTTCCCGCTCCAAGTCCCGGCGGCCGTCGGATTTTCTGCCGTCCATCACCGAGTCGGAGCATCGCCACATCGAGCCGGCGGTGATGGACTCGGAGATCGAGCGGCTGCCGGATCTGGCAGGCTTCCTCAAGCTCGCCTCCTCGGCCGACTGGCGGCAGGTCATCCTGCGCCTGCCGGAGCGCACGCGTGAGGTTCCGGGGCCGGTGATCGATCGAGCTCCAACCATGCCGGGCGCAACTCGCGCAGCCGAGCCGCCGCGGCCGAATAGTGAGGCGCGCCGCCGACGAGATGGCGCGACGCGCTTCGAGGATGCGTGGGAACATGACTGATGCCGGACTGAGTCATGAGACCATGAGACTCGGGCTGCTGATGGAGGCCGCCCAGGCGCAACAGCGCCTGAGCCAGGAGAGTCTCGAACGGCTGGCGGCGCACACGCGCGATCTCGATGTCATGGTGCGGGATGAGATCCGGCGGACGGTCGCCGAGGCGCTCGGGAATGTGGCGAGCGAGAGCCGCCGCGTCACCGAGTCGTTGCAGCGCATGCGGCGCGCAGTCAATGTGCGGACGCTGTTGTGGACAGTATCCATCGCGATGATCTGCTCCGGTGTCGCGATGGGCGAGGCATGGTGGATGCTGCCGTCGCAAAGCGAGATTGCGGCTCTGCGCGCTCGACGCGACGCGCTTACAGCCAACATTGCGCGTCTGGAGCAGCACGGCGGCCTGCTCGAGGTCAGAACGTGCGGCGCGCGAGCGAGGTTGTGCGTCCGGGTCGATCGGAAATCCCCGGCCTACGGGCCCGGCGCAGACTACCTTGTCGTGAAGGGTTATTAAGGGTAAGGCTGCCGCATCATGTCAGCTCCATGGATGGAATCCTGGAACCTTGCCACCGTCGGCCGCCCGATCATCGAGGCCGTGCTGGCCATGGCGCTGCTTGCCGCGGGGGTGCGCTCACGGCGGCCGAGCGCCCGGGAGACACACAAGCGCGGCGCGAGAATACTCGATGGCAGGGGGGCGCAGAGGCGCACGGCACGCCTGCAGCTCCTTCGGCCGGAACCGCCGCTCACGATCGCGGGCGTGGGCATCGCTCCGGGCGATGAGGTCAAACACTTCAAGCTGATCGGCACCACGGGAACGGGCAAGTCGACTGCGATCCGGGAGCTGCTCGCCGCGGCGCTCGCTCGGGGCGATCGCGCGGTCATCACCGATCCGGACGGCGGCTATCTCGCGCGTTTCCACGATCCCGGGCGCGGCGATGTCATCCTGAACCCGTTCGACTCGCGCTCGGTGCAGTGGGATCCCTTTGCCGAGGTGCACGAGCCCTACGACGCCGAGCAGCTCGCCAGGAGCCTGATTCCTGCAACCGACGATGCCTCCGGCCGGGAGTGGCGCGGCTACGCGCGAACCTTCCTCACCGCCGTGGTGCGCCGTTGCCACGAGATCGGCCGCCGGGATGCCGCGGAGCTCTGGCGGCTGATCGCCATGGCGCCGAGCACGGAGCTTCGCGGCATCGTCGCCGGCACGCCGGCCGAGCCGTTTCTCGAGCCGGAGAACGCGCGCATGTTCGGGTCCATCCGCTCCGTCGCGGGATCCGCGACGGCGGCTCTGGAGCATGTGCAGGCTCGACGTGCGCGGGCCTTGTCGGTACGCGATTGGATCGATACGGGCCGAGGCGTGCTGTTCCTGCCTTACCAGGCGAGTCAGATTGCCGCGCTGCGCACCATCATTGCGACCTGGGTGCGTCTCTCGATCTTCGAGACCATGTGCCATGAGGGCGCTGACCGGCGGCTGTGGCTCATCGTCGATGAGCTGGATGCCCTGGGAGCCATCGATGGCCTGAAGGACGCGCTGGCGCGTCTGCGGAAATTCGGCGGGCGCTGCGTCCTCGGTTTCCAGTCGATCGCACAAGTCTCCAGCACGTACGGCGCAGGTGAAGCACAAACCATCGTGGAAAACTGCGCGAACAGTCTGATTTTGCGCTGTTCCGCGAGCGAGCACGGCGGCACCTCGCAATTCGCCTCGAGGCTGATCGGTGAGCGGGAGGTGGCGCGGCGGAGCACCTCCCGTGGTCGCGACGGCAGTGGATTTCCCGGTGGTCGCGGCTGGCGCCGGTCCATGAATGTCACTGAGCAGCGTGTGACCGAGGCGGCGGTGTTGGCGTCGGAGCTCGAGCAGCTGCCGGATCTGACCGGGTACCTGAAGACCGCCTCATCGGCCGCGTGGCTGCGCGTGCGCCTGCGGCGAGAGTGTCATTGAAGGGACGGCACGCCATGGCCATCTACCGTCTGCAGATCACGCCTGTTGCGCGCGGCACCGGCCGCACTGCGACGGCTGCGGCCGCTTACCGGGCGGGCGAGCGCATCCGCGACGAGCGCACGGGCGCGCTTTACAACCACAGCAAGCGCGACGATGTGCTCCACAAGGAGATTTTCGTCCCCTCGAAGCTCGACCGGCCCGATGCCGGCATGGAATGGGCGCGCGACCGATCGACGCTGTGGAACACCGCGGAGAAGGCGGAGCAGCAGAGCAACTCCCGTGTGGCGCGCGAGTATCAGGTGGCGCTGCCCCTTGAGCTGTCGGCCGAGCAACGCGTCGCCCTGGCGCGCACTTTCTCGCGGGAGATCGCCGACCGCTACAACGTTGCGGTGGACCTCGCGATCCACGCGCCAAGACCGGAAGGCGATCCACGGAACTTCCATGCACATCTGCTCGCCACGACTCGCGAGGTGACGCCCGAGGGCCTGGGACCAAAGACAGGTCTCGACATGGACGTACGCTGGCGCAACGAGCTCGGGCTGCCGCCTTTCCGTCAGGAATTCCGCATGCTGCGTGCGCGATGGGCGGAATTGACCAATGAGGCTCTGCGGGAAGCCAACTTCGAGGCTCGCGTCGATCACCGGAGCCTCAAGGAACAGGGCATCGACCGAGAGCCGCGTCCTCGATTGCCGTGGGCTGCGGTGGTCGCGGAGCGAAGAGGTGAGCGCAGCGAAATTGCCGAACGGATCCGCGAGCGACACCGGGAGCGATTCACCGCGCAGCGGCAGGAGAGGGAGCCGCGTCCGCAGACCGCCCTCCCGCAGGGCATGGATGCCCGGCGGCAGCAGGCGGTTCGAGACTGGCTCGAGTATCGCGCCAACCTGGAGCAGGCAGGTGGCGGGCAAGGAGTGGACGAGATTCGCCGCCGGGCCGTCGAGGCGTGGCGGAGCCTGCAGGCAAGGGGGGCGGAAAGTCAGCCCTTACCCGCGAGCCGACCAGACCTTGATTCCGCACGCGATGCGGCCGACACCGAGCGGGTGGGCGCGGCTCCGGGGCTCGGCGAGGACTTCCCGGTATGAAGGCGGAACGATATGGACGGGCGCCGAGGGGCGTGCCTCGTTTGCGGTGCTCCCATTCGCTTCGTGTTTCGCGTACTCGCCGAGCGGCAGCGGACCTGTTTGCGATGAGGCAAGGTTGATCTGCACGCACTTGAAGGCCGCCGACCCGGGCTGGTTGCCGCGGCTCGCCGCCCGGGTCTGGCTGGAGACCGTGGGTCGCGGGCGCTTCACGGCTACCTTTGGCGGTCGCGTGGTGTTGGTCCCGGTTCCGGGCAGTGCTCCGGCGCAAGGTGCACGCTGGGTGGGAGAGCGCCTGGCGTGGTGTTTGAAGGAGGTCGGCCTGGCCGTCGAGGTCTGTCCGGCTTTGCGGCGCCGACACGCAGTGAGGAAGTCCGCGTTCGCGCCGGCGGGCGAGCGCCCGTCGGTGCTCGAGCACTACGCCTCCTTTGCAGTCGAGCCCGTATTTTGCAGCCGGTCGACCGTCGGGACGGGAGCGGTGGCTCGCGGGCACCGTGTCGAGCGTTTTCGGTTGACACTGGTTGACGATGTCATCACCCGGGGCCGGACCCTGCTTGCCGCCGCGCTGAGGCTGCGCGAAGCCTTTCCCGCCGCGGAGATTCGCGCATTCGCGCTGCTGCGGACCCTCGGACGGGACGAGGCGCTGCGTCAGGTTCTCGATCCCTGCGAGGGCGAGGTGCGCTGGAATTGCGGCGATGCGCGCAGACATCCCTAGCCGGGAAAATCCGCGGTGAAGGCCGTGCTCGCGCGTGACGGTGCTGTTTGCGTCCGCTTAGTTGGGGAGATCGGCGGTGAAGGCGAGCATCACCCCGCCCGGCACCGGCACCAGCGAGATCTGCGAGTTTCCGTCGCCCTCGCGTTGCTTGCTGCGGTTCATCACGAAATGCGCGCTCGCCATGCCGAGCGCCCCGCCGGCCACCGTATCGGACAGCCAGTGCGCGTTGTGTTTCATGCGTAGGTAGGCGGTGCCAAACCCGACACCGTAGCCGATCACGCGGCGGACCCAGCGGAACTCCGGGTTGCCGGACTCCGCGAGCACGGTGCCGACGGCGAAGGCCAACGTGGCGTGCTCGGAGGGGAAGGAGCTGCCGCCGCCGAACCAGTGGTTGGCGTCGGTCGTGGAATCGGGGCCCGGCCGGCGGACGATGTACTTGAGGCCGTATGCACTGACCAGGCTCAGTCCGGCGGATTCGAACATGTTCCAGGTCTCGCTCTCGCCGGTGCGACTGTGGATCAAACTCGCGTAGCCCCACGTGCCGAGCAAGAGCGCCGCACTGGGTAGGGTGTCCGTGAGCTCACCGGACTCCTTAGGGCCGAGAGGCGAGCTCGAGCCTGCATCGAAATGGGTGCGGGCCTGCGTGTCGTAGTGGTGAGCGACCGCAATTGCCGCCAGCGCGCCGCCGAAGTACGCCCACTCCCGCCCGTTCCAGTGCAGCGGTGCCGTGAAATAAGCCTCCGCGTCCTTGAGCGTTTGGGTCGCGAGCCCCTTGTGCGGCGGCGGGTACACGATCGGTGAGCCTGGCTGCGTGAGCTCCGGCGACTGCTGCGGCGTCGAATCCGACCCGGCCGGCGGAGCCGCCTCTTGTGCCCGAAGGGCGGGTGGGGCGAAGGCCAGGGCGGCGCCGAGGAGGAAGACGCAGTGGGAGCCGATTCGAGTTCTCATCGGCGAATTCTACGGGAATTGATCCATTGAGCGGGTGGAACCCTCAATGCAGCCGCTGCAATACCACCACCGCCAGTGAGAGGAGCAGCGCCGGGGGCATCACCCGCACTCCCAGCCTGAGGAATGTCAGGCCGTCGAGGTGCACTTTCTCTCGCCGCAGCGCGATGAGCCAGAGAACCGTCGCGAGGGAGCCGGTCACCGACAGGTTGGGTCCTAAGTCGACGCCGACCAGCATGGCGTCCTTCAGTTGTGCAGAGACGCGCGCGCCCGCACCGATGGAGCCTGCAATCAAGGCCACCGGCAGGTTGTTCATCCCGTTGCACGCGGCGGCGACGCCGGCTCCGGCTGCGAGCGCGGCAGCATGTCCGGAGTGCACAGCGAGCTGTTGCAGCGCTGCGCCGAGCGCATCCAGCAGGCCGGCGCGGCCCAGCCCCGCGACCAGCACGAAGAGCCCCGCTACCAGCGGGATCACGCCCCAGGAGACGCCCTTGACGATGGGCCATGGGGAGCGGCGATCGAGGAGCAGCACGAGAGCCGTGGTCACGGCACCGGCCACGAACGTCGGCAGGCCAAGCTCGAGACCTGCGGCTGACGCCCAGAGCAACGCCACGGCGGTGAGCAGGATGCCGAGCGCTGCGAGCCGCGCGCCTCGGGTCAGAGGCGGCAGCGGCACGCTGCTCGCGAAGCCTTCGCTCAATGACCGGCGCTGCGTCGCGCGCAGCACGAAGAATGTGACCACGATGGCGACGAGCGAGGGGGCCACGAAGTTGCCGAGCCATACGGGTAACCGCGGCAGATGACTGGCAAACACCACGAGGTTCGCGGGATTGGAGATCGGCAGCAGAAAGCTCGCCGCATTGGCGATGAACGCACAGATGAGCAGATACGGCAGCGGCGGCGTGCGCGCCTGCCGCGCGGCGGCATACACGGCCGGTGTCAGCACCACCGCAGTCGCATCGTTCGATAGGAGTGCCGTAACGACGATGCCGACCAGGTACACGAGCGTGAACAGGCGCCGCGGTGAGCCGCGCGCCCAGCGCACCGCGAGCGCCGCCACCCAGTCGAAGAGCCCCTCGGTTCTCGCGAGCTCAGCGAGCAGCATCATGCCCGCCAGGAAGAGATAGACATCGGTGCCCCTGGCGATGGCGAGCCAGGCATCGTGCACCGAGACCAGCGAGCCGAGCACCAGGAGCGCAGCGCCGGCCACCGCCCAGACGGCCTCCGAGAGCCCCCACGGACGGGTAATGATGCCGAAGGTGGCCAACGCCGCAATCAGCCAGATCGTGTCATCGGCGAGGCTTGCGTGAACGATGGGCAAGGAGGGGACCTGGAAGCGGGAAATCGCCGATTGGACCTGCGCCGCCCGTCGCCGTCAAGACGCAGGCTCGGCACTCAGCGCCACCGGCGAGCGGCGTCTTGCGCCGCTACGACGCAGGTCGTAGCATAGGCCTCGTCATGCGCTACCGTCTTCCGGCCGATGACCTCGAGTATGCGGTGCTCGCGGAGCTCTGGCGGGTGGGCACGAGCTCGGTGCGGGAGCTGCATGAGAGGTTGGGCGCGCCACAAGGACTCGTTTACACCACCATTGCGAAGGTGGTCGACCGGTTGCGTGAGAAAGGCCTGATCCAGCGCCGGCGCCAGGGCCAGGCGTTCCTCTATCGTCCCCGAGTGGCACGCGAGGAGGTGGAGCGCGCGCGGGCGCGCAATGCCGTTACGCGCCTGCTGGGCTCGACGCCGCGCGCCGCGGTCGCGGCGCTCGTGGAGGCGGTCGATGCCGTGGAGCCGGGTCTGCTCGATGAGCTCGAGCGGGCCGTGGCGGCGCGGCGGAGGTCAAAGCATGGAACGTGAGTCGTTGCTCGCGGTTCTGATCATCCTCCTCGGTGGCCTGGCATTACAGCCGTTCGCATCGTGGCCATGGAGAGGGGCGCGCGGCGCGAGTCCCGCCGAGCTCGAGCGCAGGAGCTGGCTCAGGCTCTGGTATCCGCTCGTGCCGGTGCTGCTCGTGGCGGCGTGGCTGTGCGGCTGGGCGCTCTCGGAGCCCGATCCGGTGCCGGACGTGCCCGGCCGTTGGATGTTCGTTCTCGCCTGTGTCCCGTTCGCGCTGCTTTCCGGGCGTGCGCTCGCCCGGTCCGCCTGGGCGCTGATGCGAACGCCACTCGACTGCGGTGTCTCGACCGTCGGGCTCATTCAGCCGCAGGTGGTCTTCTCGCCGTTTCTCGCCAAGCAACTCGATGACGGTGTGATCCGCGCGGCGCTCGCGCACGAGCGGGCCCACGCCGCACACAGGGATCCCCTGCGCATCTGGGTCGGACAGCTCGTCACCGATCTTCAGTGGCCCTGGCCGGGGGCGCAGCGCCGGTTCGACGCCTGGCTCGATGCACTGGAGCTTGCGCGCGATGACGAGGCGAGGACCCACGGGGCGGATGGCGGGGAACTGGCCGCGGCCGTGCTGGCGTCCGTGCGGTATCTGACCCGCATCGAGCCGCGGGCCGCACTCCTCTCGAGTGGGACACAGCTCGCGCACGCGCGCCTCGTCGGCGACTCGAGGGCGCTGCGCGAGCGTGTCTCGCGTCTGCTCGCTCCGCTCAAGGAGGCTTGCAGCGGCCCGAGCCGGATCCCGACTTCTCGCCGCGCGGAAATCCTGTTGAGTTTCTCGCTGTTGGCTGTGCTCGCCCTGGGTGTGATCTTCGGAGAGCGCGTCATGCATCCGTTGCTCGCGCTGATGTTCTGAATGCTGCCGCCATCGCTGCGCGCGGCGTTAGCGGCGACCCTTGCCCTGCAGTGCGGCGTAGGCGGCGCGCAGGTTGCGAATCCCGCAGGGGTCATCACGACGCGCGTGCAACCGGTCGCCGTGCAATATCGGGCGTATGGCCGGGTGCGGCCCATAGCGGTGTTGCCGGTCATCGCAGCACAGGCGGGAGTCATAACGGAGCTGCGGGTATTCCCGGGCTCGCCGGTCACAGCCGGCGAGCGCCTCGCCGCCCTCACCGGTCCTGAGATCGAGTCGCTGCTCGTCAGCCGGCAAGGCGCGCTGCGCAGTGCGAGCAGCCGCCTCACCGCCAGCCGACGCGCGCTCGAAATCGAGCGTCGGCAGCTCGCTGCGCACCTCGCCACCCGGCTCGAGGTGGGGACCGCCGAGATCGCTCTGGCCGCCGCCAGATCGGCTTTTGAGACCGCACGGGCGCAACTTGAAGATGCGCAGGCGAAGCGCACGCTGCGCGCGCCTGCGGCGGGCAGGGTGCTCGGATTGGAGGCGGCGGACGGCGAGCGCGTTGGGGCGGGACAAACCATCGTCACGTTGCAGACGGGCGGGCATCTCTGGCTGATGGCGAGCTTTTACGGCGCGGACGCCGCCTCGGTCCGTGTCGGAATGAGCGGAGTCTTTCAACCCGCCGCGGGTGGCGCCCCCATCCCGATCAAGGTCGCAGCCGTCGGCGCGTCAATCGGCGCCGACGGTGGCGAGCAGGTCGGGTTGGTTGCGATGCGTGCGGGAGCTTGGCGCAACGGAGAATGGGGCGCCGTGACCGTCGAGGGGGTCACGCGCCGGATGATACCGGTGCCGACCGAGGCGCTGATCCTCGACCAGGCGCGCTGGTGGGTCCTCGTGCACACGCGCCACGGCGATCGCGCCCAGGCGGTGGTGCCCGGGCCGACGCGCGGCTGGCAAACATTCATCGAGGACGGCCTCGCGCCCGGGCAACAGGTCATCGTGCAGAACGCATACCTGGAATATCACCGCGGGATTGCGGCTCGCTATACGCCTCCGGATTGAAACGTGCCTGACGGTCCGGCAGTGCCGCAGGTTCTGATGCGTCCCCTGCTGTGGGCGCTGCTGCTGGGCGGGCTCGTGGCGTGCGCCGTGTACGCGTTCGTGCGCATCCCGATGGAGGTGTTGCCGCAGTTCAACTTCCCGCAGATCAGTGTCTTCGTCCACATGCCGGGCGCGACGGCAACCGATCTCGAAAGCCTGATCGTCTATCCGCTGGAAGGCCAGATACTCGCGCTCACCGACCTGCAAGGCGTCCGCTCCACGATGGGCGGCGGCACGGTGGAAATCGACGTGCGCTTTCGGGAAGGTACGCGGGCAAGCCTGGACCTGCAGGCGGTCAACGGGGCGATCGACCGGGCGCGCGGTGAGCTGCCGGTCTCGGTGAACCCGATCGCGCAGATCATGGGCAATGCGATCAACGAGGTGGCGGATTACACGGCGGAAATCCCGGCCGATGTCGCGCCGGCGGAGGTGCAGCGAGCCTTGCTTGCCAACGTGGTGCCGGAGCTGCGCGCGCTCCCTGGGGTGCAGCGCGTCATCGTTTTCGGCGGCGGGGATGAGGCGCTGTGGATTCAGCCGGACCTCGGCGCACTGCGTCGCTACGGGGTATCCATCACCGAGATCACCCGCGCCGTTCGGGATCAGGTCCTGTTTCAGCCCGCCGGCTTCGTGACGCAAGGACACAACGACGTGCTGGTCGTGGCGCGTCACCTGCCGCTCGCGGCGGCGCAGCTCGAGGACATCCCGGTGCCGGCGCCCGGCGGCCCGATCCCGTTGCGCGCGCTGGCGCGGGTGGTGCGCTCAGCAGTGCCAACACACAACGCCGTGTCTCTGGATGGATTGCCGAGCGTCGCGCTCACCGTCTTCAAACAGCCTGGCGCCGCCACCGTGCCCGTGACGCGGGTCGTCCAGGCGGCGCTCGAGGGCTCCGCGGGTCTGCTTCCTCAGGGTGTCCGCTGGGTGCGCACCTACAGTCAGGGTTACATCGTGCACCTCGTCGGGGCCGATCTCGGCCGCAACCTCCTCATCGGGATGGCGCTCGCTGTGGCACTGCTGTTCTGGGTGCTGGGCGCCGGCCGCGGGGTGTGGATACTCGCATTCAGCATACCGTTATCGCTCGCGCTCGGGGTGGCGTGCCTGTATTTCTCGGGGCAGGATCTGAACCTCATGACGCTCGGGGCGCTCACGGTCGCCGTGGGCCTGCTGGCGGATGATGCCATCATCGTCCTCGAGAGCATCTATCACTGTTGGGAGTCGGGAGACGGGCATTGGCCGGGGATCTGGCACGGTGTGAGGAGCATCGTCGTGCCCGACATCACCGGCACGCTCACCAACGTCGCGATCTACGTGCCGCTCCTTTTCGTCGGCGGCCTCGCCGGGCTCTTCTTCATCCCGTTCGCCGCGGCGATGACCTATGCGTTGCTCGCATCTCTCGTGGTGTCGCTGACCCTCATTCCGCTCGGACTCGGTTTCCTGGGCGCCGTGCCCGGCCAAGTCACGACCGCCGGCCAGCGCGCGCTCGAGCAGGCCAGACGCTGGAATGAGCGGCTATTCAACCTGGTGTCCCGCGCTCCGCGGCTCAGCTTGGGCATCACCTTCGGGGTGCTGCTGCTCAGCCTCGTGGGTCTCGCGCTCGTGCCGGTCGATTTCCTGGCTTTGCCCAACGAAGGGGTGCTGCTCGAGTCTTTCACGCTGCCGCCGGGCACCTCGCTTCTCGACACCCGGGCGGCCGTTGCCCGTATGACTCACCGGCTGCTCGAGGATCGCGTGGTGGCGCATGTGTTCGGGCGGATCGGCGCGCCCGAGAACACCGAGTACACCGAGCCCCCCAACTCCGGAGAGCTGCAGGTCGCTCTCAAGCCCGGTGTCAGTGTCAACGCGCTGGATCGGCTGGCGCAGCGGATCGAGAGCGAGTCGCGGCTGCCCGGCGTGCAGCTCTCGGTCGACACCCCGACCTTCGAGCGGGTAGGAGAGAGTCTCTCCGGCCTCTCGCAGCCGTTCGTGATCAGCGTGTTTGGCAGCAATCTCGCGGAGCTGCGCCGGCTGTCGCAGCAGATCACCGCGAGGCTGCGCCCGATCCCGGCGTTGTCGGACATCTTCAACGATGACGGCTACCCATCGAGCGAGCTCGAGATCGAGCCGCACACGAGCGCGCTCGCCGCCTACGGTCTGACGCCTGCCGCGCTCGATGAGCAGCTCGCGCCGCTTTTGAATGGCGAGGTCCTCGCGCAGGTGCCCGACGGCAATGTGCCGCTCGATCTTTACGTGCGTCTCGCGAGCGCGCCAGAGAAGTCGCTGCGAGAGCTCGGGCAGTTACCCATCCGCACGGCCGGCTGGACGCCGCTCGGGGAGCTCGCGAGCCTTCGGCTCGTCGAGACTCCCAACCTGATCCGGCACGAGGACGGCGCGCGCGCGCTCGACATCCTCGCGACACCGCATGGGACCTTGGGCGGCACGGCGGCGGCGGCGCGCCGGGCGCTCGCGGGTCTCGAGATTCCCGCCGGGTACCGCATCAGTTTCGGGGGCCTGTATGCCGAGCTCGAGCGGGCGCTGCTCGGCCTCATCGCGGCGGCGGTGGCCGCCTTCCTCCTGATGGTCGCCATTCTCGTGCTGCAGTTCGAGGGGCTCCTGGTCCCGGGACTGCTGCTGCTCGAGATTCCGCTCGCGCTCACCGGGGGCACCATCGCCCTCATCGTGAGCGGCGTTGGGCTCAATGCAACCGGGGTCATCGGCTTTCTGACTCTGATCGGCATCGGCCTCAGGCACAGCATCGTGCTCTTCGATCGCGCACGGCTCAACGAGCGGGCCGGAATGGCGGTGGAGGAAGCGGTGCGCCAGGCGATCCGCGTGCGCTTCCGGCCCATCGTGCTGACGGCGGCCACCGCGGCGCTCGGCATGTTGCCGACCGCGCTCGGATTCGGTCAGGGCGCGGCGCCCGAGCAGGGACTCGCGGTGGTGATCCTGGGGGGGCTCGTCTGGAGCGCCGTGCGCAGCACGAACCTCATTCCCGCGCTCTACCTCAGAGCTCGCCGCGCGCGGCCAGCACTTTGATCCGGCCGCTCAGGTCGCTTCCGTGCCGACGTCGCGGAAGAACTGCCTGTAAAGGAAAAGGTACAACGCCTGCATCACGGCAGTGAGCAGGAACGGGGCGACGAACTCTCCGCGGTGGATCAGCCAGCCGCCCAGCACCGGCCCGGCGGCCCGAGGCAGCTGTGCCGACAGGCTCTGCACGCTGGCGGCGAGGCCGCGACGCTCGGCCCGGGTCAGGCCTGCCGCCACGGCCTGGCGCGCGCCGGTGGTTCCACGGTTGAATGCGGAGCGCAGCGCATAAAGGCCCGCGGCCAGGAGAAATGTGGGCGAGAACGGGATTGCAACCAACAGCCCGAGGCCGACCAGGCGCATCCACACGACCGAGCGGACCGCCCCGAGACGCAGGCTGAGCCGACCGCCGAACACCGAGCCGGCCGAGGCGAGCACGAAGCTGACCGCGAGCGCCGGACCGATGACTGCCGGGCCCTCGCTGAATCTGCGGAGGAACCAGTAGGCAATGAGCGGATTGACGATACCGATCGCGAACCCGTTGATCGCGCTGACGGCCGCAAGTCGGCGAAGCAGACGGTTCTCCGCGCGAGTGACGTGCGTCTCGCGTGCCGGCTGATCGACGGGCGGGGGAGGCGGCGCAGCGGTAGTTACGCGGGCCTGCGCCACCAGTATGAACGAGACCACCGAGCCTGCGAGCGGCAATCCAAAGAGCGCACGATAGCTCGCCAGGCTGTGAAATCCGACGCCCAGTGCGGCCGGCAGCGCGATGAGCGCCGCGCCCGCGGCCATGCCGAGGAAGCCGAGCGTAGCGTTGATGGAGAATGCGCGGCGTCGCGCCTCACCGGCAACTTCGCGCGCGAGCCACGCCTGCTCGACCGGCGAGAAGGGGCCGGCAGCGCCGTTGGCGCCGCGCCCAAAGCCCGCGACGGTGGCGGCCACGAGCAACACCGTCAGGCTGGGTGCGAGCATGGCGGCGAGCGCCGCGAGCGCGGCGACGATCTCATAGCCGAGCAGCAGCGCACGGCGGCTCACCTTGTCGCTCAGGGGGCCGATGATGAGAGTGAGCAGCGCGCCGAAGAGCAGACCCGCCATCAACACCGTGCCGATGGCCGCGCCGCTGAAGCCGAGCGCCTGAAGATAAAGGCTGAAGCTGGCGACTGTCGCTCCCTGGCCGACACTGCGCGCGGCGCGGGCGGCCAGCAGGCGCCTGACGTTGGGAGGTAATGCGGGGTGCACGTCCGCAGACTAGCACGCGTGGGGTCCGAGCCCCACGCGACACGACGCGCGGGGCCGGGCAGGAGCCCGGATCCAGCGCTTCATATCAGCCTTGCAGCTCCGGCCTGCGGCGTTGGAGGGCCGCGAGCCAGCCCTCGAGCTGATTGCCGGGCATCGCCTTGGCGAGGAGCCAGCCCTGCGCGAGCTTGCAGCCGTACTGGCGCAACAGCCGCCAGTCCTGCAGGCTTTCGACGCCTTCGGCCACCGTCTCGATGCCGAGCTGACTCGCCATCTCCAGCGCAGAGCGCAGGATCACCTGCAGGCTGTCACGCTCGTGGGCGCCGTGAACGAACGTCCGATCGATCTTGAGCTCGGTGAAGGGAATGCGGGCGAGCTGCTGCATGGAGGAAAAGCCCGTGCCGTAATCGTCGAGCGACAGGCGAAAGCCCCGCAGGCGCAGCCGTGTCAACACGCCGAGAGCGATCGCCAGGTCGCGCAGGAGCGAGCTCTCGGTCACCTCGAGCACAATCTGGTCCGCCCGCAAGCCGTGCTGTTGTTGCAGCTCGGAGATCTCCTGCACGAGCTCGCCGCGCTCGAGCAGGATCGGCGACAGGTTGATGGCGATGGAGAGATCGAGTCCGTGCCGGTTCCAGAGCGCCGTCTGCCGCATGGCCGCATCCATCACGTGCAGGGTGAGCTCGCGGATGAGGCCGTGTTGCTCGGCTACGGGGATGAAGGCATCGGGCGCGATCCAACCGAGCTTCGCGTCATGCCAGCGGGCGAGCGCCTCGACGCCGCGAACCCGCCCGGTGTCGATCTGCACCTGCGGGTGATAGTGAACTGTGAGGCCGCCGCGGGCGAGGGCGGCGCGCAACGACTCGGGATCGACGGCCTGGCGTTGTGCCGGACCCTGCTTCTCAACGGCAGCGTGGAGCTTGTTCTGCAGTAGCGCCGCCAGGCTCGCGAGCGTGAGCGGCTTCTGCAGCGCGCCGACGATGTGCAGCCCGAGCGCGGTGCCCATGTCCTGCACGGAGTTCATGAGCGCCCGCTCCCGCGAGGAGGCGAGGATGATCGGCACGCGCGTGCCGCGTTCGCCGAGCGCGGAGAGAAGCTCGGGTCCGTCCATGGTCGGCATCTCGAGGTCGATGATGAAGAGCGCGGGCGGTGCCGGCAGCTTATCGAGTAGCGCCAGCGCCGCGCGGCCATCGCCGGCCTCGTGCACCTTTGGAATCCGCAGCTCGCGACAGAGCGCAGCGCCGATGCCGCGCTGCACACCGCTGTCGTCGACGATCAGAACGGAATCGATGCTCTGCAGCCCGTTGCTCGACATTGTATTTTGCAACCCCGCGCCGCCCTTGCCGCCGAAAATCGGCCTCCGTATCCGGAAGGGCCGTAGCCCAGGGGCGACATTGGCAATCAACGGTTTATCGACGGGACGGGGGGCGGACTTGAGTCGCAGCGCGGTGAGTGAGTGTGATGCGCGTCACGTCTGGCCAGGGAACGAACGCTCGCGCGGTGCGTAGAGACATAATCTGCAAAGGGGGAGTGTCGCATGAGTGATCTTGGCGTCGTTTGGCCGGGGCTTCCCTATCTCGCCTGGCGCGATACCGCCATGACCCTGCACCTGTGGACACAGATCGTCGGCAAGGTGAGGCTGGCGCTTACACCCTGGGTCAATCACAGCTGGCAGGTTCCGCTTTACCTGACCGCCCAGGGGCTCGGAACCTCCCCGATTCCCTCAAAGGGCGAGATTTTCGAGATGGAGTTCGATTTCATCGGGCACAGGCTCATGGTGCGTGCGAGCTGGGGTGCCGAGCGTACGATCTCACTCGAGCCGCAGGCGGTCGGCGATTTTTATCGCCGAGTCGTCGGCCTGCTGGATGACATGGACATCGCGGTCCGTATCGGCGAGACGCCCAACGAGATAGCGAACGGCACTCCATTCTCTCGAGACCGTATCCACGCCTCCTACGACCCGCGTGCGGCGCACGCCTTCTGGCGAGCACTCGTCCAGGCCGATCGCATCTTCAAGCTTTTCCGCAGCGGCTTTCTCGGCAAAGCGAGTCCCGTGCACTTCTTCTGGGGCAGCTTCGATCTTGCGGTGACACGCTTTTCGGGACGTCCGGCACCGCTTCACCGGGGCGGAGTGCCGAGCCTGCCGGATGCGGTCGCGCGGGAAGCTTATTCCCATGAAGTCAGCAGCGCCGGGTTCTGGCCGGGTAACGATGCCTTCCCGCAAGCCGCATTTTATTCCTACGCCTATCCCGAGCCGGACGGTTTGCGCGACGCGCGGGTTTCGCCGGGCGCGTACTTCGATAAAACCCTCGGGGAGTTCATCCTGCCTTACGACACGGTCCGCACCGCCGCCGACCCGGATGCCCTGCTGCTCGATTTCCTCTCGAGCACATACATAGCGGCAGCGGACGCGGCTCGTTGGGATCGTGCCGCGCTCGAGTGCCGCCTGGGTGTTCCCGCTAAGGTGCGTCAGCTTTGAATATTCACAATCCCGGGGCGAACGTCTGATCCGGCGCCGGCATCTGAACGATGTGCTGTGAGTGCGAATTCTGCGGCGGAATTCCTGGCGCGTGGGCGCGGGAGCGCGTAATCAGCGTGTCCGATGCGCAGAATTTTCGCCACCCTCGGCACTTGCCTCATCGGCTCACTCGGCTGGGCCATCGGCCAGCGCATCGGGCTCGGGACGGCCGTGGTCCTGAGCGCGATCGGCAGCGGCTTCGGTCTTTACTGGGGCCGCAGGCTCTTCGACCAGTGGCTGGGTTAGGCCGGTCAGCTGCGGGCGATCATTGCGGAGAACCCCGGAACCGCCAGGTTATCGTGAAGTTGCAACGCGAAGTCCGCGTAGCTACAGTCGCGCCATGCAGCGTGCGATCGGAGTCACCGTCCATACCGGCTGGGGAGCCTGTGTGATCGTGGGCGGGTCGCTTCGCAACCCGGAGATCGTCGACAACAAAGTGGTCGAGCTCTTGGACGACATGGAACGTTTCTGCTATCACCGTGCCGCCGAGATGAAGCTCGAGTTGGTGCAGGAGTGGCTCACACGCGTGCGTGCGAAGGCGCTGGCCCGGGCAAGAAGCGAGCTCTCGCCTCTGTTGGCCGCGCACGTACGCGTGGGCGCCATCGTCGCGAAGGACGGGACTCTTCCGGATCTGGACAAAGTCCTCGCGACCCACGCGCGAATCCATTCGGCGGAAGGGTTCTTTTACCGCGACCTCTTCCGCGAAGCCTGTCAGATCCCCTGTCGGATCATCCCACCCGCCTCACTTGACATCTCGACGGCAGGCAAGCTCGCCACCAGGCCCTGGGGCCGAGACCAGAAGCTCGCGGCGCTCGCGGCGTGGCAAGTGATGAGCCACTGATTCGACGCCAGCCTGACTCACCCCGAGAGCGGTCCACCGCAGCGCACGGCGCAGCGCCTCACACGCCGGTTATTTTTCGGATAAGGTACTCCAAACGGGTGCCCGGGAAGATCGCTTAGTAATCCATGAAAAGATACATTCTGCTCTCGGTCGCGCTCATCTTTTGCGTCTCCGTCGCCTGGGCTGCCGACAAGACGAGCGCGCCGGATTTCAAGCCGACCACAGTGACCTCGATAGGCTCGGTCACCGTGGGCGGATCGCGCATCGATTATCGGGCCGTGGCGGGTACGCTGGTGGTCCACGCCAAGGGGTGGGACGCGAGCGCCGCGCCGGACGACAAGAAGAACCCGACGGCCGAAGCCTCCATGTTCTATGTGGCCTACTTCAAGCGCGGCGTCCCGGCGGCTGACCGGCCGATCACCTTCCTCTTCAACGGCGGCCCTGGCTCGGCCTCGATGTGGCTGCACATGGGCGCCTTCGGCCCGGTCCCGGTCCTGACCGGCGATCACAGTCACACGCCACCGGCGCCCTACCGAACCGTGAACAACGATGAGAGTCTGCTCGACGCCAGCGATCTCGTTTTCGTGGATGCTCCCGGTACCGGCTTCAGCCGCATCGGCGGCACGGATGCCGGGAAGTCCTTCTATGGCGTCGATCAGGACATCCGCGCCTTTGCGGTGTTCATCCGTGAGTTTCTCTCGGAAAAGAACCGTTGGAACTCGCCCAAATATGTGTTCGGCGAGAGCTACGGCACCATGCGCGCAGCGGGCCTGCCGCTCGCGCTCCAGAGAGAGGACATCGACCTCAATGGCGTGGTGCTGCTGTCGTGCATACTCGACTGGGACCTCATGCCGGACGATCCGGAGCTGAACCCGTCGGTCGATCTGCCGTACATCGTCGCCCTGCCGAGCTATGCGGCCAGTGCCTGGTATCACCACCGGCTGCCGAATCAGCCGCAGCATCTGCGCGCATTCCTCGGCGAGGTCGAGCATTTCGCCACCACCGATTACGCGCTGGCGCTGATGCGCGGCAACAGCCTTGCGCCGGCGCAGCGCCAGGCGATCGCAGAGAAGCTGCATGCCTATACCGGCCTGCCGGTGGCCTATCTGCTGAAGTCCAATCTGCGCATCGAGTACGGTGCCTTCCAGAAGGAACTGCTCGCGGATCAGGACCTGACCACCGGCACGCTCGACACCCGCTTCACCGGCCCGACGCTCGATCCGCTGAGCAAGGTCAGCGAATACGATCCGCAGAGCGCCGCCATCGGCTCGGCCTATGTTGCCGCCTTCAATGGCTATGTGCGCGACAAGCTGCATTACGGCCAGGGTCTTTACTACAAGCCCGGCATCCCGGTCTATGGCAGCTGGGACTACCGGCACCAACCGCCCGGCGCGGACCGGCCGCTGATCGCCCTGCCCAACGTGCTGCCTGATCTCGCCGCCGCCATGAAGCGCAACCCGGACTTGAAGGTGCTGGTCAATGGCGGCTACTTCGACATCTCGACGCCTTTCTACGAAGGCTGGTTCGAGATGCACCATCTGCCGATCCCGGCGAGCCTGCAGGGCAATATCGAGTACCGCTACTACCAATCCGGCCACATGGTCTATGTTCACTTGCCCGCGCTGAAGCAGCTGCACGACAACGTCGCGGCCTTCATCCACAGCACCGACAATCTGAATTAGGAGCCGTCATACAGAGCGCCGCGGTGGATCGTGCGACGAGGCGATGGGGACATGAGGTTTGCGATCGGGACGGTAGCTGCGCCGGGAGGCCCGGGCCTGTATAGTTGAATCCGTGGGCGGCAGGGCAATTGTCCTCGACGGCAAGGCCGTCGCAGCGAAGGTGCGAGGCGCGGTCGCGGCGCGCGCAGCCGAGCTCGTTGTAAGGCTCGGCCGCCGGCCGGGGCTTGCCGTCGTACAGGTCGGGGAAGACCCCGCCTCCCGAGTCTACGTGCGCAACAAGCGCCGGGCCGCCGCCGAAATCGGCATCGAATCCTTCGCCTACGACCTGCCCGCGACGACGAGCGAGGCGGAGCTACTCGCGCTCGTAGCGCGGCTGAACCGCGATGAGCGTGTGGACGGCATTCTCGTGCAGCTGCCGCTGCCGCACGGCCTCGTCGCCAGCCACGTAATGGATGCAGTCGACCCCACCAAGGACGTCGACGGTTTCCACCCGGTCAACACGGGGCTGCTCGCGCAGAAGCGGCCGGCGCTGCGCCCCTGCACGCCGCACGGCGTCATCCGGCTGGCCGAGGAATACGGTATCGCGCTTCGGGGCCTGAAGGCGACGGTGGTCGGCGCCTCCAATATCGTGGGCCGCCCGATGGCGCTCGAGCTGCTGCTCGCCGGGGCGACAGTGACGGTCTGTCATACGGGCACGCGCGACGTGAGAGCCGAGGTCGAGCAGGCGCAGCTGGTCGTGGCCGCCGTGGGCAAGCCGCACTTCGTCCGCGGGGAGTGGATCAGGCCCGACGCTGCGGTGTTCGATGTTGGTATCAATCATGACGCCGCCGGCAAGCTGGTGGGAGATGTCGAGTACGAACGGGCCGCCGAGCGCGCCGGCTGGATCACTCCCGTGCCCGGCGGCCTGGGCCCCATGACGATCGCGATGCTGCTGTCGAACGCCGTCGAGGCCGCGTCGCGAAGGTTGCAATCCCAGATCCGACCCGACGGCAGCTGAGCGCAGGAGAGAGGCGTGCCTCACAAACTGAACAACGTGCTTGCGCAGGTGCCCAGCGACCTTGCGATCGCGCAAAGCGCGCATCCGCTACCCATCGCGCAGATCGCGGCGGAAGCCGGAATCCTTCCCGAGGAGCTGGAACCGTACGGCCGCTACAAAGCGAAGGTGCACCTGTCCGTGCGCGATCGGCTCAAAGACGCGCCGAACGGGAAGTATGTCGTCGTCACCGCGATCACGCCGACGCCTCTCGGCGAAGGAAAAACCACGACCACGGTGGGGCTGACTCAGGCAATCGGCGCGCATCTCGGCAAGCGGGTGTTCACCTGCATCCGCCAGCCGAGTCAGGGGCCGACATTCGGCATCAAGGGCGGCGCGGCGGGCGGTGGATACAGCCAGGTCATTCCGATGGAGGAGTTCAATCTCCATCTGACAGGCGATATCCACGCGATCACGGCGGCGAACAATCTGCTGGCGGCTGCGATCGATGCGCGGATGCTGCACGAGGCGACGCAGGACGACGACTCGCTGTTCGAGCGATTGTGCCCGCCCACGAGGGACGGGACGCGGCGATTCGCGCCGGTGATGTTGCGCCGGCTGCGAAAGCTGGGTATTTCGAAGACCGATCCCAACGAGCTGACGCCGGCGGAGCGCGGCCGTTTCGCGCGGCTGGACATCGATCCGGATACGATCACGTGGCGACGCGTGATGGATACGAACGACCGCATGCTGCGCCAGATCACCGTCGGGCAGGGACCGAGCGAGAACGGGGCGACGCGGGTCACCGGGTTCGATATCACGGTGGCGAGCGAGGTCATGGCCATCCTGGCGCTGGCGACGAGCCTCGCCGACATGCGCGAGCGGCTGGGACGGATGGTGATCGGCACCAACCGGGCCGGGGACGCGATCAGCGCGGATGACCTCGGCGTGGGCGGCGCGCTGGCAGTGCTGATGAAGGACACGATCATGCCGAACCTCATGCAGACGCTCGAGGGCACGCCGGCGTTCGTGCACGCGGGGCCGTTCGCCAACATCGCGCACGGGAACTCCTCGATCGTCGCGGATCAGATCGCACTGAAGCTCGTAGGCCCGGATGGCTACGTGGTGACCGAAGCGGGATTCGGCGCGGACATGGGGATGGAGAAGTTTTGCAACATCAAGTGCCGCTCGAGCGGTCTGGTACCGAACTGCGTGGTGCTGGTCGCGACGATTCGCGCGCTGAAGATGCATGGGGGAGGACCGAAGGTCGTCGCCGGACAGCCGCTGCACCACGACTACAGCGAGGAACACTTGGGGTTGGTCGAGAAAGGCTGCGCGAACCTGGTCAAGATGATACGCAACGCCCGGCTGTTCGGGCTGCCGGTGGTCGCTGTGGTGAACCGCTTCAAGGATGACACGCCGGCGGAGATCGAGCTCGTGCAGAGGATCGCGCTGGAGGCCGGCGCGAGCGATGCGGTCACATCGAATCACTGGGCGCAAGGCGGTGCCGGTGCGGTGGCGCTCGGCAGGGCCGTCATCCGCGCGTGCGAGATGCCGGGTCAGTTCAGATTCCTCTATCCGCTCGACATCCCCATCAAGCGCAAGATCGAGATCATCGTCCGCGAGATCTACGGCGGCGCCGGTGTCGAATACCTGCCGGAGGCCGAGAAAAAAATCGAACGGTACACGCGCCTGGGATTCGACAAGGTGCCGATCTGCATGGCCAAGACCCACCTGAGCCTGAGTCACGATGCGAATCTCAAGGGCGCCCCGACGGGCTTCATCGTTCCGGTCCGGGATATTCGGGCGAGCGTCGGCGCGGGTTTCCTGTATCCGCTGCTCGGAACGATGAGCACCATGCCGGGCCTATCAACGCGCCCGGGTTATTATGACGTCGACCTGGACCCGGAAACCGGGCGGGTGGTTGGCCTCTCCTGAGTTGCGCCGTCACGGCTCACGGCTCACGGCTTCGGGGCCGCAGCCTCCAGAGCCCCCGTAACGCGCTCGAGCACCTCCTCCGCCTGGCGCAACACCCGCTTGTGCCGGTCGGTTTCCTTTGCAAGCAGCTCGCGGTGCGAGGAAGTCTCCGGCGCCAGCTGCCTGACGTTCGATCCGGCGCAGAGCAGGAACGCACGCAGTGCACCGGAAAGGAGCGTGACCGCGGTGGCGAGATCCGCGAGCACCACGAGGTGCGTCATGGAGACGGCCTCGGCACACAGTTGCAGGCCTACCGCGGCTGAGCGCGCCGCAGCAAGCGGCAGGTCGATCGCCTGGCGGAGCGCGGAATCGAGAGCCTGCCGGCGCTCGAGGCGCTCCCGATCCGTCGCGTGCGGCAATCGTGCGCCGGCCAAGTAGGCCTCGAAGGCCGCGATGTCGTCATCGGCGAGTTGTAACATACGGCTGGACTCCGCCCGCACGGCGGCCGTGAGCGGCTCGAGCTTCGCGAGGTTCACGGAACGCGCGTCTCGCCGGCCACTGACAGCGAGCGCCTTCGCGAGCAGGCCGAAGGCGAAGCTGGCCGAAACCGCCGCGACCGCAACGCCCGCCGGCGTCGGATGACCGCTGGCCGCGGCCTCGCGGAAACGCTCCAACGTCGAGCCGGATACCGGAATCGTCAATGCATCTCCCACGGTGGTCCCCTCCTACCGGTTCTACGCCGCGCTGAAGGATACCGCGAGGTATACCCCTCGGTATCGCAGATCGGGCGCAGCGGTGCACCCCCGGACCCCTCAGCTTGCGTATTACCAGGTCTAGGGCCTCGTTTTTTCCGCGTGTGGAGGTGACCGATGCGCGCCCACAGCTCTGCATTACTTGTATTACTCGCCGTATCCTTTCTGCTGCCCGCGTGCGCTGCGCAGACGCCCGTGCTCACGGCCTCTTCTCTGGCGGCAATGCAGCGCGATTCCGTCGATTCGGTCAATATCACACTCGGTCCCGGGGCACTGGGACTGCTGAGGTCCATGAGCCGGCTCGGCGACGAGCATGATCCACACAGCGCGGCCGCAATGAGCCTGTTGCGCGGGCTGCACACGGTGCAGATCCACAGCTTCCAATTCGCGGCCGACCATACCTATCGGCAGGCGGACCTCGAGGCACTGAGATCCCAGCTCAGTGGCCCGGGCTGGCAGCACGTGGTGCAGGCACGGGGTCGAGGTGCGAACGGGGACGTCGACATCTATTGCGCACTCACCAATCACACGATCACGGGACTGGTGATCATCGCCGCGCAGCCGCGCGAGTTTACGCTGGTCAACGTCGTCGGCACGATAGACCCTGATCAGATCGGCATGCTCCGTCACGACCTTACATCGATCGACCGTGACCGGTGACCGTGTAAGTCCTCTGGCCCGCGTGGCCAGCCCGTATGCCCGGCTCAGGATGTGCCGTCGAACTCGATTTCCTCTGCGCTGACGGTCCCCGCCTTTCGCCCGGGCGCCGTCTGATAGGTCCAGTAGAGATTTGTATGTGCGATTACCTGATCCGGAGCCGGAGCGCCCCAGGACCTTCGGTCATTGGTCGTGTGAGCATCACTGACAAGGATCACGTCGTATCCTCTGACAAATCCGCCGTGGAGCGTTGAGCGGATACAGGCATCGGTCTCGGCTCCGACGATGAGAAGGCGACCGACGCCGAGGCGCGAAAGCACGGCTTCGAGATTCGTATCCTCGAAACTGTCGCCGTAGCTCTTTTCCACGAGCGGCTCCGATTCGGTCCGAACCAGCTCTGGAACGATCGACCATTCGCCACTACCCTTCGCAAGGTGTTCATCGGCGTGCTGAATCCAAACAACAGGGACTGCTCTGCGCCGCGCCTTCTCGACCAAGCCTCTGATGTTCGCGACAACCGCGTCGCGCTTGTAAGCTCGTTCCACGACAGCCAGTTGCACGTCGACGACGAGCAGAGCTGTGTTCGGGCGGTTTGACAGGGTGGTCACGAGTCCGCTAGGGCGATGTCGGCACCGGGGTAGGTCGCCAGGTGAGTCATGCTATGTATATCATTTTTGTCCCGGGCGAAGAGTATTATCGCCTTTACGCGTGCGGGCGCGATCTCTGGCGTCCGCGCAGGAGTGAAATCACGTGACACCGCAGCCTCATGAGGCGACACCTCAAGGTATGTTTTTGTTTCGCAACGCGATGCTCCTGGATCCTCGCTTCGATGAGCCACGCGGAGGCTACGAGATTCTGGTCGAGAACGGCCGGTTCCGTGAAGTGTCCGACCGCCCCATCAAAGCGGCCAATGCCCGGGTGATCGATTGCGGGGGTCGAACGCTCATGCCGGGCCTCATCGATTGCCACGTGCACGTGTATTTGAGCGAGGTAAATATTTCGCTGCTGGAGCATATCCCGGTATCGCTCCTCGCCGGGCGCGCGGCCCCGCTGATGCTGGCCATGCTCAATCGCGGCTTCACGACGGTGCGCGATACCGGCGGGGCAGACTGGGGAATTCTTGGCACCATCGCGCCGGGCGCAATCGCCGATCTCATCGTCGTCGACGGCGATCCGCTGAAGGATCTCGGTCTCCTGCAGGATCAGGGAGCGCGCCTCTCACTGATCATGAAGGAGGGTTATCTCCACAAGGATCGGCTTCAGTGAGCTTCGCGGTCTGCGATCCGGATGGAACCCGCATCTATTTCGCGTGGCAGCCGCAGCTTTCCTAGTGAAGTCCGCCGCCCCGAGCTCGCGCATAGTCGCGGGGGTGACGGTCGGCATCCTTGCATACAGCGATGTGCAGGGCCTGGACGTGGCCGGGCCGCTCGATGTGTTCAGCACCGCCAATGCGCGACGAACGGGAAACCCGCCTTACCGATTATCCATCATCGGCCTTGACCGGAATGTCATCCATGCGGAGAGCGGTCTTGCGATCGTTCCGGCCTGCACGATCGACGACGCGCCACAGTTGGACACCTTGATCATTCCGGGGGGCTGTGGAAGCCGGCTCGTCAATTCCGATCAGAGATTGCTCGCCTGGATACGCGCGCGCGCGGCCACGACTCGGCGCGTGGTCTCGGTGTGCACGGGAGCCTACATACTCGCCGCGACCGGGTTGCTCGACGGACGGCGTGTGACAACGCACTGGCGCTTTGCTTCTGACCTGGCCGGCCGGTACCCCGCCCTGCGTGTCGAGCCCGATCGAATATTCCTGCGAGAAGGGCGCTTCGCCACTTCCGGGGGGCTGAGCGCAGCTATGGACCTCGCGCTCGCGCTGGTCGAGGAAGATCTCGGAGCACCCGCAGCGCTTGCGGTGGCGCGGGAGTTGGTCATTTACCTGAAGCGCCCGGGAAACCAGACCCAGTTCTCGGCGCCGCTGGCGGCGCAAATGCGAGGGGCCGGCCGGCTGAGTCTGCTGGTCGACTGGCTGCTCGAGCATCTGGGCGAAAAGCTCACACTCGAGCGGATGGCTGCGCAATGCGCGATGAGCGTCCGTCATTTTCGCCGCCAGTTCGTTGAGGCCTTCGGCATAGCACCGGCGCGCTTCGTTGAACGCCTGCGGCTTGAACAGGCCTGTGTACTGCTTACCCAAGGGCGGGACTCCATGGGCCGCATCGCGAGGATATCCGGGTTCAACAGCGCCGATGCGTTCGGCCGGGCCTTCCGCACGCGTTACGGTGTCTCGCCTGGGGAGTACCGCGAGCGCTTCGGCTCCTGAGCTACTCATTGGCCGATTTTGTCGGCGATATGGCCGGCAACGGGGCCGTCGAACGTCTAGCCTCGATTTCCACGGCGCGCTATTGCGCTAAGAGCGCGGCGGGAGATCATGCGGTCAGCCGCAGGCGCATACCATTCCACCACGGAACGGTGACGGGCGCATCGAGAAGTCCCGAGGCGAGCA
>JBOIAR010000009.1:0-151811 GCA_050739095.1 Steroidobacteraceae bacterium | reverse complement strand
TCGAAGCACCTGAGACTGCTCAAATCCGCCGGCCTCGTCATCTCACACCGGCATGGCACTGCAAATATCTGCCATTTGAATGCGCAGCCGCTGCACGCGGTGCATGAGTGGGTGGGAGACTATCGAGTGTACTGGAAGAAGACTCTGCGCAACCTCAAGAAACACGTCGAGGAATCGCGATGACTCATACGAGCGACATCGACACGATCGCAGAGGAGATTACGATCAACGCTCCCGCGGATAGGGTATTCGATACCCTGACAAGCCCGGAAGCCCGTGTGAAATGGTGGGGAGCCGAGGGTCGATTCAAGACTACCCATGCGGAGTCGGACCTGCGCCAGGAAGGGAAATGGCTCATGCGTGGTATAGGTGTAGGTGGCAAGCCGTTCACCCTCCAAGGGGTCTACCGAGAGATCCAGAGACCGCGTCTCCTCGTGTTCACTTGGTTGCCGAGCTGGCAGGAGGGGGCCTCTGAGACACTCGTCCGCTTCGAGCTCGAGGAGAAGGAAGGCAGGACCATCGTGCGGGTGACGCATTCCGGCCTGACCAGTGAGGCCCGCGCACAGCATCGGGGTTGGCAGGACATCCTGGCTTGGCTCAGGGCATACGCAGAGCGAGCTAACTGATCTTGCAGCACGATACAGGGACGCCAGGGATACCTCCGCCTCTCCATCAGTCCATACAACAGGACTTCGTCTCGAAAACTGTGAAGTTGTTTCTGCGCAGTCTCTTAGCTTGCGCGGCGCGCAGTGGCGCCCGCAGTGTCAGGCGGACTCAACACCGGTACAGCGCTCGCAGGATCCGAATAGCTATTCTGGCCGTTCTCGATATGACCGGCGAGGCGCCATTGATGGCGCTCGGCGCTGACACTGAGGTCGTACCAGTGGTGGCTCGCTTGCAGGTCGCAAAGCCATTCCGTTGTCCCTTTCGGCTTCATCTGCACGCTGTGCTCGCCTCGACCATACGCCTCGTCTCGAATACGCACGGTCAGCACTCGATCGCCGACGTTGCGCAGGGATAGCCGGATGTCGCCACGGGCTGCGGGCGTGCTCGCAAGCTCGAGCGGCGCCGCACCTTCGCCTCGTACCTTGCGCACGAAGCCGTTGGGACCGTACACGGTCATGGCGAGTTTCTGGCCGCGCGGCAGAGGTGCGAAATCCTTCAGCCGGTGTCCCGGACCCAGGGTGTAGCGGCGCGGCAGACCGAAGCTCGCGTCCCAGTAGGCCGTGCAGCAGACCCCGACGCGCGAGCGATTCTCGAAATGCAGATGGATGCCATCATGCTTGGCAACCAGGCTCAGCTCCAGTGCGTAGGGTAGGGGCCGCGCCGGACGGATGCCCGGCTCCTGCGCCACCACGGAGATCGTCTGCTGGTCCGGGACCTTGGGTGGCGGGAGCTGGGATTCGCGATGGACGAGGTCCGAATACCCCGAGGTGTCTGGGAGACTCACGTGCGGTGGATTGTAGATGGCGAAATCGAAGGCGGAGGACAGATCTCCACAAACGGCGCGACGCCAGGCCGTGATGTTTGGCTCGCGGATGCCGAAGCGGGCCTCGAGAAAGCGAATCACGGAGGTGTGATCAAATACCTCCGAGCAGACGTACCCACCTTTGCTCCACGGCGAGATGGCGAGCATCGGCACTCGCGGCCCGAGTCCATAGGGGAGTTGATCCGGCGTGTAAAGCGTCGGACGATCGGGGTTAACGGTGTCGTGCACCTCGCCTTCGGTCGATACTGTCGAGACGCCCGGGAGCACCGGCGTGGGGGGCTGGGGCGGCACCACGTGGTCGAAGAACCCGTCGTTCTCGTCGTAATTAACCAACAATATGGTCTTGCCCCAGGTCTCGAGATCGGCGGTCAGCGCATCGAGCATGCGGGCAAGGTAGATCGCCCCGTATGCCGGCGGATAGGAAGGATGCTCGGAGAATCCCGCGGGCGCCACGATCCAAGAGACTTGCGGCAGTCGGCCCGCGCGGACGTCCTTTTTCAGCTGGTCGATCCCGGCAGGCTGCAGTGCACGCCGATAGAGCGCTGAGTCCCTCGGCGCGTTGGCGAACTGCTCGAACCATGCCAGCGCATTGTCGTCGTAGTTCCCCGTCATGGGGCGATTTGCGTCATCCCCCAATCCCTCCTGATATACGCGCCATGTGATGCCGGCCCGCTGCAGCCGCTCGGGATAGGTCGTCCAGGTGAAGGGCTTCACCCCAGGGGTGTAGAGCCAGTCGTCGCCTATGATGCAGGGGCCGCCGCCGAGGCCTTGCGGATCGTTAGAGCCGGACCAGAGCATGACGCGGTTCGGGTTGGTCGGGCCGGCGATGGAGCAGAAATAATGGTCGCAGATCGTGAACGCATCGGCCAAAGCGTAGTGGAATGGCACATCCGAGCGCAGGAAGTAGCCCATTGTCATGTCGGTCTTGTTCAGCGGCCAGCCGTTGAAACGCCCGCCGGCGATCGCTCCCTGCTGCGAATGCCAGCCGTGATCGAGATCCTGCAGCAACGCCGCAGCGCTGCGCCGGGTGTCGAGATGAAACGGCAGAATGACGTCTTCGGGGCGCTGCATGCGCGGCTGGAACCAGACCGGTTTGCCACCGGGCAGCTGGAGCGGGAAGCGATCGCTGTAGCCGCGCACGCCCGGCAGATGCCCGAAATAGTGATCGAAGGAGCGGTTCTCCTGCATGAATACCACCACGTGCTCGACGTCCTCGATGGTCCCGGAGCGTCGAATGACCGGCAGCGCGACCGCGCGAGCGAGGCTGTTACGCAGTAACGCCGCAGTGGCCGCGTTCATCCCGACGGACCTGAGAAAGTCGCGGCGGTTCATCGATCCGGCTCCTCGAGTTTTTGGATGCGAGCGGCCGCCGGCCCGTAGTCGAGCGCGAGGGCCCGGCAGAAATACTTCAGCGCTTGCGCCCGATCGCGCCCCACGCCGTGTCCGCCCGCATACGCACGACCGAGATCGAAGTCGGCCTCACCGTTCGGCTCCCGGGCAAGCTGCCGCAGGATGCGGAGGCTGTCATCCAGATAGTATTTGTCTTTCAGTCGATTGGCGGGCGCTAGCGTACCGCTCGCGTACGTTTCGGCGAGCCAGTAGTCGCTCCGCGCGAGCTCATAGGGTGCGACCCCGATGCGAGACCAATAGGCGGCGCGGGTCGCATTCCGGGCGACTCCGACGCCGTTGAGATAGGCGTCGGCGAGCTGGCGCTGGGCATAGCGATCGCCCCGCTTGGCGGACCACAGATACCAGTGGAACGCGGTCTTTGCGTTGCGGCGGACGCCCAAACCTGCAGCGTACAGATGACCCAGGGTATCTCCCGCCCAGGCATCCCCGTATCGGGCCGCGGCCGATCGCAGCGCGGGGATGGCCGACCGATAGTGCTTGGCATTGAGTAGTCCGACGATCTGCCTCTCGGCGGCGCGAACCGTCGGCAGGCGCGCGAGATATCGTTGCACGTCGGCATCGCAACTGCCGGCAGCGACCCGCGGCGCGCTCGCGAGCACAGCTCGCGCCGCAGACATCGAAATCAGACTCACGAACAGCAGGCAAGGCAGGTAAGTGCTCGTACCCCTCGTGAAGCTCGCCATTCGCTCGGCAGTCATACAGTCACCCTCGTCAAACCGGACGCGAGCGCGGCGAGCAGACCGTAGCCCGCGTTCGGCAGAATAGCGCGAAGCGGTGGACCGTGCTATGACGCGAGAGTCCAGAGCTGGAAGAAAGACTGCTGGCCGGATCCAGCACCGAACTGCAGCAGGAACTGATATGCCAAAGCCACCGCGGTCAGGGCTGCTGCGTGTTCTTCTGGCCAACGGCCACAGGATTCGTAAAGATGGTGGCATTGGGAATGATGACCTCGCTTCCTTCTTTGGTCGTTACAATCGTCGCACGGGCTTGTATGTCGGAAACGTTACCCTCAATTCCGGCAACGCTGATGAGATCACCTAATCGGAACGGCTCCTGCAACAGCAAGAGAATGCCCGCGAGGAAGTTCTGAAGAATATTCTGAAAGGCAAAACCTATGCCAACGGTGCCGATACCCAGTATCTTGATCAGATCCGCGGCCTCCGGCCGACTGACCGCTGCTTGAGCGTGGCCTTCGCAACAGTGACAGCAGCTTGACGTTGACCCCGTTGACCCGCAGGCCAGTGGGCCCTCTCGCGCACGCTCCTGCGCACGAGATGCTTCCCGAGCAGGGTCGTCAACCAAACTTTGCCAAGGAGACATTATGAGCCAGTGGGCATTCGCCGTGACGTCGCTCCTGAATAGCTGGATCGCATCCGCGCTTGGACCGCAGGCGAATCACATCGTGTTCGCCACCGTGACGTGGGCGGACATGAGCGTCACATTGAGCGTGTTGCTCCTCACGCTGGTCGTCAACGTTCTTGTCGCTGCAATCGTGTGGCGCCGCTCCAAGGTGCCGTCCCCGAGCGCCGAGGGGAGCGCTCTGCGACCTCATGTCTTTCGCGCTCTGGGAAAGCCTGTATACATCCTGATTTGGACCTTCGGTCTTTATTTGGCGGCAATGCCTCTCGTTTCGACGGTCCGGTCCAATCACGCAGTGGCGGTCATTGAAACTGCGGGGGGCGTGCTGTTTGATATAATCATGTTCGGGGCTGTCACGTGGTGTTTTTTCCGTTTCACGCGCGTGCTCGACACGGGCATGACGCTCTGGGCGTCGCGCACGAGCAGCAAGCTCGATGCTCTGCTCGTACCGACGATCGGGCGAAGTCTGCGCATCCTGGTGCCGGTTCTCGGTATCATCTTTGCACTTCCACTCCTTCACTTTCCCCCGCGATACGACGCAACGGTTGCTAAGGGCACGAGCATCCTATTGATCATCGTCGTCGCTCTCATCCTGCTTCAGACCGTGCACGTAGGCGAACGTGTCCTGCTGACACGCTTCGATACCGCCACCGCCGACAACCTGCGGGCGCGCAAGGTGCAGACCCAGGTCCACGTGATGAGTAGGGTCCTCGATGTCATAATCGGATTATTCGCAGTCGCCTGCGTGCTCATGCTGTTCTCGCAGGTGAGGCACGTAGGTGCGAGCCTGCTCGCCTCTGCCGGCATAGTCGGAATCGTCGCGGGCATCGCGGCGCAAAAGACTCTCGCCAACCTATTGGCGGGTTTTCAAATCGCTCTGGCGCAGCCGATGCGCGAAGATGATGTCGTGATCGTCGAGGGCGAGTGGGGGCGCGTTGAGGAGATCACCCTCACGTACGTCGTCGTACACATTTGGGACGACACGCGGCTCGTCGTGCCCTTGAGTTATTTCATAGAGACGCCGTTTCAGAACTGGACGCGCACATCGGCAGGGCTGCTCGGGCAGGTGCACATTTGGGTCGATTACTCCTTCCCAGTGGCGGAAGGTCGAAAGGCGCTGAAGCAGATCATCGAAACAAACCCTCTGTGGGACAAGCGCTTCTGGAATCTGCAAGTCGTGGAGGCCAGCGAGAAGAGCATGCAGTTGCGCGTCCTGGCGACGGCAGCCGACTCGTCGATTGCGTGGAATCTGCGCTGTGAGATTCGAGAGCAGTTCATCGCCTACATTCAGCGATCCCATCCCGAGAGCCTGCCGATGCTGCGCGCCGAGCTGAAAGGCACAACGAGCGGCCCGGTCGCAAAGTGAGCTTTCGCGGCATCGGCTATCAGAGCTGCGAATAGCCATCCAAATGATTGGTATGGCTCGGGCAACCTCGGCCCGACTCGACGGCGACGACGGTCTGGTCGCGTGTTTCCACGCGCCGCGCGTAGCAACTGCCCAATGAATCGCTGAACCGGTACGACTGCTGCCCGTGCTGTCCCCGCGAACCGGTGATGGCTGTGCCACCGGCGTTGAAGTCCGTGTTGCTATGGCTGACGAGACGGTTGTCCAGCGTGGACCAGTAGCTCACGTGGCCGCCCTTCGTGCGCTGATGCTTGCTCAGGTAACCCTGCTGCATGGTGATGTCTGCGGTGAAGTCGCCATGCGCGTGAACCTGTTTGCGGATGTCGACCAGCAGCGGGTAGTCGAGGCGATGCGTGTGCTGCACGGTGCCGGCGTCGGTCGTGGTGTGCACGTCATCGACCACTTGCGTGTGCATGGCGATGTGCTGGTCGTAGATGTCTTTGGACGGATGATTGAAGCTCTGACGGTTGGCGAAATTCGCGTGTTGCTCGATGCGGGTGACGACCTCGCCGTGCGAGGTTTGCAATTCGCCGGCGATCACGTAGTTTCCGCTTTGCAGGGTATCGACCTCGCCACGCAGCGTGCCGTCGGTACCGTATTTGAAGTGGCGCCGCACTTGCGCTTGCTGACCAACCTGCTGCGAGGCGAGCGTGTTTTGCGTGAGCTTGCCGGTGAGCACTTCGCGCCCGTGGTCGCGCCATGCCAGCAGGTTGGCGGCGAGGCTGAAGAAGTCGTGTGCGCCGAGCACACGCACCGCCACGGTGTGTGGCTTGCCGTCGTCCAGCAGCGCCGCGAAGGGCGTCAGATCCATGCGATACGGGGTGAAGTTGAGCGTCTGGATGTCCGGCGTGGGCCGCCACAGATTTGGGTCCACGCCTCCGGTGTAGGTCCAGGGATAGACCGGCGCGCGACCCGCCGGCTGGCCGTCGATGCTCACGGCCACCTCGCGGAAGTTTCCGCCCGGGCACTGTTCCAGCGGGTCGCCCGCGTTCGGTGGCCCGAGCGAGAATTCGCGCGTGGGTTTCACGTCGGTATCGTCGATGCACATGTACCACTGCTCGTCCACCGCTTGGCTTTGCGCGATCACATCCAGCGCCACGCGCTCCACGTTACGCGGTAGGGTGAGGGTGCGCGAGAGCGCTTCATTGCTGTTCTGCACGGCCACCGGCTGCCCGTCGTTGTCGCCGACCAGACCGACGGCGAGATCGGCGGGCGATGCGGCCTTCCTGCCCGTCGTGGCCGGATAGAACACCAGGCGCGCGCTGCCGTAGATCGCGCTGGTGCGCGTGGCATCTACCCAGTTGTTGAGGATGATCTGGCCGTGTCCGACGTCGTGGAACAGGCTGGCATAATCGGTCACGTCGCGCTCGACGTGCCAGTGGGGGCTGACCTTGGCCCCCGGTTCCTGCGTGGTGCCGAAGAATAGGTTGACGCCCTTGAGCCATAGGCTGACCGTACGGTCGTATTGCCGCCCGGCAGTCACCCAAAAATCCCCCTCCAGCACCACTTTCGACCAAGGCGCGGCGCATCGCGCGGGCGGCGTGTACGTCCACTCGCGGGGTTTCGCCGCGCGCGAGGTGGCTTCGCCGTGATCGTCGAACGCGACATTGGCATACAGGTTGGCGACGCAGGGCGGCCCGGCAGGGCGCGGTACCCGCGCATCGGCGATGGCGACGCCATGGTCGCCCACAGCGGGCGAGGTTTGCGCGGCGGTGAGCGCGCTCGGCAAGGCCAGTGCAAGGGCAAGGAACGGGCGAATCAGGTCGTGCATGTAGATCATCCTGCGATTGCATCCGCTCGCGACTGCCCTCGAGGTGGACGGCAATTCCCAAGCATCACGGGATCTGGCCAGCTGGCACATTTATCTGCCCGTGTCGCGGTGCAGGGTCATTCGCGGCGGATAACCCTCCCCGCGCAGGAAATAAAGCGCGTCCGCGTTTCCCGCCGGGGAGAGGCCGAACTGCACGAAGCCGTGGCCGAGGAAACGGTAGCGCCAGGTTACCCTGAAGGTGTCGTGGTTCCAGGGCTCCAGATCTCCGACGAACTCGCTAGCGCGCTTGAGCACGAGGTGCCCGTTGGAAAGCGAGACGGTCGCCTGGCCGTACAGGGGATCAGAATAGGTGCCGGCGTAGGCCCCGAGCGGCAGCGAGGGCTCGGGGTGCGGCTGAGGCGATATGCTGTGTTCCGCTTGCGACTTTTTCTCATGCGCCCGCCACTGCGCCATCAGCCCCAGCAGACGCGCGCCCCAGTCGATGTGGGGCGGGCCGATGTAGTCGTTGAAAACCACGTCCATCAGTGCGATGGGCAGGTTAGTGTCGTCCTTGTTGGCCAGGATCACGACCCCGAGATGGCGCGACGGGATCAGCCCGACCACGGACCCCATCCCGTCGATCGCCCCGGCGTGCCAGTCTATACGCACGCCGCGGAAGTCCTCGGTGCGCAGCGTGAGGCCGTAAGCCGGCGACAGCGCCGTCGGGAACGAATTGATGATCTCGTCGAGACCGTTCTTGACACTGGACGGGATCACGACCTGCGGCGACTCCATTTCATGGATCACCGCGGCACTGACGACGCGGCGGCCGTCATAGGTGCCATCGTTCAGCAGCATCTCGATCCAGTGGGCCATGTCGCGGGCGTTCGAGTTGATCGAAGCCGCCGGCCCAATGTTGTCGACATTGGCCCAGTGGATCGGGGTGATTTTGCCGTCGATGTCCGCGTGCGGCGTGGCGATGTCGCCATCGGGCTTGAATGCCGTGATCGACGTGTTGCTCTCCGTCATCTCGAGCGGCTTGAAGATGTTCTGCTCGACAAACGTGCCCCACTGGACGCCGGTGATGGCGGGGATGATCTGGCCGGCCGCCATCACCATGTTGTTGCTGTAGCAGTACCGTCGCCGGAAGCCGTACCGCGGCTTCAACAAGCGCAGCTTGTGAATGATATCGGCGCGGGTGTTGGTGCTGCCGTACCACAGAAAATCGGCGCCGCAGTCCCCGCTCTGGTGGGTGAGCAGGTCGCGGATCGTGACCTCGCGGGTCGGGTAGGGTTGATAAAGCTGGAATCCTTTCAGAAACCGCGTGACGCGGTCGTCCCAGTCGAGCTTGCCCCGGTCCCTGAGGATGCCGAGTGCGACCGTGGTGAATGCTTTGCTGTCGGAGGCAATGCCGAACAGCGTATGTACGTCCACTCTCTCCGGGGAGCCGACGGTGCGGACGCCGAAGCCCTTCTCCATTATGACGTGGTCATCGTCGACGATGGCGATCGCCAGTCCCGGCACGCGCCAGACCTTCATGGCGTGTCGGACGTAGGCGTCGAAGCCGTGCAAGGGCGGCGGTTCCCGGGCCCTCGGGGCACTCGCGCACCCCGGCAGCGCCGCGAGCCCCAGCGTTGCGATCAGGGCGCTCAGCCAAATCCTCTTCATGATCGGCCTCCCGGGTGTGGTGTCCTGTGGATGCCCCTGTCGAGTCGGCGTGGCCGCGGCACGGAACAGATCGGATCGTTGATCTGCGCCGGAATGCGTGTAACGCTCCGCGGGTCAAGGGGACCCAGGGGGAGTGGGTACCGGTCGATGTCACCTACGGCCGGCTCACGTCCGGCGATCCGTCGCTGAAATGGTTCTACCTGGGCGGGCTGGACAACTTCCGCATCGCCTTCAACGACGACTTCTCGCGGGAGTTCGTGCCGCAGAAGACCTTCTTCCGTTCCGACAACGTCGATTCGCAGCGTGGTGAAGTCGAATGGGAGGGCGGCAACCTGTACTACGACAAGTGGAGCTATCACTTCGACTGGAAGATCCTGCCGTCGAAGCAACAGGCGCAGGACCCGGCCGGCTGAGGAAAGATGCACCGCGCTGCGCTCGCCGCTCCTACGGGGTGTCGCTCTGGAGCAGGAACAGCCTGCCGATCGTAAGCGCCGTGGGATAGGGTTGCGGGTCATTGCGGTTGCTGAGGATGACGACGGTGACGTGCTGCTTCGGCCAGCGAATGATCACGTTGCGGAATCCCTCGGTCTCGCCGGAATGCCATACGGTGCCGCCACTGATGCGCCATCCGAAGCCGTAACCGACGTCGGGATCGTCCAGGGGCGGGTGTGGCGTGAAGGCCATCTTCCGGGAAGCGGCGTTGAGTAGCCGATTGTCATTGAGGGCGGCGTCCCATTTGGCCATATCGTCGATGGAGGTGTAGATGCCGCCGTCACCGCGGGTGGCGCTCGTGACATCCTGATCGGTGCGCGTCCACTTGCCGTCGATATAGCTGTAGCCATAGGCCCGGTCCGGTACCTGGGGACCGCGGTGGTGTTCGTACATGAGCGTGTGATCCATGCCCAGCGGCTGGAAAATCCGCTTCTTCATGAAATCGGCCAGATCGAGACCTGAGACCCGCTGGATGATAAGCCCGAGAAGCACGTAGCCGCCGTTGCTGTAGCGGTGGGCACTGCCCGGCGTGAAGTAGAGCCGGTGCTGGGAAGCGATCATGCGCAGCACGTCATCATCGTTGATCTGCCGGGTGGTGCCCGCCGGGATCAGGCTCTCGTAGTCGATCAGTCCGCTGGTGTGCTCGAGCAGGTCGTAGATGGTGATCCTGGCGTCGGCGGCCGGCAGCTCCGGCAACCATTTGCGAATCGGATCGCTCAGGCGCAGCTTGCCGTCCTGTTTGAGCAGCAGAATGCCCGCGGCGGTGAACTGCTTGGTCACCGAAGCCAGACGGTAGTTGGTCGCCGGCGTTGCCTTGATCTGCTTTTCCAGGTTGGCGTAGCCGTAGCTGCGGCGAATGACCGCCTTGCCGTCCTCGATCACCAGCAGCGAGGCGCCGGGAACGTCGCCGGCATAGCGACTCATCAGTACACCGACCTCGGCCATCCGCGTCCCCGCGGATGCGGAGCAGCCGGCGCCCAGGAGAACACAGGTGACGAGGAGAATCGTGGCGTTACGCATGTCTGCGGCTCATTGTGGAAGCGGGCGCCGGCTCACCGGCCAGCAGCCCACGGTTTTGGCGCAAGTATCTGCTCCAGGTAATCGGTCCTGCCCGGAATGCGGACCAGGTGTGGATACCTCAGTCCGCCGTCGTAATCGACCGTATACCGCTCGACCGTGCCATCATCCTGCGCCTGTATACGCAACGGCGCGCCGCTTTTCTGCGCGTGGACGATTCCCGCCCGCAAAGCCTGGGTGCTGTACGGTTGTCCATTGATGGCGATGAGCCTCATGCCCGGCGCGAGCCCGGCCTTGAAAGCCGGCCCGCCCCACAACACGTCCTCGACCTCGCCGGCGTTCTCGAGGAACATGCCCACCGAGAACATTTCGTTGACTCCCTTTCCTTCGAGTTCTCCTTCGCCGACGTTCTCGACCGCATTCTGATATCGACTGGGTTTGTCGGTGTACACGAGTTGCCAGCCGCTCGCCTCGATGCCGGACAACAACGGCACCTGCCGGCCGACCCCGTACAGCCAGCCGTGCAGGAACCCAGCCCAGTCATACGGTTGGACTGCATTGAGCGCGTCCACGATGTCGTTGAACGTGTAGGTGCGGGTCACGAAACTTCCGTTGTCGACGCCGAAAAAACGTCGCGCAAAGTCGTCAATGGAATGCCGATCGTGGCTCAATGTCCGGATTTTCATGTCGACGGCGAGCCACAGCAGTTGGCCTTCACGATAAAAGTCGGTTCCCCGGCGCCAGTTCGACCAGTGCATGGGCGAGCCGTAGAGCAACTGCGCGGCGACGGTGGTGTCGATCAGCGGCCGCCAATCGCGGCCGGGTCGGTGGGCCATGACCGCCGCACGGTAGGCGACCACCTGACGCCAGGTGTTCGGCGACCATAATCCGCTTCGCACGGTCAACATGTCGCCGAGATAGACGTCGAGGCTCTCATATACCCACAACATCCCGGTATGTTCGGGGCGCTCGAAGTCGGGTTGCCACAGCTGCGCCGGGCGCATGAACTTGCCGTTCCACGAGTGCGTGTATTCGTGCGGCAGCAGGGAGGCATCGAGCATGAAGTGATCGGCGTCCGCGAACATCTTCGCGCCGCTGCGTGCGCGGTCGTCACTCGATCGGTGGTGCTCGAGGCCGCCTGTGGATACGTAGTCGCTCAACGTCAACAGGAAGTGGTAGTCGTCGTAGTGATGCGAGTGGAACAGCGCCTGTTCCTGCTCGACCAGACGGCGATAGTCAGCGATCTGTGCAGCGGAAATATCGATGGCCGCGGCCGTATCACCCACCAGGTCGAGATAGCGATGCACCGGCGAAGCCGGGGGAGTGACATCGATTTCCCGGAAGTATTGCCCGGCGATCACCGGTGAGTCGACCAGTGTGTTGAGCGGCACGGGCTTGAACGTGATGCGCCCGCCGCTGCGCTTTTCCGTCTGCAACGCGCTCGCATAGCCCCATCCAGCAGGGATCACGAGCGTGGGTTGAAAGATCTGTGCCCTGGTCGGATAGCCGGCGTAGTACAGCGTTGCGACATTCCACTCGAGACCCATCAGATGTGGTGTGATCCGATCGCTTGCCGGGAACTGGAAGGTGACGTCGATCCGATCCAGGCCCGCCGGCACCGTCAAATGAAATGCAAACATGTCCACGTCATCGCGGTGCCAGGCGATCCGTTTGCCGCCGGCCGTGATTTCCAGGCCCATCATTTCGTCAATGGGACCATCCGGCGCGTGATCACCGGGAATCCACTCGGGATAATAGAGAGTCAACGACCCCGGTCTGACCGGCATCACCTCGTGCACGGTGAAAATCTTCTGGCTGGGATGAGGCAGCCCCACTGTGAGCGCAACGGGACCGGGCGGCGCTTGCGCGCTCGCGCTGGCCATGCGGGACACGGACCCAACGAGAGCAACAGTGGCAATAAACAATGTCAGTCGTGTCATACCGCCCCCCGAATGAGTTGATGATCGCATGACTCGCCCCTGGAGTTCAGGACATCAGGGCTAAGTTTGCGCCTTCGCAAGTGAATTCCGCTACGTGCGCTGACGGCTGTGCGATGGCGCCGCAGTATTCGACCGGCGCCGTTGCCACGCCATCCAAAGGAAGTACAGGGGCACACCGGCGAGCGTGATGAGGATGCTGACCATGGTGGACCCAAACTGCGCGTACAGCGCATTCGCAACGACGGCGAGGGTCGCCAGTACGAACAGCGCCGGAACGACGGGGTAACCGAGCGCGCGGTAGGCGCGGGGAAAGCCCGGGAGCCGGCGGCGCAGGAGGAACAGCCCAATCACGCACAGGGCGAGGAACGGCCAAACACCCAGCACGTAGCCCTCGGCCAGCTGCATGAAGTCACGCAGCAGCACGTAGATCACCGCCAGCACGGTGATGAAGCCGATTGCAACGTAGGGGGTTTCGAACCTCCGGTGCACGCGGCCGACGGTGCGGAAGAACAGGCCGTCCTCGGCCATTGCGAAAAACACCCGCGGACTGGAGAGGATGCTGCCGTTCAGGGTACCGAACACCGATAGCATCACCAGCGCCCCGGCCAATGAAGCGCCGGCTCGCCCGAACACCGCGCCGGCGGCGTCGGCAGCGACGGATTTCGACGCCGCGAGCTGCGGCAACGGCAGCGCGCGCAGATACGCCGTATTGATGAGCAGGTACGCCGCGATTACGACCAGGACGCCCCCGATCAGCGCAATCGGCAAATTGCGCTGTGGATTTTTTACTTCACCCGACAGCGTGGTGAGATTTTCCCAACCATCGTAGGCCCAGAGCGCGGCGATCAGGCCGATGCCGATGCCCGACCAATTCGCGGCGCCCATGGGCTCCGCACGGAAAGGATCCGCCTGACCTCCGGGCGCGAAGGTGAAAATCGCGGCGGAGAGTCCCACAATGGCCAGTACTTTCGCGCCCGTCGAGAGGTTCTGGATCGCTGCGCCCAGCCTCACCGAACGATAATTTGCGGCAGCGACCAGGACGATGAGCACCGCCGCGACCACGTGCTGCACGGCCGTGTGAATCGGCACGAAGTACCCCAGGTATTCCGCGAACATCAAGCTTTGCGCGGCCCACGAGATCGGTGTAGTCAGCAGCCACATCCAACCAAAGAGGAACGCGAGCGGGCGGCCGTACGCTTCGCGCAGATACACGTAAGGGCCGCCGGCGGCCGGGTACATCGTGGCGAGCTCGGCAATCGAAAGCGCGCCGAAGAGCGCGACGATGCCCCCGAGGATCCACACCAAAGCGATCCCGGTAAGGCTGCCGACCTCAGCCGCGATCGGGGACGGAACGCGAAAGATCCCGCTGCCGATGATCACCCCAACCACCACCGCCATGCCGGTGACGAGTCCGAGTTTGCGCGGCAGTTCGCGCGGTGCGATTGCTGAGGATTCGGCCATGGCCGTGCATCGTACATGGTCACCGCTGACCTGTAGAGACGGTTCGTGCCGGCGAGCCATGTCGGCGGCCGCTCCGGCAGACACACTAAATTGCGCAGCGGATGGCGGTTCTCGGGGGCGTTTTAGTCCCCGGTGCAGGCAAGGCACCATAACCCGCAGCTATGCCCGATGGCGGTCTTTTCATTGGTGGTTTGCGCTGACGGGTGAGTATCCTCGGCCCCATGCCGCGTGCGGTTTGCCTGCGCCGCGCATGGCCATCGGGCTGCCTATCGTGCCGAGGCGATAAAAACAAGCGGCGGCTGCGCCCTGCCGCTCAGCCGTGGTTTCAGCAGGAGGGAGTGCGGATCATGAAGAGAGCGTCTTTGCGTCGATTGCATCGCCAGAGCGTCTTGCAGCGCAACGCGCTGGCGCTCGCCGTTGGCTCAGCCATCATGGGCTTCCCGGGCTCGGCCTGGGGGCAGGCGATCACCGGCACGATCGAGGGAACGGTTCCGGTCGCTTCCGGCGAAGCCATACGGATCACGGGCGGCGCCGGCTTCAACCGCACCATCCCGGTGGGGCCATCCGGTCAATACTCGATCACCCTTCCGGTCGGGACCTACACGGTATCCCTGCTGCAGGACGGCAAGGTCGTGCAGAGCAAAACCGACGTCAGTCCGGTAGCCGCGGGCGCGGTGGTGGTGGTTTTCTCGAGCTCGGTCGCCACGACCGCGGCGACGAAGCTGAATACCGTCATCATTTCGGCCAAAGCGGTTCCCGCGATCGACGTGTCCACTACCAATGAGGTCACCACGATCACGGCCCAGGACTTGCAGCGACTGCCGTTGGCCCGAGATGCCGCGGACATCGCCGCGCTGGCCCCGGGTGTCAACATGGGTTCGCCCCAACTGGTCAGCGGTCCGCTGGGCACGCCGATCAATGTATTCGGCGGCGCTTCGACAGCCGAGAATGCGTATTACATCGACGGCCTGAACGTCACCGATGCGCTCTTTGGGCAGGGCGGCATCGAGCTGCCCTATGGCGCCATCGAAGAGCAACAGACCTTTACCACCGGCTATGGCGCCAAATATGGCCGGTCCGTCGGCGGCGTCATCAACCAGATCGGGATGAGCGGCAGCAACAACTGGCACTTTGGCGTGCGCGCCACGGTGCAGCCGGCGTTTTTGCAGGCCAGCACCAAGAATTTCTACTACGCCAATCCGCTGTCTACGGCGCCAGGATACGCTCCCGGGGATTTGCTCACCTACAACAAGGTCGACGAATCCCAGGAGACGATCTACGATGCCTACGTCAGTGGCCCGATAATCAAAGACAAGCTCTTTTTCTTCCTGGCTGCTGAGGAGGACAATGTCGGTGGAACCACCACCAACGGGGGTGGGGGCAGTTTAGGTACGTTTTCGAATACATACCCCTTCGTCGGAGACTTCCACACGGACAAGCCAAAGTATTACGCCAAGATCAATTGGAACATCAATTCCAGTAATTTGCTCACGGTGACCGGACTCCAGAGCGCGTACAAGTCGTGGCAGGCGAATTACAACTTCGACTACAGCAGCCTGCAGAAGGGGACGTTCTCGAACTTCGCTCAAACGGTGAAGACCACTTACCGGATGTGGGTGGCGAACTACACCTCCTACCTTACGGATAGTCTGCGTTTGGATGGAATGTTCGGCCAAACGCATGGCGAGTATCTCAGCTATCAGCCGGAGCCTGCGGGCTTCAATCCGTCTTTACCGTACATCGGTTCCGCGTCCCTGCAGGACCCGCAGTTCGCGCATCCGGGCATCATCAACTCGAATCAGAGCTTGAACGACAGCAATCCCTCACATCACGTCAACGCCACCTCTTACCGCGTGAGCCTGGACTACACCTGGCGAACCCACGACATCCAAGTTGGCATCGACAACATCAATTCCTGGGACATAGACGATGGCTTCGGCACGACCGGACCGGGTTATGCATGGTTTTACGGATCCAGCGGCCCCGGTCAGCCGGTTTTCGGCGTCGATCCGAATGTGCCACCCTATGTCGGTCCGTCGCCTCAGTGCTATCAAGGAACTTGCTACAATGTCCAGAAGCTCGTCAATTCATCGTCCGCGTCCGTGAAAGTCATCCAGCGCGCACAGTATGTCGAGGATAACTGGCATGTTACCCACAACCTGCTGCTGTCCCTGGGGCTGCGCAACGACCAATTCATCAACTACAATTCGGGCGGGGTGCCTTATATCAAATTGACCAGTCCCCAATGGGCGCCCCGCATAGGTGTCAGCTGGGACGTCAACGGCGATTCCACCTTCAAGGTATTCGGCAACGCCGGCCGCTATTACCTTGCGCTTCCGTTGACCACCGCAACGTCGGTCTCTTCGCCTGTGGTAGCTGCCGGCCAGTTTGGAACCTACACCGGCATCGATCCGGCAACCGGCGCACCGATCGGCTTCACGCCTCTGCCGCAGACTCCTTCAACGGGCGTGTCGATCGACAACCAATATGGTCAGCCCGTTAATCCCAGAATAACGACTGCCCAGAACATCAAGGCCGAGTATTCGGACAACTTCGTGCTCGGCCTGCTGCACGATCTCCCGATGTTTGAACAGAAGTGGGTAGTCGGGGCAACGGGTACGTACCAGAAGATGCCCCGAATCATCGATGATTTCGACGACGAGCAGAGGGAGTGCGCCGCCGGAGTGGCGCAGGGCTATGCCTGGATGACACCGGACAACTGCTACCTGTATGCACAAAGCCTCGTCCTGATCAACCCGGGCGTGACTCAACACATTCTGATGCAGTCGCCGAGCGGAGGCCTCGTTCCGGTCACCCTTACACCTCAGGATCAGGGTTTCCCGCGGGGAGTTCTGCGCCAATACTACTCGCTGGACCTTTCGCTGACACACGTGTGGGACGGTAAGTGGGCGGCCAAAATCGACTATGTGTTCTCCAAGACGTGGGGCAACACTGAAGGACCGGTCAGCACCTATTCGCAGCAGAGTGGATCGTACGAATCGATCACGACCGCGTGGGACTTCCCCGAGAGGATGCAAAATTCGTACGGCGTTCTGCCGAACGATCGCAGGCACCAGATCAAGATCTTCGGATCTTACGCGATCACTCCGGACTGGACGGTGGGCGCCAACCTGTATGCCGCCTCCGGCACCCCCATAATGTGCCGTGGAGGATACGGACCGGACCAGGAGGCTTTGCACGGCTCGCATACCTACTACTGGTGTGACGGGGTGCCGGTGCCGCCGGGCTCACTGGGCCGTATGCCGTGGACCACCCGCCTGGACCTCAATGTGGATTACAAACCGTCGTGGAACTGGGCTGATCACAGGCTCGACTTCAACGCTGCGGTGTTCAACGTGCTCAACAAGCAGACGCCGCTGTTCATCAATGACTTTTTTGGCACGAGTTTCAGTCCCAACCCCGATTACGGCTCCGTCGAGAATTACACGCCGCCGCGCAGTGTTCGATTCTCGGTTGCCTATGATTATTGAGTGACGCACTCGCCACCAGGCGAGTGCGCGGCGGCTGCTTGCGACCGGCCCGCGACCGACGTAGCATGAGGATTGACGCCGGCCACCTGTGATGAAATGACCTCGCTTACCCAGCCGCAACCCGCGCAGGTCGCCTTGCGGCGACCGCTCTCATCGGTGGCCGCGCGCTTGCTGGCAAGGGCCCGCAAAGAGTGGGGGCAGCAACAGTTTGAGGCTGCAGAACAGTCGCTGATCAACGTGCTGACATTGGCCCCGGAGGAGCCGGACGCCATCCGGCTGCTGGGCATGGTGGCCCAGCGCCTTGGCAAGCACGTCAAGGCGATCGACTGCTTCCGGCGGGTCCTTGCGATGGCGCCTGACGATTCGGATCTGCAAATCGGGCTCGGCATATCCCTGTTCGAGCAGGGCGAGTTCGATGAATCTCTCACACACTTTCGACACGCCTGCAAACTCGAACCGGCTTCTGTATCGGCGTGGTTCAATCTGGGCGAGGCACTCGGGCGCCAGGCGCACACCGAAGAGGCCGTCGCCGCCTTGCGGCGCGCGCTCGAGCTCGACCCCGCGCACCTATCCGCTCGGCTCTCACTGGCCCGCGCGCACGCCAACCTGGGCCGGATAGACGCCGCGGTGGCGGAGTTTCGGGAGGTGCTGCGACGCGAGCCCGCCAATGCCGAGGGCTGGTTCGGGTTGTCAAATCTCAATGTGGTCCGCTTTGACGCCGCGGACAGCGCTTCTCTGCAGCGCACTTTGACGCGGCAGGATCTGTCGCAACGTGATCGCGAGCTCCTCGGTTTCACTTTTGCCAAGGCCCTGGAGACCCAGGGTGACTACGCGCAGGCCTTCGAGGTATTCCGGGCTGCCAATGCTTCGCGACGGCGCCGGGTGAAGTGGGATGCGGCGGGGGAGCACAAACGTGTGGAGGCGATCCTGCGCGCATTTGCGGGCGAGACGCCGACGCCAATCGATGCCCGGCTCGGGAATGAAGCCATCGTGATCGTCAGTATCCCGCGCTCGGGCTCGACCCTGGTCGAGCAGATCCTGGCTTCGCATCCGGAGGTAGAGGGTGCGAATGAGATCAAGGACATGAAGCAGGTCATCGACGCGGAAACCGCGCGCCGCAAGTCGGCATTTCCACTGTGGGTGCCCGACGCTACGGCCGAGGATTGGCAACGCCTTGGCCGCGAGTATCTTGCGCGAACCGCGCGTTGGCGGCAGGCCAAGCCGCGGTTCACCGACAAGAGTCTCGTCACCTGGTATCTGGTGGGCGCGGCGTTGGCGATGTTGCCGGCCGCACGCGTGATCGTCGTTCGGCGCGATCCGGTGGAGACCTGCTTGGGCTGCTTCCGACAGTGCTTCAGCGAAGTCAGCGGCTTCGCCTGCGACCTTGATGAGATGGCTGATTATTGCAGCGACTTCCTGCGCCTGACACGTTTTTGGCTGGAAAAGTATCCGCATCGGGTGTTTGATCTTCAATACGAAACGCTGGTGGCGGAGCCCGAAGCCGTGATCCGTCGCTTGCTGGAATTCTGCGATCTTTCCTTCGATCCCGCGTGCCTGGAGTTTCACAAGACGGCGCGCACGGTGCAGAGCTTGCCCAGTGCCGCCCTGGTGCGCCAACCCTTACGCCGCGACACCGCGCGCAGCGCGCTTTTTGGTGACAAGCTGGACCCCTTGCGCCAGCGCTTGCGGGATGCGGGCGTGGATGTGCAATGAGCGACGCCTCGGGGGATCGGAGCGCGCGCACCGAACAATTCGCCTGTCGCCGCTAGCGTTGTTTGGCCAGCATTCCCTGGGCAAGTTGTCGAACGAGATGGAGGAAGCGCTTCTGCACCCGATTCAAGGGGTTGTCAGGTCGATGCATTGCATACAATACGACTTCAAGGAACGGCTTCAGCGGACGCATTTGCACGACCTTCCCGCCGCCGCAGCGCGCCGTGAAGGGATCAACCAGCGCCAATCCGTCGCCCTTTGCGACGAGCGAATGGGCCAACTGATAGGTCTGCACCGTGACCTCGGTTCTCGGTGCCGGGTCGATCTTTGCCAGGTGGCTTTGAAGCATGCTGCCCAAGGCATCGCGCACGGTGATCCCGATCAGGGACTGGCTGGCCAACGCGCTGATCGGCAATGGTTGCGTCAATTCCTCCAAGCGCCACGAGCCCGGTGGAGCGATTACCATGACCTGGCCGCGGCAAAGCACCCTTTGGCGCAAGTTCTGATGGCCGGTATCCTGCAATGTGAGGCCGATGTCCGTCTCGCGCAGCGTCAGGGATTCGCACATCGCCGCCGAATGCTCCGTGGACAGCTCGACCGTCACATCGGGGAAAGCCTTGCGCAACAATACGGTCGCGGAGGGAAGCAACGCCTGCGCCAGTGTGGGCGTGCAAGTCACCCGCAACGGGGAGCTTCCCGGCTGGCTCATGTTCGCCGTCAGGCGCTCCAGGTCCTGTACCTCCTGAATGATGTTCTCGATCCGGTCGCGCAATAACTGCGCCTGCTGGGTCGGCTGTACCCGCCCGCGTACACGACTGAAGAGGGCAAAGCCGAGCTGATCTTCGGCGTGCTGCAACGCCTTGCTGGCCGCGGGTTGCGAGATGTCCAGCAGCTTTGCTGCGCCGGTGATACTGCCGGCGGTCAGGATGGCGTGGAACAATTCAACGTACCGCAGCCGCATAGCGATTCTTCCCCGTTTTCGTCAAGCGGTGATACCATGAAGTTCAACATAATTTGCCGTTGTCAAGCAAACCGCGCCGCCCCCGAAGCGCCGATTGGGCGGCCCGGCAAAGGCCCACAACCCTGAGTTATGCCATATACCCCTCTTTTCATTGGTGGCCGGCGCCTGCCAATGGTTATGCTCCTTCGGCCTTTTCACGCTGAACGGATCCAGTTGGAGCGCGGATTTCATGTTCAAGCACGGCGATCCGGCCGACCATGGCCCTTGGGGCCCGCCTTTTCTGCTATATCTGGGTGGAGCCGCGGACGATCTCGCGATCAAGACGGCGAGGGGACTCGCCTACTGGCGGCCTGAGTGGTGTATCGGCCAGTACCGCAGCCCCGACTGCCAGCTGACGCTCGCCTTGCCGGATATGAAACCGGCGCAGGCCAGGGCGGCGGGTGCAAACACCATGGTGATCGGCACCGCAAATGCCGGCGGCGTGATGGCGCGGGAGACCGTGGCCGACATCATCACCGCGCTGGACGCCAGCCTCAACGTGGTCGCCGGCCTTCACGAAAAGCTGCGTGAGAATGCGGACATCGTGGCTGCCGCCAAACGCAATGGCCGAGCGTTGTTCGATGCCCGCGAATGCACTCAAAGAATCCCCGTCGGCACGGGTCGAAGGCGCTCCGGGCGGCGCCTGTTGACGGTGGGCACTGACTGTTCGGTCGGCAAGATGTACACCACGCTCGCGATCGAGCGCAGCATGCGCAAACGCGGCCTCAGGGCGGACTTCCGCGCCACTGGACAGACCGGCATCTTTATCGCGGGCGGCGGCATACCGGTGGATGCCGTGATTGCCGATTTCATCTCTGGGGCGGTCGAAATGATCTCGCCGGCCCGTGAAGACGACGGATGGGATCTCATCGAAGGCCAGGGATCGTTGTTCCATCCGTCATACGCCGGCGTCTCGCTGGGCTTGCTCCACGGTTCCCAGCCAGACGCCCTGGTGTTGTGCCACGAACTGAAGCGAGGGCACATGCGCGGACTTCCCGGGTGCCCACTCCCGGACCTTGCGCGTTGCCTGGAGGCCAACCTCAGCGCGGCTCGCTTGACCAACCCTGCGGTCAAGGCAGTCGGCGTCGCGCTCAACACGTCAAATGTCTCTGAAGAGGAGGCGCGCGCGGCTTGCCGGCAGATCGGTGAACGATTGGGCTTGCCCTGTGAGGACCCGGTCACCATGGGGGTCGAATCCATCGTGGACAATTTACTTTCGTGCTGCGTGCACTGAACATCCGGCACCGCACGTTGCCGTTGCGGTCACCCTTTCGCATCTCCCGCGGAGTCAAGCTTGCAGCGGACGTGATGGCCGTCGAACTCGAGCAGGCAGGTTGCGTTGGGCGTGGCGAATCCGTTCCCTACGGCCGCTACGGCGAATCCGTGGCGTCCGTGATGGATCAGATCGAGATGCTGCGCAACGTCCTGTGTGCCGGCATGGGCAGGGACGAACTGCAGGCGCGCCTTACCGCAGGGGCGGCACGCAATGCGCTGGACGCGGCATTGTGGGATCTGGAATCCCGACTCAGCCATATCCCCGTATGGAAACAGTTGGCCCGGCCGCCCCATTCGCCGCTCGTGACTGCGCTGACGATCAGCATCGACACGCCGCAAGAGATGGGCAGGGCGGCGTCACGTATCGCGAATCCCAGGCTGCTCAAGATCAAGGTGGATGCTGACGACCCGGTTGCGCGAATCGAAGCCGTGCGGCACGCGGCGCCCGCGGCCAAACTCATCGTGGACCCCAACGAAAGCTGGACGATCGATGTCCTGCGTGCGGTCCAACCGGCGCTCGAGCGCGCGTCCGTGAGCCTCCTGGAACAACCGCTTCCGGCCGATGCAGACCATGCCCTGCTGGAGTTTTCGAGCCTGATTCCGCTCTGCGCGGATGAGGCCTGCCACACGACCTCAGACCTGCCGTCGCTGCTTAATCGTTATCAGGCCGTCAACATCAAGCTCGACAAGACCGGGGGCCTTACCGAGGCCTGGCGCCTGCTGCGTGAGGCCAGAGCCTGTGGATTCACGGTCATGGTTGGCTGCATGGTCTGTTCATCGCTCGGCATCGCGCCGGCGTTGGAAGTCGCACGCGAAGCGGACTTCATCGATCTGGATGGACCGCTCTGGCTGCAAAGCGACCACCCGGACGGCGTCACTCTGCAAGATGGCCTGCTGATGCCGCCCTCAGCGGGATTCTGGGGCGATCAATGAGCGCGCGGCAACGCGGTATCGGATCGTCTCGGGCGGCCCTGACTATGGCCCTGGCCCTGGCAATCGCTGCATTCAGCGCGATGGCCGGCGCGAGCGCCAGCGCTCGCGTACGAACGCTCGCCACCATCACCCATGCGCCTGCCGTCACTCGCGAGGCGCTGAGCAAGGCCAAACCGGTCATCGCGCGGCACGCCATGGTGGTCAGCGCCCAGCATCTGGCGGCCAAAGCCACACCTTCATCTGCGATCCTGGGCGATCTCGGCGCGACCGAAGGCAACCACACCACGCACTATTCGGTGGCCGACAGGTACGGCAATGCGGTTTCCGTAACCTACACCTACTATCGCATGAACGTGCAACAGGCCGTGAACGCGCCGCGCATGCACCAGCAGTGGTATCCGCAGGAGATTTGGATCGAAGACGGGATGCTCTCGTCCGAGTCGCAACGGAAGCTCGAACAAATGGGCTACCGATTCAGAACGATTCACGCCATGGGCGCCGATGAAGCCATCCTGATCAACCCGAAGACCGGCGTACTCGAAGGCGCCAACGATCGGCGTCGTCCGGCCGGTCTCGCGGCGGGTTACTGAAAGCTGTGTGCGCTGACGGCGCACGGCTGGACGGCGTTGACCTGCAAGTATTGGCGCAGCGGTTGGGCACGCCGCTCCATGTTTATTCCGCTGCCGCTATCCGGGAACGCATCTGTGCGTTGCAAACGGCCGTGCAAGGGCTCGATACGCTGGTTTGCTATGCGGTCAAGGCCAATGCGAACCTCGCCGTTCTGGAGTTGATGGCCGATGCCGGACTCGGCGCCGACATCGTATCGGCCGGGGAATTGCAGCGAAGTCTGCGTGCGGGCATGCCCGCAGACCGCATCGTGTTTTCCGGCGTTGCCAAGAGCGCCGGCGAGATCGGCGATGCGCTGGCCGCCGGCATCGGCCGCTTCAACGTGGAATCAAAAGACGAGCTGAACCTGTTGCAGGGCTTGGCGGCGGCGCGGAACGCTATCGCACGCGCCTCGGCACGCGTCAATCCCGACGTGGACGCCCTCACGCACGCCAAGATTTCCACGGGCAAGTCCGAAAACAAGTTCGGTGTCGGCGTTGACGAGGCACGCGAATGGTTTGCGGATAGCGCGCGGCTGACGCATGTGCGCCTGGATGGCCTGCACGTGCACATCGGCTCGCAAATGCTCTCTCTGGATCCGATCGAGCTGGCTTTGCAACGCGTGGCCGCCTTCTGGCGCGAACTGGCCTCCGGCGGACATGCGATCGAGAGTATCGATGTCGGCGGCGGCCTCGGCGTGTGTTACCGCGAGGGGCGCGATCGGCCTGCTTCCATAAAGGATTACGCCGAGGTCATTCGGACAACGCTGGGCGGCTTCGGCGGCCGCATCCTGCTCGAGCCGGGCCGCTGGCTCGTGGCCGAGGCCGGGGTGCTGCTGACGCGTGTGCTGCGTATCAAGCAGGGGCGGCAGCGGCGGTTTCTGGTGGTGGACGCGGCCATGACCGAGCTTCTGCGCCCCAGCCTCTATGACGCCTGGCACGAGATCGTACCGATATCGGGCCGGCGACATCCGCCACAAATCTACGACGTCGTCGGACCGGTCTGCGAGACGAGCGACACCTTTGCCCTCGATCGCCAGCTGCCGCCGTGCGAGCCGGGCGATCTGCTGATGATCAAGACGACGGGGGCCTACGGCGCCGCGATGGCGTCGAACTACAACTCACGGCCATTGGCCGTCGAGGTGCTGCTCGACCGCGGTCGTTATGCGGTCGTGCGGCGGCGTCAGACCTTCGAGGAAATGATCGCCGGTGAGCAGTCGGCCCGGAACTGGGAGAGCACGTGAAACGACTGGCTCGATCCCTGTTGATGTCGTTGGTGCTGGCCCTGTGCGGAACAGCTGTCGAAGCCGGTGCGCCGGCAACCGGCTCGCGGTCCGGCTACGAGCGCCTGGTCCAGGCCGTCGTGGCGCAATACCACTTGCCGGGCATTGCTGTCGGTGTCATCGACGACGGCAAGGTGGTCTATACGCGCACGATGGGAGACCTGCAATCCGGCAAGCCGATCAACACCGATACGTTGTTCAAGATTGCCTCCAACAGCAAGGCTATGACCGTGACACTGCTGGCTCGCCTGGTGGAAGAAGGCAAGTTGCATTGGGACGACCCGGTTACGAAGTACCTGCCATCGTTTCGTATGTACGACCCGTGGGTCACGGCGAATATGCAGGTTGGTGATTTGCTGGTGCATCACAGTGGCCTGCCCGAAGGTGCGGGTGATTTGATGCTATGGCCGGAGCCCAATCATTTCACGCCCCGGGACGTGCTGCACGGCCTGCGTTACCTGAAGCCGGCATACAGCTTTCGCGCGGGCTACGCCTACGACAACACGCTCTACATCGTGGCCGGGCTGGTCGCTGCCGCGGCCGGTGGCGCGCCGTATGCGACGCTTATGCGCCGGGAAGTATTCCAGCCGCTCGGCATGAGCCGCTGTCAGATCGGGACCTGGAACCGCGGCGAGGTGGGCAACGTGGCACGCCCGCACATATGGCGCGACGACCGTTTCTTCGAAGTGCCCGCCAGCGGACCCATCGTGCATGCGGCCACCATGGACGCGGCAGGGGGCGTGCGCTGCAGCCTGAACGACATGCTGATCTGGGCCATGAACTGGCTGGCGCCTACACCGCAGCAACTGGCTTGGTTGTCGCCGGAACAGCGACAGAGGGAATGGACGGGCTATACGCCCATGCCGATATCCGCGCGCCAACATGCCTGGAATGGCACCCTCTTGTACAGCTATGGTTACGGCTGGCGCATTGCCGATGTGGATGGACAGATAACGGTGTCGCACACCGGCACGCTGTCGGGCATGTACTCGGCCGTGACGCTGCTACCGTTCCGCAAGAGCGGCTATGTCTTCCTCATCGACGCCGACGCCGAAAACGCGCGTACCGTGCTCAATGAGGTGCTGACCAAGGAATTCACCGCTCCGCACAAGGCTCGCAGTGTGGCCAGCTACGCCGAGGAACTGGCTCGTGACGAGCGGCAGCAACGTATCTTGCGCGTTCCCGATACGTCCGCACGCAGGCCGGCGACGCCCACGGATCTCAAGGGTCAACTCGGCGTGTGGCGCGATCCGTGGTTCGGCGAAGCGCGGATTTGTGCGCGCGGGGATGCCGTGTTTTTCGCCTCGCAGAAATCGCCCAGGCTGGCCGGACAGGTCATGCGCGTCGGAGAACGCTACCTGGTGCACTGGGGAAGCGGCAACTCCGAGGCATGGCTGCTTTTTCCCAAGCAGGCTGGCGACACGCTGCACATGGCCAAGGTCGATCCCGACGCGGACTTCAGCGACGACTACGAAGACCTGGCCTTCAAACGAGAGCATGCTTGTGAGTAGGGGCGCGGTAATCGGTATCGAAGAAGGACTCAGCGCCGCTCATTGGCCTCCGGCCGGTCGAACTTGAAATCGTACTCCTTGCGGTTCCTTGACAGAAATACCGACCAGTCGGTATCGTACCGCGATGCGGGAGGAATCGGTCATGAGAAAGACAGCAATGTCGCGCCGCGCACTGGTCGGGGCGGGTGCCTGCGCGCTGGCGGCAACGGCGAGTATTCCGCAGATTGCCGGCGCGCGCGCCGAGGCAGGGCTCAGCCGCAAGAACGAAGAGACTGTCCGGAAATACTACCAGCGCTGGGAGAGAAAGGGTGAGCAGGTGGAGGCCGTCGAGTGCTACTTCGGCGGGCAGAACAGCTATCCATCTGCGGTTGCGGGGCAGAAGTAACAGCATCAGCGGGCCTGCTGCCGGGTAACGGCGGTGAAGTTCCCGATGGCAGAGGTACATGACTGCGCCACCGCACGAATCCAAGAAAAGGCTTCTCGACGCTACACTGAAGGTAGTGCGCACCAAAGGTTACAGCGCGACCCGGATCGAGGACGTCTGCGCCGAAGCCGGGCTGACCAAGGGAAGCTTCTTTCACCACTTCAAGAGCAAGGAGGATCTCGCCTTGGCCGCAGCGGAGCACTGGCATGAGCGTTCGATGGAGCTTTTCGCCGCAGCGCCCTATCACGGCACTACGGATGCACTCAGCCGGCTTGTCGCTTATGTCGAGTTTCGCAAGGCGCTCCTGACGGGCGATCTGCCCGATTTCACCTGCTTCGCGGGCACGATCGTCCAGGAAGCGTATCGGACCCATCCGGATGTGAGCGCCGCCTGCGCGCGCGACATCATCGACCACGCCAAAGGGCTCGAAGCCGATATCCGCGAGGCAATGCGCGATCACGGCATTCGCGCAGCCTGGACAGCGGAAAGCCTTGCGCGGTACATCCTGGCGGTGATTCAGGGCGCCTTCATCCTGGCGAAAGCACATGGAGGCGTTACAGTCGCAGCCGAATGTCTCGATCATCTGCGGCGGTATATTGAGCTGTTGTTCGGCCAGGGACCCGAGCGTCGAACCGGCCGCGCCCCATCCCGAAAACACTGAGCCACGCGTTAGCGGCACGCTCGGAGCCAAAGCCCGTGAACCAGCACTTCAAGAGGGGCGCCAATCTGGATGGCGGTCCTGTCCTGTCCGGGTCTATCTCCTGCCCGTGGAATCGCGCCGAAGATCGTGCCGTCCGTTCCACGATGCCGTCGCCGGTGAATCTCACTTCTGCCTCCTTCGTTTGCCATTTTTCGGCGAAATGAGCCCGGCCTCGGCGTTGCCTTCTTGCGCCAGGTCACGGAGCCGTTCGAGCGCGGTGGACCAATAGCGCTCGTACTTCGCAATCCACGGGGTCAGTGCAGTCGCCAGGGCATCGGATTCCAGCTGATAGATCTGCTCTCGACCTCTCCGCGTTGCGGACACAAGCCTCGCCGCCCGCAGGCTCATCAAGTGTTTGGAGATGCCCGATGGCACCAGGCGGGGGAACTCGGCGGCCAATTCACCGACGGTCAGGGGACCATCCTGGGCCAAAAGATCGAGGATGTGCCGGCGCGTCGGGTCCGCAAGGATCCGGAATAGGGCGTCACTATCGCCGGGCATCGCCTGCGCTCACCAGATCGGCCAGCTTGTCGAGAACTCGATGGGCATCTGCGCCGCTCTCGTAATCCTGCACCGTCTCGCTCCAATCCGAAAGCCCGATGCCCTCGAATCCATCGTGAATAAGGGTAACCCGCGTGCCCGCCGCCGTTGGAGAAAGCTTGATGACGAGGCGAGCCGGATGAGTCCATCCACTACCCTCCTCGAGCCAGGAGAGAATCAAGCTCCTCTCCGGGTCGAGTTCCAACACGCTACCGCTGACCCACGTCCGACCGTCGAGGCCGAGAAAGCGGTAGCCCCCGCCTACCCGCAGATCGATCTCGAGATTGCCGCTGATCCAATGGCGCAGCGCTTCCTGGGTTGCCAGCCAGCGCCAGACGGCACTCGGGCGGGCCTGAATTTCGATCGAGCGGCTGACTTGAGGCATGCGGTAATCTCCTGTTCCGACGTTACATTACTGTACGGTAATACTTACCATACAGTAATGTGTCAGCGAGGTCAACACGTAGCCGCAAAACCGGCTGCGGCTTCAGCGAAGCTCGGACCCGAGCGCCGCCGGAATTTTTCTCAGCTGCCGGATCGCCGCTGATCGTGCACATTCAGATGCGGCCCGACCCGTTGGGGGGGCTGACGGCGAGAGAATGCGGCTCCACGCGCGGGAACGAGCTAGACGGTGAGTTGGCCGTCCTTGGTAATGGAGACAGGCGCTCCATCGGAAATCTGGCGCTGCTTCGCGGCGGGGAGGCGGAGAAGCGGGGGCGACTTCCAGCCCATCTCTCGTCCGACGATGGCGCCCAGGGCGAGGATCGCGTCCGGAGAATCGAGAATGATCGCTGCGGGCGCCAGGCCGCGGTAGATCAGCTCGAGCAGCACGGAGCTTGTTGACGAGGAGCCGCTCAGCTCGCTGATGAACAGCGCGGCTCCGGCAATGGATCGGTTGTGATTCCGGGACCGCGGATCGGTGAGCAGACCGCTAATGGGAGAGACGCCGCCCCAGAAGCTGATCGGCTCGGTGAGCACCAGCGCGGGTGCGAGCTCGATATCCTCGTCGGGGAGGCCGGCAAGGATGACTTCAAGCCTCATGCAAGCCCTCTGCATGCAAGTGGAGTGATCCCCGGACGGCGCTCTCGACGCACTCGGTGAGACTTGCGAAGACAACGTCGTAGCCGGTGTTTTGTGGTGCGTAATGCGCAAACTTTCCGGAGTTGGTGACCAATAGGCCGGCGCCAGCGGGTAACACCGGCGTTACGACGACGCAGGTGTCGACGACCATGATCACGCCTCGGCTGCTGAGACTCTCGATGAGTCCTTCGGGGCGAAGCGCCTCGAGGGTGTGTCGGCCTGTGCAGGCATAGAGAGGTTTGCGGCACTTGCGGTCGCCGAGGAGCCGATCGAGCGCACGCAGCTCATCGGTCGAGAGATGGGGACTGCCAATGGCGACCGCATCGATCGGGTCGCCCGCGATCCGGTTCGCGGTCGAGAGGCCGGCCCGGGCCGTCGCCAGCGTCGCGAGATCGAGGTGGATGACGGCCTCCGGTGGCGAGTTTCCGAACGCAACCGAGCGGGAGGGCGCCTCGGGGGTGACTCCGATGACATGAAAGAGGCCGACCGACCCGCTCGAGGCGGCCGCCGCCCCGAGCGCCTTGAGCTGATCTTCTGTTGGATGCCCGATGCCTTCGATTGCGGCGATCCGTTGGCCGACCGCACGGCCCAGCCAGGCGCCGAGGATGGGAAAGGCGATGTCGTCACGCCAGAAGGCCTGCGGCACGGCGGTCGCGTCGACCAGAATCGTGGCCAGGCGATTCCCGGGCAGATGCAATCCGGTCTGAGGAGCGCGACCGGTGATCGCCGCGCAGATGTCAAGAAAGTCGCCGTACCGATTGGTGCGCGCGCCCAGTACCGAATTGCAGAAAGCGACGGCGTTGCTCTCACCCCAGGCCACGTCCTCTCCCGCGGCCGGTCGATGGCCGGCCTGATAGGGAGCGCACGTCCAGGTCTGGCGGGCGCCCATGGCGACGTACGCGGCCATCAATCGATGGGCCATGCTCAGGGTCGGCGGATCGAGACGGGCGATCCCGGCGTGCAAGAGATCGAGGGCGCCGACATTGAGTGTCGTCGGGACCGCGACCCGGGCCTTGAGGCCGACCAGCCGTTCCGCGAAGAGAGTGCCGCTATCGCCGTGGTAGAGACAGCTGTCGATGTGCGCCGATCGAATCTGCAAGAGCCGCTTTGCGCCCAGTACTCGCGCGGATTCCACAAGGACGCGCATGGCGAGCGCCGCGCCATCGCCAGCGGTGCCTTCGAGCAATCCCCGTTCGTAAGAGTCGAGCTGCAACACTGATGGATTTGTCACGAGTCGCGCATTGCCAGCGCGCGACTCGGAGCCGATTCACATCGACAAGGCCGCGCAACAGACCTATTTTACCGCTTCGTGAGGCGAGGGTCCTCCGGGAGTAATCCGCGATGGCGTTCTTCACCGACGAGGCCTGGCAAGCACCTGCAACGTGGCGTCGGATCAAGACGATCGAGATGCACACGGGAGGTGAGCCGCTGCGCGTCATCACCTCGGGCCTGCCACCCATTGAGGGGCGCACCGTGCTCGAGAAGCGGCGCTACTTTCGCGAACACTACGATCATCTGCGTACCGGGCTGATATGGGAGCCGCGCGGACACGCCGACATGTACGGCGCGGTGGTGATGCCGTCGGAGACGGCCGACTTCGATGTGTTTTTCCTGCACAATGAAGGCTACAGCACGATGTGCGGACACGCGATCATCGCGCTCACGACGCTTGCGCTCCAGACGGATGCGCATCCCAAAGACCGCGATGTGCCGGAATTCACGATCAACGTTCCGGCCGGGACGGTGCACTCCCGAGGGGTGATCGAAGGAGGGCGCGTGCGCGAGGTCTTGTTCCGCAATGTCCCTTCGTTCGCGTATCTGCAGGGCCGAACCGTGGAGGTCGCGGGACTCGGCCAGGTCCGCTTCGACATCGCCTATGGTGGCGCATTCTACGCCATCATCGAGGCAGCGCCGCTGGGCCTTGCCCTCAGGCCCGAGGAGTACGGTCGGCTGATCGATCATGGCCGTCGGATCAAGCGGGCCGTGATGGAGCAGTTTCCGATCGCTCATCCCAGCGCTCATCCCACGGCTCATCCGACCGAGAGTGACCTGAGCTTGCTCTATGGGACGATCTTTACCGGGCCGCCGATGCAGCCGGGCCACCACAGCCGCAATGTCACGGTCTTTGCTGACGGGGAGATCGACCGCTCGGCGACGGGCACGGGGGTCAGTGCTCGCGCCGCCTTGCTTCACGCCCAGGGCGAGCTGCGCAAGGGCGAGAAGATCACGATCGAGAGCCTGCTGGGAAGTACCATGACGGTACGTTGTGTCGAGGAGAGCCGCCTCGGTCCTTACACGGCCATCATTCCGGAGGTGAGCGGCACGGCCCACGTCATCGGGCGCAGCGAGTTTTGCTTCGATCCCGATGATCCGCTGAATAGTGGATTCTTTTTGCGCTAGAACGCGGCGGATCGCGCCGCCGAGCTGCTAAACTCGCGCTCTCGCCCGACCGGATGCCCACCAATGAAAACATTCGCCCCGGCGCTCGCTCCTCTGCTGCTGCTCGCCACCGCCTCGAGCATTGCTTCGCCGACCCGCGGGGCGCTGAGCTATCCCGTGGCTCCCCGCGACCAGATCGTGGCTGACTACTTCGGCACGCGCGTGCCGGCGCCCTATCGGTGGATGGAGAACATGCAGAGCCCGGCGCTGCACCAGTGGGTGGACGCCGAGAATCGGCTGACGGACGGCTATCTCGCGAAAATCCCGGTGCGGGGCTGGATCACCCGGCGGCTGACGCAGTTGTGGAATTACCCGAAGCAGACGACCCCGGTCCAGGTCGCTGGCAGCCGCGTCTTCTTCCGCCGCAACGCGGGTCTGCAGAACCAGTCGGTACTGTACGTGCAGGACTCGCTCTCGGCGACGCCGCGCATCCTCATAGATCCCAACAAGCTCTCGCCCGACGGCTCGGTGGCACTCGCTGGCTTCCAGCCTTCGCCCGATGGGCGATATCTCGCCTACGCGCTGTCGGCTGGCGGCTCCGACTGGGAGACGCTGCACGTGCTCGACGTGTCGACGGACCAGACGCTGCCCGACACCATCCAGTGGGTGAAATTCTCCAACATTGCATGGACGAACGGCGACAATGGCTTCTTTTACTCGCGTTATCCGACGCCGCCCAAAAGCAACGAGATCAATCAGCAGGTCATCGATCAGCAGCTCTACTTTCACGCCCTGGGGCAGCCCCAGAGCGCAGACCGGTTGATCTACCGGCGCCCGGACCTGCCGCGCTGGATCATGGAGGGGCAGGTGAGCGAGGACGGCCGTTACCTCTTCGTCACACTCGTCAACGGCACAGCTAGCCGCAACGAGCTCTACTACGCCGATCTCGGCAATCCGGACCGGCCTGACGTCGCCGCAAAGCTCGAGCCTCTCTACACCCGGAATGATGCCGAATACATCCCTGTCGGCGTGGAGAAGGGCACGCTCTACCTGCAAACCACGCTCAATGCGCCCAAGGGCCGTATCGTCGCCGCCAGGCTGTCGGATCCGGCGCCTGAGCACTGGCGCACGGTCGTCCCTGAGGGGAGGGGAGTGATCCAGGAGGGGGACATGGCCGGCGGCCGGCTCATGGTGGACTCCCAGATCGACGCCACCAGCCGTCTTACGCCCTATACGACCAGCGGGAAACGGCTGCCCGACCTGCCGCTGCCGACTCTGGGCACCGTCACCGCCGTGTCCGCGCGCAACGATTCCAACACTGTCTATTTCGGATTCACTTCCTTCCTGTATGCGGATCGGGTCTATCGCTACGAGGTGCGGCAAGCGAGCACCCAAACGGTGTTCGCGCCGCAGGTGCGGTTCGATCCGACCCTGTACGACACGCGCCAGGTCTTCTACCGCTCGCAGGACGGAACCCGAGTGCCGATGTTCATCGTCGCCCGCAAGGGCGTGAAGCTCGATGGTCGCAATCCCACGGTCCTCTATGGCTATGGCGGCTTCGATATCACCATCACGCCGGACTTCAATCCAATACTGCCCGTGTGGCTCGAGCTCGGTGGGGTATACGCCGTGGCCAACCTGCGGGGCGGCGGCACCTACGGCGAGAAATGGCACCAGGCCGGGATGCTCTCGCACAAGCAGAACGTCTTCGACGATTTCGCCTGGGCCGCGAAGTATCTGATCGCGCACCGCTATACGAGCGCCGGACATCTTGGCATCCAGGGGTACTCGAACGGAGGCCTGCTCACGGGCGCCTCGATCACGCAGCATCCCGAGCTCTTCGGCGCCGCCTACATCGGGCATGGCGTGCTCGACATGCTGCGTTATCAGGATTTCTCGGGGGGCGCGCTCTGGGCGCCCGAATACGGCACCTCGAGCAACCCGCAAGCCTTCAAATGGCTCTACGCGTACTCGCCGCTGAATAACATCCACAAAGGAACCTGCTACCCGCCCACGCTGATCACGACCTCGTGGGACGATGACCGGGTGGTGCCGATGCACGAGTTCAAGTTCACCGCGGCAATCCAGCGCGCTCAGTCCTGCGCCAACCCGATCCTGTTGCGGACCACGGGCGCGACCAGTCACATCTACATGCCGACCGACAAGCTGATTGCGCAGACGGCGGACGTGTGGGCCTTCGAGGCCTACAACCTGGGAGTGAGAAAGGCGCCCGGTAAGTAGGCCGCGCGGTGGCCAGCCGCGTTCCCTGAGGTATCGCTCGGCAGCGGCCTCGGCAGCGGCCATGCGTGATCCTATGCCCTCAGAAGGTCGCTCGTGCTCCGATGTACGCCGAGCGCCCGAGGGTCCCGTACTCGTAAGCAACTTCGTAGTGTCGGTCGGTCAGGTTCTCCACACGAGCATACATCGACAAATGATCGTTGATGGGAAATGACGTCCTGATATCCAGAAGCACGTAGCCTCCGAGCCTGATCGTGTTTGCGGCATCGTCGAAGCTTGGCCCGGAATAGCGCATGGCGAGGGCGGTGCTGAGCCGGAACGGCCAGACGTAGTTCACTGCCGCATTGCCGGAATCGGCCGGCCGGCGAGGCAGCCCGTTTCCATAGGTCGAGGATCCCGGTGAATCGTCCTCGGTTTTCGACAAGGTGTAGTTGGCCGTGATCGACAGCTGCTCGGTCGCCTTGAGCGAGCCGGCGAGCTCGACGCCGTGCGCGAACGAGCGGTCGATGTTCGCGTAGTAGCCGAAGGGCTCAGTCGCGCACAACGGGCTCGGCGTGGTGCAGTCGAAGAAGTTGATGAGATCACGGCTGGCGCGCTGGAAATAAGTGGCGGCGACGACCAGGCGATCCTCGAGCGCATGGTGCTCGATGCCCGCGTCCCAGCTGTTTGCGGTCTCAGGCTGCAGCGCGCGATTGCCGTAGTTGCTGTCGAGCTCGTACAGGGAAGGTGCCTCGAATCCCTGCCCGAAGCTCGCCCGCAGGATGGTGTTCCGGTCCGGCAGCACCCACGCGGCCGCGAACTGGCCGGTGCCGTGCCCGCCGTACACGTCGTGATGGTCGTACCGGCCGCCGACCGTCAGCGTGAGTCCTTGCAGCACCTCGTCCTGCGCCTGCACGAAGCCACTGTCCATGATCACGCCCGCGCCGATGAAGGGTGAGAAGGGACTGACGGTGTTCATCGTGGAGTGCTCGTTCTGGGCGCCGAAGACGACGTGTCCGGCATCGGAGAATTGCCAGGTACCCTGATACTCCTCGCGGATGTTGCGTCCGAACCCGTAGAACGTCTCCGTCGTGGGGTAGCCGTAATTCGCGGGCGCATGCGGATCGTATTCGCGGGTCTCGGAGCCGGTGTACTGCACCGAGAGCCGGTTCGTGAGCGAGCGGTCCGGCGACCACCAGGTGAGTCCCGCGTAGCCGATACCCTGCTGTGTCTTGCCGTATTCGCTGTCATCGCCGAACGCGCCGGTAGGGGTGTCATAACCGTCGAAATCGGTACGTGACGAAACGAGATAGCCGCGCAGGTCCAGTTGCACGTCGGGGGTCAAGTCATAGCGTATCTGTCCGGCGCCATCGCCGATCTGGCTCGCGCAATCGCGCTTGCCGCCGAGGTACTGGTCGAAGCAGGGAATGCCCCCGGTGCCGTAGTAGCTGCCCGCGGCGCGCCACATGAGCGCATCCGATACGCCGCCGACGTTCGCGGTGCCATAGCCCGTGTCATGGGAGCCCCCTTCGAGGCTGGCGCTGCCTTCGGATTTCTGAGTCGGATCAGCGGTGCTGATGTCGATGACGCCGCCGATCGCATCGCTGCCGTACAGCGTCGACTGCGCGCCGCGCAGGATCTCGATGCGAGAGATGTCGCCCATCAGCAGGTTCTCGAAATCGAAGCCTCCCCCAGCCAGCGACGGGTCGGTCATTTTGACGCCATCGATGACGACTACGGTCTGATCGCTCTCCGCGCCGCGGATGAATACAGATGTGGGCTGCCCGACGCCACCGTCGCGTGCCACGGTGATGCCTGGCGTCTGTTCCAGCAGGTCGGAGACAATGGTTGCCTGGCTCTGCTTGATGTCCGTATCGGTAAGCACCGTCACCGAGTTGCCGACTTTCGATATCGGCACGGGGGTCCGAGTCGCAACCACCACCACTTCCTTGAGCGAGGTATCCGTGCTGTCGGCGGTCGGATCCGCGGAAGCGTGTGTTGCGAAGAGAATGAGCGGGGCGGCGGCCGCCAGCAGCGCGATTCGTTGTTTCACGGCAGAACTCCCAAGTGGCGCAAATCCGGACGGATCGCGCGGGAGGACGCCGTTCGACTCAGCTCTTGCGAGTGCGAGCCTGTACCACGCCCTGCCACGCGGTCCGTGTCGCCACTCGGTAAGTTCCGCTCGTGCAGCACGCCCCGGCTGCGCGATTGGGCGACTGCGACAAGCAGGTCTCCTGGCTTGCGGCTGGAGGCCTCGCATCACCTTCCCGGACCCGTGTCCAGTGGTCTTCGATGCGTGGCACACCGCGTACAGTTGCGGGGGCAGCCCGGGCTTTTACCCGAGTTCCCGTTTTAATCCCCTTGCGGGGAACTTGTCGCGCGCGGCAAAGGTGCCTGAAGGCGCGCCTGGAGTCAACTGGGAGCGATCGGGCTCGTAACATTCCCGTCTGCGGAAACCAGGCGCCGAGCGACTGGAGGGCTCATCAACACGGCAATTCGCACATGGGACGCTCCCTCTCTTTCGAGCGATTGGCGATGAGCCCGACGGACATGTAAGGTCCCGCTCCGTGCACAGCCCCCACCCGCCCCGCTGGAAGACCCTGATCGCCTTCGCGATCATCTATCTCATCTGGGGCTCCACCTTCTTCGCCATCCGCGTGGGCGTGCACGAGGTGCCGCCGCTGCTGCTCGCCGCGGTGCGCTTCAGCATTGCGGGGGCCGTGCTCTTCGCCTGGGCGCTCGCGCGGGGTGAGCGCTTCCCGAGCCGGCGCGAGTGGGCGGCGATGTCGGTCGTGGCACTCCTTATATTCGTGGTGGACTACGGTCTTCTCTTCTGGGCGGAGGAGCGCGTGCCCTCGGGCACCGCGGCGGTGATCCTGGCCACCATTCCCGCCTTCATGGCGCTGGCGGAAATCATCGTGCTGCGCACGGCACGGCTGACATTGCGCCTGGTTCTGGCGCTGCTGATCGGGCTCGGCGGCGTGGTGGTGCTGATGGATCCCGCGCTCGGGATGGGGGGAGCGCCGGTCTATACTCTCGGTGCCGCGGGGCTTCTGATCGCGGCGCTCAGCTGGTCCGGCGCCTCGGTCCTGACGCGCAAGCTCCCCATGCCCTCCTCGAAGGTCATGAGCGCAGCGGCGCAGATGCTGCTCGGCGGCGTGTTCCTTTGGATCATCGCCGCGGCCGCGGGCGAGGCGCGAGGCTTTCATCCGGCCGCTGTCTCGAGCGGCGCCTGGATAGCCCTGGCGTACCTCATCGTCGCGGGCTCCATCGTCGGCTTCACGGCGTATACCTGGCTGATCCAGCACGAGTCGCCCACCCGAGTCGGGACCTATGCGTACGTCAACCCGGTGGTCGCGGTCGTGCTCGGCCATTTTCTCGGCGGCGAGCTGCTGAATCTCAGGACGGTGTTGGGTACCGTGCTGGTCCTCGCCGGCGTGATCGTCATCACGACAAGACGAAAAACAGACGTCAACAGCGTGACTCCAACAACGCTGGCGGACGCGCGCGCCGTCGACCCGACCTGACACCAGACCTCGGCGGTTCTTTCAGCGCCGCAGACGCTCCCGCTGCCAAACCAAAGTGTCGCTTTTTGGAACCACCGGGCCCGGTCCCGGTTATTAGGGCAGGCCGCACCATCACGCGGCCTTGAGCTTGTTGGTTGGATGGAGGCTTTATCATGAACGCAGCAGTATCTCAGTCCCGTACTCCAGAAACGGCCGCCGCCTTTGGCGGCGCAATGGACGCGATTGGCGGCATTGCCACGGCTGTGCTCGCCATCATCGGCCTCTCCGGTTATCGTCCCGAGCTCCTCGCGGGGGTCGCTACCATTGTCTTTGGCGCAGCGCTCCTCATCCAGGGCGGAACGCTGTTGTCGGAGTACTCCCAGGTCTTCACCCCAGCGGGTGCCATGCAGACTACCTCGGATGCGTTTGGAGGGGACGGTCTGGCGGCAATGTTCCCGGTTGGCATTGCCGGCATCGTGCTCGGCATCCTTGCGCTACTCGGTATAGCTGCGTATGCGCTGACGTCGATAGCCATCATTGCCTTCGGCGCGGCGCTGATGCTGAGCGCGCAGTCCGTGCGCAAGCTCTACAGGCTGCAGAGCGAGTTCAGGCGGAACGCCCCCGGCGGTCGTACGACCCGTGAGTTCCTCGCGGGCGAGATGGCCGGCGGCTCGGCCGGCATCCAGTTCCTCGCGGGCCTCGGCGCGGTCGTGCTCGGCATCATCGCGGTGGCGAGCGGCGGCGATCTGCGCACCGAGATGCTGACACTCGTGGCGCTCCTCATCGTCGGCCTGACCAACATCATCAGCGGTAGCGCGCTGAGCGGGATCGTCCTGAGCTTCATGCGGCCCGAGTCGCAAAGCGGCGCAGCGAGCGGCACAGCGCTGCGCTGAACGAGCACCGACGCTTCGATCGGGGGCCTCAGGGAAGGGGCTCCCAGGGGCTCAGTACAGGTGGAACTTTCCTGCCGGCGGTGGGTTCAAGGCTCAAGCCTTCCCGGTGTCGCTTGCGCGACGACCGTCCGCAGAAGGCCTCGCGATCCACCATCGGACATAGATGGAGAGAACGTCCATGTCATATCTCGATGTCGCCCCGCTGATCACCGCCCTGCGCAATACTCCTGAGGAATTTGAGCTCTCGGGCGGATGGCTCTGCCACGTGCGCAGCTGGCATAGCTTCCGTGTCGGCCCCGAGGACCGGGTCGAGATCCGGGCTGCCTGCAACTGCGTGCTGCTCTCGGTGCGTCCGGAGCAGGAGCGGCAATTCGCAGGGTGTTTCCGTGAGTGGCAGACCGCCTACTGGCGGCCGCTCGAAATCAACCGTGAATTCGCCTCGCATTTCGGGCGCAGGCCGGGGCTGCTGCAGTGGCTGATCGATGTCACCGGCTCGCTACACCGCTGGCTGCTGCAGCGGGGTCGGGGTCGGCGCGAGATCGGCGTGCCGGTGTCGCCCGCCGCGTGAGCGACACGAGGGTCTGGTAAGGGGGCCGGAGGGCCGGCCCCGCCGGTTCGTGCAACGCGCACGTTCGATAACGTGCGCACGTCGTGGATTCGCCGGGCGTCCCTCGCTATCCTTTCGCCTGCGTCTAAGGTCAAGTCGAAAGGTGGAGCAGGGTGGCGAGAGTACCTCCCGGCGTCGGTCCGCGGTATCCGCAAGTCGTGGTTCTGGTGGGCGCTACGGGCGATCTCGCCCGGCGCAAGCTTCTGCCAGGGCTGTTTCGCCTCTCGTGCGTCGGCTTCATCCCAGGCTGCCGCATCGTCGGCGTATCCCTCGAGGACATGGACGCGGAGGGCTTCCGTAAGCTCGCGCGTGGTGCGCTCGATGAGTTCAGCGCACGAAAAATCTCAGAGGCAAACTGGAAGTCTTTTGCCCAGTGGCTCGATTACGTGCCGCTGGGCGGGGGCGCAAGCGCGTTGCGGGCCGCGGTCGAGCGCGCCGAGCAGGCGCTCGCCGCGGAGAGCCGGCGTCTGCACTATCTCAGCGTGCCGCCGAGCGCGGCGCTCGCCGCGGTACGCATGCTCGGTGAGGCAGGGCTCGTCGAGCGCTCGCGGATCGTCATGGAGAAGCCCTTCGGGACGGACTTCGCGAGCGCACGCTCGCTGAACGCCAAGCTGCATGAAGTGTTCGCCGAGGAGCAGATCTTCCGCATCGATCATTTCCTTGGCAAGGAGCCCGCGCAGAACATCCTCGCGTTTCGCTTCGCCAACGGCCTCTTCGAGCCCATCTGGAACCGCAACTTCATCGACCACGTGCAGATCGATGTACCGGAGACGCTCGGACTCGGCAAGCGGGCGGCGTTCTACGATCAGGTCGGGGCGTTCCGCGACATGGTCGTGACACATCTCTTCCAGATCCTCGCCTTCATGGCGATGGAGCCGCCGACGGCGCTCGAGCCGGCCTCGATCGGCGAGGAGAAGTACAAGGTGTTCCGCAGCATGCTGCCGATCCAGCCGACGGATGTGGTGCGCGGGCAATACAACGGCTATCGAAGCGAGGAAGGCGTCAGTCCGGAGTCCGACACCGAGACCTTCATCGCGTTGAAATGCTCCATCGACAACTGGCGCTGGGCGGGCGTGCCCTTCTATCTGCGCACGGGCAAGCGCCTCGCCGAGGGGCAGCGGATCATCTCCATCGCCTTTCGCGAGCCGCCGAAGAGCATGTTTCCGGCCGACTCCGGCGTCGGCGCGCAGGGGCCGGATCACCTGACGTTCGATCTGGCGGACATCTCGAAGATGTCGCTGTCCTTCTACGGCAAGCGGCCCGGCCCCGGCATGCGGCTCGACAAGTTGAGCCTGCAATTCGCCATGAATGACACCGGGCTCGTCGGCGAGGTCCTCGAAGCCTACGAGCGGCTCGTCCTCGATGCGATGCGGGGCGACCGGACGCTGTTCACGAACGCCGAGGGCATCGAGCGGCTGTGGGAAGTCTCGACGCCGCTGTTGGAGGCCCCACCGCCCGTGCGCCTGTACGCGCCGGGGTCCTGGGGGCCGAACTCCATGCACCAGCTCGTCGCGCCCCACGCCTGGCGCCTGCCGTTCGAGCGGGTCTGGCGCGACAACCGCGCCGGCACCTAGGCGCGCAACACAACCGGAATTGTTGTAGTATGTTGCCGGCGCATCAACGCGCTTGGGGCGAATAATAAGGAGCACGGAGAGTATGCTGATCCTCACGAGACGCGTGGGCGAGACCATCATGGTCGGCGACACGGTGACATTCACGGTCCTCGGCGTAAAAGGCAACCAGGTGCGGTGCGGGATCAACGCACCGAAGGAGATTGCCGTCCACCGGGAGGAGATCTACGAGCGCATTCATCGGGAGCGGGAGGAGTCCGCTCTGAGGGAGCAGCAAGACTCCCACGACGAGCCACCCGGCAGGCCGGAAGACATAATTTAACCGGGGGGGCGGGCGGGCCCGGCCGCCGAAGGCGGACCGGGCACTGCTGCTACAATAGGGGCTCCGTTTCCCAAGGAGACCCTAGATGCCCCTTCCAGTGCGCCGAACCGGCAACCCCGGACTGAACGAGAAGACCTTCGCGAGCCTGCCGCGGCTCGGGATCGGCGTCGAGGGCATGACCCTCAAGGGGACGGTCGACAAGTCGTTCCTGCTCCTCATCGTTCTCATGCTCTCGGCGCTCTGGCCGTGGTCGCAGTACATGGCGAGCGGCGACATCCAGGCCGTCTCGACGACCATGCTGCTCGGGTTCGGCGGCGGCTTGATTCTCGCCTTCATCATCTGCTTCAAGGCGCACCTGGCCCCGTACCTGGCCGTCCCTTACGCGGCCCTCGAGGGCCTGGCACTCGGCGGCATCTCGGCCGTCTTCGAGCAGCGCTATCACGGCATCGCCCTGCAGGCGGTGGGCCTCACGTTCGGGGTGCTGGCGGTGCTGCTCATCGCCTACCGGATGCGCCTCATCCGCGTCACGGCTCAGTTCCGGGCCATGGTGGTCGGCGCGACCGGCGGCATCATGCTCCTTTACCTCGCCGTCTGGATCCTCAGCTTCTTTCACATCGCCGTGCCGGTGCTTTACGCGGCGACCCCGCTCGGCATCGGCATTTCACTGGTCATCGTCGCTGTCGCCGCCCTCAACCTCGTGCTCGATTTCGATCTCATCGAGCGGGGTGTCGCGGGCGGCGCGCCGAAGTACATGGAGTGGTACTCCGCCTTCGCGCTCATTCTCACGCTGGTGTGGCTCTACATCGAACTGCTGCGCCTCCTGAGCAAGGTACGCCGCACCTGACGGAAGCCATCCCGATACCCCACGCGGAGCTCTCCGCCGAAGCGCTGCGCGGGGTCATCGAGTCGTTCGTGCTGCGCGAGGGGACCGATTACGGCGAGCGCGAGCATTCCCTGGAGCAGAAGGTCGCGCAGGTGCGCGCGCAGCTCGAGCGCGGGCAGGCGCGCATCCTCTTCGACCCGCAATCCAACACCGTAACGCTGGAGGTCGTGCGCATCGCCGCGCGCCGCGCGCCGGACCTGAGCTAGGCGAGGCCCGCGGTTTGCTCGACTCCTTGCTCCAGTTCTTTCTGAAGGAGTCGAAGACCATGAATACCGATCGCACCGCCGGCCAATGGAAGCAGATGAAGGGGCACATCAAGGAGCAGTGGGGCAAGCTCACGGACGATGACGTCATCCAGCTCGAGGGACACAGCGACCAGCTCGCGGGCAGGCTCCAGGAAAGGTACGGCATCGCGCGCGAGGAAGCGGAGCGCCAGGCGCGGGAGTTCAGAACGCTGCACGACTGGCACTGAGCGCCAGAGTCCGCCCCGTTGCGGCCGGGATGCCGCGCGGGGCGAGTCCGGCGCGATCACATCACGCGGATGACTCCCATCATGCCGTCGTCTTCGTCGTGGAGCATGTGGCAATGGAAAACGAATGTGCCGCGGGGCACGTGCCGGAAGTCGAGGATCACCTTGGTGATGCTCGGCTTGAGGAGCGGGAAGTTGGGGTCGTGAGGATTCGGCAGCAGCTTGCCGATGGGCAGAAAGACGCCGTCCACGGTAGCCGGTATCCCTGTGTAGCCGTGCTCCTGCACGAACGCCATCTGGTGGATGTGGAAAGAGTGGATCTGGAGGGTGGCATTGATCAGATACCACACCTCGATCGTCCCCTGCTTGACGACAATGTCCGGATTCGACGGCACCGTCGCTGCGGGGCGATACACCGGCCAGAACGGGTGCTCGTGGAAGTCCGGCCGGGTCGTGTCCGTGATGTAAAAGCCCTCGTGCGGCGGGATGTTGCCCCGCTTGGGGAAGACATATTCGGTAAAGGTGACCGCACGCCGGTGGATACGCGAGGGGTGAGCGCGGACGTAAGCGATGAGCCGTTCCGCCGGCGTATCGCTGGCGGCGATGGGTGTGGAGCGTAGCGCCTCCGCCGGGCTGCGGGCGTCGCCGACGGCGCTGATCCGCAACAGATCATGGTGCAGCTCTGTGAAGACTCCGTTGCAGTAGGGCTCGCTCGAGAGGACGAAGGTGGCGCCGGCCGGTGCTCGCAACAGAACGCCCGCGCGCGACATGGGCGACAGCATCAGTTCCGTCATCGGTATGTAGTGCGCGAGCGGGTGCTGCATGTCGCCCGAGACTGGAACCCCGTCGCGCTCCACGACCCGAAACGGCAGCTCGCGGCCGTGCGCATCGCGGATGCGTAGCAGCTTGGCGGAATCCGAGGTCCCGTTGATGATGCGCAGCAGTTGCGTGCGGCCGGCCGGAATCTCCAGCGCCGCCGGCGCGTCCGTGCCGTCGACGCTGATCAGCGACTCGGCGAGAAGGCCGTCGCACCCGTTCACCCGGAGGCCGCCGCCGCGCATCGGCCAGACTTCCGGCCACGGCGGCGGGTTGAATGGATCGTAGGGGACCGGTGGCGCCGGCTTCAACGCCGCTTCACGCGTCATCGCCGCCGCGGCATAGGCGCTCATCTCGGCACCAAAGTGGGCAGGATAGGGTCTGTCGGGGGGTTGCGATGCACGATAGCTCAGCAACAGCACATGTTGGTCGGCACGCGCAATCTGCGGCGTGTCGGGATCAACCACCCACACACCCACGAGCCCGTCACCCAGCTCCTCGTCCGAGGCGCCGTGCGCATGCGGATGATAAACGTACGCACCCGTCGGTTGCGTGCGCGGAATCGTGAGCCGGTATTCGCAGGCGTGCATCGGTGTGCTCAAGGTCGAGAGGAAGACGTTCTCCTCGGACGCCGGCCCCTCGAAACCGTGCAGATGCAGATTCGTGTCGATCGCGGGCGTGGCGAAATAGCGGTCATCGATCACGTGGTTGAGATAACCCACCCAGTGCTGTACGGGCGCCGCAGGCATCATCATCGGCTTGCAGGCGGGAAGCTCGGTCGAGGGGACGCTCTCTCCCGGGCTCTGAGTGGTAATGTCGTTCGCGATCCGGATCGCAAAGTGCTCACCGCGCCGCACGTGAATCACCGGTGCGACGGTATGCACGACGCCATGCCAGCGGTAGGTGTAGCAGAAGCGGCTGCCATCATGGTGGACGGCGAGGATCAGCTCGTGATCGCCCGAGGCGTCTACGGGCGCCTTCCACATATCCACGTCCTGTGGCGGTACGACCGCACCATGCGCATCCGCGACCGGGCCACACGCGCCATCGGTCACCGGCGCAGTCGCGGCGATGCCGACGCGCGGCGTCAGCCCGGCCGTGCACAGAATCAAGAGTGCCAAGCGCCCCATAGGCGCAGAGCGCACCGCAATACGCGCGATGTTCTTCATTCTTCTTGCCCCCCGCTCGAGACGCCGGCCTGCATGGATTTGCGGCCGTGCCGAGCCCCGCACGCATTAAACGCCTCTTCCACGAGGCGTCAATGAACATTTTTGATCAACGCGCTGTGCGCGACCCGAGGCGCCACGAATCGCGATGCGGGAGGCAGGAAGCGGCCAGCGGCCAGCGGCTAGCGGCTAGCGGAGCACCTCGTCGAGGAACTGCAGCAGCGCCTGCCAGGCGCGGCGGTCGGCCGCCTCGTCGTACGCCATGCCGCCCGCGCGGTCATTGGCATGCGGGTTGGTGAAGGCGTGCACAGTGTTGCCGTAGGCGTGGAGCTGCCAGTCCGCGCCGGCGGCCGTCAGCTCCTTCGCGATGGCGAGCGCGTCCTCAGGCGGAGCCATTGGATCGGCGTACCCGTGGAGCATGAGCACTTTGGCGGGAAACTTCGCGGGCGCTGGCCGGCCGCTCGGCTTGAGAAGGCCGTGCAGGCTGACGACGCCCCGGACGTCGGCGCCGTTTCGCGCCAGATCCAACACGCACATGCCCCCGAAGCAGAATCCCATGGCGGCGATGCGGCGCGAGTCGACCTCGCGAAGCTCCCTCACCGTGGTCAGCGCCGCGCTGATGCGACGTGCGAGCAGGGAGCGATCCTGCACGAGCGGGGTCATGAGCGCCGAGCACTCCTCGTTGGTGTTGCCGCGCTTGCCCTTGCCGAACATGTCGAGGGCGAACGTCGCGAAGCCGTGCCAGGCGAGGCGCCGCGCCTTGCGCTCGACGAACTCGTCCCGTCCGCTCCAGGTATGAGCGATCAGGACCGCGGGCAACGGCCCCGGGCGAGCATCATCGTGGCAGAAAAAGCCTTCGAGAACGGCGCCGCCGTCGTGGTACTCGATCAGTCGCTCGCGAATCGCCATGATCGATCCTCCGGGGTTGCGCCGCGCGAGAGGCGCGGGGGAGGCGATTGTACTCGGGACCGTGGGCCGCCGGAATCCGGGGCGCGGCGTGGATTGCGCCTCGGAGCATGTTACCCTTGCCGGCGAGCTCAATCACGAAGGTCCCCCCGTCCGATGATCCCCGCAACCGAGGCCCTCCAGCGGCTCAAAGAAGGCAACCGGCGCTTCGTCGAGCGCGTGCGTAACCGCGGAGCGCTGCTCGATGCCTCGACACGGCTCGAGCTCACCACCAGCCAGGAACCCTGCGCCATTGTGCTCGGATGCTCGGATGCGCGCGTTCCCGCGGAAATCGTCTTCGACCAGGGGCTCGGCGATCTTTTCGTCATCCGCGTCGCCGGAAACATCGTCTCGCCTTCACAGATCGGCAGCGTCGAGTTCGCCGCCGCGCGTTTCGGGACGCGGCTCGTCGTCGTGCTGGGACACTCCCAGTGCGGCGCCATCCGCGCGACGCTCGAGGAGCTTCGCCAGCCGGCGCAGAATCAATCGCGCAACATCCGCGCCATCGTCGATCGCGTGCGTCCCTCGGTGGAGGTGCTACTCAAGACCGACCTGCGGCACGATGAGGCAGCGCTGCTGCGCCATGCGGTGCGGGCCAATGTGGGAGTTTCCGTGAGTCACCTGCGATATGGCTCCGACGTCCTCGAGAAGCTGATCCGCAACGAGGGACTTGCAGTCGTGGGAGCGGAATACGCTCTGGAGACCGGCCAGGTCGAATTCTTCGACGGTCTGCCCGAAGCTTGACTGAGCCGGCCCCGGAGCCGCATGTTCAGGCCATGCCGCCGCTGACGGAGATGATCTGCGAGGTCAGGTAGGAAGCCTCCTCCGAAGCCAGGAAGGCGACGACATTCGCAACCTCCTCAGGCAACCCGGCACGGTTCATCGGTACGAGCCGGCTGATCGCATCGGCATCGAACAGTCCTTCGGTCATGGGCGTGCGGATGATGCCTGGGGCCACGGCGTTCACCGTAATGCCGCGGCTTGCGACCTCGAGGGCGAGCGCCTTCGTGGCGGAGTGGAGCGCACCCTTGGCGGCGGCGTAGTTCACCTGCCCTCTGTTGCCGATCAGCGCCGACACCGACGTGATGTTGATGATGCGGCCCCAGCGGGCACGGATCATGGGCATGAGGAGCGGCTGGCTGACGTTGAAGAAGCCGTCGACCGAGACATCGATCACGCGGTGCCACTGCTCGGCTCGCATCCCGGGCAATACGGCATCGTCGATGACACCGGCGTTATTGACCAGAATCTGAATGGGACCCGAGGCCAGTGCGGACTCGAGCGTGCGACGGGTGCCGTCCGTATCGGTGACGTCGAAATGCAATGCCGCGGCGCTACCGCCGGCGGCGGTGATCTCCTCCACCACCTTCTCCGCGGCGTCGACCCCCTGCCTGGCGTGCACATATATATGGTGGCCGTCACGCGCCAGGCGGCGGCAGATCGCCGCGCCCATGCCGCCACTGCCGCCGGTGACCAGCGCCCGCCTGCCTGTGTTGCTCATCTGAACTCCTGCATGCCGAACACGATGCCCGCGCGGCCGCTCAGGAGCTCCCGCCCGCCGCTCGAGAGCGTGAACTCGTAAAGTGTGCCGTCCTCATCACCGGCCAGCCGCTCTGCGCTCGCGATCAGATCGGTGGCGAGATCGTCGAGACGGGTGACTCGCAGCACGAGATTCCTGACGCTCGTCAGTAGTCCCGCGCGCGCCGCCGTGCCCGCCATGTGCGCCATGATGGCTCCGTGCACTGCCATGGCCTGCGCCGCGTACTCCACGCCGCACGCGGCGCCGAGCCGGCCGTGGGCGCGCAGCGGATTGTCCGGCGAGCGATGACTCGTGGCGCGGCAGCGGATGCGTACCGGATCCCAGCTCAGCACCTCATCGAGGAGACACATGCGCCCCCGATGCGGAATGTGACTCTCGATCCAGGCGCGATCGAGGCGCGCGCCGCCCGGCAGGGGGTTGAACGGGGTGGGGCCTAGCGACACTCGCTGACCTCCACGGCTACACGCCGCTCGTCGAGGTAATCGAGCACCACGCGTCCGCTCTCGCCGCGGGCCAGCAGCCGCAGCAGCGGGAGACTGCGCGCGGCGGGTAGCGCGGCGCGCAGCGCCTCGAGCCGCGGGTCGGAGAGCCGGTCGGTATCGCCGTCGCAGATCGACACGATGAGTTTCGCACGCGCGCTGGACGCCGGCGTCGGCGCGAGAACCATCGCCACCGCAAAGGAGTCGGGCAGCGGGCGCTTGGAGCGCAGGGGCTCCGGGTAGCTCGTCTCGTAGGCGCTCAGTATCACGGGTACGCGGTCCACGGTCACGAGGGCGAGCGCTTCGAGAAGGCCCGCCGAGAAGCTCGCATCGTAGGCGCAGAGCGCGGTCGATGCCGCGGTCGCCCCGGTGGCGAGGCTCCAGTACCCGGCAGCGGCGTTGTGCACGGAGTTGTGAAAGCGGGTCGGCGAGAGCTGCCGGTCCGCGGACGCCAGCGTCTCGCAGATCTCGTGACAGATGAGGCCGTCGCCTCCCGATGAGGTGAATACGGCGTTGAGGCCGGCCGGATCGACACCCGCGTCCGCCACCGCCTGCTGCGCCGCGCTGATCGCGAGTCTCACGGTGGCGCCGGTCCTGCGGCGCTCGGCGGCAGTGAGCCCTTGCGGCGCCGGCACCACGGTAGCGCCGGGCGAGTAGGTCTCGTGCCCCGCGATCACTCGAGCGCCGCTTCGCCAGTCGGTGAGCCCCGGTCCAATGAGGCCGATACCCTGGAGGTAGGCGCCCAGCATCCGCGGCTGCGACTGAGTCATCGCGCTCATGCCGCGCGTCCCAACACCAAGGCGCAGTTGGAGCCGCCGAAGCCGAAGGAGTTACTCAGCGCGCGCGCAATGCGCCGCTGGCGGTTGGCGCGCAGGTACTCGAAGGCGAGCGCGGGATCGACCTGCTCGGTGTGGGCGCTTCCGGGCAGGAAGCCGTGCCGCAGCGAGAGCGCGCAGATCACGGCCTCGAGCGCGCCCGCTGCCCCGAGCGTATGTCCGGTCGCACCCTTGGTGGAGCTCGCCGCAAGGGCGGGCTCGCGCCGCCCAAACACGGCGGCGACGGCCTTTGCTTCGGCGCTGTCGTTGCTCGGCGTACCGGTGCCGTGCAGGTTGATGTAGTCGATGTCTTCGGGCTCGAGGCCGGCGCGAGCGAGCGCCTGCAGCATTGCGGCGCGCGCGCCGCGTCCCTCGGGATGGGGAGAGGACATGTGATAGGCGTCGCTCGACTCGCCGACGCCGAGGAGCAGGATGGCATCGGCAGGGAGATTCCCGGGCGCGCGCTCGATGAGCGCAAAGGCAGCCGCCTCGCCGATCGAGATGCCGTCGCGCCCGATGTCGAACGGTTTGCACGGGCCGCGGGAGACGAGCTGCAGGGAATGGAAGCCGTAGAGCGTCGTGAGACAGAGCGAGTCGACACCGCCCACCACGGCCGCATCGATGAGCCCCGCCGCGATCATGCGGTGCGCGGTGCCGAACACCTTGGCGCTCGAGGAGCAGGCGCAGGAAACCACCGCCGAGGGGCCCTCGAGTCCCAACACCTGACGCGCGAACGCAGCGAGCGAGTACGAGTTGTGAGTACCGGCATAATCGAAGCTCGCGGGCAGCGCACCGGTCGCCGGGTCGCGCCGCCGGTAGGCGATCTCGGTCTCGAGCATTCCCGAGGTGCTGGTCCCGAGGAAAAGTCCCACGCGCCGCCGTCCCCATCGACTCGCACAGGCCGCAACCGCATCCCTGAAGCCGTCCTCGGCGAGCCCGAGCTGCGCCAGGCGGTTGTTGCGGCAGTCGAAGCGTTTGAGGGCCGCCGGCAGGCGCACTGCGTCGACGCCGGGCACTTCGCCGACATACGCCTCCAGGGTGACCGTCTCGAAGGCACAAGGCGCGAGGCCGCTGCGCTGCGCGCGCAGGGATTCGAGCGTCGCCTCGAGGCCGCGGCCGATGCAGCTCGTCGCAGTGAAGTGGCTGAGGACGAGGGGATTCATGGCGCGAGGGTCGGTCGACTTGCCGGCGCCAGCGCCGCCCGCAGAGTGACGGGTGTCAGATCCGCGGCCGCGAGCGCATCGAGGAGGCGCGGCAGCACCTCGAGAATCACGGGCGCGCCGGTTGCGGTGAGCGCCGCATGTCCATCGTGCAGCAAGAGGATGTCGCCTGCGCTCAAGTCACGGGTGAGCTTGCCGAGCACCGCCTCCACTTTTGCGTTCACGGTGTCGAAGCCGCGCCGCGTCCAGCTTGCGAGGCGCAGGCCGAGGCGAGTCAACACCGGATCGAGGAACGGGTTGCGCAGTCCCGCCGGCGCGCGGAAAAACACAGGCGGCTGGCCCGTTGTGATGCCGATCGTGTCCTGCGCACGCGCGATCTCCGCAACGAGACCTCGCGGGCCGAGGAGCGAGAAAGAATGCAGGTGTCGCTGACTGTGGTTTTCAACAGAGTGCCCGCGACGCACCATCTCGCGTGTGAGCTTCGCGTAGCGTTGTACGCGCTCCCCGATGCAGAAGAAGGTTGCTCTGGCGCCGCGATCATCGAGCAGGTCGAGCACTCGTGGAGTGATCCGTGGGTCGGGGCCATCGTCCAGTGTGATGGCGACCTCCCGCCGGGAGGCAGCGGCGTCGGGCAGGCGGGTCCAGTTGGGCCCGAGCAGGCGGCTGCGAGGCGTAAGCCCCGCGGCCGTGAGCAGCGCATGGTCGGCGAGGACCGCGCCCACCGCCCAGGGCCAGGCGGACGGCCGCGCCAGGACCACCGCCAGGGCACCCACATGCAGCCCGAGCGAGGCGCGCACGAGCGGCGAGGGCCGCCAGCGCGCCGGGGGAGGGTGAGATTCGAGCGACAATTCGGTTCAGCTCCGGCGCAGCCGCAACATCGAGCCCCATTTTTCCACAGAGCGACGCATCCTGTGTCGCGATCGGCTGACCCCGCTTCTGGACCGTGACATTGACCTGCCGCCGTCCTCGGTCATACTGATGGTATGAAAACTGCGGTATCGATCCCAGACGAGGTATTTGCGGAAGCCGAGTCGCTCGCCAGGCAGCTCAATGCCTCGCGCAGCGAGATCTACAGCCGCGCCCTGAGCGAATTCCTCGGGCGCCATGCACCAGATCGCGTCACGGAGCAGATGAACGAGGCGCTGGGCCGTATTGGAGAGCCGGCGGATCCCTTCACGCAGCGTGCGGCACGGCGCGTCCTGAAGCGCGCCGAATGGTAGTCGAGCAGGCAGAGATCTGGTGGGCTGATCTCGATGAGTCAGTCGGGTCAGGACCGGGGTTCAGGCGTCCCGTACTGGTCGTGCAGTGCAACGCGCTCAACCGTAGCCGCATAGCGACCGCCGTGTGCGTTCCACTCACCAGCAATCTGAAATGGGCGGACGCGCCCGGCACCGTGCTGCTACCGAAGTCCGAGACAGGCCTGCCGCAGGATTCAGTGGCCAACGTCTCTTTGATCGTCGCCATCGACAAGGCTCTCCTGACGGATCGGGTGCGCAAGATTTCTCGCCGACGTTTCGATCTCGTCCTGGCCGGCGTCGACACCATTCTTGGCCGCTGACTCAGGATTCAGGAGACCGCCGCGCCAGCGGCTCCTCGCGCGCGAGTAGCGCGGCGTAGATCAGCGCGAGAAAGGCCCCTGGAGCCACGGTCTCGCCTAAATCATGCAGCACCGGTACCGAGGAGAAGGCGAGCACCCCAAATCCGACCACAGTGGCGCAATTGGCGACGAGCAGGGACGCCAGGGTCCGCTGCGACAAAATCGCCGGGAGCGATTTTGGACGGCGCGAAGCGGTGGCCGGCTCGTTTGTCACCCGATCGAAGAAGAGCGCGTAATTCGAGCCGACCGCGACGATGAGCAGCAGGCCGACGACGTGCAGCAAAGTCAGCTTGGCACCAAAGAGCGTCAGGGCCGCGGCCACGGTCAGTACGGCGAGCGCCAGCGGCAAGACCACGCGCGTTACCCGCGACGGACTGCGAAGCGCAATCAGCAGGAGGACGATGATGGCGGCGAAGCCCGCGAGCGACAGCCGCACCGCGCCGGCAAGATAGGTCGAGTAGAGCGCATCCGCCTGGTTCTTGAGATCGAGGACGGTCGCGCGGTCGGGTGCGCCGACAGAGACTGCGCCGCGCACCTTTCCAATGTCGATGTCGAGCGGGTGGCCGGCCGACACCGGGGCTTCGAGCGGCAGCAGCGCATGCCAGCCGTCGGTTTCCCTGACGAGCAGCGCATCCGTGACGGCCGCGAAGGAGGTGCCATCGAGTGACGCACGTGTCAACGGCGGCGCAGTCCGCGCAGCCTCCACGTCACGGAGGAAAGGCGCGAGCCGATCGGCCCGCAGCGGCGATCCTGACAGGGCCTGCTCGAGTCTCGCCGCGAGCACCGCGGGCGGCGGGAGACTCTCCTGCCGCTGCCGCTGGACCGCGAGACTCGGCAGGTACTGCGCGGGACTCTCATATCCGGAGATGACGTTGCGGTTGACGAGCCCGTCGAGCTCGCTACCCACATGCTCGGCGCCCTCGAGCGCGGCCTGCGCATCGGGCGCGGACACGACGACGAGATAGCGAACATCGGGTGCGCCGAGATCCGCGCGCAATTGCCCATCCAGCTGCTGCGCAGCGACCGGAACCGGACTCAGGGCCGAGAGGTCATGGCTCCAGAGCCGGTCACGGTTCAAGCCGAGCACCACCGCGGCGCCGATCGCGACGGCGGCAACCAACACCCGGCCGGCCGAGACCTTCGCCAGCGCACGCGCGGCCGCGCGGCCGATCGGCGTGAGATCCCGGATGACGAAGCCACGCGGCAGCAGCTCAGGCAACACGAAGCGCGTGACGAGGCCCGCCGCCAACACACCCATGAGCGAATAAAGACCCAGCTGCGCGAGGCCCGGAAAGCTCGACACCAGCAGCGCCGCGAAGCCGCAGATGGAAGTCAGCATGCCGAGCCGCATCGTCGGCCACACCGAGCGCCGCCAGTCGCCGGGGGGTCCGCCCTCCGTTGCAGCGCCGGAGCGCGACTGAACGAAAAGGTAGATAGAATAATCCACCCCCTCGCCGATCAGCGTGATACCGAAGCCCAGGGTCACGCCCTGCACCACGCCGAAGCCCAACGCCACCGCCGCAATGCCCGCGAGCGCTCCCGAGGCGACCGGCACGAGTCCGAGCAGCAACGCCGGCAGCGACCGGTAGACGAAAAGCAGGAGCGCGATGATGAGCACCGAGCTGATGATGAAGAGGCGCGTCACTTCCGATTTGATCGTCGCCCGCGCCTTCACGGCAAAGACGCCCGGTCCTGTCATGAGGAGCGCCGCTCCAGCCTGTCCCCTGGCGGGCGCGGATCGTGAGGCCGTGTGCGCCGCCTGCTGGCCCACAAGCGCCGCGCGGAACGCAACCTGGATCGCCTCTACCGCCCGCTGCTGCCCGTCGGTATCCGAGCCCGCCGCCCGCGTGTGCACCAGCAGGAGCGCCCGCCTGCCGTTCCGCGACATCCAGACCCCATCCGCGGTCCGCGGCGGTTGATTCCGGCTCAACTGATCGAGGAGCGTCATCATCTCCCCGGTCGGGTCGTTCGGCACCAGCGACTTCGCGAGCATTCCCGCCGGCGAGGCGAGAAGATCGATGGTGTTTCCAATAGCAGCCCTGAGCCCCGCGACTGTGAAGCGCTGCGGCGTCACCGTGCGGCTCAAGAGGTATCGGTGCGCGAAGAGGAACGCCTCGTCCCTCCGCGTCGTCGCCGCGTCCCCATTCTCCACCGCGAGAAATTCCGGATCCGCCCGCAACCGCTGCGCCAGCGTGAGCGATAATCGCGCGCGCTCGCGCTCATCCGCGCCTTCTATCGCGACGATGATGAGCCTCGAGGCCACCCCCTGCCGAAGCTGCTCCACGAGCAGCCGCTGCGCCGGCGTAGGCGCGCGCGGCAGAAAGGCCGACAAACCCGCCGAGTAGTGCGCCCGTGCAATGATGAGAACGGCAGCCGCGACGAGCACCGCCCAAACGACGATCGCCCCCGCGCGTCGTCCCCTCATTGCGCCTCGAGCGTCATCACCGACCTATCCCCATCCGCCTCCAGGATCTCCACCGCGCGAATCTCATCCCGCGCCCCCGAGATCTGCACCCGCTTCACCTTGCGAGCCACCTGCTTGTCCAACGGCACCAACTGCAGCTTCCAATTCGCCACTGTCCCGCTGAATCCCACCTTGAATACCCTCGCGAGCGCCCCTTCGTTCCCCGCGAGCGTGTCGCGAATGGAGTCGACAAACGGCGCCACCTGCGGATAAGCGCTCACCCGCATCCGATAAGTCCGCTGCCCCCGCTCAACCGTCAGCGTATCCCCATCAAGGATCAGCGATTCCGCCTTGGGCTTCAGCGTCCTCTTCTCCAGATGCCCCGGCGCCTCATAAACCAACACCCCGGAAGACTTCACCGGCCGCTCCAGAATCTTCAGGTAATCCGTCTCCGTGAAATGCACCTCCCCATGCCGGCGCTGCGCCAGCAACGCCATAACCTGATCGAGCCCCGCATTCGCGGCGAAGGAACCGGCCGGGCATAACATCATGATCAGCGCGAACATCCCGCCAGCGGCCCAAGCGACGGATCGATCGGAAAAACTCCTTCCGGGGGCGTGAAAAACAGGAACGTTTTTCCCGCAGCCTACAGGGACGTACTTGCGGCGGCCCCGGAAGGAGTTTTTACGAGCGGTCCGGCGCGCCTCCCGAATGTGATCTCTACTCATCAGCCCAGAAGTCATACCAATTGAACCAGTTATAAGGGTACTCCCGGCAGTAACCCTCCAGCCGCCGCGCAAACCGCACCACCCCCGCCCGAATCGCATCCTCCCGCCCCTCGCGCGAAACCCCGGAAAAATCCGCCAGCACCTCGAACACCACCCGATACCGGTTGCCGCCGAGATACATTCCCAGCATCAAAATGACCTCGCCCCCGAGGAGCGCCGCCACCCGCATCGGCCCGATCGGAAACCTGGCCGGCGCCCCCAGAAACTCCACCACCTCCGTGGGCTCCCCACCCGGCGTCCGATCCCCCATGATTCCGACAAACACGCCCTCATCCAGCAGCCCCCGCACCCTGAGCATCGACTCGAGGCTTCCCAAGGGCACGGTGCCCGCCGCCAGTCCCGGATTGATCGCTGCCAACATCGCATTGATCTTGCGCGCATTCTCCTCGTAAGCGGCCATCGCCACCTTGAGCCCCGGCTGCCGCCGCCCGATCGCCCGCGTCACCTCGAAGCTGCCGAGATGCGCCCCCACGAGAAAGGCGCCCGCCCCCGAGCGCACCCGCTCCCGCATCAACTCCTCCCCCTCCACCGCAATGTCGAACAGCTCGAAGCGGTCGTTGAGCAGATACACCCGATCGTGAATCGTGGTAGCAAAGGTCATCACCTGCCGGAAGCGATCCCTCGCCGTCGGCGGCCGCCCGAGCACGCGTCGCAGGTACGCTCGCGAGGCGCGCCGCGCCTGCGGTGCAAAGAGAAAGAAGTAAGCGGCGATGAGGTAAAGCAGCACGCGCCCCGCGCGACGCCCCACACGCAGTGAGAGCACCGCCATCAGGCGCAGGAGCCACGCACTGCCGCGCTCCCGCCGGGTTGTCCACTCGGCGACCATCAGGGCCGTGTCACTGGCCGTCCCTGGCGGCGGGGCCCCCGGCCCGCGCCTCCGTGCGCGGGCGCTCGCCGGAGCGAGGACACTTTAAGTGTCCTCGCTTAAAACACCGGCTCGCCCGCCAGCGACCGCCTGCCCAGCGCTCGAGAGGCTGAAGCGGATGGCGCCGCTCGCGAGCCGCTCCTGCTCGAGCACGAGCGGCTCACCCGGCCCGATGGCCTTCAGGAACTTCACCGAGGCGATCCGCCAGCATCGCGGTTCGCCGCCGTCCGCAAGCTCGATCGCGCGGATTGCTTCATCGAGCATGACGACTCCGGGAAGTACCGGCGCGCCCGGGAAGTGTCCGTCGAAAGCCGGATGCGTCGCGGCGATCGACAGGGCGACCGCGGTCATGGCGGCAGCACCCGCTGTCCCGAGACCGCGGCGGCCCCGGAGCCTGCAGAGGCCGCGAGCGAGCGCAGCGCCTCGTGCGGCAGCTTCCCCGTGCTGTTGCGCGGCAGGCGCTCCACGAAAAGCAGCGGCCGCGGCAGGAACACCGGATCGATCCGCTGGCGCAGCGCTTCGGTGAGGCGCGCGGTATCGAGCCCCGGAGCGACCACGGCGGCGGCAACGCGCGCGACACCCGCTGCGCAACGGTGTGGCTCCTCCGGGAAGAAGAACACACCGTCCTCGACTCCTTCGATGGAGTTGAGTTGGTGTGTGAGATAAGAGAGCGAGCTGCGCTTGCCCGCAATGTTGACGAGGTCGGCCAACCGTCCATGCAGCAGGAAGCGCTCGGCGTCGAGCGGCTCCAGCTCATCGCACATCGGCGTCGGCTGCTCGAGATGTCCGCCGCGTGCCCACGCGCGTCCCTCCTCGAGCGTGAGACACACGCCCGGCCACAACAGCCACTCGCGATCCCGCGCCGTGCGGCGGGTGGCAAGCTGTCCGCTTTCGGTGGAGCCATAAATCTCGAGAAGCGGTGCCCGGAAGCGCTGCTCGGCCTCTCGTGCGAGCTCCTGCGAGAGCGGCGCTGTCGCCGAGAGAATAAGGTCCGCATGCGGAAGATCCGTCTGCGACGCGAGCAACGCGCGAAGATGAATCGGCGTCGATACCAGCGTCCGCGGCCGCGGCAACGCCTCGAGCTCGCTGCAGACGTCGGCCGGATAGAAGGGGCGCTCCACGCAAAGAGCGCCGCCGCCTTGCAGTGCGAGGAGAACGCTCGACTCGAACCCGTACATGTGTTGCGCCGGAACCGTGGCGAGCACGGCATGCGAGCGGCCGTCCACGAGCCCCAGCCTGGCCGCCCCCTCCCGAACGCATCGCACCAGCTTGCCCCAGGTCTTGGGGTAGGGCACAGGCACGCCGGTCGAGCCGGAGGTGAAGACGTAAGCGGCCTGCTGTGCGGCATCGATCTCCGGCACGCGCCAGGCGCCATCCAGGTCCACCGCGGGCGCCGAGGACTGCGGAAACCGCACCTGCGGCAGCGCAATGTCGCAGTCGTCCTCGTCGGTCAAGCAGAAGACATCGGGAGCGAAGGCCGCGAGTTGCCGGATGACCTCCGGGGTGCACGTAGGCGGTAGCAGACAGATCCTGCGCGTTAGGAGAGACGCCGCGAGGCCCACGGCAAATCGATAGCGGTCCGCGCACGCATTAATGATGTGCTCACCCGAGGGCAGATGGGCCGCCAGGCGGGCGGCATCGCCCAGGAACTCTGCAGCGCGGACGGGCCGGCCGCCGCGGTATGCGACTACCGCATCAGCCGTCGCGTGCGAGATCAGCGGATAGGTGGTGGCCAGGGTTCAAGTCGTCCGGTGCGCGGTGATGTACTCGGCGAGCCGCCGCAGCGAGCGGAAGATCTGCTCGTTCTCGGCGCCGTCGGCGCGCAGCTGCACGCCATAGCGCTTGGAGACCACGAGCGCAATCTCCAGGATGTCGATGGAGTCTAGCCCTAAGCCCTCGCCGTAGAGCGGTGCATCCGGATCGATGTCGGCCGCGCTCAGCTCGAGGTTGAGCGCCTGGACGATGAGCTCTGCGAGCTCACGCGTGAGTGCATCGGTATCGGCCGGCGCGAGCGGCTGGCGCAAAGTTGAGACCTGATTAGACATTGAGGTTTAAAGGAAAACGTCTCGACCCCCCTGATGGGCGCACAATTTTATACATCGGGCTCCCGGCCGGCCAGCCGGCGCGCCAGTCGCGGCAGGAGCCTCGGCAGAAGGGGGTACGGCAGCCGCAGCAGGAAGCCGAGCAAGAGCCGCGTATGCATCGAGGTGAGAAGCGCGTTGTCGCGCCAGTAGCTGAAATGGGATACGCCGCCTTCGGCGGCGCTGAAATAGCGGATCGGGGCGCTGAGGTTCACCGCCGGCACCCCCCGCCAGGAGAGCCGCACCGCCGCCTCGACGTCGAAGTCGAACCGCCGCATCCCGAGGCTCGCGCGCAACTCGCGCACGAGGGGCGCGATGGGGTAGACCCTGAAGCCGCAGAGCGAGTCATGGATCCCGGACCATAGGGTCTCGAGGTTCGCCCACCAGTTCGAGATACGGCGCCCCCTGACGCGAATTGCCGGAGCGCTGGCGTCGAACACCGGCTCGCCGAGCACCATCGCCTCGGGCCGCGCCGCCGAGGCGGCCATGAACGCGGGGATCCTCGCGGCCGGGTGCTGGCCGTCCGAGTCCATGACGAGCGCATGCGTGAACCCGCTATTCAGCGCCTCTTCGAGCCCGTCGCGGACGGCAGTTCCCTTGCCGCCGTTTCGGGGTCGGACCAACACTTTGAGGCCGGGGTCGCTCTGCGCCATCGATACCAGGCTATCCGCCGTGCCGTCCGTGCTGCCGTCGACCACGACCCAGACGGGCTGCCATTGCTCGCGCGCCGCCCGCACCGTCTCGAAGACTTTGCGGCCGGGGTTGTAGCTCGGAATCAGCACGAGGTGCGTGCTGGGCAGCGCGCTCATCTTCCGTCAAGGACCGTCAAGGAGCGCCTTGCCGCCGGAGCCCCCCTCTCGCGCCGCGAGCCAGCCGTTCTGCGGCGCGCTCGCAAGCTCCCGGGCGAGCTCCCGCCCGAGCGTCGCGGTGCAGCCGGCCACATCCTCGCTCGGCTCGAGCCGGCGACCCAGGCGTACCCGGAAGCGGATCGGCAGGTGCGGCGGCACCTTGAAGATCGACCAGCCCTTGCCGAGGTAGGGCGAATCGGTCTCGATGATGGCGATCTGGATGGGTGCTCGCGCATGGCGGGCGATCACCGCGGCGCTACCCGTCAGCGGGTTCAAGGGTACGCGGGTCGTGCGGGTGCCCTCGGGGAAGAGCAGGACCGAGCCCCCCCGGCGCAGCTCCGCGACCGCCGAGCGGATCATGCGCCGGGGCGGGTCGCTGTGCATGAAGCTCGCGAGCCGCGCGGCCACTCCCAGAGAGGCGCTGCTCATGAGCTCGGGCTTGAGGATGCAGGCGAGATCCGGGTGGCGGGCCAGGAGGAACAAGGCGTCGATGGATGTCGGGTGATTCGGCGCGAGGATGAGCGGCGGCCCGCTTCGCAGCGGATCGAGGGCGCTCAAGTCGAGCTGATACGCGCCGCTCAAGGTGAGCGTCCACGAGAAGAAGCGCAAGCTCCTCATCATGGTGTAGCGGGCCCCCGCCCGGCGCCAGTTCCGCGGGAGCGGCGACAGCAGCAGAAGGGCCAGAACCGTCCAGACAAGGAGCAGCGCCGCCAGGATCACCAGCAGGCCGTAGGTGGCGAGGTAGTCGTAGGCTCGCTTTAGCACGGGGCCCCTGTCGTGGCGCTCATTGACCGCCGATCCGTCGCAAAGAATATGCTCGGCCGCGGTGTGCCGCATCACCTCAGCGGCCGCCAGCCGTTCCCGCCGACCGCCTCGATCTCCACCGCCAGGTCCTCCCGGCAGATGTCCGCTTTGAGATATAGGAGTGCGGCATCGCGGCCGACGGCCGCCTCGAGCTCGGCGCGGATGACCGGCAGCTCGCCGGGATCGCGTACGTAGACCTTAAAGGCCAGCGTCTCGAGCCGCAGCGTCCCCGTGCCCGCGCGGCGCCCGGCCTCCTCGAGCAGCGCCTCGATGTTGACCAGCGTCTCGCGCGTCTGCGCCGCCGGATCTCCGGGGTGCAGCGTGCGGTGGCCGACGATGCTCGCGGTCCCGGAGATAAAGAGTGTCGCCGCCTCGCCCTCGCCGAGCACCGTGGCGCGCGAGAAGGAGGGGCTGCGCGGCCCGTACTGCGCCGGGTAGCGGTAGGCGCTCACCTGGCGGGGATTCTCGATGAAAGTCGGCGCCCGCTGACTCGCGAGAAAGTAAATCGTGAGCGGGCTCCCCGGGGCGCCGCCGAGGGCGCTCGCCGCCGGAACGCTCCCGGTGACCGTGCGTCCGCAGGCGAGGGAAGCCTCGTGGCGCGCGGTGTTGAATTGCCGGTAGCGCTCGAGGCCGTGGGTATCGAGGTTGATCTCCGGGATGTAGTTCCAGATGCGCACGAGCTGCGGATCGCCGGCGGCCGACAGCGTCGCGTAGATCTCCCGGTAGGCGAGCTCGGTGGCGATGCCGAGGGGCGTGTGCGGGCGCGACTCCGGGGGGGCCGCGACTTCGGTCTCATGCACGGAGACGCTGCCGAAGAAGAGCTCGCCGCTTCGGGCGTAACGCACCCGGCCGTGAGAGCCCGCCTGCGCCCGCTCGCCTCCGCGCCACAGTTCCAGTACCTCGCGCGAGTCGCCGAGCACCGGCGCATGGACGTGAGCCAGCGGGAACTCGGCCCCGTTACCGCGCAGGGCGCGAGCGCCACCGTCGAATGCCGCCGCCCCGAGCACGTCATGCCACCCCTGCGAGCGCGACTCGGACGCCGTGAAGTACTCGAGGCGCAGCGTCTGCCCGCCGCTCATCATGCGGCCGCCGCCCGCTCGGGCTCGACGGGCCGGATATTTCTCGCGCGGGCGCGCAGCGCCGCGAGCGAGCGCCGGGGGTGCGCGAGAGTGTTGAGGTAATAGATGAGCTTGAAGGCGCGCAGCGATGCCCAGATGGGCGTCGCGCCGAAGATATCGCCGGCGAGGAGCGACAACAGCGCCTCCTTCATCCTGAGGAGGTTGCGCGGCGCCATGAAAAGATCCTGCATCGCCGGCCGGGTCATGCGCTGGATGAACCAGGAGAAGACGCGCGGGCCGTGGCGCATCTGCCGCTCGAAGCAGCGGAAGGCCTGATAGCGCCGGGCCGGCATCCGCAGCGCCTCATCGATCGCTTCCGCGGCCGCGATGCCGCCCTGCATGGCGAACATGACTCCGGAGGAGAACACGGGATCGACGAAGGCGTAGGCGTCTCCCACGAGCAGGAACCGATCGCCATACGCACGCCGGCAGGTGTACGCGTAGTTGCCGGTGGCCTCGACGTCGCTCGCGAGCGTGGCGGACTCGAGGCGTCGCGCGAGGGGCGGTGAGAGGGCGATCGTCTCCAGGAAGAACTCGCGTAGCGGCGTGGTCCGGCTCTTCATGTAGCGGGGCCAGACCACTGCCCCGACGCTCGTGATGCCGTCCGCGAGCGGGATGAACCAGAGCCAGCCGTGCTGAAACCAGAAGATGGAAATATCCCCGGCGCGATAGGGGTCCTCGCTCCGCCAGGCGTTGCGGAAATGCGCATACATTGCGGAGCTGTTGTGATGGCGATTGCGACGTTTGGAACCGAGGCGCGTGCCGAGGAGGGTGTCGCGGCCGGAGGCATCGATGAGATAACGGGCGCGCCAGCACTGACGTGCGCCATCCTCCCGCTGGGAGAGCACCTCGACGCCATCCTCGCCCGGGAACTCGATCTCGCGCGCGCGACAGCCTTCCACGACCTCGGCGCCGAGACACTTCGCGCGCTCGAGCAGAATGGCATCGAAGCTCGAGCGGCGCACCTCATAGGCGTAGGAGAGCCTTTTGTTCCAGCTCTCCGCGAAATCGAACCGCTGCCACTGACCGTGGGCCGGAGAGAAGAACTCCGCGCCGTGCTTGGCGAGCCCGATGGCCGCGATCTGCGAGGCGACCCCGAGGCGCTCGAGCAGCGGCAGGCTCGCCGGCAACAGCGACTCGCCGATGTGAAAGCGCGGATGATGGGATTTCTCGAGCAGCACGACGCGGTGGCCGCTCTGGGCGAGGAGCGCCGCGGCGGTCGAGCCTGCGGGCCCGCCGCCGATGACGATGACATCCGCTTCCTGCGCCGATGACGGGGAGGACGTCAATGCGAGCCCGGCTTGCTCCCGGGGGGCTTCTCGACGAAATCCTTGGTCTTGTGCGCCTCGGAGCGCACTTTCGAGCCGACCCTGTGCGCGCCGCGGCTGATCGCGTGGCCGGCGTTGCGGGACTCGTGCGCGATCTCGTGACCCGCTGCCTTCGAGCGATGGGCGATCTCGTGGCCCGCGGTCTTCGAGCGGTGCGCGATGGTGTGGCCGACCGCCCGCGACTTGCGCGCGATCTTCGCGCGCGTGCTGCGCGTGTCGTTGGCGACCGCGCGGCCGAACTTGCGCGAGCGTTCGGCGACGGCGTGGCCGACCTGCTTCGCATCCCGCGAGACCACGTGCCCGACATGTTTCGCGTCCTGCTTGATCGTCGTGTCCTGCGCGTGGGCGGGAGTCGCGGCCAGCGGGCAGAGTGCGATGGTCGCGGCTGCGGCGGCTGAAAGGAGGAGCGCCAGAGGTGACATCTTCATGGCCGTCATGGTACCCCAATGCCGCACCCTTTCCCTGTGCCTTCGCTCTCGCGACAGCGCCTCCGAGAGCGCGCCTTTGCGGTGCCAATTGTCACAAGCATCGGGCAAACTTGACAGGATGCGCTTCGAGCTGCCGATCTCCGTCTTGAAGACCCGGTACGTCCCCGGTCGCTGGGATGTGATCGCGTTCGTCCTGGTCTTCGCGTTCTTCGCCTACTTAGGCGATGCCGCGCACGGACTCACCGGCTCGCTCGCGCACCTCGAGGCGCAGCCGATCTCACTCGACCCGCGCTATCTCCCCGGGTACGCCGCGCAGACGGCGCTGCGGATGCTGGTGGCCATGGTTGCCTCCCTCGTCTTCACCTTCACCTACGGCACGCTTGCCGCCAAGAGCCGGCGCGCGGCGAGCGTCCTCATCCCGCTCCTCGACATTCTGCAGTCGATCCCGATCCTCGGCTTTTCCATCACCCTCGTGTTCTTCCTGCAGCTGACGCCCGGCCGCGTCGCCGGCGCCGAGTTCGCCGCCATCTTCCTCGTCTTCACCAACCAGGCGTGGAACATGGCCTTCAGCTTCATTCACTCGCTGCGCAGCATTCCGGATGAGCTCGATGAGGCCGCGCGCGCCTTTCATCTGGGTCCCTGGATGCGCTTCTGGCGGCTGGAAGTGCCCTTCGCCATGCCCGCGCTCATCTGGAACATGATGATGTCGATGTCGGGCGGCTGGTTCTTCGTGGTGGCGGCGGAGGCGATGAGTGTCGGGAACACCACGGTCACCGTGCCGGGGGTCGGCTCCTACATCGCGCGCGCGATCCAGGCGAGGAGCCTCACCGCCATCGGCTGGGCGATCGCGGCCATGTTCATCGTCATCCTGATCTACGACCAGATCCTCTTCCGGCCTCTCACCGCGAGCGCCGACTGGTTCCGCCTCGAGCAGGAGGCGGGCCTGACCCCAACCCGCTCCTGGGCGCTCACCATGATGAGACGCTCGCGCCTCCTGTCCCTCGGCAGGCACATGTTCGGCTCCGTGATCGAGCTGGGATTCAGCCCCGGCCGCTTGCGTGCGCAGCGGTCGCCGCAGGCCAACGGCTCATCCTCGAGCGCCCTCCTGGGGAGCATTTCGTGGTATTCGGCCGTTGCGGTGGTCGTCGCGCTCGCCGTGTGGTGTATCGGACGGTTCGCGCTGCAGCACGTTCCGCTGGTGGAGATCGGACACGTTGTCGGACTCGGCGCACTGACGCTGCTTCGCGTCGTTGTGCTCATCGCGCTTGCAAGCGTCGTCTGGGTCCCGATCGGGGTGTACATCGGAATCCGCCCCCGCCTCGCGCGCACGGTGCAGCCGATCGCCCAGTTCCTGGCCGCCTTCCCGGCCAACCTGCTCTTTCCGATCGTCGTTTCCGCCATCGTGGTGCTCAAGCTCGACCCGAATATCTGGCTGAGCCCGCTGATGATCCTCGGCACGCAGTGGTACATTCTCTTCAACGTCATCGTCGGGGCTTCCTCACTCTCCGCGGATCTCAAGTACGCCGGGGAGAACCTCGGGGTGCGCGGGTGGCTCTGGTGGCGGCGGATCGCCCTGCCGGCGGTGTTCCCGTTCTACGTGACGGGAGCGATCACCGCCTCGGGCGGCTCGTGGAACGCCAGCATCGTCGCGGAGGTGGCAGACTGGGGCAGCAAACATCTCACGGCGGCCGGGCTCGGCGCCTACATCGCCAATGCCACGAGCGCGGGGGACTACCCACGCATGGTGCTCGGCATAGCGATCATGTCGCTCTTCGTGCTGGTGTTGAACCGCCTCTTCTGGCGGCCGCTGTATGCGCGCGCGGAGCGCAAGTTCCGGGTAAGTTAGACTAGTATGAAGCGCTGGATCGGGGCATCGTGCCCCGCCCAGCGCCGTCTCGGGCAAAAAGCGTGGTTTTTGCCCGCGACTCGGCCACCTCCGGCGGCCGGGCACATCCCTGTGCCTGTGCCTGTGCTGATCGACCACTGATCTCGGGACGGTTTCTTGATGAATGCCGACGCGCTCGCGCTCAATCTGGCACCGCTCCTGGCGGTGCGGGGCGTCTGCAAGTCCTTTCGCAAGCCCGATGGCGATGAGCTCGTCGTCCTCGACAACGTCAACCTGACTCTACGGCCCGGGGAGATCGTGGGGCTCCTCGGGCGCTCGGGATCGGGCAAGTCGACGCTCCTTCGGCTCATCGCCGGTCTCGATGCCCCGACGAGCGGCGCGGTGGACTATCAGGGCGCACAGGTCGCGGGCCCCGCGCGCGGCATCGCCATGGTCTTCCAGAGCTTCGCGCTCTTCCCCTGGCTCACCGTGCTCGAGAACGTGCAGCTCGGTCTCGAGGCACTGCGACTTCAGGAGGGCGAGATCCGCAAGCGCTCGCTCCAGGCCATCGACCTCATCGGCCTGGATGGCTTCGAGTCCGCCTACCCACGCGAGCTCTCGGGCGGCATGCGCCAGCGCGTGGGTTTCGCGCGCGCGCTCGTCGTGCACCCGAGCATCCTTCTCATGGATGAGCCCTTCTCCGCGCTCGATGTGCTCACCGCCGAGACGCTGCGCAGCGATTTCCTCGATCTCTGGGGCGAGGGGCAGCTGCCCATCCGCTCGGTGCTCCTCGTCACCCACAACATCGAGGAGGCGGTGGAGATGTGCGATCGCCTGCTCATCTTCTCGACCCATCCGGGGCGGGTCGTGAGCGAGGTTGCGGTCGATCTTTCTCACCCGCGCTCACCGACCGATCCGCGCTTTCGCGCGCTGGTCGAGCGGGTTTACGTCGAGATGACCGCGAAGCCACGCGGCGAGGCGAGGGTGGGACCGAAGTCGGAGCGCTTCGCGGGCACCGGCATCGGCACGACGTTGATCCATGTCTCCTCCACCCTCCTGCAGGGCCTCACCGAGGCCGTGAACGAGCCGCCCTTCAGCGGCAAGGCGGACCTGCCGGTGATCGCCGAGGACCTGCACATGGAGCTCGACGATCTCTTCCGGGTGGCCGAGGCGCTGCAGATGCTGCGGTTCGCGGAAGTCGAGGGCGGTGATATCCGCCTGACGGAGGCGGGGCTCGCGTTCGCGCGCTCCGAGGGCGATGAGCGCAAGCATCTTTTTGCCAGACACCTCCTCACCTACGTGCCGCTCGCCGCGCACGTGCGCCGGATCCTCGATGAGAGGAGCAGCCACACGGCACCGAAGAGCCGCTTCTTCGACGAGCTCGAGGACTACATGGCCGAGGGAGCGGCCGAGCAGACGCTGCGCACGATCATCAGCTGGGGCCGTTATGCGGAGGTCTTCGCCTACGACGACCAGCGGCAGGTCTTCAGCCTCGAGAATCCTGCGTGAGCGGCCATTCGGAGCCCGTCGAGGCGCGCACGCACCTCCTCATCATCGATGATGATCACGAGCTCTGCTCCATGCTGGTGGAGTATCTGGGCCCGGAGGGCTTCACCGCCGAGACGGCCGGCACGGGGTCGGCGGGGCTCGAGCGAGTGGCCCGCGGCGGGCTCGATCTCGTGGTGCTCGATGTCATGTTGCCGCAGCTCTCCGGGTTCGAGGTGCTGCGGCGCCTGCGCTCGGTGAGCCGGGTGCCGGTCATCATGCTCACCGCCCGCGGGGAGGAAGTCGACCGTGTCATCGGGCTCGAGCTGGGTGCCGATGACTATCTCGCCAAGCCTTTCAGCCCGCGGGAGCTGGTCGCGCGCATCCGGGCGGTACTGCGGCGCATGGCGGTCGAGCCCCCGCCCGCCGCCCCCGGGGTCGTCAGCTGGGGGCCGCTGCGCCTCGATCTGCGGGCGAGGCGCGCGGAGGTCGCGGGCGAGGACCTCGAGCTCACGGCCGCGGAGCTGAGGATCCTCGAGCTTCTGGTCCGGGCCGATACCCGAACCGTCAGCCGCGAGGACCTCATGACGCAGGCGCTCGGCCGCCGGCTCCTGCCGACGGACCGGAGCCTGGATACTCACGTGAGTAATTTGCGGCGTAAGCTCGGGAAATTGACGCACGGCATCTCCGTTCTGAGCGTGCGGGGATCGGGTTACGCCCTGACGCAGAATTGAGGCGACGGCTCTCAGCTGCCTGGTCGACGCTGGACAAACTGAGTCAAACGTGAAGCACGAAATATGCGGCGAATCATAGGCTTAAGAGATCAAGCCGAGGCAAAGGAACTATGCGTGAGGCAAGTTGCGAGGCAAGCCTGAGTTTCTGATACCGCGTCGAGAAATCGCATGCACTCTCTTTACTGGCGCATCTTCCGCTCGTTCTGGCTCGCCATCGTCCTCATCCTCGTGGGTACGGTGATCGTGGCCGTGAGCGCAGCGATCCAGCGCCGCGACGATCAGCCCTGGGTGGAGCGGGGCGATCTTTTTGCGCAAGCCGACGTCGCGTTCGAGACCGGCGGCGCGGATGCGCTGCGGGAGTGGCTCGAAGGCATCGCGACCGACCCGGCGTTCAAGCGTACCTATGTCGTTGGACCTAACGGTCGCGACATGCTCAATCGGCCGCTGCCTCATTACATCGTGCATCCCGTGGAGGGTCGGACGAAGCACGGGAAAAAGACCGTGCGCTCCGGCGCCATCGCTCCCGTCGGTGGCGCGCTCGTGCTGGTCTCCCCGGATGGCAGCACCTACCACGTCATCGTCGGACCCCTGCACGAGCATCCGCTCCTCTTCGGCGAGCTGCAGCTGCCCGCGGTCGCCGCCGCGACGCTCGCCATCGCGTTGTTGGTGAGCACGGTCATCTGCTTTTTCCTGACGCGACACCTCGTCGGTCCTATCGATCGGCTGCGTCAGGCCACGCGGGAAGTGGCAGCAGGGAACCTCGGCGTGCGCATGCTGCCGCGACTCAAGGGGCGTCAGGATGACCTCGCGCTTCTCGCTGCGGATTTCGACAGCATGGCGGAGCGGGTGCAGACCCTGCTCGAGTCCAAGCAGCAACTGTTGCGCGACGTGTCGCACGAGCTGCGCTCTCCGCTTACTCGGCTTCAGCTCGCGTTGTCCCTTGCACATCGGCAGGACGGGGGTGTGGAGCGGCAGCTAACGCGGATAGCCTGCGAGGCCGATCGTCTGGAGCAGCTCATTGCGCGCATCCTGAAGCTCGTCCGGCTGGAGCAGCCGGCAAGCGTATTCCAAGGCGTTCCCGTGGACGTCGGCAAGCTGCTGGATGTCATCGCCCAGGATGTCGCCATCGAGGCGGAGGCCCGAAGCTGCACAGTCTCTCTCCACGCGGATGCCGCGTTAGAGGTTTCAGGTGATCCCGAGCTTCTGCGCAGCGCGTTCGAGAACGTCATCCGCAACGCCGTGCGATACAGCGCGTCAGGATCAACAGTCGAAGTCAGAAGCTGGCGAGGTGCGCAGTCCCCCAACAGTCCTCCGGGCGCTGGCGAGCAGGTCGAGGTCACCGTGCGGGATCACGGACCGGGCGTGCCGGAGAAGGACCTGAAGCTGATCTTCGAGCCCTTCTACCGCGTGGATGCCGCGCGCGACCGCGCCGGCGGCGGCGATGGGCTGGGACTCGCGATCGCCGCGCGCGCCATCTCGGTGCACGGCGGCAGCATCGAAGCACACAACGCCCCAGATGGCGGTCTCGAGGTCGCCATGCGGCTGCCTGCGCTTCAGCGCAGCGCGAAAGAAGCGAGCCCCGCTGCCGCGCAAGCTGCTTAGCTTACGCTCGAGCCAAAAAAAACCGCCTTGGGAATGCCAAGGCGGCAGGCGTCCGACGGTGCTCGCGAGTGTCGGCCCCAGGGGCCGGCGAGAGTTGCCGGCGCTGCCCAAGTCTCAGGGAGGGGAAGCCTCGAGCGCGCCAGCACACCGGGACCACAACGCAGTCGTGTGTGCCTCAATCCTCATGGGGTTTGACGCTCGACCTCGCCCGAAGTTGAGCGGGTTCACCTTTCTTTGGATTTCCTCGAACTCGCTTACACCCGCGGCCGGATGCGGCGGCAGCTCGGCAGCTCTCGTAAAATCCGTGAACCCAAACCCCGTGAGCGAGGCTCAGCCGATGTACATCCCCGAGGCGTTCCGCTCCCGAGATCTCGCCGACCTCGACCGCCTGAGTGCGCATAACGGCTTCGGAACGCTCATTTCTCAGCTCGCTGGGGCTCCCGTCGTCTCGCACCTGCCCGTGTTGTATCGCCGGGCCGGCGGGCAGGTGACCCTGACCGGCCACTGGGCGCGTGCCAACCCGCAGTGGCGGCAGATCGAGGAGCAGCGGGTGCTCTTCATCTTCCACGGCCCGCATGCGTACATCTCTCCCCGCTGGTACGTCGAGCCGCGCCGGAACGTGCCCACCTGGAACTACGCGGTCGCCCATGTGTATGGACGCGTGCGGGTGATTCACGAGGTCGAGGAGCTGGAGACAATCGTGACGGCGCTCGCCTCGCTCTACGAGGCCGGCGCCCCGGCGCCATGGCGGCTCGAGGACACGGGGGAGGAGGGCCGGGCACGGCTCAGGGCCATCGTCGGCTTCGAGCTTGCCGCCGATGAGATCCAGGTCAAAATGAAACTCGGCCAGAATCACCCGGCCGGCAATGTTCGAGGCGCGATCGAAGGCTTGCGCGCCGCCGGCTCGACGGAGGCCGCCGAGACGGCTTCCTGGATGCAGGACGCTCTCCAGCGCGCTGGGGCATAGCGCTAATGCCGGGCCAGATCGGCGTGACACCGGATGTTGCCTTCAGGCACGCGGTCGCGCTGCAGCAGAGGGGCGACTTCGCCGGCGCCGAGAAGATCTATCGCGCTATTCTGCGGCAATATCCCAGGCATTTTCAGACACTGTCGCATCTCGGCTCCGTTCTGCTGTTTTTGGAACGGGTGGAGGCAGCAGTCGAGGTCCTGCACAAGGCCATCGACGAGAATTCCAACTCGGCCGTGGCGCAAACCCTGCTTGCGCGCGCGCTGCACCTGCTCGATCGCCATTCGGAATCGCTGGAATGCCTCAGGCGAGCCATCACGTTGGATCCCGCCATGCCCGATGCGCATTCCACGCTGGCGCAGGTGCTGGGCGACCTGGGACGCTATGACGAAGCGAGGGCCGCCTTGGCACGCGCCATCGCGCTCGCGCCGAACGAGCCCCGCTTCTATTACTACTGGGGCCAGATCGCGCGCTGGACCGCGGACGATCCGCGCCTCGCCGCGCTCGAGGCGCTCGCCGGCCAGGCGGCGTCCCTGGCCATCGGCCAGCAGGCGGAGCTGCACTTCGCGCTTGCCAGGGCCTACGCCGATTGCGGTGATGTGGAGCATGCGTTCCGCTGTCAGATCGAAGGCGGTAGGCTGTTGCGACAGATTTTGCCCTATGATGAGGTGTTGACCTTACGGCAGATGCAGGATCTGTGTCGCACGGTCGACGCGTCGTGGTTGGCGCGCCAGCATGGAGCGGGAGGCGTGTTGCCACTGCCGGTCTTCATCGTCGGCATGCCACGTTCGGGCACGAGCCTGGTGGAGCAGATCCTCGCAAGCCATCCCCAGGTCAGGGGACTGGGCGAGCGCCGCGACTTTCCCCAGGCGATTGCCCAGGTTTGCGGCACGACGGCCCTGCCACCATCGCTCACGCCGTATGTGGCGCGGTGGTCGGGGGCGAAGCTGCAACGGCTTGGCGCGCTCTATTTGGCGGCGGTGCGGCGTGACACTCCGCGGGATGTCGCGCGAGTCACCGACAAGTTGCCCGGTAACTTCCAGTTTGCCGGATTGATCCACGCGGCCTTGCCCAAGGCACGCATCATTCACGTCCGCCGCGATCCGATCGACACCTGCCTTTCCCTGTTCTCGATTCTGTTCTCCGGCCACGCCCAGGGGTATTCCTACGATCTCGGCGAACTGGGCCGGTATTATCGAAGTTACGAGAAAGTCATGGCGCATTGGCGTTCGGTGCTGCCGCCGGGCGTCATGCTGGACGTCCAGTACGAAGACGTGGTGAACGATCTCGAAAGGCAGGCGCGGCGCATGGTCGCGCACTGCGGACTGCAATGGGACCGTGCGTGCCTGGCGTTTCACAAGACGGAGCGACCGGTGCGCACCCTGAGTCACGCGCAGGTACGGCAGCCCATCTACCGCACAGCGGTCGGGCGTCCACGCCCCCCGGATCAATTGCTGCAGCCATTGCTGCAGGCCTTGGCTAGCCCGTAGGCGCTCACTGCGCGAGCCGGCGTCGGCGTCGGGCAATTTTACAGATGCCGTCGCTCCTGTCAGCACCCTCGGAGTAAGCTCTTGATTCTTCTATCAGGCGCTCTCTTGGCATAACTCTTGCTTCAAACGTCAAACGCGTTAGGGGAGCGGAGTTCAAATCATGACACAATCAATTCAAAGAGCCGTCTACGGCGTTTCGACTGCGGTGGGTTTAGCGCTGGCCGCCTCCACGGCACTGGCGACCCCGCTGCCGAATCTGGTGAATCTCGATTTCGACATGTATTCCGGCTCTTCGCCCAAGCAAACTTTCACCTCGGTCGATCCAAAGGGCTGGACGGGCGGTACAGGCCTCATCTTCATCGATTCAACCACCCTGCCGAACGCGCAGGCCGCGAGCCCTGTGTACCTCACCACCTACGGCAATCCGGTCGGCAGCTACAGCGGGAACTACGTGGAGGCGGACGGCAATCCCGCTTTCGAGAGCGGATTCAACTACACAGTCACCGGCCTTACGCCTGGCGAGAAGTACACGTTGAGTTTCTATCAGGGCGCCAGCGAGCAGACCGGATTCGGCTACAATTACTAAGTTGATGCCTACACGCCGACCACGAACCAGTGGATCGTCGCGCTGGGCGCGTCGGGGCTGACCGTGGACAGCGGCGGCCCGGTCAATCCGCTCTACGGTCCGACGGACACCTATTCCGATGCGGACGTGCTCGCCTCCGTCGCGGCCTCGCCGCTGATGACGGTCTGCTATAAGTGTACGGTCGGTTGGGACTATGTAACGCTCAACCTCACCGCGGACGCAACGACCGATGTATTGAGCTTTCTCGCCTGGGGCGACGATGGCTCGACGGTCAACCTGCCGCCAATCGCGTTTCTCTCCGGCGTCAACTCACCGGCTGGCCTGGGCGTGCCGGAGCCGGCCAGCTGGGCTTTGCTCGCCGTCGGCTTGCTGGGCTTGGGCGGGATTGCGCGCCGCCGTCGCAGAACGCCCTCACATCCCGGTTGATGCGCGGGTAGGTTACGGTACCGGGACGAAGCGGCGGCTGCGTCCCGGTATTCGGTTGCGCACCCGCGATGCGCCCGGCCGACCAGGACAGAGGGCTCCGTGCTTAGTGATCTGCACCAGTTACCCCCCATCCTGCTGAGCACGATCAGGCTGTCAATCTGGCTCCTGATCCTGTCCACGATCTTCCTGCCGCTCGAATCTCTGTTCTCGCTGGGCAAGCAGAAGATCCTTCGCCGGTCGCTGGCAAGCGATGTCGGGTTCTATTTCATCTCCGGTCTGATACCTCAGCTGCTGCTCGCAGTGCCGCTGTCGCTGGCCGCCTATGTTGCTTACCATTTCGTGCCGTGGCGTGTGCATGCCGCTGTCGATGCTTGGCCGATATGGCTGCGTGCGCTGGCCGCTTTCGTGGTCGGCGATCTCGGCTTCTACTGGGGGCATCGCTGGGCGCATAAGATTCCCTTCCTGTGGCGCTTTCATGCGCTGCACCATCACCCCGAGCATGTGTATTTCCTGATCAGCGCGCGCGCCCATCCGGTCGACAACGCATTCATCCGCATGTGCGGCCTGGTGCCGATCTATATCCTGGGTTTGGGCGCGCCACAAAGCCTGCGCGGCACTTTGGTTGCCACCTTGGTCATGTTGGTAGTGCCGCTGTGGGGATTTTTCATTCATTCCAATGTGCGCTGGCGGCTGGGTCCGCTGGAATGGCTGATCGCAACGCCCGGCTTTCACCATTGGCATCACACCCGCTCGGAGCTCAGGGACCGCAACTTTGCCTCGATGCTGCCTTGGATGGACCGATTGTTCGGTACCCATTACCTGAGCAAGGAATGGCCTACCGCCTACGGCACCGATACGCCGCTGCCCGCCTCGATGATCGGGCAGTTGCTCTATCCGCTGCGTGATTCGGCTCCTGTCGCAGGTGAACCGGCCCCGCGAAGCAAGGCCGCATCGGCGGCAGCCTCGCGCATCGACGTTGCGCCGGGTAGGTTCAGCTGAGGTTTTTCAGCGGCCAGCCAGAGCATCGAGCAAAGGCTGCAACAGCGCGGCATCGGGACGCCATCGGCCGACGGCACCGCGATGGATCGGCTGGCGGACCTGTACCACGCTCGCGGTATGGACCGCGCGCGTGGTCTTGTGAAACTCCAGGCACGCCGGATCCCATGGCAGGCCGCAATGTGCGACGATGCGACGCACCTGCGGCTCGAAATCGTCCACCAGCGTTTCGTATTCCAGCTCCAACAGGATGTCCGCCGGTAGGACCGTGCGCCAATGCGCCATCAGGCGTTCATATGCGCGATAGTAGCGCCCCAGCTCACCAAGCTCGTAGGCGAAAGGCTGGACGCCGGTGAACAGTTTGGAGAAGCAGGAAAGACAGGTGTCGACCGGGTTGCGACGGACGTGAATGATGCGGGCGTTCGGCAGGATCAGGCGGATCAGTCCCAGATAAAGGAAATTGCCTGGCATCTTGTCGATGACGCGGGTCGCGTCGGGCGCCAACCGGCGCACCCCCGCGACATAGTCCCGACCCATGCGGCGCAGCGCCTCGCCGGCCAATGTCCAGACTGCTTCTGGCAAGCCGCTGGCGCCGATGCGTTCCGCCGTCAAATGGCGCACCGAACTGGCCAGTTCGGTCCGCTCGCCGGCGCCGAACACCTCTGCATGGCTCGCCAGAATTTGCTCCACCAACGTGGTGCCGGAGCGCGGCATGCCGACGATGAAGACCGGGACGGTCGATGGGTCGCCCATTCCCTGTCGCGCGGACAGCAGTGCCGGGGTGAAAACCTCGGCGACGCGCGCCATGCCGGCGAGCATGGCGGCCTCGCCGTAAGGAGTCTGGGACCGTTTAATCGCGTTGCCACGCATCAGGTGCGTGAAGCTGCGTTCGCGTTCGCCGACATCATCGTATGCCTTGGCGAGTGCGAAATGGAGCAGGCATTGATCGCGCGGCGTAAACGAATCAAACCGCAGCAGTGCGGCCTCCAATGCCTCGATCGTGCCGTCTTCGGGCTGCACCTTTGACAGCAGCGCCGCGTGATAGAGTATCTCCGGCCGGTTGGGCGCCAAGGTGGCGGCGCGACGGATCAAGGGCAGTGCTTCTTCCATCTCACCCAGTTCGGCCAGAATGACGCCGAGCAGGCTGGTGGCCGAGGCGGACTCCGGCCGTTGTGCCAGGACCCGGCGCGCCAGCATCAGCGCCTCTTGATGCCCGCCGGTGTTCCTCAAGGCGTTGGCCATGCCCAACATGGCATCGACATGCTCGGGGTGAGCGGCCAACGCAGCGCGGTAATGCGTCATGGCCTCTCCATGCTGCAGCTTGCGCTCCAGCAGGACGCCAATGCCATTATGCGCGTCGGGATTGTCCGGCTCGGCGGCGAGCACGGCCTGCAATGCCACCATCGCCTCGTCATCCCGGTCGAGCCGCGACAGCGCCGCGCCAAGTGCGGCGCGTGCCTCGATGTAGTCGGGATCGACATCGAGTGCCTGGCGGTAGCAGGCGATGGCGTCGTTCAGCGCATTGGCGCGGGCGAGTAACTTGCCGATGCCTAAGCTAGCTTCAGCAAAATCCGGATCGGCGGCGAGGGCGGCGCGGAAGGCCGCGATCGCCTCCTCGGTGCGGCCGAGGCCCGCGAGCAGGGTCGCTAGACCGTACTGCGCTTCGGGATGGGCCGGTGTGACGGCCAGAATTGCCTGGTAGTTCTCGATTGCTGCATCATGCCGCCCGGTTGCCTGCTGGCATGCGGCAAGACCAAAGCGCGCATCCAGCAGGTCAGGCCTGTCCCTCAGTGCCTGCTCATACCGCGCCGCAGCTTCTGCATGGCGGCCTTGCGCTTGTAGTGACGCGGCGAGATTGCCCAGCGCTTCGGCTCCGTCCGGCGCGACTGCGACCGCGCGGCGCAGCAACGTTTCTGCCGCCTCCGCTTGGCCCTGGCTGAGCCGCAGCACGCCAAGGTGGATCAGCGCGCCGTAGTGTACCGGGTCAGTCCGCAGCAAACGCTCATAAGCGAGCGCGGCCTCATCCGTTCGGCCTTGACGATGGAGCCCGAGTGCGTCCTGAAAATCCATCACTCACAATCCCTGACGTTGCCGTCGCGCTATATCAGGGTTGCGGCACATGTTTTTTCTAACCCTCTGTCTTGGGCAAGCGTGTGACATTATGGCAGCAGGAGTGGGTGCGCGCCGCTATCGCCCACCCAAGACATAACCTGGTACCGGTTATGTTATGCGCGCCTGCGGTTTCACCTGTCGGTATAATTGACGATGAACGTCATTCAACATAAAATTATCTTCCTAAGTAGTTGATTATTAAATAGTTCATTATCCTGGCACGGTGCTCGCATGTATGCGTCCGCCGCCGCTCCGGCGGGGTTCGCAAAGAAGCGGAGAGGAACGATGAGGATTTCACGATACGTACCGGCCGGCCTGCTCCTGGCTCTGCTCGCACCGCTCGGTGCTGCTCACGCCAGCTCGATTTCGATCAGTTACTACACGATCGCCGAGAGCGACCGCGATGCCAACACCATGTGTTGCGCGACTATCAACAACGAAGTTGAGAATTCGCTTGGAGCGAACGGCCTGCCCGTTCTCAATCCGTTGGCCAATGGCGGCAAGCTTCTTCCGAAGGACATCCTTGCGGATGATGAGATCACATACTGGAGCCCCGCGCTCAACAATGGCGGCCCCGGCGGCACCTCCGATGTGACGTACACCGGGTCGGCCGTGGTGCCATTGCCGTTTGACCAGTCGAGTAACTTCTTCCCGCCGAACGGCACCGGATTGAGCGACTCCAACGGATTCCAGGCCGCCGTGCTCAGTGGCTGGCTCGATGCACCGATCACCGAGCAAGTGAGCTTCAACATCGGCGCGGACGACATGGCTTTCGCCTATCTCAACGGCCAGCTCGTCTGCGATCTCGGCGGCGTGCATCCGATCACGAACGGTACCTGCGTTTCGCCGTTCGATGTCAGCGCGGGCACTTCCTTCCTGCAGGTATTCTTCGTCGATATCAACAACGTGCAGTCGGGTCTGACATTCGGCGTGCAGACCGCGGGGGTGACGATCACCAACGTGCCGGAGCCGGGATCGCTGGCGCTATTCGGCGCCGGCCTGCTGGGCGTCCTCGTCCTCTTCATGCGTCGCAGGCGACTGGCGGACGCCGCGAGCTCGAGAAAGCAATAAGAAGCGTCCACACGACGCCGCGTAGGAAAGGGCCCCCTTCGGGGGCCCTTTTCGTGTGCGCCCGGCACGGGCGCACTCTTACGGGTGTGAGTCCCGTCGCGAGCGGGTCACGGGTGAACATTGGGCCGTTTTGCGGCGTTTTACGGATACATGGCTGGACATTTCTACGGATATATGGCTATACTTTCTTACGGAAACATGGCTGGTGATTTTTACGGGCACATGACGAATGACTAGCGAACGCCCTCTGGTGCAGGCACGACGATGGTGGAAGGAACGTGCCGATGCCGAGCGCTATGTCGTCTCTCCGTCCGAAGCGCCGTCACTTGCGGTTGCGCGTATCCTTCGCCAGGAGGGCCTGGTTCTGGATGCAGCCGGCAGACGAGTCTGGATTCTTACCACAGGCAAGACCGTCGACGGTCGCGCCGTGTTCCTTGGGAGCTACTGGCTGGTTGTTGCACTGGTTCTAAAACGCTACGAGCTGGCAGCAGTCACTGGCGTTGCGGCAATTCGCTTGCATCTTGAGGACTTCTCGCCACCCGAAGATCTCCGCGCCTGCCAGGCCGCGAACCAGAGCGAGTACAAGCTCACGCTGTACCCGGGATTTCGCCTGCGTCTGCGACCGAGGAAGCTCACCGTCGACGACATCGTGACCATCAAGGTGTCTGGTCATGTAGAGTTACCCGCTCAAGCGCCCGTCGATATCCTCACCACGCTTGATGAGGGCGAGGTCGCGGCCGGTATTGAGCCTCTCTCGGCCTGGCTTCGCCATCTTGTAGTGCGCACCCCGGATCTCGAGGCTCGCGTCGAGAAGAATCCGCGGCCGGTCATTCTTCGGCGCTTGGCGGATCTGGCGGCCGAATTACACAACGAACCGCTTGCGCGGCAGCTCGCACAACTGGTGCGTGGCATTTCGAACCGGCAAAGCACGCCTGCGCGAACCGGCATTGGCATCCGTATTGTAGTGCCTAAGGTATTGCGGGAGGCGCCGCGCGGCGCCGGTTCGCCGTGGCTCGATGAGCAAGCGATGCGCCTGGCGCGCGAAGAAGCGGAGGTTGATCGCGTTGTCGGCGACCTCGCCAGCGAGCTACCGAGGTTCGACTGGAGTCTGCTCCGTGCGCAAGCGGAAGAGAATAAAGCAAACGACGCTTATCACAGCACAACGATGGAGGGGTATCGCATCTCGCGCGAGACCTCTGACGCTATCGTGCGCGGAGGGCCGCTTCCCGATGGGCCTCAGGACCAAAAGACCCTCGAAGCAGCAATGGCGGTTCAGGGATACACGATCGCGTACGGACTGGTCCTCGAACGTGCCCGCCGTAAGAATGCTGTTTATTCCGCTCTCATCCTCGACCTTCATGAGGCGCTGTTCCGTCCCTCGGTGGACGCCGGGTTCGCCGACACCGCCGCACTGCGCGGCTGGCGACAGGACAGGGTCGGCCTTCAGGGCTGGCGTTACGTGCCCCCGAATGCGAAGAAGGTGCCGGATCTCATAGGTGGGCTCGAGCGCTTTGCGGCGCGCGACGAGCTGGATCCGGTCGTGCGCGCGCTATTGGTGCATCTTGAGTTTGTCAACATACATCCCTTTATGGACGGCAACGGGCGTATCGGGCGACTGCTCATGAATCATGCGTTGCTGACAGCGGGTCTTCCTTGGGTAACGATTCGCAGCGACGAGCGGGTCCCGTTCTTCAGAGCAATCGAAAAAGCGCAGGTCGACGCTGAGGCCGGACCCTTCGTCGAATTTCTTTGGCACCTCATTCGCCAGGTCGTCCGGGAGCTAGAGTCCCGCGAAACGTCGCGTACTGGATCTCGCGCCGTGCGTAGAACAGCGGCCCGCAGATCAAGATCGCGAAGCTGAGCGTGTATAACGGCGACGGCTCCCGAAGGAGCCGTCGCGCGGACTAAAAGCTGAGGAGCGCTCAGCTCACTTTTCTGCGCCGGCTCAGGGTCCAGCCGAGGGCTGCAAGGCCGGCGGCGAAGAGCGCGAGGGTCGCGGGCTCCGGAACGGAGGACGGTGCCGCCACCAGCTCGAAGCCGATCTGCGATGTGATGTCCCAGTCCGTCGCGTTGTAGAGGAAGATGTCCAGATCGTAGCCGTCGTTGAGGTTGTCAGTCAGCACGTCGTAGCCGTTGAAAGTCGTCGTGCTGCCCCAGTACAAACAGTCCGACTGGCCCGACGAGGAGGCTCCGACGCCGTCGTGCATTGCGCATTGGAGCTCCGATCCCGAATACTTGGCGGTGAAGGTGCCTGTGTCCGTCAGATCCGTAGCACTTATGCTTCCGACCTCAAGGTGCGAGAAGAGGACGCTCAACGAGTCGGTCTCCGTGTGGGTCGTCGTGTCGCATCCACCTCCCCCGCAGGACCCGTAAGGCGACGTCTTGATGAAGTTTTTGATCGTTTCCATTCCAGGCGTCAGACTTAGACTTACGTTGATGGGCTCGCTCAGGTCCTTGGTTATCGTCGGCCCGTCACAGTTTGTCTTCAACGACCTGGAACAGTGCGAGCTCGAGTACGTCTCGGAGACTGAATAGTCGCCCGTCAACGTCATCGATGTTGCGAATGCAGCGGACGTGCCCAGCGCGAGGACTGCGGCAAATACAGGGACCGTATTGCGAATGTTCATTTGATTTCTGGCTCCGGAGCGGCCGCAGGAAGTGCGACGCGTTGTCAGTTATTTCTGTTGTGGTACCGCTGCAATCTACGTGCCAGATTGAACTCATGAATGAAATCATGAGGTTGGCATGGCCGGGACGCGCCGCCGGCGTATTCTGTAAAGAGCATCGACGCGTCGGCCGCAATATGTTCAATTATCCGCAGTACGACCATCAGGCCGAACTACGGGAGCTTCCTCCTCGGCCGCCAATGCCTCGAGGTAACGTCGGTAGACGTACACCCGATCTCGGGCGCGTCCAGTGGACTCCTTGATGATCTCGCGCGACGCCAGCTCGCGAAGCAAGGAATTAATGGTTGGCGCAGTGAGCCCCGTAGCCTCTCTCAGTGTCGCCACCGTGGCGACAGGCTTGGCTTGCAGCGCCTCCTGCATCATTAGCAGCGAGCCGGCAATCCGAGGCACCGCGCGTAGCTGCGCTCGATCTTCGTGGAACGCCTGCGTTACACGTCGGCCGGTTTCGATCGCGACCTCTGCGCTGTGACGGATGGCCTCCGCAAAAAAATCGATCCAGCGCTCATAGTCCCCTGCCGCACGCACCGCGTTGAGTTCCGCGTAGTACTGTTGCCGGTGTTGCTTGAAATACAAGCTGGGGTACAACAGGGGTTTATGCAGAACATCTTCGTGGCAGAGCATCAGCGTGATCAGCAGGCGCCCGACACGACCGTTGCCGTCCAGAAACGGGTGAATGGTCTCGAACTGCACATGGGCGAGAGCCGCTTTGACCACTGGGTTGGCCGGCTCATGCAAGTAATGCTCGAGATTCGTAAGACACGCATCCAGGTGGGTCGGTGGTGGCGGCACGAAGGCCGCATTACCGGGCCGTGTACCTCCGATCCAGTTTTGGGAGCGACGAAATTCAGCGGGCTGCTTCTGTGCACCGCGCCCATCGGCGAGCAGGATGCCGTGCATTTCGCGTAACAACCGGGTCGAGAGGGGAAACCCGCCGGTCATTCGTTCCAAGCCGTGGTTCATGGCGTCGACGTAGCGCGAGACCTCCCGGACGTCATCGCCCGGTGCTCCGGGTACCGCCTCGATCTCATGTGCCAGCAGCTCATCCAGCGTGGATTGAGTTCCTTCGATCTGGGAGGAGAGAACGGCCTCCTTGCGAACGAATGTATAGAGCAGCAAGTCCACATCAGGCATCGTCGTGGCGGCGCCGTCGAGTCGTCCGAGAGAGAGCATCGCCCGATCCAACGCATGTTGCGATCCCGCCGTAAAGGCGAGAGGCGGGTTGGGAGGCAGCACCGGGGGCACGAAGGCGCGGACGATCTCGCCCAGGGTTGTGGTCTCAATGTATGTTCCGAACGGATCCCGCTGCATATCTTCGGTCCAGAATCAATTGGCTTTACCAGCCCGCTTCGTTATTTAATTATAGTGACGTACATTTAACTATGTAATGCAGTACGGCAAAATATTTAACTAGCACGGGCGTCTAGTTAAATATATGTAGTATATTTACTTTACTGCGGCAGCCTGCGTGCCGGATCAAGACAAGCTTCTCCAGGTCACTCTTCCCGGCTCGCGCTCAACCTCGACCCGGCCGGTCCGCGGATCCAGGATGTAGGTGAGATAGCACACATCGCGCGGATCGCTGAGGGCCTCCCGCAGGAAGACTCCGACGATCTCACCGGCGGCATCCCGCGCGGAAACGCTCTGCACGCCGGGTAGGGCCGCCGCGCGTAGCTGTGCGCCGAGCGCCTGGCAGTAAAGGTAGTCGTCGGGGTCAAGCAACCGTGGCTCATCGGCGCAGAGCTCCCGCAGATCGATCAGCATGGCGCTGCAGCGCACGCGATGTACGCGCCGCTCCTGGTAGATCGGCGCGCGGCTTCTCGCGGCGATCTCGCTCGCGAGCGTGTCGCGGCGAAAGTGGTGCACGGTTTCCCAGACGGAGGTCTCGAGCGTACGGGCTCCGTACCACACTCCGAAAGATCCGTCGGAATAGCGTGACCGGCAGGGATGCTCGAACGGCCATTCGATGGCCGTGCGTACGGGATCATAGAAAGCGGCCTCCTCGAAGGGCCGGCTGATGATGGGCACGGGAGCGCGGATCGGTTTGGTCGCGAGCTCGTGCTCGATGAGGATGCGGGTGTCCGCCGGGTCCGTGACCAGGTCCGCGAAGAGGTCGACGCTCCTGCGCAGACTCACGATGTTGCGCAGCCAGTCGCCGCGTGAGTCCTCGGAGACTTTGTAGTCCATCGGCCGCGCCCTCAGAACGGGGATCCTTGCGCGGGGCGCCGTCAGTGGCCGCGCATCACATCCAAGGTGCCACGCACCATCACGAGGCCGGGCAGCCCGAAGCGGCGAACCACCTCGACCGGCGTGTCCCCGCCGAAGCGCTCGTTGGGGGAGGACATCCAGCCGCGGACGATGTCCTCGTTGCGCGGATAGAGGAGCTTCAGCGACTTGTGGATACCGAGGAGATGGCCGCCGCGATCGAGCAGGTCGCGGCTGGCGGCGAGCGGCTCGCCACGGCCATAGCGCTGAAGGGCCGTGCGATTCTCCCCGGAAAGCCCGAGCAGCGTCAGACGATCCGCCGAAGGCAGCCCCCAAAGCTCGAACAGGCGCACGATGGCCTGGGCCAGGACGACCCGCTCGTGGCGCTTCGATGGGTCAGGATGAGTGGCGGGTTCCATCAGGTTGCGGTTTTCGGTGAATTACTACTACTATTAGTATAATTCACCGAAACGGCGGAAGCAAGGCGTGCTCGAGCCTGGCGGTCGGCTTTACTTTCGCCCCTGCGGATTGCGCGCAATGGCATGATCATGCCATTGTAAATGCCATGAAAACGACCATGGACGCTGCCGGCCGGATCGTCGTGCCGAAGAGCTTGCGCCAAGCGCTCGATCTCAAGCCGGGCCAACCATTGGAGATTCGTGCCGGCGATGGTCGGCTCGAGATCGAGATTGCCGCGACGCCGATGACGTTGCGTACGCAAGGCAAGGACTTCGTGGCGGTTCCCGAAGTCGAGGTGCCGACGCTTACGGCGGATGAAGTGCGCGACACGTTGGAGCGCATCCGACGATGAGGGCGCCCGACACCAGCATCGTCGTTGCTGCCTTCGCATCCTGGCACGAGCATCACGCTCGCGCCCGCAAGGCGCTCGGCGAAGGTGTCCGCCTCATCGACCACTGTGCCCTTGAAACCTACTCCGTTCTGACACGACTTCCGGCGCCGCACCGCTGCACCGGCGCCGTGGTCCGCGATTTCCTCCGGCTGCGGTTCACAGAGCCGTATCTTTGCCTCGAGGATCGCAACTACCAGGAGTTCATCCTGGGCCTGCCGGAGCATGGAATCAACGGCGGCAGCGCCTACGACGCGCTGGTCGCAGCGACGGCGGCGGCGAATTCAGCCGAGCTCATCACCTGTGATCGTCGTGCCGTACCGATATACGAGCGGTATGGCGTGCGGCTCAATTTCATCACCTGAGCCAGGTTCGGGGTCCGCGCTTCGCCAGAACCAACCGACCGGCAATGTCCGCGGAGCGATCGAAGGCTTGCGCGCTGTGGGCTCGGGGGAGGCCGTCGAGACGGCCTCCTGGATGCAAGAGGTCGGCTTCGGCTTGTACCGGTTCTATGGGATGGCCATGCTCAAGGAGGCGCCGGTATACACTTTCTGCCCCGGCGCGCTCTTTACTGCTGAGGTGGTGCATCCCGGGGGGATGGAACGAACGTGGGGCCAACCGCTAAGCAGGCATTCGTCGCGAATCTCGAGAGGCACCACGGGGCGCGGCTGCGGCGATTTTTCGCCCGGCGATTCTCTGGCCGTCCCGTCGATGTGGCCGACCTCGTGCAGGAGGTATTCCTGCGCCTGTTGCGGATTGACCAGCACGAGACGATCCGCAGCCCTGAGGCCTACCTGTACACCATCGCTTTCCATGTGCTGCATCAGCACGCGCTGCGAAGTGCGGCGACACCCGAGACGGTGGAGGTCACGGCATTGATCGATGAGATGGAGACCTCATCCGCCGGGGATCCGGCGCGCCAGGCGGAAGTCTCCCAACGCCTTGATGAGCTTCAAGCCGCGCTGGCGCGCCTCTCGCCAAAGGCGCAAGCGGTCCTGCTCCTGCATCGGCGCGATGGCTACTCGCTCGAGGAGATCGGGGCGCGGCTGGGAATATCACGGGCGATGGCGGCCAAGTACCTGGGCCGGGCGCTGCTCGAGTGCCGGCAGCGGCTCGGGGGCGTGCGTTAACGTCATGGCACCCACCAAGGTATCGGGGAAGTTTCATACTCAGGTCTATGAGGAGGCCAGTCATTGGCTGATACGGCACCGCACCGCCCCATTGAGCCCGCAGGACAAGAGGAGTTTTGACGCCTGGCTGCGGACTTCGCCCGAGTGCATTCAAGCCTACTTGGAGATCTCCGCGATCTGGGAGGAGATCGCTTTGCTTGATCCGCACTCGAGCGCGCCGGCGGCGGAACTCTTCGCGCGCGCCAGCGCCGACGAGCCCGTCGCGTCGCTGAGGAACGCGTGCGAACCGCGGGCGGCAACCGACAAAGGACGGCAGCCCAGGATTGTGCTTCGAATCGCTGCATCGATTGCAGCCCTGGGCATGATTTGCGCCGGTTTGCTCGTGTGGTGGACTCGAGCGCCGACCTATTCGACCGGTATTGGCGAGCAACGCTCGATTACGCTTGCAGATGGGTCGGTGGTCCACCTGAACGCGCGCACGGAGATTCGAGTGCAATTCCTCGCGCACCAACGGGACGTGGCGCTCCTGCAAGGGCAGGCGCTGTTCGATGTCGCCAAGGATCCCGCGCGTCCGTTCCTGGTCCGCGCCGGCAGCACGCGGATTCAGGTGGTCGGCACCCGGTTCGACGTGAACGAGTCGCGCGCCGGCACGTTCATCACCGTGGTCACGGGAAGGGTTGCGGTTTTCGGGCCGCAAGTCGCGCGAATGAGCGGGCTCTTGGCTCTGCCCGCCATCCCATCCTACGGGGAAGACTCGGCTGATCTGCTCAAGGGGCTGCCGCTGCACGTGCAGCCGATCTTCCTGAGCGCAGAGGAGCAGCTCACCGTGACCGCCGATCGCGTGGAGGAGGCGCATCACGTCGATGTCGCCAACGTCACGGCATGGACCGAGCGCCGGTTTGTTTTCGACGATGCACCCCTCGCGGAGGTGGTGGACGAGTTCAATCGCTACAATGCGCGGCCGCTCGTTCTTACGGACCCCGAAGTTGCCGACATGCGGATCAACGCGGTGTTCTCCTCGCCCAATTCCTCGCTCCTGGTGCGTTTTCTGCGCGCCCAGCCTGAAATCGCGGTGGTCGAAACGAGCGCCGAGATCCGAATCTCCGCCCAATAGCCACCGATCGAGGTATTCAGTTTTCTCCCGCGAGCGCTCTTTACCGGCATAGCCCGTCATTTCCGAGGGGTGCGGGAATCCTCGAAAGAGGGAGGGGGTAGGGGTAATGCGTTTTGCCGCCTTCTTGACAGCAGCGTGCCTTTCGGCATCAGCCATGGCGACCGCCGGGAACACGCCGGCAACGAAACCACAATCCACGAACCTGCCAGCGCAGACGCTGCGGATCGCGCTGCAGACGTTGGCAAAAGAGCGCGGTCTACAAATCGTCTATCGCGCGGACTTGGTAAAGGGGGTGAAGACGCCAGGCGTGCATGGGAACTGGACCACAGAACAGACGCTCGACCGGCTGCTGCAGGGAACGGGGTTGACCTATGTCTATCTCGACCGCAGGGCGGTGACGATCATTCCGATAAAGACGGCCAGGACCTGGGTGGTTGTCGGTCAAACGGCTGCGCCCGACCCTAAGGACAGGCAGAACAGGGATAATAAGAAGGGTTCGTCTTCTTCCGATCCGATTCGGTTGGCGGAAGCAACTGCCGGGCCGTCTCGGAGGTCCGCTGCCCTCGCCGCCCCCTCGAGTCAGGTCAGCCTCGCCGCGAATCCCTCCAGCCGTGTTCTGCAACAAGTCGTTGTCACCGCGACCCGGCGCGCAACCGCGGTGCAGACCACTCCCATCAGCATCACGGCGGTCACCGCCGCGGAGATCGCTTCCCGCGGCATCGCAGATCTCGACACGCTCGGCCTCTCGGTGCCGGGCCTGAGCATGAAGACGTTCGGACCCGGGTACACGGAGTTCGAGATGCGTGGGCTTAATTCCGAGGGCGGCAACACCTCGATGGTCGGGTTGTACCTCAACGACGTCCCCCTCTCGTCGCCGACGTTCGGTGAGCTGGGCCGGAACGTGGTCGATCCGAGCCTGTATGACCTGAGCCGGGTCGAGGTGTTGCGCGGGCCGCAGGGCACGCTCTATGGATCGAGCTCCATGGGCGGCGCCATTCGCTTGATTCCCGCCGAACCGCAGCTGCATGAGTCTACTGCCAGTATCCAGGAGGTGGCCTCCGATACTCTCTCCGGCGGCAACATCAACCACCAGGAAAATGCGATGGTGAATCTGCCCCTGGGCGATGATGCGGCCGTGCGCGTCGTGGGCTCCTTCACCCGTGACAGCGGCTGGCTCAAGCGTCTGGTGTTCGCCGATGGCGCCGTCGGCGTCGATTCCGGCGCGTTCCCCGAGGTGGCCCGTCCGAGCAATTTCTATTCGGCGCCTCTGCAGGAGGTCCTGAGCGGCGTGAACACGACCGGCGTCGACTCGATCCGCGCCGAGTTTCTCTGGCAGCCGACCAACAACCTCACGATCGAGCCAATGGCCATGTACCAGCTGACGCAGCAAGGCGCGTCAAACACCGTCGACGTCAACGGCGATCCAACCAATCCCCAAACTCCGACGGTCAAGGGACACTACGAGATCTACGATACACCGGAGCCGCAGCAGGACAGCTTCAGCTTCGGGAGCCTGAAGGCCGTCTACGGTCTGCCGCTATTCTCCCTGACCTCGATCTCCGGATTCTTCCACCGCAACCACTTGACCTCCGAGGACGCCACCGAGGAAACCTCCGCCGCGTTCGGAATCCCAGTGTACGATGCGAGCGCCGGCGGAGCGGGCCCCTTGGGCCCCGAGCCCAACGGACCGGGCGCGGTGGAGCAGGACTATACGCGGCAGCTGAGCGAGGAATTCCGGCTCACCTCCACCGCTCCCGGGCCCTTCCAGTGGGTCGCAGGCTATTTCTTTCAGGACCTGCATTCGGAATTCAACCTGTGGATGGAATACCCCCAGGGAACCCCGGTGCTCGGCGGCATCAACGCGTTCGTCCAATTCGAGCCCCAGGTCCTCATTCAGAATTCGTTCTTTGGCAACGCGTCCTGGCGGTTCTCGCCGCACTTCAAGATCGAAGCCGGATTCCGCCATTACCACTACGGTCTGACCGGGCCCAACGAAGAATATGGCACGTTCACCCCGCTGCAAGCTCAAGGCAATAGCGCGCGGTACATTTCGCTCGATTCGATCGCTCAAAGCGGTGCAGCTCCGAGCGTCACGCTGACATACAACATAGACCACGACCACATGGTCTACTTCACGACTTCGAAGGGATTTCGTCTGGGCGGGATCAATCAGCCGGTTCCGGTGGCCTATTCCACCAACAGCAACGCGTCCCTGGCCGCGGACGAATGCGCGCTGCAGGCGAAGCTCCTGCTCACGTCGGCCTGCAACCCGAACCTACTGCTAAAGGCGCCGACCACCTTCAGCTCGGATTCGGTGTGGAGCTACGAGCTCGGCGAGAAGTCGTACTTCCTGGACCATCGCATGCTTGCCGACCTCGACGCCTACTGGGAGACCTGGCAAAACCCGCAGCTCGCGACCAATTTGGCGGGTTTCGGTCTGAACGCGAACAGCGGCAGCGCCCGCATAAAAGGCGTTGAGGTCCAGCTGAAGAGTCTGCTGCCCGCAGGCTTCGACGTCTCGCTGAACGGGGCCTACACCGACGCGCAGATCGTCGAAGGAAGCGCGATCATCGGGCTGCCCGCAGGCACCGAGATTCCCGACACGCCGAAGGTCATGGCTTCCGCGGTCCTGCACTGGGCGCACTATTTGCAGACCGACGGCGATCTTTCCCTATTCGGCTCGCTCGAGGAGGATTACACCGGCACGAGAACCGACGTGCCTTACGGCGAGACCCTCACACTCGATAACTTCAGCGAGTTCCTGGTGCATTTGCCGGCCTACAGCATGGTCAATCTGCGCTTCGGCGTCAGGGGTGTGAGGAGCGATGGCGACCAATGGAGTGCAACGCTATTCGTCGACAATCTTACGAACAATCAGGTGCTGCTCGACCCCATGGGGCAGATCACGTTTCAGACTACCGCCTTCCAGCGCGAGACCATCAGTCAGCCTCTCACCGCGGGCCTGGATGTCACCTACCATCTGCACTGAAGCATCAACCGGAGGCTGCGATGAACCGGCGCAATTTCGTAAGTACGATGGGCTTATCTGCGCTTTTGGCCGGCCGGTCGGCGCTGGCATCCGCGCCAGGGTCCGCCCGCAGTGCGCTCGGGCGCGCAAGCGCGGGCGGCACGGAATTCGATCCCGTCGAGCGCTCCATTGCCGACCTGCAGATGGCGCAGGCGCGCGGTTTGGCCACCGCCGAATCTCTGACCGGGAGCTATTTACAGCGAATCGAGCTTTACAACCGACAGGGCCCGATGCTCGGCGCGGTGCTCGCGGTCAATCCGAACGCATTGTCAGCGGCCCGGGCGCTCGATCGGGAGCGCGCGGCCGGCAAGCTGCGGGGACCCTTGCACGGTATCCCCATCCTGCTCAAGGACAACATCGAGACAGGAGATCCGCTCCTGCCGACCACCGCAGGTTCCCTGGCGCTCATCTACGCGACACACTCGCAAGACTCGCCGGTCGCCGCGCGCCTGCGGGCTGCGGGAGCTGTCGTGCTGGGCAAGGCCAACCTGAGCGAGTGGGCGAACTTCCGCTCCACGCACTCGACGAGCGGCTGGAGCGGGGTTGGCGGTCAGACCCGCAGTCCCTACCACATGTCCCGCAACCCCTCGGGCTCGAGCGCCGGACCGGCCGTGGCCACTTCGGCCAACCTGTGTGCGGCGGCCCTCGGTACGGAGACCGATGGCTCGATTCTCGCCCCCGCTTCGATCAACGGCGTCGTCGGTCTGAAGCCCACACATGGGCTGGTGAGCTCGACGGGGATCGTGCCGATCAGCTCCCGGCAGGATACGGCCGGGCCCATAACTCGCTCGGTCGATGATGCGGCCGTGCTGCTGTCGGTAATGGCGGAACGTGAGCGCTCCTGGCGCGGCATCGCTCTGCCGCTCGAGCCCGCGCCCAGGGGACTGAAGCTTGGCGTGATGGCGCCTGCGCCTTCGACCCTGCCGAAGGTCGAGCGGCAGTGGCAAGAGTGGCTCAAGCTCTTGCAGTGGGAGAGTTTCACGCTGGTGCACGTCCCTACGCCTCGCGCCTGGACGCAGTCTGGAAATTCCGCCCCCTCGCCGGAACCCTCGGGACTTTGGGACGTGGAAGTCGAGGTGCTGTTGTCCGACTTCAAAGCTGACATCAACGCGTACCTTGCCCGTCTCGAGGGCAACAAAGACGTGACGGTGCGGACTTTGGCGGACCTCATTGAATTCAACCGCGAGCATGCCGAGCGCGAGATGCCTTACTTCGGCCAGGATTACTTCTTACAGGCCGAGGCTGCCGTCCCCCGCGGCAGCGCGGCGTACCAAAAAGCGCTCGCTCGCCTCGTCGATCTCGCCGACACGGAGGGGCTCGCCGCATTGTTCAACCAGTACGGGGTCGATGCGCTGGTGGCCCCGGGCAACGGTCCCGCGGATCTCATCGACCACATCTTGGGCGATCGCCACGAAAGCAGCGTCGGCTGGCCGGCGATGTGCTCGGCCGCTGCCATTGCCGGCTACCCGAGCTTGACAGTTCCCGCGGGCATGGTCGACGGGCTGCCGGTTGGAATCGCGTTCGTCGCACCGCGGTTTGGCGAAGACGTTCTGCTTCGAGTCGGACGGCGCTTCGAGTTGGCAATGGAAGGGCGGCGACCGCCGGTGTTGAGCTGAAGGCCGCACCGGGCAGGTCCGATCGAAGCCGCACCCGAACTTTTCTCGGCGCCAGTTTTCGAGGTCTCCACTCATCGGAGCGAACACGGGCGTGAGCGACCCCGCCGGCTCTGAGCCATTGGCGCGCCGCTCGATTCGAGGCGTTGCGCGCCGGGCGTCCGGCGGCTGATGCTGGCTGTGGAACACCTCCCTCGGCATCCGCTCTGAGGCTTACCGAGAATGTAAGCTCTCTCTCACGGGCGTCGACATCTCATCCCCTGAGCCAGGTTTGGGGTCGGTGCGTCCGGTTCGCCGCGCGTCGAGGTAGCGGCCTGTCGAAAGAATTTACACCCGCGTTTGCCACCCGAGCGCATTTCTTTTGAATTCAATGCGATAGCGAACGGGCATGCCCATTGCACATCGAGCCAGTCGTGACAGTGTCGGCGCGTGATGGTTTGGTGCAGCATCTTTATCGAGCGGGGAGGTGGAGATGAACGAGTATGGGGTGCGCGGAGCGACCAAGTCCGCGAAGAAGGGGCTGAGCGCGGGACTCGCGCTCGTGTCTGTGATCGTGGTGAGTTTCGCCAATGTGGCCTTTGCCGATACGATCACCGGCTTCATCTATGACAACACGTCCTACTCGCAGACGAGCAACGCGGCACCCACCTCGCCCTCGGGGTATTTCTTCAGCATCGGGGCGACCTTCGACACCGCAGGCGATTTTTACTCCGCGGGCGCCAGCTATCCGGGCCCGGGAACCCCGCAGTCGCTTCCGCTGAATGGCACCGAGTTCAATTTCACCTCGCCCTACTATAGTTCGTTGTCGGCCCTTCACACGCACTACGGGTTTGGGAAGTACGTCATCACGGCGACAGGGCCGGTCCTCCAGCAAACGAGCGCCGTTCCGTATGCTGGTGACTATTTCACCTCCACGGTGCCGTACGTCACCGATTTCAGCAGCCTCGACGGACTCGATCCGGCCGCGAATTTCACCGCGACCTACGACTCCTTCATCCCGAACCCGAGCGTGTCGGAAGGCTTCACATTCTTCACGATCTATGACGAGTCGACCGGGGCGGCGGTGTTTTCCGACGGGTTCCAGAGTCCGTCCTCGATCAGTGCGCTCGTGCCCGCGGGCACGCTCTTGGCGGACACAGACTATACTTACGAGCTGGATTTTTCCGATCGGCTCGACGGCACTGACAACGCGGATGGCGGCACGTACACCGAACAGGGCTTCGATATGCGCACCGACGGCAGCTTCACCACCGGAGCCGTCTCCGTGCCCGAGCCCTCGAGCTTGACGCTACTGCTCGGAGCGGGACTTGCCGCGCTCGCTGTGCGCCGCTGGAAAAGGCGCGATGCGTGACGGTGAGTTGCTTCATGGCAATACCCGAGGTGGTAGGGCGGGCGCAGTCTGTCCCCTGGGGACGTGGGCGGGAGCCGAGGCATGTTTTGCTTAACGCTTGACGATAATATCGCGATGCGTTAAACTTTGATCGTGATTCGGACCTTCAGGAATAAAGACACGGAGGCGGTTTTCGGAGGGACATTTGTGAAGGGCCTGGATCTGATGATCCCCCCATCGAATCAGCTCGAGGCACTCAAGGGCGACCGCGCGGGCCAGCACAGCATCCGCATCAACAAGCAGTGGCGCATCTGCTTCAAATGGCAGAATGGCGACGTGCTCGATGTCGAGATCGTGGATTACCATTGATGCGGGAAGGAAATCCGAAAATGGCTACAAAGAGACTACGGCCGGTGCATCCGGGCGACATTCTGCTTCATGATTTCATGCAGCCGCTCAAGCTGAGTTCGTACAGGCTGACTAAGGAGCTAGGGGTGACGGCTCCGTCGATCAATGAAATCGTGCGCCGGCGCCGAGCGGTTTCGGCGGAGATGGCCTTGCGATTGTCTCGGTACTTCGGCACTTCCGCACAGCTTTGGTTGAATCTTCAGTCACAGTATGACCTTGAGGTTGCTGGCCGCAGAATCGGAAAGACGCTTGAGCGGGCTATCCACCCCATTCCACGCCCTGACCTTTCCGATCCGCTTCCCACGTAAGCCGGCGCGGGTCACGGCTACCGCAACTCTCCGCGAGTACGCCCTCAACCTGGCTCCTAGGCGAAGCCAGGAGGGGGTCAAGCGGGCGGTTTTGGTTTTCTTGGCCGCTCGGTGATGCCTTGGTTTTCGACATAGGCTTTCACGGTCTCGAGCGAGGCGCCGCCGACCGATCCGAGGGCAAGAACGGTCCGAACCGAGTCATGCAGACAGTATCTGTCTCGATGATTCAACGCCGGCGAAGATCCACATAAGACACGGGCGGGACTATCCCCCGTTCGCGCACGGATCGCTGAAACCGGGCGGTGCGAGGCCGCACGGGCGGCGGCACGTGATCGTCTGCGGCAAGCGCTTGCGGAGCTGCTGCCGTCGGGCAGCGAAGTCTGGGTCTTCGGATCGGTATTCAGGCCGGGAAAATTCCGTGAGAATTCCGATGTTGACATCGCCGTGGAATCCCTGCCACCCGGAATGTCCGAGGCTTGGTTGCAATACGAGCTGGCGTTGCGCATGGATCGCGGCGTCGATGTATTGAATCTCAAGGAGACTGGGCTGCGCGCAAGAATCGAGCGCGAGGGCTGCGGGTGCGCCTATTCGGCGCCGAGCGGTCGCCGGGCGAAGCGCACGGCCGAAACGGTCGGGCCGCCGGCATCCATGCCGGCGGCCCGTAGCGCCTTAATCAGATACGGAAGTCCGTCCGAGCCGTCAGGCCAGCCGCCCGCGGCGACGCAGAGCGAATCCGATCAGCGCCAATCCCGCCGCGGCCAGCGAGAGCGTTGAAGGCTCCGGCACCGTGACGGTGAAGTACTCTTGGCTGCCGGCGTGCCCGGGAGTCGCGTCGAGCGGCGTGTAGACGTTCACGTTCGAGAAATAGCTGGGCGTGAGACCGGCGATATCGTCATCCGCGTTCGTGATGTAGCCCGTGACGGCAAGCCAATCGTCGTAGTTGTAAGACTTCAGCTTCGAGAGCGCGTCCGAGTCAAAGATGCCCCAGATCGCCCAGCTCATCTCCTCATCCGCGGTTTCCGGCTGGTTGTTGCGCGCGATCGCCTCCACCAGCCAGGCGGCCGCCATGTAGTCTGTCTCCTGCACGGTGGCATCGCTGGTGTCGAACATAAGGGTCGTCAGCGCTGACGTCTTGGAAAGATCGCCCAGGTTCGTGATGTTCGCCTGCCAGACCTGATTGACGTTGACCTCGTCGTAGAAGTCGTCGCAATAGATTGTCAACGGGGTCGAGTTCGTCGAATTGAACTGCCCGGCCTTGGTGAGGTACTGGGAACTGACGTCCGCGTAGTATGGGTCGGTGTAGATGCTATCGAGGGAGGCGCCCTCGGTGCCGGTCAGCTTCATCGACACCGGGCTCGCGTGCGCCGCGAGCGGCGCCAGGCAGGCGCCCGCCAAAACACATCCCAGGAGAATCAGATTCTTGTTGTTTCGCATTTGGGCCGACGCCCCCCTTGATGAAAGATGACGATAAGGTTGCAACTCCCGTGCCGCTCGGACGCTTTCCATTGTCAATCATGGAGTTAGGTCGATTGGCGGTCGGCCGGGCTGGCGGCTTGCCGCCCGTTGCGTAAGAGATTTCGACACCGTGTCAGGATGTCGGGGGCGTCAGCTCGTTATGTTGAATGACTGGAGGTCGTGCGCACGCACGAGCCTCGCGCTGTGGGCGCCAGGGCTGCCGATAGTGGAATCACGCAGCGCCGCTCGGCGGGGCTGCGGGCCTTGGAATCGCTCAGGCGGAACGACTAGCCGGACTTCTGCGGCGTCTTGACTCGCGTCTTCCAGACTTCGAAAGGATCCCATGCGGAGGACCGCCGACGGGTCATCCGCTCGGCCGCCGGAGAGTTCGCTGCATCCTCGACTCTCACCGAGGACGCCGAGCGCCGCTCTATGGGAGGCCGAATCGCCTCGGTCGGAGGCAGAACTGCCTGTAGTCGTGTACTCATAACTTTTTCCATTCCGTCCTCAGAGTCCTCAGAGCCCTTTCTGTTCTTGTCCTGACCTGCTTTCTGCTTCTTCTCCCCGAGGAGGCCCTCTGCCTCGGGCAAGCGGTGACATTATAGTCATGGAATTATGAAAGGCGAGTGACAATCCACGGGTGTCGGCGGCAAGCAACACGTGCCGTATCCGCAATAAGTCAAATCTGGTGGGCCATGATCCTGGGCCCAAAACGACGACGGCTCCCGAAGGAGCCGTCATCGAGCAGACCGAGAGGGGGACCTCAGATCTTATGTGCGCGGCGACGCAGCGCGAATCCGAGCCCGGCCAGACCGGCCGCAAAGAGTGCGAAGGTGGCCGGCTCCGGAACACTCGTGGTCACACCGGCCATGGTTGCGACCACATTGCCGGTCAGCCCCTTTGGATTGCACTTGTCCGTCGTGGTATTGACGGAGGTGCAGATGTCCGATCCGAAGTAGTACCCGAGATTGTTTGCGACGAAGGCGCTGAGCGTAACGTCGTCGATCGTGAAGCTGAGAGGGGAGAGGTACGGGTGGCTGCCACCATGGCTGCAGGCCGTGGCGCACAGGATCGAATAATCCCATTTGCCCGCGCCGCCGCTGTGGAGGCCGGTTCCGTTCACATCGAACGTGAATCCGGTGGTCGCGCCGGTGCCGAAGGCCGTGCCGTCCGTATTGGTGATCGTCAAGGACGCCTGCGGAGTCGTGTCGGCGAAGAGATCCCACATCAGCGCTTCGCCGGCCCCGGTCTTCACGAGGCCCTCGACCGAGGTCAGCGTCAGTGTCACGGTGACGTTCGATCCCCCGTTGTCGTTCAGCTCCACCGTGCCGTACGGCGGCGCTCCGGCTGTACCCGATCCCACATAGGAATCCAGTGTATAGGTGATGATCGTGGCGTGGGCAGGCTGGACCAGGGCCAGTGCGAAGATGCCCACGGCCGCAACGGCCAGCGGCTTCAGGGTCGAAAACAGCGTCGTTGATCTCATTGGGGTATCTCTAAGCAGCGCGCGTGCATCGGGGTGTGCGCCAAATATGCACGGCACGTGCCATGCTCAGCAGCTCTATGTAAAATCAACGGGTTGTGTGGATATTCCTGATCCCGTGCGGAGGTTCAGCCGGGCTCTCTGTAAAGAGAGTCGACACCAAAAAGAAACGGCCCCCGAAGGGGCCGTCAAAGAAACCCATCCCGGGTTTATAGCTGGATTTTACACCCGGTCGGCACTCGAGCGCCGCCGGCGGCGGCCCGCGACGAGCGCGCAGCCCAGCAGCCCGGCGCCGAAGAGGGCGAGGCTCGCAGGTTCCGGAACCGAATCCATCGAGAACCTCTGGTCAATGATGCTCAGAGAGGCGTGGCAAATGGTGCCGCAATCACCGGCACTGACCATGATGTCCTTGGTCACATACACCGTCGAGTAGGCGCCGCCCAGATTCAGCGTACCTGTGAGCGTGGCGGGCGGATCATAGACGCTGAGGCAGTTGCCCCCGAGAAGAACGGTGTGAGCGGCATCCGCATAGGCGCACTCGACAATGTCGACACTCGCGTCGGAACCGTACAGAGAGGCACCACTCAGGCCGAGGAAGATGTCGTCAATCTTCGTTCCCGCGGCCGCAGTGACCTCATAGCTCAGGGCAAAGTCGCCCACTGAACCGGAGCCGAAGGCATTGAAGCCACCGGTAAACTCGATGCCAGGGTCGCTCAGCGCCGATACGGAGATACCGGCCGCGCTCGTCGGCGCATAATCGCCTTCTCCCGTAATGCTGGAGCTGAAGTTGGTGAAAGTGAGTGGGCCGGAATGCAGCGTAGGTGACGGGTTGATCGGCGTCGCGTACGCTGCGCCTGCCGATAGCGCGATGGCGGCAAGCCCTGCCAAAGCATGGAACATGGGTCTTTTCATGCGAGACTTCCTCTAAGTAAACGGACGCGACAGCAGCTCTGTCTGCGCAGGATTGCTGCAACGGCCATGCCATGCGAAAGTTTACTAGCAATAACAAGTGGTTACTCGCGGCGGGGCGCTCTGACGCGGCACGCCTGTAAAATAAATCGACTGTCGATCGGAAGCGCGAGACGTTGCTGTTGCGCAACACGGAGCTGTCCGGCCGCGGTTTGTCAAGCCCGACGCCGAAATACTGTGACGTATCCGTAGCACGAAGCCAGTGACATCTGTACTCTGCCCCGAGTCTTGGACGTCGGGTGGAGCTTGACCGTGCCGACTCTCATCAGTGCCCGTTCTGTGCGTTGCGCGGCAGGGTGGCTTGGCTGCACGCTGCCTCTCATTCTCCTGAGCGCCTGCGGCGGCGGTGGAGGCGGCAGCGGGTCCTCACCCCCACCGCCAGCCACCTACTCCGTGGGGGGCACCGTGAGCGGGCTGACCGCCTCGGGTCTGGTGCTGACCGACAATGGTGGCGATAGCCTCACGGTCGCCTCCGGGGCGACCACCTTCACTTTCGCCACCAAGCTCTCGAGCGGGGCCAGCTACGATGTCGCGGTGGCTACCCAGCCCACGGGCGAGACCTGCAAGGTCTCTTCCTCGGCTACCGGCACGGTCTCGGGCAACGAGAGCTCGGTGAGCGTCACGTGCTCCGGCAGTAGCTTCTCGATCTCAGGCACCGTCAGTGGTCTGACGACCGCGGGGCTGAAGCTTAAGGACTACTCGGGCGGCGAGACTGTGTCCGTAGCGGCCGGGGCCGCGAGCTTCCAGTTCAGCCAATCGGTGCCCTACGACACCAATGTGGACGTGACGGTAGCCACGCAACCGTTCTGGCAGGCATGCACCGCGGGCGCCTCCAATTTCTCCGGACCGATCACCTCCAACCTGACGACGGAGACGTTCAGCTGCGCGGGGGATACGGCCAACGTGACGACCTTCGCAGGCTCGACGACCTCGGGCAGCACGAACGGCACAGGAACCAGCGCCTCATTCTACGGCACAGCCGGGGTCGCGATGGATTCCTCGGGCCACATTTATGTGGCCGATACCAACAACAACGAGATTCGCGAGATAAGCCCGGCCGGAGTGGTGACTACTCTGGCCGGCTCCACGACCGCGGGCCACGCCGATGGCACGGGGAGCGCCGCCTCGTTCGATGCTCCCACGAGTGTCGCGGTCGATTCCGCGGGTAATGTCTATGTGGCTGACTCCTTCAACAACGAGATCCGCAAGATCGCTCCGGGCGGTATCGTCACCACGTTCGCAGGCTCGACCAACCCCGGTGCCGCCGATGGCACCGGCTCCGCCGCTTCGTTCAGAAACCCCGAGGGCGTTGCCGTGGATTCGTCAGGCAACCTCTATGTGGCCGACAGCCTCAACAACGAAATCCGCATGATCACGCCCGCCGCTCTGGTGACGACCTTCGCGGGCTCGGTTACCGCAGGCAGCGCCAATGGCTCGAGCACCTCGGCATCGTTCAACGGACCGACGGGAGTGGCGGTAGACTCATCCGGCAACCTTTACGTGGCCGATCACAACAACAACGAGATTCGTATGATCAACCTGTCGGACGTGGTGAGCACGCTGGCGGGTTCGACCACCGCGGGCAGCGCCGATGGCACGGGGAGCGCCGCCTCGTTCGATGGTCCCACCGCGGTCGCGGTGGATTCGGCGGGCGATGTCTATGTCGCGGACTCCGGCAACAACGAGATCCGTCTCGTGAGTCCACTGGGAGTCGTGACGACGCTGGCCGGCTCGACCGTTGCCGGCAGCGCCAACGGCATAGGCTCAGCGGCCTCGTTCGACAGTCCCGACGGCATCGCGGTGAGCCCCTCGGGGCAGCTCTTCGTGGGGGACTTTCTTAACAACGAGATCCGCCAGCTCACGCCCTAATCCGCCCGCACCCCACGGCCCTCCACCCCTTGACCCGCCCCAGGGGGCCGGGAGGAGCAATCAATCTCGCTAATTTTCGCGCCCGTGCATTACGATCGCGACGTGGTCGGTTATCTCCTCTCCGCTGCTGCGTACGCTCTGCTTCTCGGGGCCAGCCTCACCCTCTGGCGCCGGCGGCTGAGCGGCTCCGGGCTGGTGGCCGCCTTGAGCGTGCAGCTGGGCTGGTCGCTCGTACTCGCGGCGCAGAGTGCCGGTACCCCCGTGCCTATGGGGGCGTCCGTGGGGATCGAGTACCTGCGCGAGCTCGCCTGGGCTTGGGTTCTGCTGAATTGCCTGCGCGGCTCGGGCAATGCGCGAGCGGCGCTCATGGCGCAACGCCTCATCGGCGCTCTGGTCGTCCTTCTGGCCCTGGCGTTCGCCGCATTACGTCTATTGCCCGAAGCCGCGCCGCTCGCGCGCTACGTCGCGAGCTACTGGCTGTGGGGCGGGTTGTTCCTCACGATTACCGGCCTCGTCCTCATCGAGCAGGTCGCGCGCAATACCCGCGCCACGCAGCGCTGGCAGCTCAAGCACCTCTGGCTCGGCATCGGGGTGCTCTACACCTGGGATCTGGCCCTGTTCTCCCTCGCCATGCTGCACGGCAGCGCTACGCCGGACTTCTGGCTGGCACGCGGTTTCGTCAATGCAGGCGCGGCGGCGCTCCTGGCCGTAGCGCTGCGGCGGATCCCCCGATGGGAGTCCGCCGCCTTCCTTTCCCCCCGAGTCGCCTTCTTCAATGCGACGCTGCTCGGGGCCGCAATCTACGTGCTCGTCATGGCGATCGGCAGCTACTACGTTCGCCAGCTCGGGGGCTCCTGGGGCGGCGCGGGTCAGATCCTTTTTCTCGCAGCAGGCGCGCTCGTGCTTGCGGTGGCGGTGCTCTCGGAGCAGTTTCGGGCGTGGTCGCGGGTGACTTTCGCGAAGCACTTCTTCCCCTATCGCTATGACTATCGCACCGAGTGGTTGAAGCTGACACGGGCGCTGTCGGAGGTGGACGATACGCCGGTCCACGAACGGATCGTGCGGGCCCTGGCCGGATTCCTCAATGCCGCAAGCGGCGGGCTGTGGCTCAAGGATCAGGAAGGCACGCTGGTCCCGGTCGGGGGCGATCTCGCCCCGCCCGGCGCGCCGCGGCAAGCCGCCGGCGGGGAATTCTTCAATTACCTGCTCGAGCAGGAATGGATCTACGATCTCGATGAGGCGCGCGCGCCGGCAGGGCGTAAGCGGCTGGTGCGGCCCCCAACCTGGATGCTCGAAGACCCACGAATATGGCTGATCGTGCCCCTCATCTGCGAAGGGTCGCTGGTCGGCTTCGTGGCGGTCGCGCAACCCCTCGCGGCGATGCGTCTCACCTGGGAGGAGATCGACCTACTGCGCGCGGCTGGCCGGCAGGTGGCGAGCTTTCTTGCGCTCGAGCAGGCGGCCAAGCGCCTCGCCGAGGCGCACCAGTTCGAGGCGATGAGCCGGATGTCCGCGGTGATCATGCATGACCTGCGGCACCTCATCGCCCAGCAGGCGCTCGTCGTGCAGAACGCCGCCCGTCATCGCGGTAACCCGGAGTTCTTTGACGATGCGATCCTCACGATCGAAAACTCGGTCAGGCGCATGACTCGACTCATGGAAGAGCTGCGCAGCGGCGCAGCAGTGGAGGAGCTGCATCGCACGGAGCTCGGCGACATATGCGCCGAGGCGGTGCGGCGCTGCGCGGCGGTCGTGCCGGTTCCCTCACTCGAGTGCCGCGATCGAGACGTCGAGGTGATCGTCAATCGGGAGCGGCTGCTGCAAGTGCTCGAGCATGTGGTCCGCAACGCCCAGCAGGCGACTGCCCCGGAGGGAACGGTCACCGTATCCGTCGGCAGGGCCGGGCAGCAGGCGAGCATCGAAGTGGCCGATAGCGGCTGCGGGATGGATGCCGAATTCATTCGCGATCGGCTGTTTCGGCCCTTCGACAGCACCAAGGGCGAGCAAGGCTTCGGCATCGGCGCCTATCAGGCGCGCGAGTTCGCGCGCAGGTGCGGCGGCGGCGTCGAGGTCGAGAGCGCGCCGGGCAAAGGCACCCGGTTCATCCTCCGGCTCCCGCTGGCACCGGCGCTCGTAGCGGCAGAGGATCAACGCCATGAACTCCAAGCGAACTAGACTGCTCGTCGTCGAAGACGATCCGGGGCTGCAGCGCCAGCTCAAATGGGCGCTGGATGCATTCGAGGTCGACTGCGCCGCGACGCGCGCGGAAGCGTTGAGTGCGCTTCGCCGGCTCGAGCCCACGATTGTGCTTCAGGACTTAGGTCTCCCGCCGGATCCGGACGGGGTGGAGGAGGGTTTCGCCACCATCACCGAGATCCTGCGCGCGGCGCCGCGTACCAAGATCATCGTCGTCACGGGCCGCGAGGGGCGCGAGCAGGCGCTGCGGGCCATCCGTCTGGGCGCCTACGATTTCTGCCAGAAGCCGGTCGAACCCGAAATGCTCTCGCTCATCGTCGATCGCGCGCATCGGATCTATCAGCTCGAGGCCGAAAACGAGCGTCTCGCGGAGGCGCACTCCTCGCAAGCGCTCGAGGGCGTCATCACTGCGAGCGAGCCGATGCTGAAGGTCTGTCGCGTTGTCCAAAAGCTCGCGCCGACACAAGCCACGGTGTTGCTGTTAGGTGAGAGCGGCACCGGCAAGGAGCGGCTCGCCCAGGCGTTGCACGGGCTGAGCGCGCGGGCAGGCAAGCCCATGGTCGCCATCAACTGCGCGGCGATTCCCGAGACATTGCTCGAGAGCGAGCTCTTCGGCTACGAGCGGGGCGCGTTCACGGGAGCGGTGAAGCGCACGATCGGCAAGATCGAGACGGCCGATGGTGGCACGCTCTTTCTCGATGAGATCGGCGACATGCCGCCGGCGCTGCAATCGAAGCTGCTGCGCTTTCTACAGGAGCGCGCCATCGAGCGCATCGGCGGACGCGAGCTCATCCAGGTGGACGTACGCATCATCGCGGCCACCAACCGCGACTTGAAGGTGGCGATCGAAGAGAAGGGCTTCCGCGAGGATCTCTACTACCGGATCAGCGAGGTGGCGGTGCAGATCCCGCCGCTGCGCGAGCGCGGATCAGACTCCGTGCTGATCGCCAACTACCTGCTGCAGCAGGCCTGCAAGCGCCACGGCAAACCGGCGCTGAAGCTCGGCCCCGATGCGATCGCCGCCATCGAGAAGTATCCCTGGCCGGGCAACGTGCGCGAGCTCGATAACCGGGTCAATTCAGCGGCGATCATGGCCGAAGGCAAGCTCGTCACGGCCGCGGATCTGAGACTGGAAGCGCAGGTCGCCGCTGACGAGGCGGCGGCTATCCTGCCGCTTCGCGAGGTGCGCCAGAGGGCTGAAATCGCCGCGGTGCAGCGTGCCCTCGCGATCACGGGTGGCAACATCTCGAAGGCGGCGGAGCTGCTCGGGGTGACTCGCCCGACCCTTTACGACCTGATGGAGCGGACGACCCCGCCGCCACCGAAGTGAGCGCAAGCTTCGAGCCGGAACCAGTTCACATCTCCGAGATCCGGCGAAGTTATGTTTGATGTGTTATGCCCGCTGCGCCCCGGGACGCTCGCAGCGGCTTCGGGACTGACGCTGCCGCGCACCTGTTGACGCCAAACACCAACAGTGACGGGGTTGGTGTAATTCGCCGGAAAAAGCAGTGATTTATCGCCGTTGCCGCTCGCGCCTACGCGGGCGGCGTCGGCGCGTGCCGACATTGCCCGCCCTTCGAATACGACAATATCCTGCGGCCGGTACCGTAACCATCTGAAGCCTAAAGGAATTCGGTTTCCGGCACGGCCGTTGCTCCAACTCGGTAGGCGCCGGCGGACCGGCTTGTCGCTTGCCCGAGCCGCTGTGGCGCCACCTGCTTGCAGGCCACGGGGGGCAAATTGCGCACTCAAATCGATCATCTGATTGCCGCGAGACGGTCGTTGGCCGTCTGCTCGCTGGCGCTCGCCTCGATCCTGCTGACGGGATGCCACCACCGGACGAGTTCATCGGCCACGGCGAGTACCGCGAGCAGTCCGCCGCTACCGACCATCAACAGGAGTGCCGACGTGTCGTGGGCGGCGCCCACCACCCTTACTAACGGAGAGGCGCTCACGGACCTTGCGGGGTATCGCATCTACTACGGGACGAGCCCCGATACGCTCACTCAGTCGGTCGAGGTCGCCAGCGCCGGCGCCACCGATTATGTCATCCAGGGCCTGACCCAGGGGACCTGGTACTTCGCGGTCGCGGCCTACACGAATACGGGGCACCAGAGCGCGTTCTCGAATATCGCGAGCAAGACGATAAGCTGAGACGCCTTCGGCGGCGGGCTGGTACAATCCGCCGGAGAATTATAGAGCTGGATGCTTCCGGCGCGGGCGCCGTCCGCGCCCAAACCTTTGCCCATCGAGATGCCCGAACCGATTGCACCCATGAAGCCGTCTGACGGTCCGGCGGTCCTGCGGCGGATGTCGCAGATTGGCGTCCTCTGTCTGTCGCTCAGCCTGGTGGGGTGCGGCGCCTTGATCCCGGCGCACTATCGCATCGCCGCCGCACGGCGGGACATGCGGGCGGGCAACTGGCGGGCCGCGGCCGTGGAGCTCGGCACGGTAGTCCGCTCGCACCCGGACAATACGCAGGCTTGGCTGTTGCTCGCGCGAGTGTCGCTCGATACGGCCGACCCGGTTGGAGCGCAGGCGAACCTGGATCACGCGCTAAGTGCCGGCGCCAAAGGACCTGAGGTCGACGCTCTGCGAGCGCGAACGTGGTTGGCCACCGGTCAGCCGCAGGCGCTCCTGAACGCTGTCGCTCAACATGGTATTGCGCTGAACGAGCCCACGCGCTCGCTGATGATGGCGCGCGCGTACCTCGCGCTGCGACAACCCGACAAGGCGATCGGGAGCGTGCAGCCGCTATTGGCCAACCAGCCCGGGCTCACCGAGGCGCGGGTCGTGATGGCCGAATCCCTGGCGACTGAGGGGCAGCTCGAGCAGGCGCTGCAGCAGCTCAAGGTTGCCATGCAGCGGGACCCGAAGTCCCCGCAGCCGCCGCTGCTTCAGGGCCGCATACTGGAATCCCAAGGTCACTTCGCCGCGGCCGAGCGCGCCGCGTCGCTGGCTCTGAAGCACACGTCCGCTGCCGACGAGATAACCGATCGGGTGATGGCGCTCGTGGTAATCACCGAGTCGCGTCTCGCCCTGGGCAAGATCGATTTGGCCGCGCAGAGCCAGGCGGTACTGGCTCGGACCGAACCCGACGCGCCCATGGCCCAGCTTCTCGGCGCCCGCATCAAGCTCGCGCGCAAGAACGTGTCGGGGAGCATTAACCAACTGCAGAGCCTCGTGATCGCCGCGCCGGAGTTCGTGCAGGCGCGGATGGTTCTGGGCGCGGCGCTGCTCGCCCAAGGCGAGCTCCAGCAGGCGCAGGAGCAACTCGCTCGCGTCGTGGAGCAGACACCGGACAACGTCGAGGCGCGTAAGCTCCTCGCCGCAGTGAGCCTGCGGCTCGGTCAGCCCCAGTCAGCCTTGCAGGTATTGACTCCGGCGCTCGCCTCGCTGTCCACCGATCCGCAGCTGCTCTCCCTGCTCGGGACCGCGGCGGGACGGGTGGGCAACACCCATGCGGTGATCGACGCGCTCGAGAGCAACTTGCGCGCCCATCCGCAGGATGAGACTCTGCAGCTCGACCTCGCGCAAGCCCTGTTGAATGGCGGACGCGCGACGGATGCGCTGACTCTTCTCGAGAAGACTCGCGATGACGGCAGCCAGCGCCGCGAAGCTCTGCTGATAACGGCAACCGCGGCCGTGCGCGGCGCCGCCGCCGCGGGCGAGCAGGTTGACAAGCTGGTCGCCGCGCACCCGCGCGATTCCGCGGTGCTCGACACCGGCGCCGCTTTCTATGCCTCGCAGAGCAATCCCGTGCGCGCGCAGGCGCTCTTGCGCGAGTCGCTGAGCTCAAATCCCAACGACGTGATCGCCGTGATCGCCCTCGCGCGCCTGCAGGCAGCCACCGGCAAGCTGACCGACGCGCAAGACACGCTGCGCACGGCGCTGGCGGCGCATCCTGAGGCGCTGCCGGTACGTTACGAGCTCGCCGAATTCCTGGCGACTCGCCGGCACTTCAACCAGGCTCGCAGCCTTCTCCAGGCAGTCGATCCGTCCAAGGCCGAACCCGGCATCGGGCTCGCGCTCGCCAGCGTCGATCTGGCGGATAGAGACGTCAAAGCCGCCGATACCGCGCTCGATCGAGCGATCGCCTCGGCGCCCGGCCAAGCGGCGCCGGTCGAGGAGGCTGGGCTGCTCCTGCTCCAGGCGAGGCAGTACGACGCCGCGCTCGCGCGCTTGTCGCGGGCCACACAGCTGGTACCGGGCAACGCCTCGTACTGGCTCGAGACCGCGCGCGCGCAGCTCGCGCTTGATCAATCGCCCGCGGCGCGGGCCTCCCTGGACAAGGCGCTTAAGATCCACGCGCAGTGGCTGCCCGCCGTCGGCGCGCTCGCCCTCATTGACCTACGCAACCACGACGGCCAGGCGGCGCTCGCGCGGGTCGATGCGCTGCTCGCAGAGCACCCTGAGGATCCCGGCGCCCTGGCACTCAAAGGGGATGTCGAGTCCGCCCTCGGGAATTCCGGGGCGGCGCTCGCGGCCTATGGCAAGGCCCAGGCGCAGCGTCCGACCGCTGTGGTGGCCATGAGGCTCTACCGCGAGCAGGTGCTTGCCCACAGCCGGCAGCCGCAGCAGCCGCTCGAGGCGTGGCTCGCGCGGCAGCCGAACGACTGGCGAATCCGCGACGTCCTGGGTCAGTACTACCTGTCAGCGAACGAGCTTCCGTCCGCCGCGCGGGAGTTCGAGACCGTGATCGGCGAGATGCCGGCCGATGTGGTCGCGCTGAACAATCTCGCCTGGGTCTACGGCAAGCTCGGCAACCCACGCGCGGAGACTCTGGCTGAGCGGGCCGTGAAGCTCGCGCCCGATTCTCCCGCCGTGAACGACACGGTCGGCTGGATCCTCACGCTCCATCACCGGGCGGGTGAGGCGCTCCCGTATCTCGAGAAGGCAACCCAACTCGATGCGGTGCAGGCCAAGGCCCGCGCCGCGACCCCGGATCTACAGATCCAATATCACTACGCCTACGCACTGCTGCAGGCCGGCGACCGGGCCGAGGCTCGCCGGATCCTGACCGCGATCGTCTCGGGTTCCGCAGACGTTCAGACCCGCCGGGAGGCGCAGCGCCTCCTCGCCGAGATCAAGAGCTGATGGAAGCCGAAACGACTCGCTCGCCTCTGCTACACACTACCCTCCACGACCTCCTGGACCAGCTGCGCGGAGCCTGGCGATTTCGGTGGTTGGCGCTCATCGTGGCGTGGTCTCTGGCTTTGGTGCTCTGGATCGTGGTCTTTCTCATCCCCAGCACCTATCAGTCCTCCGCGCAGGTTTTCGTCAATCTCAATACCACGCTCAGCGAGGCGACCGAAGGCCTGAGCCTCGGCAACAGCATTGAAAGCCAGATCGAGCAGGTGCAGCAGGCGCTGGTCGGTGACCCGCAGCTGCGCAAGGTAGCCGAGGAAAGCAACCTCATGGCAGGCGTGCTTTCCCCGGAGGATCAGCAGAAGGTCATCGACAAGCTCCGTGCCAACATCACCATCAGCGCCGAGAGCCCCGATGTGACCGGCCAGCCCTCCAAGGAAGCGAAACCCACGACGCTGCTCTTCACCATCAGCTATACGGATCACAATCTCAGGAGGAGCCTGCAGGTCGTCAGCCATCTTCTCAACGACTTCGTCGAGGGCTCTCTCGGGGACAAGCAGCAGGGCTCGGAGCAGGCCGAGAAATTTCTCACCGCTCAGATCAGCGAATACGGCCAGCGCCTCTCGGCTTCCGAGCAGCGCCTGGCGGACTTCAAGAAGCGCAATGAGGGGCTGCTGCTCCTGGGCGCAGACAAGGGCGACTACTTTACTCACCTGCAGAGCGAGAACAACGCGCTCACCGCCCAAAGGGAGCAGCTGTCGCTCGCGCAACGCGAGCTCAGGCAGCTCCGGCAGGAGCTGCGAAGCGCGACACAGTTCACGTTGGGCGCGACGCCCGAAGCACCCCTCGCGAACCCCGCCGCTCTCGACATCGAGCAGCAGATCTCGCAGACACAGCAGAAGCTCAATCAGCTCCTTCTCAGCTATACGAATAAATATCCGGCCGTCATCGCGATGCGGCAGAACTTGAAGGCGCTCAAGATGCGGCAGACAGCCGAGCTTGCGGCCGCCAAGAAGGGGGATTTGGACGCGGCCTCGGAGCTGCAGCTTGCGGCCAATCCCGTTTACCAGAAGCTGCAGGAGCAATACAACGAGGAACAGGTCCAAGCCGCCTCGCTCCAGCAGGACATCTTCGACCGTGAGCGGCGGATTGCCACGTTCAAGGCCACGATGGGCGCCGCTCCCCAGGTGCAGGCGGAATATGCCCAGCTCAATCGCGATTACGACGTGACCCGCAAGCAATACGACAAACTGCTTGCGCGCCTGGACAGCGCGCGCCTCGGCCAGCAGGCCGCATTGACGGGCATTGTCGGGTTCGACATCGTGCAGCCGGCAACGGCACAGTACCAGCCGGTCGCGCCCAACCGACCGAAGCTTACCGTTGAGTTCCTGGTCCTTGCGCTCGTGGCGGGGCTCGGCCTTGCCTATCTGCTGCACATGCTGCGGCCCGTGTTCGCCAGCACGCGTCAGCTCGCCACTGTGACCGGCCTCACGGTACTCGGCTCTGTTGGGAGGGCATGGCTCGACCGGCACGATGTCAAGCAGCACCGGAGCAACGTCGTCTACACGTGGTGCGCTTCGGGGCTGGTGGTGATGGCGACGACGGTTTTCCTGCTCGAGCTCTTCATCCCAACCCTCGGAGGGGTCTTCTAGTGAGTGTGGTGGAAAAGACGATCCGGAAGATCCAGGAGCAGCGAGCCGCCGCCGAGGCGGCGAGTGCCGCCGCCGCTGCCGGGGAGGCGCCGCCACCCACAGGCCCCATCGTTAGTGACTTGGCACCCGTCGTGTTTGACAGGGAGGCGCTGCGCTCGGCGGGATTGCTGCCCCCCGTCACCGACGAGCAACGGCTGAGCAGCGAGTACCGCAGGATCAAGCGCCCGCTGCTCGCGAATGCGTTCGGCCCTGAAGGGGCGCGCGTGCGCAAGGGATATCTCATCATGCTGGCGAGTGCCTTGCCAGGAGAAGGTAAGAGCTTCACGGCCATCAATCTTGCCCTGAGCCTCTCGCTCGAAAGGGACATCGAGGTCCTTCTGATCGACGCCGACGTGGTCAAACCTCAGCTGACGCGAGTGGTGGGCCTCGAGGGGGAGCCCGGACTGCTGGATGTGCTGCGGGATCCGCGGCTTTCCGTGGAATCGATGATCCGGCCCACCACCGTACGGGGGGTGTCATTCCTGCCCAGCGGAACGAGCTCGCCGGAAGCGACGGAGCTTCTCGCGAGCAAACGAATGGAGCAGGTCGCTGCGGCGCTTGAGCAGCGCGACAGCCAGCGCATCGCGCTTTTCGATTCGCCGCCACTGATGCAAACGACCGAGTCGGCCGCGCTCGCCCAGGTCGCGGGGCAGATCGTCCTCGTCGTCCTCGCGGAGTCCACCCCCCAGCCGGTGGTGCTCGATGCCCTCGACCTCCTCCAGGGCCATCCGTCCGTCTCACTCGTGCTCAACGAGAGCGGGCAATCGACAACATCCGCGTACTACTACTACGGCTATAGCGACGCGCGGAGCGAGCGCTCCGATGGCGCGTGAGCCGGAACGTCTCTCGGCGCCTCCGTCCACAGCCGATCCCGTCGCGAGCCCTGCGCGACACCGGGTCCATTCGCCGGAACTGGGCCGCCTCGCGGGGATCTTCGGGATCTGGGTTGCCGTTGCTGCGCTCTACTGGCCTAGTTCCGTCGCGCTGGACGCATTCTGGAGCGGTGCTTCCGGAGAAGAAACCTACACTCACGGTTATCTCATCCTCCTGACCTCGCTATGGATCCTCTGGCGAAACCGGGCCCGGTTGGCGGCGATCGCGCCGCATCCCGCACGGAGCGCGCTGCTCCTCGTGGTTGCACTAAGCGCCGCCTGGCTGTTCCTCTGGCGCGCGGCGATACAACAGTTAGACATAGCCCTGCTGCCCCTGCTGCTGCTCGGGGCGGTCGCAGCCATGTTCGGCAGGCGCATGGCACGGGCGCTGCTGTTCCCGGTCGGCTTCCTTTATTTTGCTGTGCCGCTCTGGGGTGACATTAATGGCGGTCTGCAGCTGATGAGTGTGAGGGCGAACGGCGCGCTCATGTGGCTCACGGGCATTCCGGGGTTCATGCAGGGCGATCTGATCCAGCTGCCCGGCGGGCCGATCGAGATCGCCGGCGGTTGCTCGGGCCTGCATGGCTTCATCGTCGGGCTCGCGCTCGGCGCGCTTTATGGTGAGCTCCAGGAGGATCCGCCAAGGCGTCGGCTCGCATGGCTCGGCCTGATGGGGGCGCTCGCACTGATTGCCAACTGGGTGCGGATCTTCGTGATCACCGTTGTAGCCTACGAGACCGACATGCGCAGCTCGCTCGTCCGCAACCACTACTGGTTCGGCTGGCTGCTGTTCGTGGCGGCCTTCGCTCTCTTTCTCTGGCTGGCCGACCGGCTGGGGGCCAGGTGGGATCGTGCCCAGCGCCCGGCGGCGGCAAGCCCTCGCCGGGTGGATTCGGCTCAGGGCGGCAGCCGTATCAGCCTGATGCAAGTGGCTGTAGCGCTCGGCTGTCTGGGCGTGCTTCCGCTGCTTGCTTACGGGCGGGATCTCCGCGGGTCCCGGAGTCATGCCGTTATCGCGATTGACTGGCCCGCGGCCCCGACAGGCTGGCGCGGGCCCGAACCGGCGGGTCTTAGCGAGTGGAAGCCCGCGTTCGCTTATTCGAGTGCGGAGTCGCTCGAGCGTTATGTGACTTCGCAGGGGGACTCCGTCGAGGCTTTTACGGTGGCCTACCTTACCCAGACGCAGCATGCAAAGCTTCTCGGCTGGAGGAACACCCTCGTGGGCAGTGGAGTTGACTTGCGGATCGTGTCGCAGCGCGTTGTGGACTCTTCCGCGGGCCGATGGTTGCAAACCACTGCGATCGACCCTGCCGGCACCCGCTCCCTCATCTGGTCGCGCTATCGCATCGGGAGCCGCCTGTTCCTGCGTCCGAGACTCTCTCAGCTCTGGTACGGGCTGGCAGCCCTGGTCGGCCATCCGGTTTCCTCACTCACGGCGTTCCGCGCGGTGTGCGGGCGAAGCTGCGACGCGGCGCGGCAGACGCTCGCGTTCGCCGTGGCGCACCTTCAGCCGTCCCTCGTCCCCTGCCGCCGTTGCCATGCCCAGCCACGAGTATAGCCGCCAGTGCGAGCCGGCTTTCTCATCCGGTTGGGTGCGTCCGTCGGAGCCGGCCGATGGGCCGGCCATCCTCGCGTTGCTGTGGAAGGTGGGTCTGCAGCCGCAGGCGACACCGGAATACCTGCATTGGAAGTACTGGCAGGAGCGTGCCGACTGGCCTGGATCGCGCTCATATGTGCTCACCGACGGGCGCGAGCTCCTGGCCCACGTCGGCGTCGTCCCGGTGTGCTCCGTCTCGCAATCAGGACGGGTGCGAATGGCTTCCATGGTCGATTGGGCGGCAGATCCTCGCCAGGTCGGCGCGGGCGTGCGCGTGATGAAGCACGTTGCGACACTGACTGACGCGTTGCTGGCGATTGGAGCTAGCACCATAGCGCGGCGAGTCATGCCTCACATGGGATATCAACCGCATGGATTCGTCACCAGCTTCGTTCGCCCGTTTTCCCTGACGCGATCGTTGCGCGAGGCGACCGATCCCTCGTGGAAGCGGGTACCCCGGCTCGCACGACGGGCCTTCTGGACGCTCACGGCGCCACGAGCGGTGAACGACGGTTGGCAGGCACACCCACTTCTGAGGAGTGAGCTTCGGCGGATCGACTCCGTGCTGCCGGAAGGCCGAGGCGGCTTGAGTGTGTCCGAGCGCTCGGCATGTCAGCTGAATTACATGCTCGACTGCCCGGCCGCGCGAATGCAGGTTTACGCGCTCGAGCAGGAATCGCGCCTGCGGGGGTACTTCGTTCTGGCGTTCGTCCCGGGTCAGGCGCGCCTGGTGGACGCTTGGGTAGCCTCGGAGGCGGAAAGCGATTGGAGATCGATGGTGCAGTGCGCCGTTCGAGAAGCGAAACGCGAAGAGGAGGTCGCGGAGGTCGCCGCCTGGGCGAGCGATCCAGTGCTCTCGAACGTGCTGCAGCGTGCCGGCTTCCATCCTCGATGGACGACACCGATCCTCGTCCGGGCGGCTGACCTCGAGCGGCTGCCCAAGATGCCTCTGCGCGTACACATGCTCGACAGCGATGTGGCGCATTTACACGACGGTCGCAGAACCCTGTGGAGCTAAGTGCGCATTCGAATCGCATACTGCATCGACTCGTTTGAGATCGGGGGAACGGAGCTCAATGCCGTACGCACGGTTGAGGCGCTCGATCTGGACCGGTTCGACGTGACGGTGTTTCACCTGCAGAAGGATGGTCCGATCCGCTCTCGATACGAAGCTCTCGGCGTCGCCATGGTCCATCTGCCGATCTCGAACCTGTATGGGCCCGGGACGGCAGCCCAGGGGCTGCGTTTCGCGCGCATGCTCCGCAGGCACGGTATCCGAGTCGCTCACACGCACGATCTCTACACCAACATTTTCGCCGCCCCTTGGGCGTCGGTGGTGGGCGGCTGCCGCGTGATCGCGAGCCGCCGCTGGGCCTATGACGTGCCGCGGCTGGGACTGATTCCCCTCAATCGGTGGAGCTATCGGTTTGCGACCCGCGTTCTCGCCAACAGCGCCGCCGTCGCGCGGCTACTCGCGAACGAGGAGCGCGTGCCCTTGCGCAAGATCATTGAGTTGCCGAATTTCCTGGAAGAGAGCGCCTTCAAGCGGATCGACCCGGCCTCGAGGCAGGCCCGAAGGCGGGAATGGGGAGTCCCGGACGGTTGCTTCGTCGTGGGATCGGTCGCTCGGCTGGTGCCGGTCAAGAATCATAAGCTCCTCATAGAGGCGGCGAGCCGGCTCGACGAGGACGTACACATCGTGCTGGTGGGTGACGGTCCGGAACGGCCGGCCCTCGAGCAGGTCGCTTGCGACCTCAAGATCCAATCGCGGGTTCATTTCGTGGGGCAGGTGATCTCACCGGTCAACCTCCATCAGTTCCTCGACGTGAGCGTCCTCTGCTCACTCAACGAGGGCTTCCCGAATGCGATCATCGAGGCTCTCGCCGCCGAGCGGCCGGTGATCGCGACTGCGGTTGGCGGGATTCCTGACATCATCGTGGACGGTGAGACCGGCTTTCTCGTGCCGCCCGAGGATCCGCAAACACTCGCGGATAGGATCTGCGGTCTGCGTTCAGACCCTGGACTTGGCGCGTGCCTGGCGCGCGAGGGAATGTCGCGGGTCCGGGCGAGATACCACGAATCGACCGTCATCGCGCAGCTGGAGGGCCTCTATGCGAAGCTGGGAGCCGCATCAGCCGCAGAGCGAGTGAGCCTGCAATGAGCACTGTGCCGCGCGCTTCTGTGCCGCGCTCAATAAGGGAGAACCTCACCGGTATTTGGACGGTTCAGTTTTTCGGCGTTGCCCTCTTCACGCTGATCTCGGTGACCGCTCGATGGCCGCACGATTACCCCGCCGTGATCCTGGCGCTCGCGGGCATGTTTTTCGGGCGCGAGCGGATCCGCTTTCCCGCTCCCTTCTGGTGGGGAGTGGCTTTGCTGGGCTGGGGCCTGATCACCTGCGTCTTCTCGATCTCGTGGGACGTGGCGTTCAAGGCGCTTGATATCCGGCTGAAGGTGTTGTTGATATTCCTCGTTCTCCTCAACGCCTTGCGCTCGGAGAAGCAGTTGTGGGTATACCTGCTGGTAGTGCTCGGTGCGTTCATGCTCTATCCCGCCCGAGGCACGGTACTCAATTACCTTCACGGCTATGTGACGGAAGGTCGTGCGGCATGGAACTACATTTACTCTAACCCGAACGACGATGCGGCGATGACGATTCTGGTGTTGGGCGCGGCGTTGTCGGTTGCGACCGCTGCGGTCCAGTCCAAGGCGGTCCGGTGGGGAAGCTGGGCTTGTGTGGTGATTCTCATCCTGGCGTTGCTCTTCACGAAATCTCGAGGCGGATTCGTGGGCTTCGCCATCGGGATAGGACTGCCGTTACTTCGTCGGACCATGAAACGGCCTGGCGTCGCCTTCTGCGCTCTGCTGGCGGTCTGCATCGGACTCGCGCTTCTGCCGGATAAGCTCTGGTCGCGGCTGGAGGGAATGCAGTACCTCACCAGCACATCAACGTTCAGAGAGGCCGATAAGTACGGATCGGCGGAGCAGCGATGGCAAATTCAGAAAACGGCGTGGAAAATCGCTGTCGATCATCCCCTTCTAGGGGTGGGTCTCGGATGCTACCGGATTGCCAACAATGAATACCGACCGGACCTCGGTTATCGCGACGCGCACAACACTTACCTCAGACTGGCGGCGGAGACCGGCTTTCCGGGGCTGCTGATCTGGGCGGGGCTCGTCGTGTCAGTACTTCGGCACGTCAAGCGGGGGGAACGCCTCAAATCGAAGCTTCAGAGCCTCGACCTGAGGTGGCTCAGGTACGGTCTCTTGGGCTTTCTCACAGCGGGGATCTTCGGGAGCTTCTCGGAGCTTTCCATCCTCTTTCTGGTGCTCGCAATCATGTGGGCCGGTACGACGCTGATGCTCGAGCAGAACGCACCACCGGCAGTCCCCCGGCCCGCGACGGTGATATAACATGTGCGGTGTCGCGGGATTTGCCGGCACCGGTCTCGTGGGGGAGGCCGCGCTGGTGCGCTTGCGGGAAATGTGCGACGCCATTCTACACCGCGGCCCGGACTCCGACGGCTACTTCGTTGACGGCCCCGTGGCACTGGGTATGCGCCGCCTCAGCATCATCGATGTGAGTGGAGGCGATCAGCCGATTTGCAACGAGGATGGTACCGTCACCGTTGTTTTCAACGGAGAAATCTACAACCACCACGAGCTGCGGGCGCAGCTTTTGGCGGCGGGACATCGATTCAGAACCCGCTGCGATACGGAAGTTCTGGTCCACCTCTATGAGGAGTATGGGCTGGACATGGCTTCTCGATTGCACGGCATGTTTGCCTTCTCGATCTGGGACTCTCGCAATCAGCGCCTCTATATCGCTCGAGACCGGACGGGCATGAAGCCTTTGAGCTATGCGGTACGCGGTGGGGGCATCGTCTTCTGTTCGGAGCTGCGGTCTCTATATGCCTTCGATCGGTCGAGTCTGCGGATCGCACCGGGCGCCGTCATGGAGTACCTGGCATACGGGTATGTGCCGCACCCGAGCTCCATATTCGAGGGAGCGAAGAAATTACCTCCTGCGCACTACCTGATCTGGAGCCCGGGCAAGGAGATCAAGGTGCGTCGGTACTGGAAGCAACCGACTCCTGATGAGTCCATGGCCGACGAAGAGGAATTGGTGGAGGAGATTCGGCGCCGCTTGGACAGAGCCGTGCATTCCCATCTCGAGTCGGAGGTGCCGCTCGGCGCGTTCCTTTCCGGAGGGCTCGACTCGTCAACTGTCGTTGCGCTGATGACCCGTCACGCGGCCGGTCGGGTGAAAACGTTTTCGATCGGCTTCGCCGAGAAGGCGTACGACGAGTCGGCCATCGCACGCAAGGTGGCGGCTCATTTTGGTACGGATCACGTGGAGCTCATCGTTCGGCCCAACGTCGAAGCAATATTCGAAGACGTCGCGGCGATGTTCGATGAGCCGTTCGCGGACTCCTCAGCGATTGCGACCTACCTGGTCGCTCGACTCGCGCGGGAATTCGTGACAGTCGCGCTGAGCGGAGATGGAGGAGATGAGCTTTTCGGCGGATACACGAGGTATCGTGAGACGCTGCGGCGTGTGGGTGGCCGAAGACACGCCGCGGTGCCATTGCTCTCGGCCGCCGGTCTCATGCTTCCTCACGCATTCCCTGGTCGGAACCGGATCGTGGATATGGGAAGGTCCGCGTTGGGGCGATATGCGACGACGCTTCTTCTGCCTGTACGTGCCGATGAGGGCGGCATCGCTTCCGAGGCCCATCCCTGGGGTGGGCTGCGGATCGAGGAGCATCTGAAGCGTCACTTCCCATCGGAGCTTCGCGATGACTTCGCCGCAGCAATGATGCACGTCGACATTGAGACATATTTGCCGGGCGATATCCTCACTAAGGTGGATCGAACGAGCATGGCGGTATCGCTCGAAGCTCGAGTGCCGCTTCTCGATTGCGAGCTGGTGGATTTTGCGCTACAGATCCCCGGTGAGCGTCGCGTCACCGCGGCTGAAAGCAAGCGTCTTTTCCGTCGAGCGATCAACGGCATCGTCCCCGATTTCGTGCTCTCGCGTCCGAAACGGGGCTTTCAAGTGCCGCTGGCGGACTGGTTCAGGGGACCCCTCCGCGGGCGAATCGAGGCGCTGCGGTCGCCTTCTCAGGCGATAGCCCCCTATGTGAACCGCGGTGCGCTGGAGCGACTCGTCAACGAGCACTCGGTCGGACGACGGAACCATAGTGCGATTCTGTGGCGCCTGATCGTCCTGGACCACTGGTTGGCATCGTACAGTGACGGGAGGCTCGGGCGTCCTCCGCAGTTCAAGCCGGGGGATACCATCTGGAGTGCTGAGCAGCCGATCGCTCGCTCCGGCGTCCTTCCGAATCATCCCTTGCCCGTGTCGGATCCCTTTTTGCGATCGGAAGCGCCTCAACCGGCGCTTCGAATCGGAGTGCTGGTCGATCAGGGCAACATTCCTGGATACGCCAGGCGCATCATTCAAGACATTCAGGCAGCGAACTATTGCGAGCTTGCGGCAGTTATCGTCTCGCAGCCAACGATTGATGGACACTCGCTCGATCGGACCAACGGAATCGCGCTGAAAGCGTACGAAATCTTTGTCGAGCCGCTGCGTCGGGTACAGCCTGATCCGCTTACGCCGGTAGATTGCGACGATCTCTTGGTCGAAGTCCCTAAGATCGCGGTCGCGGCAAACGATTCAGATGCCGGTCGAAGCTTCGCGAGCGAGGATCTCGAGAAATTCCGCTCTCTGGAACTCGATGTGCTCGTGGATTTTGGACGCGTCGCCCCTCGTGGTGCATCGCTGCCGCAGGCGAAACAAGGTGTCTGGCGCTATCATTTTGGAGATCGCCGGCAGTATCCCAGGGGCTCCGGATTTCTTCGGGAGCTCATCGACGGGGCTCCATTGAGCGGCATCGAGCTCATCAGGTTGGGTGCGACGGTCGACGCGGACGTGACGGTCTCGCGGGCGCTTTTCAGCACGTCACACTTTCTCTCGAACCGGGAGAATCGCTTTGGCCCGATCTGGGGCGCTCGCCACTTCGTAATACAAGGACTTTGGCATGTTCACCGTAGACAGCCCCTCGCTGATTCAGTGGATCTGGAATCGAGCCACCTGCTGCCGGCGATCGGCAGGCTACCCAGTAACACCCAAGTGGTTCGCTGGATTGCCGGTCAGGCGCTGCGCAGAAGCTATCCTTTTCGAGAGCGCGTAAACGGCCCGGTAAACTGGCAGATAGCCGTTCGGAAATCCCAAGTCCCACTGTACGTGGACGCCTCGAGGGCCGCCCTGAGTGCGTTTCAATGGCTCGCAGTCGAGCCAAAGCACCAGTGGGCCGACCCCGTCGTTTTCGCGGCGAACGGACAAATGTGGCTCTTCTTCGAGGAGGTCGTAGGACCCAGCAAGTTCGGCCGGATCTCCTGCGGACGGCTGACGCCCGACGGAGCGCTGGTGGAAGTTCGTCCTGTATTGCAGAAGCCCAATCATCTCTCCTTCCCGCAGATCGTCGAGTCGGATGGGGAGATATTCATGATTCCCGAAGCGGCACAGAGCGGTGGACTCGATTTGTACAGGGCACGACGGTTCCCGGACGAGTGGTCGTACGAGACCCGATTGCTCAGCTTTCGCTGTGTTGATTCTTCCATCTTCCACGCTCAGGCTTCGTGGTGGATGGTGACGTCCCCTCAGCTGGTTCCGGGACATGCACCCATCACGTGGCTGCTGAGGTCGGATAGAATCACCGGGCCGTGGACGTTCTGTCCCGGCGGCACGGTTGCGAATGATGCCTCGGTCGCCCGCGGGGGCGGGCGCATCATCGTCGATGGGGCACGGTTGATCAGGCCGAGCCAGGACTGTAGCTCCGCTTACGGGCGAGCACTTCTCTTCAACGAAATACTTTCGCTTGGTGAACCCTACCAGGAACTCACCATCTGCCGTATAGACGCGAAGCGAATACCGTCATTGGCTGCAGTTCATTCCTACAGCCGCTCAGGAGAATGGGAGGCGATCGACGGAGGTTTCAGAACTTGAGTTTGACACCAAGCCCTGCGGGCGCGGGCCAAAGGGACCTCGATAGGAAAGTTGTTGGCGGGATGGCCTGGACTGCAACAGTAAAATGGAGCAGTCAGGTAGTCGTTTGGGGGACCACGATTGTGGTAGCCAGGCTGCTCACGCCTACGGATTATGGCCTGGTCGGCATGGCAGCCGTTTTCCTCGAATTGGTAACGGTGTTTAGCGAATTTGGCGTCGGTGTCGCCGTTGTTACGTTCCGCGACTTGGAGCGTGCCAAGCTTTCCCAGCTTCACACGATATCCGTAATACTCGGTATATCGGGTTTGCTGATTGCCTGGGGCGTTGCTCACCCTCTGGGCCTCTTCTTTCACGCATCCAGGCTCCCTCTCGTGATTCGCGTGGCAGCTCTAGGTTTTCCGATAACGGCGTTTCGCATAGTTCCTTACGCGCTGTTGCAAAAGGAAATGCGGTTCAGACTGCTTGCCTTCTTTGAAGGAATTCAGGTTATCGCTCAGGCCGTCGCAACACTACTGCTGGCGCTCTTTGGTTTCGGCTACTGGGCCCTGGTGATCGGTCTGTTGGTGGGTAGGGCGGCTTCGGCTTTTCTGCCCTTTGTCTACGAGCCGATGTGGTTCTCCCGGCCGCGGTGGAGATCCCTAGAAGCCGAGCTCAGGTATAGCTGGCACGTGATCAGTGGCCGTCTCTGCTTTTACGGATATGACAACGCAGACGTGTGGATCGTCGGGAAGATCTTGGGGCAAGCGTCCTTGGGAGCGTATTCACTCGCATACTCTCTGGCGCGCGCGCCGGCCGAAAAGCTGGCGGCTGTCACAAATCGCGTGGCGCTTTCCCTCTTCTCAGAAGTGGCGATGGACTTGGCTTCTGTTAGAAGATATTTGCGCAACTTGACGCAGGGCATGGCGTTGATCATCTTCCCGCTAGGCATTGGCATCGTTTTGGTCGCTCCGGAATTTTTCCACCTCGCGCTCGGAAAGAAGTGGGACTCTGCAATCGTTCCGCTTCAACTGCTCACTCTGTACACTTCTTTCCGGGCCATTCGCACACTTCTTTCCCCCTTGCTCAATGCCTTGGGCAAGCCCAATCTTGTGAGAAGAAACAGCTTACTGATGCTCTTAGTGCTGCCTCCATGCTTCTACATCGGTAGTCATTGGGGCATCGTGGGTGTCGCGGCGTGTTGGTTAATCATCTACCCCCTGGTGACATTCCTATTGCTGCAGGACGTGCTTCGCAAAATAGAAATGCGCAAGAGGGAGTATGCCAGGGCGATTTGGCCTGCTCTGAGCAGTTGCATACCGATGGTGACCGCGGTTCTTCTTCTGAAGTGGTCGCTTCCGCACAGCCTGTCATTGTACGTCCAACTCATTACTGAAATATTGGGCGGGGCGGCGGCGTACTGCTTGACCCTGCTTACACTTCACCGCGACCGGTTACGCGCGTTCCTCCAAGTAAGACAACTTCTAGCGAAGACGGGATGACGAATCGAGAAAGCTCCCCGGCGCACATGCAAAAGAGCAATTACCGTCGGGAGATCGACGGTCTGAGGGGCATCGCCGTTCTGGGCGTCATCTTCTTTCACGCTGGCATCCATGCTGTCGGTGGCGGCTACTCGGGGGTCGACGTATTCTTCGTGATTTCCGGCTTTCTTATAACTCAATTTATCGATTCCAGAATCGCGGGCGGCCGATTTTCGATTGGCGAGTTCTATGAGCGTCGCATCCGGCGCATTATTCCGGCACTGGCCGCGGTGTGCGCGTTCACATGGGCAGTCAGTTACGCTCTGTTGCTTCCGTTGGATTTTCGCAGTTACGGCGCGAGCCTTCTCGCGACCGCAACCTTCCTGTCCAATGCATTCTTTTGGCACAAATCCGGCTACTTCGCTGCGCCGGCCGCAACGGAGCCACTCCTCCATACTTGGTCGCTCGCGGTTGAAGAGCAGTTCTACATCGTCTTTCCGCTTTTCATGGCACTGCTCGCAAGGTTCGGCAGGGCCGCGACCAAATCTATTATCACCGCAGTCTTAGCGCTCTCTTTTGTGCTGTCCGTGGTGGCAGTGAGGTACGCACCCTCGTTTGCCTTCTACCTCGCACCACCCCGTGCATGGGAGTTGCTCATTGGTTCGCTGCTCGCATTGGGCGCCGTGCCCGTCGCTCAAAGCGCCGTGTGGCGCTCAATAGTTTCCTTGACGGGCCTATCACTGATCGCCCTCAGCCTCTTCCTCTACACGCCGAACACCCCATTTCCCGGAGCTGCGGCCTTAGCGCCCTGTCTTGGAACAGCGTTCATCATTTGGGCCGAAGGACCATCTCTCACGCCAGTTGGACGATGCCTCGGGACGAAGCCTCTCGTCTGGACGGGGTTAATTTCGTATTCACTGTATCTCTGGCATTGGCCAATGATCGTCTTCGTGCGCTACGTCATTGAACGCTCGCTCCGACCGGCCGAGGTTCTCGGAATCATCCTCGTGTCGATCGCTGTGGCGAGCGCGTCATGGAAGTTCATTGAACAGCCGTTTCGTGGCCGAGGAGCGCCGTTCTCGCGGCGCCAGCTCTTTGCCGGAACCGCCGCCGTTGGTGCCGCGTTCTGCGCGGCCGCATTGGTGGCCTATGCGGGAAAAGGGTTGCCGTATCGGATTAATCGGCAAGCGCTCGCCTATGACAGAGGCTCCCTCGATTTCAGCCCCGAGCGCGCGCGTTGTCTTCTCTCATCGTCGACCCCGCTGCATTTCTGCGCCATCGGGCGAAACGGAAGTCCATCTTTCATTGTTTGGGGCGATTCGCACGCGGCAGCCATGCTGCCCGCCTTCCAAGCGGACGCATTACGCAGTGGCGTAGCCGGCGAATTCGCAGCGATGAAGGCCTGCCCGCCGCTCTTGGCCGTTCACCGCACCGACGATCCTCAAAGAACTTGCGAAAGGTTCAATGACGCCGTGCTCGGAGAGATTCGTCGAAGCGACTTCCACACTGTATTCCTCGTCGCCCGATGGAGCATCAACGCAATGGGGGACAGCCAATACGAACTCGATAACGGCCTGCCGCAAGTCTTCATTGAAGACAAGCACAGCGCGAGCGTTTCTCTTGCCGAGAATCAACGTGTGTTCTCCCGAGGCTTATACCGCACACTCGACGCTCTCCGCGGCCGCGAGGTCATTATTATGCTGGAGGCACCCGACCCGGATGTAATGGTGCCGACGTATCTGGCAAGGGAAGCGAACGCCGGAATGATTGGCGACAAGGTACGGTTGCCTTTCGATACGCTCCCAGCATACCACGAGGTGCAGAAGCTCATTGAACCGCTTGCCAAGGAATTTGGGGCTACAGTCTTGGATCCTTCTCGCGTGCTCTGCCGATCGGATCGGTGCTTGATAGCATCAGGCGGCCACTCGCTTTACGTGGACAATCAGCATCTTTCCGTCCACGGGGCCGCTTTACTTCGGCGACTCATCGCCCCTGAGATTTCCCCGCTCTCAACACTGGGCAAGCACCACGCGAGCGCTACGCGGATGGTGAACTCCAGCTGCGAGAATTCGGCAGCTGAAGCGCCCTGAGCCAGCAAGGGGCACTGCCCATAATCACTTGGCGACATAGAGCGCACCACGCCGGTGCTCCCGAACCGGCTGTTAAGTGCGCCCGGAGTCGGTTGCGCATGTTACCAAGCCGTCAACGGAAATTAATAACCTGGTTAGCCTCTTTTTATATTCCGACGCCGAGAGACCAGAACTGCCACGAGTCCGACAGCAAAAAGCGACACAGTAGAGGGCTCCGGAACTCCAGGCTCACTGATTGTCAATGTCGCATCGCCGGCGAAAGCCGAATAGCCATAGAAGCCGGGGATATCAATGGTATCGTTTCCGATAACGGTTCCTTCGAAGGTGCCGGGTGTAGTTAAGTACGAAGTCGTGTACGCAAACGGCTGGAACAAGAAGGAACCTCCGACAAATCCGTAACCCGTATCGCTCAAAGTATTGTCCGTGTTGTCGGCGAAGCCCCACCACCCGAGCGAATTTGTTCCGGCACCTATCACCGAGTATCCGAGTGTCGTTGGTAGTGGGCTGCCCTCGATTGCGAACAAACCCGTTGTAGTGACAAAGCGGGGGTAGGTGAGTGTTAGGCTGAAGTCAGGCTTTGGATTCTGTATGCTCAAATTTTGATCATTGATGCCCGTGAACTCAAACGTATAAGTGACGCTTGCGAGCGTCATTGTCGGAGCGATCAAAGATAAAATGATCAATAACGGCCTGATGATGCGCTTCATATTTTTCCCACTTAGCGGTCGAGCGTTCCTGATCCAGGATCCAGGATGCGCTTTTCATTGAAGCTACACGCCGCGCAAAGTACTGTAAACGTCACATTTGACTTATTGCGCCTTTGAGAGGGTCGCGCTGGGCGAACGTCAAGCAACCGATCCGCAGTTCGCGTCCTGCCGGGCGCTCGTCGTTGGCACGGAGCCGTCGGCGTCAATTACCCGCCGCGTCCATTACGACCGTTGTCGTAAGACGACTACCCGAAAGTTCTAATAGCCGTTGACCACGCGCAACCTCTGTGAACGCCGAGATGAGCCGCGTATCAAGAGCTGAAGCAGCGGTCCCATGAGGTTTGGAACAAGCTTTAGCGAATAGATCGCGCATGACACCCGCCAGCTTCCTTTTATCGCATTGGCAGAGGCCAACGAGCAGATGGCGTCCCGGTAGTTCCCTTTCAATAACGCAACCTTCCCGCGCTCGAGCTCTACGAGGGTGCTGAGGTCTTGTAGCTTCTGATTGAGTACGGATCGGTCGCTAGGAGAGAGAGAAGGAAGGCGATCCAATTTTTTGAGAACCGTCGCCGCGCTTTCGAGCATGGCAATGTTATCACTAGAAAGTGACGTGTCACGGACTCGATAGACTCCTACAACATTCCGATGAAAAGCCATTGAAGCGCCTTGGTGAGCCACCCGGAGCCAAAGCCCGTAGTCCTCAGCTCTCCTGAGTTCTTCGTCGAAAAGGCCTGCCCGGATGGCGAGCTCTCGTCTCAACATGCTGCCAGACGTGGGAACTTGGCATTGTTCCATCAGGAGACTCGCGAAGTTCACTTCGCCCACGGAGGGACATTTGTCGAAGTAGCGGATCTCCCGCCCTTTGCCGTGAGGGTTTGCAAGCGGATCGGCAACGAGTAGCATGTCCCCGTAGACCAAGTCGTACGGGGGCTCGTTCGAGAATGCAAATGCCACTTGGGAAGCGAGACTGTCGGGGAGCCAACGGTCGTCGCTGTCCAGGAAAGCAAGATAATCACCGCGTGCATGCCGAATCCCCGTATTACGCGCCGCGCTTGGCCCGGCGTTCCGTTGCTGCACATAAACGATACGATCCAGGTAGGGCGTGAGAACACAATGAAGCTCTGCTGTGTCGTTTGAACCGTCGTTTACAACGATAACCTCGTAGTTATCGTAAGTTTGAGAGAAGACGGAGCGTAATGTTTCTTGGATGTATGCTGCGGCGTCGTAGGCGGGGATAATGACGCTCACAAGCGGCTTATTTCCGCTCTCCGACGCGCTGTATTGCAGGGTACTTGGCATAGTCCACTCTATTTGCGTGCGTACCCGGCGTTTCGAAGGATGTTACGGGTGGCGAGATTGAGGAGGATGCGATCGATCCGGGGAAGCGCTTTTCGATTAGGGCTCCGCGCAGTTGACAGAGAGTCGTCGTCCCGGCCGATGCGTCGCATTTCAGAGGATCTCGGTATACGCCAGCCGAGGTAGGACTCGAGTCGTGCGACATGGGCAGGATCGTCCAGGTCTTCGTACCGGATCAAAAGCGCATCGACTTTGGCGTGTCCTTCGATGTATCCGCGAGTGATTTCGGCCCAGCTGCGACCGAACGCAAGCGGGGTGGAAACATAGCGACCGGGCCAAGTACGGGCCCAAGTCATGCCAGACTCGCGGTAGGAAAGATAGGCGTTGTGGGGATGGCGGTAGAGAAGCACGATCTTGCAGTTCGGAAAGAGCGTACGAAAGTAGGTGGCATGCTGTATGGTCAATCGAACTTCTTTGAATCCCCAGTTCTTGCGTCCCGCCCGGGCCGCCGGGTCGGCGAAGAGTCGATGGTAGAAGCTGCGGTGCGCATGGAACAGATAGTCGACGTCGGGATAGAGATTGGCCGTCCAGGTGTCTGCGATCTTGTTGACTTCCATCTTGGAGAAAAAGAACGAGTCGGGCGGCCATTGACGTGTGAAGGCCCGGAACTGATTGAGAAGACCGTCATGGATGTTGGAGCGCGCGAAAGGTTCGCCCCATATCAGGAGGTCTTCGTTGTGCTCCATCAGCATGCGCTGCAATAAAGTCGAGCCGGAACGCCATCCGGCCGAGAAGAGGAAAACCGGCTGCTCGTCGGCTAGACACCTCCGCTCTGGCGTCCTGGCCAAGGCGTCCTCCAGACGGGAGGGGAGATCGGCCGACAGGCGGGCGGCTTGTGAAGAGAGGCCCCAGGTGCGTGGGGAACCTAGTAATGCTCTGCCGGTGTCGCGCAGGACACGCTCGCACTCTTTGAGCATATGGCAATTCAATCTGTTGGTGATGAAGATACTGGCGGGTCAGCTGTGGTGCGGCGATAGCGCTGGAACCGGCGTTTCTCTCCAGAGCCCACGGTTCGTCAGCACGGTTCTGAATCGCTCATTCATCTGTTGAGTGACATCTTGATCGAGTGAGCGCTCAATCATTGGTTGCGTGCTCTCTTGTGCGCGGACGTGTCCCTTTGGGACGCGTTGCTCCTTTTGCTCCTTTTGTTCCTTGGTATTTTCCCTTACGCCGCCGGTGAACAGCAATTGGTCTCTGTCATATTCAATTTTAAGATCATCCAACAGCGTGAAGATTCGTTGGCGATCATTAATCCAATGCGTTTCGAAGTGATGGAACCGGACGTCAGGTAATTTCTCCTGCCAAAACCGTACTCTGGCCTCAGTCTCGTACCAATACCACAATGCCTTGTAAAAGGGGTGCGAAAACTCGCCCTTCCCGTCAAGCAGATCGGGTAACTGGATCAGGTTTGACGGAGCGCGATAGTCGAGCCACCAATGATTTCCAGCAGTAGTGCCAGGCCAGTGCTGAAGATAATAGATGGATCTGGCGACTTCTACGACGGGTCGAACCAGATGGATTACCTCCACGCGATCGCCGAAATCGCGCACGGCATGCTCTATGAATGTCTTTATGAATTGATGGTTGACTTCGAGGTAGTAACGAGCGCCGATGGCTGCGCGCCGGATATTTATAGCCTTTACGCGTTCGTAATAACGGCGCACGTCATCCGTGTGCCCGTAAGAAGCTGCGCGCAACCACGGGCCGTTCATTATGGGATAAGGCTCATGGAGGGCTCGGCAACCGGGGACCTTTGAAAACAGAGATGTGAGCGACATTGTTCCGCTGCGGCCGGTCGTGGCCGAGAAAATGACTTTTTCGAGGCGTAAATTGCGGGCGTTTAGATACCAGCGTGCAAGACGGTTGACCGCGACGTTGTGTTTGATTCGGTTTGGATATTTCGGCGTCATCGGCGCTTCATCAAGTCAAAGCCAAGAGAGATCGGGATTCATGAAAATCCGACCGAGGCTTGTGTGCTTCTTCAGCCAGAGCTTGCTTTCAAAGCTAGTGCGATACATGCGTCGCATTCCCATCAACAGGGCGATTCTTTGGTGTGCCTCTCTCCGTGCTGTGTAACCTAATTCTCGAAGCGTTCCACCCAAAATTGCCTCGAACTTCCTCAGCTCTTCCGGAGGAAAAGCAGTTTTCCATCGTCCGACAGGGGCAAATCCGCCCGACTGGGTTTCTTTTTCGAACGATGTGTTCGGTTTGCTAACTGAGCCAACCGCCATTTGTTGGATCTGGTCGTAGTCCAAATCCTGCTCTATAAAGGCGCTGAGTCGCCGTAGTGTTTCATGCGGCGACAGAACCAAGTCTTCATAGCGAACTTCAAAATAGTCTGAAGGGATAGCGCGGCACAGCGCTCGGCCCGTGTGTACCATCCACTCCCAGTAGAACCCGGCGGCTAAGAGGCTGGATTGGGTGCGCGAGAGCAGTGGGCGAATCCAACGCTGTTTTGCGAGCGACAGGGCAACATCTCGTCCGTCACGGATTGTGTGGATCACGAGTGCATTCGGGAAAGCCTTCTTGATCTCCGGAATATAAAGGAGGTGCTCGGGAGTGCAATCGGCCCAGCGGGTGACATTCTGGCGCCGCGAGACTTCTTCCATGACGATCCTCATGAAATCGCCTGGGCTGCGGCATTCCGCCATGATTTTCTCCCTAATTTGGCGTTCGTCCAAGCCGGAACGTTCGAACAATTTGCTTCGAATCCATGCATCCATCAGGCGCTCTCGGTTCAGTGGCTGTGCAAAATTGCCGAAGCACGGCTTGAGCACGTTGAATACGCTCGATTCGGTGCGGTAAATCGCAAAGCCGCCGGCGGAAAGGAGCATGTGATAGAGCCATGTTGTTCCGGAACGAGGGCATCCCAGCACAAACACCGGAGTTCGCGCTCTTGCGGAGTTCTGGGGAAGGCGATCCTTGAATTCGTTGCTGATTTGAACCACGTTCGTTTGCCCGTCAGGAATCGAGTGGACAGCTGCCGCTGGCAAAGGCGGGCGGACTCCGGCGCAGCCGTGCTGGCGGGGTAAGGCGGTATATTCGCACTATCGAAAGCCGTGGTGTGCCATCCTCTGTCTGCCGCGCACAGTTGCCGCAATGCCGCTCAGCCAGCCTCTGAACTCGGCTGGACTGATGCCCTCGTGATCGATCAACCGAGGCAGGAAAAAGGGGTTCGCGTGACGGTCGATCAGACCGGATTGGCACGTCACAGCGGATTGGATCCCACTGTCGCGGAGCCACTCTGCAAATTCCGGCACGAACGATCCGCTGGGATAGCAGAAATGCGCCGGATCCTTTGCTCCCGCCTCACGGAGCACGCTCGAATTCGCCGCCAGCTCGGACGCGAAATCAACCGAATTGAGTGGAGAGCGGTGGCGATGCGTGTGAAGCTGAAGGTCGAGGCCTTCGGCTACCATGGAGCGCGCCTCCTCGGGGCTGATCAGATGAAGGACTCGCCGTGACCTGATCTCCGAATAGTCGATTTCGAGTAGCGCGGCCAGTTCCGCTAGAAAGTGTTCCTTTCGCTCAGATGTCCACGCGGCGGCCTTGGAAAACCTGTAGATGACGTCGAATGCGCGCGCCTGCTCCTGCGCGAACCGGAGCTCGCATTGAAGAGTCGGCTCGCGCAGCACCAATGCCCTCTTACGTCCTTTCCAAAGCAGGTAAGAGAGCATGGGATCGAACACCGCATAGGGATGCGTCGAATAATATGTCGTCCAGTACAAAGTGGCTGGGAAGCCGAACGTGCGCAGCATTGGCCACGTTCGCAGATAGAAACTGCTATCTCCGTCATCTATGGTCAGCGCAATGGCTCGCGGCGGAAGGGTCGCGCTTCTCACCATCGCGAGCGCCTCGCCAAGCGGAAGCACGTTGCACTTCAGCGCTCGAATCAGCTCGAGACGCATCCGCAGCGTCTCGGCGGACATGAATAAGCTGGGATTCCAGGAATGCTCATCATGATTTGAGACGCCGTGCCAGCAGATGAGCAATAGGCGACGTTCGCGCCACCAGGAATTGATGACTGCCGAGTTGACAGCGGCCAAGTCCAGCGCCCGCAATAGAGTACTTTTGGCAGATCTGAGGAGAGGCATCGAGGATGGCGCTCATACTTAGGAAGCGCGGCTGCAATTATGGTTCAAATCGCCATGAAGCCACAACTCGCAAGATGAGGTGGCGCTCGGACCGGCCTGGCCTCAGAAACCGACGGTGGAGTAGATTGAAGCCGAGGCGACCGAAGGGGCCGCTGCGCTACTGCACGGTGAGGTCGCTCGGAGCGCTGGGCAGAGCGACGCCCGTACTGGAGAGGCCCGCTCCGATGTCTTTGCCATCTGTGCCGGCGCTGTGATACGGGCTCCCCGCGGCGAGCACGTAATTCCCGCCCGCGTAGTCTGTGAACTGTATCTCGTCAATGCTTACTGGAAAGAAATTGCCTGTCGGGTAGTTGCTTGCGTTCTCTCCGGCGAGTACGTTTTTCAGGAATGTCCAGTTGGAGAATTCACGGTTCAGTGCGGCCGTACCGGTTCCCGCACCACTACCGAAGAATCCGTGGTGGGTAGGCGTCAGCAGATTATTGGTAAAGACGAAGTTGGTGATGGGCCGTGAGGTTTTCGAGCTTTCCACCATTACAACATCTGAATCTGGGGAGGGGGCGGTGTTGATAACTGTGTTGTGATCGATTGTATAGTCTGAGCCGCCAGCCAGGAACTGGAATTCACGTCCGTCGGCGTTGCCGATACCCGTTACTTCCAACAGGTTATTCTGCACCAGAATCCTTTCGGTCATCACGGGTGGGCTGGTAGATTGGCATGCGGAGTAGGTGTTATCACATCCGAGGAAATTGAGCCCGCTGCCGACGTTAATGAAGGTGTTTCCAACTATTGAAATGTCGGTGTCGGTCGTCCATGGAGCTTTGCCGCTGATGGTTCTGGGTGTGATAAGTAGTGCAAACCCGTCTTGGGCGCCCGCGGGATTGTTTTGGAAAGTATTGCCCGACACCAGGACACGTCTACCGGCCTTCAGTTCGAGGAGATTCTTGAGGGCATAACTGGACCCCATCAGCGAGAGCGGCTTGTAGAAGTAGTTATTCTCGATATCGATATCCGATGGGACCAGTGAGGCGGCCTTGGAGGCGGCCCCGCCAAACATCACGTCCTCGCTGGCGGCTTCGATGTAATCGTCAACGATCTTGAGCGGGCCCGTAGTATTGTAGGCCCAGAGTCCTTGGCTGTCGGTGCCGGTCTGTTGAAATCCTGAAATATAGGAGTCAATGACGGCAACGTAGGCGCCATCCATCTCGACTCCTCGGCGGTCGTCCGCAACCGGATCGGCGCGGATGTAGCAGCGATCGAAGACAATGTTGTTCGGAAGCGTCGCGGGAGAAGTGTCACCGTTGCCGATCTGGACAAGCGTGTAAACGAAGGCGCCGGGCTCGGGTGCGAATTCGATTCCCACGAAACGGAAATGGTTGCTATCGGCGACCGTGATGAGCGCGTGCCCATAAGCGCGAGCGAGGATTTCAGGCATATTTGCTGCATCGCTCGGACTCACGCGCTTTCCGGGCGCCGGGAGGCTCGAGTAGTTACTCGAAACGACATAGATCCATCCGGAGCCGGTGGTCTTGTCGGGCAGTGTGAATGGGCCCCTGTAGGTTGCGCCGGCTTGAAGAACGATGGTGTCGCCGAGCTTGGCGTTGTTCAGTGCAGTCTGCAGGTTGCCCCCTGCAGGGACGGTGATGGTGCTTCCGCTCGGCGGCGCGTATGTGGTATCGAATGTCTGAGGAGCGGTCGGTAGTGTGGCGCCGAGAACCATAGTCGATGGAATGAGTGCTGCAAGGGCGCAGAGAATCGGCCGCACGAGGCTGGCCGGCCGGTGACGCATCGGGTTCGGTATCGAAGCAGTCATTCGCATCTCCCGAATTCGGAGTCTGATTCTGTGCACGGTGTCTCGAGCATCAACTCGCTGCCGCTACAGGCGCTATCATGATCGAGTTTCGCGCGCTTTGAAACCTGTCTGTGAACGGCAACGGACGTGCGAGTGACTGGCAGGTGTTATCTCTCTCGAGGCGAACGTCGCTCATTTCAAACTGTGAACTGTGTGCGCTTCGGCGCTGCCGCGCGGTGCTGGCGGGCCATGCTGGAATCGAGTCGGCTGTGCTATGGTATCAGGCGCCCGGCCTGACCCCCCGTCGGCGCCCTTAACTTAATCATAAGGCAATCGTCCGGTGGCATCGATTGTAGAAAGGCTGCGGGGTCGCTCGTCCGCTGAGCTCGCGACCCGAGGGCGGCAGGCTGTGTTGGCCCGTATAGAGCGGGTGCAGCGGCTTCTAGGAGTCACATCTGCCCCAGCGGCTGTACCGGGTATTGCCTTCAGATCGGATAGGCGCTTTGCCTCGCTACGGCTCATCGCCGGCGGCCCGGAAGCGATTGTGCGGTCTGTCGCGGCCAGTGACCATGAATGGGAGTCGAACCTTCGCGCTCAGTGCCGGGAATTGAGGTGTGGTCGCGCATCACTGCTCGGCTTTAGCAGTTTGGCGCTTGGTGATCCGCCCCGGTGGCACCGCGAGGCGGTGAGCGGGCGGGAGGCGCCGCGTTGCCACTGGAGCCGGATCGATCATCTGGATACCTCGCTCGTGGGGGATCACAAGATCCTCTGGGAACCGAACCGGCATCAGTACCTGCTCGTGCCGGCAATGTGCTGGCTGCTCGATCGTGATGAGCAGGCGATCGGTCTGGTACGGCGACACCTGGACTCCTGGCTTGCCGAGAATCCCTCGCGCGTAGGCGTCAATTGGGTGAGTAGTCTGGAGGTCGCGTACCGGGCGATCGCGTGGTGCTGGCTTCTATGGCTCCTGCGCGAAGCCTCCGGGGCGGATCTGCGCGGTAGGCTCGCCACCTCGCTCGAGGCGCACGGGCAGCATATCGAGCGCTACCTGTCCACGTACTTCAGCCCAAATACTCACCTCACCGGTGAGGCGCTCGGCCTCTTCTACATCGGGACCGTGCTCGAAGGCTCGAAGCATGCCGACCGCTGGCGGGCAAAAGGCGCGGCAATTCTCGAGAATTGGCTCGACCGACAGGTCCTGGCGGATGGGGTTTACTTCGAGCAGGCGAGTCAATATCACCGCTACACCACCGAGATTTACCTTCACTTCGCCCTTCTTGCCGAATCGACCGGTTGGAAGGTCTCTCAGTCAGTGCGAGACTCTCTGGGGCGGCTGTTCGAGGTCCTGCGTAGTCTCGCCAACGGAGATGGGCGGATTCCCCTACTGGGGGACGACGATGGTGGACTGCTCTTACCTCTCGATCACCGATCGCCCGATGATGTCCGTTCCTTGCTCCTGGCTGGCGCAGTGTTCCTGGGTCGGCCGGACTTGGCCCCGCCCGCAGCGCCGCTCGGCCTTTCCTGTTGGTTGTGCGGCGTCGAGACCACTCACCGCCTGATCCGGGGCCGCGAAGCGAAACCCGCATGGCGCGACATCTACTTCGAGGAAGGAGGTCTGGCAATCTTGCGGGACGGCTGGATGCCCGAGGACGCAGTGGCGGTGATCGATGCCGGCCCCCACGGGGCGCTGAGTTGCGGTCACAGTCACGCCGACGCCCTCGCAATGACGCTGACCTTGGGGCGGTCCCCATTGTTCATCGATCGGGGGACGCTGACCTATGCTGGGTCCGGGCGGGACGAGTATCGCTCGACCCGTTCGCACAATACGCTCGAGATCGATGGTGAGTCCTCCGTCACGCCTGGAACGGCATTTAGATGGCTGAACGTTCCGCACCGGGCGAAGGGTGCTGTGTACTCGGGCGGGGAAATCAGCGGCTTCTCGGGAGTGGCCTTCGGCCACACGGGTGGACCCAGACCCTCGAGACACGAACGGCAGATCTTGCACCAGCGGGCGGGGGCCTGGGTGGTGCTGGATCGTGGCGAGAGGCCCGGAGCGCGGAACGGGATCCTGCGCTGGCAGCTGGCACCGCGACTTCGGGCAGAGCGCGTCGAGGAGCGGGCGGCGCTCATCTGGTCGCAAGAAGGGGCGCTGCTCGCTACCGTCTTGGCGCCTATCTCCTGCCGGCTGCGCATTGCCCCGCGAACGGTATCACTGCGGTTCGGCGGCGAGGTCGCGGCGGAGGTGCTCGAGATAGACCTCGACGACTCGCTTAGAGGCTTGACCGTGCTAGTGCCCGGCCAGGCGCACCAGTGGAATACGGGTGCCGCAGGCCCGGGTACGGGGGAGGGCCTGTCGTGCTCATGGCAGGACGACGCTGGCCGACACCAGGTCGCGCTCTCTTCGCTGCACGATGAGGCCGGGCTCGAGCTTTCCGCCGACCTCTGCTGGCGCATCGATCGATCGTCGCTCGCAGCTCGAGCAGGTGTCTCGCAGGAAGTGATTGCCGCAACCGGGGTGCGCGCCCTCAGGGCGCAGGCCTCTGAGTGGTCTGTCACGACAATACAGAAGATACCCGGCAAAATGGTGGTTCTCGAGAAAGTGGGATGCAGTGGATGAACCGCCGATTGACGCCAGTGCGCAGGCATGGCTAGAGACCTCATAATGACGGCGGTGACCGTCCTGATCGTCGGCTGGGGGATTTATCCAGCCGCGATGTGGCTGCTCGGCATTCTGCGGCGCCGTCGGCTGGCCGCCCCGAATCTGCCGAAGGGGTCGGCTTCAATCCTCATTGCGACCCGGGACTCCGTCGAGCTCGTCTCGCGACGGATAGCCAATCTCGAGACTCATCGAAACGAGCTCGATCGCCTGGAGATCATCGTCGCCGTCGACCGCAGGGGACCGATCGGGGCCGAACGTTACCGGGATTTCCTTGGGACCCGTGCGATCGTCGTCGACGGGGACGCTCCCGGAGGCAAGGCGGCGACGCTCAACGCAGCCGTTCGAGCGGCCGCGCACGACGTCCTCATCTTCACGGATTCGGCCCAAGAGTTTCTGGCCAGTGCACTGCACGACCTCATGCACGCGGTTCGACAGCCAGGCATCGGCGCTGCGACCGGGCGAATCGCCCTCGAGAACAACCGGCGCAGTCTTCTCCTCAGCGTCTTCTGGAGCTACGAGACCTGGCTTCGCAAGGTCGAGTCCACCGTGGACAGCATCGTCGGTGTGACCGGCGCTATCTACGCTCTGCGTAAGGACTTCTGGGAGCCACTTCCGGCCGGTCTCATCAATGATGATCTTTATGTGCCTTTCGTGGTGGCGCGCAAGGGTGGTCGAGTGGTGACGTGTGATACTGCCTTCGCTATCGACAGGCGCAGATTCGCCGCAAGGGAGGAATTTCAGCGCAAGGTGAGGACGCTCACGGGCGTGCTGCAGCTCTGTGCACTCTGTCCGTCCATTCTCAATCCGCGTCGAAACCGTCTCTGGCTGCAGTTCGTGTTCCACAAGCTGGTGCGGTTCAGCACACCGTACTGGCTGTTGTTCGCCGCGCTCGGCGCGGTGCTCGCCTATCCGATTGAGGCAGTCTGGATAGCTCTTGGAGCCGGTGGCGCGAGCGTGCTGGTGGCTTTCCTGTCACCCAAATCGAGTCTCCTCTCCCGAGCTCTGCGGCAGGCGGGGTGGTCGGCGCTTCTGCTGTCCGCCTCATTTGTCGCCACGATTAATGCGCTCCGTCGCCGCTGGAATGTCTGGGACAGATCAACGGCTATGTCGGCGGATATGTCGGTCCCGGGACGGTAGCTGGCGATATGTGCGGCATTTGTGGAATCGTCAACCCGAGCGAGCAGGATGGCATCGCGCCAGGGCTCATCGAGCGCATGCGCGAAACCTTGCTGCATCGCGGACCCGATGGAGCAGGTATTTACCTGGAGCCCGGCATCGGACTCGGACATCGCCGCCTGAGCATCGTCGATGTCGCGCACGGCCAGCAGCCGATGTACAGCGCGGATCGCCGCTACGTGATCGTGTACAACGGGGAGGTCTTCAACCATCCTGAGCTCAAGCCTAGGCTAGAGGCTGATGGGGTCGCGTACCGTACACGCTCCGATACGGAGACGGTGCTGCATCTGTTCGAGCGGTACGGCACTGGATGCCTCGGGCACATGCGCGGCATGTTCGCCTTCGCGATCTGGGACTCCCACGAGCGCAGTCTTTTTCTTGCGCGCGATCGATTCGGGGTGAAGCCGCTCTATTACCTGCACCGTCCCGATGGGGGTCTGGTCTTCGGCTCCGAAATCAAGACAGTGCTCTGCGGGATGCGTTCGCGGCCGACCCTCAATCTGGCGGCACTCCCCGATTTTCTTGCCAATCATGCCCCCTCGGGGGAAGAGACGCTCTTTGAGTGCGTGAGGCGGTTGCCGCCCGCTCATTACCTGCTGTGGAAGGACGGGGCCGTTTCCATCCGCCGCTACTGGGACCTCGAGTACGAGAGCGATCCGGCGCGCGTCTCAGCGGGCTCTTCGGGCGAGCGCGCGTTGGTCGAGGAGTACTCGCAAAGGCTCACCGAGGCCGTGAAGATCCGTCTCATGAGTGATGTGCCGCTCGGCATGTTCCTCTCGGGTGGCATCGATTCCGCAGCGATCACGGCGACCATGGCGCCGCTCGTGAAGGAGCCTATCCGCACTTTCTCGGTGGCGTTCGCGGAGCGGGAAGCCAACGAGCTCGAGTTCGCGCGCATGGTCGCCCGCGCCTATGCCACCGAACATCGTGAGGTGATCGTCTCGCCCGAGGATTTCTTTGCCGCGCTGCCACGGCTCATCTGGCACGAGGACGAGCCGCTCGCGCATCCCTCGAGTGTCGCTCTCTACTTTGTATCGCGGCTGGCATCAGAGCATGTGAAGGTTGTGCTTACAGGCGAGGGGAGCGATGAGACGCTCGCCGGATACAACCGCTACCGGGTCACCTCGCTCAATGTGCGTGCCGGTGCGGCTTACGAGCGGTACGTGCCTCGCCTCGTGCGGGACGGCATGAGCCGGGCAATCGGCGCGTTGCCGCGGTCCTGGCGAGCGCGGCAGATCGCCTCTCGAACCTTTCTCACCCGGGGCTCGGGACTCGATGAGCTGTATCTCGACAATTTCGCGGTCTTCGCCCGGAATGCGCAATCGACTCTGCTCACCCAGTCGGTGCGGGACCAGCTCGGGGAGCTTAATCCCTACGGAGCCTACCATGCGGCGCTCGACCGGGTTCGCGGCAGAACCCTCCTGTCGCAGATGCTGTATGCGGACGTGTCCACCTATCTGCACGAGCTGCTCATGAAGCAGGATCAGATGAGCATGGCCGCATCCATAGAAAGCAGGGTGCCCTTTCTCGATCACCCCTTGGCCGAATGGGTCGCGAAACTGCCCGAAAGCATGAAGCTTCGGGGATATACGACCAAGTGGATCCTCCGCGAAGCGATGCGGGGGCGGCTGCCGCCGGAGATTCTCAGCCGGCGAAAGATGGGCTTCCCCGTGCCGGTGGGCGCCTGGCTGAGAGGCCGTTGGCGGCCTTTGCTCGACGAGTACCTCCTCAGTCCACGGCTCAACGAGCGCAGGATTTTTGACTCTCAGGCGATCGAGACTCTGACTCGCGAGCATCTTGCCGGCGCTAACCACTCCGAGCGCTTATGGGCTCTGCTGACGTTCGAGATTTGGGCCCGCATATACCTCGATGGCGAGACGCCGAATCCGATGACACTCAGTCAGCTCGAAGCCGCGTAGACCATGCGGATTCTCTGGATCAAGACGGAGTTGCTGCATCCGCTCGACAAGGGAGGACGTATACGGACCTACCAGATGTTGCGGGCTTTGGCGAGGGAACATCATGTGACGTATCTCTGTCTGGATGACGGAGCGGCCGCGCCTGATGCCATGCAGCGTGCCTCCGAGTATTGTGCGGAGCTCGTCACGATCCCGTTCCATCCGGCCAAGAAATCCGGGCCCGCATTCATTCTCGATCTGGCCCGCAACCTGTTCTCGACGCTGCCGTATGCGGTCGAGCGCTATCGATCCGATGCGCAGCGCGCCGCGGTCGCTCGATTGGCCCCCGGTATGGACCTGATTGTCTGCGATTTCCTTTTCCCCTCGCAGAATGTCGCTTCGGATCTCGGCGTGCGGACTGTGCTCTTCCAGCACAACGTAGAGGCGACAATCTGGCAGCGGCATGTGTCAGTGGCGCGTGACCTCGTCCGACGATTGTACCTGCGCGAGCAGTGGCGCCGGATGAGGCGGTTCGAAGGCAAGGAATGCCGTCGATTCGATCGCGTTATCGCTGTATCCGAGGCGGACGCATCCGCCATGCGCGCGGAATACGGGATCGCGCAGGTAAGAAGCGTGCCGACAGGTGTGAACCTCGACTATTTCGTGGCACCTGCCGCTCGGGCTTGCAACGGGTCGGAGATACTGTTTGTCGGCTCGATGGATTGGATGCCGAATGAGGACGGAATTCGCTGGTTCACGGAAAGTGTCTTCAATCTCATTCGCGCGCGGATTCCCGACGCTACGCTGACGATCGTAGGACGCGCCCCGTCCGAGAAGCTTCGAAAGCTGGCGGAGAGAACCAAAGGAGTGCAACTTACCGATACCGTCCCTGATGTACGGCCTTATCTTGCCCGGGCTCGCGTCTCCGTGGTGCCATTGCGTATCGGCGGTGGCACGCGCATCAAGGTATACGAGGCGATGGCAATGGGCATTCCGGTCGTGTCCACGAGAATCGGTGCCGAGGGCCTGCCGGTACACCATGGCGAGCAGCTCCTCCTCGCGGATTCTCCCGCGGAGCAGGCTGAGTCCGTCACGCGGTTGCTGTCAAGTCCGGACGAGGCGAAGCGGCTGGCCGCGAATGCCCTGAACTTCGTCCGGCAACACGGAAGCTGGGACGCCGTAGCGTCGAATTTTTTGGCTCAAAGCCTTTCCTAGCGTCATGGCGCTCCGCTCCGCACTTCTTTGTCATCATGACTCGCCATTGGACCGTGACCTGCTGGCGCGGTGGCTCGCAAGTTGGTCCGACCTGGTTGGAATCATAGAAGTGCGTGAGAGCGGGGCCCCGTTCCTCCGCAGGGTCCAGCGTGAGCGTCGCAGAAGTGGCTGGTTCGGTCTTCTCGACGTCATGGCATTTCGCGCATATTACCGCCTTCTAAGAGCGAGGAAAGACGAAGCGTGGTTGGCCACAACACTTGCATCATCTCTCCAGGCACTGCCGCCTCTCTCTCCCATGGTGCCCGTACTACGAACCCCCGATCCGAACTCACGAGAAGCGCGAGACCTTCTCGCCGGATGGAAGCCGGACCTTGCAATCGCAAGAGTAAAGAGACTGCTTCGGCCGGAGATATACCGCATTCCAGCGCATGGAGTGTACGTGCTACACCCGGGCATCTGCCCGCAGTACAGAAACGCTCATGGGTGTTTCTGGGCGATGGCCAGAAAGGATTTTGACAATGTTGGTGCCACGCTGCTGCAGATAGATCAGGGAATTGATACGGGTCCCGTATACGCTTATCTTCGAGTGCCCTTCGATCCGTCGCGGGACTCTCACGTAGTGGTGCAGCACCGCGCCGTTTTCGAGAACCTGCCGCTCGTGCGCGCCACGCTCGAGGCAATTTGCGCTGGGCGGGCCAAGCCCCTCGACACCATGGGCAAAGAGTCGGGCATATGGGGTCACCCGCGCCTCTCTGCTCATCTTTGGCAGCCGGGTGTCTGATGAAACTCGTGAGCTACATTTACCATGATGTGGTCGCGGACGTCGACATATCCGGATTTCCCGGCGCTGATGCTTCCTGGTACAAGATTCCGCCTGCCATTTTCCAGGAGCAGCTCGAAACAATCGTCCACAATGCTGCGTTCCCCCCGGAGCGCCTGTCTGAGACCTATGCGCCTATTCCTAAGGGGGATATGACGCTTTTCACTTTCGATGATGGTGGCAGCAGCGCGATCGACACCGTCGCTGAAATCCTCGAGCGGTACGGCCTGCGCGGCCGGTTCTTTGTTGTTACCAACCTTTTGGGCGAACGTGGCTTCCTGTTACCATCCCAGTGTCGCGAACTTGCGAGCCGCGGACATGTGATCGGCTCTCACAGTGCAAGCCATCCGCTTCGCTTCCGTACTCTTTCCCCACAGGCGCAGCTGCAAGAATGGCGCCAAAGCCGTGTGGCGCTCGAGCAGATCCTGGGCGCAGAGGTAAAGACCGCTTCGATACCCGGCGGAGATTATTCTCGTGATGTCTCGCTGTTTGCTGCGGAGGCAGGGTATCAGCTGCTCTTTACGTCCGAGCCATCGGCGCGCGTTACCTGTATATCCGGTCGCATACTGGTGGCCGGACGATATATGCTGACCCGCGTGACAACTTCGGCCGAGCTCAGGGGTCTCGCCCGGCTTGACCGGCGCCTGAGAATGAAGCGTTGGCTGCAATGGAATGGCAGAAAGTGCGCCAAGCGCACGCTCGGAAGTGGCTATGATCACTTGCGCCGACATCTGCTTAGTCGGCGCCAGGGAAAACGATGAAGAGGGTTCCAAAAGTCCTATTTCGTGGGTGTTCGCGTACCATTCGGGCTAAGCGTCCGGAGACGCGCATTACCGGAGAATCAGACTCATGAACGGTGCGATCAGCGTCTTCGGGCTCGGTTACGTCGGCTGCGTATCCGCGGCCTGTTTTGCGAGCGAAGGCTATGAGGTCCTCGGCGTGGACGTCTCGCAAGCCAAGGTGAGCCAGATCAATTCCGGGCGAAGCACCATCCTGGAAGAAGGCATCGTCGACATGGTAGCCGGTGTCGTGAAATCGGGGCATCTCTGCGCCACTACGGACGCCGGCGAGGCGGTCGGGAAGACCGACGTTTCGCTCGTCTGCGTCGGAACACCCAGCCGACCGAACGGCAGCATCGATCTGCAGTACGTAGGGCGGGTATCGCATCAGATCGGGGAGGCCCTTCGGTCGAAGCAGCGGATGCACACGATCGTGATCCGAAGCACCGTCATGCCGGGCACAATCGATAGTTACGTCATCCCGACCGTGGAGGCCGCCTCGGGACTGCGGCACGGCGAGGGATTTACGGTGTGCTCCAATCCTGAGTTTCTCCGCGAAGGCACTTCGATTCGCGACTTCAAGGAGCCCCCGTTCACGCTGATCGGCGCGCTGGATCCTTTGCATGCCGAGCCGGTGGCAAGGCTCTACTCCTCGCTGGCTGCGGCGTGTCACATTGTGCCAATTCGGGTCGCCGAGACCTTGAAGTATGCCTGCAACTGCTTTCACGGACTGAAGGTCGCTTTCTCGAACGAGGTCGGCGCGCTCTGCAAGTCCATGGGCGTCGACAGCCACGAGGTCATGCGCCTCTTCTGTGAAGACAAGAAACTCAACATTTCGACCGCGTATCTGCGACCGGGGTTCGCGTTCGGCGGCTCATGCCTGCCGAAAGATCTGCGAGCGATCGTCCACCGCGGGCGGGTCGAGGACGTGCCGATGCCGCTTCTCGAGGCGACCCTGGAGAGCAATCGGCGGCACGTCGACCGCGCTTTCCACATGGTGATGGCGGCCGGCTCGAAGCGGGTCGGCATTCTCGGGCTTGCTTTCAAGGCAGGGACGGACGACCTGCGCGAATCGCCCATGGTCTCGCTCGTCGAGATGCTGCTCGGCAAAGGCTGCCGGATCAGCATTCACGATGCGCACGTCGCCCGCGCCAATATCATGGGTGCAAACCGCGAATACGTGGAGAAGGAGGTTCCTCACCTGTGGTCCCTGATGCGGGAGACCGCCGCCGATGTGATCCGGGAAAGCGATACGGTCGTAATCGGCAATGCAGCGAAAGAGTACCGGGATCTCATCGCGCAGATCGATGGCAAGCGCGTCATCGATCTCGTGCGGGCGATCCCGGGGAAGGTCTCAACGGAGACGTACCAGGGCCTGTGCTGGTAGAGACAGAACCTGTGGTGGCGCGGGGGCGGCCATGAAGTTGGGATACCTGATCGCTCAGTATCCGGCTGTCAACCATACCTACATCCTGCGGGAGGTCCTGTCGCTCCGCCGCCGTGGCTTCGACATCTACACGGTGTCAGTGCGACAACCTGACCGGACGGCCGAGACGCTGAGCGACAAGGAGGCCGAGGAGGAAAGCCGAACCTTCTCGGTTCTCGGGGCAGGAGTGTTCCATGCTCTCGTGGTCAACCTGCGGGTGTTGACTCGGCACCCTGTCCGTTATCTTCAGGCAATCACTTATGCGTGGGCTCTGACTAGAGGCACACCGAGTCTGCTTCTCTCCTACACGTTCTACTTCTTTGAAGCGGTCGTGGCGGGGCACTACTTCACATCCCGCGGAGTGCGCAACATCCACACGCACTTCGCCTCGACCGTGCTCCTGCTCCTCTCGCGGGTGTTTCCTATCCGCTATTCCATGACGCTACACGGTTCCGGAGAGTTTGTCGACGTGGTGGGATTTCACCTGGCCGAGAAAGTGAGATACGCGCAATTCGTGGTCACGATATCTCTCTTCGGGCGCAGCCAGGTCCTGAATGCGAGCGATTCGGCTCACTGGCACAAGGTGATCGTCGTGCCACTCGGTGTGGATACCGATGAATACGCGCCGCGTTCCTGCGAGGCGAGAGAACCGGGCGCTCCATTGCGGGTGATCTCGGTTGGTCATCTGTCGCAGGTCAAGGGGTATCCGCTGCTCATTGAGGCTGTGCAGCGGTTGCTCAATAGCGGCAGAAGCGTTCAGCTGACCCTCGTAGGGGAAGGTTCCGCTCGGCGGAAGCTCGAGGAGCTCATCGCGAATCTCGGGCTCGAGAGCGCCGTGCGCCTTGCGGGCGCGTGCAATCATGACCGCGTTCCGGATTTCCTGGCCGGCAGCCACGTTTTCGCCATGTCGAGCTTTCTCGAAGGGGTGCCGGTGGTGCTGATGGAGGCGATGGCCATGGAACTCCCGTGCGTGGCCACGCGAATCACGGGCATTCCCGAGCTCATCGACGACGAAATCGATGGTTTGCTTGTCCCGCCGGGCAGCGCCGCGCACCTAGCGGAGGCAATCGGAAGGCTCGCCGACGACAGCGTGCTCGCCCGCAGGCTGGGTGCCGCGGGTAGGGCCAAAATTCGAGCTCAGTACGAGCTCAGCCGCAACGCTGAGCGACTCTGCGAGACGTTCACGCAGCAGTGGATGGAACATCCGTTGGACATACGAGAGGGCGCGCGGCGCGAGACTGAGTATCGGGAAGGAGAGCTTGAGGCGAGTGCCTATCGCAGACCCCTAATAACGCCACGTACCGACCTGGACAGCAAGCACTGAAAAAGGTGCCACTCATTTGCGCAACTATGAATAGTAAAATGAAGATGTATCTCGCCCATGGCTAGCCCAAACGATCCTCAGGACTTGCAGCAGGAAAATCTCGAGCGAGCCACTGCTGCAGTGGATGTGAGGCACGCGGCCGAAGTCCGCTCCGGCGAGCGTTTCGAATTCGGAAAGAACTGGCGCCGCTTTCTCGAAACCTTAACTGAAGAACGAATTCTATCCGCAGAGAACTCTCTCAGGCGCATGCTGGAGATGGATGACCTGGCGGGAAAGAGGTTTGTCGACGTGGGCTCGGGTAGCGGGCTGTTCAGCCTTGCTGCACGACGGCTGGGTGCAACGGTCCACTCATTCGATTTCGATCCACATTCGGTCGGATGCACCGTCGAACTTCGGCGCCGCTATTTCCCGCACGATCCCGCGTGGAGAATTGACGAGGCTTCTGCGCTCGACAGCCAATACCTCGAGTCGCTTGGCCAGTTCGATATCGTCTACTCGTGGGGCGTGTTGCATCATACCGGGAAAATGTGGCTGGCGCTCGATAATGTACAGCGGCTGGTGGGGCAACACGGAAAGCTGTTCATCGCAATATACAATGATCAGGGAAGTAAAAGCAGACGCTGGCTCGCGGTCAAGAGAACCTACAATCGGCTTCCCGAGCCGCTAAAGGTTCCTTGGACCGTGATCGCGATTGCTCCCACCGAGTTTAAAAAGATGATCTCCTCACTGCTCGCCGGACGATTTGTCCAGTACATGCGGGGTTGGGTCCAAGCCGACCCGAAGCGCGGGATGAGTCGATGGCGGGACGTCATCGACTGGGTGGGGGGATATCCGTTCGAATATGCGGCGCCCGATGAGATCTTCGACTTCTTCCGCGAGAGGGGATTCCGCTTGAGCCGGCTACTCTGCAAGGGCGCAGGCTTCGGTTGTGTCGAATATGTCTTCGATAAAGTGCGGTGACCGCTTGCCACACACCAACAATTCACGATAGAAGAACAGCAACAATGGAAGGTGAACGGATATGTCGTTCGAGATCGTAACGGGAACCCCTCCGTCTCAGCTCGCATCCGCATGGGATGCGTGCGTGAGCAGATGCCAGTACGCGAGCCCGGTAATAGGGCCGGAGTTTTTATCGGATGTGCGATACAAAGGACTGCGCCCGTTTGCCGTGGTGGCTCGCGAGGCATATGCCGTCCGCGGCATCGTGACTGGAATCCAGATTGACGGAAAGATCATTGCTGGCATTGGGGCCCGTCCGCAGCTCTACATAGAGCCTGGCGCTACAGAGGGCACCGCCGAGGAACTCGTCAAGGGTCTCCGCGAGCACGCCAAGGGCGCACGGCTCGTCAGCGCTTGCAGTTGGGAAAAGATACCCGCATTCGCGGCCGCAGGTTACCGCGAACGCTGTTTTGGAGCGCCAGTTTCCCCGCTCATTCTCGATCTCACGAAAGGCGCCGATCAACTCTTCAGGGAGTTTTCCGAGACCCGGCGCACCCGCATCCGGCGCGCAATCCGCGCCAAAGTGTCGATCGAGGAAATGGCGGCGGCAGATTTCCCGAAGTACTACGAAATTTACCGTGCGTGGTGCGGAATGAAAGGAGTGGCGGTGGCGTCCTACAGCCGTCAGGAGGAACTAATGCGGGACAGGTCCAATCGGCTCGTGTTGGTCGCGCGCCACGAAGGCAAGATCATTGCGGCGTCGATCTTCCGGTATCGAAAAGGCGGCATGATGGAATACGCCGCAAACGCCTCTCGGCGTGAAGACTCCAAGGTTCATCCGAACGATCTTCTCTTCTGGGAAGGCATGCAGAGAGCCATTTCCATGGGTCTCCGGCGATTCAGCGGGGGCGGTTCCCACTTCTTCCTACAACGGTTCGGCGGAACCGTGGCACCGACATACAACTACTTACTCGACCTGAGTCTGTTCCGCAGATATGTCGTCGCGGAGGTGATTAGGGGCGCGAGAACTGCCGTGACTCGCCGGATGCCTCCGCCTATCAAGGCCGCGCTAAAGCGTTTGGTCTAGTTCCGGCAGGTCTTGTCGCCTGGCGGGTGCGCTGACCCGCGGTCGACGGACGGCACCTCCAGCCGTAGCGATCGGCAGCGGCCTTCAGGACGGCAAGAGCACGCGGGTCATCCAAATGACTCGTGCGGCTCCTAGCCTAGTCATCATGTAACGACCGGCTCCCATTTGTATGCGGCTCTGCGCCGCGGTCTTTCCCGACGCACAGCGTAATCCGCGAAGCTACAAATCGGGAGCCGGTCGTTACATGATGACTAGGCGGGGATCTGGGCGAGCGCAGTCTGCGTCCCGGTCCCCGAACGGACCCGTCTCATCGGCCGCTGCCATCAGGGCGTCGGCGCGTCCAAGCAGGCTAAAGGCGATCACGAGCCCGCCGGAGGTCTAAGGAAACCGCATCGGCTGAACTCGAGTCCAGGGCACCGGGACGCTCGAGGGTGCCGAGTCCCTCCAGAGTTGTGATATGGCCGCTGCCCACAGCGGAGACGGGTGTGACACAGGAGCGGATGTTGCTGGCCACGCCCGGACCACGCTCGCTCGGCAAGCGGCAGCAAGGAAGAAGATCGGCACAGCAATCAGGATCGCTCGGACGTACGGCCCCGGGGGAACTCTCCGGTATGCGAAACGCAAGGTGCTCGATGCGTACTATGAGCGGGTGCTCAGGATCAGTACCTCAACGGGCGCCTCCCTTCACGAATTGGGGATAGCCGATACTGACGCGGTCGAGTACATGCCGACCTCCTACTCGGTATTCTTCAGTATCGCTAAGCGCGTAGATCTCACCGGCAGGACGTTCGTCGATTACGGCTGCGGCGCGGGTCGGATCATCTGTTGTGCGGGACGTCCGTCTGCTCGAAAAGTCATCGGACTCGAGCTCTCCCGTTCGATGGTGCAGAAGGCCGCCGCGAACGTCGCGATTGCAAAACCGCGCCTCGCGTGCAAGGACATCGAGATCGTCTGCGGGAATGCTGCCGAGTAGCCGGTTCCCCCGCAGCGGACGTGTTCCATTTCTACAACCCGTTCAACGGCGAGACTCTGAGGCGGGTCGTCACAAACATCGCTGCATCGCTCCGCGATCACCCGAGGAAGGCATGGATACTCTACGGGCTCCCTCGGTACATGGACCCTATCGTGCGTGCGGGCGAAGTCCTGGCAGAAGAAGCGGCTCGATGTGATGTGGTCGCCGTACCGCGAGGAAACGGCTCCTGGCCCCTATGCGCAGCGGCGCCGGGTCTATCGACTGGACTCCAGGGTGCTCACCAACTCTGCCGTGACTGTCCCACGCATCGCTATCGATGCCCGCCTTAGCCCTTCGTCGCCGTGACCGAAAAGTACCGTGCCTTCTCTACTGTTATCTCTTTAAATCCCAGCCGCTGTAGCGACCTGCACATGGGATTGCAAAATTGGAATGTTTCCCTGGTTCCTTTCCAAGGGCGCGCCGGGACGAAGTCAAGCAAGGCGTAAGAGACGCTTGCCACGGTGACGTATGAAAAATCGATTACGCGCTTCCAAGCGAGTGACTTCGCCGCCTTCATTGTCCAACGTAGCTGCAACTTGAAATCGTGCAGAGTTAGATAAATGTAGCCATTGGCCCGCAGTACCCGTGAAATTTCCGAAAGCGCAAGTGGTATATTGACGTACGGGAGCGCCACACGAGATGTCACTACGTCGAAGTAGCCGTCTGGAAACGGCAAGCGCTCGGCTGATGTGACGCGAAGATCGAGGCTCGGGAACATGCGTCTGCCTGCCTCAATGGCGTTTGCATCCAGATCTACGCCGCAACGCTCTTGCGCGTTGGCATACATTTCGTGTGTAAGGTCTTTGCCGTTGGCACAGCCGATATCCAAAACTCTCTTGCCGCCCATCGAGAACGGCGGCAGCCAGTCCTGAGCAGGGGTCAGAGAAAATTCGCGCAACGAGCCACTGTGAATGGTTTCGCTCATTTATGATTCCTCACCTCTGACCAATTTGCTGCGCCTCTTCCACTAGCAGCCGTTTGTTGATTTTTCCGTTCGGGCTTCTCGGGAAGCTCTCGCATAGTATGATTTGTCTGGGGACCATGTGGCTCTCGAGGATTGCGGCGCTCTGTGCGCGTACGGATTGCTCGGTCAGCTTCGCCTCGGGGTCCGTTACCACGTACGCGCGGATTGCCTCTCCGAGCAAGGGATCGGCGACGCCCACGACCGCCGCCTCTAGAACGCCGGGAATACGGTGCAGAGCGTTCTCGACCTCCACTGGGCTTACCTTCTCGCCCATCGTTTTGATGATGTCATCGGTGCGGCCGACGAAACAGAGGAAGCCGTCCGAGTCCATCCGAAAGAGGTCCTGCGTGCAGAGCACCCGCTCGCCCGGGAGCTTGCCGGGTTTGAGCATCTGCGCCGTGAGATCCGGTCGGTTCCAGTAGCCTGCCATGACGTGCGGTCCTCTCACGTAAAGAACGCCCGCCTCTCCAGGCGGAACCGGATTGCCGTCGGGGGAGAGGAGGTAGACCTCGGTCCCGGGGATCGCCTGGCCGACCGAGCCCGGCTTGGCGTCGATCAGCTCGGGCTTAAGATAACTTACGCGCTTGCACTCGGTGAGACCGTACATCTTGTAGATGAGTGCATTCGGGAAGACTTCGCGAAGTCCCGCGACGAACTCGTCCGGCAGCGCTGCCGCGGTATTGGTCACCCGGGTCACGGAGGGAAATCTGAGCGGCTCGCGCCGATGAGCGGCAAGCAACATCGCGAAGAGCGTCGGTACGCCAGGAAAGACGCTCACCCGTTGCTCCCTCAGGGTTGCATATATCTGGGCTGGGAACGCAAATGAGCGCTCAAGGACCAGCGTCGCTCCCAGCGTCACGGACATCAAGAGCTGATAGAGCCCGTAGTCGAAGGAGAGTGGCAGGACGCACAGAATCCTTTCATCGGCGGTGAGACGCAGGTACTCGATCAGGCTGCCCGCCGCAAATACCATCGACTGATGGGTCTGCATCACGCCTTTGGGTTGACCGGTGCTGCCGGAGGTATAGAGAATCGCCGCGAGGTCGAGCGGGATCACCGGGACTCTATCGGCGAGCGGCGCCCCGGTAATGGCTTCATCGAACGACTCGACGCCCGGCGCCTTCGCCGGCGGGCCAGAGCAGATCACCGTGGGGCGTTGCTCGAGCCGCTGAATGGCCGGAATGAAATTTCTCGCGAGAGGGCTGTCGGTGACGAGAAGGCGAGCACCGCTGTCCCTCAGGATGAACTCGAGCTTCTCCTCCTTCGTCTGCGGATTGACCAGTACGACGACGCCTCCGGCCATGAGCGTGGCGTAGATCGACACGACAGCCGGCCAGCCGTTATCCAGATAGATCGCGACGCGATCGCCGCGGCCGACGCCGCGGCGCTGCAGAGTGCCGGCAAGCCCTTGTGCGGCCTGGAGGAGCTGCTCGAAGCTGAACGACTGGCCGGCGGCGAGCACCGCGGGCTTGCTTCGCCTCTCCGGAGAGGCGCCGCCGGCGAGCAGACTGTCATGGAGCAGTCGCAGGGTTATATGGCCTTGCGGGCGGGCAGAGAGCATGGATGCGGGGCGGCTCGTAAGGCTATAGTAAGATAAAATGCCAGGATATCACTATGACGCTGCGCGCTGAGCTCAAACAATTCATCGTGAAGAATTACTTGCTCACGGAGGACGCCTCGCGCCTCGATGATACGGAGTCCTTGACGGCACGGGGCATTCTGGATTCGACGGGTGCACTGGAGCTCGTCATGCACCTCGAGGAGCGCTACGGGATTTCGGTCCGGGACGAGGAGCTGCACCCGGACAACCTCGACTCCGTGGACAAGATCGCCACCTTCATCGAGCGCAAGCGTGCTTGAGAGGTGACCTGCCTTGTGCGGAATCGCTGGTGCAGTGATGGTGGAGGGCAGGACCGCGCTGCCCGATCCTGCGCGGATGATCGCGACGCTCAGGCACCGCGGGCCGGATGGGACGGGTTATTTCCGCTCCCCGGCCTGCGCCATGGCGAGCGCGCGCCTCAGCATCATCGATCTCGAGACTGGCGACCAACCCGTTGCCAATGAGGACGAATCCGTCTGGACGGTCTACAACGGGGAGATCTTCAACTTCATCGAGCTGCGCACCGAGCTGCAGGGCTTAGGCCACCGATTCCGCACGCGCTGCGACACCGAAGTGATCGTTCATGCCTACGAGGAATATGGTGACGGATTCCTCAAGCGCCTGACGGGCCAGTTCGCGATCGCTCTCTGGGACCTGCGGCGGCATCGTCTGCTGCTGGCAAGGGATCGCGTGGGCGTCCGGCCGCTCTTCTATGCGAGAAGTGGTGGGCGGCTGCTATTCGCGTCCGAGGCCAAGGCGATCCTGGCCGTGGCCCCCGAGGCCGCCGCTCTAGATGAGCAGGGGCTTGCCCAGGTCTTTACGTTCTGGGGCACAGTGGGTGAGCGAACGGTGTTCAAGGGCATCCGCAGCTTGCCGGCGGGACATTTCCTCGTGGTGGAAGAGGGTGCCGAGCGGCTCGAACGCTATTGGGACTGGAGTTTCCCGCAGGGGCCGGGACGGACGGATCTTACCCTGGACGAGGCCGCCGAGGCGCTGTGCGCGCTGCTGACGGAGGTCGTTCGGCAGCAGCTTCGCGCCGACGTGCCCGTCGGCGCGTACTTAAGCGGAGGGTTGGATTCCTCAGGGATTGCCGCCCTGGCCCGCGAGAGCGCCCGGACGCTGCAAACCTTTTCGCTCACCTTCGAAGATCCCGAATTTGACGAGAGCAGTTACCAGCGCCAGATGGCCGAGCACCTGGGCGTCAGGCATTCCGCGATGCGTTGCGCGTCCCGGGACATCGGTAACGTCTTCCCGGATTTGATCTGGCATACGGAAACGCCGGTGCTGCGCACCGCGCCCGCGCCGCTGATGCTCCTCTCGCGCCACGTACAGAGCCAAGGCTTCAAGGTGGTGTTGACAGGGGAGGGCGCAGATGAGGTATTCGGCGGCTATGACCTCTTCAAGGAGGGCAAGATCCGCCGCTTCTGGGCCCGGCAGCCGGACTCGGCCTGGCGACCCCTGCTCTTCTCGAGGCTATATCCCTATCTCGCGCACTCGCCGGTGGCCAACCCGCACTTCGCGCGGCTTTTCTTTGGGCAGCATCTCGAGGAGCTCGACACCCCCTTCTACGCGCACCTGACGCGCTGGCGCACCACGCGCGGGATCTTCCGACTCCTTTCACCTGAGATGCAGGCGAGCCTGTCGAGCACGAAGCCGGAGGAGGAGCTGAGGCGGCAGCTCCCCGGCGGGTTCGGCACGTGGAGCGAGCTGGCGCGCGACCAGTACATCGAAGTCAAGACCCTGCTCGAGGGCTATCTGCTATCGTCGCAGGGTGACCGTGTCTCGTTGGCGCACTCCGTGGAGGGCCGCGTGCCATACCTGGACCATCGGGTGATCGAGTTCGCCAATGCGCTGAGTCCCCGGTACAAGTTGCGCGGCCTGCACGAGAAGATATTGCTGCGCCGCGCGCTCGCGCGGCTCGTGCCCGAGTCCATTCTGAATCGGGTCAAGCAACCCTACCGTGCGCCGGACAGCCGCTCCTTCTTCGAGGGCGATGAACCCCTCCCGTACGTTCAGGAGTTGATGAGCGAATCCAATCTGCGACGTACCGGGTACTTTCATCCCGAGGCCGTGGGTCGGTTGCTCGAGAAGTGCCGGACGGGTCGTGCGCTCGGGGCGGGCGACAACATGGCATTCGTCGGCGTACTGTCGACTTTGCTGCTGCATGAGCACTTCCTGTCGGGGCGGGCGGCACAGGCTTCGCCCATGAGTCCATGAGACTCGAGTGGAGTGTGCTCGACATCGATCCGCGCATGGAGGTCGAGCGGATCAGCAGTGAGCTGCGCAAGTCCATGACAACCGCCTTGCGCAAAAGGGGAGCGGTGGTCGCGATCTCCGGCGGGGTCGATAGCGCGGTCTGCGCGGCGCTTGCGGTTCGCGCCTTCGGGCCCGAGCGCGTGCTGGCGCTCATCCTGCCGGAGCGGGAATCCTCACCCGAGAGCGCGGTGCGCGCAAGGTTGCTCGCTCTCCATCTCGGCATCACGCCTCTGGAGCATGACATCAGCCCCACGCTCGATGCGATCGGCTGTTATCGCCTGCGGGACGAGGCGGTGCGACGCGTCCTGCCGGAGTTTGGCAGCGGCTGGCGGATGAAGATCGTGGTGGCGGGCGGCCTCGAGGGGCGTATCAACCACTTCAGGTTGGTTGCGCAATCGCCGGACGGGGCGAAGCACGAGGCGCGGCTGAGATTACCGGAGTACCTACAGATCGTGGCCGCCACCAGCTTCAAGCAGCGGGTGCGCAAGACGATGGAATACTTCCATGCGGACCGCCTCAATTACGCGGTGATCGGCACTCCCAACCGAATGGAGTACGACCAGGGATTTTTCGTCAAGAACGGCGACGGTGCCGCGGATGTCAAGCCGATTGCCCATCTTTACAAAACCCAGGTGTATGCGATCGCGCAATACCTGCGGCTGCCGCCGGATGTCGCCACGGCAGCCCCGACAACAGACACCTACAGTCTCTCCCAGGGTCAGGACGAGTTCTATTTCGTGCTGCCCTATCGGGAGATGGATCTGGCGCTCTGGGCGCTGAATCACGGAATCGCGGCGGCGGAGCTGGCCGCGGTGCTCGGGCTCTCGCTGGAGAAGGCCGGACACGTCTACGATGATATCCGCGCGAAGCGCCGCGCGACGCAATACCTCCATCGACACCCACTGCTTCTCGGCGCCGTTGCGGAGATCGATGACACATGAGGTTCGAAGGCAGGATGTCTGTGACACGCGACACGCATCGGCGAACATGAATTCCTTTACATTGCACTGTAAGATTGCCGAGTTAAGCTGAAGAACCAAGGGACGCTTCCGGCTCCAGGGTGGGTCAGTGCGCATTCGCGTGTTCGGACAATATGTTTACTTATCGATCGCGATTCTCACGGTCATCGAGGCGGTGCTGTTTTATGGCTCAGTCTACGGTGCAGTCTTTGCGCGTTTTCACGGCGATTACGGGTCGATAGAGAGTCTTCGCGACCTGCGCGGTGCGCTCTGGCCGCGGGCGCTTCTCTTCGCCCTCATCATGGTGATGTGCCTCCTGGCCTTTGGGCTCTATAGCGCCCGCCAGCGGGCGAGATTGGCGGGCATCGTGCTGCGCCTCGCGGTGGCGCTCGCCACCGGGCTCGCCGCAACCGCGGCGCTCTTTTACCTGATTCCCGATCTTTGGATCGGCCGCGGTGTCGTCGGGCTCTCGGCGCTGGGTGCGCTCTGCGGCACGATCGCCTCGCGTGTCATCTTCACCCGCGTCGTCGACGAGCAAGTCTTCAAGCGGCGGGTGCTCATTTATGGGGCAGGGGAATCGGCCGCTGCCATCGCGGAACTGCGCCGCCGGGCCGATCGGCGGGGCTTCATACTCGTCGGATTCGTGCCGGTGCCGGGAGAGCCGCGCGCGGTGGAGAGTGCACGCATTCTCGATCCGGCCGAAGGGCTGGTGCAGCTCTGTGACCGGCTCGATGTCGTCGAGGTGGTGGTCGCCATGGATGATCGCCGGCGGGGTTTTCCGATCAGCGAGCTGCTGCAGTGCCGGCTGGCGGGGATCGATGTGACGGAGCTTCTCACCTTCCTCGAGCGGGAGACCGGCCGGGTGCGGCTCGATATTCTCAATCCCGCCTGGATGATCTTCGGCGAGGGCTTCCGGCGCGATCCGCTGCGCCTGTTGACGGCGCGGGCGCTCGATCTCTTGGCGAGTGTCATCGTTCTCACCATCAGCCTGCCGGTCATGCTCGTCACCGCGATCGCCATCAAGCTCGAGGGCGGCGGGAAGGCGCCGGTGTTCTATCGGCAACGTCGGGTGGGGCTCCTCGGCCGCCCGTTCGAGCTGCTCAAGTTCCGCAGCATGCGCCCCGATGCGGAGCAGGACGGACAGGCGCGGTGGGCGAGCAAGGGTGATCCCCGCGTGACGAGGGTGGGGGCCTTCATCCGCAAGACCCGCATCGACGAGCTGCCGCAGATCCTGAACGTGCTGCGGGGTCAGATGAGCTTCGTCGGGCCACGCCCCGAGCGACCGGAATTCGTGCGCGAGCTGGCCGAGCGCATCCCCTACTACGTGGAGCGGCACTGCGTGAAGCCCGGCCTCACGGGCTGGGCGCAGCTCTGTTATGCGTACGGCTCATCCGACCGGGACGCGCTCGAGAAGCTCCAGTACGACCTGTATTACATCAAAAACAACACGCTCCTTTTCGATCTCGCCATCGTGCTACAGACCGTGGAAGTGGTATGCCTCGGCATGGGAGCGCGTTGAGCGGCGTGACAGGGGGGGACGCGGAGCTTACACTGCGGCGCATGATGCAGAAAAGATTCGCTTCCGCTCTCGCCTGTCTCCTCGCCCTTCTCGCGGGGGTGCTCGGGCTGAGCGCTCACGCCCAAACGCCCACCGCGCAAGCTGCGGCGAGCTCCCCCGATTACATCATAGGTCCCGGAGACGTACTCGAGATCTTCGTTTGGCAAAACCCCGATCTCAGCGTGACGATCCCCGTCCGCCCGGACGGGAAGATCTCCACGCCGCTCGATGAGGACATGGTGGCGGTGGGCAAGACCCCGAGTCAGCTCGCGCACGACATCGAGCAGAAGCTTTCCGAGTACGTCCGTTCGCCACACGTCAACGTGATCGTCACCAAGGCCGCGAGTGTGTTCAGCGAGATCAAAGTGATCGGACAGGTGAAGGTGCCGCAGGAGGTCGCCTATCGTGCGGGCATGAGGGTGCTCGATGCCATCCTCGCGGTCGGGGGTCTCACCGACTACGCCGCCGGTAACAGGGCTCGAATCGTCCGCAGGGTCGATGGCACGGAGCAAGACATTCCCGTACGGCTCGGCGCCCTCGTCAACGGCGGTGACATGTCACAGAATTTGCCACTGAAGCCCGGCGACGTGCTGGTGGTACCGGAAAGTCGCTTCTGATGCGCACGGCAGGGGGCGTCGATCCGCTCATCGAGCGAGGGCGGGGCGCCCGTAGCTGGCGCTGGCTCGCGCTCGCCCTTGCGGCACCCGCGCTCGCCCTGGCGCAGCAGACTCCCTCCGGAACGCCGAGCAGCGGCCCCCCGGCGGCCCCCGTGCCCGCCACGGGTGCTCCCGCCGCCTCAGTGCCCGGGGCGGGACTGCCCGGTGTGGTGCTGCCGTCCGCTTCACTCCTTGGAGCCGAGGCCGCGGGACTCACCCTTGCCCCGGCCAATTACACCCTCTACGGAGGCTCCGCCGGGCTCGGTGAAACCGACGACGTCAATCTGTCCTCGCCCCATCCGAAGGCGCAGACGCTCACCGTTGCGACTCTGATGTTCGACGTGGTGCGCAGCGGAACCTGGCTCGACCTCAACACGCTCGGCAATTTCAGCGACATCGATTATCTCGAGCACGCCTACAGCAACCAGGTGCTGGGGAGCTTCGATGGGCTCGCGAACCTGAAGCTCTGGTCCAATCATCTGACGTGGCTCGTGCGGGACGACTACGGCGACGCGGAGATCAATCCGCTCGAGCAGACCACACCGAACAACATCCAGCGGCTGAACGATTTCAGCACCGGCCCGGATCTGAAGCTCGAGCCGACGCGGACAATCTTCGTGGGGCTGCAGGCACTCTACTCTCGTATCAACTATCAGACCTCCCCGTTCGATGGACAGACAGGCTCGGGAGCGTTCACCATTGGCCATCGGTTCTCAGCGCTCGCGAGCATCTCCCTCGTCGGCCAAGTTCAGCAGCTTCGCTTCGACAATCGGCTGGTCAACACCAACTATCAGGTCCGTGAGTCCTACGCAGACTACAACCTCATCGGTGCACGAACCACGGTCGATCTTCAAGCCGGTGTGGCCCAGGCAGATGACGTCGGGACGTGGAAGACGAGCCCGCGCCTACGACTCGCGCTCACGCGCAGCGTGACGCCATTTTCGACCGTGACACTCAACGGTGGGCGCGAATACTTTAATGCTGCGGACGGCCTCTCGGACCTCACGAGCGGCGCCGCAGGTGGGATCCCGATCGGACCTGCGACGCAGACCTCCGCGAATGCACTTCGCACCTACGGCAACGGGGGTTGGCAGTTTCAGCGCCTGAGGACGACGATCGGCCTGACTGGCGGATGGGAGGAAAACCAGTATGACCGGCAGCGGCTCTTTAACTACAGCCGGGCCAACGTCGGTCTGCACCTGGGACGGCAACTCACTCCGCGACTCTCGGCCAACATCTCGGGGTCGGAGAATCATTATGACTACCTTAACCAGGGCTTCAGTTCGGATTTCGGGACCGCGGGCGGGGCTCTGGTCTATCACCTTAGCGAATCGGTCGTGCTCTACGGCCGCTATGATCACACGTTCAGGAGCACGTCCGGCGAGGCGAAGGGTTTCGGCTACGATGAGAATCGCGTCTTCCTCATGATCGGCTACTACCCGCATTCCTCGGGCACCGTGCCCGGCGCGACCGGCATGCCCGGCATGCCCGGCATGCCCGGCGGGGGCGGCGTGGCACCCGGCGGCGGCGGATCCGGTCCCATGCCTTGAGGCGGCTCTCGCGGTATTCGATGGCCACTTTCATTGAGGGCGTGGGCGCTACTACGCGACGTGCTTGCGTTGAGCAGCTTCCCAACCCCTGCAGGCGAGACCGATGTAGGCCGGGATGGGCTTGGCACCCGTGCTGTAGTAGATGATGGTTCGCCGCGTCAGGTGCAGCGCACGCGCGGCGGCGGAGAGGGACAGGCCATGCCGCTCCATCCAGGCGTTGAACTCCGCGGTCGGAAACGCATCGCCCGACTGCTCCTTCGACAGCCTGTAGAGGGCCTGCGCGGGGATCCCGATATCGGCCGCCGACCACTCGACGCCATGGCCCCATTCCTCCATCTGCACGTCCGCGAAGAACACCGGGTCCCGAAGTCGCTCGTGACCTGGTGCCTGGACATACTCGCCGACGTCGACCTCGCTCTGCTTGCCGCTGTCCCAGGTGACACGGAGTCTCGTCGGCGGCATGACCTCGACTCGCGTAATCTTGAGTTTCACTGTGGCTTCTCCGGATTGAGGCGGCGCCATTCCGCCATGAGCTCGGCGCGATGCAGCGTGGTCATCGGCTTGCAGCTGCAGCATAGTGAATAAAATTCACGACTGCACGGACGCCGGCCACGCCTGCCCCGCCGAGCGCGGCAGCGCGCTGGCGAGAGCCCGTCCGCCTAGTGTAGACTTCTGACACGCCCCATCCGGAATCCTGCGCGAGCACGGCCCCGCTGCGTGCCCGGAGCCGACCCTTTGCCCGGAGCGGCTACGGTGGAAGTGTCGGAAAGCCCAAGATCCAATCCCGAGCCTGACGTGACTGATTCCTCCGCGGAGCCGCCGGAGCCTGCGGATCGGGCGCCCGCGAAGGTCGAGGAGCCCGCAGAGGAAGTCGGGGACTACATCGAGCCTCCCACCCGGCGATCCTTTCAGGAGCTCACCTGGCGCAAGGTCAGCACGCGCTCGCGGCGTCTTTTCCTGCAGGTGGGGCTCCCCTGGGCCGCGGCGCTGCTCGTCGGCCTCGTATCGATTCTGTATACGGACTTGAGCACGGATGCCTACGACGCCTTCATCGGTTTGATCGCGGGGCGCGCGTGGCTCGCGTTCATCATCACGCCTGTGGTCACGATGCTCGCCGTCTTTCTGACGCGGCGCTGGTTCACCGGCAGCGAGGGCAGCGGCATCCCGCAGGTGATCGCGGCGCTGCACGCGCCGCGTGGGGAAGACGACAGCCTCATGCGGCGGCTCTTTGGGCTGCGCGTCATCGTCGGCAAGATAGTGGTATCGCTGCTCGGTCTCTTCGGTGGGCTCACCATCGGTCGCGAAGGCCCAACCGTCCACATCGGCGCGGCGATCATGGCGGAGGTCCGGCGCTTCTATCCGCATCGCAGCGCGCGCCTCGAGCGGCAACTGCTGCTGGCCGGCGCCGCCGCCGGTCTTTCCGCGGCCTTCAACACGCCGCTCGCCGGCGTCATCTTCGCCATCGAGGAGCTGGCGCGCGACTTCGAGAGCCGCACCAACGGCACCATGATCACCGCGGTGGTGTTCTCGGGCCTGACCTCGCTCGCGCTCGCCGGCAATTATCTTTACTTCGGCCAGATCAACGTGCCGCAGAATCTCGGCGGCGCCTTCGTCCTGCCGGTCGTGCTGTCGGCGGTGCTCTGCGGCCTCGTCGGCGCGGGATTCAATCTGGCGCTGCTGCGCTGGCGCAGCTGGATGCCGGGCTGGCTGATCGCGCTGCGCGAGCGCAAGCCCGTCCTTTACGCGCTCGCCATCGGGCTCGTGATCGCGGCGCTCGGCGTCGGCACGCACGGTGAGACCTGGGGCAGCGGTTACGACCAGGCGCGGCATCTGTTGAACGGCACCGCGCCCTTGAGTGAAGGCTATGCGGCCACGAAGTGGGGCGCGATGGTCGTGAGCTACATAGCCGGCATTCCCGGCGGGCTCTTCTCGCCGACGCTGTCGATCGGGGCGGGGCTCGCGCAGTGGGTGCACGCCGCTTTCACCTGGGCGCCGATGGCGGCCATCATTGCGCTCTGCATGACAGGCTATCTCGCCGCGGTCACGCAGTCGCCGCTCACCTCCTTTGTCATTGTCATGGAGATGACCAACGGCACCGGCATGGTGATCCCGATGATGGCCACCGCCCTCGTCGCCTCGCGCGTCTCGGCCTTCTTCACCCCGCCGCTCTATGAGGCACTGGCGGAGAGCAACTACTTTCACGTCGCGGCGCTCCCGGCCGGGGATTTTCTCAAGAAAAAGCCCGTGCCGCCGCCCGGGGCGTAACGCGGACCGGGCTCTCGTCGTGAACACCTGCGTCGCCCTAGAGAGACGCCAGATGTGATTTGTGACACAGCGGCAGCGCCCGCAGGCTTTACACTTCGTTGTAAAGGCGCGCGACGCGCGGGGATCGTCTTCGCACGGAGGTATCGATGACCACGGAGATTCGGCGCAGGAGGCTGCTCATCCTGGAGAACGACCGGGAGTTGCGCCGGGAGCTCGAGCGGATGTTCGCGGACCTGGATGTCACCGCGGGGGAGACCTCGGAGCAGGCGCTGGCGCTGGTGCGTCGCGTGGAGCCGGACGTAGTGCTCTTCGACTTGGGTGCCGCCCGCCAGCCGGCCGTCGCGGCGCAGAGCCTGGCTCTCCTACGCGAGATCCTGCACCTCTCGCCCGATACCAAGATCATCGCCATGACCGAGCACGATGCGCGCGAGCTCGCCGTGGCCGCGGTGGGCCTCGGGGCCGCGGACTTCTATTACAAGCCGCTCGATGCCGGGGTGCTCTCCCTCGTCGTGCGGCGGGCGTTTCGCATCCGCGAGCTCGAGGAGGAGAACGGGCGGCTGCGCGAGCGCACGGGCGCCATGGCGCTCGAGGGGATCATCGGCGCGAGCGATTCGATGCGAAGCCTCTGCCGCGCGGTCGAGAAGGTGGCGCCCACCCTCGCCACGGTGCTCATCCTGGGCGACAGCGGCACCGGCAAGGAGCTGATCGCCCGCTCCGTGCACCGCCTCTCCAGCCGCGCCCATAAGCCCTTCGTCGCCATCAACTGCGCGGCCATTCCGGACACACTCCTCGAGAGCGAGCTCTTTGGCTACGAGAAGGGCGCCTTCACCGGCGCGGCGAAGCGCACGCCGGGGAAGCTGGAAGCGGCCGATGGCGGCACGATCTTCCTCGATGAGATCGGCGAGATGCCGGTATCCCTTCAGGCCAAGATACTGCGCGTGCTCCAGGAGCGCACCGTGGAGCGCATCGGCGGGCGCACCCCCATTCCGCTCGATCTGCGCTTCATCTGCGCCACCAACCGCAAGCTTGAGGCGATCCTCGGCAACGGCGGCTTTCGCGAGGATCTCTACTACCGCATCAGCGAGGTCACGATCGCCGTGCCGGCGCTGCGCGAGCGGCAGGGGGACAGCCTCCTCATTGCGCAAGTGCTGCTGCAGCAGATGTCCGAGCGCTTCGGCAAGTCCATCCGGGGACTCGCCCCCGATGCCATCCGCGCCATCCAGGCCTACCCCTGGCCGGGCAACGTGCGCGAGCTCGAGAATCGGCTCAAGGGGGCGCTCATCATGGCCGAGGGGGTCGTGGTGACGGCCAATGACCTGGGGCTCAAGGACCCCGCCGGGGAAGACCCGGAGTATCTCAACCTGCGCATCGCGCGCCAGCGCGCCGAGGTGCAGGCGGCGCGCCAGG